>NZ_JAKKCN010000005.1:0-488648 GCF_021728155.1 Vibrio sp. J2-4
TGTGAGGCGTTGAGCTAACCTGTACTAATTGCCCGTGAGGCTTAACCATACAACACCCAAGGGGTTTTGATGGACTCAATGAAAGAACATTGAATGTGTAAGAACGAGAATTAAGAAACAGCTTTCCAGATTAAAGAATTTGCTTGGCGACCATAGCGTTTTGGACCCACCTGATTTCCATGCCGAACTCAGAAGTGAAACAAAATAGCGCCGATGGTAGTGTGGGGCTTCCCCATGTGAGAGTAGGACATCGCCAGGCTTTAAACATCGCTTTCAAGTTTTCTTTTTAATTAAGATAACTGAAGGCAAAACTAAAAATTAGCATCGATAGTATAAGACTAAGTTTTAGTGACAATTTGTGGAGAGATGGCTGAGTGGTTGAAAGCACCGGTCTTGAAAACCGGCATACGTTAATAGCGTATCTAGGGTTCAAATCCCTATCTCTCCGCCACCTTTAAAAAACCGCTGTTCTTACAGCGGTTTTTTTGTATCTGCTGTTTTTTAACAGCTGTTATCGAAAACTTCTAATTGGCTTTTCTCCGGCCCTTTCTCTAAGTTCTTTAGCGTACTCACTTTGGGTGTAGTTTACGCAGTAATATCTTCAATCGAAGACATTTCCATAGGTCACTTGGGCTTTAAGTAGAGCTTTGTTAAGTCTCAACGTGGGATGCTTAAAAGCATTTTGATAGAGTTTCAGTCTAAATACTGCTGATGTACTTGGAGAAAAAATGAAGCTACTTTACTGGTTAGATGAATGGCAAGTGCTTACTCAAAAAGAGCAAAATGCTGCTTTACCAATTTCTGGCTACGATTTACTTGATGATGTTTTTGTGAAGTATGAACTCGTCGATCTTAACAAGCCATTGTTGTTCACATTTTCTCCTTCCGGTACTGATGCTCAGGTACAAGACTTAACTCCGGATTTTTCTCCTTGGGGCTACGACCTCGGAATACAACAACAAGTAAATATTATTGCCTTTCAACATTTAGGTAAAAGCAATTGGTTCCGTAGCCGGAATTTGATTTTCTTTCTGGAGCAGTTGTCTGAGTTGCTTAAGCCCTTCAAATGTCGTTTGGGTTATGGGCAGAGCCGAGGTGGTTTTGCTATTGGCGCATTCGCTGACTTACTGAAGTTGGATCATCTTTTGTTGTTTTATCCTGTTAGCACAAAAAATAAAGCGTTAGTGCCATGGGATGATCGGCCCAGCACTGAGCTTGCTCAACAGTTCGATTGGGAAAGCGGCTACCATGATCGAGATTTGGGCAATGCCAAGGGTTACATTATTTATGACCCCACCAATCGTATTGATCGTCTTCATGCTGAACGTTACCCAGAGCTAACTCATTTAAAAGTCGTCGGTATGGGGCACGGCACTCAATCCACACAATTAGATAAATTAGAATTTTTTAATCTGGTGGCGAAGGAGTTTGTTCGTCATCAAACCATAGATATTGACCAATTTAATAAGCAAATTCACGCTTTGTTTTAAAAGAGGACTGATATCAGAGTCCCCTGTAACCAGGGGGAGATGATCACACACTAAAAACTAGATTTTTAACACAATTGCTAGGCGCAATTTAGATGGAGGATTAATGAAGTTACTGTACTGGTTGGATGAATGGCTGGCTCTTTCTCGTGAAGAACAGCAAACCAGGCTACCGATGTCCGGGGAGGACTTACTTGATGATGTGTTTGTTAAGTATGAGTTTGTCGACCGAAATAAACCACTGTTGTTCACCTTTTCCCCTGCTGGTACGAATCTACAAGTACAGGACTTACACTCAGACTTTGCGCCTTGGGGCTATCGCTTAGCCCAGAAACAAAAAGTAAATATTATTTCTTTTCAGCACCTTGGGAAAAGTAACTGGTTTCGCAGCCGTAATTTGATTTTCTTTCTAGAGCAGTTATCGACATTACTTGAGCCTTTTGAATGCCGTTTAGGTTATGGCCTTAGCCGCGGTGGTTTTGCTATTGGCGCCTTTTCCAATCTATTAAAGTTGGATCAAGTATTGATGTTTCACCCGGTCAGTACAAAAAACAAAGTGCTAGTGCCATGGGATGACAGGCCCAGTACTGAACTTGCCCAACAATTTGATTGGGAAGGAAAGTACCACGACCTCAACCTTGGAGATGCAAAAGGTTACATCATTTATGATCCAACCAATGAAATCGACCGCCTTCACGCCAAACGCTACCCAGAGCTCACTCACTTGAGAGTCTTCGGTATGGGACATGGCACCCACGCGACGTATTTGAATAAATTCGGTTTTTATAAGCAAGTGGCTGTAGACTTTATACGTTATCAGAAGATAGATATAGCGCAGTTTCGTCATCAGACTAAAACGCTGCGATTAAAAGAAGATTACTATCAGTGCCTTAACAAGGCGAATGCGAGTTCACAGCATCGTTTGAACTTACTGAGTACCGCTCATAATGTGTTAATTGAAGAAAAGAAAGAACATGTGAAAGAGCATCAAGCGCAAATCGATATTCAGCCACTTGTTGATATTGCACTTAAGCATGAGTATGACAACCCGCAAGATGCAGTACAGCTTTTGGAAGTGGCTCAGCAGTTGGTTCCGAATGATCCCGTTGTGGAGCACAAGTTGCAGCAACTGTCGTAGGCGAGTAATGCAGACTGGCATTTTGAATTTGGTCAGTGGCTTTGTCGCTGGCCTTTTTAAGAGCTTATGGGTTGATATTTCGATGAAATTTAATGAAGCAGTACAAAATAAAAAGCCCAAGCAAATGCTTAGGCTCAACGAGTATTAATATGAGTTTAAAACTCTTTTGGCGCAAAGCCTGTCATGACATCGAGGCGAAGCTCTTTACCAACTTTTGTTAGTGGGTGAACGATTACTAAGCCGCGTACGCGTTTTTTCAGTTTGCCGATGTCCGCTTGTTCTGCTTTGGTGATTTCACGGGAGAATGGCATATCAAGTAAGCTTTTACGTTCTTTGTTCAGCTCATAGTTTTGCTTATGCTTTAACTGATTAAGCTTTTTGGTTAGCTGTTCTACTTCATCCGTGAACTTTGTAATCATTTCGTGATCACCACGAGAACGTGCCGCATCAAGTTTACGTTGGCATGTATCTAAACGGTTGTGCAGCTTTTGAATATCAGTTTTTATGCTCATGGTAATTTGGCTCAAATTTTAAATAGTCGAGAAGTATAGCATAGCTGAGATCACACGCTCTACTATACTTCTCGATTGTCTGGCTTTAGTTAATCAGTTCATTGCCCGATACGTTACCAGAGAAAAAGGCTTCGACGTTATCGAGCGTAACTGAGGCAATATTATTAAGTGCTTCGTGAGTCAAGAATGCTTGGTGGCCAGTAAACAGCACGTTATGACAAGCCGATAAGCGACGGAAAACATCGTCTACGATGACATCGTTAGATTTATCTTGGAAGAACAAGTCTTTTTCATTGTCATACACGTCTAGACCAAGCGCGCCAATCTTACCTTGTTTCAAGGCTTCTATCGCCGCTAGTGAATCCAGCAACTCGCCTCGACTAGTGTTAATGATCATCACACCATCTTTCATTTGCGCGAAGGCTTTTTCGTTCAATAGGTGATAGTTTTCTTCACTCATTGGACAATGGAGAGAGATAATATCCGCATTAGCGTAGATTTCTTCAAGCGAACAGTAACGCGCTCCCATTTCTAGTGCTAATGGATTTTCGTAAGGGTCATAGCAAAGCAGCTCCATGCCAAGCCCTTTGAAGATACGCATCGTCGCGATACCAATCTTACCTGTACCAATGACACCAACGGTTTTCCCGTAAAAGTTAAAGCCAACTAGGCCCTCTAGCGAGAAGTTGGCGTCACGTGTACGTTGGTAGGCTTTGTGAAGGCGACGATTTAGGCACATCATCAAACCGACTGTGTGTTCAGCCACCGCTTCTGGTGAGTAAGCAGGAACTCGAACCACTTGTAAGCCAAGTTCTTTAGCGGCTTGTAGATCAACTTTATCAAAACCCGCGCAGCGCATGGCAATAAGCTTAGTTCCGCCTAGAGAAAGCTGTTTAAGAACGGGAGCTGAAAGGTCATCATTGACGAAAGCACACACGACATCGCAACCATGTGCCATTTTGGCGGTTTTTTCGGTTAGCCGGAAGTCGTGATAGTGGAATTCAAAATTTCGGTTATTTTTAATTTTATTAAAAGAGGCCTCGTCGTAGGATTTTGCACTAAAAAAAGCAATATTAATCATGGTTCCCTCTCAAAAAGTGCGGACTTTATAAATAAATATACTTATAAAGTAATGCAACTTAGGCGGAATGAATAGAGAAATCTTCTCTTTAACTTTTGCCATATCAAACAACGATAACGATCACGCCTTTCAATGAGTATTATCTTACGATTCTGCACTTGTGCGTTCATCCCTTTAGCTCCTGGGGTAATACAGGTTCTACCCTAGATACTGTTTGCTTTACGGGCGCTAACTGACTAGCATAATCGCTCTTTTCTTGTTCACTTTAGTTAGGTTAGGCGTTCCGGCAATGTCAGTGAAATGGTGCTCTATGTTCTTGTGTTGTGTGTTGGCTTCTGGCGTCCATGCAGCTGTAGATTTTGTTAAAGTCGACAAGTCAAAGCGTCGAATGTATTTAATGGAACAAGGCACAATACTAAAAGAATACCGCATTGCTTTAGGAGCGAACCCTAAAGGGCATAAACAAGAAGAGGGAGACAATCGTACACCTGAGGGCGAATACACCTTAGATTACGTCATAGAAGACTCGGCTTTTTATCGTTCTGTGCATATTAGCTACCCTGATGCGATTGATACGTTGGAAGCGAAGCGCCGAGGTGTGTCCCCAGGAGGGAACATCAAAATTCATGGTTTAAAAAACGGTGAGAGTCAGTTGCCGATTTATATCCAAAGCTTTGATTGGACCAATGGGTGTATTGCGATTACCAATGAAGAGATGGATGAATTTATCCAGCTTGTAGAGATGGGGACACCAATTCAGATTGAGTGGTAACGAAATGGTGCCTCTGAAGCTCAAGGTGGTATGTGCTATGGCATAAAGCGTTGTGGATGATCACTGAATATACCGTCTAACTGAGGTAGGTACTTCAGTTTGTTTGGATTGTTCACTGTATAACACATCACTTTGTAACCCGCCTGCTGGAGTTTGTTTATTTGGCGCGAGCGAACCCAGTTAATGTTTAGGTTGCAGCTATAGGCGTTAACTTCTTCCAAAAGGCGTTTATCTTTTCTCGTTAAGAATTCACTCAATACACCTAATCGATACTCATTGCAGTATTTATGCAGCGCTCTAATGACATCATGACTAAAACTGGAGAGTAGTACCTTCTCTTGCGGCATGGGACTTTTTGCTAGTACGTTGGCGAGAGCTTGTGCCACTTCTTCTGCTGGGTGGCGATCTACCTTAACTTCAATATTCAAGTTAAGCTTGTGCTCAGTAGCTAAAGTGAGCAGCTCATCTAATGTCATGATTTTCTCACCTGAAAAATCTGCGCTGAACCAGCTACCAAAATCCAACGCCTTTAACTCTTCCAGAGTCAGTTCATCGACACGCCCTTGTCCATTACTGCATCGATTTATGGTGTGATCATGGCAAACCACTAAAACATTATCTTTGGTCGGTTGTACATCAACTTCAACCCAATTTAATCCGAGGTCAATGGCGGCCTGAACGCTCACTTTTGTATTTTCTGGGTATGAGCCAGCAACACCACGATGACCAATTACTAATGTTTCCATGTTCTTCATCTTCTGCTTTGTGTTGAGCAGATTGTACTCGTTTTTTGCTTTGAAGGTATACCTCAAGGTGCATGTTGTCAGATCGTCTTAATAAAAGCCAAATCGCCCATTCGTCAAGGTAGGTCGTTGGAAGCACTCCTGTCGAATCATGAACCAAAGTTGGACTTTTATTCTCCTGCCGCTCATTTTTAAAGAGCAAGGTAGTTGCGAGTGCATCATGGTTATCGGGAGAGAGAAATATGAAGATCGGTGTTATTGGTGCAGGGGCTGTCGGTGTGGGGGTGTGTAATTATCTACTCACTCTGGGTGGTTTTAGTGAGCTTGTTCTACTTGATAAAAATTTAGAACGTGCCGAGGGTGAAGTGTTTGATTTTCGTCACACGATGGCACTGACTTTTTCAAAAAACACACGCATTATGCCGTCGGATGATTACTTAGATTTACTCGAAGCCTCTCTTGTTGTTATCACCGCTGGTACGCAGATTAAACAAGGCCAAACTCGTTTAGATATTGCTGAGGTTAATGCTCAAATTGGAGTTGATATTGCGCGTCAAATAGAACGTGTAGCGCCAAATGCGGTGTTGATTGTTGTGTCAAACCCATGCGATATCGTGGCGCACTTTATTGTCACCAACACCGGTTTTGAGCCGAGTAAAGTTATTAGCAGTGGCTGTGTAGTTGATACCGCTCGTTTAATGAGTATTGTTGCTGGCCGTGTAGACCTAGACCCGAAGAACGTGTTTGGTTATGTATTAGGAGAGCATGGTAGCCATTGCTTTACTCCTAAGAGCTTAATTTCTATCGCTGGGCAACCGGCCGACTATTACTGCGATACCCATAACATTGAGAGAATTGATCCGCACGCACTTCTTGAGGCGGTGAAACAGGCGGGATACGAAATCTTTCGGCGTAAGCAGAACACCGTTCATGGCATTGCCGCCAGTGTCTTTCGAATCATTCAAGCCGTGACGATTAACGAACGATCGGTGTTGCCCGTCGGTACGATGATGTCGGGGCAATATGGTTTGCATGATGTTGTTCTCAGCCTACCTACGGTTATTGGAAAAAACGGAGCAAATTCAGTTCTGATGCATCCCTTCACTGAAGAGGAGCTTGTCACATTAAAAACGATCAGCGCCCACTTAAAACACATCGTCGAAAATGTCGCTAAGGAGACGAAGCTAAAGCCCTGATCTACCCTCATTATCAGGTGATAGTTAGCTTAGCACTCCGGTCTACTGCTATAGAGCTATTTGTACTAAAGCCCTAGGGTGTGTAGTTGTTTAATTTGTAAATGAGTAATAGAATGCGAACCATTTTTATTTGAATGGTGAGTGGTAATGTCTCGAGTTTTGATAGTGGATGATGACGTTCCTTTGTGTGAGCTATTAGAAGCAGTTTTGCAAGAGGAGGGCTATATTGTCTCTTCTGTACATTGCGGTGAAAGTGCTTTGCAATATATGGAAAAAACGCCGGTAGATCTTGTACTGCTTGATGTCATGTTACCAAACCTTAACGGCATGCAAGTTGCCCGTAGAATCTGTCAACGCTTCGCGACACCTATTCTAATGCTTACTGCTCTTAATGATGAAAACTCGATGCTTGATGGCTACCAAGCGGGAGCCGATCAGTACATAGGAAAGCCTTTTAATGTTGCTGAGCTTCTGATGCGCATCAAAGCGATTCTTCGTCGTGTTGGTTTAGAGCGCCAACGTCAGGCGATGTGCAGTACCGTTCAAACGATCAGTGCTCAGCTCAATAGCTTACCACTCACAAGCACGGAAGCCGAATTACTGAGCTATTTAGTCAAAAACCAAGGTGTGGTGATTTCAAAAGCGGAACTCCAAACCGAAGTATTAAAGAAAGAGCTAAGCCCTTTTGACCGCAACCTTGATATGCACATCAGTAATATACGTCGCAAGCTAGTAGAAGCAGGGCTCTCTAAGCAACATATCAAAACCTTCCGTGGCAAAGGTTACAGCTACCTAGAGGCTGTAAACAATTAATGAAGCTCACGTGCCCACCTTTTATCGCGAAACGTAAAGATAGCTTAGCGTTTAAGTTGTTTAGTTATATGACTGCAATTGTGATAAGTATTTTGGTCGTACAAGCAATGGCGGAGCAAGCTCTCGTGAAAGCCATGCTAAAAGTGCCGGACCGTGTGCGAGAAGAAATGCTCGATCTTGCACATCAAGCCAATGTGCTGATTGAGCACGGAGACATGGATGAACTTGCTGACTGGGCGAACGCGCAAAACTTTTATCTGTTTGTGCTGAATGAGCACCAGCAACCCGTCACTCACCGTTTAATGCATCCACACTTCGAGTTCAAGCTTCAATTTAAAAGAAGTATTGATGATCAACTTGAGGGAAAGGTAAATCGCCCGATTATCAATATCCCTTTGGTTAAAGATAATAGCTTGGTGATTCAACTGCCACATCGACTGCATCCCGCACATGACTTCATTTTATATTTCTCTATTCTCAAAGTGGTGATTGCGGTAGTTATTTTGGCGTTGTTCTCATTGCTAATGGCACGTAACTTACAACAGCCGCTTGATCGCTTAAGAGAAGCAAGCAAAAAGCTATCTAACGGCGACTTTAATGTCAGTGTGGTGAAAGAGTTAAAATCGAATACGCGCGAGTTTAACGAGCTGGCGCAAGACTTCGACCACATGACACAGCAAATTCATTCTCTTGCCGAAAAGCAGCGATTGCTTATAAGAGATGTCTCCCACGAGCTCCGAACGCCGTTAGCAAGACAGAATTTAGTTCTACACCTTTTACGGAAGCGAGTTGGGGAGAACGAGCAAAGCTTGGTGACCAGGCTAGAAGACGAAGCTAAAGAGCTAAACCATTTGATAAGCGATATCTTGGAGTTCAGTCGCTTGGAAAATGCGCGTTTCGACAAAGGTGCGAAACGCCGTGATTTAGAGGTGTTGCTCGCACCGCAAGTAGAGCGGTGCAAAATCGATTTAAAACCAGAACAAACATTGTCATTCCGTTCAGAAGCAACATGCGCCAAAGCTTTTTGCGAAGAAACGCTCATCATTCGTTGTTTGAATAACCTTGTTGGAAATGCCATCAAATATTCAGGGCAAGCATCTCAGATAGAAGTTTCTCTGGCTAATCATGTCAAAGATGGGCAGCAATTGATTTCCATGTCTGTATCCGACAATGGGCCTGGTATTCCAGAGAACAAGTTGGTCGATATTTTTGACCCGTTTACTCGCTTAGATGCATCAAGAGATAAGAAGCTTGGCGGCTACGGCTTAGGTCTCGCGATTGTCAAAGAATCCATGCGCATTATGGGTGGATCAGTTACGGCGAAAAATCGTGAACAAGGAGGTCTGAGTGTTACTTTGGTGTTCAAGCAGTAAGTATGGTTAAGTCTTATTAACTGTGATGCTGATCACGTTATTGTGGCTCATCATCAGAGAGTGCTTTACAAAAGTTTGCAAATGCAAAGAATGTAAATTTAATGCAAATGGTAATGCTTATCACTTATATTCACCCGCGAAATAATTAAGAGGGAATCGCATTCAACAAGCATGTGACCCGAAAAATAATAATCGGAGTGAAAGGATATGTTTACTAAGAGCCATTTGGCGCTAGTGATCGGTACGGTGTTAGCAACACCTGCAGTGGCGGACGTTCAAACAGACGAACATGTAGTTGTAGAAGGTCGAGAGTTCGGCTACAAGGCGGATACAAACAGTACAGCAATGCGCATGGAAATGACGCAACTGGAAACGCCAGGACAAGTAGCGGTTATCGATGAAACGGTAATTGATGAGCAGCGTGCAAGTACACTTGGTGAAGTGCTACGTAACGATGCAAGTGTTAGCGCGGGTGGTACAAGCCGTAACCGCGAACGTTTCTCTCTACGTGGTTTTGAACTTAGTAGTTCAGACGGTTTTCTTCGTGATGGCCGTCAACACTGGTCACACTACCGTCAGCCAATTGAGCTTTTAGAGCGTGTTGAAGTGCTTAAAGGTCCATCAGGCTTGCTATACGGTAAATCTGAGCCGGGTGGCTTGGTAAACATGGTTTCGAAAAAACCAACAACTCAAACACAAGCTAGTTTGAGTCAAGATCTAGGTTCGAATGATCACTCACGCACTGTGCTTGATGTGAGTGGCGCGCTAAATGATGCAGAGACACTGCGCGCGCGCGCAATTTTTGCCAAAGAAAGCTACGGCTCTTGGCGCAGCTACGGCGATGGTACCGAGCCAGAAACGGATCGTACGGTTGCGGGCCTAGTGGTTGAGTACGACATCACCGACAACTTTATGGTATCAGCGCATTACGATCGCACGAAAGACGATGGTAGCGTGGATTCTGGTGCTTACATTGTGGATGGTAAAGCGGTTCGCGGTGACAAGCACATCTGGGATGCCCAGTGGTCAAAGATTGACAACGAAGTAGAAAACTACGGTATCGATATTAATGCTCAAGTGACTGACAATGTAAACGTAAAAGCGGGTTACAACCGTCAAGACTTTAAGCGTTTTGATGTAGAGTCTTACCCAGGTTTCGATACTTATGACCAAGATACTAAGATCGACCATTCTGGTAACGAACGCAAAGATAATTGGGTGTTTGATACTGCATATATAGATGTGACGACGGACTTTTCTCTGTTTGGTACAGATAACACGTTTTTGGTAGGTGCGAACTATCTAGAGTATACCTATGACCGTTTCCAAAAGTATTACAACCCTATAAGTATAGAAGCCGGTCAGTCAGTGCCTCGTCCTGGCTACTCTGGGAAAGTTAAGCAGTCCACAAGCGAGCACGACACTTGGGGTATCTACGCGCAAAACATGATGACGATTAATGATTACTGGCAAGTGCTTGCAGGTGTTCGTTATGACGAAAAGCGTGATGATGACCTGACTGAAAACCAGGTTTCTCCAAAATTTGGTGTAATTTTCCACCCAGCGACGAATGGCTCGGTTTACGTTCAGTACTCTGAAAGCTTTATGCCGCAAGGTGAAGTCAGCAGTGGTCGTGGCAAAACTTACGTGAACGATGGCGAGAAGCTAGATGCAGAGCGCGGAATTTCTTATGAAATCGGTACGAAGTGGGAACTGTTTGATCAGCGCTTATTTGTATCAGGTGCTGTGTTTGATATCACATTAGAGAACATGTCGCTAGATGTTGAAAGTGGTAAAGATGCTAGTAATAAGGTTCTACATAAGAAAACTCAAGGTGGTGAGCAAGTACACAAAGGTGCTGAGCTAATGGCCCAAGGTTTTGTGACCCCTGAGTTGTCGCTAACCGCTTCTGCAATGTATTTGGATGCAGAGTTGACGAAAGCGGATAAAAAATTCGAGGGTAACCGCCCTGTAGATGTGCCAGAGTTCTCGGCAAGTCTATGGTCTAGCTACAAGGTTCAAGACAATACGAACCTAAACCTTGGTTTGATTTATGAAGGTGATCGCTACGGTGATGCAAAGAACACCTTCAAGAAAGATGGCTACGCTCGCGTTGATATGGGCGTGTCATACAAACATAAGTACGATGAAAACTTGGATATCATTGCTCGATTCAATGTAGAGAACTTATTCGATACCGACTACTTCGCAGGTGGTGGTAGCACGAATAGCGAGCAAAAAGGTGCGAGTGGGGTTGTGGTTGGAGAAGACCGCAACTACATGGCAACAATCCAGTTCAAGTACTGATAACAATTTGATTATTAAAGGGGAAGGGTAGTCTTCCCCTTTGGTCGTTTTTGGAACACAGAAATATAACTCGTATGAATCTAATGAAATCAAGTATCGCTCTGTTGATATCATCGGTTTTGATTCCCGCTCACGCGGCGAACTTAAACGATGCACAAGCTGTGCAGAGTAAAACAAACCAGTCGTCGGCGGTAAGCCAAAAACGTATTGATGCAAGCGCAGAAAAATCACTTACTCTAGAAGCTGAAATTGAGCAGCTGCAAGAGGAAGTCGGTAACTTGAAGATTTATCGCGATCATCTTGCAAGCCTTGTTGAGAGCCAAAATCAAGAAGTTGATAGCTTGAACGAGCAAATTGAGCAGATTGCTCAAACTCGTCAAGGTGTCGTGCCTTTGATGTACCACATGCTTGAGGGCTTAAAAGTGCTCGTCGCTAACGACAAACCTATACGCAAAGCGCAACGTGAGGAGCGAATTGCAAAGCTGGATTCCATGATGACGCGTGCAGACGTTGCGGATGCAGAGAAGTTTCGTCGTATTTTAGAAGCGTACCAAATTGAAATGGATTACGGCACCAAGCTTGGCGTTTACCAAGGCAAGATTAACCTGGGTGACAATGAAGCTGTGGAGGCGGACATTCTCTATTTAGGGCGTTTGTCTTTGGTAGCACGTAGCTTATCTGGTGATACATTCTGGAGCTGGTCACAGCAACAACAAGCATGGCAACAAGTGGGTTCTGAGCAAAAATCAGAGCTAGATAAAGCGTTCGCTATGGCGAATAAACAGATCGCGCCGAGTATGTTAACTCTGCCAGTGTCGTTAACCGCTGCGGAGGGCAAATAAATGATGAAAAAATGGTTATCGGTTGCACTAATCTCGACATCCGCATTAATGCCTCATACAACTTTTGCTAGTGATGCGTTGTTACAAAAGGCGCAGCAAGAAAATCGTCAACAGCAATCGCACAATGTCGCGCGTGAATCAGGTTTTAAGAAAACAGAGCAAGAGCTACAGGCTATAAAGAATAAATTGGCCGCAGAGCGAGCGGCTCTTCAAGCAGAAGCGGACTCATTAAGTGTTACTTTCGGTGAAAATGAAGCGGAACTGGCGCAGCTAGAAGAAAAGCTACGTCTAGAAACCGGGAGCTTAGGTGAGCTATTTGGCGTCGTTCGCCAGAACGCAAAAGAGCTAGAGTCAGAGCTCAAGAGCTCAGTAACGGGTGTTGATGCAAACTCATATCAGAAAGATATCGATGCTATTGTTGCAGCTAAATCACTGCCAACGTTGACCCAACTTCAGGCGATGTGGCGCAGCATGGAAGAACAAATCAAAGCAAGTGGTGAGATGGCAAACGTCTCTTTCACACTGCTAAATGGCGAAGGTCGTGAACAAACGGTTAATGGTGTTCGTCTTGGTTCTATGGCGCTGCTGGATGACACTGGCTACGTTAAGTGGAATGGTCAACGCGGAGATGCGGTAAACTATCTTCGTCAGCCTGAAAGCGGTCCAACAGCGAATACTATTTCCTCTGGTGACATTGATGCGCTTGTCATTGACCCGTCACGCGGCATTCTTCTTGAGCAGCTCGCAAACTCACCGACTTTGGCTGATCGCCTAAATGCAGGCGGCGTTGTCGGTAAAATCATCCTTGGTTTATTAGCTATCGGCCTATTGATTGCTCTCGTACGTGGTGCATCTCTGATGATTTCGCGCCAGAAAATCATGAAGCAACTGAAAACTCCAGCACAGCCAGGAGACAACCCTTTGGGTCGTGTGCTTGCGGTGTATCAGAAAGATAAGCATCGCAGCGTAGAAGCGTTAGAGCTACGTCTTTTGGAAGCCGTTGTTGATGAGCAAACCCACCTAGAAAAAGGGTTGTCGATGCTGAAGCTTCTTGCTGCGCTGGCTCCTATGCTTGGTCTACTGGGCACGGTAACGGGTATGATCGAAACCTTCCAAGTCATCACTCAATTTGGTAATGGTGATCCGAAAGTAATGGCGGGTGGTATTTCGATGGCGCTTGTAACTACTGTACTTGGCCTTGTTTCAGCCATGCCATTGTTATTGGCGCACAACGTATTGAGCTCTCAAGCAGAAAATATTCGCAGTATCTTAGAAAAGCAAGGCATCGGTTTAGTTGCAGAACAAGCTGAGCGTGATATGCCGAGCAACAAAAGTCACTCTAACACCTTAGCGGAGAACGCAGCGTAATGGAGCAGATCCTACTCAACACATTGGGTTTGATCAGTGAGGATTGGGCCACAACCTTGATGAGCTTTATGCAGCAAGGTGGTCAAATCCTATGGTGGCTGGCTGCCGTCGTGGCGGTGTGCTGGCTGTTGGTTATGGAGCGAGTTATTTATCTCACAACGGTTTTCCCTGGGGTAAAGAAACAGCTTTGTGAGCAGTGGCAAGCAAGATCAGAGCACCACTCTTGGTACGCGCATCAAATCCGTGAAGGATGGATTGCAAAAGCGCAAATCGAACTGCGCCAAAACCTATCGACTATTAAGCTGCTTGTGGCGGTTTGCCCAATGCTAGGGTTGTTAGGGACGGTGACGGGCATGATTACGGTGTTTGACGTAATGGCATCGCAAGGCAGCAGCAATCCGAAATTGATGGCTTCTGGTATCTCACTTGCTACGCTGCCAACCATGGCGGGTATGGTAGCAGCGCTGGCGGGCATGTTTATTCATGCTCGCCTTAGCAAAGTGTGTGAACGAAAAGCTATCCAGTTAGAACAATCTTTAAGGAGTCAAAAGTGAGACTCGGACGCAGACCTAACCAACAAGATGAAGCTCAAGTCGATTTAACGTCGATGCTTGATATCGTCTTCATCATGTTGATCTTCTTCATTGTGACCAGTTCGTTTGTACGTGAGTCCGGTGTAGAAGTGAATCGCCCTCAGGCTTCTAATGTGGTAAGCCAAAAAGATGCGGGCATTTTTATCGCGGTAACGGCAGCAAATGACGTGTACATCGACAAACGAGTGGTTGATATTGAGCGTGTTGAGGCTTCTATTGAGCACCTGTTACTTGATCAGCCTGATGCTTCGTTAGTTATCCAAGCTGACGAGCATGCTTATAATGGCACTGTCGTGAAAGTGATGGACGCTGCAAAAGCGGCGGGCGTGAAAAACATCGCATTGGCGGCGGAGAAACCTTAATGGGCAGGCTGTTACTTGCACTACCAGCATCACTGTTAATTTCTGTGAGCCTGTTTAGCTTTATGGCGTGGATGGTTGATAAAGGCAACCAGCGAGCGCCAGAAGCTTCGGAAGCGGTTCGTTTTGATATGGTGATGGTAGAGAATGAAGCAGACGTGCAGCGTCGTCAACGTTCAGTGCCGGAGCAACCAGAACCACCCCAAGCGCCGGAGCCAATGGATCTGTCTCAAGCTGACACTCAAATGGAGCCAATGAGCCAGATGACGCCAGTCAGTGCTTTAGGTTTGAACACTGCTCTTGAAGGTATCGCGATCAGTGCGCCAAACTTGAAGGGAACAATGGGCAACCAACAAGCACTGCCGTTGTATCGTGTTGATCCTCGCTATCCTAGTAAGGCGCTGAAACGTAGAGTTGAAGGCTATGTCATTATGCGTTTCACGATCGATGCAACAGGACGACCAAAAGATATTGAAGTGATCGAGGCTGAGCCACAGCGTATGTTCGAAAGAGAAGCGATTCGTGCGCTTAAAAAATGGAAGTATCAGCCAAAAGTTGAGGATGGTGTGTCAATTGAGCAGTTCGGACAAACCGCTAAAGTGGAGTTCAAGTTAGCCAAATGATGAAAAAATTCTTAATCGGTACGGTATTAAGCCTGAGTGCACTTTCAACCATTGCCAGTGAGTTAAGCCAATACACTGCCGCGAGAGTTCAACGAGCACACAACTTGGCTCAAGAGGAGAAACTAAAAGAAGCGATTTCATCTCTTGAAGCTATGGAGCTTTCTCGTGGATATGACCAAGCTTATGTCGCTCGAATGTTGGGTATTTTTTACTGGCAGAATGAACAAACTCAAGCAGCAATTAAGCAACTTGAGTTGGCAGTCAATAGTGGTTTGCTACAAGATGAGCAAGCATGGCAAACCCGAAAGATGTTGGCAGATATACTGCTGAACGAGCAACGCTTTTCTAAGGCGTTACCTCATTACTATGCCTTGAGCAAAAACATTCCTAAAGGTCAAAAAGCGCATGAGCTATGGCTGCGTATTTCCCAATCTCATTATCAACTGAGTCAGTGGCAGAAAGTGCTTTCAGCAATGGCTCGTTATGAGAAGTTTGGTCAGCCAGACAAGCTTGGCGCATTGTCGATAAAGCTTTCTGCTGAGCTAGAACTGAAAAAGTGGAAGCCGGCAATCTCGACCATCAAACGCTTGATCGCGATTGAACCTGAGCGAATTGAATGGTGGCGTCAGCTTGTTGCTCTTTACCTGCGTGTTGATGACAACAAACGTGCTCTGGACTCTTTGGCGTTGGCAAAACTGAAAGGATTACAACTTAGCCAAGATGACTTAAAGCTGTTGGCACAATTGTACGCGAAACGAGGTATTCCTGAGAGAGCTGCGTTGGTGATGAACGAGCTAGAGGATGTAAACTCGAATAGTAAACTGAAAGCTCAGCAAGCGACGTATTGGCAAATGGCAAAAGAGTGGGAAGAGTCTATCGATAGTTGGCGTGTTGCTGCTCAGTTAGACCGACAGTATTACTGGAACTACTCTCAATTATTGGTGCAAGAAGGCCACTATAAAGATGCCCTTGCCGCGCTCGATAAGGTCAGCGGTCGTAAAGCGGATGTCGCACTTATCAAAACTCGCGCTTACTACAAGCTTAAGCGGTTTGACGATGCACTTGCTAATGCCAAAAGAGCGGATGAGATAAAACCGTCGAATCAGGCAAAAAGTTGGGTTAAGTATCTATCTCAGCTACGCAAAGTAGAATCGACGCAAAACTCATAGCGAACATTTTTATTAAATACCCGAGCTCAGTCTCGGGTATTTTTTGTCTAAAGTCATAAAGGCTATTTACTGTATGAGCTTTTCATAAAAAGCTAATGCATCAAATGGTCGGGAGAAAAAAGGGCTTTTCTCTATATATTCTTGATGTACCTTGCTCAGTGTTTCAAACTTTTCTCTCGATGTAGGTTCGATATGAAAAGTAAGGCTTTCAGTCGATTCTACAAGCTTTAATGTTGAGGTTCTTGAAGCGTTATTTTTTGCTATTAATAGATAATATGCTAGCTCTTGCTTCTCTTTTAATACACAAGCCTCAAAAGCTTTCTCGCTTAAAAACGGCAGAACAGGAGTTAATGCTTCTATATGCTTCTTTGAATACTCTAGGGTTTGTTTGTCAGGTGTATTCTGGTCTGCCATAGATTCGCACAGCTTTATCTTAGCACCATAATTATCGATAGATTGGCTTACGTTGTTAAACAAACTGGCTTCAAACTTTTCACTTGCGAAAGTGACACTTGAGAAAAGTGATAAGAGAATTATTCCAACATTCTTGTTCATATTTTTCCTTCTGAACTGCACCATAACGTTTGGCTAGCATCAGAAAATCTTCTCTATCTAACCCTACACTAACTTCTTAGCTTACCTTTTTTATCTAGTTTATCGATAGCTTTTAAGCTTTTCATTAAATATACATAACGGCGCATTTTGGTGGAGTCTATCCCACTTTTTAGTATTGGAAATATCATTAAATTTTGAGTCATTAAAATTGAGAGGGTTATTCTCTAGAGGGTAGGCAATTGGTCACTCATATTGGCTCAAATAGTTACAATATGCGCCAGCCAAGCTGAATTGAGAAAGTAAACAATGTAAATTAAATGCCAATACGAATGATTATCACCTAAATTATGCCCCACATTTATTGGTGATGATTGTTTCTATGCTGCTTAAAAGCAAAGGTGTTCAAACTTGGGCTCGACGCCTACATATCTATATATCGATGGCTCTTCTCTTAGTTACGCTGTTTTTTGCAATAACTGGTATTACCCTCAATCGCCCCGAATTATTTGAACGCCGTGAACCTATCATTCAACAACATACTCTTACGGTTCCACACTCAGTTCTATTCTCACATTCAGATACTTTTCAACCTAACCGTGAAGAACTGCTTGCTTTCTTGACTAAAGAAACCGAGCTTCGCGGCACTCCCTCCGCACTAGATGTGTATACCGAAGTTGAGCAAGGTGAGTTGTTACTCGGAGAGCTGTCTATGGATTTTAAAGGCCCAGGTTATAACGCTACGGTCTTTATTGATATGACCACCGGTGCGGCAGAGGTTGAAACGACGCACTACGGTATTGTTGCGCTGCTGAACGATCTACATAAAGGCCGCAACAGTGGTGGGATTTGGAAGTGGTTTATCGACGTCACTGCGCTTTTGATGGTGTTTTTTGTTCTAACAGGTGTGTGCTTATTACTGCCTAAGAAGAAGACGCTTAGAACGTCAATGCAATGGATGAGCTTTGGTACGTTACTGTCGCTCGTGATTTATTTTGTTGCTGTTCCATAACAGCTTTTTTAGAGAACACTTATGTTGAACACAGGAAGGTTTTTCCGCCGTAATCACTTTTGTAAAGCCGCTTTGATCGCGGCTTTTGCTCCTTTCTCTCTTTCTGCGGCTCCTCTACCAGATAACGCGAAGATCGATTTCGAATTCGAACTTCCAAAGATAGACACTTCAATGTACGCACGCCCTTATGTGGTGGTTTGGGTTGAAAACGACCAGCGTAAACCGGTTAAAACCATTCAGCTATGGGTAGGAAAAGACGAATGGCTAAAAGACCTGCGCAGCTGGTGGAGAAAAGCGGGTCGTTATGATCGTGAACTTGTTGATGCGGTGACGTCTGCAACGCGCCCTGCTGGACAGTACCGTTTTGTTTGGGACGGAACCAATGATGCAGGAAAGCGTTTGGAGCAAGGAAATTACACGTTGTACGTCGAAGTTGTTCGTGAACATGGTGGGCGAAACTACTTACGTCAAAAAATAACGCTAGCGGACAGTGACGTGCGCTATGAGCTTAAACCAACACAAGAGACGGGTGTCATCACCGTCAATTATCAAGTTAAGTGATTAAAGGACACAACAATGAAAACCAAAATCAAAGCAGTGGCATTGGCGAGTGTAATGGCAATGGGATTAGCTGCAACAACCACCGCACAAGCGCATCCACGTTGGGTTCTGCCTTCTCACTTTACGGTTTCAAAAGAAGGCGGTGACTGGCTGACATTTGATGTTACTGCTTCTCACGGAACGTTTGTTTTTGACAAGCCTGCGGGTAGTGACCAAGCGTTCGTGGTGATGCCGGATGGCCGTTCTGAGCGTCCTAACTTTGTTGTTCGTGGCAAACGTCGTTCTATGTTTGATTTCTTTTTTACGGAAGAAGGTACGCACAAAGTCGCGATCAATAATCAGCCGAGTTACTACACCCAATACAAAGCGGGTCGTCGTGATACGGTGAAGTGGGCGCGAGCAAACAAAGCTGAGCGTGGTGATGTGCTTCCCGAGCAAGCACGTGATGTGGTTACTCAACTAAGCTACACCCGAGCAGAAAGCTACATTACGGTTGGTATGCCAACGGACAAAGCGTTGGAGATTGAAGGCAAAATGCTGGAGATGAAACCGATCACGCATCCATCGGACATCATTGAAGGTGAACCAGTCACTTTCCAGTTTTTCTTCAATGGTGAGCCACAAGAGGGCGTCACAGCGGAGATCACACGTGAAGGCACCATGTATCGAAACCATCAAGAACAAATCGATGTGGTGAGTGATAAAGATGGCAAAGTGATCTTCACGCCAGAGGTCGCAGGGCGCTACTTAATGAAAGCGAACTACAAAGGTGAATTAAAAGATAATCCATTGGCGGATAAAGCGAGTGCCAATGTTCACCTTACGTTTGAAACTCAACTTAACTAATCGAATTGGGCTCAGCAATCGCTGGGCCATTTTGGAATCATCATGAATAACACTTCTCTTCTCAAAGCTGCTTTGCTTTTTTCTGGATTTGCTTCTTTTCACGCTGCTGCACACTTCCCTCTGATGAGTTGTCACTTGGCGCAAGATAAAGTGATTTGTGAAGCGGGCTACTCGGATGGATCGACAGCGGTCGACTACGATGTCGAAATGTACGATTACGACGACAATCTGATCGCCAAAGAAAAAACAGATAAGCGTTCCATCGCAGAATTTACTCACCCTGAAACAGATTTCTATTTGGTATTTGATGCCGGACATGAAAGCCCGGTGGAAGTGGATATCGTTGAGCTGAAAGAGAAATGAGTGTACAGAAAGTTCGCCCTGATGATGGTAACCGAGAAGGAAAGTGGGTCGTACTGACAATCGCAGCGATTCTCAGTTCAGCAGCCATACTTATGCCCTACCATCAGGTCGCGACTGAAAAGCCAGACATACAGGCTCATCAAGTTTTAATCACGGACTTACATCAAAACGAGTTGGGTTTGATAGCTGAACTTAAGCTTGCTCATGAAGAGATTCGTGATTTGCAGCTAGAAACTGGAACTTGGCCTGAGGTCTCTGACATGGAGGCGCTTTGGGTTGCTCCATTCGTAAAAGACCAAAATTGGAAGCGCAAAGGGTCTCATCAGTGGAAACGAATCGATGACGGAGTCTACATTGGCATGAAGAAAAATGCCCAAGGTTCTGCCTCTATGCTTCTGGATAGCCGTGGCTCTCAAGCTGATATTTGGTTTAGTGATTCTAGCCGATCGTTAAATGCGGAGGTACTAAGCGATCTAGCAAAACGCCGCCAGCATGGCTGGCAACAAATCGTTCTGTCAGATTCCTCTTCTTCCCATTCTCACGCCCATTAAGACAACATAATTGATAAGTACTATGCTCAAACGCTCTCTTTTACGTCGTATTCTTACAGCCACCGTGTTATTGACGGTGTCTTCTACAGGCTTTGCTGCCGATAAACTCAGTATTGGTATTACGCTTCAACCTTATTACAGCTATGTCAAAGCTGTTGTTGATGACAAGGCGAACATCATTCCTCTGGTCGATGCTGGTTTTAACCCTCATAATTATTTACCGCAACCCAATGATCTTAAACGTTTGAATGAAATGGATGCGATAGTGATCAATGGTATTGGTCATGACGATTTTGCACTGAAAGTGATCAAAGCCTCTCAGCGTGATGATCTCGTGGTTATCGAAGCGAACAAAGAAGTGCCTCTGTTACCGGCGATGGGGCAGTCAGTTGGTCAAGGTGCAGTGAACCCTCACACCTTTGTTGGTCTATCGACCACTATTCAAAAGGTTTACACCATCGCGAGTGAGCTAAGTAAACTGGACCCAGACAACGCTACTTTTTATCGCCAAAATGCTCGTAAATATGCGAAAACTTTCCGCCTGATGAAGCGTGATGCAATGTTGTCTCTTGGTGAGTTGGACACGGCTGGTATGAAGGTGGCGACAACCCACAATGCTTACGGATATATCCTTCAGGAGTTTGGTGTTGACGTTGCCGCTGTCATTGAGCCTGCTCATGGTGTTGAACCAAGTGCCAGTCAGTTGCAGGAAACGATTGAGAAAATTCGTGAATCGGGTATTGATGTGCTGTTTTATGAGCTCAATATGCCGAACCGTTTTGTTGATACCATCGAAGAGGCGACAGGGGTGCAGCTTTATCGCTTTTCCCACATGACTCACGGTGAGTATGAGGCTGATAAAGTCGAGGTTGAGATGCGAGATAATGTGGAAACACTAATCGAAGCCATGAAATTTGTGGCGAGTAAGCGAGCAGGGGAAAAGGCGTAATGACTGGACCTTCCGTTTCCTTAAGTAACGTGGGCCTAAAATACGCCGACAATATCATTTTGCAGAACATCAGCGCTGAATTCGAGAGCGCGAAATGCCACGTTATCATGGGGCCGAATGGTGGTGGGAAAACCTCTTTGCTTCGTTCGATACTTGGGCTAACACCATTTTCGGGAAACATTGCACTCAATTGGCCAGAGCAATCAGCTGCATCGGGTAAGATAGGATATGTACCACAAAAGGCGATGTTCGAGGCAAGCCTCCCGTTAACCGTGATGGATTTTGTGCTGCTTAATCAAACCCGTATCCCTCTATTTTGGCGACGTAAAACAAAGCAAACTCAACATGCTCTGGCCCAGCTTGATCGTGTGGGCATGGCAACGCGTTGCGATCGTCGTATGGGGCAACTCTCTGGCGGAGAGCAACAGCGTGTTTTGTTTGCGCAAGCTTTACTGGATGAGCCCAATTTATTGGTTTTAGATGAACCTACAACTGGCATGGATGAGCAAGGTGTTCGATATCTTGAAGGTTTGATTCATGAAGTCGTTGGAGAAGGCAAAACGGTACTGGCAGTACACCATGACGTGACCGCAGTGCGCCGTTTAGATGCGCAGGTCCATGTTGTAAATCGTCAAATTGTGGCGTCAGGGCACCATTCAGATGTGCTAAGTCCTGATCGTATAGAAACATTATTCAAGCACTACACAGCAAAAGTGGAGGCTGCATAATGGATTGGTTACGAGAGTTAGCGGTTAGCGGCGTTGAAGCTGGATGGTTAAGCGATAGCTTTTCTTATGCCTTTATGGTGAACGCAATTGTGGCAGCGCTGATATTAGGACCGTTACTTGGTGGTCTTGGGACATTAGTCATCGCCAAGCGACTGGCTTTTTTCTCTGAAGCGGTTGGGCACGCTGCGCTTACCGGAATCGCGATTGGTGTGTTGCTCGGTGAGCCGCCAGAGAATCCGATCATCGGATTGTTTAGCTTTTGTATGATTTTTGCGCTGTTGCTTCACTTTGTTCGTAATCGTACGAATGTACCTTACGACACACTGGTTGGGGTTTTTCTTGCGCTAGCGTTAGCGGTTGGTGCTGCGCTGTTAATGTACGTTGCTCGTAAGATCAACATTCACATGTTGGAGAACGTGTTGTTTGGCTCGATCTTGACTGTGACGGACAACGATATCCTTATTTTAGCGATCAGTTGTTTGATCATATTACTGCTTCTTATTCCAACGTTTAACCGCATTTTGCTGACTTGTATTAGCCCGGATATTGCACGTGTACGCGGCTTTAATACCAGCTTTTATGATTACTTATTTGTCATGATGATCACCTTGGTCACCATCGCCGCGGTAAAGATTATTGGCGCGGTATTGGTTGGTGCATTGCTACTGATTCCTGGTGCAACGGCTAGGTTATTGACTAAACGCATGGGCAGTTTCGTTCTCCTTTCTTCTTTATTGGCAACCATTGCGTGTTTAGTCGGAACCATACTGCCGATGGAGCTTGAGCTACCAGTGCCATCAGGCGCATCCATCATCATTGTTTCTGCGGCATTTTTCCTAACAGCAACGGTTTACCGAATTATCCAAAAAGCGTAACCCTTTTTATAAAGTAATGAACATGAAGATAAAAAAATTAGCGATAACTTTTGGTTTGGTTATAGCGACGACATTTCCATCGTTGGCAAGCGCCAAAGACATTTTAACCAGCACTCCCGTCACGTACATGTTGTCTGAGCAACTCATGAAAGGTACAGGGATAGGGACTCAGTATCTGCCTCCAAAGCGTTACGGCGTTGAGCGTCTTGAGAACTGGTTCGCAAATAAAGGTACAGAGCAAGTTAAGCAAGCGGGTCAAGCCGCGACGGTTGCTATTACTCTTGGTGCGATTTGGAAACAAGACCCGACTTATGTTTACGCTCGACAGGGCAACATTCACTTGATTGAAATCGATGCATCGCAGGCCATTTCTCCTAGAGCTCAAGGAGTTGCAGTACTGACATTGGAAAACGGGTCAACATCGAAGTACGCGTGGCTGAACCCTACAAACTTAATCCGAATGGCGGGCATTGTTGGAGAGGATCTACAACGTGTATATCCTGAACACCAAAAGGCGATTCAAACGAATCAACAGGCTCTTATGCTCAATGTGCGTGAACTGATCAACCAACAACAGGCAGAGATCTTTGATAAAGGCATCGATTCAGTGGTACTGATGAGTGAGTCACTAGAGGACTTTGCCTCTGGCAACCAATTGTTTGTGGTTGGGCGCGAATTTAAGCCAGAACTCGAGTGGACAGAAGAAGACAAATTATCTTTAAAAGCTCAGTTTGAACAAGATAAAACGCTATGGTTAGTGACGGATAAACGACCGTCGAAAACCTTGACATCGCTTATTAAACCGAGTCGTATACTGCAAATTGATGTTATTGACCGCTGGGGCAGTAAGGGTATCAAAACTGAGAAGCCACTCGCACGTTGGGAGATGTGACACGTAAAAAGCCACAGATTTTATGATGGGGAATGAAAAGTTCCCTATTTTTTTGTGACTTAGTTCAAAACGTGAGCATTAATACCACTGGTTGCATAAGAAAGTGTTTGTTTCATTTCTATTTCATTACTACTTTGTTATGTGTTCGTTGCGATTGATTCGGATTTAATCTGTCTCTAAGCGAACCGGTACAAACAACTATACGGATGTTAACAATGAAAATGAAAACTCTAGCCGTTGCAGTGGCGGCACTAGCATGTGGTTCACAGGCCTTCGCAGCAGAAGTTTATAACAGCGATGGTACATCTTTATCGATCGGCGGTCACGTTTCAGTTGGCGTGGGTGAGTACTACGAGGAAGATGTGAAAGTTCATCAAGTGTCTCCACGTATTAACGTCGCGGGTAAGAAAGACATTGGCAACGGTATCACTATCGACGCTAAAGGCGAATGGGCGCTTAACTACCTAAATGGTGGTGAACAGTCATTCAAAACTCGTCTAGGTTACATCGGTGCAACTCACGAGCAGTACGGTCGCCTTGTTGCAGGTACTCAATGGTCACCTTACTACGATGTCGCTGGTGTTGCGGATCTACCAATCGCGTTTGCGAACGACTTTTTGTACGACAACCACGGCAACCTAGGCTCAGCTCGTGCTGATAAAATGCTTAGCTACCGTAAAGGTTTTGAATTTGGTGAAGGCTTTGCTTTCAACCTAGGTCTAGGTTGGCAAGGTGAGCAAACTTCAGATGCAACAACATACGAGCAACGTGGTCAAGTTGCACTGAGCGGTTCTGTAGCTGGCTTTGGCCTAGGCTACGTATACAGCGGCGGTGATGTTAAAAACGCGACTCTAGGTACTAAGAACGCTGAATCACACCTATTCTCTGTAAACTACGGTCAGTACGGTTCAGGTCTATACGCAGCAGTAGTATACGGTATGAACGATTACTTCTACGAGATGCGTAAAGAGACTTCTCAAATTGAAGCTCTTTTGGCATACGGCGTGAACGATTGGACATTCAGCGTTAACTACGAAGGCGTAGAAGACGAAGAAGACAACAAGACAGTTTCAAGCGAAACTGCGCTACAAGCAGAGTACGCTGTAACTCCTGCTTTCGTAACGTTTGCTGCTTACCAGTTTGACCTAGGTAACGATTACACTAGCGAAGAGAACGACTACTGGACTCTAGGTGCTCGTTACTACTTCTAATAAATAGGCCAGTTTCTACTGCCTAAACACATTTATTGTGTTAACGCCTACTCGTTGTGAGTAGGCGTTTTTCTTTCTGCTTTCCGTTGGCTATAAGAGACACTGGTAATGATGTGCTTAGGTACCCCAACTCTCTGTTTAGAGAGCGCGTCTATAAAAAATGCCCGCAAGTTGCGGGCATTTTTGTTGTTAGAGATGCAGTTCAATTGAAACGATTATTTTTTATCGAGTAAATCGAGGAAGAACGCATACTCTAGCGCATCTTCTTTTAAGCGTTTAAATCGACCAGATGCGCCGCCGTGTCCGGCTTCCATATCGGTTTTGAACAACAAGACGTTATCGTCTGTCTTCATTTCACGAAGTTTGGCGACCCACTTCATTGGCTCAAAGTACTGCACTTGAGAGTCGTGCAAGCCAGTCGTTACCAACATGTTCGGGTAGTTTTGTGCCTTGATGTTGTCGTAAGGCGAGTAACTCAACATATAGTCATAGTATGTTTTGTTATTTGGGTTACCCCATTCATCATATTCATTGGTGGTCAATGGAATTGATTCATCGAGCATAGTGGTTACCACGTCCACAAACGGAACATGAGCGCCGATACCGCGATACAGTTCTGGTGCTTGGTTGATGACAGCCCCCATTAAGAGACCACCTGCAGAGCCACCAACAGCGAAGACTTTATCTTTCGCGCCATAGCCTTGTTCAACCAAACCTTTAGTCACATCAATAAAGTCGTTGAATGTGTTTTGCTTGGTGAGTTTTTTACCATCTTCATACCAAGGACGGCCAAGCATTTCAGATCCACGGATATGAGCGATGGCGTAAACAAAGCCGCGGTCTAATAGACTCAAACGTGTCGAGCGGAAAGTTGGCTCAATGGTTGCGCCATAAGATCCATAACCGTATTGGTAAAGCGGATTTGTACCATCTTTCTTAAACAAGTCCTTACGATACACCAGTGACACAGGGACCTCTTTTCCATCACGTGCTTTGATCATGATGCGCTCTGATTGGTAGTTATCCGCATCAAAGTCACCCAATACAGGTGTCTGCTTCATGATTTCAGATTCGCCCGTTTTCAGATCGAAGTCGTAGTAGGTTCCTGGAGTAGTCAAGCTACTGTAGTAAATGCGAACTTTTTTGTTATCCAGTTCGAAGTTGCCTGTTAAGTATGCCGCGAACGCATCGTCATTAAATGTGAGTGGGAATTCTTTTCCTGTTGAAAGCTGACGCACAGTGACGCTCGCTAGGCCGTTAGAGCGCTGCTCATAGACGAGGTGATCATCGAATAGCTCGAAGTCGACAAGTTGAGTGTTGTCATCTGCGGCAATCACGTCTTGCCACTTAGAGCGATCGTGCATCTCTTCTTGCTTAACTTTCATCAAACGGAAGTTCACGGCTTGATAGTTGGTATAAATGTAATACCAATCGCCTAGCTTAGAAATGCTGTATTCAATGCCATTTTCACGAGGATAAAAAGGCTTCGCCTTTGCTTTAGGGTTGTTCGCATCGATGATGGAGACGCCGCTGGTTTCTGTACTGGAATGCCAGATATAAATATCTTCGCCATCTTTGCTTTTGCTTAGTGAGGTGTAATAGGCGCTGTCGGTTTCTTCAAAAATCAACTCATCGCTGCTTTGTGGCGTGCCTAAAACATGACGATACACTTGGTAGCCCAGCAAGGTCTGTGGATCTTTTTTGATGTAGTAAAAGGCGTTGTTATCGTTCTGCCATGCAATCGCGCTTGAGGCGCCTTCGATTTCATCTTGTAGGTAATTGCCTGTTTTCAGGTCTTTGATCTTAAGAGTGTAAACGCGGCGGCTTAATGTATCTTCGCCATACGCTAGTAAGTTTTCATTCGGACTAACGTACAAGCCGCCAATGCTGAAGAACTCATGTTCTTTTGCAAGTTCATTGACATCTAAAATGACTTGCTTGTCTTTGCCTGCAAAGTCTTTAGCTCGAAGGTGAACTTCGTATTCGTTATCTCCGGTCACTTCACTTGAGTAGAAGTAGTTGCCTTTACGCACAGGAACGGAGTTGTCGTCTTTTGCTATACGACCTTTAATTTCTTCAAATAGCTCATTTTGAAGAGCTTCAGTGTGCTTGAGAACGGTTTCCGCATACTGATTTTCTTGCTCTAGGTGCTGCAAAATTTCCGGATCTTTACGCTCGTCGTCACGCATCCAGTAGTAGTTATCAACGCGAGTATCACCATGAGTAGTCATCGCGTGAGGGACTTTCTTCGCAACCGGAGCTTGAGTTTGTTGAGCAACGATCTGTGATTGGGAGTATTGAGTCATGCTGGGGGTTCCTTGATTGCTGCATCCGGCGACAAGCGCAACCGAGACGGCCAACGTAGTTAAAGTGAAACGCATCTGTTTTTATCCTTATTGTACACCCAAGTGGCCTCATCCTGAGGGCTGGGCTTTCATTTCGTTAGTGGTTTTCAGTTGTCCATTCTTTGTTATGGGGTGTGCCGAAAAAGTGAGAATTCTCAATATTTCCGAGTTGGCTACTCAATTTGAAGGGAGCTGAAAACACATTGTGTAAGCAGCTGTTATTTTTAACAAATATCAATTCGAAAGTTAAATCATTCTCATCGGTAAATCGATATAGTGTGATATGAAAAAGGGACACACTAGTTTAGTGTGTCCCTTTTGGATTTTGAACGTTAGTCGATAATCAGATGACTTGCGGCACTTCGTTTGAGTGGTTGTGCGCTCGATTTACCCACATGAGCCCAAGCATTGCAATTACCGACATTGCCATCATCAAAACACCTAGTGGCATCTGGTTATGCGCTGGAAATAGTGATGCAAGCAAGGTCGCAATACCTGCTCCCAAGTTTTGCATGCCACCCAATGTCGCGCCTGCTGTTCCTGCATGGTATGGGAATGGCGCAATTGCTCCGGTTGTTGCGGCTGGGAATAGGATACCCGCACCCAAAAAGTACACGGTTGCGCCACCAACCAGCGTTAACGCCGTGGTTAAACCAAACAAGCCAGGGATGAGCACAATAGCTGAACCAACAAAAATCGATACCAAGCCCACATTTAAAGCACGACGCTCAGAGCGACGCTGCGCGATGTAGCTAGATAAGCCGGCACCCACCAAGTAACCCGGGATCGGTAAGATAAACAGCAAACTTACCGTTGTTGCTGGTAATGCCAATACACCACCTAGCAATACCCCAGCTGCTGCCTCGAACACACCTACGCCAGCAAACGTCGCAACTAGGCAGATCAAAAAGCCTTGGAAGCGGCGGTCAGACAAAACGTGTTTGTAGCTTTTGGCTACTGGTTCGAACTTGCGTTTCTCTTTTGGTAGCGTCTCCATCATGCTGGTCATCATGGTAATCACCACTGCAATGCCAAACAGCGCTAAGAATAGGTAGCTAGAGCGCCAGCCAAACGCTTCGGTTAAGTAGCCGCCAAGTACGGGAGCCAACAATGGTGAGAAAATCACACACATGCTGATTAAGCTATTTGCTCTGTGTAGCTCAGAACCTTCAAAGCAGTCGCGAGTCAGAGTACGTGACATCGCACCACCGCAGCCAATACCTAAACCTTGGATGAAACTACCAATCAAGAACCATTCAAATTGGTGTGCAAAGAGCGCCACCAATGTACCTACGATGTAGATAAGTAGGCCTGCTATGATGATTGGCTTGCGACCTAAGCGGTCCGATAACGTACCGTACACGAATTGCGATAAGCCATATGGAATCAGGTAACAAGCCATCACAGCTTGAAGTGATGACGCAGACACCAAAAACTCACCCGCCATATGACCGATTGAAGGCACGTACATTGTTTGGGTCATTTGACCCACGGCAGTCAATATTGCGATTAAAAAGGTAAGTTTCGCTAATGGAAACGAAGCAGACATTTGCGTATCTCTCCAAAAAATTTAAGACGTAAAAACCCTTAGCGCTCTAATGCAGAGTGCCAACAGACTTTTGGTGTTACGGGGCTATTTGCGCGAGATATTAGTCTTTGCGTGTACAATTAGCAATCGAAAAGTGTGAAGTTGAGCAAGATAAAAATCTATAATATGCATTAGAAAAACTAATCTTAATTTGCATTCGGAAATAGGCTGCTTTTCTTTGTTGAATTACGTTAAATCTCTTATTTGTTGTGAATGTAAACCTACTTATAGGTCATTGGTTTTTATGGTTAAAATCGAGGGGAGAAGAATTGTTTTGGTTAGCCAGAGCAAGACATGGTTCGAACGAAGAAAAGACTGGAGAAGGCACCATGAATAAAAAGGGAGCCGAAGCTCCCTTAGAAATGATTATGTTTATTCTCGGCCAGATGCGTATGCGTAAAGCATTTCTAGCGCGATGGTTGCTCCCGCTAATGCGGTAACATCACTGTGGTCGTACGGAGGCGATACTTCTACAACATCCATACCCACAATATTCATACCGGCTAAGCCACGAATAATTTTCAGCGCTTTGTCTGAGTTCAAGCCACCACAAACGGGTGTACCTGTTCCCGGTGCGAAGGCTGGGTCCAAGCAGTCGATGTCAAAAGTAACATACACTGGCTTATCTGCGACGGTACGACGAATCTCTTCTAAGATCTCGTTCACCGACATGTCATTCGCTTGCATCGCATTAATCACATTAAAGCCGTGATCTTGCTGTTTGTATTCAGTACGAATACCGATTTGTACGGAGTTCTTCGCTGAGATCAAACCTTCTTTCGGCGCATGGTAGAACATTGTACCGTGGTCGTATGAACTGCCATTTGCGTAGGTATCCGTATGAGCATCAAAGTGAATCAGAGCCATTTGACCATGATGCTTCGCGTAGGCACGCAGGATAGGCAGTGTGATGAAGTGGTCACCGCCCAATCCCAACATGGTTTTACCGCTTTTTAGAATTTCACTGGTTGCCGCCTCTAGACGGTAAGTGAAATCTTCCGCATCACCGCAATCGAACACGAGGTCACCCGCGTCGATCACTTTCAGCTTATCCAATACGTTGAAGTCCCACGGGAACTTCTTACCTTCCCATGCCAAGTTGACTGAGGCACGGCGAATCGCATCTGGCCCCATGCGCGCGCCTGGACGACCAGATGTAGCCATGTCCAGAGGAACTCCTAGCACCACAACGTCTGCGTCTGCCAATACCGGATTACGAATGTACGGTAGACGTAAAAACGACATAGAGTTGGAGTAAAGCGAATAATCGGTTTTAGTAAACAAATCATTCATATCAGAAGTCCTCTAAATAGGTGTATCCCGCTAGACCTTGTTCTAGTTCTGCTAGGATTTGTGCTTGTTCATTGGCTTCAACTCGTTGGGAAACCAATTGTTTGTAATTGTCACGAATCGCATCCACGTCGATATGAACGTAGCGCATCATGTCTTCTACACTATCACCTTCATTGATGTAACTGATCTCAAATTGACCGTGTTCATCAACATTGACTACTGCACTGTGGGTGTCACCAAATAGGTTGTGCATGTCACCAAGGATTTCTTGGTATGCGCCTACTAGGAAAAAGCCCATTAGGTATGGTTTGTCTTTGCTCCAAGCTGGTACAGGTAGCGTGCTCTCGATGCCTTGACCATCAACGTAGTGATCGATCGCGCCATCAGAGTCACAGGTGATGTCCAACATTACCGCACGACGCTCTTCCGCATCGCCAAGGCCAGAAAGTGGTAGAACAGGGAACACCTGATCAATACCCCAAGCATCTGGTAGAGATTGGAAGAGAGAGAAGTTCACGAAGAACTTATCTGCAAGACGTTCGCTCAACTCGTCCAGAATCGGACGGTGGAAGCGATTTTTAGTGCTCATCTTGCGGCTTAGTTCGAAGTAAATGCGCAGTGACAGTTGCTCTGCCCACGCACGTTGCTCCAAGTTAAGCACGCCAGTTGCGAATTGAGAGTGTACCTCTGCCAAATCACTTTGGGTATCGTTGTAGATCTCAATTAACGCACGAGCGTCGGTACCATCTTGTAAGTTTTCCCAGTTTCGCCACATGTTTTGTAGTAAAAGTGGAGCATCTGCGCCAAGTTCATGCACTTCTTCCGGTTGGTATGTTTCTGTACCAATTACGTTAGAAATCAACACAGCGTGGTGCGCTGTCAGTGAACGACCGGATTCAGATATGATCACTGGCATCGGTTGTTCGTATTGCTGACACACGTCGCCCACTGTGTTGACGATATTACGTGCGTACTCTGCAAGGCCGTAGTTCATCGAGTTCGATGATTGGCTGCGTGTGCCGTCGTAGTCGACTGCCAAACCGCCGCCCACATCGAAGTATTCGATGTTTGCACCCAGTGCGCGCAGTTCGCAGTAGAAACGTGCAGACTCATTCACACCATTACGTACATCACGGATGTTTGCCATCTGTGAGCCAAGGTGGAAGTGAACCAGTTGCATCGCATCTAGGCTGCCTTCGCGTTTCAGACGTTCAATAACACTAAGCACTTGCGATGCAGACAAACCAAATTTCGATTTTTCACCGCCACTTGCTTGCCATTTCCCCGCGCCTTGAGAGGCGAGGCGAATGCGCAAACCAAGGCGCGGTTTTACGCCCAAGCTTTTCGCTTCTTCTAGCACCAGATCCAGCTCAGAAAGCTTCTCTAGTACGATGAATACCTTGTGGCCCAGCTTTTCACCGATCAGTGCAAGACGCACATACTCACGGTCTTTGTAGCCGTTACACACGATCACGGAGCTGCCTTGTTGAGCCAATGCAAGTACTGCCAACAATTCTGGCTTGCTACCCGCTTCAAGACCAAGCTGTTTGGTTTCTAGTTGAGCTTGGCTCGCTAGAATTTCATCCACCACTTCACGTTGTTGGTTTACTTTAATTGGGTACACCAACAGGTATTTGTTTGGATATTGGTATTCTTCAATTGCTTGGTTGAAAGCGTGGCAAATTCCATGCACACGTTGGTGCACGATTTGCGGGAAGCGCACTAATACAGGCAGATTTAACTGCTTCGCTTCTAGCTCATTTACAATGGCACTGAAAGGGATTTGATGTGCACGATCACTACGAGGTGATACGTAAACCTCGCCTTGGTCATCAATACCGTAGAAACCTTGGCTCCAGTAGTGAACGTTGTAGTCCGCGCGGATGCGGTCTAATTTAGTTGCTTTTTCCAACTCGATTCTCACAAAAATGTACTTAAGTCCTTAATTAATTAGAAGGAAAAGTACAAAAAAGCAAATCATGAGGCATTAACCTCATACCCTGACACGAACTCCGTGTGCGCGCATTAACGGATAAAAGTGCCGCTGAGTCTAATGATTAAAATCTATCATCTCGATTATGATTTCTTGTCGTGCGCTGATGTGAACATTTGTTTACCAGTGCGTCCATTCAGCTGTTATAGTTGGTCTGACCAGCATGGAAGCGGTCATGAAAAATCTCACTCAAATAAGGACATATTTTGCAGCTGCACAGAATTCAGGGATACATTCAGACCATGTATCTCGCCGAATATCCCGATAAATTAATGTTGCTTGATGGTGCAAGTCGAGCAGATATTCCTCACCTTAAAGATTTTATTGAACATCAACTCCATCGTCCTTTTTCTGACCTAAAGTTGGTCGTTGTAACTCACATGCATCCAGACCACGCTGGTGGCGCGCACAAACTGCGTGATTTAACTGGATGTAAGTTATTGGCCGCAAAGCGAGAGAGCCAATGGTATAGCGGTGTAGATGGTTGGCTAATGCATTTGACCGATTTGATGTTAGCGCGCTGGATGGCGAACCGGATGCGTAAACCAAAGCAAAACCTGTGGTATTCGCGCAAGTTAAAGCCCGATATCGAACTCATCGATGGTGAGTGTATTCCGGGGTTTGATGATTGGCAGGTACTAGAAACGCAGGGACATACCGATAGAGATTTGTCGGTTTATCATTCTGAACAAGATGTATTGTATGTGGCGGATTTGATGGTGCAGGTTAAGAAACACCTGATTGCGCCGTTTCCCATATTTCATCCAAACCAATATCGCCAATCATTAAAGCGTGTGTTTGAGATGAATCCGCAATGTTTGCTTTTGGCGCATGGGGGAGAGGTGACTTTTGATGAGAAAGCGTATCAGCACATTCTGCATACTGCGCCGACTAAGCCGATGACCCATTGGCGTGTTACAAAGGTCAAAGCGAAGGGCTTGTTGTTTGCGCTATTTAGCAGGAAGTAGACGAAGATAAAGCCAGACGAGTGATGCTCAACAAAGATGCTCGATCACTCATCTGAAGCTACGGGGTTAAGATGCCAATAAATGAGATTGGCTAGGGTCTACCAGCACTTTGTCTGCCATGCCCTGACGACCTAACAGCATCATGTAAGTCATTTTTTCACGGTTGGTCAATGTAATGTCGATTGGCCATTGTTTGTCACCCATGCGCAGCATGGTGGTGATAACGCAGCGATGCTCAAAGGTACCGTTTGAAGATTTAACTTTACGGTTTGCCTTTAGCTTCGCTGTGCAGCGAACCACTTGTTCTAAATGATAAACATCCGGGTGTAGATCGAATGCAACGTAAGACTGACCATCTTTTTCAAAGCAATCAATGTTATCTACATGCAATGAAGAGGTTTGCGCGCCCGTATCAATGCGCGCTTCAAGGTGAGTAATCCCTAACTCAGGTAAGCAAATAGCTTCGGCGTTCCCAATGATCATTTTCTGATTCATAGTGTCATCCTAGCGATGAGTAATACGAGAGCCTACTAAGCAGGCTCTCACTCAAACAATTATCAACCTTTACCACGAGTACGGTTTGCGTGTGGTTTTGCGTTTTTCTCAATAAAGTCGAAAATCATACCAGCAACGTCTTTTTCTGTAGCGAGCTCGATACCTTCAAGACCTGGTGAAGAATTCACTTCCATTACCACTGGGCCGTTTTTAGATTGAAGGATATCTACACCGCATAGGTTTAACCCCATGACTTTTGCCGCGTTAATCGCAGTAGCGCGTTCTTCTTTGCTTAGTCGCACTAACTGTGCAGAGCCGCCGCGATGTAAGTTAGAGCGGAACTCGCCTTCTTTCGCTTGGCGCTTCATCGCTGCAATCACTTTATTACCGACAACAAAGCAACGTATGTCTGCGCCTTTAGCTTCTTCGATGAACTCTTGCACCATGATGTTTGCTTTCAACCCCATGAATGCTTCGATCACGCTTTCTGCTGCTTTGTTGGTTTCAGCAAGCACAACACCGATGCCTTGAGTGCCTTCTAGTAATTTAATCACTAGAGGTGCGCCACCAACATTTTTGATCACGTCCTGAATGTTATCAGGGTGGTGAGCAAAGCCAGTGCGCGGCAAGCCGATGCCTTTACGCGATAACAGTTGCAACGAGCGTAATTTGTCACGAGAGCGGCTGATCGCGACCGATTCGTTGACACAAAATGTGCCCATCATTTCAAACTGACGTACAACCGCGGTACCGTAGAATGTGATGGATGCACCGATGCGAGGAATCACAGCGTCGTATTGTGGCAATTCTTCACCCTTATAGCGGATCTTAGGGTTGTTGCTCGTAATGTCCATATAACAGTGCAGAGTATCGATGACGTCTACTTGATGTCCACGCTCTTCACCTGCCTGTTTTAGGCGCATGGTTGAATATAAATTCTCATTACGAGAGAGAATAGCAATACGCATGGCAATTCCTTAGTAAGTCAGTACCAAATTAAAAATATAAGTATAGAGTATAGAATGCAGCAGGTATGTGATATTTAGGTGATATTACCTACTGACTTCAACGATTTAGATGTGTGGTTGGACAACCACTTCGTTAGAGGTGCGCACCTTAGGTTTTTTTCTCGCGAGAAGAAAACGAAAAAAACTCGTCGTTACGACAAAAATAATTTGTTGAATCATCGGACATTCTCAGCGTTGTAAGCCGGAAGTTGTCTGTGGACTTTTTTAAGCAAACGGATTACGACGAGTTTAAAACGCTAGGCTATTCTGTAGTTTGTTTTGAGTTTGTGATGACGTCCAATAACACATCTTTAATTGTTTGATAGCGCAGTGGCAGAACACGACTGCGTTTGCGAACTAAAAATAACTCTTCACACACGGTGTTTTTCAGTTGTGCGATGTGCAAGGTATCTTTTTGTGGGAAGTTGTCGACAGCACTTTGAGGCAGCACGGTGAAGCCGAGTCCTTTACTCACAGGTAGTAAAATTTGGCTTAATTGATTCACGTAGCCGGACAATGGTAAATCGCTCATCTTAATTTCTTGGAGCTCTTGTTCCGCGCATTGGTCAAAAAACAGCGTCATGTAGTGCTTGGCATCAGGATGGGCAATGACACCACAGTCGTGCAAGAGTTGTGGTGTTATCTGCCTTTCGCGGTATTGATTAGGTAGGACTAAGCACAACTGCTCCTTACCAATTCTTTCACTGTGAAATAAACCTTTGTGAGGAACATCAGTTACGATTCCAATATCAATGCTTCCTTCCGTTATTGCATTGAGAATCGAGTGATTGGGTGCGGCTTCTAAATGCAGCGATAAGCCTGAGTGCTGTTTTTGCTTTTCTAAAAGAGGGCCATACAGCATCAATGCCATTGCGCCAGAACAGGCCAGTTTACAGTGACCTGAAAATGCATCATCAAAACTGAGTTCTTCGAGCAACGCTTTCTCTCTTTCTTCTAACTCCAGCGCGTAGGCGTAAACAATCCGACCTTGCTCTGTTAATTCGAAGCTTTTGTTTTCACGTTTGATCAGCGCATGCTGACAACTTTGCTCTAACTTTTTGATATGTTGGCTGACACCAGGTTGGGTCATAAAAAGTTTTTCTGCCGTTTGTGTGAAATGACCGACTTCAATCAATGTCTTAAATGTATGTAACCAAACAGGATTAAGCATAATGTGAGATTTGCTGTGAGCTTGCTGAAAGACGTAGAGAAAATGATAGCACGGCACGAAATAAATCGACGCAAGAGAATCGGGTGCCTCGTGAATAATAAATACCAGACAAAATAAAACCCCGCCTGGTTTCCCAGACGGGGCTTATTCTCTTTCGCAGCAATCCGGCTACTATAGGTGCTCCCTGCATCTATCCTTGATTGTGGCTAAGTCCTTTAACCGAGTTCCTTGTTCATCGCCTTCCTAGCGGTGTCCATTCTTGCCTATCATCCTGACGGGCGAACTCTATCCTAGAGCTTAACTACATCCTTGCTGATAACTCATCCTAAGCTACCAAATCTTCATCCTGAAGATACCTAGTCCATTAGGTTTTTTTCCTGTTCCCGCCAACATCCTGTCGACACAATCAGTATTGATGTTTTGCTGATTACTCTCAATTAGCTAGGTAAAAAAACTTTGGCAGTGAATATTGTGTGAAATGGCATAAGTGATAGTTTTCAATTGCTTATATTTATTTTTCGATTTTGTCTTAGTCAATGATGGTCGTTTTGCTTACATTGCTTGTAAGAGATCTCGCACAAGGTATCGAGCAAATGTCCGAATTGGCGTCGTTTACATCCTGTTTAAGAATTTGCTCAAGATCACAACTCGATTTGTAGCCATAAAATTTGGCGATAGTGTCAGGTGGAATTTCCATTTCTTTGATGGCGAATGTTGCCCATTCATCACGTGTTTTGTGCAGGACTTGGCGTAGCTTGACAGTGAAGTGACTCATGAAAGCCTCCTTAGTTATCTTGTCTTTCAAGGCAACAATAAGGAGCGTGACGACACAAAGTTGATAGTATGCCGCTTAATATCAATACTATTTCGGCGTGATGAAGATTAAGCTGGCAATACTGATATTATTTGAGCGTGAAACAATACTATTTTGTGGAGTAGCCAATGGCACACATCGAAAAAGTACCGCAAAGACCAGGTTTTTCTTGGCGCTATCGTCGCATTGATGAGCCAGAAAAAGAGTACGATCTCCATTTTCACGATGATGTGTTTGAATTAGTCATCCATCGCCACTTCACTGGCAGTTTGCATATTGGTCATCACGAATTAGAAGTGACTCACAACCAAATGCTATTGATCGCGCCTGGTGTGCCTCATTCAATTCACTCCACATTGGTCGAAAGCAAGTGCGAGACTCATGTGATTTGGTTTAAGCGTGAGTGGATTGCCAATTTGATGTTCTATTGCGCAGAGCTTAGAAAGCTTGATCCGCTTTTAAAGGCGGCCAACAAAGGTGTAGTGTTTTCTGAGCGGACAGCTCAGCACGTTGTGGATCTTCTACATGAGCTCATGACGTTTCCTGCAATGGAGCAACTATCGAGATTTCTCCATGTTTTGTCTCTGATTGCTCACGACGAAGGGGCGAAAACACTGATGACTCACTCTTACTTATCGATGAGTGAACACGAATTACAGGAAAGAGAACGAGTGGCAAGTGTCAACGCGTATCTCGAACAGTACTTTGCAACTAAGGTGACGCTCGCAGACTTGGCGAACTACTTATCGCTGAGTGAAAGTGCGGTCACAAGATTGTTTCAAAAGCACTTTAAAGAGCCGTTTAGCCAACGCCTAATGAAATTGCGGATCAATCATGCCGCAGATTTGCTGCAATCAACGCCTTTGCCGATTGGAATTGTGTTTGAGAGAGTAGGGTATCGAAACCAAGCCCTGTTTAATCGTCACTTCAAAACGTATAAAGGGCTTACGCCACGCGAGTACCGCCAGCAATATCAGCAGCGAATCCAGCCTTAATTGGGTTGCACACAACTGCGATCACGAACGCGAAAAGAGTTGCTCGGTTGAAAGTGATGGGCAATTGATATCTTACTTGCAAAATTTTTCAGGAATCATTATTAAGATTCAGTGACAGATAATATAGGGAACTTGATTGCCATTTTTCTGTCATATCTGGTGAGTAAGTTAACCGTGTCAGAGAGATAATACGCCGTTTACTAGTCAAAGATGACTGCAAGAAATCGGTAATTATCATTATGTTGTGAAATTGGTCACGGTTAAATAATTGGTTCCCTTATAGATTGAAGGGGATTCGACCTTAGACAATAAGCTCCATAAGGAGCGTTACTTATATAAGATGAGGGATTTTACTATGAAAAAGACTAGAAGAGCTCAGCTACATCGTGTGCGTATTCAATACTGGAAAGACACGAAAGACGCACCAGCTAAAAAATCATAGTTAATGATACCTAAAGGCACGAGCTGGCAGTGGAACGCCGTTTCCCGCTGATTGCCAGCTCAAAAAACGCCACAATCACATTCACTCCGCACAACCTCCCAGCACTCTACTTTTACTATCACACACTTCCAAAAGTAAAAAAGCCAGTCCGGAGACCAGCTTTTTATTATTGTCAGTATGACTCTGTTACTTACAGGTAGTTTGCGTCAACCAAGTCGCCAGCTTTTGCGCTTTTCACTTCTGGACGTGCTTCTAACCATGCAATAACTTGTGCTTTTTGCTCTTCAGTAGCACTGCCGTAACGGTCAGTAGAGCATAGGAAGCCTTCAAACAGTTCTAGACCACCGCCGCCGAAGCAAAGGCCAAGCCCATCAATATAGTCGATAAAGTCATCAACGAATGCATCGTAACGGTCGAAGTCGTTGATGTCTGTTTCACAGCTGATCTCGAAACCTAGGATTGCGAACTCACCTAAGAACAGCTTTTTACGGATACGACGGCTCTTGTTATCGATCTTGTCTAATTTCATGATTATCTCTCGTAGATGATTTGAATTCGTACACCTTATACCTTCTATCACACTTTAGCCCAAGTAAAATCAGAATGAAGCGATACAGTTGGTGATTATGTGACCAAAACTTAATTGCTCAATTGGTAACGCTGCTGAGTTTGCTGCACTGCTGAAACACAAGTTTCATATGTTTTAAGCACTTTTGTCATTTTTCTTCTCCAAACTTCTTGCCGTTCAACTAATCACTTATTTATTAATTAAACTATAAGATCGGGAAAGTAAAAATGAGCAAGGAAACCTTTGACGCGACGCGTTATAACCAAAGTGAAAACAAACCATTTGAAGAAGTATTAGAAGCGAGCCTATCTCGACGCAGCATTCTAAAAGGTGGTTTAGGTATCAGTGCGATGACAGCGTTTGGTGCTTTCGGATTGGCTGGTTGTAATTCGTCTGACTCAGGAAGTACAGTAAGCAGTGGCTCGGGCGTATCTAAAGCCGTTCTTAACTTTGAATCTATCCCTGGCTCACTCACTGACGCCGTTTCAATTCCACAAGGCTACACCGCACAAGTATTGGTACCTTGGGGAACACCACTTAATGCACAAGGCAGCGCGTGGAAAAATGATGGCAGCAATACCAGCTCAGACCAACTTAACGCGTTGGGCATGCACCATGATGGCATGCACTTTTTCCCATTAAATGACAGTACGACCGACGGTCTGCTTTGCATCAACCACGAGTACATTGATACATCAGCACTGCATCCAAACGGTCCGACGGTTGAAAATGGCGTACGTACCATTGTAGATGAAGTGCGTAAAGAGATTAATGCGCACGGTGTGTCAGTGGTTCGCATTCAACTGGAGGACAACATGTGGAAGTTGGTTGATACCGATCCACTAAACCGCCGTTACACTGGTGCGACAGCAATGGACTTATCTGGCCCAGTCGCGCACACGTCACTAACCGTCACTCGTTTCTCGCCAGATGGCAGCCAAGCACGTGGTACGTTAAACAACTGTGGCAACGGCTACACGCCATGGGGCACTTACTTAACTTGTGAAGAGAACTGGCCAGGTTACTTTGTTAACGCCGGGACTCGTACAGAAGAACAAGATCGCATTGGTGTTGATGACCAAAGCACACGCTACTTGTGGGAAACACTTGCAGGAAATGCAGAAGAGCGTCTTGATGAGTTCTCTCGCTTTAATGTGGCTCCAACAGGAGCAAGTGCAATGGATGATTACCGTAATGAAGCCAATGGTCACGGTTACATCGTCGAAATTGACCCTTACACGCAAAACTCGCGTGCGAAGAAGCGTACTGCACTAGGTCGTTTCCGTCACGAAGGCTGTACTTTTGGTAAGCTTGAAGAAGGCAAACCAGTGGTATTCTACTCTGGTCACGACTCTCGCTTTGAGTACCTATACAAATTTGAATCTGCGGCAGCGTGGGATCCAGCAGATGCAAACTCGGAAAACCGCCTAGCGGCAGGCGATAAGTACATGGACGAAGGCACACTGTATGTTGCGCGTTTCAATGAAGACAGTACAGGTACTTGGTTGCCGTTGACTCTTGATAGCGTAACAAAATCTGGTGGTACGTTAGCGGATCACTTTAACTCATTGGCTGAAATTATCATTAATACGGCAGGCGCGGCTGACCTCGTTGGGGCAACTCCAATGGATCGCCCAGAGTGGTGTACGGTTGATCCATTCACAGGCTCGGTTTACTTAACATTGACGAATAATACGCGCCGTACTGATGAAACCAATCCTGCGAACCCACGTTTGAACAATAAGTTTGGTCACGTTATTCGTTGGGATGAAGGGGCTTCAGCTACAGACTTTACTTGGGATATCTTTGTCTTTGGTTCGCCAGCACATGGTGATGCAGATACTAACCGTTCTGGCCTGAATGAGCTAAACCAGTTTGCTAGCCCTGACGGATTAGCGTTTGATGGCCGTGGTATTTTGTGGATTCAGACCGATAACGGCGCAGATGAAGTTACGTCTTACACTAATGATCAAATGTTGGCCGTTGTGCCATCTAAGCTAACAGATGAGAATGGTGACCAAGCAGTGATTGGTGCGGATAACCAAGCGGAGCTTAAACGCTTCTTTGTTGGACCAAATGGTTGTGAAGTGACAGGCTTTACTATCAGCCCTGATTACAAATCATTGTTTGTGAATATTCAGCACCCAGGCAACTGGCCATACAGTGAAGATGCCGCCGAAGAAACGCCTGCTGGTGTTTCTGTGCGTCCACGAGCTGCGACGGTTGTCATTCGACGTGAAGACGGTGGAGAGATTGCAGTTTAATCTCTAAATGCATTAACACCTTAAAATTCAAGCCCTGCAAATGCAGGGCTTGATGGTTTAGGCGAATGCCTAGTCGCACTTTATATCCAGACAACAGGCTTAGCTTTTCAATGAACCGCCTGAAGTACGAATCACGTCTTGATACCAGTAGAAGCTCTTCTTGCGTTTACGCTCTAGCGTTCCTTGCCCATCATCATGACGATCGACATAAATATAACCGTAACGCTTGCTCATTTCGGCTGTTGAGTTAGCCACCAAGTCGATAGGCCCCCAGCTGGTGAAGCCCATCAACTCAACGCCATCAAGAATCGCTTCGTGTGCTTGAACCAAATGATCATTAAGGTATGAAATTCGATAATCGTCTTGGATTTCCCCGTTTTCATCGAATTCATCACGAGCGCCTAAGCCATTCTCGACGATAAATAGCGGCTTTTGGTAACGATCGTGAAGGAAGTTAAGCAAAACGCGCAGGCCTTTTGGATCGATCAACCAGCCCCATTGGCTCTTTTCAAGGTATGGATTTGGTACGCTATCGACGATGTTACCCACTTCTTTCTGTTTCGGATCGGCACTCGCACAGCCACTTGCGTAGTAGCTGAAGGAAATAAAATCGACACTTGCCGATGCAATTTCTTGTAAGTCGCCAGCTTCCATTTGTATTTCAAGGCCGTTTTCACGAAAGTAACGTTTCATGTATCCTGGGTACTGGCCACGAGTCTGCACATCACCGAAGAACAACCACTTATTGTTTTCATGCATTGCAGCAAGCACGTCATCAGGGTTGCAGGTGTATGGGTAGTTGATTGCGCCAAGCAGCATGTTACCAATCTTGCCGTTTGGTACGATTTGCTGACACAGTTTTACCGCTTTTGCGTTTGCGACTAGCTGGTGGTGAATCGCTTGATAAATCTCTTGTTCACTGGCGTCTTCTTGCAAACCCACTCCCGTAAATGGCGCATGAAGTGACATGTTGATTTCGTTAAAGGTAAGCCACAGCTTCACTTTGTCTTTGTAGCGTTCCAGCACGGTGCGAGCGTAACGCTCGAAAAACTCGATCACTCGACGATCGCCCCAACCACCATAATTCTCAACCAAGGCGTAAGGCATCTCGTAATGAGAAAGCGTCACAAATGGCTGCATGTCGTGTTTGGCTAGCTCATCAAAAATGTTGTCGTAAAACGCCAGTCCTTCTTCGTTTGGCTCCAGTTCATCGCCATTAGGAAAAATACGACTCCAAGCGATGGATAAGCGCAGGCAGGTGAATCCCATCTCTTTAAACAGGGCAATGTCTTCTGGGTAGCGATTGTAGAAATCGATCGCAAGATCTTTGATACCAGGCGTTCGTTCTTCACGCGTTTGATGCGGGCTTAGAATGCCGTTTGGCAACATATCTGATGTTGATAAACCTTTCCCCCCAAGGTTGTATGCCCCCTCTACCTGGTTTGCCGCAATGGCACCACCCCAAAGGAAATTATCTGGAAACTTAATCATGTTTCTCACTCTTTATATTTAGGAAATGTTTGTGGATTTATTGCTTGAGAATAGTGTAGGAGACATCTCGATACTTATAGCGAGATCGTGTTTTTATCAGTTCATCACCAAACGTCAGTAATGATAAACATTGAGATATAGGATGGTTGTTAACAATGCCAACCTAAGTTAATTTAGGTTGGCATTCGTATTCAAAACGTAAATGCTAAATTCGCCGCCGCGCCAAACTGGTTATCGCCAGCGTAAGACCCTGCTAGGTCTACACTGATCACATCAAAAGGACTGATGCCAATGCCACCTGTCACCGAGTTATCGAGGTTATTTTCTAGGTCAACTTCATAACCAGCGCGGAGTTGCGCCCATCCCCAAGCATTCCCCTCGATACCAACGCGAATAAACTGGGTGTCATCGTCGAGCTCTTTAAAGCGCTTTTGTTTGGTGAGATCGGCGTCTAGGCTCAGAGCTACATAGTCCCCGACATAGCCGATACCAAGGGTCGCTTGTGGCGTGAGTTCGTAGGTATAGTTGCCTAGTTTTGTTTCTATATCTTGCTCGAAGACGTCTTTTAACGAGAGACCAGCTCTAAATGCGTTGTGATACCAAGCGACCCCAAGATCCATATTGAACGTGTTCTTTGATACTTCACTTTTGTCGTAATCCTCGATATCAAAGTCATCTAGTGTTGTACGCTGCGTATAGGTTTTAAGTTGTTGGTATTTGGGCGTAATACCAAATGCGAATTGCTGCCCACCTATCGTGTACGCGCGAGCCAAGGCAACGCCATATTCCGCACTACCGAAAGCCGCTAGGTCGACGGCAGAATTGAGGTATCGATCTGCGGTGTTTGTTGAATCTGAGATATCGGGTGCCGCAAGTATCTCCACATAACCAGCGCTAAAAAGGTTTACCGACATGTAGCGTGTCGGAATCGCAATCGCGAGGCTCAGACCTCCGTTAATGACGACTGGAGCACTCTTATCTAATTGATCGAGTAGTCGATTAAGTTCGGCTTCGTTCGCAGGTGTGGGAATGCCCTGAATACTATCGTAAAGGTCTTGAACATCATCAACGGCTGATAAAGCTTCATCCTCATCGTGAATATTGACGCCGAGAGCAGGAATGAGTAGGCCGATATCGTCATTTTCTCGATAGAGAGCGCCTAGGGCTGGGTTGTGTAGAGGAGCGGTTAAATAGTCAGCAGAAACGACGCCTGTATTTCCCATTCCATGACTTCGAGCGTCGGCAGCGTAAGGTGCAGAAAAAGCGTGAGGTGATAATATAAAAAGCGCTCCTGTTGCAGCTAAAGTTATTTTTCTCATAACGCATCCATTCTTACTTTTAAATAATTACTTATCATTAAATTAGACGGTGGGAGCTAAAACTGGTGTCAACCACCAAAAATTGTTCTGATGAATGGTATGTGGCGATTCATCAAGTTAAGCGTAGGTTAGGCAACTCGCTTTATAAAGTTGAACAGGATTTATATTGCTCTCTTATTGAGAGAAAAAGATTGAGAGATGGGAGAAGTTAGGTCAGCTTCGGTGAGGAGCGAGTTTAAATACTAAGATGAAGGACATTCCTTCAGTAGTGTTGAGCTGTGCGCTGACTTTCCCTTGCATATCACGCATATTGTTGGCCGTAATCGCTAAACCCAGCCCCAATCCTTCACCAATTTTCTTTGAGGTTTGGAAGGGTTCGAACATGGATTCAAGCATCTCATTCGACACGCCGCAGCCATTATCACTGACGATCAGTTCGACCTGATTGTCGGTTGGGTTGACGATCAAGCTGAGCTGCGGGTTGGTGGTATGGTTCATTGCGTCTAGCGCATTAGAGACAAGATTACCGAGCACCTGAAGCAGTCGTTGTTCTTCACCCATGATGTTAGGTAAGTCATGAGGAACCCGAACACGCACATCCACCTTATCTAATTGGGATTGATAGACGCGCAAGGTTTCTTCGAGTGCGGAGGTAAGAGAAATCGCTTGTAGGCTTTCTGGTTTGTTATAGGCGAACGTCTTTAACTGGCTGGTCATGCTTGCCATGCGATCAATCAGCTTCTGCACCAATACGTTGTTGGCTTTCATCATCTCGGTTTCGCCACGTTCTGCTAACAGTTCATTTGTTGTGAGCAGGGTACGCAAGCCTGTCAGTGGCTGATTGAGCTCATGAGTAATCGCGCTCGACATGCGACCTAAGGCGGCCATTTTGCTCGATTCAATCAACTGGCTTTGCGCCTCTTTTAGTGCTTGAGTTCGCTCTTCTACTCGCTGCGCCAGTTCTTGGTTGACCTGTTGCAGTGATTGCTCGGCTTTTTTCCGCTTGCTGATGTCGATGATCGTCGCAAGGAAATACTGCTCGCCATGCCAAGGGAAACTGGTCAGTGAGAACAAGACAGGGAAGACGCTACCGTCACTGCGTCTGGCAATGGTTTCGACCGTACTGATCTCTGCGAGCTCTTTATGTTTAGGTAAGTCCTTGAGCAACTTAAGTGTGGTGGAATTAGGATTGCCTGCATCGAATAACTCCCAAGCAAAAGCGTGTCGATTGACGCTTTCTGGTAAACAGAACAAACGCTTCGCCATTGGGTTGAGATCGAACAGTTGTCCTTGTTCATCAATCAATAGCAAACCAACGTGGGTTTTATTGATCATCTGTTTCAAGCGGCGTTGAGACTCTTCCAACAGGGCTTGAATTCGCTGTTGATTGATGTGCTTTTGGCGACGTTGTAGACCAATGATGACGAGTAATATAACCAATAAGAGTAGCGCTGCTACGCTCCAACCAATTACGTTGATGGTTTGCTGAATCGGCTTAGAAGGGGTGAGGTAGCTTACGTACCAATTCAAATCATCCAATTTTACGGTGTGCGCAAAATAGCGTTGCTGATTGAGCGTCCACACACTGATATTGGTGTTGTCGTATAAGCGCTGCGTTTCTAACTGAACGGTGTTGCTCGGTTCGTTAAACCAGTCAGCGTTATAGAGCGAGCTGCTTGATAGGAAAAAGCGTTGCTGGCGATTTTGCAACGTAATGATGTCTTGGCTAGTAATGGTCTGTTCGGTCAACAAGCTGAGGTTGATTTGCACCACCACAATGCCTGCGATATCCAGACCGTCGTAGATAGGGGCTGCAAGGTAATACAACGGGCTCGAACCTTTGGTTTTGTTCACCAAGGAAACACCGCCGCCTTGATTATGAATTTGTTCCACAATGGCTTTTCGGTCAGACAGGCTAAAGCGCTCTTCGATCAAACTTGAGACCAATACTTCGCCAGAGTTAGACAGGATTAGCCAACCTTCCGTATTGGCGGCTTTGTCGAGTTGAGTTAGTTGGGTTTGCAACGGTTCGTAATAAGTCCGGTTTCCTTTCACAAACGCGATGGTTTCCGGGTTATTGGTGACAAGGTAAGGCAAGTGATAGAAGCGTTTGAGTGCACGGCGAACTTCACCAATATAGTCGAGCAGTTTTTGTTGAGCTTCGGTTTGAGTTTGTACGCTCAACCATTGACGAGCAACCTCTCTGCTGGCGCTATAACAAGACAACATCAGCACTGCTGCAATTACGACCACAAGCCATGTTTTGCCATTCCTTTTGCGCTGCATACCGACTCCATTCAGCTAGTGCGTTCTCATCGACAGTCATTAAAGAGTGCGCCTAACTGGTTGGATGTTAAAGACTTGTAAGTAAGAAGTGAGATCTAGCTCCTTTTCTCCTCAGTGGTTTTTGCTACCGTTAATAAAGAGCGATTTCTTTCCTACCCCATAAAGCAGGCAGTAACTCATGGCTTTTGACGACACCCCTAAAATTGCACTTATCGAAGACGATGACATTGTTCGTCAGGCTACCAGCCAATGGCTGCAACTGGCGGGGTTCGACGTGACCGCATTCAGTTTAGGAGAAGAGGGGAAAGCGGCCATTCTTAGCCAAGAATTTGATGCGATTGTCAGTGATGTTCGCCTGCCGGACACCGACGGCTTGTCGATACTAGAAAGCCTGATTGCTAATCACATCCCAACGCCAGTTATCTTGATCACCGGACATGGTGACGTCGATATGGCAGTAGGGGCGTTACAAAACGGTGCGTTCGATTTTATTGAGAAACCTTTCCAACCTGAGCGTTTATCCCAACGAGTAACCGAAGCGGTCGAGAGCTATCGCGCACAAACGTCTACTCAAGATCGCCAAGAGTACCTATCTAGCGTTAGCGGCTTAGAAGAGGTGTTGATTGGGCGAAGCCGAGTGATGCAACAGCTTAGAGAACAAGTAGCCAAGTTAGCACGCATTGATACTAACGTGATCATTTACGGCGAAACAGGTTGTGGTAAAGAGCTGGTGGCGACCAGTTTGCACAATGAAAGCCAACGCAGAACCCATCATTTTGTGCCAATCAACTGTGGTGCAATTCCTGAGAATCTGTTTGAAAGTGAGCTGTTTGGGCATGAAGCAGGGGCATTTACCGGAGCGGGTAAAAAGCGCATTGGTAAGTTGGAATACGCGGATAAAGGCACTTTATTCTTTGATGAAATCGAGAGTATGCCGCTGTCGATGCAGGTGAAAGTGTTGCGTTCATTACAGGAACATACGGTTGAGCGCGTTGGGGGTAACCAACAGATCTCGGTTGATTTAAGAGTGATCGCCGCCGCGAAAGAAGATCTCAATGATCATGACGAGTTTCGTCAGGATTTGTACTATCGTCTTAATGTGGCGCAGATCTATTTGCCACCGCTACGTGAGCGAGAAGAAGATGCGTTGATCTTGTTCGAACACTTTGCTTTGAAAAGTAATCCTGAGAGTCGTCCGCTGAGTGAAGCCGATAGAAAGGCCATTCTTGCTTACTCTTGGCCCGGTAACGTACGTGAGCTTAGGAATGTAGCGATGCGTTTTGCATTGGATGAAACCGTCTCCGTGATGGAAATTCTCTCGAGTCGACCATCCTCAACAACCGAAGAGACGCATGCGGGCGTGCCGTTGGCGATTCAGCTACATAACTTTGAACGTAAGGTGCTACATGATTCATTAGTCAGGCATCATGGACGCATCAATGAGGTGATGCAGGAGTTGGATTTACCACGTCGAACCCTTAACCAAAAGATGCAAAAGTTTGGTTTAAATCGCTCGGATTATACTTAACGCAATTTTTAAGCTGACTTACCGCTATGGGCGTCACAAATATGATTATGCGCTTTTCGAGGGAGTCGGGACAAACTTATAAGTTAGGCCTTTCCCTTCTCCAAACAAGGTGACTTGGTTTCTGCCCGTATGTTTAGAGCTATACAGCGCTTCGTCTGCTTCAGCAACGACATCGTGAAGCGATTGTCCCTCTGATAACTCACTGATTCCAAAACTCATGGTGATCTCATTTTCGAATGACTGCAGTGAGGCTTCTGTTTCTACCGCTAGGCGAATTTGCTCGGCAACAATTTTGGCTCGGTGTGCTTTTTCAAGTAAAACAATCATGAACTCATCACCACCAAATCGTACTGTGCAAGCTGACTCCGGGAGGTGTTTCTTAAAGATAGCGGCAATCGTAGCCATGACGGAATCGCCTACCGTATGGCCATAATGATCATTAATCGCTTTGAACTCGTCCATGTCGGTCATGATGATGCTTATTGATTGCTTCCGTTTGTGCGCTTGATTAACAAGGTTTGGAACAATTTCTTCCATCGCGCGACGATTATGAAGCCCTGTGAGGGCGTCTAAATGTGAGAGATCATTGATTGACTGTATCAAGCGGCCATTAATTAGCCACAACATGCTAAAGCTCATAGCGACAATCAGACAGATGCTAAGTAAAAACGTCATCTGGTGGATAAAACCTGCGGTCATAAAATTTGGCACTTCATTGGCGAAAGCGCTCCAAAGTGCTCTGAAGCCCATAAAAATACTGAAGCAAAAGAAGGAGCACGCCATCACTATGGTTGGGAGTTTTTGGTCTTGCTTGGTGCCTTTCAGCATGGCGATCCCACTAAAAAACGTAACGATGCAGATATAAACACTTAAGTAAATGATACGGCTTTTAATTGAATGGTCATGGAAGGTGAAATAATAGAACGAACCGCTGAAAATGGGCGTTAAAAAAGCGAGTGAGTGGGCCGGTTTTAGAGGGAATTGACGAAAAATGCTCACACTGTAAAGCGTAAGCAAGAAGCCGATTAATATGAGCGTATTCGCTATGACGATGGTAAGCCAATCTGGTGCAGAGCCTCTAAATCCTAGTAAAAAAGGCCCAAAGCCAATAAATAACAGCGAGAGAGAGAAAGTCTTTAAACCTTTGATCTTTTTTTGTGTGTATTGGTAACAAAGTAGACTGATTGAGTAAATGCAAGAGAACAGAATAACGATAAAGTTGAGCGTTCTGATGTCTAAATACTGATTGTCCATAAGCGCTCCACATCAATCCATAGTTCAGGCAACTCCTTTGCCTGATATCAATAAGCGAACTACATATTAACTTACTTATTGAGTGATGTCTTATGTTAAACGGCTATTCATTCACCAGCTCGAATTGTTCGGTTTGGTTGGTTTTCGTCGTAAACAGCAGACCAACAATCATCATAAATACGCTAGGCACAATCCAGCTAGCAAAGTCATTGTACAGAGGCATGTAATTACCCATCCACTCATCAGTGGAACTTGGCATGTAACCTAGGATGTGCAGCGCATCAACACAACCAAACGTTAGAGCAGTGAATGCGGTCACGACCACCATGATTTGCGACATCTTGTTACGCACTGGTGCCATGATCATCAACGCAATCGCTACTGGGTGAAGCGCCACAACCGCTGGCAATGTGATAGCCAATAGTTGCTCTAGACCTACGTTGGCGATCAAACCAGCCAATACCATGGTCGTGATAACGCAGCCTTTGTAGTTCACTTTGCTGAAAGTGTTGTCGTAAAACTCACTGCCTGCTGTGGTTACGCCGATAGCAGTAGTCAAACACGCCAATACCATCACGGCACCTAGTAATAGTGAGCCAAATGCGCCGAAGTGGCTGAAGGTGAATGCCGTTAAAATGTCGCCACCATTGCTGAACTCAGAACCCAAGTATGAGCTTGTCGAACCAATGTAAGCCAATGAGATGTAAACAAATGCCATGGCAACCGCGTACATCAAAGCTGCAATTAGCGTGTATTTTGCGGTCGCTTTCGGACAATCCACACCCATGCTGCGAATCGCGCGGAAGATAATCCAACCAAAACCGATAGAACCTAGCGCATCCATCGTCATGTAGCCTTGGGTCAAGCCTTCAGCAAATGCGCCAGATACGTATGGTCCCGTTGCGGCAGTTAGCTCTCCTACAGGAGAAACCAAAGCAGTCACGGACATGATGATTAAGATAGCCATTAATGCAGGCGTTAAGATCTTGCCTAGGTTGTCGACCAATTTACCCGGATATAGGGCAAATAGAATGGTGATAGCGCAGAAGGCAATAGTGAAAGGCACCAAAGCGGCATCACCAAACATTGGTGTAAAGCTAAATTGGTAAGCGACGGTAATCGCACGTGGGATTACGAACGCAGGGCCAATCACGATAAACACCATCACCCAAAAACTGGTTGCCAAAGGTTTAGGTAGGGCGGCGGTTAGTTTGTCTGAACCGTTTACGATAGCCACCATCACTAATGCCATTGCAGGCAGACCGACGCCCGTTAAGAGGAAGCCAGACATCCCGCTCAGAAAGTTTTCACCTGCTTGGTAACCCAAAAATGGAGGGAAGATCAGGTTACCCGCGCCTAAGTACATGGCGAAAGTCATGAAGCCCAAAGCGGCGATATTGCGTGCGCTTAACATTGTTATTCCTCTTATGTTTCGCTTGGAAGAAACTGAAAGGAATGGGAGGAGTATGTGGTGTTCCCGTCAGCTTCTTCTCAAGCTGACAGAAAGTTTAGATATAGCCTGTCAGCTCTGAATCAGTTTCAGAGAGAGCAGGAGGATCGCAGCAGCAACGCCAGATGGGCGTTTTAAAGCGAATTGTAATTGCGCAGTTGCTGACATGAGTGATCCTTAATGACAAAAAAGCACCAAGGAATACGTTTGCCTTGGCGTGTTGTTACCCTAACGAACATAGGGCTATTGGCACAACCCCGAAGTAGAAAATAAGTTGATACGGTCAATGTTTGTTTCTGAACTGGTGGATCGAACTGGTTTTTAAATTCAAAATTAGAATAAATGACTTTTCATTTCTTTAACATGGCTTGTTTTGCTGTATTTTTGTGCTATTTGTAGTCGTTTAGGCTATAAGCTTCCGCTGATAAAGTGAGCAGTTTAGAATGATGCGCTTTTTATTCTTATTGTTAAGACGCTCATTAGTTGCGGTTCAACCTAAAATCACGTCGGCAAAATATTGCTTATCAGCGAATCGTCCATTTATTTTGTCTTGATCACATTTTATTAACCTTTTGCGATCTAGGCGTGCAACCTTCTTCTCTTGAATAAGCAAGATCTTGCTTATCGCTTTGCTATCAAATCAGCAGAATTTTGCTCATTTTTGATGTCTTTCTGTGCTTAGATCAACAAATACAATGACTTAAAAGTTGGCATTTCAATTGCTCTAGGGAATTTGTTGTTAATAAAGATTTAACATGATGTAAATCCCCAATCGTGAAACGACTACACGGAGAGTAATAATGAAAATGAATAAGCTGGTAAAAGCTTTGGCTGTCGCTGTGACTTCTTTTGGTATTGCTGCTAACGCTGCCGCAGAGGATCGTAGCTACATTCTTGCAACGGCATCGACAGGTGGTACTTACTACCCTGTGGGCGTAGCGTTGGCGACTTTAAGCAAAGTGAAATTGGCACCAAAGCACCACTTCTCCCTTTCTGCAATCAGCTCTGCGGGCTCTGGTGAAAACGTCAAACTGCTGAACGAAAACGAAGCACAGTTCGCAATTCTACAAGGTCTTTACGGTGCATGGGCTTGGTCTGGCGAAGGTCCTTATGAGAAAAGCGGTCGCCAAGAGCAGCTGCGTTCAGTCTCTATGCTGTGGCAAAACGTTGAGCACTTTATTGTTCGCTCTGACTTAGCAAAAACTGGCACGGTGACAGATCTGAACAACCTAGACGGTAAAAAGTTCTCTATCGGTAAGAAGAATTCTGGTACTGAGAACTCGGGTCGCCAAATCATGAAAGGTCTGAAGGTAGACCCTGATAAATTCAATCTTGCTTACATGGGCTACGGCGGCAGTGCGAGCGCACTTCAAAACGGTACCATTGACGGCATGAACACGCCTGCGGGTGTGCCAGTTGGTGCAGTAACCCAAGCTTTTGCTGCGCTAGGCAAAGATATTTCGATTCTTTCGTTTACCGATGAGCAGATTAAAGAGGCGAATGGCAGTTATAACCTATGGACGAAGTACGAAATTCCTGCGAACACGTACCCGGGTTTAGATAAGCCGATCACCACCATTGCACAGCCAAACTTCTTGGCAGTTCGTGAAGATATCTCGGAAGAAGACGTTTACCAGCTAACCAAAGCGATCTACGAGAACCTGCCTTTCCTACAAGGCATCCACAAAGCAACAAAAGCAATGGCGATTGAGAAAGCGATTGCTGGTTTGCCAGTGCCTCTTCACCCAGGCGCGGCGCGTTACTACAAAGAAATGGGCATCGAAATCCCATCAGATCTAATGGCGAAATAACGCCAACTTCGCCCCGAGTTTCGGCTCGGGGCATTTTATCCCTACCGATTTCTAAGATGGAAAAAGCCGCCAGAGCTTGGAGTATGAGATGAGCGACTCAATAGAAAAGGAATTGCAGAAATTTGAGCTGCCCACGCGCACTGATTTTCCGTGGGTAACCACTACAATCACTGTGTTTGGCGTGGTGTTGTCTGCTTTGCACATTTGGTTTAATACCTTATCGACGTTACCGGAGTTATGGATTTCCGCGACCCACTTTGCTGGCTTTGCGGTTATTTGTGCGCTTTGGTATCCGGCTCATATCTCCCTCAAGCAGAGTAAGATTGCAATCGGCATTGATGTGTTAATTGCCATGGGCGCGGTCGCGTGTTTGCTCTATATTCCCTATGCCGAAGACGCGCTGTATGAGCGTGGCGTGAAGTTCGTGACCAGCGATTGGGTCTTTGCCATCATGGCAATTTTGATTGTTATTGAGCTGATCCGACGGACCATGGGCTGGTTTATTCCAGTGCTGATTGTGGTGTGTTTGAGTTACGTTGTGCTTTGGGGTAAGTGGGCAACAGGCATTTTCCATTTCCCGGGTTTGAGCATGGAAACCTTGCTCTACCGCAGCTTTTATTCTTCTGAGGGCATGTTTGGCTCGATTTCACGCATCAGCTGGACTTTCGTATTCATGTTCATTCTGTTTGGTGCGTTTCTCGTTCGTTCTGGTGTAGGTGATTACATCATCAATGTAGCACGAGCTGCGGCAGGCAAAATCATCGGCGGTCCGGGTTTTATTGCCGTGATTGGCTCCGGTTTGATGGGCTCAGTATCTGGATCAAGTGTGGCAAATACGGTTTCAACCGGTGTTATCAGTATTCCTTTGATGCAAAAAGCAGGTTTCCCTTCGCGCTTCGCGGCGGGCGTTGAAGCTGCGGCGTCGACAGGTGGTCAGTTGATGCCACCAGTGATGGGAGCGGGCGCTTTCATCATGGCGTCTTACACGCAAATTCCTTATGTTGATATTATTGCCGTTTCTTTCATTCCTGCTCTTATCTATTTCTTGTCTGTGGCGTTCTTTGTGCGTATCGAAGCCAAACGCAGCGGCGTTCAAAAAATCACGACCAGCGATGAATCATTACTTAAAGTGTTGATCAGCGGTTGGCACAACCTTATCCCACTGGCGGTATTGGTCACTTTATTGGTTCAAGGCTTTACACCGACTTACGCTGCGGGCTTGTCGATCATTTCAGTGGTGGTGGCTTCTTGGTTTTCGAAAGATCATAAGATGGGACCAAAAGCGATCATCGAAGCGCTATCGCAAGGTGCGAAAAACATGGCGACAACAGCCGTATTGCTGGTGGGTATCGGTTTGGTGATCAACGTGATCAGTACAACGGGCATCGGCAACACCTTCTCATTGATGATCGACGGTTGGGCGAATGGTGATTTGTTCATCATGATCGTTCTGATTGCGCTCGCTTCTCTTGTTTTAGGTATGGGTTTACCCGTGACAGCGGCGTATATTGTATTGGGCACACTGTCCGCCCCTGCGCTTTACAAGTTGATTGCGGAAAACCAATTGCTTGAATTGATGGTGTCGGGTCAATTGCCTGAACAAGCAAAAGCCATCTTCATGTTGGCGGCGCCAGAAAAGTTGGAACTGCTAAATGCACCAATGGCGTTGGAAACCGCGCAAGAAATGGTGGCGCTAGTACCTGCGGACTTTATGGAGACGCTACTAGAGCAAAGTTTGGGTATGGAAGCAGTAGGCTTGGCATTGCTGGCTGCTCACCTCATCATCTTCTGGTTATCGCAAGACAGTAACGTAACGCCTCCAGTGTGTTTGACCGCATTTGCAGCGGCAACCATCGCGAAAACACCGCCAATGCGCACCGGTTTGATGGCATGGAAAATCGCTAAGGGTTTGTATCTTGTACCATTACTTATTGCCTACACAGGCTTAGTCAGTTGGGATGTGACGTCAGTGATTACCGTGGGCTTCTTTGCCATCATCGGTACCTATGCATTGATTGGTGCGATTGAAGGCTACTTGGAAGGTCCTCTAAACATTCTGACGCGTCTCTTGTTGGTAGTGGTGGGTACATTGCTGGTTTGGCACGACATCCCAATGTTGGTTCGTGTGGCAAGCTGCGCGGTATTTGTCGCGGTGTTCATTTACAGTGGTCGCAAGTTCAAATTGCAACAATCTCAACTATCGGTTTTATAAGAGGTCGTATGAAATCAGTCTATGACTACATCATTGTCGGTGGCGGTATCGTTGGCGTGTCGACAGCATGGCAACTGCAGCAACGTCACCCAGACAAATCCATTTTATTGGTTGAGAAAGAGTCCGGTTTTGCCAAGCACCAAACCGGACACAATAGCGGCGTGATTCATGCCGGGGTGTACTACGCACCGGGCAGCTTAAAGGCGGATTTTTGTAAGCGAGGGGTAGAGCGAACCATTTCGTTCTGCGCTGAGCACGATATTCCGGTGGAGAACTGTGGCAAGTTACTGGTTGCGACCAATGAGCAAGAAGTCGAACGTATGAATGCGCTTTATGAGCGCTGCCATGTCAACGGCATCGACGTAAAGCTACTCGATGAAGTTCAACTCAAGCTGGCTGAGCCAAACATCACAGGCTTGGGTGCGATTTATGTCAAAACCACCAGTATTGTCGATTATCGTTTGGTCACTGAGCAGATGGCGGAAGAGTTCCAAAAACTCGGCGGGCAAATTAGCCTGAGAACCAAAGTGGTGGCTGCCGAAGAGAAGGACGAAGAAGTCCAATTGACCTGCATTTCAGACGGTCAAACCATGCAGCTTAATACCAAGTTCTTGGTTACTTGCAGCGGCTTGATGGCGGATCGTATGACTAAGATGATGGGTATTCCAACCGATTTTCAGATCATCCCTTATCGTGGTGAATACTACCGCTTAGATAGCAAACACGACCAAGTGGTGAATCATCTTATTTACCCAATTCCCGACCCTGATTTGCCATTCTTAGGTGTCCACCTAACTCGCATGATTGATGGCAGTGTGACTGTTGGTCCAAATGCGGTGCAAGGCTGGAAGCGAGAAGGGTACGATAAGGTCAACTTTAGCCTGCAAGATACCATGCAAATGCTGAGCTTCTCCGGTTTCTGGAAAGTGACACAAAAGCATCTAAAAACCGGACTGGATGAGTTTAAGAACTCATGGTGGAAGCCGGGCTACCTCAAGTTGGTCAACAAATATTGCCCAAGCATCAAGGTCGACGATCTCAAACCATATCCTGCGGGTATTCGTGCGCAAGCAGTGTTATCCGATGGCACTTTGGTTCATGACTTCCTGTTTGCCGAGAGCGCAAGAAGCCTACACGTTTGCAACGCCCCCTCTCCCGCAGCGACATCGGCAATGCCGATTGGGGAGTACATTTGCGATAAAGTGAATGAGAAGATAGAGGCTAAAACGGTATAAAACAAAGGCGACGTAACTGTCGCCTTTGCTATATTTGAAGCGAGGTTTTATGACTCGCCTTCTTTAGGGCAGAGTTCGCCTTTCTTAGCGTGTCTTTCGATCATGTAATCGCCTCGGGCACTATGCAAGACTATCGCGTTCCAGACTTGGCCATCTTGCAACTCGAACTCAAACGCATAATGGGTGCCGCCGACCATTTTCGTTCTCACCTCATGAATTGCTTTCAATTTATCATCGGCATTCATTTGATAAAGCACCATGTTGAGTGAGCGTCTGGCGTCAGGAGTTGCTTGAGCAACTTGCCAATGGCCCTGATCGTCTGTTGCGGAGCAAATAGACCGCATTTTACTTTTCATGGCGGATGACATCTGCTTGTCTACGGCCAATGCATTTGGTGAAAACAGTGGAACCGTCAAAGGAATCAAAGTTACCAGAAACCGCTTTAAGGTCATAAAAACACTCCGTTGTTTTACTCTTGCTTGAGTATAGACCTCAATGACTTCAGATGTGGTGCAGTAGACTCTTGGCCTACAATATCGCAGCTCGTATCAGCGAACTGACGATAAACAAGGCGACCACGCTTGCCAGCCAAATGCCAATGAACCACAAAATGGGTTTTAGTTTCATTAGTGATATCCCTCTCCACGTTTCATCTTACCGCGGAAAACCCAATACGAATAAGCCGTGTAGGCTATGATCAGAGGAAGTAATACCACCGCACCGGCAAGTAAAAATGCCAAACTTTTATCTGGCGCGGCGACGTCTTGATAAGTGAGTGCGAATGGGACCAAGTAAGGGAATGTACTGACACCGAAACCCATCGCGGACACAAGAAACAGGCCGATCGCAAGAACGTAGGCTCGGACGGCTTTGTGGTCGAGTAAGGCTTTGAATAGCTGCCAAATGAGTGCCGCTGCAATAATTGGTAATATGAAAAACAGTAGCGAGTTTGGTAATGAGAACCAACGTTCAAAGACGATATTTTGGCTCAATGGCAGCCACAAACTGGCGATGAATATACAGGCTACCATCGCTAGTCCCCATCGTCGCGCGACCACGTAATAGCGCCCCATCAGCTCTTCTGGAAGCTTGATTAATAACCAGCATGAACCGAGCAGAATATAAGCACAAACAAGCGCCAGGCCACAAAATACGCTAAATGGCGAAAGCCAATCAAACCATCCACCTGCGTATGCTCGTTCACTAACCTCTATACCTTGGAGCAGGGTTCCAAGCATAATGCCTTGCATCAATGCCGCGGTGAGTGAACCAATGAAAAAAGCGCTATCCCATAAAAACTTTCCGCGTTGTGTTCGGAAGCGATACTCAAAAGAAACCCCGCGCAGAATTAACCCGAGCAGCATTAAAATCAGGGGAGCATAGAGTGCTGGCATAATGACCGCGTAGGCGAGGGGGAACACGGCAAAAAGCCCACCACCGCCAAGAACTAGCCAAGTTTCATTACCATCCCAAACAGGAGCGATGCTGTTCATCATCATGTCGCGCTCTTCATCGTCATTCGCGCTGAGGAATAGGATACCAATACCGAGATCAAAGCCATCTAACACGACATAAATCAGAACGGCGAGCCCAATCAAAGCGTACCAAATTAATGCGTAATCCATGAGCTAGCCTCCTAGGTTAGATGGTTAGAGTGTGTGATAGCATCGGTTTTCGTGCCATCAGGAAGTCGGCTGTCTAAGCCTTCTTCATAACGAGTTGGAGACTTGCGCATCAAACGTAGGAGATAGAAGAAGCCTGCTCCAAAAACCACAAAGTAAACCACGATGAACGCCGTCAGGGAGACGCTCACCGCGGCGGCATCAATAGGCGATGCCGAATCGGCTGTGGTTAAAAGACCGTATACGGTGTAAGGCTGGCGACCGACTTCGGTGGTTATCCAGCCTGCTAAAACTGCAATGAACCCAGCTGGGGCAAACAGCACACAAATACGTTGAAGTGCCCTTGAATCAAAAAGTTTGCGACGTTTTCTTAGCCATAGGCTCCACAAGCCAATAACAAGCATGCCAAAACCAAGCGCGACCATTATTCGGAAAGACCAGAAAACGATGGATACAGGAGGGGGTTCTTCCTCTGGAAAAGCATCTAACCCCTTTACTTCGCCGTTTAGGTCATGAGTTAAAATCAAGCTACCGAGTTTGGGGATTTCCAGTGCGTATTCCATACGTTTTTCTTCATCGTTAGGGATACCGAAGAGAATCAATGGCGCGCCTTGGTGAGACTCATAGTGCCCTTCCATCGCGGCAACTTTGGCGGGTTGATGTTCAAGGGTGTTTAATCCGTGCATGTCTCCAGCAACGATTTGAATTGGTGTCACGATGGCTGCCACCCACATTGCCATCGAGAACATAATTCTGGCTAGTGGATTATGGTTTGCTTTTAATAAGTGATAAGCGGCAATGCCCGCTACAACAAAGGCGGTAGTGAGGTAAGCGGCGAGCAACATATGGACGAGCCGATAAGGGAAGGAAGGGTTGAAGACAATCGCCCACCAGTCTTCTGGGATAAACTGTCCGGTTTCGTTGATACTATAGCCCGCTGGTGTTTGCATCCAACTATTAACCGAAAGTATCCAAAACGCAGACAAGAACGTCCCGAATGCAACAATACAAGTCGCGGCGAAGTGAAGCTTCTTACCTACCTTATCCATACCGAAAAGCATCACGCCTAAAAACCCCGCTTCGAGGAAAAACGCAGTAAAAACTTCATAGCCCATTAGCGGGCCTAGGATTGGGCCTGTTTTGTCGGCAAATACGCTCCAGTTGGTCCCGAATTGATAGCTCAACACGATGCCACTCACCACACCCATACCAAAACTGATGGCAAAGATTTTGAGCCAGTACTTATAGATTTGCATGTACTGTTTGTTGCCCGTTTTTAAGTACAAGCCCTCTAATACAGCGAGGTAACTTGCCAAACCAATCGTAAAAGCTGGAAAAATAATGTGGAAAGAGACAGTAAAGGCAAATTGGAATCTGGCTAAATCGATGGCGAGTGTGTCCATGGGCATTCCCTTTTTAGTTTCGAATTAACAGTTCGCCGAATTGGAAGAGATGAGGGAAGAGCGACGAACAAAATGGAATACGAAGAAGGAAGGCTAAGAGATTAAAAAACGATCGCTTTTTACGGCAGTGCGTACCATCTTTTAGGTAAAGGAGGAGTTGTTATGAGCCTTAAACACTACTTTGAGAAAGCGACACCTAAGTTTGGCCCAGGTGGTAAGTATCACAAGTTCTATCCACTGTTCGAAGCTGTCGAAACCATTTTTTACACGCCTGGTAAGGTTAATCAGGGCATGACTCACGTTCGAGATAGCATCGATTTAAAACGTATTATGATCATGGTGTGGCTGGCGGTCTTCCCTGCAATGTTCTGGGGTATGTACAACATAGGTCAGCAGTCCAGTGATGCTTTGTTGTATGGAATGGATCAAGCCTCAGCTCAGCAAGCGCTGGCCTCTTCGTGGCAACTGAGTTGGGTATGGGGCTCGTTAGATGCAGTTTTACAGGCGGGGTGGGCAAGTAAAATGTGGCTTGGTGCTACTTACTTTATTCCTGTTTATGCGACGGTGTTTATCGTTGGTGGTTTCTGGGAAGTTCTGTTTGCTATTGTGCGAAAGCATGAGGTGAACGAAGGCTTTTTTGTCAGCTCTATACTCTTTGCGCTGATCCTTCCACCTACAATTCCACTGTGGCAAGCGGCTTTAGGTATCACTTTCGGTATTGTTGTGGCGAAGGAGATTTTCGGTGGTACGGGGCGAAACTTCCTAAACCCAGCTCTGGCAGGGCGCGCGTTCTTGTACTTTGCTTATCCTGCCAACATGTCCGGTGGTGCCGTGTGGGTCGCGGCTGATGGTTACTCAGGCGCTACACCGCTGAGCCAATGGTATGAAGGTGGACAAAGTGCCTTGATAAATAATATGACGGGACAGCCAATTTCATGGGGAGATGCTCTTGTTGGTAATTTGCCAGGCTCGATGGGTGAAGTCTCCACGCTGTTGATTGCATTAACAGGCTTTATTCTTATCTTTATGAAGATAGCGTCGTGGCGAATCGTTGCGGGCGTGTTGGTCGGTTTGGTGGCGGCTTCATTACTATTAAATGCGATCGGTTCGGACTCTAACCCAATGTTCTCCATGCCGTTTTACTGGCACTTCGTGATTGGTGGGGTTGCGTTTGGTACCTTCTTTATGGCGACAGATCCCGTCTCGGCGGCTTTTACCAATAACGGTAAATGGGCATACGGACTATTAATCGGTGTGATGACGATTTTTATCCGAGTGCTGAACCCAGCTTATCCAGAAGGCATCATGTTAGCGATTCTATTTGCTAACTTATTCGCGCCACTTTTCGATTATTTAGTCAAAGAAAGTAATATCAAACGCAGAATGAAAAGGGCGAGACCTTCTTAAAATGAGGGTGACTTCACTGAAAGTTGATTGAAAACTGCACTATATTGAAAAGGTCAGAAACATGGGGTTTCTGGCTTTTTATTTTTATCAGGAGGACGAAGACGATGAGAATAAAGGATATTCTCGATAGCCGTTTGGTGCTGTCGTTCTGGTACAATCTAGACTACTGCTTGTCTCTTCTTAGTAAAATCTCTTCTCGTTGATTTCCTCAATGCAACCGCATTGAAAAGCATTTTATCTATTTGTTTTTTTAGTCTTACGTGATAGCGCGTAGGGCAATGCGTATAAGGAAATTAACAATGAAACGTATTCCAGAACCTTTCCGTATCAAAATGGTTGAGCCAATCAAAATGACCACTTTGGCAGACCGTGAAGTCGCGTTAAAAGAAGCGGGTTATAACCCATTTCTTCTTCGTAGTGATGATGTTTATATCGATTTGCTGACTGACTCTGGCACTGGTGCCATGAGTGATAATCAGTGGGCTGGCATCATGATGGGGGATGAATCCTATGCGGGTAGCCGAAATTACTACAACCTGTGTGATGCAGTAGAGCACTTCTTTGGTTACAAGCTCACCGTACCTGCGCACCAAGGGCGTGGTGCCGAGCAAATTTTGTTCCCAGCTTTGATTGAGCGTATGCGTCAGGTTCGTGGTGGTGAAACGCCAGTATTTATATCGAACTACCATTTTGATACCACCGCGGGTCACATCGAGCTCAATGGCGGTAAAGCGATTAACGTGGTAACGGAAGAAGCATTCGACACCACTACGCCTTATGATTGGAAGGGCAACTTTGATATCGATAAGCTGGTGGCAACAATTGAAGCGCACGGTTCACATAACATTTGTGCGATTATCACCACGATTACTTGTAATAGCTCCGGTGGCCAGCCTGTGTCGATGGAAAACATGCGCAGCGTGTACGAAATCGCGACGAAGTACGATATTCCGGTGGTGATTGACTCGGCTCGTTACTGTGAGAACGCCTACTTTATTAAGCAGCGTGAAGAAGGGTACGAAGATAAATCGATTCTGGAAATCATTCGCGAGATGTATCAATACGGCGATATGTTGACGATGTCGGCTAAGAAAGACCCGATGGTAAACATTGGTGGTATGTGTTGTATTCGCGATCATAAAGAGTTGTTCCAAGCAGTGCAGACACGTTGTGTACCCATGGAAGGGTTTGTGACATACGGCGGTATGGCTGGGCGTGATATGGAAGCGCTCGCTCGCGGTTTGTATGAAGCGGCAGATGAAGATTTTCTTCACTACCGAATTAGCCAAGTTCAATACTTAGGTGAGCGCTTACGTGAAGGCGGTATTCCAATTCAATACCCAACGGGTGGTCACGCAGTGTTTGTGGATGCCGCTAAGATTTTGCCACATATTCCAACGGATCAGTTCCCTGCGCAGGTATTGTGTAATGCCTTGTACTTGGAGGCGGGTATTCGAGCAGTAGAGATAGGATCACTATTGCTTGGTCGTGACCCTGAAACAGGTAAACAAAAAGCGTCAGAGTTAGAATTAATGCGTTTGACCATTCCACGCCGTGTCTACACAAACGATCATATGGATTACATTGCGGATGCGATTATCGAACTGAAAAATCGTGCACATGAGTTAAAAGGGCTCACTTTTGAGTATGAACCACCAGTGCTGCGCCACTTTACTGCTCGGTTTAAAGAAATCGATTAATTAAGGTTTGAATATAGAAAATCAAAAGGCCCCGAGTTTCGCGGCCTTTTTCGATTTGTTTCTTAGCGTTACACTTACGCCAACTCTAATGTAATGCGAACGAACTGATCGTCCTGGTACTGCACTTCATAATTGAAGGTGCCACTGGCGTAAATACTGCCAAGGAAAAGTGAGCGTTGACTCATTGGTCCGCGGAACAGCATCGAAATAGGAGCGATTAGGGCGTTATTATCATCGAAATGCTGATTTAAGTTCTCAGAAAGCACACATAGCAAACAGCCGTGTTGGTCGTGAGATAAGTCGACGTCTTCCGGTCGAGATAATAATATAGTAGTCCCCAACTTCTTCTCAATCTCGTTAATCAACAGCAAGTAGCTATCTAGATCAGGTTGAGGGTTACTTGGTTTATCTGCACCCACGCAACGTTCGAGTAACGCTTCCAGATTTCCGTTCTCGCCTTTTGCCTGTTGAGTCAAAGACTTTAACGGCTTTTTAATCAGCTTATAGCGATTACTCTTCAGTTTTGGCTTCAGCCATTTCTGCAGTAAGTCGTTACGCTCTTTAAGGGAGAGACCATGCGAGGACGCGTGAATTTTAAAGTGCAGGTGCAATAAAGCGTGAACCGCAAGCTCACTCAGAAGTTGGTTAGCATCTGTAGACTGTCTTGCCTGCTTAGAACTTTGCATTACACTCGAACAAAATTAGGGAAGAAGGATAATGGTGCCGAGAGAGGGACTCGAACCCTCACACCAAAGGCACTAGCACCTCATGCTAGCGTGTCTACCAATTTCACCATCTCGGCATCATGATGCTCTGAATACTCAGAGGCCTCGAAAAGAAGCACCGCGAATTGTATAACCAAAATCCATCTGTTGGCGAGAGCAAAATGACGAATTTTGGATCTTTCGAGTTTGATTGCGTATTTATTGGTCACTTTTGCGTTTTTTACCATCAAAGTCTGTCCTTATGCCCTTACTTTTATTAACAGTATGACGACAAAAGAACGTTTTTGCCTAAATTTTGAACGTTTGAACGTTTGCGTAAATAAATGTGATGAATATCTCTTTTTGTTGGCTATACTTGCGTCCCGTTTAAGCGGGAATTAGGGTTTAGTTGTTCAGGACCCTTACCCATACAAGCCGTCACATGGAGCAGGCCAAGCAATACGCTCGCCAGCAGTGAATGACCCCACGGACCGGACCAGCTACGTTCAATTGCTTGTATAAGGTAAAAATAAGATGTCGAACTATTCGTTCTGTCTACATTCTGGATCTGAAGGCGAGTTATCACTCGCTGCGTTGTCCCTTTCTTCTGCCAATTCCTTTGGCTCTTTTTTCTTTTTCAACGTTCAGTAGGTCCAGCTCATGAGTGTTCTATTTAGTCTATTTGGTATTGTTGCACTGCTAGGTTGTGCTTTCCTACTTTCTGAGGGCCGTTCTTCCATTAATTGGAAAACCGTATCTCGCGCCTTGATGCTACAAATGGGATTTGCTGCCTTAGTGCTTTATTTCCCGTTAGGTCAGGCGGCGCTGGCGAGTTTAAGTAATGGTGTCGCGGGGCTACTCAGCTTTGCTGATGAGGGGATTAAATTCCTCTTTGGTGACCTCGCTTCTTCTGGCTTTATCTTCGCTATTCGTGTCCTTCCTATCATCATCTTCTTCAGTGCTCTTATCTCCGCCCTTTACTACTTGGGCATCATGCAAAAAGTGATTCAATTTATTGGCGGCGCTATCCAGAAGTTCTTGGGTACGAGTAAAGCAGAGTCTCTGGTTGCAACAGGTAACATTTTCTTATCTCAAGGCGAGTCCCCACTTCTTATTCGTCCATTTCTTTCGAACATGACTCGCTCTGAACTGTTTGCTGTGATGGCTGGTGGTATGGCTTCAGTGGCGGGCAGTGTGCTTGGTGGTTATGCCGGTTTAGGTGTCGACCTAAAATACTTGATTGCGGCAAGCTTTATGGCAGCTCCAGGTAGTTTGATGATGGCAAAAATCATTGTTCCTGAACGCCAAACGCCAAGCGATTACAACGATATTGAGCTAGATAAATCAGAAGAAAGCAACGTTATTGATGCGCTAGCAAGCGGTGCCATGGGCGGTATGAAAGTGGCCGTTGCTGTTGGTACCATGCTTATCGCTTTTGTTAGTGTTATCGCGATGGTGAACACGGGACTAGAAAACTTAGGTGACATACTTGGTTTCTCTGGTGTGACGCTACAAGCGATTTTTGGTTACTTGTTTGCACCTCTAGCGTGGTTGATTGGTGTGCCAAGCCACGAAATTCTTGCTGCGGGTTCATACATTGGTCAGAAAGTTGTGATGAACGAGTTTGTTGCGTTCATCGATTTTGTACAGCACAAAGCGACGCTGTCTGAGCATACTCAAGTCATCATCACTTTTGCGTTGTGTGGCTTTGCAAACATTGGTTCAATTGCTATTCAGCTGGGTTCTATCGGCGTGATGGCACCTGAGCGCCGCAAAGATGTAGCAAGTTTAGGCCTAAAAGCGGTTGCTGCTGGCACACTCGCTAACCTGATGAGTGCGTGTTTAGCGGGTATTTTCATCTCGCTCTAATTTAGATTGAAGATGCACACTAAAAAACCCGCCTAAATGGCGGGTTTTATTATTTCTAAGGCTTAGGTATTAAGCCGTAGGGTATTGATTTAAAAGCGTCAGGGTGCTCTTGATAAGTTGGCGCTTTATGTACCCCTTTCCAATCGAGCAGCATGATGGCTAGCACATTACGGTGCTCGCCGTACTTGAGATCAAAACTCCCATCGACCGATGGAACCATCCCTTTTTCAGCGTTGATTGCGTGACGAATAGCTTGGCGGGTTTTCTCGACGACCGGATCGTGATCCAAGCCTGCTAACAAAAACGAAATGCCTACTTCTGCAATCACGTCTTCTTTGGCGCGCAGTAGGATAGTGTCGATGTTGTTGCGAAAGTAATCATAAATCCATTGGTGTTTCTTTTCGCTTACTCGCTCCTGATAATACTGTGAATCGGCAAAGATGATGTGCGTCATCCCATAGAGTTTGTTCCAATACTGCTGAGCTGAAAGCATCTTATCTTTATCGTCGGGGTAGGTGTTACGGAAGGTTTGAGTGAATTCCTCAACCACATCTTGCTCGCCTAGCTGACGAAGCCAGTAGACTTGGTTTGCAAGCTGAGCTGCCCATGCTTCTATCATCTCTTTGTCCGTAACGTAACGCGAGAAATCGTAGCGCCTAATAATTTTTCTCAGCGTTTTGTCTTTCTTATGTTTCAGACCATATTCGTTTGCTCTTGCCATTGCGCCAAGCAAATCCACGCCAAGATAAAGATATTCAGGATGGTGCTTAGTGACGGTATAGCGTCGTTGCCCTCGCTCACTTTCTTTCTCTTGATACGCGGTCAGTCTTTGTGATGAATAAAGAATAATGTCTTCAGGTTCAACGATTTCATTAGCAAATCGGTTTAATCGGCTAGCTACTTGTGCCATGTCGGTCCAAACGGCAGCGTGATATTTCTCATCTAACGTCTGGCGGTACATGCGTAAGCCAAAGTGCCCCTCTTTAAACGCAGGTAAAGTGAACAGTTCCTGCTCGTAGGTACTACGAATCAACTGTGCTGATTGAGCATTATTTAGGAGCGGTATCTCTTCCTGTGATGCCTGAACAGCAAAGGTAAGTGAGCAAGATAGTAAGACCGCTAAGCTAAGAGGTTTGATACGCATAAATCCATTCCCTATGAAGTCCTGAATCTAAACCTACCATCAATATTAATTAAGAATGTAAAAGCTGAGTCAATAGTTAAAAATCTGTCGAAAAGTCAGATTGATACGTTCACCTTTGGTTTTCGCGGTTTTTGGTACACAGTGTTTCCAGTGATGTTGGAGCTCGCCAGCCATAACCAGTAAGGAGCCGTGAGAAAGCTCATATTCAATCTCAGTTTTACAATGTAAATTTCTGAGCAAAAATCGACGTGTTTCACCTAAATTCAAAGAGGCGATAACCGGGTTTCTACCTAGCTCTGGTTCATTGTCTTGGTGCCAGCCCATCGAATCTTGGCCGTGTCGGTATAGGTTGGCAAGTACAGAGTTGAAGGCTACATCCGCAATCGTCTCACAGCGCACTTTGAGCTGAGTTAACTCAGGAGTCCAAGGGTGAGACTGCATGGTCAAGCCAGAGTAAGTATATGCTGCATCACCATGCCACGCTTGTAAACGAGGTTGAAGTACTGACTTGCCGAACATGGTAATGCGCTCTTGATGCCATGGCAGTGTTTTCAGAAGTTGGTCAAAGTAGTGATCCGCTTCTAGATGGCTAAGAAAATAAGGATCGTAATAGAGTTTCCCCCTTTCTACTTCTTGCCACTGAGTACCGCCAAATAAATCGCCTTGTTGATGCATCATCTCATACCTAAAACATAAAAAATTTTAATCACTGTTACCTTTCCGATTGGGATTGGTTATTCTTGTGATAATAAGAATTTTAACAATAAATAAAAATCTCGTAACGATATACGAGTTGTGGGGAGAAAATGCGTTATTTACCCAGAAAGCGATGCTATTTTGCATTGTTCTTCCTCAGTTTTTTCGCTTTATGCGTTGGGGTTATTGAGCTGTTGCATCGAAATCAGCAAGAGCTTCACCAAGAGCGAGTTCAAGTTGAGGCCAAAGAGCAACTTTCCACCCTCCGTTCCAATTTGGAAGCGGTACTTATGGCGGATATCTATAAAGCCAGTACCTTGGCGACACTCATTACTTTACTTCCTAAAAACCAAGAAGACGAATTGAACATTGCGGCTCACCGTATCCTGAGCAAAAGCAAACATATTACGATCATTGGCATTGCGAAGAATGATGTTATCAGTCATATATTTCCCCGCCAAGGTAATGAGCGTTTAATCGGCCTCGATTACCGAACGGTGCCACAGCAGTGGGTACAGGTGCAAAAAGCTAAAGATATACAAGAAATATTTATAGCAGGGCCTGTCAACTTGATTCAAGGCGGCAAAGGTTTGATCGTGCGGGTTCCGGTTTTTCTTGATCCACCGTTGAACCAAGATTATTGGGGGGTGATCAGTGCGGTGATTAATTTTGATGCTCTGATGCGAGAAACTGGCGTGATCGATTTCTCTTATCGCTACCCTTTGATGATTCGTGGTTACGACAGTGGCGGTGCTTTTGGTGACGTTTTCTTTGGCGCACTGAGTGAAACCAAAAAGCCATACGCGAAAGAAATGGTTCATTTTCCTTATGGTGGGTGGAGTATGGTGGTTTTCTCCGGAGACAAACTCGACCGTCAAATTCCTTGGCATCAGCTTTATTTAGCAAGGCTTATCGGTTATCCCATTGTTTTTGCACTGAGCCTCGCGCTTATTGCGATTTATCGCTTGTACACCATTGCGGATGATAGAGCACTGCATGATGAACTGACACACTTACCAAACCGTCGCTATTTTATGAAGTTTTACAAGCAGCAGTTTGAAATAGCGAAACGTTACAAAAAGCGTTACAGCTTCGCCTTAATCAATATAGATCTGGATAGGTTTAAACATATTAACGATACCTATGGTCATGACGCAGGCGACAAGGTCTTAGTCGCTACGGCTGAAAGAGTGAAAAGCTCTCTTCGTAAATCAGATATTGTGGCCCGAATGGGAGGGGATGAGTTTTTAGTTGTCGTTCATAACCCTGGGACGGAAGAAAATGTTCAGTCTCTGCTACAAAAGCTCAGGTTAGCTTTATGTTCGACGCCCGTGATTTACGATGAAGAGCTCATTTACCTGAGAACCAGCATTGGGTACGCGATATTTGATCCGGACATGTCATCTCCAGAGCAAATGATGAAAATAGCCGATGAGAGAATGTATCAACAAAAACATGGCGGATGAACCTGAGCCCAGTTTCAATCAGGGCTTTGGAGCAGTTGTAAGGTTAAGAATCCGAAATCTCACCATCATTTGGGTATAAGAATATATGACTTTACATGTTAATAGACTCTTTGCTGAGAGAGTCATTATTAGCAGTGCATGAAGTGGCATATTTGCATGTTGTTGCATTTTGCAAATGCAGTTTGCGAAATTTGTGGTCAATAAAGCAACGATATGCATCTGGATCTATTAAAAAACGGCCTTTTTAAAGTTGGCACGCATCGTGCTTTATCTAGAGTGACCCTTATTAAGCCGAGGGTCACCTAGCCAACTGACGTTGTTAGTGAATACACATTGTTCACAAATATATACCGCCAATCACGATTATTGTGATTGGCGTTTTTTCTTTCTAGAGACCAATAATATTCACGTCGTCACCTGTCTCATCGGCTTCTCCGCACTTACTGTAACAACTAGGCTGCCTTGGACAAACGGCCCCTCTTGAGCAGATTAGCCTAGCTTGGGTTTGAATACCTCGTTCTATCCAATTGATGTTTAATATCTTAGCGATGGTTGTTAAGTCTTTTTTGATGTGGGGAGGAATGACACTACTTCCGCCGGAAGCGACACAAAGTGACTTCAGCTCTTCCGCAATAGAAACCGCATCACCACCTTGTGCAGAAATCGCAGGGTTTAAATCTATCCCCGCGCACAACACTCGGTTGTTCCCCGCAGGGTCAAATACGTTGACTGATTCACAACAGTAAATACGTGGCTCGTCGCCCACATTCAAAATCGAAATTTGCGCTGAACTGGTATCCAAAGGTTGGGCTAGACGTCTAAATACAGCCCAGTGTTGGCAGGGATCGTTCACTTTGCGCATATTGCCCCAAGGAAGCGGGATGCCATTTCCACGATATACCGCTTTCAACTTGCCCGGACCATAGGCATCAAAGTAGTGCCAATGAGGGTACGGAGAAACCACGGTCATACGACGCATCGCAACGGAAGGAGAAACGCCGGCCTTTTTGTTAACATCAATTTCGTAACCGGAACGGTCAAGCAACTGACGAAATGGTACTTTGGGGCAAAGCAGGGCACCAGCAAAAAAGCTGGACTCAAAATCGCGCCAAGCTTGTAGGATATCTTGCGAGTTGAGCTCAGAGTTGGAAACTGGGCTGTCCATTTGCTCCCAGTTGTTTTGATGCCCAATAGATAAAACGTTATTCATTGCATCACTGCTATGGAGCACGCGATGGCCGATGTATACCGCCAAGTCATATTTCAATCGGGTTGGGTAGTCACGCATTCGTTTATTGAGATAAATGGTGCCAGGTGGCTCCATGAAAGACGTAATCAACTGTTTGGCGCTGACGCCCAGTTCATCAATCACATCCTGTGGTGCTCGGTCTACCCAGCGAATATCCAACCCCATGCTTTTCGCAATATCTATCAGATCTTCTACCGATAGATTCAGGCGTTTCAAGCCGACCTCTTCGGCTGCGCGTTCTAAATCAGGAAAATGGTTTTGATGGTTTTCTTGGTGCGCACGGATCAATAAGTGGGCGAATTGACGTCCAGTAATACCCGTTTGAGACAACATCTCTGGAATCGCGATTTGGAGAATATCATTGGAGAACAAAAAGCTCGGCTCCAATGCCATACCGTTGATACCGCCACGATTCCCTTTGTTGGGTGTAATGGCTTCTAGTTCCGGTTCATCATCTAAAAACCAGGCAGGATCTTTTTGAAAAACTTCCGCGATTACTTCGAGCATATCAATACTCGGAACGCGTTTTCCGCGCTCTATCATCGAAAGGTAAGATACCGACGGTGCGTACTCAGGATTGATCCTTACACAGCGTGCAGATAAATCCTCCATAGTTAAATGGTTGTTTTTCCTTAGGTTGCGAATTTTCGTACCTAGAAAATGGGACTGACGAATAAGGCTTTTTGACACAGACATTTTGTAAAATTCACATTGTAAAATTTTTGTTGTGAAATTGTAGTCAATATTTCGCTAGTCTACATAATAAGCAGGCAAGGAAATTAACCATCAACTTCACAGAATTGCCTGAAACTTAAACGAAGGAATTAAGTTTTTACTCTAGGACGAGTTTTTTTAAGTGCGAGGATATGACGATGAATATGCTGAACTTCGATAAAAAAGAGATGCAACAACAACAACGCCCATTTATCGCTGAAGCTGTATTTGCCGTCGAAGCGGTAAGTGCTGAGCAGCAGAGCGAGAAGCAAGTAAAAGCGAAGCAACTACTAGACCGCATGTTCCCATTGGAGAACGGGTCGCACCAAGATGTATCAAGTTACGTAATTGATTACCGCCATGTATTGGCTTACTTCAAAGACGGCACACACAGCGGCCTGAAAAGCCCAAAACACTTTGTGGCGTATACGGGTGAGAAAGAAGATCCAAAATCGATCTTGTTTAAAGACGATTCAGGTAACCACGTAGAAGTGCTATTTGGCTGTCATAAAGGCACCGGTTGTGTGGAGTTGATGGATATTGATGACATTCAACTGGAAACCCGCATTACGTTTAATCCTGAACTAACGGGTAATGCGCCGACGGCGATGCGCCACTGGATCAGCCTAATCAAAGGCGACAAAAAAGGTAAGCCGATGGCATGTAGTGAAGATAAAGAATACACTGCGAAAAACGGTGACGACTATATTCTAAGCTACTGCTACAGTGTCGATTAAGATGTGAAGCGCCAGATAAATAGACCCCGCACTCAATAGTGCGGGGTTTTTATTCTATTTCGAAAAAGTCGGTCCTATTAACCAAGCTTACATAACAAGTTGATTTAAATGGGCATTACGCGGTTACGACCGAGTTGTTTTGCCTCATAAAGTTGCTTATCGGCTTTATTGACCAGAGCTTCAGGTGTATCACCCACCTCATATTCTGCTACCCCAAAAGAAGCGGTAATGCTGTGAACTTGTGTACCAGAACGCTTATCTCTGATGCGCAGTTTTTCTATCATGCGGCGTAGGGTGTCTGCATATTGGCGAGCAATTCGCAGAGATTTATTGGGCACAATTAAAGCGAACTCTTCACCACCAAAACGATACGCGCATATTCCATCTCGACAGCTTTGTTGTAGTCGACGGGCAATGGCTTTTAGTACCGTATCGCCGAAAAGGTGGCCATAATTGTCGTTAAATGACTTGAAATGGTCGATATCAAGCATGATCAAGGTCATTGCTTGATTTGATGCGATAAGCGAAGACAGATCTTTATCAAAAGCTCGACGGTTGTAAAGGTTGGATAGACCATCAAATAATGCGTCTTGCTGTACTTCAGCCAGCTGATTTTTGAGGCGAGAAATTTCTTCACTCGCATTAGTTAATTGGCTATTCAAAAACTTTGTCGAGTGACGAATTTCGTGTGACTCTGCGACAAGTTGACGAATCACCACCATCACTTCTTCAATACTTAAGCTGTTGTCTTCAACTTTTTCTAGCTTATTAAAACTTTTGTCTACCATTTCAGAAAAGGAAGAAGTATCTGAAAGTGTATCGCTCATCGAGCTGGACACTTCATGCAGCAGAACTTCTACATTGGTTCTAAGATCTTCAAGGCTAGTTTCTGCTTTACTGGCAACATAGTTGTTATAAAGCTGTTTATTGGTTGCAGGCGGGCAGATACCGTAGTTTTCTAACACCGTATCTAACTCAAAGTTGAGTTCAGGAATGGTCTTGTCAACGTAGGTATACCAAAGCGCATAGTTGGCTGGCGTGGCAGCAACATGATTTTTGATCATTAGTGGGACCGCTTTTTTCAAATTAGCGGTCGATTTTTTAAACTCGTCGGTCATTTCTGCGATGGTACTAGCAAAATGGAATTGTACTTAGATTAACGGATATTAACCAATATCGCTTTAATTTTTATCATTTTTGCATGGTTTATATAAAAAATGAGTGATTAAGACCGTTATCAATATCGCCAAATTTTAATTTTATAAAATCTTAGTATGAAACATGCGCGAACGATGTTTTGGTGTTAAGGGCTCTAAGATGACCAGCCAATTGGTTTAGTGAGATTGTCAGTAACCTAATGATCGTAAAGCTCTATTGCCCGTACAACAACGAGTGGAATAAAAGACTTAGCGCTTAGGCTATTTGCAACAAGAACGCGGGACTCCGAGTTTACAAAAAACGAGTTTACAAAAAGAGGGTGCGACTTGGATAAGAAAATAGGACTGTATTGGTTCACTAATGACCTGCGTTTGCATGACAACCCGCTGTTGATAGACGCTTATGCAGAAATGGATGAGTTAATTTGTTTGTATTGTCGCCCCTCGGTGACACCTTACTTGCAGCACTTTGCGCAGGAGACCTCTTTAGGGCGTGCGAAATTGCAGTTTCTCGAGGCATCGCTTAATGAACTTAATCAATCTTTAGCTAAATTGGGGCAACGATTATGGACGGTTGAACTGACGCCCTATCAAGCGATCAAATATGCCATCAGTCATTTCGGTATCACTCATATTTATGCTGATGCGTTTGCTGGTTCGGATGAGCAACAGGCACTAGAGCGTGTAATTGAAGGCACTCCCCATGTGAACATAAAACAGCAAGCGATCCGTACTTTGTTGTGCGAAGAACAGTTACCATTTGAATTAAGGCAACTGCCTGCGACCTTCACGAAATTTAGAAAGCAGGTCGAAGGTTTAGACCTCTCTCAACCTTACGAGGGCGTTCATGCTTTACCGCCAGCACCTTCAGGTATGAATTTTCCTACCGCCACGACATATTACTTTGACACCAAACCAGCATTTGATGGCGGAGAACTGAGCGGTCTTGAACATTGTCGACGCTATTTTGCTTCAAGTTTAGCGAGTGAATATAAACAGACGCGCAATGGGCTTGATGGGGTGGAGTATTCAACTAAATTTTCACCTTGGTTAGCTCATGGTTGCGTCTCTCCTACAATCATTTATGCCATGCTCAAACAATATGAGCGGAAGAACGGAGCAAATGATTCAACCTATTGGATCTATTTCGAGTTGTTGTGGCGGGAATACTTTTATTGGTACGCGAGAAAGTATCAACAGAAGTTGTTTCGATTTGGCGGTATCGCCAACCAGCCACCACTGACCAGTTTTTATGCGCAACGCTTCAAACAGTGGAAGAAAGGCGAGACACCTTTTCCAATAGTCAACGCATGTATGCATCAGCTTAATAAAACGGGTTATATGTCTAATCGAGGGCGCCAATTGGTCGCGAGCTGTCTGGTTCATGAACTTGGACTCGACTGGCGTTATGGTGCAGCTTATTTTGAAACTCAGCTGATTGATTACGATGTCGGCTCTAATTGGGGCAACTGGCAGTATTTGGCTGGTGTTGGCGCTGACCCACGTGGCTCACGTCAGTTTAATCTAGAAAAGCAGACACAAACTTATGACCCAGATTTTTCATTTATCGACAAATGGCAGGGGAGATGCGTAGGCGTACATCTTGATAGTGTCGATATGGTGGATTGGCCGATTGCGCCAAAAAAAGAGAGCGGGAGATAACCAATGCATTACGAGACGGTTCGGCTCATTCTTGGTGACCAACTTAATAGCGAGCATTCGTGGTTTCAACGTGTAGACGACTCGGTGCTTTACCTTGTCGCTGAGTTGAAACAAGAAAATACTTACGTTACGCATCACATTCAAAAGGTGTGTGCTTTTTTCTCTGCGATGGCGAATTTTGCCAACGAGTTGCAGGAAGAAGGGTATCAAGTTTTACACCTCACGTTGGATGACACACAATCTTTCGAGGATCTTGCGCAAGTCTTACAACACTACGTGAGTGAAGTTGGTGCAAGTAAGTTTGAATATCAACGCCCCGACGAATACCGTTTACTAGAGCAGTTAGCCAAACTAAAGCTTGATGGGGTCGTGATGCGCAGCGTCGATTCGGAACACTTTTTGTTACCGTTTGAGGAAATAGAATCGCAGTTTCCCCAAGGTAAACACATCATGATGGAGCACTTTTACCGCCGGATGCGTAAGCGCTTCGACATCTTGATGCAAGACGGTAAGCCTATGGGGGGAAAGTGGAACTACGACGCCAATAACCGAAATAAACTTAAAGCAAAAGACATTGAACAGCTGCCAAAGCCATTAATGTTCAGTCACGACGTCAGTGATATTGTCGAGCGCTTAGGTCGGCATAACATTCAAACCATAGGTAAATTAAATGGTGATTTACTCTGGCCAGTAAGTCGCTCTCAAAGCTTGTCTTTACTCGCGCATTTTTGTCAGGTCTGTTTGCCACTGTTTGGTCGTTTTCAAGACGCCATGACAGGTCAGCACGAGGCTAAATGGAGCTTGTATCACAGCCGGATTTCGTTCTCGCTGAACAGCAAGCTGCTGAATCCGCGAGAGGTGATTGACGCTTCACTTAAGGCATTTCATGCCAATGCCGACATCGATATTTCTCAAGTAGAAGGTTTTATTCGTCAGATCTTGGGGTGGCGAGAGTACATCCGAGGCGTTTATTGGGCGAACATGCCTCATTACCCGAAAAAGAATGAACTGGAAGCGAGTAGAAAGCTGCCAGACTTCTTCTGGAACGGCGAAACCAAAATGGCCTGTATGCGAAACGCGATTGGCCAGTCTCTTGATTACGCTTACGCGCACCACATTCAGCGTTTGATGGTCACTGGTAACTTTTGTTTGCTAACCGAGATAGATCCAGACCAAGTGGATGAGTGGTATCTCGGTATCTATGTTGATGCGATTGAATGGGTCGAAATGCCGAACACACGTGGCATGGCATTGTTTGCGGATGGCGGCATTGTTGGCACCAAACCTTACGCGGCGAGTGGTTCTTACATCAACAAAATGAGCGACTACTGTAAGGGTTGCCATTACGACAATAAGGCGAGGAGCGGGGAAGGATCGTGTCCGTTTAACAGCTTGTATTGGCGCTTTATGAACAAACACGACAAACGCTTAGCAACGAATCCACGTATAGGGATGATTTTCCGATCTTGGGACAATATGGAAGAGCAGCAACGCCAAGCGATATTAGATACCGCAGAGCACTATATGGAAAACTTGGAGAGCTTGTAATGGACATACTGATCGTTGGTGGAAATGGCGGCATTGGATTGGCGATGGTTCAACAAGCGCTAGTTCGCTTTCCCCAAGCTCGCGTGCATGCCACTTATCGTAATCACCAACCAGATTGGCAACACCCAAATGTATTTTGGCATCAAGTGGATGTATCGCAGGACGAGCAGGTGAAAGCACTCAGTGAGCAAATTGAACATGTTGATTGGTTGGTGAACTGCGTTGGTATGTTGCATACCCAAGATAAAGGTCCTGAGAAGAATCTTAGCTCGCTCGACGCAGACTTTTTTCAGCAAACCATCATGGTTAATACTTTGCCGAGTTTACTGTTGGCGAAATACTTCACGCCCAAGTTAAAACGCAGTACCAACCCCAAGTTTGCGACCATTTCGGCCAAAGTTGGCAGTATTAGTGATAATCACTTAGGCGGTTGGTACAGCTATCGTGCATCGAAAGCCGCGTTAAATATGTTCCTCAAAACCATGTCGATTGAATGGCGGAGAATGGTCAAACACGGGACTGTACTCGCTCTTCACCCAGGCACAACAGATACGGCTTTGTCGGCACCTTTTCAAGCGAATGTACCTGAAGGAAAGCTGTTTAGGCCAGAGCGTGTCGCGCGAGACTTATGGGGATTGATTGACAAAGCAACCCCGCAGGATAGCGGGGCATTTTGGGCTTATGATGGTGCCTTGTTACCTTGGTGAAGCGCAGCTTGGTCTGGGCCACGTTACCTTGGAAAATGAGGCTAGCAGTGCGGCATAAAGTTTTTGTGGTTCTAACTTTTGACTGATTTGTTTCTTCGGCAGCGCTCAGAACAGTAAACGACTTCGTCCCAATTTCTTGCCCATTTCTTTCTCCAAGAAAATGGGCGATGGCAAACAGAGCAGATTTTGGTTGGTAATTGTGTTTTAAAACCTTTCATCTGGTCCTCCCCATTCGCCATCGTATGCCCTTGAAGTTGAATGAATACGAACTATTTATCAAAGAGATACAGATACTCTTCATACCCCTGCGTTTTCATTTCACTTACAGGTACAAATTTCATTGCCGCAGAGTTCATGCAGTAGCGTAATCCTGTTGGCTTCGGACCGTCTTTAAAAACATGACCAAGGTGAGAATCGCCAAACTTACTGCGAACTTCCGTTCTTGGATAAATCAGCTTGTAATCGGTTTTTTCAACGATGTAACCTGGGTTGATTGGCTTAGTGAAACTTGGCCAACCCGTCCCTGATTTGTATTTATCGATAGAAGAAAACAACGGCTCACCAGTTACGATATCAACGTAAATCCCCGCTTCTTTGTTGTCCCAATATTCGTTGTCGAACGGACGCTCGGTGCCTTCTTCTTGCGTTACGTAGTATTGCAACTCCGTTAAGTTTGATTTGATCTCGGACTTAGCAGGCTTACTGTACGCTTTCACTTTTGATATCAACTTTTTTTCTTCGATCAACTGACGAAGCGTTTTTGGGGTCTCTTTACGATCATCACCAAATACTTCATCCAAGTATTTATCTCGACCAGACGCATAGCGATAATACTTATACTTTAAGCTGCTCTTTTTGTAATAGTCTTGGTGATACTCTTCTGCAGGATAAAACTTCTCAAACTCGATCAGTTCTGTTTTCAACGGTTTTGGATAGATCATCGCCTTGTCGATTTCCATCATAAACTGTTCTGCGATCTGCTTTTGTTCCGCGTTATGATAGAAAATAGCAGGGCGATACTGTGGGCCACGGTCGACAAAAGAGCCTTTATCGTCAGTAGGATCGATATGACGAAAAAAGTAGTCCAACACTTGCTCGTAACTAACCACTTTTGGATCGTACTTAACTTCGATCACTTCTATGTGACCTGATTTACCTGATGAAACTTGGCGATAAGTTGGGTTTTCAACATGACCACCAGAATAGCCTGATACGACATCGACTACGCCAGTCAACTGTTCCAAATCAGATTCTGTACACCAGAAACAGCCGCCAGCCAGTGTGGCGATTTCTGCATTCTCTGAAGTCTTCATCTTATCCATCGTATCGGCGGTGCCTGCTTTACTCAAAAGTAGAAACAAGACAGGAAGTGCGAAAGAGAATCCGACCAATAACTTAGATATATTCTTCATAGCTACCTCAACTTTGTTTTCCGTAGAAAGTGTGACTGAAATAAAAAGTGTTACGTATAGAGAAAGGCAACCGAGCGAAAAAATTACAGCAATGTTGAAAATTCCGTTGCCCTTTTATGCGAGAAAGCTAAAGTATCGACACGAAATACACCGCTTGATAGGGCAACGATGTCTTCAACGAGCGATGCTAAATGAGGTAAATCATGCAAGCAGAAGTTAAATGGGTAGAAGATTTTAAATTCCTTGGGCAATCTCAGTCGGGTCACTCCGTAGTGATGGATGGCAATGGCGGTGCAACGGCACCAAGCCCAATGGAAATGGTACTAATGGCCGCTGGTGGCTGTAGCTCTGTCGATGTTGTCGACGGTTTGAAAACGGCAGGACAAAAGGTCTTGTCAGTTAATGCCAAGCTAACCACAGAGCGTCGTGAAACCGCACCACGTATCTTTACGCAAGTGAATATCCACTTTGAAGTTTCAGGTGACGAGCTTGACCCAGAAGTCGTAGCAAAAGTGGCGGCTGACTCGCTAGAAAAATACTGCTCGGTTTGCTTAATGCTAGGTGAAGGTGTTGAGATGACCCACAGCTGGGAAATCGTGTAAGTCGACAGACTCCACAAAATATAAAAACAGGAAAGAGAAAAGTGCAGGCTTTTCTCTTTTTTTATTCCGCAATTCACGTACCGTGTGATTAATCTGAAAGTAGTAATTGCAGGTTTTAGGAGTCTCCCAGTGACAGAACTCGAAAAAATGATGTCTGGTCAAATCTTTGATGGAATGGACAAAGAAATTGACGCCATTAGAAGTCATGCTCTTCAAGCACTTAGAGCGCTCAATAACAATACCGACGAAAGTCAGCGCGACGAATTACAAAAACAGCTGTTTGGCAAAGCGGGTCTTTGCATTGTTCAAGCACCTTTCCATTGCGAGTTCGGTAAAACCATCGAAATCGGCGAAGAAACCTTTATCAACATGAATGTGGTCATGCTTGATGGCGCTAAAATTACCATCGGGAACCACGTGCTAATCGGTCCAAGCGTGCAATTGTATACCGCTTCTCATTCTGTGGATTACCGAAGTCGCCGACGTTGGGAGACGTTTTGTAAACCTATCACGATTGAAGATGATGTGTGGATTGGTGGTAACTCCGTCATTAACCAAGGTGTAACGATTGGTGCTCGCTCGGTGATTGCGGCGAACTCGGTCGTCAACCATGATGTGCCGCCAGATTGTCTATACGGAGGCACACCTGCTAAGTTGATTCGTCGTCTCAGCGAAGAAGAATTATTGTAAGAGAGCAAGCGTCGTTGTGACAATTATATAGCTTTCGAGAAGAATATAGCTTATTCGAGTTACATTAAGCCCAAATAAGCTATTTCTACATTATTCAACTTCAAAGTTTCAACTTGATCTTGAAAAATAATAAGGTATTAAGCATTTAAACTATCTACTAATGCTAGTATTCCAGCTGAAGAGAATACGACTATTAGCATAGAAGAGTTTATAATAATTATTCCTATTAATAGAAGTGATAGTGAGCGGTACCATCTAGGCACTTCTTTGGATATATCGGGTAACTTTCGCTTTTTACCTGAGCTAGGTTGGACGATTAAACGAACAAACATCAATGTTCGGAAAAATGCGTAAGGCCATCCCGTAAATAGAGCTAGTTCGAAAGTGTTAAAATAAGGTTCTGTAAAGTAGCTATTGACAATTTTTTTTGGCATTAAAATATGCATGATACCTATAAAGAATGTCTGGAAAAAAATAACTAATACACCAGAGAACATTAAGTATCCAATAATGTTCCAGATCAATTGCATATTACACCTGTCCTTATAATAAACCGATGCTTTTTCAAGGTTTATCCTATTTATAGGATATCAATATCCTAATATTTATCATGAAGAAATAAAGAGACTAACAGATAGCCTATATCTTAGCTATGAATGGAAGGGCGTTTTAGAAGAATGTCGAGAATGAAAATAAGAACTATCTTATTGGTTTTTTGTAAATATAGGTGGTCGTATATAAAATTGATAACGTGTAATGGCGAGGTGTAAGCCTTGCGTAACTAACAAAGGTTGGTTAAACAAGGCTAATAGTCGGTTATGGATGAATAACGATTTGTTGATCTTCTGTCATCACAAGTGTCGCTTTGCTTTGTTCGATAAGTTGGGCTGCATAAGAAGGGGTAACGGCCTGCATATCACCTTTAGATCGAAGAGTTAAAGACTCCCACGCTTGATCTCGATATTTCCCTGCTTGGGTGTATTGAATCAGTACTTTCATAGCTTCACGCTCCGGTGTGGTTGACGTGCTACTTAAGTTAACGATCTTAGGTTGGTTGCGCATCTGTTAAAAATGAAGCATTAGTTTAACCAAATGTGCCTTTCCAAATATCGCGCATTGAGCAGAGCAATTTAGAATCCTTGTGATGGAAGGATGAAAAACACTCAATCTTTCGATTCATACTGCGCAATATAATGTTTGAGAGATTTGGTTTCCGCACTCTGAAACTCTTCATCGTGCATACGCAGTGCTTGGATACGGTCGAGGCGGAACTGGCGGTAGTCATCGCGCAATTCGCACCAGGCGACCAGCGTCCAGACTTTGCCCCAAAAGAACTGGCCTAACGGTTGGATTTTTCTCTCGGTCACTTGTCCGTTTTCATCTTGATAATCCAAACTGACCTTAAACTGATGATCAATCGCGTGGCGCAGAAGCTGCCCTCGTTTGGCAGTCTCGGATTGGGTGTGATAATCGGGCACAATCAGCGGACAATCTTCCACTTGTTGTTTGAGCTTATCTGGCAATACCGAAAGTATTTTGGTGGACGCAGAGTGAGACGCTTCGGCAAGTTCGGCATCCGACCAAGCTCGAACCATCCGCATACCCAGTTCAAGCGCCATCATCTCTTTTTCTGAGAACATCAAAGGCGGCAGATGAGAGCCAGCTTGCAACAAGTAGCCGACACCTGCTTCACCTTGAATAGGAACACCAGAACTGAGCAACGACTGAATATCGCGATAAATCGTACGTTCGCTGACTTCCATTCTTTCTGCGAGCTCTTTCGCTGTCACGGCGTAACGCTTTGCGCGCAAAAGCGTCAGTAGCTCAAACAGTCGTTCTGATTTGCTCATGATGTTCCTTATCTAGACCTACTGGTTGTTAGTGGTAGTGTGGCTGATTACTTCTCTAGCTCACTGCACATTTTTAAGTTGTGATGTTTAAGCTCGAAACTTTCGCAGTCAATCATCGATAACAGAGGCTGAAATTCAGCGGCTTGCTTAAGCTGTTTTCCCGCCTGTTTGGCATCGTCCATTGAACGCCAGTAAATGATGTCTGTCCACACATCGTCCGTCGCTTCGTGACTGAGTGAGCGATACAAAAAGCCCGGCAGATTCTTCACAAACGTTTGTGACTGCTTGGCGGCGGCGATCACGTCTTGCTCTGTTGTGCCTGCGGTTAGACGAAATTGCACAGTTTCGATAACGGTTTCCATATTGTGATTCCTTATTGGTTTTGGCGGATTGCCTGTTGAGTTCCAAATAAGGTTACGCGGATGGAATGTCAGAATATGTCAGTAGTGAAATCTCACTCACTTATCATCAATACGGTTATTTTTCTGGGCGGTTGTAACGATCCCAGTAAGGTAAATCTGTGCCGAGTTTTTCGCTGATAAAATCGATAAAGGCTCTTACTTTCAACGGCATGTGCTTGCGCTCAGGGAACACCGCATAAATGGCGTGTTCTGGTAGAGAATACTCTTCCATCACCGGTTTTAGATTTCCTGCGGCAAAGTCTCTTCCTGCAATAAACGTTGGCAGTTGCGCAATGCCCGAACCTCTTAACAGCAACTGGCGAATGGCTTCGCTGTTATTGACGATAAAGTTTCCTTTTGGAAGCACCTTGTATTCGCTGCCGTTGTTGATGAACATCCATTCGACGCCGCCACGGAAATAGGAGTAGCGCAGGCAGTTGTGACCGACTAAATCACTTGGTTTTTGTGGTGTTCCAAACTCCTCTAAGTAATCTGGTGAGGCACAAAGCACACTTTTACAAGGGGCGAGACGTTTTGCGATTAGATTGGAAGAGGTGAGTTCACCAATACGGATCCCCAAATCAAAACCGTCTTTAACCAAATCGACCATTTTGTCTTCGAGGTTTAAATCCACTTCAATTTTCGGGTAACGAGCGAGAAACTCGCTGATCAAAGGCGCGATATGCAGCACACCGAAAGACATCGGCACGGTAATTTTGAGCCGACCTTGTGGAGAGCCTTGCAGCTCCGATACCGCGTCCACGCCTTGCTGGGCTAGGTTGAGCGCTTGAGAGGCGTACTCAAAATAGCGTTCTCCCGCTTCGGTCAGGCTCAGCTTACGCGTGGTTCGGTTAAGGAGACGAATGCCCAAATCGTCTTCTAGTTGGTTGATGCGTTTGCTGATCGCCGATTTCGTCAGATTCAGCTGTTTGGCCGCAAGGGAAAAGCTGCCGCATTCGACAACAGCAACAAAAACGGGCAGGGAGGCAATCGCGTTCACATCAATCTCCTATCATCGTGAAGCATTTATTGTTGAGCACAAGGATACAATTAATTTCCAATTATAGAGATTATCTTCAAGAAGAAAACAATCTAGACTATGCACCAGTATTACGACCTTGACTTTGGGAAGAAGAAAATGAAGTACGATTGGATCCTGTTTGACGCTGACGAAACCTTATTCCACTTTGATGCTTTCAAAGGTTTGCAGCTTATGTTTTCTCGCAAAGGCGTAGATTTTACTGAACAAGATTTTGCTCATTACCAAACCGTAAACAAACCGCTTTGGGTGGATTACCAAGACGGCAAAGTAACGGCAGATGAGCTAAAACATAACCGCTTTACCGAGTGGGCTGAGAAGTTGAATACCACAACAGCAGATCTCAATAGCGCATTTTTAGAAGCGATGGCCGATATTTGCAGCTTGTTGCCAGGTGCAAAAGAGTTGATGGAAGCACTGCAAGGCAAAGCCAAAATGGGCATCATCACCAACGGTTTTACAGAGTTGCAAGCGATTCGCCTTGAGCGCACAGGGATGACTGAGTACTTCGATAAAGTGGTGATCTCTGAACAAGTGGGCGTAGCAAAACCGGACTTAGGTATTTTTGAATACGCGATGCAGCAAATGGGCAACCCATGCAAAACGCGCGTACTGATGGTGGGTGACAACCTGCATTCCGATATTCTGGGTGGTAATAATTTTGGTATTGAAACTTGCTGGTTAAATACCACAGGCACAAGCGTCGATGAGCGTATCGCACCAAATTACACCGTTGAGTCTTTGAGTGAACTAAAGAACATTTTGGTGGCGTAACCGAATCGGGTATTATTCCGCTGTAACCCTCAGAAAAATCAAGGAATAACCATGTCAGACATCAAACAGTTAGACAGCAAAGTCGTTTACCAGAACAAGTGGATGACGGTGCGTGAGGACAAAATTTTACGTCCGAGCGGCGCAGAGGGCATCTATGGTGTGGTCGACAAACCTGATTGTGCTGCGATTCTGGCTATCGATAACGGGATGATTCACTTGGTTCAGCAGTACCGTTACACCGTAGGTCAACGTTGTTGGGAGATCCCACAAGGGGCGTGGGAATCAAACCCAGATGCGGATCATCTTGAGCTTGCCAAAGGCGAGCTGCGTGAAGAAACGGGCATGCAGGCGAGCGCCATGGCGTATGTCGGCGCGCAGTTTATCGCATACGGCTTTTTGAATCAGACATGTCACGTCTACTTCGCCAGTGATTTAACGGACGTGGGCAATCAACTCGACAGTGAAGAAGAGGATTTGATCACTCGCGCTTTTTCTGTTGAGGAGTTCGAACAAATGATGATCGACGGCACGATCAAAGATTGTGTCACTATCGCGGCTTATGGTTTGGCGAAGCTGAAGAAATTCATTTAATGATAATTTTTAATGAAAACAGCGGCCTAGTGCCGCTGTTTTTAGTTTGGGAGAGCTCGTTGAGCCATCGCTTACTCGTCGATTTTCTTACCTAAAATTTCTACTTTTGCTTTCTTGGTCACCCCCGCGACTTGCAGCGCTGTGCTGCCAACCGATTCATAGTTCAACTCGATCTTGTCTAATTTCGCGTTATCTTTCGTTGGTAGACTTAAGCTTCTTGATGACATGCCTTTAGTCAGAACACCTAAACTGTCGAACGTCTTTTCCTGACCATCTTTCATGATCACTTTAACGCTTTTCAGATCGACCGTACCTTGCGTACATTTGATTTTGATGTGGCTGAAACGAGCGTTAGCAAATGGTGACAGTGGATTGACTGTGTCGGTTTCCGATTTAAAACTGACGGTTTTATCTGCAATCTTGTCCCAATCGTTGTCTCCAGCAACCGATTGGAAAGAGGCTACAGCCGCTAAAAGACAGAGTGCGATGGTGTTGAACAGTTTCATAGCTTTTCCTTACCTTAGGTTTAGATATTCTGTTTAATCAGTTCGATGACGTGTGTGACTTCGTCTTGAGTTAAAGCCCCTTCTTTCACGAATAAAATTTCGCCTTGTTTATTTTGTACGATAATCGCAGAACTTTCTTGCTGTAGATCCCAAGTTGTTGCTAATACGCCATTTTTGTCTAACACCATGGAAGACCAAGAGAATGTCTTTTTGCTGTCCTCTGCCGACGATTTCACAAATGTACCGGTTCCCCATATGGCGTCTTCTTGGTTGATCACGGTTGTGGTCTGATACTGATCTTTAGGAAAGTGAGCGGCAGTGATTGCTGACATCAGCGGCGCGTTCATCTCTTTAGCTTTACTACGACCTGCAATGGCTTGTATCACACGGACTTTGCCTAACATCTGCTGAGTTGCCCAAGGTTGATAAGCCACATCGTCTCCTCGCAGCGTCATTTCGCCATAGGTATCAATGCTGACGGAAGGGGTGGTTTGACCGACAGAAAGGTTATGAGGGAAGGCGAGTGTCGGGGCGAGTGCGAGTAAGAGTGACAGAACAGATGGAGTTTTCATTGGGGGTTCCTGTAACGAAGTGAGGTTAGAGCGAATTAAATCAAGGGGCAAATACGATGCCCCTTATCGAATGTGGCGATTAGTTAGAAAGTACAACGCGCGCATTTAGCGGTTGCAGCGGACGATTGTTTTGTCCCATGACTTCCATCAGTTTCGCGGCTTGATCTTTGGATAAGGTTTGAGTGTCTTTAAGCACAAACCAGCGCACACCTTCTGAACATGGCGGTGTGGTTAAAGAGCCGTTAAATCGATAGTAGTTTGCAGTTTTTGGCAGTAAGTCGTTAATCTCAAACGTATCTTTAAAGAAGGTGGTTTGATTCTCTTGTGGGATTGCGTTGATCAGTTTAGACAGCGCTGCGTTTTGATCACCAGCATCAAACATCACCGAAATTACCGCCAACTCGCCGTCTTCGTTGGCGTGTACAAAGTGCGCTTCAAGTGGATATTGGCGGCCTTTGATTTGGTTTTCTGAAGGTGTGTGGAAATGGAACTGTTGCAGTTCGAACGTCTCGCCATCGATGGTGAAGCTGTTACGTCCGTTCACTTGCGCTTGCAGCGTATGACCATTGTTGGTTAAACCAATGACCTGACCAGTGTACGAAAGGTTCAGTGCTTCCAGTTTTGCATCAGCTGGGTTGTCGATGTTGATTGGGCTTTGGTTTTTCGTGGTTGCGCAGTCTTTGGCGATTTCTCCCCAGTGTTCTGGCCCGTGTTTGTCATTGCCATAGCCCCATTCCGAAGCCTGAGCCGCGCTTAGAGTGAGAAGTGAGAGTGAAAAAGCAAGTAGTGTTTTGTTCATAATAATGTCTCTGTTCGGTCGCTTTGATAAGCGTTGTTACAAGGCAATGACCTAGAGGTTTGATCACTGCCTGACAAATTAGAAACGGTGGCTGAGTTGGGCACCAATTAGGAACGCATTTGAATGGGTCACGCCCGTTACCATCGGTGCAGGAACACCTTCATACGCGTACTCTTCTACGTTGACATCTTCACCAATCAAGTACGTCATGCCGATGTCAACCGTGGTATCTGATGACCATTGGTAAGAGGCACCCGCAGATAACCAGTGACGGTTCGAATCTGGAATAGAAAGCGAAGTCAGCTCATCGACAGGTGTTTTGTCGAACATGTAACCCGTGCGAAGTGTCCAACGTTCATTGGCGTACCAAGTCGCACCGATGGAGTAGTGCGCGGAGTCTTGCCACTGAAAATCTTTTAGCAACTGATCATCAGCTTTCAAGCTGTCAAATGCTGACCAACCAATCCACTGCACAGAATAGTGCAGGGCAAATTTAGGTAAGACGCGGTGATAACCGGAAAACTCCGCAATATCCGGTAGCGGCATAGCAAGCGAGTCGTACGATTCGCCAGCAAAGTGGATGTCGCCCTTGGCATCTATGTTAGGGCTGTGCTTGTAGCTTAAACCTAAGCGATGACGTTCGTTAAACTCGTACATCATGCCAATGTTCGCGCCAAGCCCAATGCCGCCAGCTTCCACATCAAGTGCGTTGCCTTTTACGGATCCACAGCGTTGTTCTAGTTCGTTTCCAAGTATGTTCCCACCAACGCAAACACCCACGTCCATATCGCGGTACAGCTCACCAGAGCCGTAAATCACATCAATACCACCACCGATACTAAAACGATCGTTCACCTTGTATGCCAAGCTTGCGCCAAGGTTGACACTCGCGACGCTGGTGACACCGCCAAAAACAGGTGCGCCATAGTTTGGTTTAAACTCCATGTCGGTTCCGAAGTTGGAGTATGCCGATAAGCCTAGATACCAGTCGTCGTTGATAGGGTGAATAAAGTAAAAATTGGGTACAACGGCTGGTTGACCAACGCCATCGACGTCATCAATGTCGGTCACGGTTTGAGAGAAGGACGGGGTAATGTCAACTTGAGGGGACGGAGGAAAACCGCCCATACCAACATTGACATCCGCATTAATGTTAGCTCGATGATATTGCGCATTTTTAACGGTAACGTCAGGTTTGACGTAAGTGACACCGAACGATAAGGCATTTTGTTTAAACAGCGTCATCGCTGCGGCGTTGCGGCTGACTACAGACGCATTATCACCAATAACAGCATCACCAGCAAAAGCACGACCAAGACCCGTCGCCGAATGTTCGTTAATTTGAAAACCACCGGCATAAGCCGTCGATGAGGCTAAACCGATTAATAAATAAATCGGTGAAAGAGTGAATTGTCGCTGCATGTTTTTTCTCATAAATTAATTAGAAATTGTATTGCAACGAAAAGCAGTAAAATAAACAAATCTGACCAGTATATTTATGAGTAAAACTAACAGTATATTGACAATAAATAAAATTAACTTAATAAATATTTATTGATGAATTTATTAATGGTTCATATCGTGAATGTGGTGATTATTTTGCGTGTAAATTAAACTCAGAGCCTCTATTTTTATTTTTGCGGTATTACTTCTCTATTTTTATTGTGCTGACTGTTCCCTAACAAATAGAGGGAAATCCAGCGATAAAGTGTCCGTGATGGAAACTCTGAGTCATTTGTATTTCCATTGCATCCCAACGTTGGTAGTTCGAATCAGCAAGAGAACTATCGTTTAAACCCACATGACACACTCCTCTCGGTCTTACCTGTGTTATGTGGGTATTTTTTATTAACTTGTCACTTAACTCTTCTTTAAATTCAATAATCAAAAATGACCATGATGAAATTTAAATGGATTGCATGTTGAATAAGTTTAGATTTTACTGGTTTGCTGGTATTTAAAAGTTTTGTTTATAATACTTATAACTTGGAATTTTGTATTTTAATTATTGTTCATCTATATTTAAATATAAAAGTAGACTCATGTATATGAAAACAAAATGACCACGATATTTCGTGGCCATTTTTATCATCAAAGTATTTATGATGATTAAGAGTTTAGCTTATAAGAAATACTTATTAAAAGCGAAACTCTTCTAAGTTATTGCTGCTTTCCAACATTTTTTCAGCAACATAACGATGCGTGGCTGTGGTTGGGTGAGTCACATCCCAGAACACAAACTTATCTGCGCCAGATGCCGCGCACTCTGAGCGTAATGAATGGGTGTACATGTAATCCACAGAAGATGAGCGGTTGATGTCCAGACAAGGATCACTTGCATTCACGAACCCGTGTTCTTCTGGTGCCGAGGTTAACGTCTCAAACAGCGCGTGCGTATCAAACAATGAAATGTTGTAACCTTGAGCTTTATAGTACATCGCTTGTGCTTTGATGAACTCGTTCATTTTCAATACTTTCGCGCGAATCGTTTCAATTTCTTCCTGCGTTGAGTATTTGAACTGTGGTGCTTTGGTTGCGTCTGGCAGTGTCATCAACATGAAGTTCTTCGCGCCCGCGTCTGTTAGACGAATCAGAGCTTCAGCGTAATCCGCTTTTACTTCCGGCACGCTACGGTTGTAGTTCATGAAATCATTTAAACCAAACTCCAACGTAAACAATGTGTTTGCTGGGTTGTAGTTTTTCGCCAGTTTTGTGTAGGTCAAGTAAGAAGAAACTTGTTCGCCGACACCTGTTAGCGCAATGTATTGGTTCTCACCTGCTGCGCCGCCAACTGCCCAGTTATAAAGCGGTAAGTTTTTGGCTTTAGCCACGTATTCCGTCCAAACAAAACCGTTCGAGAAGTGACCTAAGAACCAGCTGTTTGGGTTAGGGAAGCGCCATTGGGAAGCGTTAAAGATGTTGCCTGTATCAGATAAGCTGTCGCCCAAAGCCACTACTTTGTTGATTTGATCTGGTTGCATTGCAGCATCATTGCTCCAGATCGTGTGGTTATAAGAATAGCGATTGTCAGCAGCAAAAAACGTAATGTCTGCGTTCTCGTTCGCCAGATCTAGTGTTTCTTCACAGCGCTGGCGAATCACGTTTTGTGAAGTGTTGGTGTAGAACATGTTTTTAAATGAAACAGAGCTCCACCAATAACCGTCGATAGTGAAGTCACTACCATCTTGGTTTTTTGCCCATTTCCAGTCGGTAGCCGCATCATCCTTAGAGTGGCTCGTACGATACCAGCAGCGAACGTAAGTATAGGTTTGATTTTCTTGCGTGCTGACCACTTCAGACGCAGAAACCATTTCTGGTGATAATGTTGGCTCCTCTGCAACGGCAGAGGCAAGCGGAAGTAATGCAGTTAATAGTGTGATTGTTTTTTTCATCATTCACTCTTCTTGTAATGGTTATGGTTCCGAATACGTGAATACGCTCGGCTATAACAGTATTTAGATGAGAATTTTTCTCACTAAACCTTCTAATTCTGAGTAAATACTCAAGACAGTCAACAACTAAATATTCAATATTTCAGTTTTGGCACCACAGTCAAAAAATCCATTCAGCATAGCAATCGATTAAATGTGTATTATTTAGAATAATTACTCACTAACATTAATTTAACATGCACTTTTTGTTAATTAAGTGATTGCTTTATAAGGTTTTGTTTATGCTTTTTGATGTTAACTAAAAATGTTTATTGAATGATCTTTTGTACAAAGTTGTATATTCATGAAACAAATTGTTTGGCATTTTTGGCCTATAAACTATAGCTGAAGCTCTCATGCGAACATCATGGTGATGACTTTTCATGAGAATATAGTGAATAAAAATTAGCTCAAATAAGGAATAGGGCAAATGCACTACACAACAAGCAAAAAACAAGGCTTATTTTCGTTGTCTGCCGTAGCGATAGCACTGACCACTTCTATGTCAGCGTTTGCGGCTCCACCAATGGGATTTGATGAATCTAAGTTACCGACGAAGTACATCGTCAAATTCAAAGAAGATGCAGTCAGCCGATCTTCAATGGGTGGTAACTCATTTTGGGGACCACGAATCGCGCAGGAGTCTGTTTTACAACAGGTGAAGGCACGTAAGGTGGAAAAATTGGGTAATCGCGCCATTTACAGCGTTGAGTTGGATGGTGATGACTTAGAACCACTTCGTAATCGCAGTGATGTGGAATATGTCGAAGTCGATCCGCCTCGCTATTTGCTCAGCGAAACTACCCCGTGGGGTTATGAAGCGGTTAATGCTCAACAGTTAGACGACTTCAATGCTGGTAATCGCACTGTATGTATTATCGATTCAGGGTACGACATCTCGCACAACGACCTAAGCGGTAACCGTGTTGCAGGTACTAACGATAGTGGTACAGGATCATGGAGCGATCCGGGTAACAATAACGCCCACGGTACTCACGTAGCAGGTACTATCGCAGCGATTGCCAACACCGAAGGTGTGAAGGGTGTGATGCCAAACCAGAATGTGAATTTGCACATCGTGAAAGTATTTAACGAATCAGGTTGGGGTTACTCATCTGGGCTTGTTAAAGCGATCCAAACGTGTGCAGATAATGGTGCCAACGTTGTGAACATGAGTCTTGGTGGTAGTCAATCAAGCCGAACTGAGCAAAATGCACTGCAAAACATTTACGATCAAGGCGTTCTGCTAATCGCCGCAGCTGGTAATGACGGTAACACAGCACACAGCTACCCAGCTTCTTACGATTCAGTTATGTCTGTTGCTGCTGTCGATAACCAAAATGATCATGCGGCGTTCTCGCAATCTACTGATCAAGTTGAGATCTCTGGCCCTGGGGTGGCGATTTTATCAACGGTTACGGTAGGCGAAGGTAAACTTTCTGATATTACCTTGAATGGTGTAAGTCAGTTTGATCGTGGGATTGTTCCTCACAATCGTTTGATTAATAACGGTTCTTCGTATGTGCCAGATCCAATCGCTGGTTCAGTAACAGCAATGCTAGATAGCTGTGATGTATCTGGCGGTAACTTTAACTGTGGTGATATGTCAGGCAAAATCTGTTTGACTGAACGTATTGGCAACCAGTCTTCAGGTAACTACCCAGAAGTGGATGCGGTTCAAGCTTGTTACAATGCAGGTGCACGAGCGGCAATCGTATACAGCAACTCTGAACTACCTGGTTTACAAAACCCATTCTTGGTTGACACAAACAACGCTTATCGTATGGTTTCGGTGACGGTTGACCGTGCATTTGGTCAAGAGCTGTTGGGGTATGTTGGTCAAGAAATTACGGTTTCAACCACCTCTGGTGAAGATTACGAGTACTACAATGGTACATCGATGGCAACACCTCATGTAACTGGCGTAGCAGGCTTGGTGTGGAGTTACCACCCAACGTGTACAGCAGCGCAAGTACGTAATGCCCTAGTTCAAACGGCAACAGACATTGATGTCGCTGGACGAGACAACCGCACAGGTCACGGCCTAGTGAATGCGGAAGCGGCGAAACTGTTCTTGGATGCGGGCTGTAACGGTCCTGACGGTGGCGGTAGCTCTTCGGACTCTAGCTTCTCAAACACCAGCCCTGTTGCGATTCCTGACAACAAATCTTCTGGCGCAATCAGCGCAGTAGATGTCGATCGCTCTGGTGATTCAGGTACAGTAAGTATTGACGTTGATATTAGCCACACTTACATCGGTGACCTACGAGTGACGCTAACTTCACCGACTGGTGGAGAAGTCGTGCTTCACGATAATACTGGCGGCAGCGCTAACGATATCAAAGCCACTTTCCAAGCGGATTTCTCTGGTTTTGAATCACAAGGTTCTTGGGAACTAAAAGCGGTAGACAGTGCCAGAAGAGACACAGGCACAATCAACAGTTGGACTCTGACTTTTCAATAAGGAGTGGCTATGAAGAAGTTGACCTTACTTTCTTTGTCTGCGGTGAGTGCTACCGCACTATTGGCAATCGGACTAAGCTCGGCCAGCTTGGCGAACAATCAAGGATTTCCGCTCGTGGATGAACGTTCTGAACAAGCTGAGCAACAACCTACGCGTTACTTTGTTAAGTATCACAAAGGGAAAGAGAGCGAAGTGAGAGCGCTTCTTCGTCAACATAACCTTAAAGTGGTTGATGCGTTGGTGAAGCAACAGGTACTGGTGGTGAGCGGCGAACAAGCGGACGTCGATAAACTATCTGGTAACGAATCCGTTGAATACACCGAGCAAGAACCAACGAGAAAGTTGTTGTCTCAATAAGATAGCCTCAATATGAAAAACGCCCCTCACGTGAGGGGCGTTTTGTTTGAATGCTTTTCTTAGAGATGAATGCCGACGAGCCTAATTCTGCATTCATAAGAATAAAAGCTTAGCGCACAATCAGGCCAAGTAGGATACCTACAATGCCGAAGTCAGCATCACTGAATGTTGTGTTTGCAAAGCCAAGATCACCCAGTACTGGCATTAGGAAGACAGGTAGGAAAGTAATCAGTAGACCTTGTGCACACGCACCTAGAATTGCGCCGCGACGACCACCTGTTGCGTTACCAAATACACCCGCAGCCGCACCCACAAAGAAGTGTGGAACTACACCAGGGATAATCACAGTAAGACCCATCACGTAAAGTAGGAACATGCCCACTAGACCGGCTGTAAAGCTAGATAGGAAGCCCACCAATACCGCATTTGGTGCGTATGGGAACACAACCGGACAATCCAGTGCAGGTTTTGCGTTTGGAACCAGTTTGTCTGAGATGCCTTTAAATGCAGGAACGATTTCTGCGATAACCATACGTACACCTTGCAGGATAACGTACACACCACCTGCAAATGTGATGGATTGCATTAGCGCAAACATAGACCAATGTTTACCGCCACTGACTTCACGGACAAAATCACCGCCAGCGAACAAACACGTCACCACAAAGATGATGCCCATGGTGAACGAGATCGCCACTGGTGTATCACGTAGGAACAGCAAGCTTTTAGGGACATTCATCTCTTCAGTAGAGTGTTCTTTGTTACCGAACTTGCTGCCAATAAAGCCAGCTAGCACGTAAGAAAGGGTAGAGAAGTGACCAATCGCAACGTCGTCAGAACCTGTAACTTGCTTCATGTACTTGTGAGCGATCGCAGGGAAGAACACCATTACAGAACCCACAACCACAGAGCCAAGCGCGATCAGTGGAACGCCTTTCATGCCGCTAGATGCCAGAATCGCTGCTACCATCATCGACATAAATAGTGTGTGGTGACCGGTTAGGAAGATGAATTTCCATGGCGTGAAGCGAGCGATCAAGATGTTCACTAACATACCGAAGAACATGATCATCGCCATCTCTTTACCAAACGCTTCTTGCGCGATAGAGACGATAGCTTCGTTGTTTGGAACTACGCCTGTGATGCCAAATGCGTGTTGGAAAATGGTCGCAAAGTCACCCAGAGAAGTCACAACTAGACCTGCACCCGCGCCAAGCACGATGAAACCAAGAATGGTTTTTACCGTGCCTTTAATGCACTCGGTGACCGGTTTTTTCTGGGCAATTAAGCCGATTAGAGCGATGAGACCGACCAGAACCGCTGGCTCTGATAGGACATCGTTCATTAAGAAACTGAAGAATTCCATAACGCCACCTTATAGAGCGCCAAGCTCTTGAAGTGCCACAGATAAACGCTCTTTCATTGCGACTTTGTCGACCATGTTATCAAGCGCTACGATACGTTGCTCAACGCCAAGTGCTTCCAACTGTTCTGCAATGTCTTTTGTGCCGATGAAAATGTCGCAACTTGTGCCTTTTGCTGAGCCAAGATCGATGTGATCCACAGCGGCATCGACGTTCAATTCTTTTACGATGCTTTTGATGCTCATTTCCATCATTAGGCTAGTACCAAGACCGTGACCGCAAACAACCATAATTTTCATAATTCAGACCTTTTCTTTTTTATAGGGGGTATACCCATTTGTGAATGGGGTATGTCAGGAGTAAAACTTAGTATTTGTCGATGATCGCAAGAACATCTTCTTTGCTTTGAGCGTTGCAGATGGCCTCTACATGCAATTCATTCATAAACAATTCCGCCAGTTTCGAAATCGCATCAACGTGGCTATTACTGTCCGTTGCCGCTAGCGTGACCAGCATTTTTACTGGGTCATTTTCTTCAGAGTTAAAATTGACGCCGTTTTGGATCACCGTGATCGCCAGTGATAAACGGTTAACGCCATCTTCAGGGCGAGCGTGTGGCATCGCCATGCCCGGACCTACCACGTAGTAAGGGCCAAGCTCTTCGTGCGAGCGGTAAATTGCTTCAACGTAACTTGGTTCTATCGCGCCATTTTCAATCAAAGCTTCACAAGATTTGCTGATCGCATCTTTCCAGTCGGTTGCGTCAGAATGGATGCGAATGACATCAGAGGTAATCAGTTCACATAGCATTGGAATGTTTCCGATTTGTTGTTTTGTTGCTGCGTACTTTATCGATCAATTTGCCAGAAAAACCTGAGAGTGATCACAAATGGTAGCGCTATCTGATAGCGCTACCATTAATTGTGATAGCGCTATCATTTTTATTAGGCATCGAAGTTTCATGTGCTGGTGTTCGAGTTCTAATGCGCTAATATCAAAACCATTAAAGCGCTGTGATAAGATGTCGCAGCTGAAATTAGAGAACATTAAATAAAAACAATGAGCGAACCTCGCAAACGAAGAAGTACCGGCAATGTCACTTTGGCTGATGTCGCCAAACAAGCAGGCGTAGGCACGATGACGGTGTCGCGAGCATTACGAACGCCAGAGCTGGTATCCGATAAGCTGAGAGAAAAAATTCAACAAGTGGTTGATGAGCTCGGCTATATCCCGAACAAAGCCGCAGGGGCACTCGCATCTGCAGAAAGTTATTCCATCGCTCTAATCATTCCGTCACTGTTTGAAAAGGCATGCGCGCATTTCTTACCAAGCTTCCAACAGGCGTTAAACAAAGCGGGTTATCAATTATTATTGGGTTACAGCGACTACTCGATTGAGCAAGAAGAAAAGTTGCTTTCGACCTTTTTAGAGAGCCGTCCTGCGGGCGTCGTACTGTTTGGAAGTGAGCATAGTCAGCGAACGCATCAACTGTTAGAGGCGTCAAATACGCCAGTGTTAGAGATTGCCGAACTGAGCTCAAAGGCCAGTTATCTCAACATTGGCGTGGATCACTTCGAAGTGGGTAAGGCCTGTACCAGACACCTGATTGAACAAGGTTTTAAGAACGTTGGTTTTATTGGGGCGCGCGGGAATCACTCAACGTTGCAACGCCAGTTACACGGTTGGCAAAGTGCGATGATTGAAAACTATCTCACCCCAGATCATTTTCTAACGACTCATGAAGCGCCATCTTCACAATTGGGTGCGGAAGGATTGGCGAAGTTATTGCTGCGCGATTCAAGCTTGAATGCTTTAGTGTGTAGCCATGAGGAGATAGCAATTGGTGCGCTCTTTGAGTGCCATCGCCGCGTGCTCAAAGTCCCGACCGACATTGCCATTATTTGTCTTGAAGGCTCTTCTATGGGGGAGCACGCTTACCCAAGTTTGACATCGGCAGAATTTGATTACGAGCGCATGGGCACCAAGGCGGCAGAAAAACTGTTGCATGCCATCAAAGGTGAGTCAGAAGAACGGCCGACCAGTATGGGCTTTAAGCTAAAGCGTCGAGCAAGTACCGCGATTAACTGACACCTCCGCTTTCCATAAATACAAAAGCCTCTCAAGATGGAGAGGCTTTTTACATTCTGAATTCGCGAGCGAAAACTACGGACGTTCGCCCGCGGCTAGGCGTTGTTCGATATCTACGATCACCTCTGGCAGATCGGAGATGGTGTCGATTAAGTAGTGAGGTGCACTCTTGATAAACTTCGCGCGTGCTTTTTCACGAGCTTTCTCTAAGGTTGCTTCGTCTGCGGCTTGGTATTCTTCAAATGTCAGACCCGCTTCGTTACCAGAAAGCAGCAGACCCACCGTCCACATGCCCGCATTGTGACCTTCAAAGATGCCTGGTGCTGAATCGTCCACTTTGACGCATGCTTTAACGTCGGTTACACCAAGCTCAATCACGTTTTTCAGTGCCATAAATGGTGCTGGGCGACCACCTTGGGGCAGATCGTCTGTCGCGACAACGTAATCTGGTTGGTAGCCGTAGTCCGCTGCAACTGGAATCAATACGTCCATCACCTCACGCGGGTAACCAGAACAAGAACCGATCTTGATGCCTTTGTCTTTCAGACCGTTCACAACTTCAATCGCATTGAGGATTGGTTCTGCGTGGTCAGCCACTTTTGCTTTTTGCAAAGGCATAAAGGCTGCGTAGATAGCGTCGATGTCTTCGCTGGTCATTGAGCGACCAAACTTCTCATTCCAACGCTTATCAACCGCAGGGATGCGACCCACAGCTTGGATGTGGTCCCACTTACCAAGCCCCATTGGTTCACGCGCTTCTTCAAGGTTGATATCGAAATCAAAACCTTGTTTGAACGCTTCCACAAAAATGCTGGTTGGCGCGAAAGAGCCGAAATCGACGATAGTGCCAGCCCAGTCAAAGATCACTGCTTGAATAGGTGAGTTGCTCATGTTCAATCCTTTTTCTTGCTTGCCAGGGCGCTTGCCTACACGTTGAACCGCGCTCTGGGTAAATTGGTTTTTGTTGAGGTCTATTGACCCTAAAAGTAGTTAAAGTCTTTACACACGTTGGCGATCGCTTCTTCGAAGATCGCCAACGCTTCTGTCAGTTGTTCGCGAGTGATGATCAGCGTTGGGCTGAGTTGAATCACATTGCCTTGCGATACCTTGAAGCTCACGCCATTGTTGAGGCATTGGTACAACACAGCTTCCGCTTCGTCATACGCGCGTGCTTTGCTTTCGTGGTCAGTGACCAACTCAATGCCCCATAACATGCCGATGCCACGCACATCACCAATCACTGGGTACTTAGCTTTCATCTCTAGCAGCTTTTCACGCATGAACTGGCTGTCGGCTTTGGCTTTATCTAGCAAGCCGTCTTGCTCAATGGCTTCCATGGTTGCCAGTGCTGCAGCACAACCGATAGGACTTTTCTCATGAGTGTAGTGACCCATGGAGATTTGCTCGGCGGTGTTGTATTTGTCTTTGGTTACCATGGCTGCGATAGGCACTAAGCCTCCGCCCAAACCTTTACCGATGCAGAGCATATCTGGCTCGATGTCGTAGGCTTGGTAGGTGAACCATTCACCGCTGCGACCCATACCATTAGGGATGTCGTCGATGATCAGCATGACATTGTGTTTGTCACAGATTTCACGGATGCGTTTCCAGTAGGCTTTGCTCGGCACTTGTACGTCGGTATTGCGAACCGCTTCTGCGATAAACGCGCCCACTCCACCTTCTTTCTCGATCACGTATTCAAGGTAATCGGCGTAATGCACATCACTGCCGTCCGCGACTGGGAAAGCGCCACGATAAGACACCGCTGGTGGAATGCGCTCAACACCTGCCATTAATGGTCCCATGCCTTGGCGGAAACACGCTTCGCCACCCACTGAAATGGCATCTAGCGATGCGCCGTGGAAGGAATCCCACAGAGACACCACCTTGTAGTTGCCCGTGATGTGGCGCGCTAGTTTAAGTGCCATGCCAACCGCAGATGTGCCACCCGGAGCAAACAACACACGGTTCAATTCGCCGCCACAGATTTGGGTGAGTTTTTCGGCACATTCAATCGCGGTCTCGTTGGTAAAACGACGTGGTGAAAACGGCAGTTTGGCAATTTGCTCTTGCACACGTTTAATCACATGCGGATGACCGTAGCCCAGCTGATGGACGTTGTTGCCATGGAAGTCCATGTACTTTTTGCCTGTAGCATCTTGGATGTAGATGCCTTCCGCTGCTTCCAAGGTATCTAAGCAAGGCGTCGACATGGCTTGATGAAGAAAGACCTCCGAATCGCGCTTCAATAATGCTTGCGTGCGTTCGTCGTCCATCGATGCATTCCAAGCTTGGCGCGCCGGTGTCGTGTTGACATCGCCTTCACTACGAAAATGGGTCGGTTTGATATTCTGAGTCATAGCGCTCTCTCAATCAGAAGGCTGCTTTAAGCAACTTGCCAGTACATCGCTTTTTCAATCGCACCGATTAAGCGCTCGATATCTGCTGGGTAAACTTCACCAATGTTGCCGATACGGAAGCAATCTGCATTCGATACCTTACCCGGATAAATCACAAAACCTTGCTCTTTCAAACGTGTGTAGAACGCTTTGAATTGGTAATCACTGTGCGTCGGAGAGTAGAAAGAAGTGATGATTGGCGAGTGAAGATCATCACTTAGTAGTGGCTCGAAACCTAGAGAACGCATACCTGCAACCAGTGTTTTCTGGTTAGTTTGGTAACGGTTATGACGAGCCTCAATGCCGCCTTCTTGTTCTAGCTCTAGCAATGCTTGGTAGAAAGCGCGCACCGTGTGCGTAGGAGACGTGAAACGCCATTTGCCGTGATTCACTTCCATGCAGTGCCATTGGTCGTAAAGATCAAGGCTCAAAGAACGTGCCTGACCTTTGCACTTTTCGAGCTCAGTTTGTTTTGCAATCACAAAGCCAAAGCCCGGTACGCCTTGAATACATTTGTTTGCAGAGCTGATCATAAAATCGATGCCTAGCTCAGCGATATCGATAGGAATGCCACCAAAGCTCGACATGGCATCCAGAATCACAACTTTGCCGTGCGCTTTTGCTGCAGAAGCAAATTCTTCAATTGGGTTAAGCATGCCAGTGGTTGTCTCACAGTGAACAATCGCCACGTGTGTGATTGTAGGATCCGATGCCAATGCAGTTTCCACCTCGTTCAAGTGTGGCTGTGATGTTTCGCCTGGGGAAACTACATGGCATGGAATATTTAGATAATCAGCGATCTGAGCGATACGCGCACCGTAAGCACCGTTGTCGACAACCAACAATTTTCCATCTTTGCCAATGGCGCTGCCAATCGTCGCTTCTACTGATGCGGTGCCGCTACCTTGCATTAGTACGCTGGTGTAGCCGTCTTGTTGAGTTGCCAGTTTTACAAGCTTAGTGCGGATCACTTCTACAATGTCTTTGTTGTATTCATCATCCCAAGTACACCAGTCTTTAAGCATGGCTTCACGTACCGTTTCAGAAGTAGATAGAGGACCTGGAGTCAGTAGTAGGTATTCGTTTTTCATCTCGATTTCCATCAGAATAGGCTAATTGGTCTACACCAAATTTCGAGTTCACTCTAACGAGGAAGAAAAGGGCAGTAAATAGGCGAATCTCCAATTTCATAAAACTTTAATATCCAGAAAATAGCGGATCAATTGAACGATTATTCAGCGCGAATTTTCGTAAAACTGCCATTTAATGGTCATAATTTCGTCACAAAGGCTCAGTAGGGTGGTTATCGTCAACTGGTACAGACCAAATTAAAACTTAGCCAAATTAACTGGAGAAAATGATGAAAAACCGTTTGATGAAAGGATCGCTGGCTGCACTTGTTTCTCTGCTAGCTACGAATGCAATGGCAGCACAGGAAGTCACGGTTTACACCGCTTTCGAAACTGACATTCTTGCTAAATACAAGTCTGCGTTTGAGAAAGATAACCCAGATATCAAGATTAAGTGGGTTCGCGATTCAACCGGTATCATGACGGCGAAATTGCTGGCAGAAAAGAACAACCCTCAAGCGGAAGTGGTTTGGGGTCTGGCTGGCTCGTCAATGGCACTGCTTAAAGATGAAGGTCTTCTTAAGCCTTACACACCAAAAGGTTTGGAAGAGCTGCATGCGAACCTAAACGACCCTCAATCAAACCAAGCTTGGTTTGGTAACGATGCGTTCTTTAACGCAGTTTGTTTCAACGAAGCGGTAGCGAAACAGCTTAATCTGCCTAAACCAACGTCTTGGGAAGACCTAACAAAGCCGGTTTACAAAGGTCACATAGCAATGCCTAACCCAGCGTCTTCAGGCACTGGCTACATGCAAGTTTCTGCTTGGCTACAAAACATGGGTGAAGATCAGGCATGGAACTACATGCGTGACTTAGACAAGAACATTGCACACTACACGCACTCTGGTTCTAAGCCATGTGTTCAAGCGGGTATGGGTGAAGTGGCTATCGGTATTTCGATGGCGAGCCGCGGCGCGAAGCTGAAAACACAAGGTGCACCACTGGCGGTTATCACGCCAAAAGGCATCGGCTGGGAATCAGAAGCGGTTGGTCTAGTAAAAGAATCGGATGCAGCGAAGCGTGTTGTCGACTGGTCAATCTCTAAAGCAGCAAACGAGCTTTACGTAGAAATGTACCCAGTGGTTGCACATAAAGACGTGAAAGCGACCGTGTCTAACTTCCCGAACGTTCAAGAGAACATGGCGAAGATGGACTTCGCGCAAATGGGCAGCAAGCGTGCAGAGATTCTAGCAGCATGGTCTGAGAAGTTCGATGCGAAATCAGAGCCAAAATCTTAATTGAATTTGCTTTGAGTTGAATGCTGAAATCCACCTCGGTTGAGGTGGATTTTTTGTTTTCTCTGTTATTTCAAAGTTTGCTGCAAGTAGATTCCTAGTCTCACCTAGGTTCGCTGGAATGACGGACTTAAGAAAGTTGGGAGCTTCTATCCGCACTCACAACGTCATTCTCGAGAGCGACGAAGGAGTGAGTCGGGAATCTCTAATTACCACTTGAACAAACCTCCCGCCCTTCATCTATTTGTCATCTTCTGGCTATAAATTTGTCATTGGAACGTAACACTCCAAAACTAAAGTTGGTATATACCATTTGGAGCGTGTGTTATGTCAACTAACCAACATTACCTAAATATTGAAAATGTAGTGAAGCAATTCGGACAGTTCACTGCATTAAAGAAAATCTCGCTAGCGATTGAAAAGGGCGAGTTCGTTTGTTTTCTTGGCCCTTCTGGCTGCGGTAAAACCACTCTGCTACGTGCCATTGCAGGTTTAGACTTGCCAACGTCTGGTGCGATTTTTCAAAACGGTCAAGAGACCACATTCCTACCACCAGAGAAGCGCGATTTCGGCATCGTATTCCAATCTTACGCGCTGTTTCCGAACCTAACTGTGCAAGAGAACATTGCGGTGGGTTTGAAGAACCAAGGCATGTCGACTAAAGAAGCGTTAGAGAAGGTGGACTACTGGTTAGAAACCATTGGTCTTCCAACCTCTGGCGAGAAATTCCCGAACCAACTTTCTGGTGGTCAGCAGCAACGTGTTGCTTTGGCTCGTGCATTGGCGTTATCTCCGGGTCTACTGCTACTGGATGAGCCGCTGTCAGCGCTGGATGCAAAAGTGCGTGTTCACTTGCGTGACGAGATTTGTAAGTTGCAACGCAAACTCGGCATCACCACCATCATGGTTACGCACGATCAGGATGAAGCGTTGTCGATGGCGGATCGTATTGTGGTGATGAACCATGGCGTGATTGAGCAAGTCGGCACACCTCAAGAGATCTACCAGCAACCAGCTACGCGCTTTGTCGCTGAGTTTGTCGGCAGCATGAACTTTATTGAAACCTCAGTCGCAACGGATTCCCAAGTACGCATTGCAGAAACCTTAATGCCAGCGCCAAGCTTGACCAATCGTAAGATCCAACGTGGTGACCGCTTCGACCTTGCGGTGCGTCCTGAAAGCATCAAGTTTGTTGAAAACTATACCAACTCTTTACCAGTGCGAGTTACCGCAACCGAGTTTCTGGGGGCGTTTTTCCGCATTGATTGTGTATTGCAAAACGACAGCTCAACGAAAACCATCGTAGTGGATGTGCCCGTGGAAACGGTTCAAAAACTCAATATCAAAGCGGGCGATGTACGTTACATCCAGTTTGCTGAAGAAGGGCTGCATGGTTACGCCGTGCCCTCGGTTGATAAAGCGCTAGCGGCGTAGGTGTAAACATGGATGCGAAGACAATGACGATGAATAGCCTGACCACACAAGACAAAGCAAAATCCCTACTCGGACGTGTTAGCCGCGACAACCTTGTGTTGTTTGGTTTGCTCGCTGGCTTGTCGACCATGATGGTGCTGTTCATCTTAATGCCGCTTTGGGCAATGTTGACCAAGAGTGTGCAAAATGCCAATGGCGAATTTGTCGGATTGGCAAACTTTGCGACGTACTTTTCTTCTTCAAGCTTGTGGGTGTCGGTGGGCAACACCTTCACTTTGGGCGTGATTGTGACCTCGGTAGTGGGTGTGCTTGCGTTTGGTTATGCCTACGCGCTGACTCGTTCCTGTATGCCGTTTAAAGGTTTGTTTCAAATCCTAGGTACTGCGCCGATTCTCGCGCCTTCGTTGTTACCAGCGATCAGTTTGATCTTCCTTTTCGGTAATCAAGGCATTGCCAAAGAGATGCTGTTAGGAAACTCGGTGTACGGCGTGATTGGTATCTCGATGGGTTTGATTTTCTGGACCTTCCCTCATGCATTGATGATTTTGACCACTTCGCTGCGCACTTCTGATGCCCGTTTGTATGAAGCAGCCCGCGCGCTGAAAACTTCACCCATCAAAACCTTCTTTATGGTGACGTTACCTGCGGCGAAATATGGTTTGATCAGTACGCTTATCGTCGTCTTTACACTGGTTATCACGGACTTTGGTGTGCCGAAAGTGATTGGTGGCAGCTACAACGTTCTGGCAACTGACATCTTCAAGCAAGTGGTGGGACAGCAAAACTTTGCTATGGGGGCGGTAACCAGCATTATGCTTTTATTTCCTGCGGTAATGGCATTTGGTGCAGACCGCTGGGTACAGAAAAAACAAAAGAGCTTATTCGACACGCGTTCAGTGCCTTATCAGCCAGAACCTAACAAAGCGCGCGACAGCATTTGTTTGGTTTACTGCAGTATCATTTCTATCGCAGTGTTGGCTGTGCTTGGCATGGCAGTGTATGGCTCGTTAGTTACGTTCTGGCCTTGGAACAAAGCGCTGACGCTAAATAACTACAACTTTGCCGAAATGAGCACTTACGGTTGGAGCCCATTCTTCAACTCGCTAACGCTGGCAGGTTGGACAGCGGTTATTGGTACAGCCATCATCTTTGTCGGTGCTTACTGCATTGAGAAAGGGCGTGCGTTTGGTCCAATTCGTCAGGTGATGCAAATGCTCAGTGTGGTGCCAATGGCAGTTCCGGGTATGGTGCTTGGCTTGGGTTACATCTTTTACTTCAATGATGCGAACAATCCTTTGAACGTGCTTTATGGCACCATGGCATTCTTGGTGATTAACACGGTAGTGCATTACTACACCGTGGGTCACATGACAGCCCTGACAGCGCTAAAGCAGTTGCCATCGGAGATTGAAGCCACAGCAGCATCAGTGAAGCTTCCTCAATACAAGTTGTTCTTTAAAGTGACATTACCTGTGTGTTTACCTGCGATTTTGGACATTGCGACTTACTTGTTTGTTAATGCATTGACCACCACTTCTGCGGTAGTATTCCTTTACTCAACCGATACGATTCCGGCTTCGGTCTCGATTCTGAATATGGACGATGCAGGTCAAACTGGCGCTGCAGCGGCAATGGCGGTGATGATCATGATTGCTGCCGCAATTGCGAAGATTGTTCAGATGACTTTGGGTAAATTGTTAGAGAATCGCACACAAGCTTGGCGCAAAAGATAAGGACACTTCGTGCAATACGTAAAAATTAAAGATTCGATTGTTGAACAGATTGAAGCGGGCATGCTATCGCCGCGTCAAAAACTGCCAGCAGAGCGTAAGTTGGCGGAGTCGTTCGATACTACACGCGTCACTCTGCGTGAAGCTTTATCATTGCTAGAAGCGGAAGGTCGAATCTATCGCGAAGATCGCCGAGGTTGGTTTATCTCACCTGAGCCATTGCGTTACGACCCAACCCAAACGTTGAACTTCCCAAACATGGCAAAAGCGCAAAATCGCGTGCCAAAAACAGAAGTGATAGCCGCAAAAGGCACCTTGGCTAATAAATTGGCCGCTCGTTTGTTGGACCTTCAGCCGTTTTCAGACGTATTTCGTGTCGACCGCGTTCGTTACCTAGAAGAGCGTCCGGTGGTTTATGTCACGAACTACATTCGACCAGACATATTTCCCAACTTATTGTCTTATGATTTATCAAACTCGTTAACCGACATTTATCGTGAACACTATGGTGTGACGTATCAAAAAATTCGTTACCGCATTTCGACTAGTACTTTGTTGGGTGAGGTGGCACAGGCATTGCGCGCGACTTCTGGTACGCCTGCAATGGTGGTTGAACGTATCAACTACAACCAACATGGTGAGTTGATTGACTGTGACATCGAATACTGGCGTCATGATGCCATCAGCATCGAGTCTGTCGCAGAGCTGAATTAATCTCTGTTTGCTGGTCATCTGTCTAGTTGGCGGCGAGCAGTTTATATCTCAAATTCAAAGGCTCCATATTGGGGCCTTTGTTGTACCCAAGCACCATGAGGGTATCTAAATATCATAAACAGGAAAACGGAATGGATCTCTTGGCAATAGCACTCGTTGTATTGTCTGCGGTTATGCATGCTGGCTGGAATATTCTTGGTAAAAGCAACGCTGGTTCAGGGCTCGCGTTTACGATGGCGGCAAGTTTATCTGCTTGCCTTCTGCTCACGCCCTACCTTATTTGGTATCTCTTTAACATTGGCTGGGCGACGTTGCCCAGCGTGTTTTGGGGAATGCTGTTTATCAGTGGTTTATCTCAAATCGTCTATTTGGTTGGTTTGATCGTGGCCTACAAGCACGCCGATGTGGGAGTGATTTATCCGATTGCGAGAGCACTTCCTGTAATGATGGTGGGCGCACTCACCGTCGCCTTAGGTTATGAGTTGAATGCTCAGCAGTGGTTGGGTTTCCTGCTTATTACTTTAGGTTGTATCCTAGTTCCAGTGACCAGTTTTCGTCAAATTACTCTTGGGGAGTACCTGAATGTTGGTGTGTTTTGGGCCTTGATTGCGGCGTTTGGCACGACGGGTTACTCCGTTGTGGACAAGCAAGCACTGAATCTGCTAACTCAACAAACATCGACCATTCTTAACGACCACTATAGCGCGATTTTTTATCTAGGCGTGCAGTTTTGGGTTATGGGAGTACCGGTTTTATTGTGGTGTATTGTTTCGGGGAGTCAGCAAGAACTACAAACCGCTTGGATGATTCGCAAAAGTGCGAGCATGGCTGGCATCATGATGGCATCCACCTACGGCTTGGTGCTGTTTGCGATGACTATGACTGATAACGTCAGCCTTGTTGTGGCTTTGCGACAAATCAGCATTGTATTTGGTTTATTAATGGGCGTGTGGTTGTTGGCTGAAAAATGGTATTTCACGCGAGGCGTCGGGGTGCTGTTGATCCTGAGCGGAATCATTATGTCATTGAGCTCTGCTTGAGGTATAAGGCACCGATGTCGATTCGGTGCCTTGGCACAGCTAAATTTTTAAAATCGCAATTGTGCACCAAACATCACACCGCCAGAATCAAAATCGCTATTCTTGGCGTAGTTGTACTCTAAGTTCAAACCAAAGTGTTTATAGGCCCAAGCGACACCAGCGGCGGCCTCGCCTCCAAGGCTGGACTCATCATATTCTTTGCTCTGACCATTATTTTTAAATGTATAACTTAACGTGTAGTAAGTGACACCGCCTTTCCCGTAAAGCTCAAAGCCAGCTCCCAGAGGGTAACTTGCGTAACCGCTGAGTCGAGGTCCGCCATAACTGACATCGGTGATTTCTGTTAAGGGACTGATAAGTACGGAGCCAATGCCGTTAAATGCGCCCTTATAGCCGGCTTCAATACCAAAGTTGTGATCGAACATGTAACGGTAATATACATCACCAAGGAACATGTCACCTTCATCATGGCTATTGTTCACATCGTAACTAACATTACCGTAGCCTAAATTTGCTCCAACAACATGTTGGGTTGGTTGTGCATGAGCCGTTAAGGAAAGTGCGGACAGTAAGCATGCAACGGCGTACTTGTAAGACATAAAAACTCCGAATCATAAAATGAAAAACAAAGCGTCATGTGCTGCGTTGGGTTAACGTAGCCTTGTCATGAACTCCGCTTTGGTATTGTCTAACCATTCGTAACGACGTCGATACATCGAACGCTTAGAACGCGACATGCCTTCGATATCACGACGCGGGGCATTCACATCGAGTGAGTAGAAATGACGGTTGTATTCGGTGCCGCCCAACTCTTGCCAGAGTGCATCGTAATCCGTTTTGATTCGTCCTTTACTGTAGCGTCGTGCAGCATAAGTATGGGATTGTGTTTTTACCGCTAGAATCGTATTCACTTCCCAAATTTGCGCGAGTAAAGTGAGCAAACTCACCATCAAGCTTTTTGGTCTTTGCCCGTAAAGCTTACGAGTTAACTTTTTAATTTTCGCGTTGTTCTCTTCACTGCTGCGTGGCCCTTGCAAGCCGCCAATCATAATGCTGCGTCCAGACTCTATGTGGCCGAGAGTAAATGAGAGCGTATAGAAGTTGCCATCCTCCGCGCTGTGTAGCACTAGGCTCATGTCGCCTTCTTTTTGATAACGTGCTTCGTATACTAATCTCACCGAGTACAGTATTTCGTCAATTTCAAAAGAGGCTAATGTTAAGCCAGTCGAATCGGTATAGATCTCTTCAATGGTCTGTTTAGAAAACAGCTCTGAAATGGTTTTGTAGTGATCAACCACTAGGTTTGAACGATCGAACGCTGAGTTATTTTTGATGATGTAGGGACGAAACGGCTTTTCTAAAAATCGGTGCGTACGTGCACAAAGCATCTCTAGCAATGACGATTCAATATTATCTGACAGGTGCTTAAACGCTCGTTTGTAGTAAAGTGCGCGCAAGATGAACTTCGCTCTGTAGGTCCAAATTGGCTTATAGACATCAGCATAATCATCTGAGTAAATTGATTTGCTATGGTAAAAAATGGATTTGTTCGCGGTCATTTTCACTCCAGATTAACGTGTGCTCAACAGCCACAATTAAGAACCGACGGACGAGCAGCGAAGAACCCGAAAAAGGGGGAAATGCAAAGCACTACTAAAAGGGGAGGTTTTGCTGTGCCCGACGTTTATATAAGGTTTTGAACACTGTTCTTTTGTTGGGATTCTAAGAGAAAATTGACCTTAGGTATTGTATGGGTTGGTAAGGAAATGTCAGTTTGGAAGCCACTTTGAACGTTGTGATTACGAGGTGGAAAAATGCTCGTGTTGGCAGAGTATGATGCCGTGTTGCTAAGTTAAAGTGAAATGAGTTGAACAAGAATTGAACGTTATTTGAAATTATTTTGACGTGTTTCTGGTCTTTATACGTACCTTATAAATATCGAGCCAATTTAGGCCCGATATAAAGGTAAGTAAGGAGAGGTTTATGAAACGCTTAATGACTTTAGCAAGTATGATTGCTCTGACTGCTGCACCTTCTGTTGTTTTTGCTGGTGGTTATCAGTGGACAAACGATACCGAAACGATCCATGGTGATGTTATGGATAGCAAACAAGCGGCTTATGAAATGGGTCGTGACATGATTCAGAACTATCAAAGCAAATCACCAGGTCAGCTTCGTGACGAGTTTACAAGCCTTACAGAGTATGTTGATCGCCAGTCGTTTTCTATCACCGACTCAAAAGTCATGGTGAATGAGTTCTTGCAAAGTGACGGGCAAGTTGTATACCAGCCTATTCTCAATGTTCAATACGAGTACCGCATGCGTGAAACTGGTAAATACTAACCAGTAAGACGGTCTCGATTTTCCGATAATTTATATCCTTGCTGTTTGTTTTGGGGAGCGCTGCTCCCCATTTTTGTATTCGGAAACTTCCACTCTCTCAGCGCAACATTTGCTATCGCTCAGCGTTAGATATTCTTGCTCGTTGATTGTGCTCATCGTTTGTAAAGTGTTTACAGAAACGATGCAACGCACTAACAAGGATATCCGATGACACACAGTTCATACTGGTTCAAACAGGCCATTGAAGCTGAACATCCAGAAACGCCGCAACCATTACATCAAAATATTGATACCGATGTTGCTATTGTCGGTGGTGGCTACACCGGACTTTGGACAGCGATTATGATTAAGCAGCAATCTCCTGAAAAACAGGTGGTTGTTATCGAAAAGGGCTTGTGTGGCAGTGGGGCATCTGGCGCGAATGGCGGCTGTATGCTGACATGGTCTACCAAGTTCCCAACGTTGAAACGGTTATTCGGTGAAGAACATGCTGTTTGGTTGGTAAAAGAGTCGGAACAAGCGGTGTTGGAGATTGACGACTTTTGTCAGCAATACAATATCGATGCGCAATTATCGTTAAAAGGGGTTTATTACACCGCAACCAATCAGGCTCAGAAAGGTGGAATGCAGCCAGTTGTCGACGAGTTACAACGGCTAGATGTGAACAGTTGGCGTCGTTGCTCGGTGGAGGAACTGCGTGCCAATGCGGGTTCACCTCGTCATATTGAAGGCTATCACTCTCCGGTTGCTGCTAACGTACAACCCGCCTTACTCGCGCGAGGGTTACGCCGTGTTGCTATTGATCTGGGTGTAGAAGTTTATGAGAACACGCCAATGACGCGTCTAGATTATGGAAGCCCTGCCACCGTCTGTACACCTAAAGGAAACATTCAAGCGCAGCAGGTGGTGTTGGCATTAAATGCATGGATGGTGGAGCAATTTAAGCAGTTCAAAAACAGTATTGTTGTGGTGTCTTCTGATATGGGTATTACCAAACCGCTTGGTGATACTTTGTCTCAATCTGGTTGGCAAGCGGGTTCGAGTGTCTTGGACTCACGCATCTTCGTACATTATTACCGAGATACGCCAGATGGCCGTTTGATGCTAGGCAAAGGCGGTAATCAGTTCTCTTTCAACAACCGAGTTGACGCGATGTTTAACAAGCCGACGCGTTATCAAACTCTACTAAAAAAATCATTCGACAACCTTTTTCCTCGCTTAAAAGGGGCTGAATTTGAGTACTCTTGGACTGGCGGTTCGGATCGCTCCGCAACTGGTTTTCCTTTCTTTGGCCAATTGGATAAGCAAAGCAATGTCTTTTACGGATTTGGTTACTCAGGTAACGGCGTTGCCCAAACTAGAATGGGTGGAAAAATTTTATCGTCGTTGGTGTTAGGGCTAGATAACGAATGGACGCGAAGTGGTTTAGCGCAAGGACCGCTTGGGTATTTTCCACCAGAACCAATACGTTGGCTGGGAGCAATGATGGTACGAAATGCTGTTCGCCGAAAAGAGGAAGCGGAAGACAATGAGAAACATCCGTTTGTTTGGGATAAATGGCTAGCGAAACTCGCAGGACCAGCAGGCAAAGCGGATAAGCTCGACTAAACTGAAGACTTTAGCCACAAACGAGACAGTTTGCAGTGAAAGTCATTGGGGGGCGATGTAGCCTTGTGTTAGCCTCTGTCTTTCAAGCTCAGATTTAAAAGGTGAGTAATATAATGAAAGTATTCAGCAACTTCGATAGCGGCAGCATTCACGTAGTGAAAGCGGACGACAAAAATGACATCCAACTTAAAATCCCTAATGACAATATGTCGGAATTCTACCAGTGGTTCCATTTCCGTCTAGAAACCGAAGCCGAGCAGTCGCACACGATCAAACTGCTTGATTTGGCTAAGTCGGCTTATCCAGAAGGGTGGCAAGGTTACGATGTCGTGGCGTCTTACGACCGTGAAGAATGGTTCCGTATACCAGCAGAGTTCGATGGCGACACGCTGACTTTCACTGTTATCCCTGAGCGTAGCTCAATTTACTTCGCGTACTTTGCACCTTACACATACGATCGTCATTTAGATTTGTTACACATGGCACAAAGCGCGCACCACTGCCAACTAGAAACACTAGGCCACACATTAGACGGCAATGACATGAGCTTGCTAACGTTTGGTGAGCCAGAAGAAGGCAAAAAGAAAATCTGGATGATTGCACGCCAACATCCGGGTGAAACCATGGCTGAATGGTTCATGGAAGGCATGATCCAACGTTTACTGGATGAAAATGACACGGTTGCGCGTGCATTACTGGAAAAAGCAGTGCTTTACGTGGTACCAAACATGAACCCAGACGGTGGTATTCGCGGCCACTTGCGTACGAACGCGGTAGGCGTGAACTTGAATCGTGAATGGCAAACTCCGTCTATGGAGAAAAGTCCAGAAGTCTACCTTGTTCGTCAACGTATGCTGGAAACGGGTGTTGACATGTTTTTAGATATCCATGGTGATGAAGCAATTCCTTACAACTTCGTCGCTGGCTCAGAAGGTATTCCTTCTTACGATGAAAATCTTGCCGCTTTAGAGGCATCATTTAAGCAAGCGCTACTAACTATTACACCTGAGTTCCAAGATGAGATTGGTTATGATAAAGATGAGCCGGGTAAAGCGAATTTGACGGTAGGCTCAAACTGGGTCGCGGAGCAGTTCAAATGCCTGTCGTACACGATCGAGATGCCATTTAAAGATAACAACAATCACCCAGATCCGCTTTATGGTTGGTCACCAGAACGCAGTGTATTATTTGGGCAAGATGTCTTAGCTGCAACGCTTACCGTGGCGGATAAAATCTAGTTCGATAAGTTCACGTCTGTTCATTATTTCGAAAACAGCTCATTTTAAATGAGCTGTTTTTTTATGCCTTCGATATCCATTCTCTCCTGTAAAAATTTGTTGCCATTCACAGGCTTAAATGTCGATTCTTAAATTTGAGAAAATGGGTTTTTATGGTGATTTGCGTCACAGAAAACTGGCTATTTTGTGATATTCTCCGCAACGAATTGACTATGGCTAAACCAACGCAACGAGACTTTATTTCTCGGTTGGGTATGCGGATGAAGCTCATGAATAGATGGTCTTGAGGTTATCTTTCTCCGTTTTACGTCATTGGCGTTTGAATATCATTTTTTGATTCTTTCCTACGCTATTTAGCTATTTCTGTTCGAAGAAAAGAGAAAGTTACGGCTTCATATTTTACGGCAGTATGCTGCCTCGATGTGTTGCTTTGTGTACAAGAAAAAGGAAAAGAATAATGAAAAAAATCGCTATAGCAGTGGCTACTGTACTTGCTGGTGGTGTGATCTCAAACGTTGCACTTGCTGACACTTACATGGGCGGTAAAGTAGGTTACAACTCTCTAAATGATGCGTGTTACCTAAACGAACCTTGTGACGACGACAGTTTTGCAGCATCTATGCACCTGGGCTACAGCTTCAACGAGTACGTTGCAGCAGAGTACGGTGTTGATTACCTTGGTGACTTCACTGCAAACTTCAAAAAGCCGGGCCTAAACACCGTTGACGGTGATCTTTGGGCGTTGACTCTTGCTCCTAAATTCAACCTACCGCTAACGGATTCTTGGAATCTATTCGCGAAAGTTGGTGCTGCATACATGATGGCGGGTGACGAAAAAGATTTCGTACCAACAGGCTCTCTAGGTGCTGAGTACAAAATCAACTACAACTGGAGCCTACGTGCTGAATACCAACGTTACCAAGATATGTCTGATGACGTGATTGAAGATATGGATTCAGATTTCTTCGGTATTGGTTTTAACTACAAGTTCGGCTCTGAGCCAGTAGTTCAAGAAGAAGTGGTTGAGGAAGTAGTAGAAACACGCCCTGCAACACGTATTGTTGAGCATGTTTACCCTGCTCAAACAACAGCGACAGTACAATTCGACCTAGAAAGTGCAGAAGTGAAAGATGCATCGACCCTTTCTGGTACCGTTGATCTGATGAACACTTACCCACAAGCTCAAGTTGAGATCACGGGTTACAGTGATACGACGGGTTCTGCTGCGTACAACCAGCAACTTACAGAAAAACGCGCGAAAGCCGTTGCTGACGAGTTCCAAGCAAAAGGTATTGCGGCTGAGCGTATGACAGTGAAAGGCATGGGTGAAGCTAACCCAGTAGCAAGCAACGAAACACGTCAAGGTCGTCAAATGAACCGTCGTGTTGAAGTAGTTGTCCCTGCGTTTGAATACCAAACCACTGAGAAAGCAGAATAATTCCTGCTTAAGAGACAGTTCCAAAAGCCAGCGTGTATCACGCTGGCTTTTTTGATCCCGCTTAACAAACTCAGCACTTTCATCAATTTGTCATCACCAGTTCATACCATGGCTGCCAGGTATTTGGGAGAGTGTTATGCAAAGTTTACCGCCGCTTAATTTGCTCCGAGCGTTTGAAGCCACGGCGCGATTACAGAGCTTCACTAAAGCCGCAGAGGAGCTAAATGTGACCCGTGCGGCCGTCAGTCAGCAGGTGAAATCGCTAGAACTGCAGTTAAATGCAACATTATTCGAGCGCAAGGGTACGCACCTTACGCTGACCAGCTCAGCAAAAGAATACTGGCCTGTGGTTAACCATGTGCTTCAAACCTTATCAACCTCGACCCATCATTTATTTACTCGCCCACAGAACAAGCAAATTACCTTACATGTCGCCCACAGTTTTTGCTCGCAATGGTTAATGCCAAGGATGGCCGATTTTCAGCGTCAATTTCCAGATGTTTCCTTTAAGATCTCGACAACCGCGAATACGGTTCCAAACGCCAGTGCGATTGCAGATATAGAAATTATTAACGGAGATGGCGATTGGCAAGATCAACAAGCTATTCAGCTTACCCAAGAAAACTGGATCGTTGTAGCAAGCCCCGGCTTTATTCAGTTAAATCCGATTGATGACCTCACGAAGCTGTCTCAAACACCTAAAATCTGCACCGGCGGTTATCATGAATCTTGGCAGGTATGGTTTGCGTACCAAGGTTATCAAGGCAAGGTGAGCAAAGTGATAGCCGAATTTGAACATTCATTGCTTGCTATTCAAGCTGCAACCAATCAACTTGGTATATTGCTGGTGAGAGACTTTCTTGTTGAGGATGAGTTACAACAAGGGATATTAGTACAAATCGGAGATTGGCGTATGCCCAGCTCCGGCGCACACTATATGATGGTTAGAGCATCAGAAAAGTCACACGTAAACACCTTTGCCCAATGGTTAATACAAAGCCTTTGATGTTTTACGGTCTATTTTTACAGCGGTACTTATTCTTGCGATTTACCTAACAAAATGCGCGGTTTCTTATAGGGTCAGTCAACCTTCTCTAAAAGCTTTGAGTGTATGATGATCTAGCTTTACGTTATCTGATGCGCGCTTAATCCACACAGGATACTGTTATGGACACAATGCAAGGCGGTAGAGAAAATGCCATCTATCGAAAAGGGAATTTGATATCTCGTCCTGCCAGTTATTGGACGATGACTATCCATCAGCTACTTACCTATCTTCATTCACGAGGCTTTACGGCATGCCCTAAAGCGGTTGGTATTGAAAAAGGAAAAGAGTGGGTTAGCTATGTCGAAGGAGAGACTTACAACTATCCATTGATTGGCAACATTGCTTCTGTTTCCGCGCTCCAATCTGCGGCAAAAATGTTACGCGATATGCACGATGCATCTGAGGATTTCCTTAAGCAATATCAAAATGAAACGCTGCACTGGATGCTGCCACCACGAACACCACAAGAGGTGATTTGTCATGGTGATTTCATGCCATATAACGTGGCACTCCGTGGAGAGTTTGTCGTTGGTGTGTTTGATTTTGATACGGCGCATCCGGCGCCAAGAGTTTGGGATGTCGCTTTTTCGGTCTATGGTTGGGCACCATTTAAAACCGATGAGCACGATAAAATGGGCTGTTTGGAGCAACAAATTCAGCGTGCAAAACTCTTCTGTGACGCTTATGGGTGTTCGAGATTGGAACGGGAAGAGCTGGTGGAGGTGATGACACATCGACTCTCCGCGTTAGTTGATTATATGAGAGGGGTCGCAGCTCAAGGTGATGATAGGTTTCAAGCGAACCTAGAAGATTGCCATCATACCGCTTACCTCAACGATATCGAGTACCTAAGAAAACATAGACAAGTCATCACCCTAGGACTTTTAGGTTAGGGCTGGGTGATATCTTTAATGACATTGAATAGCCACTGGTTTATCGGGGCTTGCTGTTGTGATCGACGACAGCTCATCACGTAGCGAACATCAAGCTCTAACCCGCCAGGAAGCGCGATACTTCGGCAGCCCTTAGGCACATGTCCACTCATGGTTATACCAAAATGATCCGTTTGTAGGAGCACTTTTTGAATCATCGCTGGGTGTTCAATTTCTACCTTAGGTGTGGTTCTGAACCCCATATGATTGAGCCTTTCCAACAACGGGTATCGGTAGTCGTTCCATCCCGGCGTTTTGAAAAGTAAAAAGGGGTAGTTTTCTAGCTCTTGGAAATGTTGAGCGGGATGCTCATCTCGAACAAAAAATACTGCTTTTCCTCGACCTAGTTCGTTTTGAATAATTGATTGCGGAAGATCCTCATCAAAATAATGAATCGCAATAGCGTTTTCACCCTCAGTTAATCGCTTTTTCGCGTCGCTCCCCCAACGTAAACAAGCGAACTTTGCTTTTGGGGCGTGTTTTAGTAATTCTAAGTAAAACTTGTCACCAAAGTAATCCCAAAACAATGTATTCGCATAAATAGTGATCGAGCCGTCAAAATGAGCGGGTGAAAAACTCTGTGGTTTGATGGAATCAATACTGGTGAGGATTTGCTCAAAATGTGGCATGTTCGCCTCGACAAAAGCGGTCGGTTCAAAGCCATTTTTAGTCTGAATGAACAAAGGGTCATCGAGCTGCGCTTTCATTTTTGTCAGGTTTTTGCTGATTGATCCTGATGTCTTTCCGAGTGAATCTGCCACCAATCGGACGCTACGTAACTCATACATCCGTTTTAGTACCAATACGTTTTGAATGTCCAGATTAATGCTCATACATCGTCTCATTTGTCTTCTGCCGAGAAATCATATCTCTGAATTTCTGAATAAAAGACAAAGTTCGGTCAATTTAAGCATGCTGTCGTATCTTATGGTTTATTGAAGGCGACGATGGATAGCAAATAGGCTTGGTCATATTAATTTAGTGGTTTGGATTTCCATTTGGTAAATGATGACTTTCCTCGTATGAACACGTTTCTGTTGTTACAGTTTTTTCATCGAAAGAAAGTAAGAACAAAAACAGAGGTGACGTATGAAAAAATTAATCGCACTTGGTTTGATGGTTTGCTCAACAAACATAGCATTAGCTGGCGATGGGTCATACACGGGCACGATTGATATGACGATGGCTACGAAAAATCAGGTCGACGTCGAGCGCGCAGATTCTCAACTGACGCTGAAAGGTCGGAATGAAACGGCCTATGGCGGGGTAATCATCCAAACGGATGCTGCTACACAAAAAATCGAACTCCGTGGTCGACGTGATTAATCGAACATGTTGTTGTTAAGAAAATGCCGCGAATATCGCGGCATTTTTTATATTTTGAGATAGGTAAATCATCAAACTCAGCTTTGAACTTCAACCCCAGCTTCGATCTCGACTGGTTGCGCTTGAGTATCGCTTTCTTTCGCCGCATCAAGCATCTTGCGAATAATGAGTGACGCTGCCATTGCGATAGCGACCATCACGACAGCAAGGACAGTGAGTAATTGGAAATAATCACCATATACGTTTTGTACAATGTCTTGTGTGATGGTCTGTCCTTTCTCTAACGCGATAGAGGTTGAGAATGCAGCACCAATAATACCGCTTAATGCGATTGCCACAGAAAATAGGCTCACAGAGAAGTTTTCGATGTGCTTCGGCGCGACGGAAAGAATAAACGCTACGACCATCGAACCCACGATGACTTCTGCAATCGCCTGGAAGAAGTGAATAGCGAGAAAGATTTCTGGCATGATCACGACATCTTCACCCACGGTAGTCACGGCAAACGTCAAGATACCAAACGCTATTGCGGTCAGTACAAATGCCAAGGCGATTTTTGTCGCGGTAGAGAGGTAGATATCTCTCTTTTCCAGCAACCCAAAAAAGCCCGCTACGATAGGGCCACCAACCATACACCAAAGCGGGTTCATTGCCATTGCTGCTTCTGGCTCGAGCGGAATAAAACCAAATAGAGAGCCTTTTAATGTGTTGATAGCCACCATGTTCATCGAGGTCATCATTTGTCCGTAGTAAACAAAGAAACAGGTTGTCAGCAAGGTCACAATTAAGATGGTCCCCATCTTCAAAGACTCAGCTTTGCTTGCTTTAAGCATCAGAGATATGAAGTATGCGATCGCTGCCCCCCCGATGGCGTATACGATATTTTGGCCAATATCCATGTTTGAAAACATGAAAAATACCAACGCGATCATTGCCAATGAAATCAATGCAAAGAGTACCCAGTTTTTTAAACTTACGGTTTTTTGATCAAGCTCAGAGGCTACGCCAACAAGATCTTTGCGGAATACCAATAGCATGATCAATGCCGCTGCTGCCATAACAGCAGAGATGGTAAAACCGCCATTAAAGCCGATCACAAGGACAATCATTGGGAACAAATATTGACCTAAAAAGGCGCCAACATTATTCACTGAATAATTGATTGGGTATCCTTTTTCAAAATCTTCTTGTGATTTGAACGTTCGTTTATAGAGGCTAGGGTAAGAGGGTGACATCAGGCCGCGGCCATAACTGGCGAGCGCAATACCACACATTGAAAGTGGAACGTTAGAAGCAGAAGCCCCCAACACGAGTAATACGTAACCGGATGCAAAAGCGAAATATGCGATAGAAAGTGAGCGATAAGCTCCTAAAAACTTATCTGCAATAAAGCCGCCCGCGATCGCGAAAAGTGGCCCGATCGCCGAAAAAGCACCAACGATCATCATCGTATCGGCTTCGTTGTAATTTAGATCCTCTAGAAAAAATCGAGTTAGACTTACTAATACACCGTAAAATGATAAGCCAAACATCATTTGGCAGAACATCATGGATTTATTTAGTTTATTCCACATAACTTTGTACTCACATTAGCGGAGAAAGGTAGGTATTGTTATTTCTATTAAATAGTAATGAAACGAAAGATTGAGTATTGAAATAATTGTCGCATAACGTGGAAATGCTGCACTATATTTTCTAATGCTTAGGTGGCTAAATGCTAATGTGTTGTTCTAGATCAATTTGAATAAAGCAGTGCTTAATTCTGCTTTTGTTTAATTTTGTTATACTTATTACTGATTGGGGCTAAAGGGGGTTATAGGATTACTGGCAAATAAAAAGAGGTCTTGCGAGAAAGGAAATTGCTGACGAAGTGCATCGCCAGCAATGATATAGCGGGCTTATTTGACTATTCGCATGGCGGTGCCATATGAATGACGGCCAAGCCACCTAAGGAAGTTTCACGGTATTTTTTGTTCATATCTTTACCAGTTTGATACATGGTTTCGATAACTTTATCTAATGAAATAAGGCATTTGCTCGTGCGCTTTAATGCCATACGTGAGGCATTAATGGCTTTCATTGCGCCCATGGCATTTCTTTCAATGCAAGGCACTTGAACCAAGCCGCCGATCGGGTCACAAGTCATTCCTAATGAATGCTCCATCGCAATTTCCGCAGCAATACAAATCTGCTCGTTACTGCCGCCTCTGAGCGCCGTTAAACCAGCGGCTGCCATGGATGAAGATACCCCGACCTCTCCCTGACAACCCACTTCGGCGCCGGAAATTGACGCGTTAGTTTTATATAAGATGCCGATAGCGCCAGCGACTGCGAGAAAATCTTTCAGCTGTTTAATATCAAGCTCTTTGATGAAGCGATGGTAGTACATCAATACCGCCGGAATCACCCCTGCAGCGCCATTAGTTGGAGAAGTAACGACTTGTCCGCCAGCTGCATTTTCTTCGCTAACCGCAAAGGCAAAGAGGTTAATCCAATCCATGATCTCCATTGGATCATTCTCAACTGCAGCGTTGGCTTCGAGCTTCTTCAAAAGGTTTGGTGCACGACGAGTGACATTGAGACCACCTTCTAAAATCCCTTCCGTATCGAAACCACGTTGCATGCAGAGCGACATCACTTTCCAAATTTGTTCTGCTCTTTGGCTAATTTCTTCATCTGAGCGGAATGCCAGTTCGTTTTGTAGAATCATACCTCCCAAACTAAAACCGTTAGTCTCGGCTTTTTCCAGCATCTCATCCGCTGATGTGAAAGGAAATGGTACCGCGACTTCATCTTGTTGTGTGCCGTTTTCTAGTTCGTCAGCGGTGGCGATGAACCCACCTCCGATGGAATAATAAATTTCAAACGCCACTTGGTCTCCCGCAGCGTCTAGTGCAGTAATCGTCATTCCGTTTTCATGCAGGGGAAGGTTGTCACTATGAAAGACGATGTCATGGTCGTAGCTAAACTCAATCTGGTGCGTACCAGCGAGCAGCAGCGTGTTGTTGTCTATAGTATTTTGTAGCGCACTTTTAGCGCTACTCATTTTGATGGTATCGGGTTTATTTCCCATCAAACCAAGGACAGTGGCTCGGTCTGTGTGGTGCCCTCTACCAGTGAGCGATAATGAGCCATAAAGGTCCACTTGCACCCGATGCACTTTCGCCATAGAGTCGCTAACTAGTTGAGTGAAATGGAATCCGGCAAGCATAGGACCATTAGTGTGGGAGCTAGAAGGCCCGACACCAATCTTAAATATATCGAAAATCGACAGCATAATTGACTTCCTTTAGCAGTGAACCTTTATAAAGGTCTCTAGAACAGTGTTGTTAACTAGATGTTAAAGCCTGTAGGCCGGGAGTGAAAGAAGATTTTTGTAACACTGCCAACTAAGCGCGAGATTTTGAAATGAAGTTAGACAATGTGGTCATCGTTTTAGGTAAACGCCTCCTCAATAGCAGATTGACCGTTGAGGGGGTAACAAGAGTCGAAGCGTTATCTAATGTGATTGCGTCATTGCCGACAGAGCGAACGGCGATTATTTTTTGTGGTGGATTAACGCAAGGTCAACGCATTTCTGAAGCAGATGCAATGTACAGCTATTTTAAATCTCTCAATGCGGCCGCTGTGCATCCGTTCCCTGAACATCAAATACTTTTAGAAAATCGCTCTTTGAATACGTTTCAGAACATGCGTTACGCTTCTCGCGTTTTGTGTGATAGTGGTTTGTTCCAGTTATGGTCAGCGCGTCCGGTTGAGGTCACCTTGTTGTCGAATGACTACCACCTTGAGCGAATCATAGAAATCCAAACCTTGATGGATGAGCAGGGATTATTACGAGTACTAAAATCTGAGTGCGCCTCCATGGGCGTTACTCTCAACTTACCATTGGATATCAACAAACATATCAGCGTACCATACCCACATAAAGGGCCTGTGGCGGCGGCATTTTTATTACTGGATGAACTCACGACTTACCGAGTTTATTTAGAAGGGGTCAAGCTGGGAGCATTTTTACGAGACTTATCGGTTGTCCGAAAGAAGCCGCTTATGATCGCGAGACATGCCATTCAGCAATTGCTCGCTTTACCACTCGATAAAGATAGTTTGCAACAGATTGAAGACATGAAAAAGGCCATCGAAATGACGGCCTTGGATAAATCTGTAGGAGCTGCGGAACAAGCGTTAAGGATCGTTCATCCGATATTAACTGCATTGAACCGCCGCTTGGATCCTGAGTCTATTCATTAAGTTCGCGTTTTGTACGGACTGCGCTCAATGCGATCAAACAGTAGCAAAGGAGTTCCATGCCTTCTTCCGAAATATTTTTAACATCACGGATGTAGTTCTCGTCCATCACTTGTTGCCAAAAACTGCCCATGCCATACAAGCGAGAGAAGACCAACAATAGCATCACGGCACCAATTAACAGTTTCATGTGGGGCACCGTTAAGATGGTCGCCATTTCGTTCATGGTACCTTTACCACCTTGGTAAGCTTTGGCGCAAGCCAGTGCGGTTACAGCTAGCGCAGGGAAAACCCAAGAACCATGACGAATCATGTCTGTCCAATAGTCTGTTTCACGAATAATGAGCACCGAGAAAAAGCCGGCAATCAAAATGGCCGCATGCTTTAGCTGAGGCTGTTGTTTAGATAGGGTAAAAAATGACCACGATGCAATCGCGAGCATCACAAGCTGGAGTGTTTCTGTTATGGAAAGCTCACCAAGGCTTGAACCCAACACGACATAATCAAGGCGAAGACTGAGGTTAACGAGAATACTGATAGCGACAATCATCAATGCACTTAAACTCGATTTATAAATGATGCGCTTTGACTCTTCAGTAACAACGTTGCTTGGGGCTGACTCGGCTTCTTTTACTATTTGTGTTTTCATCTTGCTCACCTGTTCCAGAAAATGTGGAAGAAATGTGAATTAGTGTGATCTGTGTTTGGGATTTTATTGTCCAAGTGGAAAGTTATGTCAGAGGAATGTCAAGAATAGAACACTGTTCGATATAGTATCGATGTGCGGTAAAGTCAGAGGTATGTAAAAATGAAGTGAGAAAGTTTTGATAAATCAAATAAAAAAGGAGCCTAAAGGCTCCTAAGTGATAGAGGGAATCTGACGTGTCGACAAAAAATTTTAGTAGTCGCCACTCTCACTTTCTTTATGATTGTCGCGATAGTATTCCCATTGCTCGACACGATTATCGTCAGACAGCACGCAGTAAGTCACACGTTCGCCATTTTCCGAAACGGTATCCAGCTCACCACCTTGCTGAACACAGTAAACGGCTGCAGGATTTGCGACGGAGGTATACTCAGTCGAGCGAGTGGCACCTTCGTAAGTTGAACAACCAGCCAGTACCAACGTTGCAGCCATAGCCATCATTAAATTTGTCTTTTTCATTCTTTATCTCCGCATGGGGTGGGCGAGTATTGTATTGATTATAGGCAACTTTCAGAGATTATTGTCTTATCGATGTTAAAAGTAAGAGGGACGTATAAGAATTTAGATATTCTCATCTTTTACTGGTTATCACGTCACACTTCTATTTGTTGCGGATTGTTACGAAGGTTAGAACCGTTGCGTTCAAACCAATGTCTTGAACGCATTTGGACCGACAACGATGATTTAAAGCGTGAAGTTCGGTAATATGCGCGCAAAACATGACAGTGGTATTTTCGATGAGACACTTAAAATCGACCGTTCATCCGGACATTGAGCACTTGGACGACAAAATTATTTTCCAGCGCAATGCGGCACGCGCCATCGTACTAGATGGTGAAGATGTGTTGTTGCTCTATACAGAGCGTTACCATGACTACACTTTGCCAGGTGGTGGTATTGATGATGGTGAAGATGTGATTGCTGGACTAGTTCGTGAACTAGAAGAGGAAACCGGCGCGCAGAATATCCATGGTATTAAGCCTTTCGGAATCTTTGAGGAATTTCGTCCTTGGTACAAAGACGACGCTGACGTAATGCACATGGTGTCGTATTGCTATACATGTAAAATCGATCGTGAGTTAGGCGAAACGGCTTATGAAGACTATGAAGTTAAAAATGGAATGCGTCCAGTATGGATGAACATTCACGAAGCGATAGCGCACAATGAAAAGACCATGGCAGAAAGCCCGAAAAAAGGCATGAGCATCGAGCGCGAAACGTTTTTGCTTCAGTTGATTTCTAAAGAATTACTATAAATAACTTAGCTTGCCTCATAGTGACTTACCCACTCATTGTTCTGTTGATAGGTCAGCTTTTAAATCGATAAAAAAAGTCCGGACTCCCCCCCGGAACCCGGACTTATTCCAGACGCGCAAGCGAAGCGTCATCTTGATATTTTAAATTTGTTTCGAACTATGAAAACAATAGCTGTTTTACATTTAGTGTGTAAATAATTATTAGGTCCAACCATTGGTTTTCATGTTTTTTGCAAACGCAATGTGACGCATATCTACCCAATTGGCAAGCGCAATTTGGGTACCTTTTAATAAACCACTACTCTTTCTTATCTTTGAGATACCTTACCTCAACTTTTTTGCACACGTTTGCATAGAGATCACGAGTTTTCAAATTGGCCGAACACGATCTTGTAATTTTACGTTTTTCTGACATTGGATTTTGTCGTGATTTTTATCACAAATTGACCAACGGAGGTAGTGGACTAAAGTCGATCAGCGGTTGCGAAACCATCGGAGCATCTGAAGAAAATAAGAGTAAAGGTTGAAATGATGAGGATTGTAACTGACCGATATCTATCAACTTTTCCAGCGCGAAGAATCGACTAACGTATTGGCGAGTCTCTTTAGGTAGTGTGAGCTTCTGAAAGTCGTTACTGCCTGCTCGCTGAATAGCGCGTGCGACACGCCCTTCGCCTGCATTGTAGGCCGCTAATGTCAGCGCCATGTTTTGATCGAATTTGTTGTATAAAAACGTCAGATACTTGAGTGCTGCAGCTGTGCTTGCTTCTGTATCAAAGCGATCGTCTTGTTTTGTATCTACAGTCAACCCGAATCGTTGAGCTGTTGCTGGTATCAGTTGCCAAAGTCCGGCGGCGTTGGCATGAGAAACGGCTTTGGGGTTGTAAGAGGATTCCAACATTGGCACTAAGGCTAGACTCTTTGGTAAAGAGTGGCTTTGCAGTTGTTTGAAAATGTGATGAATTACCGGGCTGGATGAATCGAGACGCTTGGCAATTTGTGGCTTGTATGGGGCTAAAACTTGATATTGCGTTTGAATATCAGCTGGGCTTGGTTTCGCCTGACAGGTGATTGAAAGGCAGGATAGTAAGGCGATAAAAATAAAAAGGCCTACAGTACTCAGCCGAGATGGCGACTGAATCTGTAGGCAAGACGAACATCGTTTAGAACGATTTATCTTCATAAGTGTGTTGCACAGGTTGTTTGAGTTGACTGACCAACTCATGGAACGCCGCAGAGCTGTGGCCATTGCTCTGATTGTATTGTTGGCACTGACTTACCAACGTTTCCAATAGCGCCCATTGTTTTCTAGCTTGCATACCTATTTGGGCAGGCAAAGCATTGAAAATTCGTTTTACGCTGGCGTCATTACACGCTAACCCCAGCTCTCGCATACACTGGCTTCTATCACTGGCTGAGCGGCTAAGTTTATTGAGTATTGGCATTTGTTTCTGAACATTGTTGCTCAGTGCCTCACCATCAAACTTTAAGTACAACGTTTTTTGCTGTTGAAGCAAAGGGATAAGTTGTTGATAGAGCTTGATATCCTCAGGTATTGAGCGAATAAATTGTTGAATTCGCTGCGATACTGCGCTTGCCATGATCTCTTCCTAGTGTGTTATTACTCGTGACCTGTATGGAATTGCATGATCGCCTTTGATAGTGCTTTTGTATCTAGGCTAAGTTCGCCACGCGCTAATGCGTTACGTACTTGTTCTACTTTGTCCATATCAACATCAGGTAGTGATGCCATTTCAGCTTGAGCGCGATCTATCGCTACGGTATTCGCTTGAAATGCAGGCTCGTGTACTTTGCTCTGTTCGACGACGTCGACAGGCTGTTTGCTTGCTTGCTGTAATTTTGTTTGTGGGACATGACCGCCCGCGACTTTGTCGATTTTCATGCTGTGGTCCTCATCATCATGTTCTAAATTAAGTAGGCGGTTAGGATGTGATAAACATTAAATATTTTTTTTGTACTCGAAATTCAGCGTTACTGACGAGAGCCAAAATTAAAAAATGTTACTCTGAGTCCAAAATCAAAATTGAGTATGAACCTGGTTTAACCCGGTTACGACAGCTCTAATGACCTTGCCAGAACTTAGGTTTTCTACTTCAATTTGTTGCCCTTTCGCACCATCTTCTAAGGCGACTCCTTTCGTGCTGGCGCTAAATCCATTTTTGCTCGCAATCACTATGACTTCATTGCCTTTTTCGATTAAAGGTGGAGCCGATAAATTGGATGGGTTGACCACTTGCCCTGCACGTAAACGGCGAGAGGTTTCTAAGCCTATTGCTTGTCCTGGGCGAGTATAAAAATCGTCTTGTCGCGAGATGGTGCGCGTTTCCAGTTTAACGTGCTTGGCAGTCACAACTTCATTTCGACCGACCGTGGTTGTGGCAACCAAGACAGGCAGTGTCAGAGAAGATTTTATCGTGACGTTAATTCGCCAGGGTGAAGCGATGTCATCGCAACTTACTGAGCGCTTAAGGTTTCCAACTGGCAACGCTTGATTGTCGCGACCAGTGATGACCAGAGGCGATTCACACTCAGGTAGGTGATTCGCCGAGCCTGGTACCCACATGTCGAAATCCAGTTGGTATTCTCCCCACTGGTTAGAGTGAGCATTTTGGGCCACTTCTTGTTTGAAATGCTCTGCTACAACAGATTTTATCTCCTCAACGCTTAGGGTTCTGCCAGAGGTGTTGGCGAAAGTTTGTCCTGGTATTAGAGCAAGCAGAGTTAGCATTAATGTTGAGGAAGTAAGCACTTTCCCCTTGCTTTTAATGCTTTCCGTGAGCCGGAAGTTTGGCTTCCATCCTTGTTTGTAAGTCATTGATATATATAGCTATTTTTTATGGCACGCATCTTGTTTGTATGTTGGCGTATTCGAGCCAACTGTAAGGAAGATGCATGGCGATCACATTTGAAAATGCTTTAGGTGTACATCCAGAGGCACTTAATTTTCGCGTTCAGCGTACCAAAGTCCTTGCCAGTAACCTAGCAAATGTTGACACCCCTGGGTATTTGGCGAAAGACCTAAGTTTCACCACCGTAATGAACCAGGTGGCTGCAGGCGGTGTGAACAAACCAGTGCCTAAGTTTCAGGTTCAGGCCCAATACTCGGTGCCTTACCAGAACAGCAAAGATGGCAACACTGTAGAACTGGGTGTTGAACAAGCGAAATTCACGCAAAACAACATGGACTTTCAAACTAGCCTGACGTTTCTCAACATGAAATTTAATGGCTTAACGAAAGCGATTGAGGGACGTTAATTATGTCATTCACTGATATTTACTCGATCACTGGATCCGCGATGACGGCACAAACTGTGCGTCTTAACACGGTCGCCAGTAACTTAGCTAACGCGGACGCGGTGTCTGCAAATCCAGATGACGCTTATAAAGCGCTGAAGCCCGTATTCGCGACTGTGTACCAAAAAGCGCAGCTGACAACGGAAAACGGGGTTTATCCCAATGCTGAAGTTCGCATTGTTGACGTTGTGAAAAATGCGGGAGAAGCCGAGAAACGCTTTGAGCCAAACAACCCGTTGGCCAATGGTGAAGGTTATGTGTATTACCCAGATATCGATGTCGTGGCTGAAATGGCAGACATGATGTCAGCGACACGTAGCTTCGAAACCAATGTTGAAGTGTTATCAAATGTGAAAAGTATGCAGCAAGGTCTGCTTAGATTAGGGCAGGGCAGTTAATGAGTCTCGCACAATATACACCTTTATCGTCTGATGCTCCTGTGAGCACTAAAGCAAAAGAGAACAATGGCATTGCACCAAATCCTAAAGATATGAACAGTGCTTCTTCATTAGAGAACGAATTCATTTCTTTGATGGTGGCGCAGATCCAAAACCAAGATCCACTTAACCCACTTGATGGCACGGAATACGTTGGTCAGTTGGCTCAATTCTCTCAAGTTCAAAGTACCGAGAATATGTCCAAGACAATGCAACAGAGCATGATTCTCCTCGACAACATGCAAGTGCTATCGACAGCGGGGCTCGTCGGACAAACTGTTTACGTCAACTCCAAAGAATTTGAGCTTGGTGAAGGCGTACAGAACGGAAAAATCGAACTCGCTCATAGCTCAAACCAAGTGACGTTAGTTGTGAAAGATGAGTTTGGTCAATCCACTAAAGTGCCATTAGGTGCTCACGGCAAAGGTGACGTCGACTTTTCAATTAATCCTGAAGAACTTGGTCTTAAACCAGGCAAATACTCAGTGGCAGTAGAAGTGCAAGAAGGGCAAGCAAGTCCAAATGTGCTCATGGCTGGCACTGTTGAGCAAGTGCGTATTCCAAATACTGGCGGCGCAGCATTAGTCAATGTCCATGGCGTTGGCAACGTTCCTTTCTATCAAATCACTCAGTTTGGTGCTTAACCAAATAGGGAAATCAGAGGTCTTTTTATGAGTTTTAACATCGCACTAAGTGGTCTGGACGCGACCAACACAGAGCTAAACACAATCAGTCACAACATTGCCAACGCATCAACGTATGGTTTTAAAGGTGGCCGCACAGAATTCTCCGCAGTATATAACGGCATGCAACCTGGTGGTGTAGAAGTCGCGTCAATTTCACAGAACTTCGACAAAGACGGCAGTATCTCAGGAACTGGCCGTGCGATGGACTTGGCGATCAACGGTGGCGGATTCTTTGTCACTAAAGACAATATGGGTCAAACGCTATACACGCGTTCAGGTGTATTCGCGACAGATAAAGATAACTTTGTTACCGCTAACAGTGGCGCAAAACTGCAAGGTTACAGTGTGGATAGCAACAACAACCTGATGACAGGCTCTGTGGGCAATATCCAAGTATCTACGTCATCACTGAATGCAAAAGCGACAGACGGTCTTGATTTTGTTGCAAACTTTGATGCAAGTGCGTCTGCCATTGATAAAACGGTAACGCCGTTTAATCCGGACGATCCAAACTCATTCAATTCGTCTTACACCACAAAAGTCTATGACTCGCTGGGTAACTCGCACACGGTAACCCAGTACTTCACTAAGACCGCTTCTAACTCTTGGGAAGTGAATGTTCAAGTGGATGGTGGCGCAACACCAGTGACAACGGTACCAGTAACGTTTGACAAAGACGGTTCGCTTTCTTCACCGACGGCTCCGTTTAATGTTTCATTCCCTGCGGCAGGCGCAAACGCGATGAGTGTCGACATTAACTTGAAGGGCAGCACGCAGTTCGGTGCGAAATTCGGCGTAAGTACTAACAGCCCGAACGGTTACACATCCGGTGAGCTTGCAGGTGTACGCGTTGAAGGTAATGGCATGGTTTACGCGACCTACACTAACGGCCAATCACAGCTGCAAGGTCAAGTTGTACTTGCAGACTTCGCCAACACACAAGGTTTAGCAAAAGTGAGTGGTACGGCATGGACTCAAAGCTTTAGCTCTGGTGCGCCAATCATGGGTGTCCCTGGTTCAGGTACGTTGGGTGATTTAACCCCAGGTGCGCTAGAAGGTTCTAACGTTGACCTAACCAGTGAGCTTGTGGCGCTTATGACCGCACAGCGTAACTACCAAGCAAACGCGAAAACCATCTCTACCAGCGACAAGCTAACTCAAGCTTTGTTTAACGCGGTGTAATGGGAGTTTTGCATGGATAGCTTGTTATTTACTGCAACGTCAGGTGCGAGTCGAGTTCTTAAGGCTCAGCACGTGCGTTCAAACAACTTATCAAACGCTGATACTGCTGGCTTCCGAGCGGATATGGAGCGCGTGCGCAGTGTAGAAATGCAAGGCCCAGGTTTTGATGGTCGCACTATGGTTGTGACCAACTCTGCCTCAACGCGTTTTGATTCTGGCGACATTATGAAAACGGGACGCCCGTTGGATGTCGCCATCATGGGTGAGGGTTATCTTGCTGTTGAAACTCCTGCGGGTAACGAAGCGTACACGCGAGCGGGCAATATCCAAGTCGACACTTTTGGAGCCATGACCATCAACGGTTTTCCTGTTCTTGGTGAAAATGGGCCTTTGGTTGTGCCTGATTATCAAAAGATTGAAATCAGCGAGCGTGGTCAAGTATCCGTGATTCCGCCAGGTGGTGGCGCAGAAATCGTCGCGGGAACGTTGAAGTTGGTTAAACCAGAAATGAACCAACTTCAAAAAGAGAGTGACAGCCTACTGCACAGTGTAGATGGCGTGCCATTCGCTGCCGATGAAACCGTGCAACTTTCTCCTGAGCACATTGAGGGCAGTAACGTATCTGCCATTGATGAGTTGATTAGCGTGATGTCGTTAACGCGTAACTTCGAGATGCAAGTTCGCATGATGAAAACGGCCGAGACGTTGGCACAAGCTGGTAATAAATTAATGGCGGCGAGATAAGTCTCGCCCCGCAAGGAGTAATAAAAAATGCATTCAGCATTATGGGTAAGTAAAACAGGCATGGCAGCGCAGGACACGAAGATGACTGCCATTTCTAACAACCTAGCGAACGTAAATACAGTTGGCTTTAAGCGTGACCGAGTTGTATTCGAAGACCTTTTCTACAGCATTCAGCGTCAACCTGGTGCTCAAGTAGATCAAGTTAACGAATTGCCAAGTGGTATTCAGCTAGGTAGCGGTGTTCGCGTAGTCGGCACGCAAAAAGTGTTTACGCAAGGTAACACTCAAAATACAACACAAGAGTTGGACCTTGCCGTTATGGGACAGGGTTTCTTTCAAATCGAAAACTCGGATGGACAGATCATGTACACACGTAATGGTCAGTTCCATGTCAACTCTGAAGGCTTGATGGTTAATAGCCAAGGCTTGCCGTTAGAGCCACAAATTCAGATCCCAGATAATGCCTCTTCATTCTCTGTTGGTGTTGATGGCACGGTAACAACAACGACGGCGGACGATCCAACGCCACAGCAGCTTGGTCAAATCACGCTCGCAAAATTCATTAACCCAGCAGGCTTAGAGGCCGTGGGTGGTAACTTGTTCCGTGAAACGGAAGCCAGCGGCCCGGCAGATGAACTGATTGCTGGTGAAGATGGCGCAGGCCTCATCAAGCAAGGTGCATTGGAAGGTTCAAACGTACAAGTAGTGGAAGAGATGGTCGACATGATCACGACTCAACGTGCGTATGAGATGAATGCGAAAGTGGTCTCTGCTGCAGATGACATGCTGAAGTTTGTTTCGCAATCAATGTAAGTATGAAATTGGTGATGATGAAGGAAAAAGCAATGAAATGGCTTTCTAAGAGTTGGGCAGTAGCCGCCGTGTTGCTGGTGGGATGTGCCGGCCGTCAGGAATTTATTCCGCCTGAGCCAAATGCCGAGGAATACGCACCACCAACGCTCGATTACACGTTGCCGGAAACCCAGTCTGGTAGCCTTTATCGTCACCAATACACGATGACCCTGTTTCAGGATCGTCGTGCTTACCGAGTTGGCGATGTGTTAACGGTTCAACTATCAGAAGAAACCTCATCGAGCAAAAAAGCGGGTACTAAGTTTGGCAAAAGCTCAGCGGTTAACTTCGCGGCGCCGACCATAGGAACGAAAACGTTCGATGAGTTAGGGGTTAGTGTCGATGGCAGCCGCAACTTTGATGGCAGCGCTTCAAGCTCACAGGGTAACAAGCTACAAGGTGCTATCACCGTAACGGTACACGAGGTGTTACCTAATGGTGTATTGCGTATCAGTGGCGAAAAATGGCTGCGCCTTAACCAGGGAGATGAGTTTATTCGTCTCACTGGCATTGTTCGTGTGGATGATATTAATCGCAGCAACCAAGTTTCTTCTCAACGAATTGCTGATGCACGAATTACCTACGCAGGTCGCGGAGCTCTGGCTGACAGCAACGCAGCCGGATGGCTAACTCAATTCTTCAACAGCCCATGGGTACCTTTCTAATGAAGACAATGCAATCTTTCTTTACGTCTTTCCTATTGGTGTTGACCTTGGGATTACCAACCACTTCACATGCTGAAGTGGAAATTCCGATCATGGACTTGGTCGATGTACGCGGCATTCGAGAAAACCAATTGGTTGGTTATGGTTTGGTGGTTGGCTTAGCTGGCCAGGGTGACCGAAACCAAGTGAAATTTACTTCTCAATCTATCACCAACATGCTTCGTCAGTTTGGGGTTCAAATTGATGACAGTATGAACCCTAAGCTACGAAATGTGGCTTCTGTGAGCGTGACAGCAACCGTTGATCCAATGGCGGGCCCCGGACAAACTTTGGACGTGGTCGTGTCTTCAATTGGTGACGCGAAAAGCCTCCGTGGCGGTACGCTATTGTTGACGCCTTTACGCGGTATTGATGGTGAAGTGTATGCCATTGCACAAGGAAACGTCGTGGTGGGCGGTTTATCTGCAGAAGGGCGAAGTGGCTCCAAAGTCGAAGTTAACACGCCAACGGCAGGTCGCGTCCCGAATGGCGCGACGTTAGAGAGAGAAATCAAAACTGATTTCAACCAGCGTGATGAAGTCACCTTAAACCTGCGTAAACCAAGCTTCACGACGGCAAAAAATATCGCGCGTGAAATTAACAATACTTTTGGGCCTAACGTTGCTGTTGCGATCAATAAAGCGCGCATTGATATGCGCGCACCAAAAGATACCCAACAGCGCGTAGTGATGATGTCGATGCTTGAAGAAATGAGCGTCGTGGAAGGCCGCAAGCCGGCTCGAATTGTCTTTAACTCTCGCACGGGAACGGTCGTGATCGGTAAGAGTGTCAAAGTGAGTGAGGCGGCAGTGAGCCACGGCAACTTAACCGTGCGAATTTCTGAATCACAACAAGTCAGTCAGCCAAATGCGTTTGCAAATGGCGATACGAAAGTCGTTAACCAAACGGATCTTGATGTGAACGAAGATTTAGCTCAAATGGTGATTTGGCCTCCAGGCACGGAGCTCAACACTATTGTGACTGCGGTAAACAGCTTAGGTGCCACACCTACTGACTTAATGTCTATCCTGCAAGCACTGAGCGAAGCGGGTGCATTGAACGCTGAATTGGTCGTGATTTAAGGAGTTAAGGATGAAACTAGACAGTACCAATGAACAAACTCAACTGAATTCGATGCTGTATCACGACAACAGCGCACTTGCCAACATCAAGCAGAGTCGAGATCAGGAAGGCGCGCTTGAAGTAGTAGCGGGTCAATTTGAGGCGATGTTTTTACAAATGGTGCTGCGTCAAATGCGCAGCAGCAGCGATGTTCTAGCGGATAAAGACAGCCCGTTTGCGAGCCAACAGCAAGGCGTTTTCCGCGATATGTACGATGGGCAACTGGCAATGGAACTGGCAAAAAAGCAGAGCTCCGGCATTGCCAATATGCTCATCCAGCAACTTAGCCCCTCTATGCGCGAAGTCGCCTTTGATGCTGCGCGTAACATCTCATCTGCAAATGATGGTAAAGGTGCGAATTCTGAATCTATCTCACAGCTTGATGCTAACGAGATTGAGGGGAACTCAAGCTTATTTAATACCGCCTCTCAAGCCGTCGCCTCTGTAAAACAGGTGCTCGGTGAGGCCGGTATGACTACCGCGTTTTCTCAGCCGTTGATCAGGAAAATGGAGCTGTAAATGAACCTAGTTAATATTGCCCTTTCAGGTTTAGGCGCGAACCGCGTGGCCTTAGACGTAACGGCACAAAACGTGGCGAACGTGAATACTGTGGGCTATAGCCGTCAACAAGCGTTGATGGCATCAGTTGATGACGGAAAAGCCAACCGCTTAAGCCCTGGTTTAGGGGTAGAGGTCACCAGCATTCGCCGCGTTACAGACCAATTTCTGATTAAGCAAACGTGGTCAACTAACAGTATGGCGGCGTACGCTTCTGGTTACACCAGCAACATGAGCCAATTGGAAAATACGCTAGGGGCCGATGGCTTCAGTATTTCTGCTGGTTTGGACTCTCTAAACGCTGCGCTTAACGATGCCACGGTTAAGCCTGAGTCGATCCCTTACCGTCAACAAATCATCAACGAATCTGAAGCGTTGGCACGCCGCTTTAATACGCTGACCGAGTCTTTGCACAATCAACATAAAGATATGAGCGATCAGCGTAATGCGGCACTCAACCACGCGAATAGCCTCATGGAAAACATCGCGAAGGTAAACAAGCAGCTGGTTGAAATGCAAGGAACAGGCGGCAACCCATCGCAACTTATGGATGAACGAGATAAATTGATCGGCGAGTTATCTCAAACCATCGAAATCAGAACAACAGAACAGCCTGACGGCAGTGTTCAGGTAACGTTGACCTCTGGTCAGCCACTTGTGATGGGCACGGACCATGGCAAACTCGCAGCCGTTCCAGACCCTAGTGACCCTTACGTAGCAGACTTACACGTAACATTCTCAAGCCAAAGTTTTGCGATTGGTGACTCTCTTGGTGGCAAATTAGGTGCGATTAACGATTATCAAACCGATGTATTAAAACCAAACCAATTGGCTTTGAATGACATGGCGAAAGCGTTAGCGGATGAATACAACGCTGTGCTCGCTACTGGACAAGATTTAAATGGTAACCCAGGTAAACCATTGTTCAGTTACGACCCTGCCAACCCAGCGGCAAGTTTGGATATCACTGAGTTAACTCCAGGTGAGCTTGCGTTTTCAAGTGATGGTACGCCAGGTAATGCGGATGTGTTGCAGTCGTTGATTAATTTAAGCAACAAGCCTGTTTCTGTGACTGGCTATGGCTCTGTGAGCTTGAATGACGCATTTAGTTCTATGGTGGGTCAAACCGCGATTAAAGCACGCCAAGCAGACGCCGATTACCAAGCTAAGTTAGCCATGAACAAGCAAGCACATGCGGCTCGTGACAATGTGAGTGCCGTTAACAGTGATGAAGAAGCGGCTAACTTAATGACGTTTGCTAATGCACACAATGCCAACATGAAAGTGATCAGCACAGCGAATCAGCTGTTCGATTCTGTATTGCAGTTATTCTAAAGGAAACCCAGATGCGAATCAGTGACAATCAATTTAGCCAAATGATGCTGCAAAGCCTGCAAGGTAACAATGCAGGTCTGGGGCACGTGCTACAACAAATGACGACAGGTGAGCGTCTAACTAAACTATCTGACGATCCAATGGCATCGATTAAGCTGCTTAATTTGGACCGTGAAAACAGCGCCATCGCCCAGTATCAAAACAATATCGCAAACGTCAAAACCACGCTTTCGAGTCAAGAAACACATTTAGACTCAGTGAAAGAGAGCCTAATGAGCATGCGTGATATTGCATTATGGGGCGCGAATGGCTCACTGACTGATCAAGACCGTACCGGTATGATCACGGAGCTAAAGAGCTATCGTGATTCAATTGAGTCGTCTTTCAATGCTCAGGATGAAGAAGGGCACTACCTATTTTCAGGCACCAAAACTGACACCCCTGCTATAAACAGTACAAGCGGTAGTTATGTCATAGAGGGCAACAGCGATAAACGTGTCGTGACGATTGCGAAAGGCGTAACGATGGATTCCAACATGACGGCAAAGGACATTTTGGACCTTGGTGGCGGCAAAAACGTACTGGATCAAATTAACAATCTAATTACAGAATTTGAGAACCCGAGTCCGAATTTCCAAGCTGAAGTGGACGCAAGCCTGAGTGCCATTGATGATACGTTGGCAAGCGTACTTGGCACGATGACGGAGATTGGTGGCCGACACAATAACCTAGATTTGGTTGGCGGTGCTCATGGTGAGAATAAACTGTTCGTCGATAAAGTATCAGGTGACCTCTCAGCTCTGGATTACGGTGAAGCATCGGTACGCTTGAGCAATTACATGGCGGCTTTGCAAGCAACGCAAGCGAGCTATGTAAAGATCAATGATCTATCGTTGTTTGACCGTCTATAAGGTTAGGAAGTTCTTTTATGGTAATGAGTACAGTAGAGGTTAGACCCCATAGCATACGCTTGGGTGGGCAAGAACAAGCCTCTATCATGCCGACCCGTTCTGCAGACTCAAGTACTGCAATTAAACCGCGCCCGGCGCAAGTTCAGGCTGACACTGCGTCAGCCTACTCTGTCTCTGGGATTCAACTGACCCAAGGTCAGCAGCAAGCGACGGCAGTGCAGATCGCATCGAAATCGTTGCAGGTGATTGGCAAAGAGCTGACTCAAATTAAACGTGGTTTGACGCAAGCGGTGAATCAAGGCGTGCAAAATGTACCTGGCTTGCAGGATACATTGGTTCGTTCTAAAGCCACCATTCAGAACGTTGTGGAGCATGCTCGTTTCGACGGCCAGAAAGTGCTCAACAACGAACTGCATTTAAAGCTAGATAAAGCAGACATTCGTCGCTTTTCTATTCCTGGCTTGAACGTGCATCGCTTAAGTGACAAGGCTGAGCAAATTCGTTTGGATTTCCCTCAGGGTCAAGCGGTAATGATTCAGTTCGATGGACAAGCCGATGGTGCTCGAACTGTCAAAATGCTTGACCGAAGCTTGATTGCTTTAGGGATGCGTGCCTCATTAGCTGACGATGGCAGCATTTTATTTGAAGCCAGAGACAACGCTTATCAGCAAATGCAGCAGAAAGTGATGGTCACGGGCGAAGGGCACCGTTTTCCTGCGGGCCAGCCGAACGTTCTAAATCTAAAGTCAGAGCCAGATGGTATTGCAGAACTTGGGTTTGATTTGGCGTCACGCGATGGTATGAAACAGACGATTGCCAAAGTGAACCAGCACCTAAGACAAGTGCAAACGAGCTTGCAGGAAGCGAAAGCATTTCATGGAGAGTTGAATACTCAAATGCGCTCAATTCAAAATAAAACCGCGCAGCTTTCTGTGGATGATGTGAATGCAAAACTGGATGGTTTTGTGCAGAAGTCTGGTGAGTTTACCTCGACTTTTCAAGCGTTGAATGCACAAGCAAACGTGCGTCGTCATACGGTTGTTGCGTTGCTAAAATAACGAACACTCCAATGATTCCCGGCTTTGCATCGCTATCGCCCCCCAATAACGAGAACGGTGCATTGTCGGGAATCTCTCTTTAATTCGTTTATGGTTCGAGTGCTTTTGCCACCGAGCGATTCAATTTCTGGAATAACCACCCAAGCGCGATTAAAGATGCTCCTAAACCTAAGAAGCTGATTGCTCTCCAGAACCCATCCAGAGAGCTAACATCCCATAAGAATACTTTTAGTGCGACAAAAGCTAAAACCACTAGACCCACGCGCTGCATCATCAACCCTCTGTGTGTCACACCGCGCCAAGTAAGCAATCCACCCACGAGCAAACCTGCTACTGAATAACTGAACAGTTCTGTCATGCTGGTCGGTTGGTACAACATCATGGATGTGGTTTGCCAGAATTGACGGATAGACATACCTAACCAAATAGCAGCAAGTGCAAAGCCTAGGCTAGCAACCGCAAATCGATGAACCTGTAACGTATTCCAGCCTCTAAAGGTTGCGATAAGTAGAATGCAAGCTGGCAGCAACCAGCCGACGCTTAGCATATTAATGACGGGAAGTGCTTGTGCTGAGACGTTGTCAGTCACCAATGGCGACTCTGCCGTATTAAGCAAAGTTATAAGCAATGCGAAGGCACACCAAAGCAGGTAGCTGTAGGCTTCATAGATGCGGCTTAAGCGTTGTGCAAATTGGCTACGGTAGCTGTACACCAAACCCATAACCAACGCTTGGTTAGCAAAAACGATGGCGCTTGTGAAATCAAGGTGTCCTAAATAGCCGTACTGCCCAGTTAACCAGTAGTTGGTTTGGGTGAATAGCGCCATTAAGAATACATGCAAAAATGCGCCTTCAAACCAGTTGGTCAGTTCGAGGTCCACTTGCTTTAGCGTTGCTCGAGCATAGAGCAGGATGATGAGAGACGGTAGGTAACTCACAATAACCCAAGCCCAATGTCCTGCTTCTACGGGTTGCCATTCAGGGATGAAGGGTAAAAGAGTGAGGCGGATGACCAGTATCCCCATCGCGACTTTAATCGCCCAACTTGCGGGGCGAAATACCCCTGATTGCGTCTGCAACGCCATTACCGCAACTTGTATCGAGATTGCTGTCGTCAACCAGGTATCGCTTAACCAAATAAAGGCGACGCCTGCGATTAAAGCGTGCATGACGGCAGAGCATTCCAATGCTAGCGAATGTAAGCGTTGACCAAGTACAACGTAATAAACGGTCACCAATGCGCAGAATGCAGTCCAGTGCCACAGGTAGCCTTGCATAAATTCGTCGACATAAAACAACGTAATCAAACTCATTGCTGGAGCCAGTACCAACAGAAGTACGCCGCTAAGTTGCGATCGGTCACTGAGTGACTGGCAATAAGTTCGACAGCAGATCAGTGCAATACTGGTGGCCAATGCGAGTAAGATACTGGCACCATGTTCTGGCATATACAAAGCGTCAAACGCGACAGTGAGGACAACAAGTGCGGTCGCAGAGACCAATATGGAAGGCAAAAATACGCGCAATGACCAACCTGTGCGAACCGCTGGGAGCCATACTGTCGCAACGAGCAGCGCATAACAGTACACCATTTGTAGTGTGTCCAATTCTGGCATTCTAGTGACAGCCGAAAAGGTCAATAACGCAATCGCGAGAGAGGTAGCGGTCGGCGGATTTGTCCACTTATTCTGGCAGTGATGATAACGAGGATTGAGTGTCCAACCCAGTCTTGGAACGGCGAAAATAAGATAGAGCGTAATTGAGAGATAAATAGCCAGCCAAGAAAAAAGCGTCTCAAGCGGCATGCTTTCAATGAGCAACAGCATCCAAACAACATGTGGAAGCGCGATGCTTGGAGAAACCCATGCACTACGCACTTTTTGCATTAGCAATGTTGCCGCGACCGAGATCGCGCTGATATACCCAGCTAATAAGAAGTAATTAGGCTCGCTTCCACCAATCCATAACGGTGCGGTATATCCACCAATCAGACCAAGCACCGCCATCAACGGCCCTTGCTGTAAAGATAGAGCCAAGCTACAAAATGCAGCAGCGGCTAAGATGATAAGCGAGACACTAGGCGTCAGCATTTGATAAACAACAAACGCAAAGATAACCGTGCAGTAAATGCCAGTTAGCCCGGTTCCGGTAACGGCGGCAGGCACATAAGTAAAGCCTTGGGCTCGTGTTGCTCGTTGAGGATTTTGTTGTTCTTTGCGGTGGAACCATTCGCCAACAAGCACCATAAGTAACGAGAGTACAAACGCAAAGGACACACGCATAAGTGGCGAAAACTCAATGTGACTACCAATAACCTGTACGAGATACCCCCCACCAATTAGCATTGCCAGCGCGCCCACCCAAACCAACCAGTTTTCTTGAATGTTGCTAAACAGACTCTGCACTCTACTTGGCAATATAGACTCTTGTTCTTGACTAAAAACGTCCAGTTGAACTTCGCTTGTCTGGTATTGAGCTTGATGTGTTGCGTTTGGATAAGATGCTCGGTCGGTAATCGGGTCATGCTCCTTAGAGGATGAGGAGTTTGCCTCTTTTGTTACTTCTTCAACACTGGATTGTTGGCGCGTTGGTTGGTTCGAGTCCTTATTTAGACTGACTCGCAGTGATGTTACCTCTTCACGAAGTTTGGTTAGCTCTTTTTCTAAAAGTGCTGCTCGGTTGGCGGCTTTCACTCCGATGAGGATGGCGAGCAATGCCATGAATAGTGCTAGTATTACGTACAATCCATTTCTCCTTGCGTACGTCGCGTGACACACGATTCTTAACTTTGAGCACGTACGCTAAAGCTTAGTCCAAGCGCTTTGCCTTAGCTTCATATAGTGCTAGGTTCCGCGCTTTCTTTAAGAATCATTCTACATAATGAAACTCAATGCGTAATGATGAATTCGACAAAGCGACATACTTGTGTGTCACTTTAAGATCTGATGAACAGAAATGAGTCGTTAAGTCATTGGGGTTCAACTATATTCATAATTCTGATGCGATACCCAAGTGACCTCAAAAATGTGCATTTCAGAGGCATGCTGTCGAAGAGTCGAAGGTAAGCCGTTTAGTCTGCATGCCAAGTCATGCTTATTGAACTGCACGCCCGAGGTTATTTGGGTATAGCGTATTCACGCGAAAAAAGACAAAACGGGTAATGATTAATGCAAGTGGGTAATGAAGCGCTGGTTCTATCAGCGGTTGGGGTCATTGGTTTAGGTTGTCAGTGGTTGGCATGGCGATTGCGCTTACCAGCGATTTTATTTTTGCTGCTAGCCGGGTTGATTGTCGGGCCATTTATGCAGTGGTTAAATCCAGATGAGATTTTAGGGAATTTGCTCTTTCCGTTGGTTTCATTGGCGGTTGCGGTGATTCTTTTCGAAGGCAGCTTGACCCTAAACTTTAAAGAAATTCGCGGTGTGAGTGGCTCAGTCTGGAGTATCGTTTCCATCGGGGCCATCATTTCGTGGGCAGCAACCAGTATTGCGACGCACTATTTCCTCGGTTTTACTTGGGAGCTCGCCATGTTGTTCGGCAGCTTAACCGTGGTAACAGGTCCGACGGTGATCGTGCCACTTCTTCGGACGGTAAGGCCTAACAGTACGCTTGCTAATATTTTGCGTTGGGAGGGGATCTTGATTGATCCACTCGGTGCGCTTTTTGTTGTGATGGTTTATGAGTTCATCGTATCGCACAGCGCGATAAATAGCGTCGAAGTGTTCGGGACGCTCATTGCCGTGGGCGTCATTCTTGGTGCGGCCTCCGGCGCAGCAGTCGCAACGATTATGCGCCGTGCGTGGCTACCGGAATACTTGCAGCCATTTGCGGTTTTGATGATCGTGCTCGGCGTATTTTCCGTCTCCAACCATATCGAGTCTGAAGCCGGATTACTCACGGTTACTGTAATGGGTATGTGGCTTGCCAACGCAAAGGGCATCAATATTCAACAAATTCTGCACTTTAAAGAGCACTTGACCATATTGCTGATCACCGGCCTATTTATTTTCCTTGCTGCACGCATTAGCTTGGATGATTTTGCTGCGCTGGGTAGTGGCGCGTTATTGCTGTTTGTATTTATGCAGTTGGTGTCGCGCCCGTTGTCGATTTTCCTCTCAACCATCCGCAGTAACTTGAGACTTAAAGATAAACTGTTTCTGTCTTGGGTTGCACCGCGCGGTATTGTCGCTGCCTCTATTTCGTCTCTTTTCGCTATCAAATTGACCGAATACGGTATTGATGAAGCGATTTTACTGGTTCCTATGACCTTCATGGTGATCATCGGAACGGTTGTTTTACAAAGTGCAACGGCACGTCCTGTCGCATTGATGTTGGGCGTCGCGGAGCCAGCGCCACGCGGCTTCTTGTTGATTGGTGCTAACCGAGTAGCAAGAGAAATTGGTCAAGCGTTGGCACGCTATGACCGCCGCATATTGATGACCGATTCTAACTGGGAGTACATCAGTCAAGTTCGTATGTTGGGGCTGGATTACTACTACGGGAATCCGATTTCTAGTCACGCAGATGACAATTTGAACCTGATAGGGGTGGGACAAGTAGTTGCATTAACACCCGACCAGCATTTCAACATTATGGCTTGCATGCAATTCGTCGACGAGTTTGGTGAAGATAAAGTTCACTGCTTGCAAAAAGTGAAAACCAACGGCAATGGTAGCGAGAAGCACTCCGTGGCTCAGGAGTACCACGGTAAATTGCTGATGGGCGGTAACGTAAGCTATACCCAGCTGGCCAGTTTGTTGAGCCGCGGTGCAGAGATAAAACACACGAAATTGAGCGACAACTTTACGTATCAAGACTATTTAGCGCACCACAAAGGGAACTCGGTAGTGCCGTTGTTCCACGTTGAAGAAAAAGGGAAAATTCAATTCTGTGATGATCCTGAGCAGTTTGCTCCAACCACCACAAGCACCGTTGTGTCTCTGATTCTGTCAGAAAACGCAAAGTAAATTAGAGAAGTATGCGGCTCTTTTTATCGTGTTTTCTCGCACGCTGATTACTTCAACTTGGAGAAACACTCGCCTGCTTGTTTAAAACAGAAGGCGAGTTTCTCTTTCTATAATGTCAGAGTAAGTCGTGATTCATTACTGGTTTCGGAAAAGTAATCTCGTGAATTCAGAAAATTCGCATTGACGTTACTGATAAGGATCGCAATACTGCGCGACTGTTTTACTTTAGGGTGACATTATGGCTCCGCAAACTAACCGAAAAGATTTACATCTAGACGCTGTTTTACATCATGACATGAGCATGAAGCATAAAGCGGCGGGCTTTGAGTCTGTCGAGTTTGAACACTGCGCGCTGCCAGAATGTGACTTTCAGGCGATCGACCTGTCGACAGAGTTTCTTGGCCACCGACTAGCGCTGCCGTTTTTGATTAGCTCGATGACAGGTGGAGCGAAAGACGCTGAAGTGATCAATTGTCGTTTGGCTGAAGCTGCCAGTGAATTAGGCATTGCGATGGGCGTGGGGTCGCAGCGTATTAGCTTAGAAGAGCGCCAACACGCAGGTCTAGGTAAAACCATTCGTGATTTAGCCAAAGATGTGCCGCTTTATTCCAACCTTGGAGCCGCTCAATTGCGCGACAAAGGTAAACTTGATAATGCGCAGCGTGCGGTTGAATCCATTCAAGCGGATGCGTTGTTTGTACACGTAAACCCAGTGCAGGAAGCGTTTCAGAAAAATGGCGACCATAATTGGATTGGGGTCTTACACGCTATCGAGCAGCTTAAATCTCGCGTGAATGTTCCGATCATTATTAAAGAAGTCGGTTTTGGTATTAGTGGTCACGTTGCGCAGCGATTGGTTGACGCCGGTGTGGATGCCATTGACGTAGCGGGCGCGGGTGGCACAAGTTGGAGCGCGGTTGAAGGCTATTGCCAAGATAACCCGAAAATGCAGCGTGCAGCCGAGCTTTTCCGCGATTGGGGCATCCCAACGGCAAAATGTTTGACTCAAATAAGAGCACAGCATCCTACATTACCTTTGATCGCCTCAGGTGGTGTGCATAACGGACTTGAAGCGGCGAAAGCCATACATTTGGGCGCCAATCTCGTTGGGCAAGCGGGCGCAGTCTTGAAAGCGGCTACCATAAGCACTCAAGCGGTGGTCGAGCACTTTGAGCAAATGGCGTTAGAGTTACGTTTAGCATGTTTTGGCACGGGGTCTTCTAAGATCAGCGCATTAACGCAAGCGCGCTGCCTATAGGTGTTTATGGTGTCGTTTACGCAGCTTGGCTCAATAATTTTTCGGTGTCTTAACACGTAGACTGATAATTTCGTTATAGTTGATACAAAAGTCACTTCAACAAGTGACTGCTTAGTTCAGACAGTTGAATGGGCATTTGTTGAAGCGATTGAGTTTTATTTTAATATTGTTTGCAACTGGAACCTTAAATTTATGAAAAAACTAGTCATGCTGATGTTGGCGGCTTCTGCTTTAACCGCTTGTAGTGATGAAGTGGGCACTGAAGGCTGGTGTAACGACATGCGCGATAAGCCAAAAACAGAATGGACAGCAGACAACGCAGTAGACTTTGCGAAGCACTGTGTTCTTCAAGATGGTGTGGGCAGCGAGCAATGGTGTGAGAACTTGAAAGATAAGCCAAAAGGTGACTGGAGTGCAAACGAAGCCACCAGCTTTACTAAGCACTGCATTTTCTAAGCACTACACTTTCTCAACACGGCGTCTCTCATTAAGAGCGATGACTGTGTTAGACAAAATATTAAGAAAACACCAAGCGTCTTGCTTGGTGTTTTTGTATCGACAATAGCTTGAGCTCTCACGTGCTGAGCACACCTATCTTTCCTCTGAGTAGAGTGTTTTACATTTTCGTTTCATTTTTGAAAACCTGTATTACCTGCCTTTAATTTTTCGCATTGCAGTGGCATGGTGTCGGTGTATTCGTCTAATTCAATTAGATTCATAACAAAAAGGGACTCAAATGGAAGTACTCAAAGGCTCATGTCTGTGTGGTAAGGTGAAATTGGAAGTGGCAGATGAATTCAAGTACATGGGAAATTGCCATTGCTCGGAATGTCGCAAGTTCACAGGCTCCGACTACTCGTCTGCAGGTGGTGTCGCTTTGGATAAGTTGCTAATTGTCCAAGGAAAAGAGGATATTCAAACTTATCAGAAAAGCGAAAATACCATGTTATGTTTTTGTCGCCATTGTGGATCGAGCCTGTATTCGAAAAAGAACAATGGGATTGTCAATATTCGCCTAGGTGTCTTGGATGATGCTCCATCCCACAAGCCAAATTTCCATATTTTTGTCGCGTCCAAAGCGCCGTGGCTTGAGATATCGGATAACCTGACTCAGTTTGAGGCCGGGCCCAAATAGAGTAGTAGCGGAAGAGAATTATTTAGTAACAGAGGGCGTTGCAATAAGTCTGCAACGCCCTCTGCACTTTTATTTTTGAAATTAGAACAGAGATGATTATTTTGCGTCTTGCAGTTCTTCTAAGCCACCTGCATTGTGCAGATTCGTGAACCCTTGCGATTGCAAATATTGATACGCTTTACCAGAGCGGTTACCACTGCGGCAGTACAACACGATCGCTTGATCTTTATCGACGTCTTGGAAATGTTTATCAAGATCAGATAAAGGGAAATTGACCGCATTGTCTAAATGCCCCTCAGAGAATTCTTGCGGCGTGCGTACATCGACAATCATTGCGCCTTTCTCAATCAGTTGCCACCCTTGCTCAGCACGCTCAGAAGCCGCAACGCTGAAAGAAAGCAAGCCAACGCACAATGTTGCAAGAAACAGAGATACGACCTTTTTCATTGTTTGATTATCCTTTTTAAGAGTATGTAACCACTCTAGATTTGATTGAACACATTTTCCATCATAAAGATGGTTTTAAGTGGTCGTGAATGTCAAAAATTTCGATAGAAGATTTTATTCAATTCAACAAAAAATTTTTATGAAATCCACCTCTTGAACTCCAATTTTTCGACCTTATTATTCTCATCGAAAGCGAGCGGTCGACTCGCAAATCCATCTTGATGTTTATTCTGTCTTTTATTTTTGGTTCCAAGTAGGAGGCACTTAAAAATGAAAATTCGTCCTTTAAATGACAAGCTAATTGTTGAAAGACAAGAGGTGGAAAATAAATCTGAAGGGGGAATCGTTTTAACTTCTCAGTCGGTGAAAAAATCAAACCGCGGGAAAGTCATTGCTGTTGGTTTAGGTAAACGCCTCGAAAATGGCGAACGCGCTGCGATGGAAGTCAAAGTGGGCGACCAAATCATTTTCAATGACGGTTACGGGGTGAAAACCGAGAAAATTGACGGCGCAGAATACTTGATTCTGTCCGAATCTGATGTGTTAGCAATCGTTGAGTAATTATTTTTGTAGTAGTTTTTTGAGGAGATAATTATGGCTGCAAAAGACGTATTATTTGCTAATGACGCACGTCAAAAAATGCTGAAAGGTGTGAACTTACTGGCGGATGCAGTAAAAGTGACACTAGGCCCGAAAGGCCGCAACGTTGTGCTTGATAAATCTTACGGCGCGCCAACGATCACTAAAGATGGCGTGTCTGTAGCGAAAGAAATCGAACTGAAAGACAAGTTCGAAAACATGGGCGCACAAATGGTGAAACAAGTGGCGTCCAAAGCGAATGATGAAGCGGGTGACGGTACAACGACCGCTACTGTACTGGCGCAATCTTTCATCAATGAAGGTCTTAAAGCGGTAGCGTCTGGCATGAACCCAATGGACCTAAAACGTGGTATCGACAAAGCTACTGAAGCGGCGGTTGAGAAACTACGTGAAATGTCTAAGCCATGCAGCGACAAAGAATCCATCACCCAAGTGGGTAGCATTTCTGCAAACAGCGATCGCGCGATCGGTGAAATCATTGCAGAAGCGATGGAAAAAGTGGGTCGCAATGGCGTGATTACGGTTGAAGAAGGCCAAGGTCTAGACAACGAATTGTCTGTGGTTGAAGGTATGCAATTCGACCGCGGTTACTTGTCGCCATACTTCATCACTAACCAAGAAAATGGCAGCGTAGAGCTAGACAACCCTTACATCCTATTGGTGGACAAAAAAGTCAGCAGCATCCGCGAGCTATTGCCAGTGCTAGAAGAAGTGGCGAAATCTTCTCGCTCGCTATTGATCATTGCTGAAGACATCGAAGGTGAAGCGCTAGCGACATTGGTTGTGAACAACATGCGCGGCATCGTGCGTGCGACTGCGGTGAAAGCACCTGGTTTTGGTGACAACCGTAAAGCGATGATGGAAGACATTGCGGTACTAACCGCAGGTACGGTCATCTCTGAAGAAATCGGCCTAGAACTCGAAAAAGCAACGCTAGAGCAACTAGGTAGCGCGAAGAAAGTGACCATCACCAAAGACACAACAACTATTGTGGGTGGCGCAGCAGAAGCAAGCGCGATTGCTGATCGTGTGGCTTCGATTGAAAAACAAATCGAAACAACCACTTCTCAATACGACAAAGACAAGCTTCAACAACGTGTTGCGAAGCTTTCTGGCGGCGTAGCGGTGATCAAGATCGGCGCTGCAACCGAAGTTGAGATGAAAGAGAAGAAAGACCGCGTGGACGATGCGCTACACGCTACTCGCGCAGCGGTTGAAGAAGGTATTGTTGCTGGTGGTGGTGTTGCCCTAACTAAGATCGCGAAAGAATTGGCGGATCTAAAAGGTGACAACGATGACCAAAACGTGGGTATCCGAGTTGCGCTACGTGCGATGGAAGAGCCTCTCCGTCAAATCGCAACCAACGCAGGTGACGAAGCTTCAGTCGTAGCGAATGCTGTCAAAGCGGGTGATGCCGATTACGGTTACAACGCTGCAACAGGTGAATACGGCAGCATGATCGAAATGGGTATCTTGGACCCTGCGAAAGTAACACGTTCAGCGCTTCAATTCGCGGCGTCTGTTGCTGGCTTGATGATCACGACTGAAGCGATGATCACCAACCATGTTGAAGACAAAGAACTTGATATCTAACGTTATCAATCGTTAGTGATTAAGTAGGCGTTAAAACAACAATAACATTGCAAAACCTAAGCGGGCTCGCTTGAGCCCGCGAATCAGTCATTTGAGGTAAGTGTTATGACCCGTTTACCTGCGTTTTCTTTCTCAATATCTGAGCCGGGCGGTAATGAAGCTTCGTCAACGTGGCCGACTGCTATTCACTTCCCCCTCGTTCCAGCTGGGCCAGAGTTTTCGATCGAAAATGCTCTGCCTAAACGTCCGACAGTGACGATATTCACTATCGATCTGTCTCAGTTACTTAAAGGGGACGCTCGGGTCATTCATTAACTGCATCGAAACAGCCAACGTAAGTTGGCTGTTTTTTTTCATTTCTGGGTGTAGGTCAAATTATTGATAATGTGAATCGTTTTCGTTTGATTGTTGCTACTTGTTCAATGTGTTAGCTTAAATTGGGACTGTTCCCAAGTAAGGTAATAAAATAATGAATAAGAAAATACTGCTTCCCTTAATGTTAGGGATTTCCGCTACTGCCGCTGCTTCTGATAACAAGGTTGTAGAAAGTGTCTTGATTGATGACATCGCGCTAGAAGGTTACGTGAAGAAAAGCTATGAGGTCGTGATGCAAAGCGAGCCTGAGCTTTTCCCGTACGCGTTTCGTGGTAGCCGTGTGCAAATGAAGTTACTGGTTGAGTTATTCCATAATTCAAAGAACGACAAAAAAGCGGCTCGCGTGATCACTCTAGGGAATGGTTATGTACCAGGTAATCCGGGTGTAAAACACACTTACGATGCTGCGATTGTGGACCGTTTTACTCAAAACTACCCAGTCGCGTTCGACTACAGTATCTATCAAGCTGGTGGCACGCCGGTATTTAGTGAGGATTACTCACCGCAAAACGAAGCCAATGATGTTTCCGTATCGACAACCACGGTTGCTCCGTCTATCGGCTTAACCGCGACTGCAACACCGGGCTCGGCACCAAGTTTTTCTGGCTCGTTGACGACCGACCTGGGTGTGGCTTATACGTCTCGCTACTCAAGTAAGGATTACGTCACCGCAGCCAAACCAAAGGCTTCCATGGAACGCGGTATGGGCGTTAAGTGGACCACCTCTCTTAGCCAAATTTACACCAACGATTACCAGTACTACGGTAAATGGGCGGGCGTTTACCACTACACAGGTTGTTCAAACGAGAACCTATTACCAGAAGAGAACTTGCCGCGTTTGATCTACGGTTTCAAACCGAAATTTCAGTACGTGTTCACACCAGAATTTGAGCGCGGAGAAGAGCCAAAAACGGAGATGATCGCACGAGCGGGCATGAAAGAAGTTGAAGAAGGTTTCTCTCGCAATGCGTGTAACTGGTACGATCAAGGTACAACTAGCCACTACACTGAGGCACAAATTCGCTTCACGATTGATTGGGATACGCTAACCGTTATCACTCAATAAACGTTTCACTTATCAGACCGAAGGTTTGTGGATTGTAATGCGGCTCTAGTAGCCGCATTTTTATGGTCGAAATCTGATCGCAAGCGCATTAAGTCTTTAAGCCCAGCATCGCGCCGAAAATGACCAATCCCGCCCCACATGCTTGGGCGGATTGGCAGCAATCAACACGTTGTGAAACCTTCAACGGCAACACTTAGCAATCATTTGCGCATTTTTATTTTTGCATACAAGCCGCGGTGGATAGCTTAGGCTCGGCGATGGGATCGTATCCTTTTGTCATGGACGATATTAAGCGTGGTAATTTGGTCGCACCATTTGGGTTTTCTCCATCAGGTTGCAATTACGTTTTATTGAGTCAAGATAAAAAGCGTACAGAACTCGAACATAAATTTATCACGTGGTTACAAACGCAAATGGCAGAGTGTGTGCCACTGCCATCGCAGCAAAATACGCAAGGCGAATAGAAGGCGTAGAGCGTGATTACGTCAGTCAGTTTGATGGAAAAGGGCTTAGGAAATTGGAAATGGAAAACCTCAATATTGTTGAAATCAAATCATTTGTTCCAGCGAAAGATTACGCGCTCTCAAAACGTTTTTATGAGGCGATAGGCTTTGATATGGCGTCAGACTTCGGTGATGTGGCGTACTTCTCTCAAGGCAGCTGCGCGTTTCTTTTACAGAATTTTTATGAGCCAGAACACGGCAACAACTTCATGATGCACTTGCTCGTAGAAGACGCAAAAAGCTGGCATCAGCACTTATCCAAAGTGGGCCATGAGGAATTTGGATCGCGTTTGACTGAGCTGGTCGAGCAACCTTGGGGCATGCGCGAATGTTGTTTGTTTGACCCTAGTGGCGTTTTATGGCGAATCGGTCAGAACATGAATACTGACTAACGCCAGTCCTCTTTTCAGAACATCTATATCGCGCAGGTATTGATATCTCGATACCTGCGCGTTTTGTTTTTTGCTTAACCTTGCCAACGTTTCTCGCGCACTCACGCCTTTTTCGAGGTGGTGTGCGATGGACTGACCCCAAAAAGCTCCTCAAGCAGCATGGCTTTGAGTTCTGCTCTGACTTCTGCCCCACCGATTAACGCCAAAAGTGCGATCCCACCTGGGATGAGAATCACCATCAATATTGGTCTTAAAATATAAGAAAAGCAGAATATGGTCGGCAAGAAAATCAATCCTTGGCCTAGTTTGTTTAATACGTACATGAGCGATTCCTTTTGTTTTTATATGAAATTGAGCGTGCTCATTTTTATAATTGAGCGCGCTCAATTTGTCAATGTCAGCCGCTCAAGGTATGATCCTTTCAGGCTCATTAAGCAGATACATCAATGACGAAGCGACAACAAACCAGAGACAAAATCCTAAAAGCCGCGTGGGCATCTTTTGCTCAGAATGGCTATGACATGACGACCACAAGGCAGATTGCGAGAGAAGCAGGAGTCGCCGATGGTACGGTGTTCAGCCACTTCCCGACCAAACTGTCGATTTTGCGCGAAGGGATGCTGACACAACTGCAACAGATCAGCCAAGAAACGCTAGTCAGTGTGGAAGGTAAGACAGCTATCGACATTGGTTTGGCGTTGACGGAGAAATACTATCGCTACTATTTTGCGAACGTCGAGCTGAGCCGAGCCTTGTTGAAAGAGGTGATTTGGGATTTGGATTATTACCAGTCGTTTAACCAAGAGTTGTTTCAATCTGCGAGCGTAAGTTCTGTTCTTGAAGACAAAATGCCGTTGATTTTTGACTGCTACTTCATGACGCTAATCGCACATTTAAGCCGAGCAGAACCAGATGTTGAAGCCGCGCTTACAGATCTTCATGCTAAGTTTCAGCAAATCATTGCGACTACATAAAATGGCCCCAACGCAGAATTTGAAAGAATATACTGCCTGTCATTTTATTTGCTGGACTCCCATTTTCTCGTTTCAGTTGGCGTCTCACCAAATAGCCGCTTGTAGCTTTGACTGAACTGCCCGAGATGAAAAAAACCAAAGTCAAAAGCGATTTCTGCAATTGTTCGATTATCTTCAGGGCTTTGTAGCAATCTACGTACTTGATTCAGCCGCATTCGGTGTATGAATTGCTTTGGCGAAGTATTACAGCAATGTTCAAAAGTGTACTGCAGTGTTCGGCGACTGACGTGCACAGCGTCACACAGTTCACTGACGGTGATCGGAGTTCTGTAGCCTAAGTCGTGTAGCTGTTGCTTTATGCGGCGCATCACATGCTGACGATGAGAGATTGATATCGGGTGGATTGAGTTTGGTGAACTGATTGAGAACAGTTCGAGTACGATGTCTTTTAAAACCACCTGATGTGTGCTGTCAGACCATCGCGACTCAGTGGTACCGAGCAAAGTACCCAAGTAGAATTTAAGTTGTTGAATGTGCTTTTCTGTTGGTCCCGCTAAGTGCGGTGTGTTGCAGCCGATACCGTCTAACTCAAGCTGTTTTTCTATGATTTGAACCAGTTTTCTGTCGAGTACTATCCCATAGATAGAAAACTGTTCAGGTGTCATTAACTCAAAATCTGCACCGCCTTGTCTAAGCAAAAGCTGGCTTGCATTAAACTGACTGTGATTTAGGTGTAGCGGCTTATTTTCCGCACTCAAACCCAACCAAATTCCTCCCTCTTCAACCCTGCATTGCTGTCTTAGTGAGCGGTTACTGTCTTCACGAAATACATGGAAATTGGGAAATCGTCGTTCTCGAATTTGACCTAAAAATCGGCCATCGCTGAGTTGATCGTATTCCTGTTGCCAGTTTATTAGGCTTGCAGCTTGTTGGTTTGCATCCTTTGTGTGATGGATGCACAGCATTGGTGCAGTTTGGGGTGTTTGGTCACTCATCCTTGTGATGCTCATTCCTTTTTTGTGAGTCATGTTGGAGCAGCTTTTATGTAACTCATTGTTTATTTTTGGTTTATGAATGTTGCCAGTTTTTGATAACGCTACGGAACACATTTGGCAATACTTTCTTAAAGCTTATTGATAGTTCAGCAAAAAGCGAACCAAATAGTGAAGAGGAAGAGCAATGACGGCAACTTATCGTCGGCAACAAGGCAGTAAAGTCTATACCTTTAAGTCATTAGCTGACTTGATGGCGAAAGCGACACCGGAGCGATCAGGCGATGCGTTAGCTGGGGTTTGTGCTCAGTCAGCGGCAGAACGTGTAGTCGCACAAATGGCGCTGTCTGAGTTACCACTTAAAACGTTTCTTAACGAGGCGGTTATTCCATACGAAAGCGACGATATCACTCGCCTAATTATCGATACGCATGACCTTGAAGCCTTTAAACCGATTGAGCACTTGACGGTCGGAGATTTTCGAAATTGGCTGCTGAGTGAAGAAGCAGATGGTGTAACGTTGGCTAAAATTCGTCAAGGTTTAACGCCAGAAATGGTGGCTGCAGTCAGTAAGATCATGCGCAACCAGGATTTGATTCTCGTTGCTAAAAAATGCCAAGTTGTCACGGCTTTTCGGAATACGATTGGTTTGCCGAGTCGCCTGTCTACTCGCTTACAGCCGAATCACCCCACTGATTCTCTCAACGGTATCGCAGCGACCATTTTTGATGGTCTGATGTACGGAAATGGCGACGCGGTTATCGGTATCAATCCGGCAACAGATAATGTGCCTCAAGCTATCAAGTTAATGAACTTAATGGATGAGGTGATTCAACACTATCAAATACCGACTCAGTCTTGTGTGTTAACTCATGTCACGAACACGATCGAAGCCATTGAAATGGGTGCACCAGTCGATCTCGTTTTTCAGTCGATAGGCGGCACGCAAGGAACGAATGATACCTTCGGAATAGACTTATCGATTTTGAAAGAGGCCCATGAAGCGGCATTGTCTTTGAATCGAGGTAGCGTAGGAAACAATGTGATGTATTTTGAAACCGGACAAGGTACAGCGTTGTCTGCGAATGCATTTCATGGGGTCGATCAACAGACTTGCGAAGCTCGTGCTTATGCTGTCGCGAAACAGTTCGATCCTTTGTTGGTTAATACAGTCGTTGGGTTCATTGGCCCAGAGTACCTGTTTGATGGCAAACAGATCATTCGTGCTGGGCTTGAAGATCATTTCTGTGGGAAGCTGCTTGGTTTACCTATGGGTTGCGACATCTGTTACACCAATCATGCCTATGCCGATCAGAATGACATGGATAACTTGCTGACACTATTAGGTGTTGCCGAGTGCTCGTTCATCATGGGTATTCCAGGGTCTGATGACATCATGCTCAACTATCAAACTACCTCATTTCACGATGCCCTTTATGCAAGAAAAGTACTCGGTTTGAAGCCCGCACCAGAGTTTGAACAATGGTTAATGGAGATGCAGATTTTCGAGAGCGTGCAAGACGTTCGGTTAAGTGAGCAAATCTCTCGCTCGTTTTCGGGAGCAATAAATCAACTGAATAAGGGGTATTCTCATGGGTAAAGTAATCACCATTGCTCAGTCCCCACAAGATGAGTCTAAAGTTGTCACACACAACCCTTGGGGCAAGTTACGCGACTTCACCTCTGCTCGGATCGCTCTGGGTCGTAGCGGGAACAGTGTACCAACCAACGAGTTACTCTCATTTCAGCTGGATCATGCCCAAGCTATGGATGCAGTGCATTGCAGTTTGAATATTGAGTCTCTCGTTGCTGGTTTGTCGGACTCTTACTCGATTCTTGAAAATACCTTAGAGCCTCCAGTGGTAGTGAGCAGCCAAGTGAGTGATCGGCTTATGTACCTGCAAAGGCCCGATTTAGGAAGGCAGCTCGATGAATCTTCTTGGCAAACGCTCAACTCGATAGCAAATGAGCATAACACTGACATTGATCTTGCGATTGTTATTGCTGATGGACTTTCTTCCGTCGCAATTCAAAACCATGCAGTGCCTGTTGTTACTCGATTGATTTCTCTTTTAAGCGCTGATGATGAACATCAATGGAAATTCGCACCTATCACAATCGTAAAGCAAGGAAGAGTAGCGGTAGGGGATGATGTTGGTGAATGTTTTAACGCTAAGGCCGTGCTGGTTTTAATTGGAGAGAGGCCAGGTCTAACTTCTCCGGATAGCATGGGTATGTATCTCACTTGGGGGGCTAAACGAGGCTCTAAAGATTCCCAAAGAAACTGCATTTCCAATGTGCGCCCTCAGGGGCTCAATTATGACGATGCCTGTGAACGCGCATTTTACTTGCTCAAGGAGGCTCGAAAATTACAACTGTCAGGAGTGAACCTGAAAGATCGCTCCGATATCAATGAGCCAAGTGGCGCAAGCATTGAAGATAAACACAGCGACAACTTTTTAATTTCATCAAAGTAGAAGGATTTACTATGTCTAAACATCAGGAGTACTTGGCCAAAAGGCAGCTAAAAAGAGGCACCGCAGGTTGGATTTTACTTGCTGGCTTAGGTGTCTCGTATGTTATATCAGGTGACTTTGCCGGTTGGAACTTTGGCATCGCTCAAGCAGGATGGGGAGGCTTTCTTATTGCTGCTATCGCGATGGCAGTAATGTATTTCACGCTAGTATTGTCTTTAGCTGAAATGTCTGCGGCTATTCCTGCTGCGGGTGGTGGTTACAGCTTCGCAAGACAGGCGATGGGGCCGACAGGCGGCTTTTTCACTGGCTTATCAGTTTTGATTGAATATGCGCTCGCGCCTGCTGCGATAGTGATTTTTATTGGCTCTGCAGTAAATGAATTGGTTGGTATTGATGGCCCTGTTGTTTACGCACTTTTTTACGCCGTCTTTATCGCTATTCATATGGCAGGGGTTGGCGAAGCTCTCAAAGTAATGATGGTCATCAGCGGTTTGGCTGTGTTAGCCATTCTCATTACTAGTGGTGTGCTTATTGGTCACTTTGATGTGAACAACTTATTCGATATTGCTCCGGCGACGGCTCAGGCAACAGAAATCTTGCCGTTTGGGTGGTATGGCGTATGGGCTGCGTTGCCATTTGCGATGTGGTTATTTCTTGCGGTTGAAGGTGTGCCTTTAGCAGCAGAGGAGGCAAAAAATCCGGCAAAAGATGTTCCAAAAGGCATCATTGGTGCGATGCTGTTTTTATTGCTAACCGCAACTCTGGTGGTCGTTCTTTTGGCTGGTGCGGTTGGTTCAAAGGTCATAGGCGATAGCGCTGTGCCATTAGTTGACGCACTGAAGCTTACGGGCAACTCAACGATAGCAATGGCCGTGAACTTACTTGGATTGGCAGGCCTTATCGCGTCTTTCTTTTCTATCATTTATGGTTACAGTCGCTTGGTGTTTGCGCTTTCCCGCGCGGGTTATTTACCGCAAACTTTGTCACTAACCAGTGACAAAAAAGTGCCTTCTCGTGCGCTTTTGGTTCCGGGCGTTTTTGGGTTCTTGGTTTCCCTTACGGAAGAGGGGGACTTAATCTTGGCGATGGCAGTTGTCGGTGCGACGGTATCGTACGCATTAATGTCCTTGAGCCATATTTTATTGCGAATTAAACAGCCGGAGTTAGCTCGCCCATATAAAACGCCTGGCGGGGTAATCACTTCGAGTATTTCTCTGGTGCTTTCTTTGATCGCAATGACAGGTGTTTATGCTTTTGATCCCTCTGCCTTTTTCATGACAATGGGATTGTTTCTTATCGGTGGTGTTTATTATGGTTTATACAGCCGCAACAAATTGGTGGCAGCAACCGCGGAGGAGGAGTTTGCCATGCTGTCGGTTGCAGAATTAGAGCTTGAATCAGATGTAGCACGATAGCCATTTCAATTATTGTTCGCCACTACATCAAGGGAGCCATGTGCTCCCTTTGTCATTTCTATCAAAAGTGCATAGCGCACAAATGCATCACTTTAACTTTATAAGTGGTTAATCATGTGAAAGTCTAGTCTGGATAACTATGGCGCAGAGCCATCACAGGTAAAGGTTAAGTTTTCAAGGAAAGATCATGATAAATAAGGTATTTAATACACTTTTGGGAACAGAGTTACCGATTATTCAAGCGCCAATGGCCGGCGTGCAAGACAGCCAAATGACCATAGCTGTCAGTAATGTTGGCGGGCTTGGCTCGTTACCTTGTGGAATGCTGAATAAAGACGCCATCGTTAAAGAACTTCAACTTATTCAACAGGCGACCAATCGACCGTTCAACCTCAACTTCTTTTGCCATGAGATGCCGGAATACGACGCCAACAAGCACGAAGAGTGGCAAAAAACGCTGCAACCGTATTTTGCTGAAGTTGGTGCAACCGTACAGGAGCAGCCAAACGCTCCGACAAGGATGCCTTTCAATCATGATATTGCTGACGCGATTGAACCATTTGCACCGCCAGTAATCAGTTTCCACTTTGGTTTGCCTGCCGATGACTTGTTAGCGCGAATTAGAGGTTGGGGAGGGAAGATCCTTTCGACAGCGACCACAGTGGATGAAGCACTGTGGCTGGAAGCAAAAGGCGTTGACGGCATTATCGCTCAAGGCTTGGAGGCTGGTGGACACCGAGGCATGTTTTTATCGGATGATTTAACTACTCAATTAAGTCTGATGGCGTTATTACCACAAATCGCCAAACGGGTGAATTTGCCTGTTATTGCTGCAGGCGGAATCGCTGATAGAAGCGGTGTGGAAGCTGCGTTGAGATTAGGAGCGAGTGCCGTTCAAGTTGGCAGCGCCTATTTGTTGTGTGATGAGGCAAAAACCTCGTCTTTACATCGATATGCGATTGCCAGTGAGCGCGCGCAGCATACGGCGGTGACTAATGTTTTCTCGGGTCGGCCAGCACGAGGCATTGTGAATCGCGCGATGTCAGAGCTAGGTTACATCTGTGAGTCTGCGCCGAAATTCCCATATGCTTCCATTGAAATGACTCAGTTAAGAGCGCTTATGGAGAAGCAAAACCGAGATGAATTTACGCCGTTGTGGTGCGGACAAAATTCGTCGGGTTGCAAAGAAATTTCGGCGGCAGAAATGACACTATCATTAGTGGAAGGGATTGATTTGAATTGACTTATTCTATAATAAATAGAGCCCTTTGGGGGAAAGGGCTCTTAGGGGGAGGAGCTTAAGGTTTAAGCTTTCACAAGAGTCGCTGCGTTACGCATCGCTTCTTTCGTTGAACACTCAACAACGTTTGCTTTTGCAAAGCGGTGAGCGTCTTTTACTTGGATATCGTGAGCTAGAATAACCAGCTTCGCGTTTGCTACATCTAGGTCAGTGATGCGGTTCTGGATACCGTTTTGACCTTGAGTTTCTACTTTGATTTTCAGACCCGCTGCCGCACCTGCTTTCTCTAGTGCTTTTGCTGCCATGAATGTGTGTGCTACGCCAGATGGGCAACATGTTACTGCTACGATGTCGTACTCGCCTTCGCCTGCCACTGGAGCCGCTTGAGATTGTGCTAGTTCTGCTTCTACGATTTCGTCTTCTGCTTCTTCTTCAGCGACTGGTTTCCAGAAGCCAACGATAACTGCAGTTGTTAGTGAGCCTAGTGCGATACCCACAACGTACATTGGGATGTTGCTTGATACAGGTGCTGTGATTAAACCGCCCCATGGTGCGTGTAGTAGTACGTTTGTTAGGAAGCCGAACACACAGCCAACGATACCACCAGCAACGATTGAAGGAAGAACGCGTACAGGGTCGTTTGCTGCGAATGGGATAGCACCTTCAGAGATACCGATAGAACCCATGATTGCTGCTGCTTTACCTGCTTCTTGCTCTTGCTTAGTAAACTTCTTCTTGAATAGGAATGTTGCTAGTGCCATACCTAGAGGAGGCGTACAGATTGCGATACCAACACCGCCCATTAGCCATGGTTGAGTATCAACTTGAGTTTGAGCGAATAGCGTTGCTACTTTGTTGATTGGACCGCCCATATCGAATGCAGTCATACCACCAAGAATCGTACCTAGAACCACTTTAGAAGCGCCAGCCATAGAAGCTAGGAATTCGTTCATAGAAGCCATGAAGATCTTGATTGGCTCACCGATACCCCAAAGAACGATACCTGCAGAGATAAGCGTACCAACAAGCGGGTAGATAAAGTAAGCGCCCAACGCAGTCATGTTAGCAGAAAGAGGGATCTTCTTAAGTTGTAGAACTACACCACCAGCGATAAAACCAGCGACGATACAACCTAGGAAGCCGCCGCCCATGTCAGCCATGATGCCAGAAGAGATCATCGCTGGAGCAAGTGCCGGTTTGTCTGCAATTGAGTAACCAATGAAGCCACCAAGAATAATTGGGAACAGCACCAGACCTTTAATACCGATATTAGAAATATCCGCCAATAACCCGTCTGCAGGAACCGCACCTTTACCGGATGCCATTACCGCCAGCGCCAGTAGTACACCACCCGCAACGATGAATGGAAGCATGTGAGAAGTACCGAATAAAAGGTGACCTTTCATGGTACTGAGTAGTTTTTTGAAATCGCTATTATTAGTAGCTTGAGCTGTGATTGTACTCATAATTTCACGCCTTATGAATTAATTAAAATATTTAGTATTTGTTTTTCGTCTTTTGCGTTATGAATATCTTCAATAAACTCTTCGCTAAATTTTCCGAATAATTCTTGAAGAACATAAATATGGTGGTCGGCACCGTTATCTGGTGAAGCAATCATGAAGAATACGGTCGGTTTGACTCCCTCTTCGTCGCCATACTCGATGCCTTCGCGCTTTACGCCAACAGCGATTGCAGGCTCTGTGACCGCTTTGCTTTTTGCGTGTGGGTAAGCGATGCCGTCCATTGAAGTCACGCTTAATGCTTCACGTGCTTCGATGTCGGTTAAAAAAGCCTCTTTGCTGCTGATTCGATTATTTTCGAATAGCATTTGTGCTAGCTCTTCAAAGACTTCTTTTTTATTATTTGCTTGAAGGTTGCCTTTAATTAAATTGACGTTTGTTAGTTCTGTAATCATTTTGTGACTCATTGGTACTGAAGTAATGAGTCAAATTTAATTAATGAAGTGGTTTTCGGAAATAGTAAAAAAAAACCAATAACTATACTTTTGTATCACTCAATCTTAAGTGTGATAGCCGTCATTAATAATGCGGAATATTATAAAATTTATTATGTGATTTATATTCCAGTTATTTTGAAATAAATAACTAGACATGAAAATGAACTGGAGGAGGATCAAAGCCCTGGTTAGGATGCAAAAAGAGGCGTTGCGCCTCTTAGTTTGAGATAATAGAAACAGCGATAAAGGCTGGCCATTAATTTTTATATTTATGCAGCAAATCTAACGGGATATGGCAGTAGTCATTTGGAAAGCGCGTGAGTCGGTCTTGGTGCTCATCATCACTTGGCACATAGTTCATGAGTGGCAGCACTTCTACGGCGATTTTATCGGCATCCGGTCTTGCTGCGATAAACGCTTTAGCGATGGCTAGGTGTTGTTCGTTTTGGCTGTAGACACCAGTACGGTACTTCTCACCTACGTCTTCACCTTGCTTGTTAACACTGTGCGGGTCGATGATTTCAAACAGATACCCGATTAAAGTTTCAACCGAAACCTGCTCAGGGTCGAACTGGGTTTTCACGCATTCTGCGTAGCCATCGTATTCAGATTGAGTGCTATCCGTTGAGCCATTTGCTCGTCCTGCTTCGGTGCTGATTACGCCCGGAAGGTGGCGCATAAATTCTTGAACGCCCCAAAGGCAGCCGCCTGCGAAGTAAATTTCTTCCATCATTCTGTCCTGAAAAACTTTGCGCCATTATGGACATCACTTTCGCTCAAACACAACTCCAACCATAGATTTAATGACTCATCGATGAGCAGTTCGGACATAAAACAGGAACAACTCGGTGATGATTTGCTCTCTTTTTTGTGCTGCTTTTCCTCGTTAGATTGAGCGCAGTTAAGAGCTAAGGGGAACCCTAATGAAAATTGAACATATCGCGATTTGGACAGAACGTTTGGAAGAGTTAAAAGCCTTCTATGAGAAATATTTTAACGCGGTGTCTAACGATAAATACCACAACCCAACTAAGCAGTTTTCATCTTACTTTCTTTCGTTTGAAAGTGGAGCGCGATTGGAGTTAATGTCGATGGAAGGTGTGACCACTTGTGAAAAATCTCATGCGATGCAGGTAACAGGACTAGCACACTTTGCCTTCGCTTTAGGATCAGAGCAGGCCGTTGACCAAATAACCAAAACCTTGGTGGAAGATGGTTATCAAAGGATTGACGGGCCGAGATACACTGGCGATGGTTATTACGAAAGCTGCATATTAGATCCAGATGGCAACCGTCTTGAGCTTACGGTGTAACGCGACTTAGCTTATTTCTATCGTTCACAGGCTGCTTTCATATGAAAGTATTCGGGCGTATACTGCAAGCTCATTAATAAGGAGCGAGCCTGTGAACCCAAGACAAAATGAAATCCTGCAATTAGTGAATGATCGTAAACGCGTTCAAGTTACGGAGCTTTCTGACATTATAGGCGTGTCGGGCGTGACCATCAGGCAGGATTTGAATTTTCTGGAGCAACAGGGCTATCTAAAGCGCGTACACGGCGCAGCTACCGCATTGCAAAGTGATGATATTGATACCCGATTAGAAGTCCGTTTCGATATTAAACAATCACTTGCAAATAAAGCGGCGGACTTGGTCGCGCCAAGTGAGACAGTGCTGATTGAAGGTGGGAGTGCAAACGCATTACTGGCTCGCACTTTAGCTGAACGCGGCGATGTGACCATCATTACCCCATCGGCGTACATTGCCCATCTCATCCGTAACACCTCAGCCAACATTATCTTGCTTGGTGGTGTGTATCAGCATCAAGGTGAGAGCCTCGTTGGACCATTAACCAAGTTGTGTATTGAGAACATTCACTTCAGCACGGCTTTCTTGGGTATCGACGGATTTCACCAAGACACTGGTTTTACTAGCCGAGACATGATGCGTGCCGACATCGCAGAGGCCATTCTGGCAAAGAATAGACGTAACATCGTACTGACGGACTCCAGTAAGTTTGGACAGATTTATCCTTCTTCAATTGGCAATACCAACGAAATATCGGTGTTGTTAACCGACAAAGCCGCTCCGAAAAGCGACCTTGAGCAAATCAAAAAGCTAGGTGTGGAAGTGGTGTTGGGGTAAGTACTAATTGCTCTCCGACCATACTGCGAATTCATTTCCACTTGGTTCGGTGAAGTGGAATCGGCAGCCGCCGGGAAATTCGAAAATAGGGCGGATAATTTTTCCACCATGCTGCTCAACTTTTATCTGCGTGGCCTGAATATCTGAGCTATAAAACACTAAAAGTGCGCCACCATTTGCGGTTTGGTTTACAAACTCAGATTTGAAGAATCCGCCATCTAACCCTTGTCCTGAAAATGCAGAGTATTCAGGACCATAATCGATAAAGGTCCAGTCAAAGGTACGCTCAAAAAATTGTTTTGTAGCGTTAATATTGGTGGAACCAAATTCAACGTAATTCAATTTTTCATGTTGATGCATGGTGAAATCCCTATCCATTTGTTTAATGCCTCTAGGCGAATTTTTCTACGATGATGTCATCCGCTTTTTCGACAAATAATGCGCCTTGATCCTTGAGCTCTGTCAGCACATTTTCAATATTATCAGGCAGCACTGCGCGAGTTGAAGCAAGGTTGACCACCACATTGTAGCCAAGATCCAGTGCTTGCATGACGGATTTCTTCACACAAAAATCTAGCGCAAGACCACCGATCACTAGGGTATCAATCCCGTTGAATTTTAGAAATTCATGTGCGCCTGTCGTTTTAGTATCGGCAATATCATGGAAGAAAATACCGTAAGGATGCGCATCAGGATCCATGCCTTTATTAACTTGAAAATCATAGTCCAAAACAGGTGGTAAACCGTCTAAAAGTTCTGAACCTGTTGTGCCAAGCACACAATGGCGGTTCCATTTTATATCCACATTGGGTAGACCGACGGGTTCAAGCATGTTGGCTGGTGTTTCTGCATCCCATTTTGCTTTCGGTGGGTGCAAGTCACGGCTCACCAGTTTTAATCGGCCTTTGGCATGATTACTCAGAAGCTCCGGTACGATTTCCAACGCACCTGCAACGGGTAGTTCATTTGGACATAACTCACTAAAGCCTTTCTCTGGATCAACGTCGATCACCGCCGTGGTTTGATAGTTTACTCGAACAGTCATGGCAGACTCCTTGTCTGTCTTATTGTCTGCGTTTATCCACGCAAACAGTTTTGAAAAAAGGTTACTTCGTCGCTAGTCAGCGTATACACCATTGCGGGTTTTCCACCTTTGCCTTTGTTGGTAGAAGCGACTTTATTGGTGGGTTTTAGTACGCCTGAATCTATCAAGCGGCGCTTAATCGTCATTCGGCTAATATCAATACCAAACTCTTGATAAGCAGAAATGATGTCGGCAACCAAAAACTCTTTGTCTAATGCAAACAAAAGAACCGATGTGTATTCAATGGATGCACGAAGCTTCTGCCACGCTTTTTCAATGGTTTTTTGATGGTCAAACGCGAGGGTCTCTTCTCCATTGAGTATAGCCTGTAGCGAAAACCATTTAAGTTGGCACTCTGGTACACCAGCATTGTTGATTTGCTCTACATTGTTACGATCGACCAAGGCGTAGTGCGTAATGTTTAAGCTCCAGTCTTCTGGATCACGCTTGGGATCGCCGTCGATAAACGCTTCACTAAAGTGACGAGGGTAAGTATGGATTTTCTCGCGGCAAATTCGGCGGCGCGCCGCCTCAAAGTTTTCATCGGCCGGGCGTCCTCCTTCACTGGTTAAGTCTTTATCAAAGACAAATCCGCCCGGTAGTGCCCAGACTCCATGGTATGGCCGATTTGGATTTGAACGTTTAATCAACAACACTTCCAATCCCTTATCGGCACAGCCTGATAGCCTGAATGGAATAATGTCGACAGATACGATCATGGTTGGGTCCTAATATTGATTTGTAAGTAATCTAGCGCATAACAAGTGGTCAATCAATGGGTAAGTAACGAGTTGTGCGAAACGTTTTCGGTAGTGCTTCATAGTACGCCTTGAGTATAAATCTACGAATAAATCTGACTTATTCACAATCTGTGTGCGAATTCTAGACAGAAAAACCTTATAAAAATGAGTGGTTAGTAACAAAAGTTGACAAACTATAGATGGGTGTTTATTGTTTACGCAAATTAGTTAGTAACAAAAAGTTATATACCCAGGAAGGGCGTGTAGAAGGGCACCTAATGACCACCAAACTATTTTCTTCCCGCATCATTCAAAGCGCTTTGGATTTTGATGTCTACAAAGTCAATATGATGAGCGCAGTAACAGCGCTTTACCCTGATGCAATGGTGTCATACAAATTTATTGTGCGTAGCGAGGAAGATCTCTCTGAACTGCTACCAGAGGTAAAAGCAGAAGTTCTTAAACTGCAAGACATTCAATTTACGCAAGAAGAAATTGAATATATTAAGCGTGTCGCGCCTTACCTAAATCCTGACTTTGTTGATGCACTGCGCCATTTCCGTTTCAACCCACAAAGCGATGTCTCTTTCCACAATAAAGCCATGGCCGATGGCTCAAGCCAGTTACGCATTACTATCAATGGTTTGTGGCGAGATACTATTTTGTACGAAACGATCATCATGAGCATCGTGTCTGAAGTTCGTAGCCGTCAGCGTTGGTCAGATATCCCTGTAGCGCAATTTACCACCGTTTTAGAAGAGAAAGTTCGGTACCTAAAATCCGAACTCAAACGTCGTAACATCACTAACTTTAAGTTTTCTGATATGTCGACGCGTCGACGTTTCTCTTTTCAAGCTCAGCGCACCATGCTGGAGTTCTTGTGCCAGGAAGTACCGGAATGTTTGACAGGAACAAGCAACTACCACTTAGCAAAAGAACTGAATTTAACGCCTATCGGTACCGTTGCTCATGAATGGTTTATGGGCCATCAAGCTCTGGTGAATGTGCGAGATTCGCAAAAAGTGGCTTTGCAACGTTGGCAAAAAATGTTTAACGGTGCACTAGGTATTGCGTTGACAGACACGATTGGTATCGATGCCTTCCTTAAAGACTTTGATGCAGAGCTAAGTAACGCGTATTTCGGTGTACGTCACGATAGTGGTTGCCCTTATAGCTGGGGTGAAAAAATGATTGCACACTACCAGTCGCTTAATATAGACCCATTAACAAAAACACTGGTGTTTACCGACGGACTTAACTTCGAACAAGCGTTAGATATTTGCGAGTATTTCCAAGGACGTATTCAGGTGAGTTTTGGTATCGGTACTTTTCTTGCGAACGATATGGGTGATTATGTCAATAAAGAGGGTGAAGCCTACCAGCCACTTTCTATCGTGATCAAAATGGTCACGTGCAATGGTTCACCAGTCGCAAAAATCAGTGACGAACCTGAGAAAGCCATGTGTGAAGATATCTTCTTTTTGATGAACCTCAAGCGCCGCTTCGAGCAACCTCTTGATTTAAATGAGTGTCGTAAACTGATTGATCGTCTAGAAACTGAAGGTCAAAACTATCTCATCGACGCGTAGGCGTTATCCTCCCATCCTTGATAAGCACCCTCTATCGTTACGACAAATTTATATAGACAAACGTAGAGGGTGATTTCGTTATAGTAATACGCAGAAGTAACCAGATACAGCGTAGGAAAGCACTCGAAAATAAGGTTGTTTTTTTGATGTGCTATGTGCCTATGATTGGTGTAAATCGATACGTTACAGCATCGTGGAAGGTGTATTTTCATCGGACACTAAACTCAGTCTAATCACGTAGTTTATTCCCATGTACCATGAGGTCACTCGGGTATAGACGTCTATCTGCTTTTATGACTTTGGGCTTCGCGTAATTGCTTGAATCAGGAGTCAAAATGAACCTAGTAGTACATTTGCAAAAGAAAGCGATTCGAAAATATGGCTATGAGATGGCCACTCGTCAAGCATGGAAATGTGGCATCAAGGCAAATCTTGTTAAGCGCGTGATCGGCCTTTTTAAAGGACAAATTGTTTGTGTGGTTGAAGGTTGTCGCGCAGAGTTTTCTTCTCCTCTTAATAACCCCCTTCACGAAGATGACAAGCAAGGGCGATATGTGTTTGTTGGCGGTGTATGCTGGGAACCAAACAACATTATTGCTCCTGGTTTTCCTGACTTTATGTTTATGCACGTGCGTAACCTGAGTCACCGTCATAAGTATTTAACCGACGACGAACTGTTTTTAAGCTTGGCTTAAAAATAAGTCTCATAGGTTAATCAAGCCTAATCATAATCAGTAATGATACGGTTTTAGCTCAGTTGACATTCTGTTGAGTGTTTCTTGACGTACCTTTTATAAAACAGTGTTTCTTTACTCGTTAATGACAGAGGGTTTGTTTTCGCCTGATGTGATTTCCTAATTGCGATTTACTATACCGCTCATCAAAGCAAACCATACTGGGATGTAAATCATGAATATGAAATCTATCGCAATTGCAACGGCAGTTGTTGCTGTACTAGCAGGCTGTAAAGACAAAACGCCACCAGCTCCAACCCAAGCAAACATTACTTTGGTTGAAGCGGTGACTGAAACTGTGAAAAATCCACACCAAGTATGTAAAGACGTGGTAGTAACGGAGCAAGTTGCTCCTACGGATGATAATAAAATAATTGGTACGGTCGGCGGCGCAGCAGCTGGCGCGGCATTGGGTAACCAAATCGGTGGCGGCTCAGGTAAAGTGATTGCAACTGCAGCTGGTACGATCGCTGGTGCGTTAACGGGTCGTAAGATTCAGGAAAACGTGCAACAAGGCGATGTAGTGACAACGACGAAAAAGCAGTGCCACACAGAATACACAACATCTGAAAAAGTAGTGGGTTACGATGTCACTTATGAAGTTTCAGGTGCGCCAACGACGGTTCGCTTAACGAGCAAGCCAGCGACAAAAACGTTCCCAATTCAAGATGGCAAAGTTGTTCTTCCGCAATAACTAGCTCCTCAACCGAAGTAATTAACAAGCCCTTTTATCTTTGAGATGAAAGGGCTTTTTCACATAAGCGGTGTTTTCATCTATTTTCCCGCGGGAATGTGCAGCCAGAATTACTAGTTAATTTCAGCGTTCGATACAATCACTTTTCTAAAAGTACGAACGGAAAATACATGGAAGATTTTTACCTGACCGATCGCGGTTTAGCTGGTTATTTCGAAGCGCAATGGTTCGACTAGTTCATCGAAGATAAGCAGATTGAGACGATAACCAGTCGCTCAAAACAAGTCCCACTCTCTTTTTTGTCATCACCACATTGTTCCCAAGTCGCTGACTTTATTGCGCAGACGGCACTCGAGAGCGGCGTTCAGCCGTGTTCCCTACTTGAGGTTGGGGCGGCCCTGGGAAGAAACTATTATGAGTTAGTGCAACGCTTATCTAGCCTTAAAGAAGCGACGCTGGTTGAGCCTTCAAATAGGTTAATGGATGGCTTTAAGCAGCTTTTAATAGAAGAACAACGGGTCGAGTTAACTTATCTGCACGATGTGAACACCATAAACACGTTAGAAGTAGAGAATAGAGATATCGTGCAAAAATGTGCTCATGTTGATTTGACGCTGATTAACCAACCTTTTGAGCACGATACTCTCCAGTCTAGCTTTGATTTAGTCGTATGTTTGAACGTGGTTGATCAATGTGAGTCGCCACTTAGCGTGCTCAACGCTCTAAAAGAAGCCACCAAGGTTGGCGGGCTGATGGTTGTCTCTTGCACTTATCAGTGGAACGCGAAACACATCAAAAATGAAGACGAAGCGGTCGATGATATCAAAGCGTACTTTGCTGAAGGTTGGCGTTTAGTATCGGAAGCCGATCATGAATATCGCATCCGGTTTAATGATCGTTTTGCAAGGCAGTTTTTATCTCATGTGGTCGCTTACATCAGAATGGATTAGAGCTACATAAAAAAACCGAGCACTTACGACTCGGTTTTTTAGTCTTTGAGATAGAGCGCGATTTTAAGTAACGTGCGCCTCTTTTTGTTCTCGCTCTTGCTGAGCTTGCAGCTTTTTCTTGCGACGCTCTCGTTTAGAAAGCCAAACCAGCGGCACAACAATCATTATTGTTCCTATCGCCATGAATATGTCTGGCACTTCTCCAAACCAGATTAATCCCACAAACACGGCACCAATTAAGCCACTGTATTCAGCGCTGGCAATTTTGTTGCTATCAATCGAGCGGTAAGCGATCACACATGTTGCCGCATAAATCATGATGAACAAACTTGAGCCAGCAGCGACAGGGAAAGCACTCCAGTCCCAAGGTTCCGCTTCGATCAGAACAAGTAAGAAAGCCACGGGAATACCTGCCAAGTTTGTCATTAGTAGCGTTTGCATTACAGACTGATTTTTTGGCAGTTTTCTAATAAGCAAGTTATTGATTGCCAGGGTAATAGCCACAACTAAAGCCGAAATCGCTGCCCAGTCGATTTGATCTGGACGAATGATGACCAACACACCAGCAAAGCCCATGATCGCAGCCGCGACCGATTGTTTAGACAGCTGTTCGCCAAAAAATATCGCGGCAAGCGGCAGCATGATTAATGGCGCGGCGTAGAAGATTGCGTTCGCAGTTGCGAGCGGTAAAGATGAAATCGCCAAAACCATAAATATAGCACCAAGCAACCACACGTGAGCGCGGACAGCATGCCATTTAAATCCTTCAAGAAAGTGAGTCTTTTTTGTCAGCAAGCAGACAGGCAGTAGGAAAAGCACTGCGGAAATTTGTCGGAAAAAGACAAACTGAAAAATAGGCACTTCATTTCCGACACTTTTAATTAAAGAGTCCGAAAGCACCGCAATGAGATTCCCAACAATTAATAGCAGCATAGCTGCGCCGACCGATGTAACTTTCACTTATTTCCTCTCCTCTTTCTTTGCCAAAGAGTAGGTGATGTCATAGGATGAAGTGAAGTGATATTTATTAGTTTAAGTATGAGATTTTTAGATAATGAAATTGCCACCACTCAGAGCGGTTCACTGTTTTGAATCTGTCGCTCGAAACTCTAGCTTTTCGCTTGCGGCTGAAGAGCTCAATGTGACGCAAAGTGCCGTTAGTCATCAGATACGATTATTGGAAGATTATTTGGGCGAGTCATTATTTATTCGTCAAGGAAGAAAGCTCTCTTTATCGGATACTGGTGCTCGTTATTTAGAGGATATTAGCCCGGCAATTAGCTCTATTGCGATGGCCAGCCAAAAGGTGAGAGAGGGGGACAAAGGCAGCATACGTTTGGCGATTTATAGCTCGCTTGCCGTAAAGTGGCTTATTCCGCGTTTGTCTGATTTTAAGCGGTTACATCCGGAAATCGATCTGACACTCAATATGGTTGTTGGTGATCCTGAGCAGACAGATAGCGTTGGTGATTGCTTTATCACGGTAGAGAAGCCAAAGCGCAACTATATGTCGGTGAAGTTATACGCGGAAACGCTGTATCCGGTATGCAGCCATAAAATTTGGAAAGAGTTACAAGATCAACCCATTCCAGAAGCGCTTTGGCGATATCCTATTTTGTCAACAGACTCTATTTATCGTGAGAGAGGAAAAGACTGGGCAGAGTGGTGCAGAGCGGGTGGTTACACTTTGCCGAAAGATGTCGATGTTCAACATTTTAGTCATATGTTGCTGGCAATTGAGGCTGCACGTTATGACCAAGGCATCGCATTTGCGAATGATTTTATGCTCAATGAAAGAGATAAAGCGCATGATTTGGTGTATATCCCTTCTCATGGATTAGAGACGGGGGACAGCTTTTATTTTATTCATAAAAAGAGCCGAGCCAAGCAGGCGGAAATCATCAAACTCACCAATTGGTTGAAGCAACAGTGCTTGTAAAATGACTAAATTGTCATAATTAAGAAATAAAGTGGCAAAGTTGTGTTTAAATATTTCATGTTTTATTGAGTTTTTATTCATTAACATCAACTTGGTTTTGAAACCGAGTGAAATGGATAGCATTACGTGCTTAAGGATGGGCAAAACACAACCTCAATAATTAACAGGCAGTGAAATACAATGTTTAAAAAAACATGGCTAATGACAGCCCTTCTAGCAACATGTTCTGTTGCAAACGCAGCTCCTTACGTTGGCGCATCGGTAGGTCAAGCATCGTTTGGTGATGTTAATGGCTCTATCAATGGTGGTGGTACCAACGCTAGCACTAAGCTTAAACTTGAAGATGACTCAAGCCTTTCAGGTAAAGTATTTGGTGGTTACAAGTTCAACGAATACATTTCTCTAGAAGCAGCCATTGGTGGCTACGATGCTTTAGACGGCAAAGTTGTTACTGTTGGTGATATGAAGTATCTATCGATTCAACCAAAGGCGACTCTACCTATTGGTGATCGTTTCAACCTTTTTGCTAAAGCTGGTCTTTCTTACTTCAATGCTGAATTCAAAATTAGCAACTCTGTGATTGACGGTAGCGCAGGCCATACCACCATTTCTGACAGCACTGTGACAGGCATGTACGGTTTAGGCGCAGAGTTCGCTATTACAGAAAATTTTGCTCTACAAGTTGAATGGGAATACATGATGCCTGAGCTAGACATTGCGAAATTTGGCAATGAAAAAGTAACGGTTGATGCTGACATCAACGTGTTCTCTGTAGGTATGAGTTACCGTTTCTAAGAACACTTATTCAAGTTACCTCTTGGCTTAGTACACGTTTTTGACTTCTGTTGGTCGAGCTGAGTCCAAGCTTTGAATATGTTTAGATATAGCACAGGAAGTTTAGTTGCTAAGCGTCCTGTGCTATTTTTTTGCTTTGGAATAACTCTTAGGAATCTTTGTGAACGATGTCAATCTTAGGTATCTGGATCTACTGTTAAAGCACTTTGAACCTCATCAATATCACTTCGTTACGCTGTCGGAGCTTGAAGTGGTAATTTGTACGTCAAGGCGCAATGTTTCTATTGTGATGAAAAAGCTTGCCTCTTACGGTTGGGTAGATTGGAAACCTGCAATTGGCAGAAGTAACGCCAGCCGTCTGAATATTACTATTTCCCTTCAACAAGCGATGACCGAATTTTTGGTTGAGGAGCTTGGTCGGGGAAGAATGAATTCGATAACAAAACTTATCGATTGGTTCGGCCAAAGTGCTGTCAGGGCGCTGACGATTGCCTCTGAAAAAGTGAACCAGTTGAATGAGTCAAATAACGCTATTTTGATCTCCTCTTATCCTTGGGTGTCTAAGGTCGATCCTGCGAATACTTATCGTCATACTGAACTGCATGTGGCGAAAAGTGTTTATGATGTTTTGCTGACTCAAAATTCCAATGGTGGCATTGAGCCTTCGCTAGCACATGAGTGGAAAATGGAAGGCAATGTGATGACGTTATGGTTGAGACCTGGAATATATCGTCACGATGGTGAACCTCTCAGCATACAAGATGTTGTTTGGAGCATAGAAAGACTTAAGGAAATAAAAGGACCAGTACACGAGCTCTGGCAATGTATTGACAGTGTGATTGCCGAAACATCGAGCTGCTTAAAAATCACATTGAAACATCCGAACATGTTTTTTCCATACATGCTAGCCACTCCTCACGCTTCTATTCTTTGTCGAGATGTTGTTTCTTTCGGTTCTGGTTATTCTTACCACATAGGCACCGGACCATTTAAAATCAGTGGTTGGAACCAAGAGAGTATGATTCTTCAAGCACACAAAGAATATTTTTCAGCGCGCGCATTGTTAGACCAAATTACGCTGTCTCATGGTGATGTTAAGACCCTGAATATGTTGAGTTTTAACCAAACCTCTGATCACGTTGAAGTGGAAAAAATCAGCGCATTTTCATATTTGACCTATCGGGAGCGCGCGGACTCTAATCTCGCAAAAGAAGACTGGCATCAACTCGCCGATTACATCAATGCGCAAAAGAGAATCTATGAGGCGCAAAGTGCCGTTGACAGCATTCAGTTAGCGACTCAAGAGCAAGATTTACTAATAGCAGAGGCTATTGTGACGCCTAAGCTACAAGGTAAAGTAGCGCTAGCTGAGCCAGTCTGGACGATACCAAGTTTAATTCGTCACTCTGAGTGGTTGCACCGAGTGATTAGGGCGACGGGACTAGAGCTAGAGATCGTCATTATTGATGACATTAGTTTTCCTGAAGTCGTATCACATCGAGCGGACTTGCTCCTAATTGAAGAAGTCATGGAAGCGCCGTTTGAGTATGGCGTATTTGAGTGGCTATCGATAGCAACAGGTTTGCGTTTTAGTTTTGATCAAAGCCAGATGTTGATCCATCGAGAAAACCTTCGCGAAGCCATGACAAATGCTCAATCTTTACAATCTCTTTTAGGCGTAGAAAAAGCGTTACGAGAGCAGTACCTTTATTTGCCTTTATTTGTTGGCTATGAAGAGGTGACAAAAACACAGCAAGTGCGCGGTGTTCAGGTGAAAAATACGGGTTATAGCGATTTGCATCGTCTCTGGATCGCTCACTCTAACTAGCATATTTCGATACGGTGAGCATAGAATATGAATACATAAAGCCATCGCAATGATGGCTTTATGTGGAATGTAGAGTTAGAAGTTGTACGACACACTCGCACCAACAACCCATTGATTTGCACTATCAACAATCGAGGAATCGCTGATACCGCTGCCTAGGCGAGTGTATTGTGTCATTTGGCTCACTTGCCAGTTATCGTTGATTGGCATGACTAGCTTGTAGCCTAAACCATAGCTTACTGTTGAATCACCTTTGTACGCTTTGCGGTTTGCATTTGCTTCGCGTTGTTTTACGCCAAAGTAGTAATCTACGTAGTCTTCACTTTGATAAGTTAGGTTAGCAAAAGGAACAAAATCAACACTACCGAAGTTCATAATGTGGAAGTAAGTCGCGCCCGCTAAGTAACCTTTGTAAGCACCACTGATATCATGTTGAAGGTATGTTGAAATCACATTGTGTTGATCTAACGTAAAGTCAGTGTTCAAACCTAAATCGACAGCAAAGCGACGTTTATCCGTGCCTTTCAGGCTCTTTGCAATATCACCGTCACGCATGACACCACTGCCAACAAGGTAAGCACTCATGTTGATTAATTCATTGGTGTTACCGAAGAAGCGGTAGTTAATGCCACTTAGATCGGCGTTAAAGTCGTCACCATGGTAACCGCCATTTAGAATTGGAGCTGTATTGTATTTTTGATCTTTGAAAAGATCGCTGCCATGAGCCACTCCGACTTCCGCGTTCCAGCCACCTTCATTGTTGTAGATGTTACCGTTACGAATATAAGTATCACCAGCAACCGCTGAAGCAGCAGCAGTCAGAGTTAGTAGTGCAATTAATGTCTTTTTCATAGTTTTTCCGAGTTGTTCTGATTTGTTTTGAACACTGTACAAAATGAAGTTGTAAGCCTCTATCAGCAAAGCGTATGGAAATGTAATGAACCATCAGGATAAGAAGCGGAATGTAAGATCATAGAAGGAAGATAAGAAAGACAACCGCCGTCGATGGAAAGAAAAATCCGAGCTGGGGTAGCTCGGATTTAGATTATTTATCAGGTATCGATACGAACTTATTGTTGTTTCGTTAAATTGTATAACGGTGCTAGGTCACCTGTTACTTTTTCGCCATTCATGTCTAGCTTCATAAGTACATTTTCACCAACAAAGTATTGGTTTGGTGCATCTTCGTTTGTCAACGTTACGATGCTGCCGTTTGCATCCCAAGTGAATTGGCCTTCAGACTTTGACTGACCGTCTTCTTTGTCTTGGTAGCTTTCTTCAAGTACGTAAGTGCCATCTTGATTCAGTGTGATGGTCATGTCGATACCTGAACAATCCGCACATGGAAGCGTACCTTTGTATGTGCCGTTCCAGTCAAGGGCATTTTGAGCGTTATGCTCAGAGTCTACAAATGTTTCTTCAGTGATGACTTGTTCTTCTGCTACTGGCAGCGTGTCAATTGTCTCTGTAGTAACTTCTGCGCTAGTAGTGACTTCAGTTTCCGTCGCTTGAGGTACTTCAACTGCGCTTGTTTCGGCAGGTTTCTCATCTTGACAGCCTGCAAGAATGATTACCGCGCCTGTTAGTGCCAACATTGTTTTTTTCATTTTATCCCTCTTTAAATCAAGATTTTGTATGAGAGTAATAGTAGACATTTATCAGGTATTTGCGTCATCAAAAAGCAATAGAATGATCTATCTATGTCAATAAAACCGAATATGAGCATAAAATTGTCAGGAAAATCAGAACAATGTAAATATTGATTGGGATATCAAGCTTGGGTCTACAAATAAATATCTAGAGGGGGGGCAGAGATAGTGAAAACAGCCCACATTGCTGTGAGCTGTTTTATTAAATCAGTTAAGAGGCCTTATCGATGTTTGAACGTGAGGTGCTTCGTTTTGTGCTGTCTTCATAAGCGAATAGATCAGCAACAGTACGACGCTCTAGTTCACCTTTCAAATGACCATGCTCATCGACAACGGGCAGTGAGTATTCGCACGACATGGTTTCAGTCAATATTTGCTCAATGGCTGAATGGGGAGAGATGATAGGCACTTCTTCATAGATATCATCATCCCAGCTTGGGGTTTGAGCTAACTTAGTCGCGTCTAGTAACCCTTGTTGCGTTATCACGCCTTGATAGCCTGCATCGGTCACATGATAAGCATAATTACGTTTAACACGTTTCATCTCACTGAGCGCTTCTTCAATGGTTTTAGCGGCAATGCGATATGAAGGTGGCTGCATCACAGTCTCAACCGTCAATGCTCGCGCTCTATTGACGTCTTTTACAAAGGCTTCAACGTACTCATCGGCAGGATGCAGCAATATTTCGTCTGGTGAACCTTGTTGGACAAGCTCACCGTCTTTAAGGATCGCAATGCGATCGCCAAGGCGCAATGCTTCATCTAAGTCGTGAGTAATAAAAACAATCGTTTTGTGTAACTGCTGTTGCAGTTCTATTAACTGATCCTGCATTTCGCTCCGAATCAGTGGGTCCAGCGCTGAAAATGCCTCGTCCATTAACAGTATTTCGGCATTGGTTGCCAACGCTCGTGCGAGGCCTACGCGTTGCTGCTGACCACCTGATAGCTGAGCGGGGTATTGGTTCTCATAACCCGTTAATCCAACGGTATCCAACCATTCGTTTGCTTTTTCTAAGCGCGCTTCTTTACTTATTCCTTGAATTTCCAAACCGTAAGCGATGTTGTCGATAACAGTGCGATGAGGCAATAAGCCAAAACGTTGAAACACCATCGACATCTTATGACGACGAAACTGCTCTAACTCCTTGTTAGAAAGCTGCATGACATCTACCCCTTCCACCAAAATCTGTCCCTTGGTTGGATCGATTAGGCGATTGAAGTGGCGAATCATGGTGGACTTACCTGAACCGGATAAACCCATGATGACGAAAATCTCGCCCTTTTTAATTTGGAGGTTGATGTCTTTTAGCCCGACCGTGTGCCCCGTTTCCGCTAACACGTGTTCTTTACTATGTCCCAACTTGACGCGCTCAATCACGCTGTCGGGTTTGGGTCCGAAGATTTTATACAGACCGCTGATTTCGATAAGTGGGCTAGTCATGCTTTAAATCTCCTAGATGGGCTTGAGTGCGTTTCGCATACGCTTGTGAAGCGCGGTCGAAAAGAATCGCTAGAGCGACAATGGCTAGACCATTTAAAAGACCAAGAGTGAAATATTGATTGGTAATCGACTTAAGAACGGGCTGGCCCAAACCTTTTACCCCAATCATCGATGCGATGACGACCATCGACAGTGCCATCATGATCGTTTGGTTGATTCCCGCCATGATGGTTGGCATTGCGAGCGGAAGTTGGACCCCAAAAAGCCGCTGTTTACTGCTGGCACCAAATGCGGTTGCGGCTTCCAACACTTCTTTATCCACCAAACGAATCCCCAAATTAGTTAAACGAATAACAGGTGGAATCGCGTAGATTACTACTGCGATGAGGCCAGGAATTTTGCCGATCCCGAGTAACATCACAACTGGGATGAGGTACACAAATGCCGGCATGGTCTGCATGACGTCGAGTAATGGTGTCACAACTGACTGAATACGATTAGAGCGCGCCATAGCGATGCCGATAGGGATCCCGAGTGTGATTGCCAGCATGGTACACACCGTGATAATACTGAGCGTGCGCATTGTGTCTTCCCACATGCCGAAGTAGCCAATCAGGATAAGTGAGCCAAAACATGCGATGGCCAGTCTCCAAGAGCGACTAGCGGCATAAACGAGGGCGGTGCAGACGCCTAAAACAACGACCCAAGGTGTTGAAATAAGCAGTTTTTCAAACCAGACAAGAAATGAAAGGAGCGGATCAAAGAGAGACTCGATAAGTTCACCATATTCACGAGAGAAATCTCGGTAGGCGCCATCGAGTGTTTTGCGAATCGCTCTAAGATCAGAGCGATCCATTTCTGGGAATTCGCTGAGCCAATTCGAGTCAGACATATTTACTTCCTTTTCTGATATATCTAGGTGCCCTCAAGAGGCGTGATTCAGCAAGAATGGCTGGGATCGTAGACCAAGTAATGATTGGTGGTTCGATAGGTCCTCCATCTATTGTTTTACCCTTTAGGCTCATTTCAATGCAGTCGACCTGCACTTTATAGTTACTTAGGGAGACACTCTTTTAATAAAATAATCATTAGTGTTCAAATGAATGATTTGATCGGATTATAGTTTTTCTTCTCCAATAAAATGAATACATTAGCGCGTATTTGTATGAAAAGTCTGCGCAAACTAACGTTTTTATTATCTAGATAATTAGAATTGATCTTTTTGCTCGTTTGTCACCAAAGTTTGTCAATTTTTAGATGTCTAATTAATCCTGATGTCTTACGTATTTATCGTGTCGATTTTTGCAAACTTAGTTTATTGGCATATGCTAAAAATGTTATTGGCATATGCCAACTTAAGGTGTAATTTGACCCTGTGTTTTCGAGGGATAATGATGGCAAGACCAAAGATAGAAAGACGAATATGCGGACGTGCTGCACACCATTGTTTCAAACCTAATGGCGTGCCATTTCATCAGTTGGAGCAAGTCGCCATATTACCAGAAGAGCTAGAAGCACTGCGTTTGGCTGATTTAGAGGGTCTTAGCCAGCAGCAAGCTGCTGAACAGATGGGCGTCTCTAGACAAACTTTTGGTAACACAGTAAAAAGTGCAAGATTGAAAGTCGCAAAAAGTTTAGTTGAAGGTCATGCATTAGTTTTTCCGGATGAGGAGTCACACTTATGATTTATGCTATTCCTAATGATGGTGAGCGGGTGGCAAACCACTTTGTTAAGGCACCATATATTGCTATTTATTCTGATACTGACGGCATGCTAAAAAACTTAGCGAACATTGCTTCGATGCCACAAGCAGGTTGCAATGCGAAGTCTCAGTTAATTCAGTCTCTGCAAGAGTACAATGTGGATGCTGTACTTGTACGAAATATCGGTGAACGTGCACTAGCCAAATTACTTCGTAGTGGCACGCAAGTATTCAGGCTTTCTACCCGTAGCTCATTGGAAGATGTACTTGCGGTTCCAAGAGAGCCTCTCATTGAGCCGTCTCAAGGTCGTCCCTCAAACAATCATAAGAAAAGTGCTCACAAGCCAAAAGGCGATTGCGGTTCCTGTGGTTGTGGTGGCAAAAAATCCAAACCCTCCTTGCTGGCAAGACCGAAAGCACCAGCAGGGCTACTTAAAGTGACATCTCGCCCTGCTATACTTAGGCTAAAGACGATGGCTAATAAGGCAGGTTAATATGGTTTGGTTATTTACCTTTCTTGGTTTTCTCGCAATCATTTTGTTGATGTCGCTTGGCGTCATTTTCCACAACAAGCGTATTCAAGGGAGTTGTGGCGGATTGAATAATGTCGGTGTTGATAAGGTGTGCAATTGTGAAACCTCTTGTGCCGAGCCTGAAAGACGTTTGTATCAAATATCCGAACCTAATTCGTCATCTGAGCGCTAAGATCTTTTGCCCATTTCGGTAAGGTTTGTTTAAACCAGTCAATGTATTTACTGGTCTGAGGGTTCTGTCTCGAGACCAGTATATTCACCACTTCTACCACCATCCACGTTTTAGCTATTGCAATCGTTCTTGCTAAATTACTCGCATCGCCTTGCTTTGCCGTCTTGGTATAGGTATGCGCCACACCAAGATAATCTTCGAATGTGCCCATGCCTTTGACTAGTGGTGCTAAATCTATCGCGATATGCCCTGTCGAAAAACGTTCCCAGTCGAACAGCACCAAATCGCCATTATCTCGTCGCCCCCAGTTCCCGGCATTGGTGTCTCCAGAGATCAAATTTTTGGCGTTGAAAAGCGGGCCGGATTGCTCTTGTAGCTGATAAAAGAACCGCTCTGTTTTTGCGTCTAGTTTGAGCGTGCTTAAAGCTTGGGAAGTGGCTGGTTGTGCCCACTGATGAGGATGATAAACACCATTTGATGTCGGAGATAGTCTGTGTATTTTAGCTAGTTGTTCTATCACGCGCGGCTCTTCAAGCAGGAATTCTTGATTGACAGAGTGCGGGATATACTCGATTCGTAACGTATTTTGTTGGTGATCGTAATCAATGAGCTCAGGTACAAGAATGCCAAGTTCATTGAATGGTTTAGCCTGGTGTTGATAAAAAGCGACCTCAACCTGTTCTACCTGTTGCTTTTCAATGAATGAAATGCCGTGTTTTTCTACCAGATAAACTTTGGCACTGCCCATCTGGTTAAGCTCTTGCCTTGACATGAGACATCCTGTCTTTTGATGGTGGAACCTTCACTTACCTTAAACGCGAAAGGTGTGTGCTCCAAGAATACTTAAAGAGAACATTGAAACAAAATAATGCAATGGTTTGAGTATAAAATTGTCGCTGGTGTCTAAATTTTACACAGTGGCTTTTACGCATCGTTAACCACGTTCTACGCTTAATATTCGATTTAAACAAGGAGAACCAATATGGCTGTAATAAAGCAGGATATTCCAAATCGTGTAACGGTTTATCATGACAATGTCGATCAAGAACAAGAGCTGAAAAATGCGATGCTGCCAGAGAAACCGCGCTACTTTAACGGTGCTCCGACTTACAAAGCGAACAGCATCGAAGAGTTTGAAAATAAAATCAGTCAGATCGGTTTGTCTCTCGATAAATAAATTTTAATTTACCTAAAAGCGCCCTCATTTTGAGGGCGCTTTTTTATTTGATTGATTTGAATCGTAGGGAATTAACCTTGTTGAGCACTGCCTTGGCAGACTTGTTTTTGCACTGCTGGTGGCGCGGGCTCGTAATGGCTTAAAGTCATACTAAAACTGCCTTCACCACCCGTGATAGCTCGCAATCGACGAGCGTAATCTTGCAACTCGTTTACTGGCGATTTGGCTTTCAACAACGTGAATTGGCTATCAATCGGTTCGGTGCCTTCTATTAATCCTCGATTACCTGACAAATCCCCAGACACGTCACCGACGTTTGTGGTTGGGACGTGTAACTCCATTTGGACAATGGGCTCTAACACAATAGGATCAGCGTTGTTGATCGCGTCTAAAAAGGCTTTCTTACCTGCGATGACAAACGCAATTTCTTTTGAATCGACAGAGTGATATTTACCGTCATAAACGGTGACTTCCACATCCTTGATTGGGTTGCCAGAAATCGCCCCTTCTTCGAGTACTTGTAAAATACCTTTTTCGACCGCGGGAATAAGCGCGGTTGGAATGGCGCCACCCACCACTTTGTTGATGAACTTAAATCCGGCGCCACGTTCGAGTGGACGAACCTTCAATTGCACTTCACCAAACTGGCCTGCACCGCCACTTTGTTTTTTGTGTCGATAATGCCCTTCGGCAGGTTTGGTGATGGTTTCAAAGTATTCGACGCTTGGTTGGCAGGTTTCGACGTCCAGCTTGTACACGTTCGCCATCTTTTCTAATGCGACTTTGAGGTGAAATTCCCCTTGGCCGCTGATGATGGTTTCGTTGGTGCGAGCGCGATGTTCGATGCGCAGCGAAGGATCTTCGCTGGCGATTTTATTCAGTACATCGCCTAATTTTTGCTCATCTCCACGCTTAAGAGGCTTCAAGCACAAAGAATACATGGAGTCAGGAAGGTCCAACGTCTTGAGTTGAACACCATCTTCTTCGTGAGAGTCATGAACGATTGAATCGAATTCGAGATCATCCACTTTGGCTAAAACGCAGAAGTCGCCGGCAAGCGCGCGAGGGATCTCGGTTCTATCTTTGCCCTGCAGTTGATATAAGTGCCCAACTTTAAATGCCTTGTTGCTTTCGCCAATATAAAGCTGGCTGCCCGCATTGATTTCACCCTGATACACACGTAAGTAGGCAAGTTTTCCCATATATGGGTCGACGCTGACTTTGTACACGTGTGCGACGGTGTGCTCTAAGGTTTCGCAATTTACTTTGATTTTTTTGCCGTTCTTTTCCAATAGAGGAGGGTTACCTTCGTTTGGCATGGGCATGATCTCCGCCAAGGTACGAAGCAGAAGCTCGACGCCCGCGCCGGTTTGTGCTGAGACAAAACAGACCGGAATCACATGTCCAGTTCTCAGTGCTTCTTCAAACGGATCATGCAGTTGCTCTGCGGTGAGTTCGGAACCTTGTTCCAGATACAGTTCCATCAGTTCTTCATCGACTTCGATAACTTGGTCAATCAAGGTCTCATGAGCTTCATCTACCGTCGCAAGTAAGGTTTCTCGTCCCAATTCTGGTTCGAAATAGCAGTCAACTACAGATTCCCCGTCAGCCGAAGGTAAGTTGATCGGCAAGCAGTGGTCCCCAAAATGCTCAACGATGTTCTCCATCAATCTTTCTAACTGACTACCGTGGTTATCGAGCTTATTGATGATGATCATCTGACATTTTTGCTGCTCTTTAGCAAAGGTGAATAAGCGATCGGAAGTTTGATTTAGTGGGGTTTGAGGGTCGATGACAAGGGCGGATGTTTCAACGGCAGGAAAGACGCTGATCGTACGGCCAAGTAACTCGTTTTGTCCCGGAGTGTCGATGATATTGAGCCGATGTTTATTCCAGCGCAGTGCGACTGGCGTTGCTTCAATGCTGTGTTGATATTGGATGGATTGAGGGTCGAAGTCGGTAACGGTATCGCCTTTTTCTACGCTGCCTAAATGGTGAGTGGCATCGCAGGTGAAGAGCAGTTTTTCTATCAGCGTGGTTTTACCGGTCCCGGTTTGGCCGACAAAAGCGATATTGCGTATTTTGTTGATAGGCATAGAGCCTCCTTGCAAGATGGCATGAAAAACCTACGAATTGCTAGGAAGTGGGTTGCTATAGAAACCCACGCACTGCATTGGAGTAGGGCGGGATTACCGCCTATTCGTCTTCCATGTCATTTTCCGGATGACTCGATGCATAAGACCACCTTCTTGGACTACTGTAATCTTAGCATGCCGTAATAACCGTATAATTTATGTGACTTATTTCATGATGGGGCTGATTGTTTTTTAATCGATATCATAAACTCAGAGGTTCTGACTTTTCGATCAAAACCTCTGGATTGTTTAGGCTATTTGGAAAGAACGATTTCGCCGTCGCGATAAACTAAGCTCGGCGTTATATCTTGTCCGAGCAACACCGGGCCATCAAGATCGACAACGCTCGCCTGAGCAGCAATAGGTAACGCAGCTCGCATTGCCAGCGACGTCCCCAACATACAACCGGACATGAGGCTAAAACCGAGTTCTTTTGCATCGTCGGCCAGCAATAATGCTTCACTGAGCCCTCCCGTTTTATCTAGCTTAATGTTCACCATTTCATATTTGCCAACCAGCTGAGGTAATTGCTCTCTGGTGTGACAACTTTCATCGGCGCAAAGTGGAATGTGGTGCGGAATGCTGGCGAGTACGTCGTCGCAGTCTTGTGGCAACGGTTGCTCGATCATGGTGATATTAAACGGTTCGAGTTGAGCAAATACCGTAGCGAGGTCGAGGTTTTGCCATGCTTCATTCGCATCTAAGACAATTTGCGTGTGCGGTGCGGCGTCACGCACTGCTGCAACGCGCTCAATCACGTGTTCACCATCCAGTTTTACCTTAAGCAGTTTTGCGCTTTGGCTAAGGTAAGCTTGCGCCTGTTTTGCCATCGCTTGCGGCGTATCGATAGAAACCGTCATCGCCGTCACAATCGCCTCAGGTAACGTAAAGAGGTCGTGAACTTGTTGCTTGTGGCTCAAAAGCGCAAGAAGATGCCAAAGGGCGCAATCCAACGCATTTCTTGCCGCTCCTGCGGGCAATAATGATTGAAGCTGGCTTTTGAGAGCCATCACATCAGCGTCACCTTTGGCGTACAAACTTTGCAGTTCATGCGCGGCGTGAGAAATCGCCTTAATTACCGATTCAACTGATTCACCATAACGAGGGTATGGCGTGCATTCTCCTTGGGCGATCATGCCTCGGTGTTCAATTGTCACGCGGACTACGTGGCACTCTGTCCGACTGCCGCGAGAGATGCGAAATGGTGTCGCCATAGCAATCGTGACGGGTTCTACATGAATTTTCATCTCACTAGTTTTCCCTAAACCGCAGTTATTTTCTAAACCGTAAATGTTTCTTAAATCGTAAGGAGCCTATCTGCAACCGCATCTACGCCAAAACGCACAGGGTCGGTGACGGGCACCCGATATTTGTCGCTCCAATCCTGGCATAGCTGGGCTGCATCTTCTTCGCTGATCGCCGAAGTGTTTAAGCAAATACCCACTAATTGAGCTTTTGGATTTGTTAGGCGAGCAGCGGCCAGATTCGCTTCTATCGTTTGTTCAATGGTTGGCAAGCTCGCATGTGGTAAGTTGCGGATGTGTGGGCGACCAATCTCATGGCACAGTACCAGAGCGTCCGCTTGTGCGCCGTGAAGTAAGCCCAAACTTACGCCAGCAAACGAAGGGTTAAACAATGAACCTTGCCCTTCGATGATGTCCCAATCGTGATCGGTGAACTCAGGGCTGATCGCTTCTACTGCGCCGGAGATAAAATCGGCAACTACAGCATCAATCGAAATGCCACTGCCTGCGATGAGAATTCCCGTTTGACCCGTTGCTTTGAACTCTGCGCGACAGTTTTTACGCTTTAATGCGTGTTCAATGGCAAGAGCAGAGTACATTTTGCCAACGGAGCAATCTGTTCCTACAGTAAGTACTCGCTTGCCTGCGCGAGCTTTGCCATTGCCGACCTTGAGCGGGGCATCATAATGGCGAACATCATACAGTTTGGTTAATCCGCGTTGTTCTAGATCGGCAAGAGGAGCAAATTCCGCCAAACGTTGGTGCATGCCCGATGCAATTTCAAATCCCATTTCTGCCGCTTCAAGTAAGGTTGCTTGCCAAGCTTCGGGAATGACTCCCCCCGGGTTTGCTGTGCCAAGTACCAGCGTTTTTGCTCCTTGCTGCTGCGCTTGTTGTAGTGTCATGTCGGTTAAACCAAGCGATACGGTTTCTGGCGTCAGGCGGATTTGGCCAAGACAAATCTCAGGTCGCCATTGGTAAATGCCACGCGCGGTTTTTGCTGCGAGTGGATCGGTTACATCGCCAAGAAAGAGTAGGTAAGGTTGAGCAATTTGCATGATGGTTCCCTTCGTCATTGTTATTGCTCATTAATGTAGCCAGACTGATTTAGGAAACCGAATGCTTATTTGTTAGGCAGGTATAACTTCAAGTTATACCTTTAAACCATCTGTTGTTTTAGGGCGGTGATAAATTGCTTTGTCGCAATGGATTGAGGTGTGTGCTCTGCGAATAAAATAGAGACAGAGAAGGACATGTTTGGCTCCAAAGCATGCACGGATACGGCATCATCTTGGCAATATTGTTTTGCGGTCCATGGGTCTACAATGGCGAATCCTGCTTCGTTTTTCACCAGTTCAGCCGCCGCGGAGTAGCTGCGGACGGTAATGGCATGTTGATAATGCTCGTCACGCGCCGATAAGGTTTGATGCAGCAATAAGCCCAGAGGATCTCGGCTATCTAAACCGATAATGGGTAAATCGTGACTGATGAGTTCTTCTAAAATGACGGTTTTTTCTTCGGGTATCGCTGCGCTTTTAGGGGCGATTAGCGCCAAGTTTTCTTTTAATAACATGTGTCCCATGATCGCTGGTGGCGTTTCTTCACCGAACGCAATGGCGACATCCAGTTCATGTTTCAGCAATCCTGAGCACAGCTCATCGCGATTGGCCGTTAAGAGCTCAAAGGAGATGCCGTGTTCTTTCGACAACAAGGCGACAGTCGGTGCTAACAAGTGCGCGGCCAAAACAGGCGGAGCACCGACTCGCAAATGTTGAGTTCCCTGTTTGACTTTGTTGGTCAGAGAGCGAAATTGTCCGAGTTGTTGATAGACCTTTTCTGCCTCTGGCAATAAGGCTTTGGCTTCTTGAGTGGGAACGAGGCGCCCCTTTACACGCTCAAATAAAGCGAAGCTCAGTTGTTGTTCTGTATGGGCGAGAACTCGAGTGACATTAGGTTGGGAAACGTGCAGTAAGCGAGCCGCGCCTGACACCGTTCCTGCTTGCATAATGGCGTAAAAGACTTCCAATTGTCTTAAGTTCACTGCGAATTCCTTCTGCTCATGTTGGTCGCCTCAGAATACCCAACCTTGCTGATGAGCGATAGAGGAAAAAAGTACTGGTGTAGAAAATTAGGAAGACGATTTTGGTTATCTTCTTATCTCACTTTTTCAATTTCTCAACTTCTCAATTTCTATGCTTCACTTTGCCGCTGCATGAAGGGGCTGGTCGTTAAACGGCTCGACGTCTCGGCTGAGTAATCCCATCAATACCACTGCTAACACCATGACAACAGCTGCGATTGCAAAACCGTATTGTGTTAGTTCGTAATGACTCAACATCGCGATTAATACATAACTGAGAGATTGAATGGTGGTGGAAAACATGCTGATGCCGCCATCAACACGACCACGTTGATGAACCGCTACGGTGTGATGCATCCAGTTGACTCTCGCAATGCGATTTAGCGCGTTAAACACACCAAACAGAGCCGTAAACAACAAGATTATGAGAGGACTCATTGCAAAACTCATCCCGATAAACGCAAGAGATACCATGACCATCGAAGCAAACATAATGTGGCTATGGGAGGCTCGGCTTAGCACTTTGGTGACAATAAAGCCGGTTAGCAACGAGCCGAGGCCAAAACTGATGTTGAACCCTGCAAACCAATCGCCAGAGATGCCTTGTTCAGAAAACCAAATCGGCACCAATTTGCTCAAATACGTCAATGCAGGATAAGAGAGACAAGAGAGCAGAATAAAGCCATAAAAGCGGGGTTCGAGACGGAATATTTGTTTGCTCTCTTTGAGTTGTGCGATGAAAGCAACAGATTTTGATGCCCTTAATTGTTGGGTATACGGCGTCAGAATATAAAACATCGCCGCCAAAGCGGATGCGCTGGCTGCAAACAAAGCAAACTCTTTCATTCCCCACATTTCAAGCAAAACAATACCCAACGCACCAGCTCCTAGGGTCGTGGATTGCATTACGATTTCTTGCTGCCCCGAAATTTTTGCGTATTCGTGATGCTGATAATTTTCTTGAGTGAAGGCGTTGTTGGTCGTCCATGCAAAGTTACTCGAAACCCAATACACCAATTGCGCAAAAGCCAGCAGCCAGTGGGACTCAAACCCTAACCAATAAGCAATGAACACCACCAAAGCCATTCCCGATTGAATCCATTGATTGAGTACGAGGAGTGCTTTGCGTGAGTGTCGGTCAACTAAAGTGGAAAAGAAAGGCGTTGCCAGAAAAGAAATCGCGGTGCAGCTCAGAGAAACTAAAGCGACGAATGTGCCCATTTTGGGCTCGGAAAGCATGACCCATGGCAGTGCCATCATGAACAAGCCAGATGAGATACTGTCAAAGAAGCGGCCAGCTAAGTACGGCTGAGTTTTATTTTTCATTATGTTTGCCTCAAGTTCCCTTTGGATTTCAAAACGTTGACTTATAACGGTGCTGTGTTTGTCGACCAACTTGTTCATTTCGAACGCATTATTTCGAGACCATCTGGGTTTAGCGTTAATTAAGATGGTGCAACTTTAAAACCTCAAGTAAACTTGAGGTAAAGCATTTTTTTAACAAAATTGATACACAGGGAGTCAAGGATGGAAATCAGCGTAGGAGAAGTGGCAAAACGTTCTGGAGTGAAAGTATCTGCCCTACATTTTTACGAGCAAAAAGGACTGATTTCGAGCTGGAGAAATCAAGGTAATCAGCGCCGCTACCACCGCAGCGTTTTGCGCCGTGTTGCGGTGATTAAAGCGGCGCAGCAAGTGGGGTTGTCGTTAGAAGAGATCAAACATGCGCTAGATGAGCTGCCGAAACATCAAGCGCCAAACAAACAGCAATGGGAAGTCATGGCGAGCCATTGGCATGAACAGTTGGAGCAAAAAATTCAAAAGCTCAAAGCCCTGCAAAACGATTTGGGCGGATGCATTGGCTGCGGGTGTTTGTCGTTAGAAACCTGCGCACTGCGAAACCCAGAAGATGTGTTAGGCAAAGACCACTCGGGTTCTAACTTAACGTTAGAAGAGTAGGTGTTATTCCTATTCTTTGTCGAAACTGTCCACCACAATTGCACCCATTGACGCCGGCATTGTGATGACGATAACGCGTTTTATCGCAACCAGAGGGTCAGACAGTAGCGGTAATTTATCGAGGCAGAATAGCACCAGCGCTACTACGATAGCGGCGATAGAATAGGCGATAACCACACGAAAAATAAAAATGGATACGCGATTTTTTATGTGGCTTTGGAACACGCTTTGATAGGCGAAAAAACTGAGGAAAATGACAGAAAGGCTTAACAGCATGAGCAGGTTTGCCATTGGCAAGCTTTCACCTAGTCGCCACGCCTCTTCAGAAAAAGAGATGGGGACGGCTAGGGCAAAAGCGCCAACCAACACTTGGCTGGCGTCTTCTAAATTAAAGTGGCTACTCATGCTGCTCATTCCATTATTCGTTTGCTAGGTGTAAGAGCTTTTCAAAGCGCTCGTTACCATGCAGCAATTCGAGGTCTCGCTCTTCGGCAAGCAAGTCACGAATAGATGGACTGTATTCAATAGCGCGTTCCAAGTCTTCAATGGCTTGCTCTTCAATGCCAAGACGAGAGTATGCACAAGCACGTTGATACAGTGCCGGACCATTGGTGTAATCGACTTCAAGTACGCGGTTACAGATGCTCAGTGCCCAGTGGTATTCGTTGATTTCCATCGCGGCGTCTGCTTTGTAAGTTAACGCTTCTAAATCACCTGGGCGAATCAGCAAGATCTCATCATAGATTTCAATACGTTGCTCTGGTGTTTGTGAGCTTTGCGCACGCAACCATAAGTTATGGATCTCGTTGATTTTCTCAATTTCTTTATTGTTTTCACTGATAATGCGAGTTTTGCGTTTTAAATCTCGCTCCAGTGCTACAAATTTCTTCTCGTATTCTTGGGCGATCTTTTCTAATCGTTTATCCGCCATCTCTTTGGTGTTGTGTTTAAACTCACGCAGAGATTGCCAGCCTACAAAGGCGATCAGCGATGCGACACCTGCGATGATGTAGAAGAAGTAGGTTACGGTCACGTTGGCATAGTTCAACGATTTATCCGCAACCGTCAGCTCGCGGTCGGTGATCTCTGTGATCATTCGTTTTTCCAGGCTCTGATAGTCCTGACGCAGTGCTTTTAGCTCATCTAAAATATAGCGTTCCATTAATGGTCTATCTAACAGATCCGATTCTGAATACTTTTCGTCCGATGCCATCGTCGGCAAGGCAAGTATCAGCGAGAAAAAAATACCAATAAATAAGCGCATATAACGTCCTTTCACGAGAAGAGTACAGATAGACCATGCAACAATAGCAAATAGCACAAACGTTTAGCAAAGTTATTACAAAAGAAATAATTGTCGTCTACGTAAAAGTCATATTCTTGTTGTTTTTCAGTTTGTTCCTTGTGGTTATTTGCCGTGATATCTTTTATCCTCCTTGCGAATTTATGATTAATGGAGTGAGCATGGACGCGCGAGCTAAGGATTACTTAGAGCAGTATCTAAAATTATTATCACCAGAACAAAGAGCAGCCGTACCATCGGTTAGTGCTGACTATTATTGTGCCGATGAATACAACGCCAACGTATGCGCCGATTTGGTTCGAATTGGACAGAAAACCGCCTCTTGCAGTATGGAGCTTTGGTATCGAGAGCATGGCGAAAGCATGCCACAAGTGGGCCATTTACAAGTCGTCACGAATTGGAACGGGGACCCCGTTTGTGTGATACGAATTACTGATGTCAGCACATGCAAATATGAGGATGTAACCGCAGAGTTTGCCTATGCAGAAGGCGAAGGTGATAGAACCTTAAACTGGTGGCGTGACGCGCATACTGCATTTTTTAAAGCTGAATGCGATGAGTTGAACATAGATTGGCATGAGAAACGTATGCTAGTTTTGGAGCGTTTTGAAGTGGTTTATCCAGTCAATTAATCGCTGATAGCAGCACTGATTTGAAGTGCTGCTTTCTTGAGAGACCGCTTTTAGCGCTTGCGAGCGGTTACACTAAACATGTGCCAGTGTTTTGGGCTTCCGACTACCGTGGTTCCGTCTTCATCTCTTTCATTCAATGAAATGAGTTCGTAATCCTCGAATAAACTTTCCACTTCCTTTTTCGTTAATGCGGTAATGTTCGGATGCATTTCTGATGCAACCCAGGAGTCTTTTACTCCTAAGAAATCACCGCAAAAGATACCGCCAGGTTGTAAGGCACTGCTTATTTTGGTCCAAACTTGCTCAAAGCTTTCGTCCGGGCAAAAGAACAAACTGGCATTCGCGATAACCAGGCTGCATTGAGGGTAGTCAAACTCAGTAAAACAGCACTGTGAAATTGAGAAACGCTTCTGGCCTTCAAAGCGTGTTAAACAAGTTTTTACTGCATCTTCATGGCTATCAAATGCGTGAACGTTAAACCCCTGTTCGAGGAGGAAATGACTGTCTCGACCTATTCCGCAGCCAACATCAAGAGCGACTTTGCTCTCGAGTTTCAGTAGGTTTACGGCATTTTCTACGTTTGGGCGGTGAGGTTGGTTTAAAATTTTCTGATAGTACTCGTTCCACTGTGCTGACATTGAACTTCCTTGTATTATTGTGTTTCCCCAAATCTAGTGTCCATTCTTGTATTGCTTTATCGGGGAGGTTTTGAAACATTGGCAATTGTTATAGCTGATCTTCAATTGGCAATATGCCGGAGAACCAAGCGCCCATTTTTCGCCATACTCCGGCCTCTGGTTCAGAATCATATTCTTTGCCTGTTTTTATGTCAGTCCAGACAATGTCTCCGTCGCGTAGAGTTAAGGCATAGGCGTTATTCGACAATTGATTCGGCAGTTGTTCTAGAAACATTTGCACATATTCTGGCTGTTCGATAACAACGGCCATTTCGGTATTCAAAGCGGCTGAACGTGGATCCCAGTTCATCGAGCCAACAAACAGCGTCTTGTCATCAATCGTCATTGCTTTTGCGTGTAAACTTGCTCTGCTGCTCCCCGTTAAGCTCCACTTGCTTTTGAGTTTCGCGCTCGCTTTTACTTCCCATAGCTTGACCCCAGCTTCGAGTAGGTCTGTTCGATATTTTGCGTACCAACCATGCACGGCAAACACGTCGTTAGAGGCGAGACTATTGGTCACAATCGTGATATCAACGCCTCGCTTGGCCGCGTTACTCAATGCTTGTGTGCCGACTTCGGTTGGGACGAAATAGGGGGAGATAAGAACAAATGAATGTTCAACACTTTTAACCAGCTCCGTTAAATTATCAATAAGTTGGCTCTCTCGGGTCGCAACTTTATCGGGTAAGTCAAACCATACTTTTGCTTCTCCCCAGTAGAGCTTGAGATTGCCTTGTTTGAGAGCTTGGTACATATCCAGTTTAGTGAAGTCATAACGGCCGGTTGAGAACTTTTCCTCTAGCTGGAGTTTGTCGACCTGCTTTTGAATCGCCAGGTCGGTAATTTGCTGTGAGTCCGGTGTTATCCATTCCATTGGTATCGCATAGGCGCTATTCCAATAGAGGTCGAACTGATCTGCAGTTTGTTGTACCGCCTCACCATAGAGCAGTAGATCAAAATCACCAAATTCGACTTGTGATTCAAAAGAAAAGTACTCATTGCCGATATTCCTACCCCCGACAATGGCAGAAACACTGTCTGCAATCAGAGATTTATTGTGCATACGGCGATTAAGACGTTCAAAGTCACTGGCAAGTGCGAACCAGCGGGAGTCGCGATACTGATGCGGATTGAATAAGCGGATTTCGATATTAGGATGTGCATTGAGGGCAGCCATCACGTCATCGTTTCGCTTTTGCATATCGTCAAGCAACAGCCTTACTCGGACTCCACGCTTTGCAGCTTCATACAAGCGCCACGTTATTAGCTGACTCGTTTCGTCACCACGGTAAATATAGTATTGAAGATCAAGGCTTTTTTGTGCGGACTCGATTAGAGAGGTGCGAGCAAGAAGGGCATCGTGTCCTTGATTTAAAGGAGAAAAGCCAGTGATTGACTTTGGGTCTTTCCCGTAAGCTTCAAAGTACTGTGCAAGCACAGAGTCACCTTGATACCCAAGTTGGAAGCTAGTGGATTTTTCACTGGGATCGTTCAATGACACGGATGAACATGCCGATAAAATTGTGAATAAAGAAGGGAAGAGCAGCTTAGCGAGTGTATGTAACAAAGTACATTTCCTTGTCTTACAGAGTGTTACTTATCAGAAATTATAGACCTAAGTTGCCGCAGCGTGCATCCAACAAGGTTGGATAACGGGCTATTAATCAATGAATTGTCATGTTCTCGGGATTAAGTTCACCTTTTTGAACGCAGATAATCATTTATTTTAATTATGATTGTGTCTGAATTGGTCATAATCACTAATATCTGGTGATTATGACCAATAGCACACTGGTTAAAATAGTTGAGTAATAATAACTATTTGAATTTTAATAAATAAATGCCTGGCACGTCCCTTGCTATTTAAAAGAAGAGTTAAGTCAGGGCAACTTGCGAAGTTGGTTAATTTTTTGTTAATTTTATTAACTTTGAATTGGCAATAACTCTGTAGTTAGCAACCGAGAAAGCAAGGTACGCGCTGCTTTGACGTCTATTCAAATGTAATTCCCTCACCATCATGCTTACAGGGAGTCAAAGATTTAATAAAAGCATGGTGATGAAAACAACAATAAAAAAGGATTTTCGATGTTAGCAAAACCCGTATTACGTTGGCTTTTACCTTTCGTTGTCGTTGGTGGCTCTTATGCAGGATATGCCGCAATCGCCGCGACAGCTCCGGAAAAAGAGTCAACTAAAGATGCCATTACAGAGCCTACCGTTCAGGCTTCTTCTCTTTTTCCTACCGATCATAAAGTGGTGATAACCAGCCATGGTGAGTTAGTCCCTTTTGAAAAAACACACCTTTCCGCGCAAGTCAGTGGTGAAGTGATAAGTTGGCACCCTAATTTTGTAACGGGTGGGATCGTGAAACGGGGAGAAGTGCTGTTCACGATTGAAAGTGACAACTACGAAGCGTCGGTTTTGCAAGCCGAAGCCAATTTAGCTAGCGCACGTGCGAGCTTGATTGAGGAGCAAGCCAAAGCGGAAGTAGCAAAACGCCAGGCTAAGAGACTGAGCGATAAGCAAGTGACAGACCTGTATTTACGTAAGCCTCACGTTTTGAGCGCGCAAGCGCAAGTGAAGTCGGCTCAAGCGGCACTCAAACGAGCAAAAAGAGATTTAGAAAATTGCAAAGTCGTTGCACCTTACGATGCGCTGGTTGTTGAGCGTGATATTGGTGTTGGTCAATTTGTCACATCTGGCTCTCGAGTTGCCACGCTAAACAACATTGAAGTGGCGGAGGTGCACGTACCAATCGCCGGTTTTGATAGTGCATTTTTACCCGAATCCATTGATGAGCTCACTGCGAAAGTGACGCAGCAAGGTGTATTTTCTACCACTAGAGAAGGTCGAGTTGTTCGTGATTTAGGCATGATTGATAGCGCTACCCGAATGATTAACATGGTCATTCAAATCGCTGACCCATATGGTATTGATAATCAGCAGCCTCCAATTAAATTTGGCTCCTACGTTGAAGTGAGCTTCACAGGTAAGGAGCTAAAGCATATCTATCGCCTGCCACAGGAATTAGTCAAAAATCGCACGGTATGGGTAGTGAATGGTGAGAATCAACTTCAACCTCGGACGGTAACGGTCTTGAGAGCAGAAGGTGAGTTTTTACTCGTGGGGGAAGGCTTAGAGCAAAGTGATAAGTTGGTACTTACCTTGCCGGAGTACCCTCAAAAAGGCATGGCGGTACAAATCGCAAAAAAGAGTGACGACTCCGAAACCGTCGTACAGTAAGTAGGAGTTTGTCATGGAAGATAATAAACAAAAGGGCTTAATTGCCTATTTTGCGAATAACCCCGTCGCTGCCAACCTTTTGATGGTGTTCATCATCATCATGGGTGTGGTGAGTTTTCTCTTTATTCAAAGGCAGATGTTTCCGAACATTGAGGTGAACTACATTGATGTTCGTGCGACTTATCCTGGCGCTTCTCCTCAAGAAATTGAAGAAAGCATTCTCGTTAAGGTTGAGGAATCGATTAAAGATGTCACCGGGATTAAAAAAACGGTCTCAACGGCCTCTAGAGGTAGCGCGTATGTCTCTATCGAGGTAGACGTTAATGCTGATATCAAGCGTGTCTTGGATGATGTAAATCAACGCATTGATACTTTATCCAACTTACCTGCCGGTATGGAACCGATCAATGTCTACCAAGTTGAGTGGCGCCAAGATGTAATCGAAATGGGGTTAGTTGGGGACCGACCGCTTGAAGAGCTCAAACCCATTGCTAAGCAAGTCGAGGATGAATTACTTCAACTCAAAAATGTCATGTTGGTGTATTTGAGTGCACCAGAGGAAGAGATAGCGATTGAAGTTGATCCACTCGTTCTTCGTAAATACGACTTGACGTTGAGCGATATCAGCAGCGCGATCAGTCGTTATTCTGCCAACTTTTCTGCGGGCGAAGTCAAAACAAACTCAGGGATGATCGCAGTAAGGATTGAAAATCAGTACTACCGTGGTGATGAGTTTAGGAATATTCCAGTAAAGCTTGGCGCAAATGGTGCGAAGGTTTTACTGCAAGATATTGCCACGATCAAAGATGGCTTTACGGAAGAAGAGCGCTACTTTGAATACTCAGGGCAAAATGCGATCTACATGTCTGTTGAAGCGACTCGTGATCAGAACATTATCCCTGTTGCCGAGTCTGTTCGTAATTATATCGAAGCAAAAAACAAGACATTGCCGCAGGACGTTAAGCTCAAAGTCTTAGTGGATACGACCTATTATTTAAACGGTCGTCTCGACATGATGTTGAAAAATTTGCTGCAAGGCGCTGCTCTAGTGGCGATTATGCTGACAATTTTCTTGCGCTTTCGCTTGGCAATGTGGGTAATGATTGGGCTGCCAGTGTGTTTTCTTGGCGCGGTGATGATGATGCCTGCATTAGGGATCACGGTAAACATCGTATCTCTTTTTGCCTTCATTATGGTGCTCGGTATTGTGGTCGATGACGCCATCGTGATGGGAGAGAGCGCCTACAGCGAAATTGAAGAAAAAGGCGGTGGCGTCGAAAATGTGGTTCGCGGTGTCAAACGTGTTGCCACGCCAGCTACTTTTGGCGTTTTAACCACAATTGCCGTGTTTGCCCCTTTCTTGTTGTCTAGCGGTATTGATAGTGCTTTCTTCTATGGTATTGCGGGCGTTGTGATTCTTTGTTTGATCTTCAGTTTGATTGAATCGAAGTTAATCCTTCCTGCTCACCTCGCACATACTCACTTTAAGCCAGTTAAACCTGGTGGCTGGCGTGACCGATTTAACCAACGCTTTTTTGGCTTTGTAAACGGCACTTATCGTAACTTTGTCACGACATGTACGCATTGGCGCTGGACCGTGTTTGCTGTGTTTTGCGGTTTACTGCTGATCAGCGCGGCTTTGATCAACGCGAACTATGTTCGGGTGATCCCTAACCCTAAAGTGCCTACTGACTATCCTGCGATCACTATTGAAATGAACGATACCGTTTCAAGCGAGCAAACAATCAGTGCTCTTAAGACCATCGAACGTGTGATGCAAAAAATTGAATCTGAGACCATCGCAGAACATGGTCAAGGCATGATTCGTGATGTGCTTTCGTACAACCGAAGCCGCACCGAAGGCCGTGTTTTGGTGCCATTGGTTGATGAGGAATTACGCCCGTTCAATACATTTGAACTTGCTCGACGTTGGCGTGAAGCTATGCCAGTTATTCCTGGAATGAAGAGCATCAAAATCCGCGAGCAGAGCGCGGGTGGCGGTGACAGAGATGAGTTTGGTTACTTGCTGTTTGGTTCTAATATTAATGAATTGAACGAGGCTGGGCGTTACTTGATAGAGCGTTTACAGCAGGAAGAAGGGCTATACGATATTTCATCTTCTATTGATTCAGGAAGCAAAGAAGTGCTCCTTTCTCTTGCGCCTGTAGCGTACGATCTCGGACTGGATCTCACCATGATCGCAGAGCAAGTGGGTGGCAGCTTCTACGGTGGTGAAGCACAGCGTCTTATTCGTGATGGTGAAGAAATCAAAGTTATGGTGCGTTACCCGCAACTGACACGTGAAGCATTTTCATCATTACGTTACGCTGTGATTACCACGCCAGCAGGTAAGAAGGTCATGCTGGGTGATGTGGTTAAGATCAACGAGCAGCCGGGCGTGAGTAGCATTCGGCGTGAAGGCGGGTATCAAACCGTTTATGTCTATGGTTCGATAGACGAAGAATTGGTTGAACCTCAAGAAATCGTGAAGGTCATCGACGACAATATCTTACCGGACATGAAGCAAGTCTTCCCGAGTGTGAAAACGGAATTGGGTGGTGATATTGAAGAGCAGGCAGCACAGCGTAATGAACAGATTCTGTTCTTTATTGCAGGCATGATCATCGTCTACATCTTGTTAGCCGTACCGTTAAAAAGTTATACCCAACCTTTGATTGTAATGTCAGTCATTCCATTTAGTCTGACGGGGGCGATTTGGGGCCACTTCTGGCTAGGTTTGGATATCAGTATGATGTCGACATTTGGTTTGATCGCCGCTGCGGGCGTGGTTATCAACGACTCTCTAGTTATGACAGATTACGTAAACCAAGTGAGAGAAAAGGGTATGAACATCAAACAAGCGGTGGTTGAAGCGGGCTGTGCACGCTTTCGAGCGATCACGCTCACCTCAATAACGACGTTTGCGGGTGTATTGCCGATTATGTTTGAAACGAGCTTGCAGGCGCGTTTTGTCATACCAATGGCTGTCGCTTTGGGCTTTGCGGTGTTGTACGCAACGGTTCTGACTTTAGTGCTGGTGCCTTGTTTGTATTTAATGCTTGAAGATATTAAAAATATTTTCAGATCGATTAAGAGGTTTATTCATCGCTTTATCAATCGTTTCAGAAAGTCGCCAGTGACGTCGAGCGTTGAAGTAAATATATAGAGTTAACAAGCTTGATGTTAACGATTAGGAGCAGCCTTCGGGCTGCTTTTTTATTTCTGTATTTTGATTCAAAGCAGTTCTAGAGTGGGTTGTTACGTAATTTATTCGATGAAAGAACAGCGAGAAAATCTCCTGATATATCATTCTTTATATGAATACCTTTTGCGTGTTTGATTTTCTTGGTTAATTTAACACTTGGTTAGCGAAATTTACCAGATGGAGATAATGATGAATACATGATTCTGATTAAGTTATTGAAAAATAACAAAATAAAAGTTGGCACCGTATGTGCAATATATAAATTGTAACTAAAACGAACTGCTAATCCTCAAGGAGCTTATTATGAAAAGCGTATTTCTATCTACTCTAAGTCTTATTGTTGTAATGTCATCACCAATCGCTGCTGCTAACACTTTAGACAAAGAGGAGTGGAGCTCAGATTTACGTCAGGACTTTTCTGAAATGAAGCATGAAGCTGTAGCAGATATTCAGCAAATGAATATGGATGCCATCCACGCACGCGATGAGCGTATCGTGAAAAACATTAAAGATGAGCAAGAACAGTTAGTAAAGGTAACGTGCCACAAAGAGAAAGCAAGCAAGTCATAACCGCCGATAAAGAGACTAACAGACGAAAATGAATCCAATACGAGTTCAGTGCTAGTTAGCAGTAAGCACTGACCTTGTTGCTCTACTTGCCAGCCTTTTAAGGCTGGCTTTTTTGTTTTTACTACCAGACCAATAAAGCTGGAAGAAAAAAGCCCGCAAAGAATTTCCTCTGCGGGCGTAATAAAGGGCACCAAATTGGGTGTCTATTCATTTTGGAGGTGGTCGAACGTCCATATAAAACTGACAATAGGCTTGGTGAGAGGCTTACCACCAGCGCGACCAACGGAGCTAAAGTTAACATTGTTGCAATGATTGTTAAAATGTTAATTCTTCAATCAATGTTTTCATTATCGTTAGTCTGGATTGTGAATATGTTGTTCTATTGTTCCTGGAATGCTTGACTGTCGAATTTGAATACATCATGAGATATAGATGACCCTTTCTTTATCCGTTTTGGTTATATAAATCTTGTCATATCACACTGCTAAATCTTCATTATTTTTAATAATTCGACATGGCTTACGCCATTTTGTTACTGGTGTGTTTGTTTTTCGATGGTCTCAAATTTGAGTTCACGTATAACCAGGCAATTAAAGGAAAAGAGCAGCAGTTCGCTGCCCTTTATTGCTATAAAGACCGAAGGCTAATTCCAACGTAATAGCGTCCAATGTGATCGATTCGCGTGTTCTTTTAGGCGTGGGCATGGATTTACCAGGTAAGCGTAGTCCGCGTACTCACAGAGCGGCAAATCGTTGATTGAATCGGTATAGAAGTGGATTTCTGAATAAGGCTCAGCCTGATTTTCTAGCCACTGTTTTAAGCGTGTGACTTTACCTTCACGATAACTAGGGACACCGTCGATTTCAGCAGTATAACTGTTGTTTTTCTCGATTAAATCAATGCCAAGTGCGGTTGGAATATTAAGACGGCGACCAACGGCTTCCACCAAAAAAGTGACGCTGGCAGAGATGATAACCATATCTATACCATCACGAGACAGTTGCTCAATCAGAGTTTTGGCTTGAGGAAACTGTTTAGCCAGAATATGGCTTTCAACACATTCTTCAACCAAGGCGTTTACTTCTTCAATCGGCATGTTTTCTAGTGGCTTCATGGAGAACGCTAGGTAATCTTCCATGTCCATTTTGCCTTCAGAGTACAAGGCCATTAGACGCTGATCTTCCTTAATAAATAAAGGATCAGTCGCGATGCCTCTCTCAACCATAAACTCGTTCCAAATCATTGCGCAGTCAGCGTTTATTAGGGTTTCATCCATATCAAAAACATACAAAGGTTTGGACATGTTTAGGCTCTCACTGGTTGTATTTCGTTTAGGTTAAAGAGTAGCTCTAGTTGGCTGCCATTCGCTAGTAAGCGTTCTGAAGAGCGGTTAAGTAAGTCAACAGTGAGCTCACACTCTTCAACGTTCACTTGGTAGCGAATAACATTACCTAGAAGCTGGTGGTTGGTGATCGTACCTACTTGTGGCGCTGAGATGTGGCTATCATATTGACGACCTTGCTCTTTTACATATATAGACTCTGGGCGAATCGCTACTTTCCATTCGGTATCAATGTTGAAGAGTTGCTTGGCTTTATTGGCCTCTACAAGGTTGTAGTGTCCCATGAAACCGGCCACAAACTCGTTAGCAGGATGAGTATAAATTTCTTCAGGTGTTCCTGCTTGAACAATTTCCCCTTTACTCATTAGGAAGATACGATCAGACATAATCATCGCCTCTTCTTGGTCATGAGTTACGAAGATAGTGGTGAGATTCATCTCTTTCTGAATATCTCGGATTTGCTGACGAAGATGTTTGCGGATTTTGGCATCAAGCGCAGAAAGTGGCTCATCAAGCAATAATATGCGAGGTTTCACCACCAACGCTCGGGCGAGTGCGACACGCTGGCGCTGACCGCCAGAAAGTTGATGCGGATAGTGTCTTTCTTTACCTGCCAGATCCACCAGTTTAATGACTTTAGCCACTTCACGTCGAATATCATCATTCGAAAGCTTTTTCATTTTTAAGCCAAATGCAATGTTGCCTTCAACGGTCATATTGGGAAACAGCGCATACGATTGAAAGACCATCCCAATACCACGCTCTTGCGGGGCTTGATGCGTGATATCTTCTCCGTTTACCCAAATCTCGCCTCCATCGACAGGGTTAAGCCCAGCAAGGCTGCGAAGTAGCGTCGATTTACCACAACCGCTAGGGCCCAAAAGCGTAATGAATTCACCTTGCTCGATGTTAAAGTGAATGTCCTCAAATACAGTGTTATCACCAAAACGTTTAGTCAGATTTTTCGCTGCTACGTAGCTCATTGTTTGACTCCTCGGCTGAAACGACTTGCCAACCAAGTCAGTAAAAAAATAAATAGGAAGTAGGTCATCACTAAGGCAGACGTAAAGTGGCCGCTCGTCTGACGCATGTTATACAAGTAGATTTGCAGGGTTTCATAACGTGTGCCGACTAAAATATTGGCGAACACAAACTCTCCCAATAGAAATGAAAATGAAAGGAAAAGCGATGCCATCAGCCCTTTTTTGAGGTTAGGTAAAATGACCATCAAAAACGCTTTGGTTGTGCTTGCCCCTAGCAAGTGTGCCGCGTCCATTAAATCATTAAGGTTAATTGCTTCGAAGCTATTGGAAATCGCACGATACATGAACGGTAACGCGATGGTGAAATAAGTGCCTATTAAAATCCAAGGGGTACCGATAAGAGATATTTCACTGTCAGCATAAAGTTGAAGCAAGCCGACGGATGACACCACTGGTGGTACAGCGAATGGTAGCAAAATTAGTACGTTCATGAGCTTATCGAGCTTCGGGAAGTAGTAAAACACCACGAATATCGCTGGCAGAACCAGAAGCACACTGAGGGTTAGCGAAGCAATACAAATAAACAACGAACGCCCAAACGCTTGCAAAAAACGTGGGTCGGTCAGCAATTTAACGTACCAATCAAAAGTGAAACCATCCGGAAGCACCGTGGCGCCCCAGCGTGATGAAAGCGAATAGACAAAGGTCGCTAAAATCGGGATGAGCATGATCCCAACAATGGAATAAACCACCGTTTTATGGAATCGAGTATTAACGTTGTGCATGACTACTTCCTACCTGCATAGCTTTTCGAAATGAGCCATTGGTTAATCACTGTGATAAAGGCAAGTAAGGCCATTAGAATCACTGAAATCGCAGCGGCAAGATTAGGTTCAAGGAACAGATCTCCTGATACCAGACTCGCGATTCGAATTGTGATGACGTTATAGTTACCGGAGGTCAACGCATAGACACTCGCATATGCGCCAATCGCGTTGGCTATTAAGATAATAAAGGTACCGAACAAGGCTGGTGAGAGCACTGGCAGAGCGATTTTTGCCCAATATTGCGATGTTTTGGCACCTAGTAGCGCAGCGGCTGCTTGCCAATCATCACTCAACGCGTCGAACGCAGGGTAGAGCAACAACACCGCCAGCGGGATTTGGAAGTAGATATAAATGGCCAGTAGGCCCCATTTACCATAAAGGTCGAAATCACCGAGTAAGCCATACTGCTTGAGCAAAAGGGTAATCGCCCCATTGGTGCCCAAAATAATAATAAAAGCGAATGACAGAGGTACGCCTGCAAAGTTGCTGCTCATGTTCGTAAACGCAATCACACCGTCGCGGACTTTAGAATCGACTCTGCGTAGAGAAGAGACCAACAAAGTCGCAATGGCTAAGCCAAAAATGCTCGACCATACAGCTAACCACAAACTGTTGCCAAACGCCTGCATCATAAAGGCGGAGTCGAGCACTTCAATGTAGTTATCGAAGGCAAACTCGCCATCGTAGATAAAGCTGTTTAACAGTACCCAAATCATCGGTGCGAGTTGAAATAGGTAGAAAAACAGTGCGAAAGGCACCAACCAAATGGCTGGCTTAAAGCGCTTTAACCAAGTACTTGCCAAATTTGAGCGTGATTCGCTAGAGCTTGGGGAGAGGACAGAACTGCTCATAGTGCTAACAATTCCTGAGTGTATGGCTTCGTGTGGTCAAGGTTTAGCAATTGACAAACGGTGCCACAAATATCAGTTTGCTTAATATGACAATCCTGATGGGTAAACTTATCGCCAATGACAAACAGAGGAACTTCTCGCTCTTCAGGTAAAATCCCACCGTGAGAAAGATCGTTGTTCATGCCATGATCGCTGGTCACAATGATTTGATACCCATCAGCAAGCCATTGTTCGATGTAGTTGGAAAGAATAATGTCTGCACCTCGCGCACAATTGCGGTATTGGCGAGAGTCTAGGCCAAACTTATGTCCTGTATCGTCGATATTCATCGGGTGGATCAGTAAGAAATCAGGTTGATAGTTTCGACGTAAATACTCTGCGTCCAGGAACAAGGCTTCATCAGGATAATGATCCCAATGGTAAAAGCAGCCGTGCTGGATATTCAGAGTTTCATCATGCGTGAAACGATCGCGAACAGGTTCAAATGGCGCGCGATTATAAAGCTCACTGACCCAGTGGTAGGCAGCCGCAGCGGTCACTTTGCCTTGGGCTTTTGCCAAACTGAAAATGGAATCGTGTTTGGATAGACGAACGATATTGTTGTTTACGATGCCGCTTTCTACAGGGCGAACGCCCGTTAAAATGCACTCATAAAGTGGGCGAGACATTGAGGGCAACTCACACTGCACAGGATAAAGCGTTGCGCGAGTTTCTTGTTGGGAACGACTTTGTTCTAGAAGACCATTGAGGTAGCCCATGCAATCACGGGCTACCTGATAGTTCAGTCCATCTAGAACAACAAGGATGACCTTATTGCTCATAACGACTTACTCTTATTGCTGGTGGATTAAGACACTTTCTTGCCATTGACGTGGCAGCTTACGTGCGGACTTTTCCCAAGCTGAGAAGTCAGTCACTGGGTGAACATTGCTGTATTGGTCGTTAGCAATTAGCTTGTCTTGCACTGCTTGAGGCAGTGTGATGTTGGTGCGGATTGGACGCGCATAACCTTCTGCTAAGTTGATTTGCCCTTGATCGCTGAAGATGTACTCACGAGCAAGCTTTGCTGCATTAGGGTTCTTCGCGTATTTATTGATTATGGTTGTATAACCAGAAATCACAGAGCCATCTTGAGGAATGCTCACTGTAAAGCGGTCGCGGTCAATTTTGTCGCGGTAGTTCAACGCATTGAAGTCCCACATGATCGCCACTTCCACTTCGCCTTTTTCTAGGTTGGCGATGTTCGGATCGGTAAATGAAAGACGACCTTGCTTCGCGAGTTCAGAAAAGAACTTGAGCGCAGGCTTGAGGTTGGATTCGTCCCCACCGTTGGCGAACGCTGCGGCGAGAACTGCGTTGTTTGCCTGTGCTGCTACGCCGACGTCACCTACGGTCACTTTGTAGTCGCCTTTTAATAGGTCATCCCACGTTTTTGGCGCGTCTTTTACGAGGTTATTGTTGGAGATAAAAGAAATAGTGCCAGTGTAAGCAAGTGCCCAATGACCATCTTCGTCTTTTGCCCAATCTGGAATGTCATTCCAAGTTGTTGGTTTGTATGGCTGAGTGACGCCTTTTTTAACCGCTACACGTGCGAAGGCAAAGCCTACGTCACCAATGTCTGCGGTCGCGTTTTTCTTCTCAGCTTCGAATTTTGCGATTTCTTGAGCCGAGCTCATATCCGTGTCTTGGTGCTTAAGGTTGTAGTTTGACTTTAAATCAGCCCAAGTGTCTTTCCAGTTCGCCCAACTGTCAGGCATACCTACACTGTAAACCGCCCCTTCTTTTTGTGCTGCGGTAACCAATGACTCAATATCGGCTTCTTTCGCTACTGTTGGTGCTGCAAGCGTTACCGCGATGATTGCCGCTGGTGCGGTAATTGAACGACTTAGCAAAGTTTTCATTGTCTCCATCCTTCTGGACTAGGTCAGTAAGTTCGCTTTGTATGCTATGGATGGAATGTGACGATTTAGCGCAAGTAATTTGACAGTTTTTGTGAATTTCTATGGCACTTATATTTCATACGCTCAATATGTGTTCTGTTGATTAATGTCATATTTTTGTTACGTACACGCCTTATGTTGTTCATCAAATTATCGTTGGACTAGATCAGAATGAGAGCGACAGGCACCAGCCAATTTGGTACCCAATTAGGAAAAATTAGAAGCAGCTTAAAGCAGCAGATTCTTTCCGGCATCATGTCGGAAGGACAAAAATTGCCATCAGAAAGAGAGCTCAGTGAACTATTTTCTACGACTCGAATCACTATCAAAGATGCGTTGGTGTCTTTGGAAACCGAAGGCCTGATTTACCGAGAAGAGCGTCGTGGCTGGTACGTATCTCCGGAGCGTATCTGTTACAACCCGTTGTCTCGTTCTCACTTCCATCAAATGATTCGAGAGCAGCATCGTATTGCGGAAACCAAATTACTCAACGTACGAAGTGAAATGGCCGCAGGTGAGTATGCAAAATCGTTAGAGGTTGAGCGAATTACCCCAATTTATGTGATTGAACGGTTACGTTTTATTGATGGGCGAGCGGTATTGTTTGTTGAAAATATACTCAAAGCAGCACTGTTTGAAGGTATATTGTCCGAGAACCTCACCATGTCACTGACAGGTATTTATCGTGAGAAGTATGGCTACGAGACAAAGCGCTCTCGTTTTGATGTGATTCCAACGTCAGCGCCTGCTCATGTCGCTAAGGCGTTGAACCTAGCTGAAGGACAACCCGTCCTGAAAATTCGTCGAGTAAACTACAAACAAGATGGCAAATTAATGGACTGCGAATTCGAGTATTGGCGTCCAGATGCAGTGATGATTCGCATTGATAGCGTAGGATAAAGCGCAGAATTAAAAAGAGCCCAATGAAGGGCTCTTTTTCGCATATTGGTTAGAGAGGCGGTTTAAACTAGTCCTTGCTCTTTTGCCATTTTACTTGCGATGCCAGGCGCTTTCCAAATGCTTGGCAGCAAAATGAAAGACACAGGCACGGCGGTAATTACAATGAAAGACTGCAATGCAGAAATACCACCAGAGCCCATTGAGATAAGCGCAATAGCGACAATACCCATCATCAAACCCCAGAATGAGCGAATCACTGCGTTTGGTTCTGTTGAGCCCGTCATTACTACACTGATTGTGTAAGTCATTGAGTCACCCGTCGTCACGATAAATGTTGTCGTTAAGATCAGGAACAGAACCGAAATGATCATTGGGTAAGGTAATTCACCGGTAATCGCTAGCAGTGCTGCAGGCAAGTTAAAGCCTTCAAACGCAGATGAAATCAAACCAGGGTTATCAAGTTCAAACGCAAGGCCACTGCCACCAACGATACTAAACCAGAAGCAAGTAATCAGCGGTGCCGCGATGCTAATAGACATGATTAATTGGCGAATTGTACGACCACGAGAGATACGAGCAATAAAGATCGCCATCATTGGGCCATAACCGATAAACCAACCCCAGAAGAATACTGTCCACCAGCTTAGCCAGCCCGTATCACCACGGTAAAGCGCCATTGGGAAGAAGTTATCTACCATGCGACCAACGCCTTGTACATAGCCATCAACAATAAAGCTTGTCGGTCCAAAGAACAGGATGTAACCAATTAACAGCACAGACAAAATAATGTTGTAACGACTGACGATTTGAATACCTTTGCTCAAACCGCTTAGTGCGGAAAGGGTATACATCAGGATCGCTGCCATGATAACCATGCTTTGAGTTACGAACGTATCTGGCAGGCCAAACAATGAGTTTAGCGCGTAGCTAATTTGTAAACCTAAGAAGCCGATAGGACCGATGGTTCCTGCTGCTACGGCAATAATGCTACATGCGTCAGCAACATCACCAATCCAGCCTTTAATGGCTTTATCGCCAAACACAGGGTAAAGCAGAGTACGCGGCTTAAGAGGCAGGCCTTTATCGTAATGCAAGTGCATTAAGACAATGGAAGATAGACCACCAAGGATCGCCCAAGCTAAGAAGCCCCAGTGCATAAAAGACTGAGATAGAGCATTGATTGCGGCAGTTTTCGGTGAAGCTTCACCGTATAAAGGTGGGGCAGTCACAAAGTGCGCGATAGGCTCAGCAGCGGCCCAGAACACACCACCACCTGCAAGTAGGGTACAGAGTACAATTGACAACCACTTAAAGTTATCAATATCAGGTTTCGCTAGACCACCTAGACGCACATAACCAGTGCGACCAAACGCGAGAGCCAAACCAATAAGGAAATTCAGAAGAAGCAGTACTTGCCAGTAAGCTCCGAAATATTTAGTAGCAAAGCCGAAGCCGGTGTTAACCATTGCGGTTAGAGAGTCGGTATTCGTTAGGGCAAGTAAAACGAATAGAGTGAGGAAGCTACCACTTAACCAAAAGACAGGATTGGTGAGTTCGAGGCGCTTGAGCAGAGATGGGGGATGAATAGCAGAATAGTCAGCATCCTGAATAGGCGCTGTGTGGGAGGCGGCATTCGTCATATTTGACATAATTACTTCGCTTTTTAGGGCTATGAAGCCGTGCATTTCCCCTCACATCGTTTCGACGAAAAGTGTGAGGATGTTCAAAAAGCCGATGATGTTAACATGTCGAAGTTGCAAATATAACCTTAGATTTCGATTAATTTTTAACAGGTTAGCCAAGTTGCTGATTTTTGGGTAGAGATCAAAGGAAAGTGTTTTTACGTGAAGTGCACCGCATTTCGTATGTAAATAACATTTCCCTTGTTTTTGCATGGATTACTCAGGATTACATTGAGCAAACATGTTTCTTCTCCAAACTGAGGTTTACTCAATGGCTCACTTCGAACTTAATGGACAGTGGTTACTTACCTCGCCACAGCGTCCCGATATTGAAATTCCAATGTCTATTCCGGGCGATAATCTTTCGGCGCTTTTACAAGCAGAGCGCATTCCGGATCCTTATTTTGCCGATAATGAAAACAAAGTTCGTTGGATTGAAGAGTGTGAGTGGCATATCTCGCGTGAGTTTGAAGTCGACGCGTTTACGTTGTCTGCCAAGCAAGTTTGGATGACGCTAACTCGTGTCGATACCTTGGCAACCTTCTATATTAATGGTGAGTTAGCACTAACTTGCAGCAACATGTTTACTCAACAACGAGTTGATATCAAACCTTATTTAAAACAGGGCATAAATACTGTTCTTGTTCAATTCGCAAGAGTCGATATAGAAGGTGTGGAACGTGCTAAAAAATTGCCTTTCCCAATCCCTTCCGCAATGGGAAATAATCAAATTCCGCACATGAATTTGATCCGAAAAACGCAATGTCATTCCGGATGGGACTGGGGCATTTGCTTGATGGTATCGGGTATTTACGACCCCATTCAAATCGACATTGTGAATGAGCTTTGGCTCAAAGGCTTCTCGACAGAGCAGCAATGGCAAGCCGATGAGAGTGTGTTTCTTGATGTAGTAGTTGAAGTGGAAACGGACAGTCAACGCCATGAACTGATTGTTGAATTTAATGGTGAGCGTCAATGTATTCAAACAAAAGGAAGTGGTCACTATCATTGCCAGTTCCACATTTCGGAGCCTAAACGCTGGTGGCCATCGGGTTATGGCGAAGCTTATCTTTACCCCATTACCATTTCTTGCAGAGAGCAAAAGTTAACGCGCAACGTTGGTTTGCGTCAGTTAACCCTAAATAACCAAGCTGATGAACATGGCTCTGCGATGGAATTTATCGTCAATGGCGTACCAATTAATGCCAAAGGCGCCAACTGGATCCCTATTGACGCAATGCCGGGGCGAGAGTGCGAAACACGTTATCGCAACCTTTTGCAAAGTGCGGTTGACGCCAACATGAATATGATACGTGTGTGGGGCGGAGGTCAGTACGAGAGCGAGATCTTTTACAATCTGTGTGATGAGCTCGGCTTGTTAGTGTGGCAAGACATGATGTTCGCATGTTCACTGTACCCATCAAACGACGAGTTTTTAAAAGAGGTCGAAGATGAGCTTCGATACCAAATTCCTAGGCTTAAAGAGCACCCATCAATAGCGCTTTGGTGTGGTGACAACGAAGTGATTGGAGCTATTGGGTGGTACGAAGAATCTAAGCACAATAAAGTCAAATACACGGTTAACTACGATCGCCTCAACCGCATGATTGAGCAGGTGATTACCGAACAAGATAGCGTTCGTCGTTTCTGGCCAAGTTCCCCGTGTAATGGTGAACTGGATTTCGGTGACGCGTGGCATGATGATAGTAAAGGCGATATGCACTTTTGGGACGTTTGGCACTCAGGAAAATCATTCAATGCCTACCTTGACGTGAATCCTCGTTTTTGCTCTGAGTTTGGTTTTCAATCTTGGCCGTCTTTTGCAGAAGTTAAGCAGTTTGTCCCGGAGCAAGATTGGAATATCACGTCCCTAACCTTTGAACAACATCAGAAGAATCCTCGTGGTAACAGTATCATCACAGAGATGTTCACGCGTTATTTCCGTTTTCCCTCTGGATTCGAGAACATGCTGTATTTAAGCCAAGTTCAGCAGGCAATCGCGATCAAAACTGCGTGCGATCATTGGCGTGCCATTTCTCCAGTTTGTCGCGGTATGCTGTATTGGCAACTCAACGACAACTGGCCTGTCAGTTCTTGGTCTAGCTTGGAATACAGTGGTCGTTGGAAGCAGTTGCACTACCATGCAAAACGCTTTTTTGCGCCGCAGTATTTGGTATTTTCCGAGCATACAGGCAAGTTGAGCCTGCATTTGCTCAATGATGCCAAAGAGCCCGCAAGCGTCAACGCACTGCTCAAGTGGGTAGATTGGCAAGGGGAAGAAAAGCAATGTTGGAGCTTAGAACAAACAGTCATAGCAGACAGCAATACGATTTTGTGGCAATTGGATGAATCGGTTGAGAAGGATGAACTTACGTCAGGCTTCTTCTATGTTGAAGCGCAAATCGGTGAAGACAGAATAAGCAACACATGGTTTAGTACTCACGAGCTAAAAACCTTGCCTATGGCAAAAGCCAATATTGATGTCTCTATTGAAGGAAGCCAAATTACATTGATTGCTGACAAGCCTACGTTTTTTGTTCATTTGGAAAGTGATGTTGATGGCAGGTTCAGTGACTCCAGTTTTACTCTGCTGACCAACGTTCCAATGACGGTTGAGTATTTAGGTGATGATGTTTTAGGCATGCAACAGTCGTTGAGGGTATACCACCTTAATGATTAAAACGGGCATAGAACCTCTATATGCTGATATCTGAGAAGGGGGCCTTTGCTCCCTTTTTAGTTATCAAGTATCCGTTATTAAGCTCAGGTTGAGACAGAAGTTTATTTAAGTTTCTGGTGAATACGGTAGCCAACAACAAAACCTATGTAGAATAGCGCTGCGAGAGTAAGCATTGCTGTCGCGTACGCCAGTAGGCTGTTTAACCCTAAACCAAAAGCCAGAGTGAAGGCGATACCATGAATGGCTTCCGCAGGGATTCGGTACCAAGCAGCGTGGACGGAAGATCCAAAGAGGATAAAGGTACTAAGTAAGACAATCGTGCCGCCTATAAAGCCGACCCATCTGCTGTTGTTCATGTTGTAATCTCAGGTGTTACCTAGGTAACGTAACAAAATATTTCAGAGTCTGTATTATACAACCGAGAGAGGGTATAGGTGGTAGAAATATTTGCCTCACAAACTAAGAGGCCATCTAAGTGGCCTCTTTTTAACCGATTTAACGGCATCCGTTGTGATGCAAAGGTGTGAGGCTTGTAAGAAACCTAACCTTTGGCATTCGTTTCGGGTTGTGCTTCTGGTTGTAGCGTCCAATCACCACCAAGTGATTTGTAGAGCGCAATCGTAGCTTGTGCGGTTTGTAACTTTGCTGCGACTCGCTGATCTTGCATCATGCGTTGCTGACGTTGCGCATCTAAAACTGATAAGTGATCAATCAAGCCAGCTCGGTACAGTGACTTGGCTTTGTTGACGGCGTTATTGGTGGCTTTCAATGCCTCATCGATTCGGCGCTGATTTTCTTGGCTGCGACCATAAGCAAACAGCGAGGATTCGGTTTCTGCCAAAGCCGCCTCTACCGTATGTTGATAAGACAATGTCGCCGAATCAAAACGCGCTTGGTTGATGGCTTCAATTGCCTCGCCACGCCCCCCATCGAACAAGTTCCAGCTTACGCCTGCCGCGCCCATCCAACCGAAAGAATCGCTACTGAAAAGATCGTCAAAGCTTGACGCCGACAACCCCGGAGCGCCCGTCAAAAAGAACTTCGGATATTGATCAGCAACGCTTGCTGCTAACTCTTCATTGAGCGCGGCCATTTCGCGCTCGGCTAAGCGAATATCGGTACGACGTTTCAACAGATCGGAAGGTAAACCGACCGGCACCATGTCCTGCATGACAGGTACACTATGCTGCTTTGACAGGCGAATTTCGACTTGCGTTAGCGGCTCACCAAGCAATACTGCTAAACGATGTTGGTGCGCTTGTTGTGCAATCTCTAACTGCGGAACGAGCGATTCCATTGCCGCAAGTGTGGCCTTCGCTTGGGCTAAATCGAGATCAGAACCGTAGCCGCTGCGCACGACTTTTCCGACGAGGTCGAGTGTGCGTCGTTGATCTTCTAAGTTCGACTTTGCCAATTCAAGGCGCTCACTCGCGCCTTGGTATTGCAAGTAGTTGTGAATCAAATCCGCTGTGATCACCGTGTTCAAGCCGCTTTGATAGATCTGAGCTTGTTCGAGACGAATTTGCGCCGCGTTCGCTTGGCGGTCGATGCGCCCAAACAGATCAGCCTCCCAAGCGATACTCGCGCCTGCAAATACGCCATCGTGCTGATTATCCATTAGGGTGACGTTACCAATTTGAGGTGGCAGACCCGACACGGAATCACTGAGTGGATTCAATATCGGACCGAGTGAAGAGTCATTTTTACTGAACTGATAGTTCATGTAACCCGCACCGAGATTAATTGTCGGTACCTTGAATGACTCCACCATGGTTTTATAGTTGTTGGCCATTTTCACCCGCTCGGCCGCCACTTTCAGCGGAATGTTTTGGCTCTGCATGTCTTGAATCATTTGATTCAACACCGGATCGTGAAACTTAGTCCACCAAAACTCAACGTGTTGTGAATCGGTACTCAACCCTGCATTTTCGGCGTTCAAGTAGGTTTCTGCCATACTGGTGGTCGGTACTTGATAGTCAGGACCCACTGCACAACCTGCTAAACTCAGGGCTAGAACGACAGGCGTTAGAATGAATTTTTTCACGATGACGCCTCCTCTAGCTCAGCGTTGGTTTGTGTGGATGGTGTTTTTTCTTTATAAGCAAGGCGATACAGTGCCGGCATGACAAACAGTGACAATATGGTTGCGGCCGCCAAGCCTCCGATGATGGTTGCCGCCATTTGGTCAAACAGCAGATCTGATAGCAGCGGGATCATGCCGAGCGCGGTCGTTAACGCACCCATAGAAATGGCCATAGTACGGTTGACCGTGGCTTCTTTGATCGCGTCAGACAAGCTCTTGCCATTTGTGCGTTCGAGCTCAATGTGATCCATTAGTACGATGCCATTTTTGATGATCATCCCGGTCAGCGTGATGGCTCCGATCAGCGCCATAAAGCCAAATGGTTTATCGAATCCAAGCAGAGCAAACACAGCCCCTGATGCTGCCAGTGGTAGCGTTGCGAGGATGATGGTTGGCTGCTTAAAGCCGTTGAACATCGCGACTAGGATGATCACCATGATCAGCATTGCTTTTGGTTGCTGCTTCATGATGTCGGTGACCGCTTTGTCTTCATCGTAATATTCGCCGCCCCATTCCATGCTGTAACCCGCCGGAAGTTGGATAGCTTCAACCTGATCTTTAATGGCATTTCTAACGTTCGCTGGTGTGGAGTCTCGGCTCACACCCGCTTGAACCGTGATGGTTTTCACGCGGTCGCGTCGCCAAATCATGCTCTCTTCGGTGACCAGTTCGAATCCATCCACCACTTGACCAAGCGGAACGCTGTTAAAGCCAAGTAGCGAGCGCACAGGTAGCGTTTCTAGTGACGCCATGTTTTGCGATGTGCCACGTAACTGAATTGGAATCAGCTCATCATTCAGGTTCATTTGTCCGAGCGGCATGCCGTCTGATGCACGTTTTAGCGCGAAAGCGACATCGGCGCGGTTAATGCCTGCTTGACGCATTTTGTCTTGGTTTAGAATCGGCTTGAGCACTTTGCTTTCTTGGCGCCAATCATCGCGAATGTATTTTGCATCAGGGTTTGAAGCAAAAATCGTTTTCGCTTCCGCCGCTAGTTGATGCAATACGGTTTCATCCGGACCAGAAAAACGCACCTCAACCGCGAACTTATCTTTGGTTGCCAGCTTCAGCGCTCGGAAGCGAGGTTCGGCATCCGGAAACGCCTTTTTCAGCCAATCATCACCACGCGTCACCAAGTGGCTGATGCTCTCGTAGTCTTTGGTGTTGATCAGAATCTGGCCGTAGGCAGGGTCGAGTGGCTCAGGCTCTACCGTTACCGAGAAGCGAGGTGCACTGGTGCCGACGTAGCTAGAGATACTTTCCACTTCTGGTTGTGCGACCAACCATTCTTCAACTTTGCGCATGTCTGCCGAGGTTTGTTCAATCTTGGCACCATTGGGTAGCCAGTAATCGAGAAACACAATTGAGCGATCCGACTGAGGAATAAAGTTCACGGCCACATACGGGATTGCCACGGCGGTGACTAAAATCAACGGAACCAAAGCGGCTAATGCTTTACGCGGGTTGTCCACCGTCCAGAATACCAACTGTTTATAACGGCTCGGTTTGGTCTCTTCGCTGTTAGCTTTTGGCTTGATGAACATCCACGCCATTAATACCGTAAACGTCATCGCGACGATCCATGAAAGCAACAGTGACGACGCCACAATGTAGAACACAGAGCTCGCAAACTCGGCGGAGTCGGTTTTGGAGAACAACACTGGGCTTGCGCCCATAATCGCGATGACAGTTGCACCTAAAAGTGGCACGGCGGTTTCTTTGACGGAATCAATCGCGGCGCGAGTTCGCTCGATACCTTTGTTGAGCTTAGCGATCATCATATCGGTGATCACAATGGCGTTATCCACCAACATGCCCAGTGCGAGAATAAACGTACCTAGCGAGACACGGTGCAAATCGATGCTGGCGATGTTCATGTATACAAGCGTGAGCAAAATCGTCAGGAGCAAGCTTGCGCCAACGATGGTCGCACTCTTAAAGCCCATGAAAACCAACAACACCACAAAAACAATCGCGACACTTTCAAGCAGGTTACCAACAAAGTCGTCGATAGACTTTTGTACTTCTTCAGGTTGATAAGCAACGGTCGAGATGTCGACACCCAGCGGCAGCGTTGCCTGGTAGTTAGCGATGATGTCTTGAATCGTATCGCCAAGTGACACTACGTTAATGCCTTGAACTGGGCTCACCGCCAAGGTGACTGCGGGCTCTCCGTTGTAGCGGTTTTCTGCCAATGCTGGTGTTTGATAACCCATGGTGATGTCGGCGATGTCACCAAGACGAATCAACCCCGAGCCAAACTCGTCGGTGCCACCATTGATGATTAAATTGCGGATGTCTTCTAGAGACTGAAACTCACTGGTTTGCGCAATACGAATACGCTCTGTACCTGCATCGAATTTTCCCGCTTCGAACGTGCTGTTTTGTGTGCTCAGTTGGTTCCAAACTTGTGCGATCGATAAACCATATTGAGCCAAGCGCTCGTCTGGCATATCGATGTGTACAACGCGAGGTTGAACGCCGTGTAGCTCGATCTTTTTGATGCCGTCGACGGCTTTGATTTGGCGTTGCAGATCTTCGGCGTAGCGACGCAACTCTTCTGGTGCAGCATCTGTGCTGTGGATAGAGAAAAGCATGCCGTAGACTTCAGAGAACTCGTCTTGCACTACGCTGATCTGCGCGCTGGAAGGCAACTGCAGTTTTACATCGTCTACTTTGCGTCTCAATAAGTCCCATTCCTGCGGAAGTGCTTTGGAATTAAGGCTCTCTTTGAGGTCAACAAAGACCATAGATAAACCGGGGCGAGACAATGAGCGCAAGCGATCTAACTCTGCCATTTCCTGCAATTTGGTTTCCACGGTATCGGTGACTTGGTGTTCGACTTCTTCGGCAGATGCACCCGGATAAAGGGTCACGACTACCGCAGTTTTTACCGTAAAGCTCGGGTCTTCCAACTTGCCTAAGTCGAAGTAAGAATAGATGCCAGCGATCACGCTCAATACGATAAAGAACAGAACGAACTTACGTTGGCGAATCGCGAATTCAGCTAAATTGATCATGGATTCGCACCTACAACGTCTTGATGGTCAGGTTTGGGGCGGCATCGCCCTCGCTCAGATAATGGCTACCGCTGATCACCACATAATCGCCTTGCTCAAAACTTCCGGTCACACACGCTTGGTATGCGTCGATAGAGTCAAGATTGACCGGCTCTGAATGAATAACCGCATCACGAACCACATTCACGTGCAGAGTTTGTTTCTCCCCCAAAATTGCAGAATAAGGGAAGCAATGGCTTGAGTTGCTGGTGTTGAGCGCGGTATTTACCGTGACTGCTTTACCGTTGAATAGCGCGCTGGAAATGGAATCGATGTCTAGCGTGACGGTATAGGTTTGTTTGAGCAGGTGCTTTTTCGGCGCGATTTCTGCCACGGTTGCTCGGTAGGATTGCTCCGAATCATACCAAGTCAACGATGCTGGCTGACCTAGTGCGAATTGCGCAATCATATTTTCCGGCACGTCGATGTCGACTTCCCAGCTGCCTTCTTGCTGAATTGACACAACACTGCCGCCCGGCAAGGTTTGCTCATGTGGATCAACAGAAACGTCGGCAACAATGCCAGTGAATGGCGCACGTAGAGTGGTGTAACGTAGGGCATCTTTTGCACGTTGGATGTTTTTCTCAACCACTTTGACAGCAGAGAGGCTACGCTCGTAGCTGCTGATGGCTCGGTCTAAGTTTACGCTGGCAATGGCATCATCAGAAGTCGCTTGTTTTACGCGCTTTAACTCGGCTTTCGCGAGTTTGTGTGCTGATTGTGCTTCTAACATACGTGCTTGTAATTCTTCTAGTGAGACTTGGTAATCGTGCTTGTCCAGCGTGGCAATGACTTGGCCTTTTTCTACCAAGCTGCCTTTATTTACGAACACGCTTTCCACGGTGCCAGGTACACGAAAAGAGAGTGAGGCGGTTTCTTTTGCTTTTACGATCCCGCTGAATGATTTGTTGAGTTCTTCATTCCTTTCGTTGACTTCAATTACTTGAACGGGTCTGGATGCGCTTGGCTCCTCAACCTGGGGTTGAGCTTGATTACAGCCGAGTAGAGAGAGCGCGATAGTGCTCAGCGCAGCGGTTTTGATTTGATGATTCATAAGATGGCTCCATAATTTCGGCGCCATCTTATAATTCACAGATGTTCAGATAATCATGCGTACGCATGATTCAATGTCACAAAATTTATGACAATAAATGTAAACTACAAAAGTTTTGGTATTTTATTGCACAAGTGTTCAATAAGTAATCGACTAGCTTGGTTCAGCGTTTTCGGCTTAGGGTAGAGCAACCACCCCGTTTCTTCTGTGACGGCATATTGAGACAATACTTGCACCAATGCACCGGATTCGAGCTCATTTTTTACCAACAGTTTTGGGATATAACTAATGCCGCGGTCAAGCACTGTGGAGCTTTTGATAAAGCCGATGTTGTTGGAAATGAGTTTCGGTTTGAGCGCTACGTTTTGTTCCTGAAAATGCCAAAGGTTGTCGACATTGCCATTTGGCCAACGAAAACAAATGCACTGATGATCGCTCAACTCTTCTAATGTAGCGGGCGTGCCGTGAGTTTGAAGATAGTTCGGTGAGGCAACGACACATCGGTCTAGCGTTAAGATCTTTCTGGCGACAATGTCTGAATCAAACAGCATGCCGCCGTGCAGCGCGATGTCCAACCCCTGCTGAAACATATCAATAAAGCCATTGTTGATATTGCGAATGTCGAGCTCAACCTGCGGATATTGATCCTGAAATTCAAACAAAATGGGTTGAAGAGGTTCATAGGTTTCTGGCAGAAGGCCAAGTTTGATTTTGCCTCTGACCTCGATGCTTTCGTTACTGGCTTGCTGGTTTGCCGAATCAAGTAAGGTGAGCACTTTTTGCAGATCTTGGTAGTAGGCATCGCCTTTGTTTGTCAGCGAAAGGCTGCGAGTGGTGCGGTGAAAAAGTTGCGTTCCGAGGTAACGTTCCAGTTCTCCAATGCGTCGGCTAACATTTGCTCGTGGCAAGTCCAAAGCATTGGCTGCCGCTGTAAAGCTACCAAGTTGGACGACTTTGGTGAACAGTTTTAGATCGTCAATTTTCACTCTTGAACTCCATACTCTTTGAGCGCCGTGCTAAACCCTGACACTCTAGAGTATTGATGTGTGGTATACAAAACTTATTATTAATTATCGAAATATAAATAAGGGCTTCAACATGTTGAGATTTATACAACGTCGCCGCATTAAGAAAGTGATTAAGCTAATGAGTACCAGATTGGTGGTGGGATACGGCAGTCGTGAGTACTTTTCCGTCGGTCAGGTAAAGACGAGCACCAGCGAGTTAAGCTCGTGCCAACAAAAAATTGCGTTGGCGCTGTTCGCGAATCCGCAAGATCTTGATTTGGAAAATCAACCAGAGTTGCAAGCGATCCGCTCTGATGTGGCGAATGACTTCTTTGCTGGTGCCGATTATACCGCTCAAGATGTGCTTAATTTATTCGGTGCTGGTGGCTGGAAAGGCGGCCGAATGGAAGATGGAATGTCTCATCATTTTGGTATGCACAGCCGATACTAGAGCGAGCTAACCTTATAAAGTCTTGTCAGTTAACTCGCTATATCACTTTGCCTTGTGAGGTGTCACTCCGATGCTTTGTTAAGCGGCACGCTTTACGAGGCAGAAGTGCTTTTTACCGCGCTGTAGTAACCAGTATTGGTCAAACAGTGGGAAGCTTAAACTCGGGTTATCAGCCGACACTTTTTCACCGTTTACACTGATGGCGTTGTTGCTGATGTGTTCGCGCGCAACACGTTTCGAGCTTGCTAAGCCCGACTCAATCAATAGCTCAATCAAATCTTGTTGTGTGCTCTCAATGCTTGGTAAACCATCTAACTCCAACTGTTTTAATTCACCTAAACTCAGTTGTTGTACATTACCGCTGAACAGTGCTTGAGTGATGCGCTCGGCACTAGATAGGCCGTCTTCGCCATGCACAAATCGCGTCATTTCTTCAGCGAGAATACGTTGTGCTTGTGGCTTGCCTTGGCTTACTTGGTCTTGCGCTTCAATGCTGGCAATTTCTTCGCAGCTCAAGAACGTGTAGTAACGCAAGAAGTGGTAAACGTCGGCGTCTTCTGCGCCAAGCCAGAACTGGTAGAAGGCGTAAGGTGAGGTTTTGCTAGGATCTAGCCATACTGCGCCGCCTTCGGTTTTGCCAAATTTGGTGCCATCGGATTTGGTGATCAGCGGCAGAGTTAAGCCAAATACTTGCTCACCATTTTGACGACGAGTTAAATCGATCCCGCTGACGATGTTTCCCCATTGGTCATTGCCACCGATTTGCAGACGGCAACCGTATTGACGGTTTAGCTCGGCAAAATCGTACGATTGCAGCAGAGCGTAGCTAAATTCGGTGAAGGAGATACCTTGGTCAGGGCGTTGCAGACGTTGTTTTACCGACTCCCGGTTGATCATGGTATTGATCGAGAAGTGCTTACCTACATCACGGAAGAAGTCGATGACGTTGATCGCTTTCATCCAGTCAGCATTGTTCACCATGATCATTGGCTTGGTCAGTTGGTGATTCATCAACTGCTGAATTTGATTAGAAAGATCGTTAACCCAACCTGAGACGATTTCTGAAGAATTCAGACTGCGCTCGGTCGCTTTAAAGCTTGGGTCGCCAATCATGCCCGTTGCGCCGCCAATCAAGGCTATAGCCTGGTGTCCGGCATCTTGAAAGCGCTTAAGCATAATCAAAGGCACGAGGTGGCCGATGTGCAAGCTGCCTGCTGTAGGATCGAAGCCGCAGTAAACGGTTTGTGGCTGTGAGAGAAGTGTCTGAATTTCTTCCAAATCGCTGGCTTGTGCGATCAAGCCACGATCTTGTAAATCTTGCAGTAATGGTGTCGTCATTCTTTTTGTCTGTCTTAGTGGTTGTTGTATTCAGACTAAAACGCGACACCTTTTGTCGATATATCCCTTAAGGGACAGTTTTTTATCTTGAATGGAGAATAAGGTGATTGAGGAAAAGCTGGAATAACTCACTCAATGAAGACACATTTAACTGCGAGTAAATGCGTTTTCGATGATTTTTGACTGTGCCTTGCACTAAGTGTAACCGCGCGGCAATTTCTTTGGTGTCAAACCCTTGAGCGAGAAGTGAAGCCACCTCTTGCTCGCGACGAGTGAGTGATTCTACGCCAAATGTTGCTAAAGCTTGCTCAATGGCTAATCGCATACTGCCAGAATAAGCACTCTGGGCAAAAACAGGCTCAGAAAAGGTAAACTCCGTTTGTTTCCAGTGCTGCTGACAAAGCGATTGAATTATCGGGAAGTAGGGCTTTAATTTATTGATTTGCTGTTGAGAAAAGTATTTTCCATCATTCATATACCCGAAGTACAACATGACCCAACGGCCAGGTTCGACTTCGACTAGCATGCTCAGTTCGTCTTTCCACCCTGTCTGATGGTAGAACTGTTCGCAGTAGGAAGTAAAATCAACGCCTTTGCGTGCTACGTCTTTGAGCGTAAATACGCCTTGTTGCTTTGTCTCGTTTAGTTTGAGAAAAAAAGGGTCATTTTGAAATGAATCGGTAAGGTAGCGTTGAAAAAGTAATTCTCGCTCGTTCTCAATCGAGTCGTAGAGATAAATAGGATGTTTACCTTCTCGATAACCTAAAATAACCGCGCAATCAAAATGAAAAAGAGTGCGAATGACACGCATAAGCTTAGGAGTAAAGTTAGGCGTATTAAGAGCAGAAATTGCTTCTGCCAGCAGATTATTAAAGTTATTGTCAGGCATGGGATACCGAATCGCAGATGGTTTTGGGCAAGCATAACGAAAAGCCATCCAACGAGAAAGGGAAGTCACCATCTTCTGGTGACTTCCCATGAGAAAGTTGCACAAGTACTCAGTTTTGAGGAGTCATAGCTGCGTTAACTTATTGATAAGGGTGCATAACAACCGTTCTGTTTAAGCGATTAGTTGCTATGCGTTACTGCGAGTTGGTGAGCTCTTCGTTAACCCAATATTTAGAACCAGACACGTTGGCATCGATGAGCAAGCCTTTTGCATTCAACTGATAAACGGCGACGCCACTGTTAAATTGTTTTGAAAGTTGCTCTGAGTCTTCGCCAGCTACAGCAGAGGCTTCACTGGTCGCTTCCCATCCTTCGTTGACGAACGTATCAAAGTCTTCTTTGCTCTCAAACAGAATCACTTGTTGGTAAAACTTGCCGCCAGCCCCAAGTGCGACGCCCAAACCAAACATATTCATATAAGTGCGTTTTTCTGTTTCCTTATTGACTGCGACACCTGACCCTGAGTTGGTGTGAAACAACAAAGACAGTTTACGAGAATCAAAAACCGCGTAGCCGTAAGCGTTGTCGTAAATGGCTTTGGCCTCCGGCTTTTCATTAAACAACTTGAGTAAAGCACTATCCGCCATTAAGTCTACGGCTTGGCGAGCTTCTTCTGGCGTGTCGCCTTCCATCAGTTCATCAATTTTCTTGTCGGCTGCATCTATCCATTCTTTGCTTTTCTCAATACTGGCTTCTGTCCACTCGCCCGCGGTATTGATTGCTTCCTCGGACCAGTTCGTGAAATCTTGCCACGCTTGTTTTGAAAAGGCTTTGGTATCGTCCCAAGCATCTTGCGCAGTATCAGAAACCGCTTCGCCTAGCTCAGACATTTTGTTGGAAATATCATCCCAATCTGCGTAAGCGGGAGATGCTAGGAGCATCAATGTGGTAATGAGTGCGATAGACTTTTTCATCAAATTCTCTCTGGAGTTGTCGATACATCATTCATTCTAGGTCATCAGACTTTGATAATGAAATTGACTAAATGGCGATCTTGAGAGAGGAATCACGAACTGATTGCGAAATGACGTATGAATAACAAAGCCCTCACAAGGGGAGTGTGAGGGCTTGAGTTTTTAGCGCGTTACTTGCTGCTAACTTTACCGAGCTGTAACCAAGTATCGATAACGGTGTCTGGGTTTAGTGAAACAGAGCTGATGCCTTGCTCCATCAACCATTCCGCCAAATCTTCATGATCTGATGGGCCCTGACCACAAATACCCACGTACTTGCCAGCTTTGGTTGCTGCGTCTATTGCCATTTTCAGCATGATTTTCACTGCTGCGTTACGCTCATCAAACAGATGTGCCACGTCGCCAGAATCACGGTCCAGACCAAGCGTTAGCTGAGTCATGTCGTTTGAACCAATCGAGAAGCCGTCAAAGTACTTCAAGAACTCATCGGCAAGTACCGCGTTGGATGGCAGTTCACACATCATGATGACTTTAAGACCTTGGTCGCCACGGCGCAGATCAAACTTCGCTAGTAAATCAATCACTGATGCTGCTTCGCTTGGTGTACGCACGAATGGGATCATGATTTCAACGTTTTTCAGACCCATTTCGTTACGAACGCGCTTGATAGCTTGAGTTTCTAACTCGAAGCAATCTTCAAACACTGGAGAAATGTAACGAGACGCACCACGGAAGCCGAGCATTGGGTTTTCTTCATGCGGTTCGTAGGCTTTACCACCAACCAAGTTGCTGTATTCGTTCGACTTAAAGTCAGACATACGAACGATGACGCGTTTTGGCCAGAAAGCAGAAGCGATAGTCGCGATGCCTTCAGTCAGCTTGCTCACGTAGAAATCGATAGGATCTTTGTAACCACGAATGCGCTGTTTAATTTCTGCTTTTAGCTCATCGCTTTGCGCATCAAAGTTAAGTAATGCTTTCGGGTGAATACCGATCATCTTGTTGATGATGAACTCTAGACGAGCAAGACCAACACCTTCGTTTGGAATCTGAGCAAAGTCGAATGCGCGATCTGGGTTGCCCACATTCATCATCACTTTGGTCGGCAGTAGTGGCAGTTCATCAACAGAAGAGCGTTTTACATCAAACTCAAGTTCACCTTGGTAAACGTAACCCGTTTCGCCTTCTGCACAAGATACTGTCACTGTTGCGCCATCAGTCAGTTTGCTTGTCGCATCGCCACAGCCAACGATTGCAGGAATACCAAGTTCACGAGCAATGATTGCTGCGTGACAAGTACGTCCGCCACGGTTGGTAACAATAGCAGAAGCTTTCTTCATCACTGGTTCCCAGTCTGGGTCAGTCATGTCTGTAACTAACACATCACCTTCTTGAACCAATGACATTTGGTCCAGAGAGTCAACCAAACGTACTGCACCTTTACCGATACGTTGACCGATGGCACGACCTTCAATCAAAACATCTGCTTTGTTCTGTAGCTCGTAGCGCTCAATCACGTTTTGTTCCGTTTGTGAACATACGGTTTCAGGACGCGCTTGAACAATGTACAGCTTGCCGTCGATGCCATCTTTTGCCCACTCAATGTCCATTGGACGCTGGTAGTGCTTCTCGATGATCATCGCTTGTTTGGCGAGCTCTTTGATCTCTTCGTCGTTCAGTGAGAACGTGTTGCGCTCTTCATCAGAAGTATCAACGATATCAACTTGTTTGCCGATCTCTTGGTTGTTTGAGTAGATCATTTTGATCAACTTAGAACCAAATGTTTTCTTAACGATCGGGTGCTCACCTGCTTCAAGCATTGGCTTATGAACGTAGAATTCATCAGGGTTTACTGCGCCTTGAACGACCATTTCACCTAGGCCCCATGAAGAGGTGATGAAGACAACTTGGTCGAAACCAGACTCAGTATCAAGCGTAAACATTACACCCGAAGAAGCTTTGTCTGAACGCACCATACGTTGGATACCCGCCGATAGCGAGATACCACGGTGGTCGAAACCTTGGTGTACACGGTAAGAGATCGCACGGTCGTTAAATAGAGAAGCGTAAACGTGCTTAGTTGCTTCTAGTACTGCGTCGATGCCTTTCACGTTCAAAAACGTTTCTTGCTGACCAGCAAAAGAGGCATCAGGCAGGTCTTCTGCCGTAGCAGATGAACGAACTGCGACTGAAAGCTCAGGGTTGCCTTCAATCAGTTCTTGGTAGTTTTCACGGATTTCTTGTTCAAGGTCCGCAGGGAAAGGGGCCTCTAATACCCATTGACGGATGGTTGCACCTGTCTTACGCAGAGCTTCCACATCCTCAACGTCTAGTTCATCAAGTAATTGGTGAATACGCTCATCCAAACCTTCGTGGTCAAGGAATTGGTTAAACGCGTATGAGGTTGTCGCAAAACCATTTGGTACAGAAACGCCTGCGTTCGCTAGGTTAGAAACCATTTCGCCAAGTGAAGCATTCTTACCGCCGACTTTGTCGACATCATCCATGGATAGGCCATTGAACCAGAGGGTGTTCTTTTGCATGTCTTTCTCCAGAAACATTGCAGCTTAGTAGGGGGACTTAAATCGCTCTAAACAATCGCATGTTGGCTGTTATTACACGTTGACCATACATTGCTTCATTTAGATTGATATCAAAGGCAAACGATTACGTTCTGGCTGAAAAAAATTCAAAAGAATTTTTAAAGCTGTGGTGAACCTAACTGAAAGCCAAACTGATTTATTAATATTATGTTTACCATCCTACTCAAAAGATTTTGAAAAATTAAACAGAAATGCAAATAAATAACCAAAGTCGTGATGTGTTCTATGTTTCTGACGGTACGGCGATAACATGTGAGACATTAGGGCATGTTGTTCTCGGTCAATTTCCGTTCATTCCTAACGAAAAAACCTTTCCGTTCGTAGAAAGCCAGGACAAAGTTGCTGACGTTGTAAAAGAAATTGAAACTTCCTACCAACGCAATGGCGTCAAACCTCTGGTGTTTTTCTCTATCGTGGTGCCAGACGTACGTGAAATGCTGCTGGAAGCGCCTGCATACAGCTACGATGTGTTGGAAAGCATTGTACAGAAAGTGCAAGACGACATTCAGATGGCGCCAAAACCCAAGTTGCAACGTTCTCGCAGTGTGGGGAAAGATTCCGATACCTATTTCGATCGTATCGCGGCCATTGAATATACATTGGCGCATGATGATGGCATCACGCTAAAAGGGCTGGAACAAGCCGATATCATCTTACTTGGAGTATCGCGCAGCGGAAAAACCCCCACCAGCCTATATATGGCGATGCAGTTTGGTTTACGTGTCGTGAACTATCCGTTCATTGCGGAAGATGTGAAGATGATGCGTTTGTTGCCTGAGTTTGAGATCCATCGTCATAAATTATTCGGGCTTACTATCGACCCTGAACGTTTGACTGAAATCCGTGAGAATCGTTTGTCTGGAAGTGATTACGCCAGTACTGAGCAGTGTAAGCTGGAGCTAGACACCGTAGAGGCGTTGTTTAGAAGAGAGGCGATCCCATATATCAATACGTCCTCTCTCTCTGTGGAAGAGATCACCACGCGTATTCTTGAAAAAGCAGGGATGAAGCGCCGTTTGTTTGGTTAACAAGGGGCACCAACATCGTCGTGTGCAGGAGGAGGCGAGTAACTCCTCCTCTTGTGCATCTAAAGATGCCTTACACAGAATGATTTAATAGTATTGGAACATCTTTTGGATGTCTTGATAGTTTTTGGTTTGAGTAAGTGACAGCATCAGTAAGATACGTGCTTTTTGTGGGTTTAGTGTGCCTGAGGCAACAAAGCCATATTTGTCGTCATCAATTTCAGCATCCAAAGTGGTTGAGCCGGTTGGTGTGCGAGAGCTCCTTACAACAACAACACCATTTTTGCTCGTTTTTTCTAGCTCATCAAAGACCGTGTGGTACAAGTTACCATTACCCACACCAGCACTTACAATACCGTCAAACTTCGCATCCACAAAGGCTTTGACTGGTAAGCTCGACGCATTTGCATAGTTATAAACAATGCCTACTTTAGGTAGTGTGTTGAGTTTTGATACATCGAATGGTGTTTCTGTGGTGTGTTTACGCTCTGGGCTTCGTTGATATTTGGCATCGCTATTATGAATGTAGCCGATAGGGCCAAAGTTAGGTGACTGGAAAGTACTGACGGAAGTGGTGTTTGTTTTAGTTACGTCTCGCGCATCGAATATAGTGTCATTCATCGCGACTAACACGCCGCGCCCTTCAGAATCTTCATCGGTTGCTGTCACGACGGCGTTGTATAAATTAACTGGGCCATCAGCACTCATTGCGGTGGAAGGACGCATTGCACCGACAATCACGACTGGCTTTTTGCTCTTGACGGTCAGATCAAGGAAGTAAGCGGTTTCCTCTAATGTATCGGTACCATGAGTAATGACGATACCGTCAACATCATCTTGAGCGAGCAGTTCGTTGACGCGTTTGGCTAATTTAAGCCATACCTCATCATTCATATCTTGTGAACCAATACTGACCACTTGCTCTCCGGAAATATCGGCAATGTTGGTCATGCTCGGAACGGCAGAAATCAATGATTCGACACCGACTTTACCTGCGGTGTAGTTTGACTCTGTCGCAGATTGACCTGCGCCTGCTATGGTGCCACCAGTGGCAAGGATTTTAATGTTCGGAAGATCGGATTGCGCGAAAGAGAACGAACTGATGCATAAACCGAGAGTTATTGTACTGAGGCGGAAAAGATTTTTCGTCATGGGAATCACCTGCTGTTAGGTTGGATGTTGGGGAACTCATCTATCCTAAAAACAGCGGGTTAGATTTTTTGAGCACTAGTTCAACAAATTGCAGATGAAGATCGTGATCAAGCAATCAGTTAAAGAACATTAATTCAAACAATTAACTTAAATAACGTGCTTCTTTAACAAGTGAGATGTACTAATAACGTGCACAATGCGTTATATGCTCTAATCTATTGATTGATAAATAAAGAGGGAAGGTAGGCGCGATTAGGTTACTAAACACGAATTGAGAAGTGCAATTTCTTCAAAGTTTACAGTGTAAAAAAAAGCGGCTTTACCCCGGAACAGATAAAAGCCGCTTGCCAATGATGTGTTAATTCACATCTTATCGCATAATCATTTGTTCACGACCAGGACCAACAGAGACCATTTTTACTGGTACGCCCATCAGTTCTTCAATGCGTAGAACGTATTTTTGTGCTGCTACTGGAAGCTCTTCAAACTTACGACAACCTGTGATGTCCTCGCTCCAGCTTTCCATCTTCTCGTAGATTGGCGCAAGAGATGCAGTTTGAGGCCAGATTGGGTTTTCGCTGTGGTCGCCTTCGTAGCCAACACAGATTTTCAGATCGTTAAGGCCAGTCAAACAGTCTACTTTCGTTAGTGCAATTTCAGTTGCGGCTTGCAGTTCAACGCCATTCTTCGTAGCGACTGCGTCGAAGTAACCCATATCGCGCGGACGACCTGTAGTTGCACCGAACTCGCCTGCAAGTTCTCGGAAAGCATCTTGCTCTTCCATTGCAGTGATCAACGTACCAGTACCTACTGATGAGCTGAATGCTTTTGCAACCGCAATAACGCGTTCAGGACGAAGTGCTGGAAGACCACTGCCGATACCCGCGTACATTGATACAACGTTAGAAGATGTTGTCCAAGGGTACTCACCGTAAACAAGGTCACGACCCGCGCCAAGCTGCGCTTCGAACAATAGAGTTTTGTCTTTCGCTTGTAGTTCTTTTAGAGGAAGCGTTACGTTGCAAATTGAATCGCGCCAAGGTGCAGAGACTTCTAGCAGCCAGTTCGCCAGTTCTTCAGCGGTTTGTTCAAACTCGAACGTCGGGTAAAGCGCACGCAGTTGTGGCAGTTTCCAATCCATCATGAATTGAAGGCGTTCAACCAATACTTCTGGTTGCTTCAACCAACCAACTAGGATGCCTTTCTTCATTACGCGGTCACCGTACGCAGGTGCAATACCTTGACGAGTTGAGCCGTATGCTTTGTCGCCTAAACGTTGTTCTTCTAGCGTATCTTCTAGTGCGTGTAGAGGTAGACACAGTGTTGCGCGATCAGAGATGCACATATTCACTTTTACACCCGCTTCTTCAACTTCCGCAATCTCCTGAGACAGCAACGCAGGGCTGATAACCATACCCGGACCTAATACTGCCAAACAGTCTGGGTTGAAAACGCCACTTGGTAGCTGGTGCAGCTTAAACGTACCTAGGTCGTTAACCACGGTGTGACCCGCGTTGTTACCACCTTGGAAACGAATGCTTGCAGAAGCTTGCTCTGCCAAAAAGTCAACGATGCGGCCTTTGCCTTCATCACCCCAGTTTGCACCCACAACAACGATAGACGACATAATTTAATCTCCAAAAACAGATGCAAAAATCTTAAGATGTTCGCCATAATAAGAGAAATTAATTATACTCATTAACTTGATAAGAATCTCATATCGGAATTGGCAATGTTAGATTTGAACTGGCTGCGAACCTTCGTAACTCTTGCAGAGGTAAAGCATTTCGGCAAAACAGCGACGGAACTGCACATGACACAGCCGAACGTCAGCTTGCATATCAAGCAGTTGGAGCAGGCCACGCGCACGAAATTGATTGAGCGAAATCCTGTGCAGTTGACACAAGCGGGAAAGCGTTTGTTAGATACGGCGCAGCGAATGCTCAATGAGCTGCAAATTTGTCAGTCGGATCTCAATGCCATCAACGATCTTACGCAAGGAACGCTTTCTATTGCGGCGAGCGATATCGTTTCACGTTTACTGCTTATCAAACCATTTCAGCAATTCAAAAGTGAATACCCGGGTATCGACTTGGCATTGTTCAATACCACGTCTTCTCAAGCAGTGGACTTGGTGAAAAGTGCGCGTGCCGATATCGGCTTTGTTATCGCACAAAAAGAGAGTCAACCGCTGCATTTTACGCCCCTCACGCAGATTCACTGGTGTGCGTTTGGCGATAACATTTTTGAGTGGCAGGACAATCGAAAAGAGAGCCAAACGCTGATTCTGCTAGGGCACGATACTCGAACCCGAGAGCTGATTGATGCGTCTTTACCTGAGTTAAATCTGCCTAAGCATCGCGTGATGGAAGTGGGCAGTGTGGAAGCACAAATCGACTGGGCAGAAGCAGGATTTGGTACCGCCATTGTGCCGGATTTCTCTCTTGATCCGAAGTTAACGCTTTCCCGAGAAGTCACGCCTTTGCCTAGTTTTCCAAACACCGATTTCGGCTACATTGTGCGCCAAAATCAGGTGCTCTCCAAAGCCGCCAAACAGCTACTCACTTGGGTTGGAGAGAATGTGTCAGTGGTGGGAGAGTAACGGATGAAAGATGACGACATTATTGTTTCGCTGCCCTCTCTGATTCATCGCATTGGCGGTGAGAATGCTAAACGCATTAAAGTCATTGCGGCGGATTGTGGGTGTGACGTTAAGCGAGTTAGGCGCTCTCGTCATTGGCAAGTTTCTGGAGAAGCTTTGAACTTAAAAGCGTTACTTGATCAGCTAAAAGCAGGACAGTGTGAAGAGCTAAGGTTTGTGATGAATAAGTTGGAGAAAGGGTTATCCGTTCATCAGGACAAACTGGAACCGTTGGAAGAAAAACTGATTCGGTTGGTGGTGCAAAACCCAAATATCACCTTGGCGGAGTTGATGACAGAAACGCACTGTACGATTGCGCAAGCCAGAGCAGCTCGGTTTGAAGAGGAAATGCTCTAGCGTAGAATTTTATTTACTCATTCTAGCAGCCAATGTTACGGTGCGGGCTATTACTAAAAATTAAGGCCATTTTTTATCATGGATATTTGGAAGCTCCTCCTTTTTATTCCCGCTTGCTTTGCTCTGAATATGACTCCAGGCCCAAACAACTTATTGGCAATGAATAATGCGCGTTGTTACGGTTTTCGTGCCGCGTTTGTCGCTAGTTTAGGGCGTATTACGGCATTTTCTGGCATGATCGCGTTGTCTGCCTCTGGGCTCGCCGTGATTTTGTACACATCAGAAATGCTGTTTTTAGCGTTAAAGCTGGTGGGGGCGTTGTATCTATTGTGGATTGCATTCAACCTTTGGCGTTCGGAATCGAGCCCGATCTCTGAGTTAACTAACTCACGCAACTATGCAGGGCTTGCGAAACAAGAGTTTACGCTTGCCGCCGGTAACCCGAAGGCGATTCTTATTTTTACTGCGTTTTTGCCGCAGTTTGTTGATGTGAATGCCAACGTTCAAGAGCAGTTTTTTGCCCTTGGCTCCACATTTTTGATTTTAGAAATGGTCGCCATTTCAATTTACGCGATTTTTGGTTTGTACCTTAGACATTGGTTTTCAAATCCAAAAATGGCGAAACGTTTCAATCGCGGATGTTCGCTGTTTTTAGCCGCATCTGGTGTGAATTTACTACTAAGTAAGCAATAACGCACATCATTTCTGTCGCGTATTTTTTCTATTAAAAAGAGCCGCTGATGTTATATCAGCGGCTCTTTTCGTTGATGCATCTATTGTTTGTTGTTACCACATCAAGTCATCTGGCACGACGAAATCTGCGTATGGGTCGTCTTCTGCTGGAATGTCCGATTCTGGTTCTTTCTGTTCGATGATGACGGATTCATCACGTTGAGCAATTTTATTCGCTACTCCGCGTGGAATGACAACGTAGCTTTCACCGACAATCGCAATGGCTAGAATGCCTTTAATCAACTGTTCACGGATGAGAGCATCAACATACAGTGACTTAACCAAGGTGCCATGGGTGAAGTTGTACTTAATATCGCCATCTTTTAAGTCGATCTTGTTCATCTCAATCAATTGATTGATCTGCGCTTTGATCTCTTTATTCAAACGCTCGGCATTTTGCTGTTCGCTCAATTGTTTATCACGCTCTAACTGTTGGCGTTTATTCTCTTCAACCGCCGCTTTTACTTCGCGTGCTTGAACGCGTGATTTTTTAGAGCCTTTCTTCGCTTTCTTTAGTTTCTTTTCATTAACTAAGCCAGCTTTTAGCATTTGTTCTTGAAGGGTAAGTTTTGCCATGTTTCATCCAGTTAGTGCGCAATTTTGTGCATTTTAGCGAGTCCTTATCAGCAAGGAAAGGGCGATGATGACACGTCGGAGAAATTATCGGACTCAAGCAAACGCAATGCGTCCCAAAGCATCACTTGGTTGGAGCTTAGTACAGGAATGCCAAAGCGGCTTGAGAAATAAGGCAGTAGATGCATGACTCGCATGTTCGTGCATGAAATAAATACCGCGTCCACAGTGCAATCAATCGACTCAAGCAGCTGCGCTAAGGCATTTTCTACGTCTTGTCCTCCGATGGTTGGGATATGGGGATCGTAGTCGAGATTGAAATACCCAAAGGCCAGAACGTCAATGCCATGTTCGGTCATGGACTCATAAAGTGGGTGATTGACGTCATTGGTATACGGCGTCAGCATAACGATTCTTTGAGCTTGATGGTGTTCAAGCGCTCTCAGTGCGGCTTGCCAAGGGTTAGTTGTTATGGCTTCGGGTCTCTCTTGACGAATTAAATCAGTGATTTGATCGGAGCCAATGAGCACACTAGCTGACGTACAGCCAAACGCCATGACGTTGATTGGCCACATTGGCACGATGGTGCGTGCACACTCGCGGATACTGTTTTGCATGTCTGTTAAGTGCAGAGGATCGACAGTACCTGTAGTGAGAAAGCGTGAAGTGTATAAGCGGACATCTGCGGGTAAATGCTCGCGCCATTCGTTTTCTAGCACATAGTCGGTCGCGAGTTGAATGAGTCCGATTGAACGTTGATAAGCGGATACATCCGCCGAAAAATCAAACTGAGTGGTTAAAGATTGAAACGTACAGAGCTCTGGCATGTTACGGCCCTCAAAAAGTGCGGTGGTTGCCCACCGCCAAAGTCACAGGGAATAAGTTACATCGTGGATTGAATTCTGGTGAGTTGTTGAGCGGTATAGTCAGCGATTGCGGTGTCTTGAACGCCAGTCCCTGTTAAATCACATACCGAAACATCGTCAACACGCCTTGAGTAGGGGTGTTTGCCGCAAATGATGTCGCCAAGTTCGACTAGGCTACGGGTGAGCGGTTTGTCTACACTGCGTAATTCGCCAAGTGATTCTGACTGACTGATTCGATCAACCACCAGATGCTCAGCATTTAGGATGACTGAGGTGGCAAGCTCACGTTTATGAGGGCTGTCTGAACCCATAGCGATCACGTGTGCTCCGGATGGGATATCTTCCCAATTCAGCAAAGGTTCTTTTGATGGTGTTGTCGTGACAATAATGTCGGCTTCTTGGCATGCTTGCTGGATAGAGGAGTGTACGGATACGGATAGATCGTATCGTTGCTCCATACGTTGTTTGTAAGCCTGCGATTTTGTGTTGTCTCTTGCCCAGATGTTCACTTGGGAGATTGGCCTAACTAATTTTATTGCAGCGACTTGTAGTTCTGCTTGAAGCCCACTGCCAATAACCGTAATTTTGGATGCTTCTGAGTTCGACAGGTATTTCGCGGAGATAGCGCCGGCGAGAGCAGTACGAATGTCGGTTAGATACCCTTCGTCAAACAATACGCTATCAACCAGCCCTGTTTTCGCGCTAAAGAGCACCATCAAACCATTTAGGCTGGGTAGTCCCAGTTTTGGGTTATCAAAAAAACCTGGGCTGATTTTTATCGCGAAGCGCTCATTGCCTTTGATATGCGCCGTTTTTACATCCACTTCGCCGTTATGTTCTTCGATTGCCATACTAAGAATCGGAGGCATGGTGACGTTGCCTTGCCCAAGTGCTTTGAAGCCATTTTCCACGGCCGCTAACGCATTAAGATCTAACTGAGTCACTTGCTCTATCTGAGATTTATTATAGATTTTCATTCGCACGACCTCGGTTATTCTTTGACTTGGCGGCCAATTTTTAATGCCGTCTCAAAAGTGTCTGAAGAGACGTTTTTTCCACTGAGCACCAAAACGACTTTCTTACCGCGTAAGTCCAGTTGATGCTGGTGAATGGCGGCAAGCCCCACTGCGGCTGCGCCTTCTACGGCAAATTTTTCTGCATCGAAAATATCTGCCATGCCTTTGGCGATGTTGTGTTCACTGACTAAAAACGCTTTATCCATGACTTCTTGCACGAGTTTGAAGGTATAGCGATTGTCTAAACCTATGCCGCCACCTAAGCTGTCAGCAAACGATTCGTGCTCTTCAACTTGTACTGGTTTTCCTGCTTTAATGCTTTCTACCATCGCAGCGCCTTTGTCCATGGAAACGCCATACACGTTCACTTTGCTGCTGTTTGATTTTGCGGCTAAGCCAATACCACCAATCAATCCGCCGCCAGATAACCCGGCGAAAATGACGTCGACATCAGGAAGATCTTCAATGATTTCTAGCCCAATGGTCCCTTGTCCGGCGATGATGTCTGGGTGTTCGAATGGTGAGAGATAGGTCATCGACTCTTCTTCTGTTAGCCTCAATGCTTCTCGCTCCGCGTCGTCTTGAGCTTGCCCAACAATTCGAACTTCTGCGCCTAATGCTTTAATTGCGTCGACTTTGTTTTGTGGCACTAAATTGGACATACAAATCACGGTGCGGACTCCTAGTCGTTGCCCAGCATAAGCCACGGCACGGCCGTGATTACCAGTAGAGCAAGTGACGACGCCATGTTGTTTTTGTTCCTCACTCAGTTTGTTCATGGCATGAGTCGCTCCACGCAATTTAAAAGCACCAATAGGTTGTAGTGTTTCCAGTTTTAACCAAATTTCACATTGATATTGTTGCGATAACAGTGGTGAGTGAAGTAATGGTGTGCGACTGACTAATCCGTTAATCGCTTTCTTTGCGGCAAAGATTGCTTGTGTTTCCATGTAGTACGTCTCTTAGGACCGCCCCCTCTAATTTGGTCAGAGGGGGCGGTAATCATTGGTAGGTTTGTGAGTTGGTTAATTCGCGGCTATTTTGGCTGCCACTGTTTAGACGTGACGAGGTTATCCATCACTTTATTGACCGCTTGGTGCGCTTTGTCGACAATAGTGTCGATGTCATTACGGTTCGCGATAAGCGGTGGAGCAAAGCCGAGGATGTCACCATGTGGCATGGCACGAGCGATTAAGCCTTGCTCTAAACAGGCTGCCGCGATTTGCGGACCCACTTTCAAGTTTGGATCAAAGTGTGCTCGGCGGAGTTTGTCTGAAGAAAACTCCAACGCATGCAACAAGCCAACGCCACGAGTATCACCGACCAATGGATGATCGTTAAACGTCTCCGCCATACGTTGCTGCAAGTAAGCGCCGACTTCGGCTGCGTTTTGCACCAGGCCTTCACGTTCAATGATATCGAGGTTGCAGTTCGCGGCTGCCGCTCCCATTGGGTGACCGGAGTAGGTATAACCGTGTCCGATAGCACCCCATTGGTCGGTGCCGTTTTCTAGCACACTCCAAACTCGTTCACCGACGATCACGCCAGACAGCGGTTGATACGCAGAGGTTAACCCTTTCGCTACCGTGATGAGATCCGGTTTCATGTCGTAGTGCAGCGAACCAAAATCGGAGCCGAGGCGGCCAAAGCCACAGACCACTTCATCCGCAATCAAGAGTACATCGTATTTGTCGAGTACTTTGCGAATCGCCTGCCAGTATCCTTCTGGTGGTGGCACAATACCACCAGTACCGAGCACTGGTTCTGCAATCATCGCTGCCACCGTTTCAGGGCCTTCTTCCAAGATCATCGCTTCGAGTTGATCCGCACAATATTGAGAGAATTCAAGCTCAGACATGCTCTCGTCTTCACGGCGATAGTAATACGGCGCCATGGTGTGCTTGATGCGCTCAAGCGGTAAATCAAAATGTGCGTGGAACAGAGGCAACCCTGTCATTGAACCCGAAGCGATACTTGAACCATGGTAGCCGCGATCACGGGAGATAATTTTTTTCTTCTCTGGTAGACCACGAGCATTGTTGTAATACCACACCAACTTAAGTTGAGTTTCGTTCGCATCACTGCCTGACATGCCGTAGTAGACTTTACTCATGCCTTCAGGCGCCATTTTGATGATGCGATCTGACAGTGTCACTAGTGCTTCGTTGGTATGACCGACGTAAGTATGGTAGTACGCCAGCTCTTTGGCTTGTTCATAAATGGCATCGGCCATTTCAGTCCTACCATAGCCAATGTTCACACAATACAACCCGGCAAAGCCGTCTATCAGCTCGATGCCTTCTGAATCGGTGATGCGTATTCCGCTTCCGCTCGAGATAATTCTTCCCGAAAGCTCCCCAGCCGCATACTGCTTCAGGTGGGTTGAGGCATGAAATACTCTCTGACGGTCGATCTCTAAAAGTTGTTGGGTTTTGTTGCTCATGATTCTTCTCCTCGAATAATTGGATATCCATATTTCGTGCCTTAACTGCCACTGACGGTTGGTAAAGCGCCTAAGCAGCAGTATTTGATTTCACTGTATTCTTCAAAGCCGTGGCGACTGCCTTCTCGTCCAAGCCCTGACTGTTTCACGCCGCCGAATGGGATAGGGTGGCCAGTCATCTTGACGGAGTTCACGCTCACCATGCCAAATTCCAAACCACGCATGCAGCGCCAAATTTGGTGAATATCGTGGCCATAAACATAGGCAGCTAAGCCGTACTCAGTGTCGTTGCTCATTTCAATCACGGTATCTAAGTCTTGGTAAGGCAACACGCCTGCCACAGGACAAAAATTCTCTTCGCGATACACCGCCATATCAGGGGTGACATCGGCCAGCAATGTCGGCGCGAAGAAGTTTTCGCCTGGTACGGGCTGGTGGTATCCCGCTACCAATCGCGCGCCTTTGTCGAGTGCGTCACGCACCAAATCATGCGCTTTATCCACCGCAGCGCGATTGATCATCGGCCCCATGGTGGTTTTTTCATCTAAACCATTGCCCAAAACAATGTGGTTCATTTCTTTGGCAAACGCTTCCAAAAACGCTTCGTACTTATCGTCAGGGACGAAGATACGGTTTGCAGCCAAGCAGTCTTGTCCTGCAGTTTGAAACTTGGCATCGACGGCGGCTTTGGCTGCTTGCTCGACATCCATATCTGGCAGCACGATGAAAGGGGCATTACCACCGAGCTCCATACTGCATTTCTTCACGGTTTGTGCCGCGTCGCGCAGCAGCAACTTACCCACTCGAGTTGAACCTGTGAACGAGAGCGCTTTGACTTTATCGGAGTGACACAAGGTTTGTGACACCATCACCGCATCGCCAGTGATCACGTTAAATACACCAGGTGGAAAGCCAGCTCGGTCTGCTAATTCTGCCAAGGCCAATGCGGAGAAAGGCGTTTCACTGGCAGGTTTGATGAGCACCGGACAGCCTATCGCTAATGCTGCGGCGGCTTTACGGGTGACCATTGCATTAGGAAAATTCCATGGTGTAATCAGTGCAGCGACACCAATCGGTTCGCGTACCGTCGATAGTTGCGCATTCGGAATATGACTTGGGATGGTTTCGCCATAGCTGCGGCGTGCTTCCTCTGCAAACCAACGAACAAAAGATGCGCCGTAGTCGATTTCACCCAAAGCATCACCTAATGTTTTGCCTTGCTCCATAACCATCAAACGAGCAAGATCTTGTTTTGATTCTAAAATCAGATCGTGCCAACGCATGAGAATTTCAGCGCGCTCTTCTGCTTGCATTTTTCGCCATTGACGAAAGGCTTGGTCGGCTTCATCAATCGCTTGATAGAGTTGTTGCTGAGATAGCTTGGTGATGTAGCCGATGACCGTACCATCCGCTGGATTATCCACCGGATGAAATTGGTCACCACTTACCCATTTGCCATTTATGTACGCTAAACCTCTCACCAAACGTACGTCTTTCATTATCGCCATCATGTCGTGCGAGGCTTTTAATTCCTCAGCATGTAAGCTGTGCAGTGCTGTCATGAGTCCTTCTCCCAGCGTCGTTGTCCATAGTTAAACTGTAATGGAGAAGTGACCGAAATAATTTCTGATGCCGAGGTTTAAACCATCAAAAATTTCTTTTCCACACCGTTAGATATGGTGATTTTTCTGGTCGTCTTTTAAGCGTGTTTTCCCTTTTAGAACAAGGCGTTTTGGTTCACTTCTAATGTGCCTGCATCACGTTTGATTGTTTTCGTCACGATGTAAGTAAAGTAGCGCTCAATGCCCACTTCTGACTCTAACCAGTTGTCGATAAGCCGCTGATATTGATCAATATCTTCCGACTGAATTTTGAGGATGTAATCGACACCGCCGCCTGTGGCATAACAATCAGTGACTTCTGGTGAGTGTTGAACCAGTTGCTCGAAACGTTTGAACGCTTGGGCGCTGTGCTCTTTGAGCGTAACTTCAACCATGACCGACGTTCGTTTGAACAAAACATCGGTATTTACTTTTGCCCCGTAGCCTTCAATGATGCCTGCTTCTTCCAGTTTTTTGACACGCTCCCAGCAAGGGCTCACGGATAGGTTAATGGCCTCGGCAAGGTGAGATTTGGTAATACGGCCATTGTCATGAAGTATTTGTAGAATTTTTACGTCGTAGCGATCGAGGCGCATAATTGGTCTCCCTGTAAAATACCAATCAGTTCAGAATAGTTGATGACTGGTCAACCGCTATAAGGTGGCCCGAAGGCCACTCCTTTTTCTGTTATTGATTCTGTTATTGATTGAACTCTTGTTCCAGTGAGCTCAGCACCGCTTTACCGCTGTCGCCTGTAAGCTCGATGTATTTGTCCCGCATTGACATAGAGGCTTGTTTAAATGCTGCACGTTCGTCACTGTCGAGTTTGATCATCTGCATATCTGGTTTGGCTTGCTTAATTTGATCAAGACGTTTTTGGTTAAACTCATCCTGTTTTTCAAATATAAAGTCAGTCATACCAGCGATGACTTTATTGACCTGATCTTGGCGGGCTTGTGGGAGGGTTTCGAACCAACTGTTGTTGGTAATGACAGTCGTAGTAAATTGTTGCTGTCCTGCCCAGATCATGTAGTCGTTCACTTCGTAGAACTTCATTTCTTCGATAGCAAAAACGGGGTTTACTTGACCATCGATCATTTTAAGTTGCAGAGCACCATAGACTTCTGAGTAGGGTAAAGGCGTAGGGTCGGCTCCAAACGATTTATAAGCCTCAACCAGCATTGGCGATGCCATCACGCGCATTTTGAAGTTATCAAAATCTTTTGGAGAACGAATCTCACGGTTGGTCGTCCACACCATTTCACCTTCTGGATACATAGTGAGAAGTTTGAGGTTTTTCTGTTCTAGCTTTCCGCCGAGTGTGTCATAGATAGTAGGGCTTGAACTCAGCACTTTTTTATTCACATCATTGTCTTGCGACAAAAGGTAAGGGATGGAGAAAACCTGCATTTCGGGCACGAATGAACCAAAAATACCTGGCGATGCGTTGGTAAATTGGATAATACCGTTCGCAGTAAGCTCGGTAAGATCTTCTGACTGACCCAATGTACCGTATGGATAGACTTCCACTGTGACGTCGCCATCGGTTGCATTTTCGATGCGCTTTTTAAACTCTTGCGCATAAGCATCTTGCACCGAGCCTTTGACTTCTTCTAGAGCGAATTTCCACGTCTCTGCATAAACATTGCTGGTGGCAAAGCTGGCAGCGATCAGTACGGCACTCGTTAGGTAGCTGTGTTTCATCGGATTCATCCATTTCTTCCTTAATCAGTTTGTGAGTCAATTCACCAACGGCAGGTGATACACCAGACCCGATGTTGTGTCGTGTTTAGGGCGTGTTGACCTTTCGAGCTGATTTTTGCAGCGATTTGTGGGTGGCCTGCATAAAAAGCCGATAACGCAGTAGAAATGAACCACAAAGGCTGCCCGAAGGGTTCGAGCTAGGCGCCCCCGCAAAAATCGTTTTATGCTTTGTTGAAGACCATTTGCTTAGAATGACTAGGCTGCATAGTCTTCGCCGCGCCTAAAACGATTTTACCTCGAACAAAATTTAACCGCGAAAGGTCAATACGCCCTAGTAAGAGTTAGTTTAATTCGCCACAGTCTTCGGCAATTACGGCGACCGTGTCACCAATGTTGACCATGGCAGGGAAACGACGTGCAGCAAAAATCCCACTGCGCTGCGCTTTGTATTCGATTGGGTCGCTCCCTGTACGCTCGGTTGAATAGATTCTTGCCAGTACATCGTCTTGTTTGATGGTATCGCCAAGCTCAAATAAGTATTCGGTGATACCGTTGTGCTGGCTTTGCACGTAGCAACTTGCATCGGGCATATCAAGCAACCTAGTTGGCAGGGTTGGTTTTTCGTAATCACCTGATAAGTTGCCCGAAAAACGCAAGAAGTTACGAATACCACGGTCGGCATAAGCGATGGTTTCTGGAGTGCTGGTTCCGCCACCTCTGAGCTCTGTGGTGACGAAAATTTTGCCTTGAGATTCCACTGCGGTGTCGTAAAGGCTGGTGGCGTCCATTTCGAGCAAGATCATGGTGTAAGGTGCGCCAAACAGCTTTGCACCTAAGATGCATGCTTCTTCTTGATCGAGGTTGTCGAGGCGATGGGCTGCGGCGAAAGGCACGATGTCTAACGTTTTACCACCTGAATGAATGTCTAACGCAAAATCGCACATGGGTACTAAGTAACGAGTAAAGTAATCCGCGATTTTTTCGGTCACTGAGCCTACAGGGTTTCCGGGAAAGCTGCGATTTAAATTCCCTTTATCGATAGACGATGTGCGCGAGGCATTTTGTACCGCAGGTAAGTTCATCATTGGCACAATAATGACGCGACCTTGTATTTGCTCTGCTTGCAGCGAGTTTGCCAATTTTAGCAGGCTGGTGATGCCTTCGTATTCATCACCGTGATTACCGCCAGTAAGCAGCGCCGTTGGCCCGTGACCATTTTTTATCACGGTGATAGGTATCATGATGCTTCCCCAAGCGGAGTCATCATGGGAATAGGGCAGCGCTAAAAAGCCGTGCTGCACGCCTTCTCGGTCAAAGTCTACGGTGGCTGTGATCGAGCTCTTTTGCATATCGAGTCCTTTTTGTTCTTAAGCCTAGTTCAACAGAACTTACGGTTTGAAAAGTTAGTGTTTAACAAATAAGTGGCGTGGGAAATCACACAGTGTTTTTGCACCATCACGGGTGATCACAATGCTTTCGGTGGTTTCTAACCCCCAATCTTCAAACCATAGCCCCGGCATAAAGTGGAATGTCATGCCTTCTTTTAATACGGTTTTATCGGTGTCTCGCAAGCTCATGGTTCGTTCCCCCCAGTCAGGAGGGTAGCTCAGACCAATTGGGTAACCACATCGGGCGCCTTCTCGTGAGAATCCTGCTTTATCGAGAACCTGGTTCAATGCGTTGGCGATGTCGGCGCAAGTATTGCCTGGTCTTGCGACTTCTAAGCCTGCTTCGAGACCTAAAGTTAATGCTTCATCTGCACGTTTGAATTTGTCGTCCGGTTCCCCAAGAAAAATAGTGCGAGAGAGTGGGCAATGGTAACGGCGATGCGCGCCAGCGATTTCGAAAAAAGTACCTTCGCCTTTTTTGAAAGGCCTATCATCCCACGTTAGGTGAGGTGCAGAAGCATCAGAACCAGATGGCAAAAGCGGTACGATCGCGGTGTAATCGCCAAAGTGATCTTCATGCCCAAGTACTGCCTGGCGGTTAATCTCGGCGACAAGGTGATGTTTCGGCAACCCTGGCTCGATCATATCGAATGCGACACGATGCATGTTTTCAACAATGCGAGCTGCGCGGTACATATAAGCCAGTTCTTGATCAGATTTAACGGCGCGACACCAATTGACTAGCCCGGTTGCATCGAGAAGTTGAGCATTCGGCAAGTGCGTGGTGAGTGACTCGTAAGCGGTGGCACTAAAGTAATAGTTATCTTTTTCCACCCCGATACGGCCGCGATCCCAAAGACGCGGGGCGAGTACCGCTTCTACCAGAAAATCCATTGGGTGTAATGGTGGATTCATTACATAATGGTCTGGGTAGTAGGTGATATTTTCTGCCGACATATACGCAGTTCTGTATGCCCCATTGGCATCTTGGCAGCGCCCAAACCAAACAGGCTCGCCAGATGATCCTACAACGACACATTGTGGGACATAAAAAGACCAACCGTCATAACCAGTCAGCCATGCCATGTTAGAAGGATCGTGAATGATAAGGACATCCAACTCTCGTTCTTCCATCGACTGCCGAACTTTTGTTAATCGGTCCTGGAATTCATCCAGTGTAAAATGCAAAGCAACGCCTCTCATATTTTCTCCTTGTTAAAAATCCGACGCCTTATGGGCCTTCGGAGACGTTGAGGTATTTCTACCTTCCACCAGGTCAGCCAGACCTGCGTTTAAAAACTATTGCAACTCACCACTGCGGCTGGGTTTGGATTAAACGATGCCATTTAACATGTTTGTTGAATCTATATTTCTCATGTCAATCATTACAATTGTGGCTCATTTTTGTGCATTACACCGCATTTGATGGCTAAAAACTCGCCATTTGTTAAATTGAAGTTACAATGAGCATTAAAAATGAATCAATTAAAATATTGTGTCATGACAATTTCTTTGAACCCGATCATTCGCCCAGGCACCGCTAAGTACATCTCCATTGGCAATTATCTTGTCGAATGTGTCCGCAGTGGTTACCTAAAACCCGGTACTCGACTACCCACACATCGTGAGTTTGCGGAGCAAATTGGCGTGAGCGTACAAACCGTCAGCCATGCATATGGTTATGCGGAGAAAAAAGGTGCGCTCGAGTCTTGGGTGGGAAACGGTACGTTTGTAAAGTCAGGCTTTGTGGATGAAAGCACGGACACGGAGTTCATGCTGACGCAAGAGATGAAAGAAACACCGGATGAAATTGATATGTCGATCGCTCATCCGGTAGTAACCGATCGGCACATTACGCTTTTTAATCAGGCGTTAATGGAAATTGCTGGGCAAACAAACAATCGCAGTTTGATCAGTAAAGCAAAGCCAGTAACAGGTCAGCCTCATCATATTGAGTCCGGAGCGCGATTTCTCAGTAGCCAAGGGTTAGACGTTGGTACCGATCAAATATTACTCACAAATGGTGCATGCCATGGCTTGACCTTGGCTTTAAGCACCGTTGTTGAACACGGTGATTTAGTCGCTTGTGGTCACTTAGTCGATCATGGCTTGATCTCTCGCTCGAGAATGCTTGGATTTAAGTTACAGCCGCTTGAGATGGATGAGTTTGGTATCACGCCGGATGCATTTGAATGGGCATGTAAACACAAACCAATCAAGGCGCTGTGTTGCACACCGAGCATGGCCAATCCGAATAGTGCGCATATGGATATTTCGCGCCGAGAGGCGATAGCAAATATTGCGAAGCAGTATGAGATCTACGTGATTGAAGATGACGTGTATGGGGCACTAGAGCCCAATCGTGTCCCACCTCTCGCTGCACTGTTACCCGAGCAGGCTTTTTATGTCACCAGTTTAACCAAAGTCGTAGCGCCAGGTATGCGTACGGGCTATTTAACGGTCCCACGTCATTTTTTGCAGCATGCGATTGGCCGTTTAGCTGCGACGAGTTGGTCTGCGACCCCGCTACCGTTTGAAGTCGCTCATTTGTGGATCGAGAACGGTACATTAAATCGACTTGTTCGATTTCAAGTCAATGAATTTGCCAAGCGCCAGCGAATAGCAAAAGCTACTTTAGAAGGGCATGTTTATAGCTCACACCCGAATGGTCAGCACATTTGGTTGAGGTTACCCGAGCAGTGGAGCAGTGATGATCTGGTCGCTTCGGCTAAGCGTTCTGGGGTGCAGATCACGGGGTATAAACCTTTTGTTCTCGATACTAATCAGCCAATGCCTTACGTGCGAATCAGTTTGGGAGCAGAGACTAATCGAGGTTACATTAAGCATGGGTTATCTGTGATTGCAGAAATTCTCGATACAAACCCTCCAACCTCTCACTTTTTGGTCTGAGCAGTATGCTCTGACCAATTTTTTCTGCGAAAGCGCCAAGTTCAGAAAATCTTTCTTATTCACCTGATTGACTTGATTGTCATGAAAAAGATAACGTTTCATTAACATTTTTGTTGATCAGGAGCAGCGCGGATGAAAGGGATTTTTCAGTGGCTAGATAAATATATACAGAAAGCGGAGGCGGCACTGCTCATTGGCTCGGTGCTTCTTATTGCGTTGAACTCAATTGCTAACGTGTTAGGGCGCTACCTCTTTAGCCAAAGCATCTACTTTTCAGAAGAACTCAATTATTTCCTCATTATTGCCGTCACGTTTATTGGTTGCAGTTATGCTGCCCGCCAATCTCGCCATATCCGTATGACGGCATTTACCGATATGCTTCCAAAGCGTATACAAACTTTAGCCAACGGCATTATTTATTTACTCACCGCCGCATTGGTGGCGGTGCTAACTTGGTATTCGTGGCAATACATTGGCAAGGTGAGCCAAATGGGGCGTCTTTCTCCTGCAATGCAAGTACCTTTGAGTTGGGTGTACTTAATCGCACCGATTGGCCTTTTCTTTAGCACGGTTCAGTTCGCGCGTGTGGGTAGTCGCCATATCAAACGTTTCATAATGCTGACAAAGCTTTCACGCTCATCTCGACCAGATGGCATCGGCTCTGCCACTAAGCAGGAGAAAGCGCTATGACGACCGCTCTTGTAGCAACGATGATCACGTTGTTGGCTTTTGGATTTCCGATGTTGGTACCGCTATTAGCGGCGACCATGTTGGGATTTATTGTTTTTCTTGGTCTGGGGCCAGATTTTATGATCCAGCAAATGCTTGCTGGCATCAAACCCGCTGCGTTGATCGCAGTACCGATGTTTATTCTCGCGGCAGAAATTATTACCCGAGGCGTGGCAGCAACGCGCTTGCTAGATGTCGCAATGGCGTTTGTTGGGCACGTTCGTGGCGGTCTGGCGATCACCTCATCGCTTAGCTGTGCGATGTTTGGTGCGGTATCTGGGTCTACACAAGCCACCGTTGTTTCTGTTGGCTCTATTATGCGACCGAAAATGTTGGAGTATGGTTACAAAGACAGCTTTGCTCTGGCTTTGATTATTAACGCCTCTGACTTAGCGCTCCTTATTCCACCGAGTATCGGTATGATCATCTATGGTGTGGTGTCTGGAACATCGGTTGCTGAGCTGTTTATTGCTGGTATTGGACCGGCGATCGTGATTTTATTGATGTTTTCTGCCTACTGTTATTTTTATGCAGGTAAAAGCTCTGTAGAAAATGCCCCGCGAGCCAGCTGGAAAGAACGTTGGACCACAATACGTAAAGCGGTTTTACCATTTGGTTTTCCGATCATTACTGTTGGCGGTATTTATGCTGGAGTATTTAGCCCTACCGAAGCGGCGTCGGTTTCGGTGTTGTACGCAGTGTTATTAGAAATGGTTATCTTCCGTAAAGTGAAATGGAAGGAGCTTGGCGAAATCGCGCTTTCTACGGGCATGGTTACCGCGGTGGTATTTATCTTAGTCGCAGCAGGGGCTGCTTTTTCTTGGGTAATCTCATTTGCCCAGATCCCGCAAGAATTGTTGGGTATGATCGGGATTAATGATCTTTCGCAGACCGAGTTACTGGTCGTTATTTCAATTGCGTTCTTTATTGGTTGTATGTTCGTTGATCCAATCGTAGTGATGCTGATTTTGATCCCTATCTTTGCACCTGTGATTAAGTCCTCTGGCATTGACCCTGTACTGGTCGGCACCATCGTGACATTGCAAGCTGCGATAGGTTCTGCAACACCACCATTTGGCTGCGACATCTTTACCGCAATTGCCGTGTTTAAACGCCCTTATGTAGAAGTGATTCGCGGCACGCCACCGTTTGTGTTCATCTTGCTGTTGGTCTCTGTGATGTTGATTTTCTTCCCTTCGATTTCACTTTTCTTACGTGATCTAGCGTTTCGATAGTATCGACTAAACGCTCAAAGCCGCTGAATATCAGCGGCTTTTTAATCTTTGCTCTCAAACTGGTTCAACTTATTCTTTTCTCCAGTCTCCATTGGCTGGGAGACTTCCCCGTCCAACTGCGAAAGTGACGGCTGAATACCGCGGGTTCTGCATAGCCCAGTTGCAATGCGATATCGGTAATACTCTGAATATTTTCACTTAAACGCTGCTCGGCAAAATCCTGTCGTACTTGTTGTAACAACTGTCGATAACTTGTTTCCTGTTGTTTTAACTTGCTTTGCAGCATTCTTGGGTGTAAATCCAATGCTCTGGCGACACGCTCCACGCTGCATTCTCCAGTCGATAGCAAACGACCAATCATATTGGCCGCTTGGTCACTGAGATTGTTGGGATAGCGAGTTTGCAGCTCTTTGAGGTGCTGCTGAAAATGGCGCTCTAGTGCGTCTTCATCTTGGTGGTTCTTAGCGTTAAGCAGGCTCGCTTTAAGTAGGATACCGTCAAACTTATCACCAAAACGCAGTTTGTTCTGCTGAGCAAACTTGCTTTGCTCTACTTCCAAGGTTGCGTGTTGAGTCAAATGTAGCGCGAAGTGGCTTGCTTCAATATCGAGCAAACTGGCGATAAACATGGCTAAGTGTGACACACTGAGCTGCATCAACTGCGCAATACCGCGGTCACTATTCACATCAATATTGAGCGACAATCGTACCCAATCATCTTGTGGCGTCATGTTGAGAGTAACGCCTGACGAATGCAGATAGAGATAATCATTCACCCGCGCCAATGCATCACCGACCGTTTCAGCACGAGAAACCAGCATCGGCAAATCGCCTAAACTTTGCAGGTTTTGGCGCTCGGCGAGTAACGCACCAAACAACGGTTGCTTACAACGAGCAGCCGCTTCCTCCAGCAATTCAGCCAATCTTGGATAAGCGAGATAGGTATCGGGATCGCGAAACTGCGCGGCAGACAGGCCAACAGCGGCCATTATCTCTTGCGGATTCTGACCTAATTCTGAAACCAAGCTATCAAATTTATCGGCAGCGCCACTTCGTACGATATACATGTCTCGATTTTTAAATGTTAACAGGTTGTAAATCGCAATATATCAAATTTACTTCGTAAAAGGTCAAGTGAGTGCCAGTGAGTTGATCTAAGTTACATTTCGATAACAACAACGCATGGATGAGAAGCTGTATGGAACTTATCAATAAAACTGCCATCGTGACTGGCGCTGCGGGTGGAATTGGGCAAGCTATTATTGCAAAGCTAAGAGAGCAAGGAGCCAAAGTGCTTGCTGTCGATATTTCAGAGCAATCACTGCAAATGTACGCAAGTTTTGGCTCTAAGCAGTTGGAAACCTTTGTTGCGGACGTCACCGATTACCAACAAGTCGAAGCCATGGTGAAGTACGCGGTCGAACAATTTGGCTCACTTGACATCATGGTCAACAATGCAGGCATCGGCGCACCGAAACCTCTGCTTGAACATGATCCTATCGCCGACTTTGAGCCTATCTCTAAAGTCAACCAAAACGGCGTTTACTATGGAATTCTCGCCGCTGGACGACAATTCCAAGCGCAAGGGACACCGGGCGTGATCCTCAATACCTCTTCCGTTTACGCCCAAATGGCCTCCGAGATGACGTTTACCTACAACGTCAGTAAAGCCGCAGTCGATATGATGACCAAATGCGCCGCTTTAGAGTTAGCGCCTCTGGATATTCGTGTGTGCGCGGTCGCTCCGGGACGCGTTGATACTCCGATGTTAAGGCAATACGAAGAGATTGGCTTGTGGAACCACATCCGCAAAGAACAGATGCGTCAAAACTTCACGCAACCAGAAGAGATTGCCAACGTGGTGGCGTTTCTTGTCAGCGAAAAAGCAAACTGTATCAACGGCTGCACCATTAGCGCATCTGACGGTTTCGAGAATTTTAAGTACCCACTCATGGGGTAGATGGAATAGGCGAGCACGCCAAATTACAGCAATAGTGAGGATGTAAGTTATGTCATTACCAGAAGTTATTCAGCATCAAGATTTCCTATTAACTTTTAATACGAATGAAGAGTCGATCATCAAAGACGCGCTACCGGGCGTTGATGTTTACCCGCTGTTTCTTGACCCAGAAAATGGTACGTGGGTGATTCGCGCCAAGTTCAAACCGGGTATCACTCTGCCTAAGCACTTCCATACTGGTGTGGTGCATTTCTATACACTGAGTGGCGCGTGGCACTACATCGAGTATCCAGACCAAGTCCAAACCGCTGGTAGCTACTTATATGAGCCGGGCGGTTCGATTCATACCTTTCACTGTCCAGAAGAGTCGGGTGGCGCAGATGGCTTTATGGTGATCCAAGGTGCGAACATTAACTTTGACGAAGAGGGTAACTTTATCAACATCATGGATGCAGGTTGGATTGAGCAAGTGGTGGTTGCCGCTGCCAAAGCGCAAGGCTTCACTGCGCGCTATATCAAACCGGGTGCGATTGCTGCCCTGAGTGATGAGCTAGCGGAGTAACCCCATGCAACAGATGAACAGTATCGTAATGCAGGATGGTAGTGTCCGCCTGAAGCAAGTCGAAATCCCCAAACCCGCAGCGGGACAAGTCTTGGTTCGTAGTCTCGCCTGTGGGATTTGTGGCTCCGACCTACACATTACTCGACACGCGGATGAGGTGTTTGATGTATTCCACCAGCTCGGGTTGATGCCTGATGAAGTAGGTGAGCACGCTCAAGTGATGTTGGGACATGAATTCTGTGCGGAAATTGTCGAATACGGTGCCGATACGCAGCAAACGTTGCCTGTCGGTAGCCGAGTCACCTCTGTGCCGATGTTGCTCAGCCAAAATGGCGCAGGCGTTGGTGTCACTCCGGGTACTTACGGCGCTTACTCTGAGTATTTCCTACTTGATGAAGCGCTCCTACTGCCAGTGCCCGACGAAATGCCGTCTGAAGCGGCAGCGTTAACCGAGCCGCTGGCGGTCGGTTTGCATGCGGTCAATCGCAGTGAAATCGAAACGAAAGAAACAGCGCTGGTTGTCGGTTGTGGCCCTATAGGGCTGGCGGTGATTGCAGCGCTCAAACAACGCGGCGTGAGTAACATTCTTGCGGTTGATCTTCAGGAAGAGAAGCTGCAACTTGCCAGCGAGTTTGGCGCAGATCGGTTGATCAACCCGAACAAGGAAGACGAGATCGCCGTTGCTGAGCGGTACGCGATGAACTCACGTCTGGTCATTTATGAGTGTGTGGGCAAACATACTTTAATTGATGACTTCATGCGCCGTGCTCCTGCCCGATCTCGAATCGTAGTATCAGGCATTCATACGGCTCCAGCGACCATTAACTACGCGTACGCGACGGTAAAAGAGCTCGATTTGAGATTCTCTTACTACTATCAACCGCACGAGTTTGAGCAATGCCTACAAGCGATTGCCGAACACAAGTTGCCTTGGCAGAAAATGCTTACCGCCAAAGTGGGAATCGATGGTGTGGAAGATGCGTTTAGACAGTTAATGACGCCAAATGATCACATCAAAGTCGTTATCGAACCTTGGCGCAGCGGTGCGTTAGAAGTGATTTAACTCTTAGCCAACTTAAGCTAGCCAAAACCAAGTTTAGTTTGGTGACAGCCCCAACCGTAGCAGCTAGGTTGGGGCTTTTTTTGTTAGGCCTGTTCTGCGCATTCTTGTTGTAGAGTAGGGTAATCGGTGTAGCCTCGTTCGTTTCCACCGAACAACGTTGAGCCATCCAGTTCTGCCAACGGATGGTGATGTTGCAAGCGAGAGACTAAGTCTGGGTTTGCTACGAATGGCCGTCCGAATGCGACAAGATCCGCGTAGCCTTTCTCTAACACTTCGTTTGCTCGTTGAGGATCGTAGCGACCAGCGACAATGATAGCGTTGCGAAAGCGCTTTCTAAGTTCGACTCGAAACGTCTCGGGAATCGTTGGTGCATCAGCCCAATCGGCCTCGGACAAGTGTAAGTATGCAATGTCGCGCTCCTGTAGCTGTTTTGATGCTTCCAAGATTGTTGGCACGATATCTGGGCAGTCCATATCTTTAAACGTAATGAATGGTGCCAATCTCACTCCAACTCGATGCGCACCAACAGCGGCGATAACTGCATCCACCACTTCGATAAGAAAACGGATACGGTTTTCTCGTGAACCACCGTAGTTGTCTGTTCGATGATTTGAGTTGGTCCTTAAGAACTGATCGATCAGATACCCATTCCCGCCATGGATTTCTACACCATCAAAACCCGATTCAATGGCGCGTTTGGCTGCGTTCGCGAAATCACCGACAACTCGGTTGATATCCGCTTGTGTCATGGCGCGTGGCTCAACACAGTCGACCATATTGCCGTTGCCTTGTTCATCAGTAATCCAAACTTGCGTCTCTACCGGAGCGAGCGCAGATGGCGCGATAGGCTGTTCACCATTTTGGAATGTTGGGTGAGACACTCTGCCCACATGCCATAGCTGACAAAACATCGCTGCGCCTTGTGATTTGACCGCTTGGGTCACACCCTGCCAGCCCGCCACTTGCGCATCGGTGTAAACGCCTGGTGTGAACGAATAGCCTTGAGAATCGTCCGAAATTTGTGTGGCTTCGGAAATGATCAGCCCGGCAGAAGCGCGCTGTTGATAATACGTTGCCATCATCTCATTCGGGATGTTGCCCGGCTGAGTGGTGCGTGCGCGAGTCATTGGTGCCATGACAATACGGTTTTGTAGTGACAACGATTTCAGTTGAGCTGGTTCAAACAGCTTATTTGGTCTTTGTTTCATGTTGCGCTCCTTAGATAAGTACTGGCACGTTGGTCGCTTTACGAGCGGTTGCCATCCAGTGAAGTACGGCTGGATCCCATTGCACTTCGGGCGCACTGAAAAAACCTCGTAGAATGGAGAACATAATGGCTTGATCAACCAGTGACGTTTGCTTTTCTGAATTTAGGTTGAGCAAGGGCTTGGTTTGTTCTATCAAAGCGGCGACTTCTTTCGCAATCGCTGGCGTATCGTTAATCAAGGCTTCAAAATTTAACCCTTCGGTTTCCTTTTTTGCACGCCATGCTTGTTTAGCGGTTTCTGTTGCAAATTCCGGTAACGTCATGTTTGACCAACGCGGATACCCGACTTTTTGTAGCGGTAAAAACGCTTGTTTTTGCCAGTCTAAAACCAGTGTTGAGGGTTGGCTGCTTTCGTTAGAAGATGCCAATTCAAGGAAGTAGTTGATGATGTCTAAGCTTTCCGCCATGGCTTCACCATCGTCTTTGATCAAAAGAGGAACTTGTTTTGCGCCGATGATGTTTGTGGTGGTGCTCTCGTCGTCATAAGCAATGTTGATGACGTCGAGCTGAATATTTAGCATGCCTGCAACAAAACGGACGCGGGCGCTAAAGGGGCAATGTTCATAAATGTACAGTTTCATTTTTTGTTTCCTATCTCTGGCTGGGCAGGGCGTGTTGTTGTGCGTTGAACAGCATTACGGCGTTTAACTTTGCCCTGTCACATAACGTTCTGGGTCTAAACAATGTCGATAGGGTCAGTATATGGATTCGACTTAATTTGATAATTGGGTAATATCTGAACTGATTATTCAGTTTTTCTAAATAATAAGGGCGCGAAGATGGATAAGTTTTCGGATATGACGTTGTTTGTCAGCATAGTTAAACATCAAGGTCTGGCAGCGGCGGGAAGGGAGCTAGGTTTGTCTCCGGCGACGGTAACGGCAAGGCTGCAAGCGATAGAAGAACGCTATGGCGTAAAGCTGCTCAACCGAAGCACACGCCACGTATCACTCACGGACGCAGGGGCAATGTACCATCAAGCTTGTCTGAACATCATTGATAGCGTGAAAGAGACGGAAAACTTGCTGCAAACGGGTATTTCGCAAGTGCGCGGAAAGTTGAAAATTTCAGCTCCACGAGATATTGGCAAACAAATTATTTCGCCGATGGTGTCGGCTTTTTCTGAGCAATATCCGGACGTGACGCCTTATCTTTACCTTAATGACAATTTATCGAACTTGGCTGAATCGGGGCTCGATTTGGTGATTCGTTACGGTGAGTTAGCGGACAGTAATCTCATCTCGCGCAAGCTGGCGTCGAGTCAACGTGTGCTGTGCGCGTCACCTGATTACTTGGCGAAGCAAGGTGTCCCAAACTGTCCACAAGATCTCGCGGATCATCGCTGCTTAGCCATGGTGCGCAGCAATGAAGAATTAAAAACGTGGCACTTTAAAGATGAAGAGTCTCACCAAACGATCACGGTTACGCCAAAGCGCTTTTCTGATGATGGTGAAGTGATTCGACAATGGGCGTTGGACGGTGCGGGGATTGCGTTGAAATCGATTTTAGATATTCAGCAAGACCTCAAACAACAACGTTTAGTAACGGTTTTGGATGGGTATATGAAAAACTTCAGCGCCTTTTCGCAAGGCGCTGAAGCGGATCTGCATGTCATTTATCAAAGCCGCCAATATCAACCGAAAAGAGTTCGCCTGTTTTTGGACTTTCTAGTTGAGCAATTTAGCGCGCTGAGTGATGCCAGCAATCAGATCTAGATGCGATTCAGAGGTTTCTCGGCGGTGGCGATAAATCCCGACGGTGCCAGGGTTTGGTTCGTTTTCCATGGTTAAGCATCGTAAGCCAAAGGATTCCAAATACGGTTTCAGGTGGCCGGTATAGGACATCACCGCGACGCTTTCTTTCAGTACATCAATACTGGCGAGCAGAGAATCCACTTCGTAAGTCGGTCTGTCATCCAGTTGCTGCCTTTCGCGTTCATTTTGTTTCGGGATTGGGTTATCGATGACGTGAGCGAATTTCTTAGCGTCATAAGTGACTGAAAGAGCGGGGTATTCGTGCAGCATCTCTTCGGTGACGGTTTTCCCTAGCAGTGGATGGTTTGGGGAAACAAAATAGGCATCAACCGTTTGAAATAAAGGAATAAACGTAACATCGCATTTAGACGACAAGCCGACAATCTCGTGGCCGATGAAGAATTCAATCTGTTCGTTGATTAATGAATCCATCAAGCCTAAGTGGTTACCAAATTCGACGTGCGTAGATGCCGATGGTTGCTTGGTCAGATGTTCATTGAGTGCTTGTTTGACGAACAGCGGCCACCACGCATCGCCAGTACCCATTTTAATTTTTCCGACTTGGTACTGTTTCCGTTCATCAATGCTTTGCATCATTTGGTTGTATTCATGCTGCATCGCGTTGCTATGGCGATAGAGGATGCGTCCGTATTCGGTCAACACCATGCCATTAGGATGACGTTCAAACAGCGTCACGCCGAGATTCTCTTCCAGCTTCTTTAAATTGCTTGTTACCGTTGGCTGGCTTAACCCTGCCATTCTTGCCGCAGCACTGATGCTTTGGCAGCGTGCAACCAGTAAAAATTGCTGCAGAGATTTGTCCATTTTCTTTCTCCCCTAAGAACGAGGGGTATTTTGCACAATTTCATTTATAAATCACAAATCTGTAATCTCATTTGATTGAAATTATGCGCATTTCATAGATCTACATCACTGTTGGGGTTTGACGTATAGATGTTATCTATAGCTCGCTCCTGACTTCCTATTTTCCCCTCAAAAGGGTGTTCTTTAGACTGTCGCCAAAACAACAATCTAAGGGATGAACATGAAACCGAGTTTTATTGCGCTTGCTGTCGCGTCTTGTATTGGTCTTGCTGGGTGTGGGTCAGATTCCTCTGATGCGCCTGTGCAGGTCGACAAACCAATTATTTCAGCCGACTTATATTTACGTGGTTTAAATGGGGATTGGGGCACGGCAGAGCATGCCAAGCTAAACTATTTGGGTAATAACGAGTACGAAACCGTACTGCGCGTCGCTCGAGGTAGCAATCAGTTCAAGATTGCTGATCCGGGTTGGCAGATCCAATACACCTATTTTGAGGAGCCCGCGGCGTTCGATAAAGCTCAGGAGTACCTGCCAAAACCAGACACAAATGAAGCGTGTATGAACGATGATTGCAACTCTGAGATCACGTTTGAAGACAAAGGGTATTACAAGTTTTCTGTGAGCTTTGCCGATGAAAGTCGCGCGACAATGACTGTGACGAAAGCAACGCAAGAAGAAGCGGAAAAATACTACTCTGATGCGATTCTCGACCCTGCAATGGTGCATGAAGGGCATCAGAGTAAAGAAGTGAAACTGTTCGCCAATTACGATGACTCGAGTGATACCGTGATTTTCTCGGTGAAAGATCCTAAAGCTGAGCAGCGTGAATTTGGTATTTCAACGACGACAGAATTGCGTGATGCGCTCGACCAAGGCTTAGTGATTAATGAACAAACAGGGCCGCGAGTGGTATCGGGTGATGTCGCGTTTGACGCGTTGTTTGCGTTGACGATGAAAGAGCTAGACCAGCTTGCTGTTTCTGAAATCAAAGACGGCAATTACAACTACAACAACCCAATCAAAGCGGAAGTTTTTGAGACGGGCGCGAAGTGGCATTACGTGTGGACGCGTGATTTGGCGTACGCAGCAGACCTTTCGCTTGCATTGATGAATCCAACGCGCGTGCAAAATGGTTTGAATTTCAAATTGTCCGCTTTTCGCGACACGACCGCTCAGCAATACGATGGCGAGCAGATTGTGCAAGATACGGGCACTGGCGGCAGCTGGCCAATCAGTACCGACCGCACGACTTGGGCGCTTGGTGCAGAACGCTTACTTTCGGCATTGGATGGGGAAGAGTACAACCAATTTGCCGAGCGCGCTTACAAAGCGATCAGTAATACACTTGAAGCCGATCGCCTGGCGGCTTTTGATGCGAAATCCGGTTTATACACTGGTGAACAATCATTCCTCGATTGGCGTGAGCAAACTTACTCAACGTGGACGCCAAACGATGTCAATGCGATTGGTAGCAGCAAAGCGTTATCGACAAACGCGGTTCATTACCGTGCAATTCAGCTCGCGGCTAAGTTGGCAGAGAAGTACGATTCAACCAACGCGGTCAAATACACCGATTGGGCTGAGCAGTTAAAAACCGCTATCAACGAGCAGTTTTGGAATGCCGAACGCGGTATGTACGTAAGTTATTTGTTTGATAATGGCAAAGACATCGCGGTCGACAAATACGACATGCTGGGTGAAGCGTTGGCGATCATCAGTGGCGTGGCAAGTGATGCACAGGCGAAACAAATCATGGCCAATTACCCACACAGTGAGTTTGGCGTGCCGGTTTACTTCCCTCAACAACCAGACGTGCCTGTGTACCATAACCGCGCAATTTGGCCATTTGTTACCGCGTACAGCTTGCGCGCCGCGCATCAAACACAAAACGTGGCTGCGGCGAACAATGCCATTCAATCGTTGGTTCGTGGTACAGCGACCAATTTATCCAACATGGAAAACTTAGAGTGGCTTTCTGGTAAGTCATTCATCATCCATAGTGATCATGGCGAAGATCCGAGCTTGGATGGCCCAGTGATTAACTCTCAGCGTCAGCTTTGGTCTGTGGGTGGCTACTTGAACATGGTGGTAGAGACCCTATTTGGCATCCATACCGAAACAGGTAAGTTGGAAGTGAAGCCATTTATCACAAGTTGGGTGCGCAATAACTTGTTGGCTCAGTCTGAACAAATCACGTTGGAAAACTTTGCCTTCAAAGGAAAGAACTACTCGGTAACGATTGACTTGCCTGAAGTAAGCAAAGATGAAACAGGCTACTACCCAGTTGAAAATGTCACGATGGACGAAGAGGGGCATTTCCACGTGACACTGGGCGCGCTTGTGAATGTAGATAGCAGCATTACTTTAGTTTCTGGTGTGAAACCGTATGTGAGTGAAGACAGCCGCGTTTATTCTCCGCAAGAGCCAACATTGGTGGTAACAAGCGTTGATAATTCGGTTTCGATTGACGTGACGAGCAAGTACAACGTGAACTTGTATCGCAATGGCGAGCTGATTCAAAAGAACGTGATTGCTCAATCTTATTCCGATACGCCAACAGGTTTTGCTTGTTATTTGGCTGAAAGCATTAACGATAACGGCTTCCGTTCTAACCCAAGCCAACCGGCTTGTGTCGGTGAAGAGATCCGCATCAAACTTGATGGCGAATATCAGCCACTCAAAGACAATGTCTCAGTGGTTACGGTGAGCAAAGACAGTGGCATCGTAAAAGGTGCAGAGTCGTTTACAGCTCCTGTAACGGGCACTTACCAGTTCGATGCTTGGTACAACAATAACCTAGGACAACTTAATACCGGCATCACGAACACCGTGAAATTGTTAGAGGTATTGGATGATGCAGGTAAAGTGGTTGGTCAAGGTTACTTGCAGATGGGCCATATTGGTGAAAACCAAGGTATGCGTTACTCAACGCCAATTGAAGTGGCGTTGGAGCAGGGGAAAACCTATCAGATCGCGCTGAAGGATCACTTCAATATGAGTTACCTCACATCGAATGAAACCTACATCTACGCTGGTGGTATTGAGGGTGAAAAGAACGAAGCGCAAATCGCAGATATTCGAATCACACCTATAATGTAGGCTGTTTTAATAAAGCTGTGTTCTAAAAAACTGTGTTCTAAGAAAAACAAAGCCGCTGAGATTATCAGCGGCTTTGTTGTATTTGCTATCGGGGCCGTTTACAGATTAGTTTGTCGCCTGCGGACGAGGTTTACGGCGCTGACCTGATGGTTTGTTTCCTGCTGGCTTAGCATTATTTGGCTTGCGGTTACCAGACGGTTTACCAGCGTTGCCACTCTTATTACCGTTTGGTTTATTTCCATTCGGTTTATTGCCGTTAGGTTTACGGTCATCTGGTTTGCTGTTTGCGCGACCTTGGCCTTCACGGTTGCCTTTAGGCTTACCCGCACCGCCTTGGTTGGTGCTGTTTTTGTTGCCGTTGTTACCACCGTTGAAGCGACGTTTAGGTTTGTTTGCACCATTGCCTGCTTTCTTTTCGGTTGCTGGAGCGTTTTCACCCGCAGCATTTGGCGCTTTTGGTTTTTTCGGCTTCTTAGGTTTTTTCGGTTTGATTGGGCGAGTATCCAGTTTAGATTCTGGCACTACATTGGTTGGCGCAAAACCTTCCAACTCTTTACGTGGTAGCACTTCTTGAATCAAACGTTCAATCGCAAACAGCTCAGATGCTTCCAGCGCACAAACCAGTGAAATCGCTTTACCTACTTCGCCAGCACGGCCAGTACGACCAATACGGTGAACGTAGTCTTCTGCCACTTTAGGTAGCTCAAAGTTCACCACTTGCGGTAATTGCGGAATATCGATACCGCGCGCAGCAATGTCCGTCGCGACCAACACACGAATTTCACCCGATTTAAAATCCGCCAGTGCTTTGGTACGCGCGCCTTGGCTCTTGTTGCCGTGGATGGCAGCAGCCGGTAGGTTTTGTTCGATCAGGAACTTCGCCAGACGGTTTGCGCCGTGTTTCGTTTTCGTAAACACCAGCACTTGCTTCCAATCGCCGTCTTTGATCAATTTAACCAACATCGGTGCTTTCTTCTTCACGTCTGCTGGGTAGATGCTTTGCTCAACCGTTCTCGCCGTCGAGTTTGCCGGGTTAACGGAAATCTCAACCGGATTGTTCACCAAGCCTTTCGCAAGGTCGCGGATTTCATCCGAGAAAGTTGCAGAGAAAAGTAGGTTCTGACGCTGTTTTGGTAGCAGAGCTAGGATCTTACGAATGTCACGGATAAAGCCCATATCTAGCATGCGGTCTGCTTCGTCCAGTACCAGCACTTCCAGTTGGTCGAACTTCACTGCATTTTGGTTGTACAAATCCATCAGGCGGCCTGGTGTCGCGACCAACACATCCGCACCTTTGCGAAGACGCTGCATTTGCGGGTTGATCTTCACACCACCAAAAACAACCGCACTGCTTAGTGGAAGATGACGGCCGTACATAAATACGTTTTCTTGCACCTGAGCTGCAAGCTCACGTGTTGGCGTTAGGATCAGTGCACGAACTTGGTTAGCACGAACGCGAGGGCCGTTCGATAAACGCTCAAGAATCGGTAGCGTAAAGCCTGCAGTTTTACCTGTACCAGTCTGCGCTGCTGCCATTACGTCTTTCCCTTCCAAAATAGCAGGAATTGCTTTTGCCTGAATTGGCGAAGGGGTGTCGTAGCCTTTTTCTTGAATAGCTTTAAGGATTGGAGCAGATAGACCTAAAGAGGTAAAACCCATATGTATGATTCTCAATTGTAGAGTTAGATAACAACGCGCCGAAAACAAATCGGTACGAAAAGTGCGACATTCTGAGGCTTTTACGCGCTGGCTTCAACTAATTCTGTTATGGATAAATATTTGAACTGGATCTCATTTCTTTTTTGAACAAAAAAGAGCATAGAAAAGTGACGTAGATTCATTCTGTAGTTTGAATGTGTTACGTGTTCTTTCGGAAAAAACAGCGAGACAAATGGTGATTATTAATCACTCAAATGGCTTAAAAATACTTGTTTGATAAATAATCAGAATAGTTGAATGTTATTCAGTGTTTTGCCACTCAATTTTAATGGAAATTAGTTAGTAAAGTATTATCAAGTCTCAGATTTGATACATGTCGGTATGGTTAAATGCTGAGCAGAAAGGAATCGACTGATATAAAACAATGAGCTTGATGTGAATGCAAGGATCTCATTCTGCATCAAATCGCACTATTATCCCAGCTTGCTAACAAAAGGTTGTACTATGCGCTTTGCTATCCGATTTCTCTACTCACGGCCTCCTTCACACTTTATTCAGAGATCTTTCTGCTTTTACTGCCTGAGTTAAAGCTCTCTAAATATTTGTTCTATTGTTGTATTTAACGGTGGCAAGGCTTGTCTACCTAGAGTGCTTTGTTACTGCAAGTTCTATATTTCTGATGTTATGAATTAATTTTGTGGTTGTGAGAACTAATAAAATGTCGTCAATAAATAACAATTTCTACTGGGTTGGTGAACAGCCTGTCAGTGAGTTAGCTGAAGATATGGTTTTGGTTAATCATATTGATGAGGTGGCAACGGGACTCGGTGGCATGGTGTGTATTGCTTATCAAGATCCACACCAAATAGATACCGCGCTGAAAGCGTTTTATCAGGAGAAAGGGCGTTGGTCTTGGGCGGTTTATGTCACTGTGGAAACCCCTTATTCTCGATGCGTTACCGACGGTGTCTTTGAAGCTAGAGAATCAATAAAAATTTGGCGATCCATTCAGAGCAAGCTCGATGCCATTGATGAACCGGAAGTGTTAGATCCTTTGAATGGTTGGCTTGGGGTCAATCGTCAGCGAAGAGTGACTGCTTTAAAAAGCTTAGAGTCTATGTCGGTTTATTCGTACCCAATCATTGATATGTTGTTTCCTGATATTTATTCGACTTATCGATACGTGCTCTCAGAGCAAGGTCGCGGAGTATTAGAAGCGGAAGTACTGATCGATAGAATTCGTGTTTGTTCTCATTGCAACAGCGGACACTTGAATTATGTAGAGGTGTGCCCGGATTGCAGCAGCATCGATATCGACTCTCAAAGCTCTTTGCACTGTTTCACTTGTGGCCATGTTGGTGAACAACACAGCTTTCAGCGCCGTGGAAAGCTTGAGTGCCCTAAATGTTTGACCCAGCTGCGCCATATCGGCGTTGATTATGATCGCCCGCTTGAAAACCACGTTTGTAATAGTTGCTCCAGTTTATTTGTTGAAGCGGCGACGATCAGTCAATGTTTAAGTTGTGACTCAAAGATCAAAGTCGAAGAGCTTGTTGTCCGTAAAATTTACCAATATCGACTTGGTGAAGTGGGTGAATACATTTTCCAACACGGCAAGTCCATTCAAGCTCCTGAGCTCTCGATCAAAGGCAAAGTGGAAGTCAGCTTTTTCCAAAATTTGCTTGCATGGTTAAATAAAGTCGCGCTGAGACACAAAGAACAGCACCTTCTACTTGGACTGCATTTACCGACGATCGATGAATACGGTAAGCAATATGGCGATGCAAAATTGTTCTCATTGATGGATCAACTGACGCGTCGTCTTAGCGGCTTGTTTAGAGATACCGATATCTGTTGTCAGTACAAACAGGATGTGTTGCTTGTCCTAATGCCAAATACGACCAACGCGAGCCTGTCCATTTTACAGCAAAAATTATCGGATCTGGGTGAACTTGTTGAAGACGAAGAGTTTGAGTTGGATGTCTTTGCTTGGGACCTGCCCGATCCGATCATTGAAGACGGTGTTTCTGTTTGGATGGAATCGCTGATGGGTGAGATTTATGCTGCAAGATAGTCTCGTTCTGCTCGACTATCTTCGAGGCATGCTACTTCACAATGAAGAGTTATGGCTATTGCTGTTTCCCGTCATGATCATTATCGAGCTACCTCTATATTTGCTGGTGCTAACAGGGATATTTCGTTGGTCATATGCGCAAGAAGATCCAGAATTAAAGCGGTTTCCTTCAGTGAGTTTCGTTATTACTTGTTATGGTGAAGGTGATGCGATTGGGATCACTATCGATACGTTAGTTGAGCAAGTTTACCCAGGTCATATTGAAGTACTTGCTGTGGTTGATGGGGCGGTACAAAACCAAGATACCTATCAAGCCGCGTTAAATGGTGAGAAAAGGCATGCAGGCGTTCGTAATCGTAAAGTGCGAGTGTTGCCAAAATGGCAACGAGGAGGCCGGGTTTCAACACTGAATGCTGGCTTATCAATGGCTAGTGGTGAAATCGTCATTAACGTGGATGGAGATACGTCATTCGATAACGACATGGTCTTCACCATGATGAAACAGTTCGCGGATAAAAATGTGATTGCGAGTGGTGGTGCGTTAAGAGTTCGCAACCATAACGCCAACTTGTTGACCAAAATGCAATCCTTGGAGTACATGCTGTCGATGCAAGCCGGTAAAACGGGGATGGCTACGTGGGGTGTTCTCAATAACATTTCTGGCGCATTCGGAGCATTTCGGAAGAATCTGCTTAAGCAAGTGGGGGGCTGGGATACGCATACCGCAGAAGATCTCGACTTAACCATGCGCTTGAAGCAATACAAACGTCGTTACCCTGATAATAAATTGGCCTTTTCGACGCACTCCATCGGCCATACTGATGTACCAGATACGTTGAAAGGTTTGGTATTGCAGCGGTTGCGTTGGGATGGCGATTTATTGTTTTTGTTTTTGCGTAAACACAATGAAGGGTTGTCTCCACGGCTACTTGGTTGGGGGAACTTTTTATTCACTTTGGCTTATGGCGTGATTCAAAACGTTTTATTGCCGCTGCTTGTGGTGATATTTAGCGTGTACATGGTGATTGTCTATCCACTTAAATTTGTATTGGCGTTGATGCTAATGCTCTATTTTGTCTACCTCTTCTTATCTGCTCTGATTTTTGTTGTCTACATTGGGCTTGTATCAGAGAGAAAAAAAGAGGATTTGAAGTCAGCGAAATGGTTATTTCTTTACCCTATCTACCAGTTTTTCATGCGTTTGATTACCGCTTTCTCAATGGTTAATGAAGTTGTGAGGAGAAGTCATGAAGAGTCGAGTATGGCACCTTGGTGGGTATTGAAGCGAGGTAAAAAGTTTTAGTATGAAAGTTAACTTTCACTTAGATAAGAAAAACAAACCGCAGTCTGAGAACGGGATGAAAGTCGTCTACGGACAGGCAAAGCGTGGCGGTTATCGTCTCCGTTGGTACTTGATTTTAGCGATTGTAATCAGTCCGCTTTTGTTTATGGCTTATTACTTGTTTAGAACGCAAGTGTTAGTGACGGCGCCTGCCGTTATCACGTCACATCCACTTACGGTGACGGCAACTCGCTCTGCCATTGTTGGGCCAGTGCCTGTGAATGTCGGTACGGAAGTGACTCAGGATCAAGCGCTGCTGTTGTTAAAAGATAATGCGTTGAACAAAGAGATTGATTTCATTAAAGATGAGCTGGTGAAACTGTCTAAAAATCAGGTGCAAAGTACTGATGAGCTATACAAAAGTGCTATTGAAAGCTCAGCCGAAGGCTTGAAGAAGGTTCGTGATATTCAGAAAAAATACGACCTTTACAGAAAGAAAGGGCAAGTGTCTGAGGTGGATTACGCGGCTATTGTGAGTGTGAATAACTCACTGAGTAATCAGTTAAGCAGTCAGAAAATTGCTTATGTGGATGCGATGCGTAACTTGGAAGAGTTAGAGTTGGCTGGTCCAGTGACACAAGAGTATCGTTCTTTAATGCGTGAGCTGGTAGTAAAGCGTGCTCAACAAGAAGATCTCACATTTCGTTCTCCTATGAACGGTCGTGTACTCGATATTCATGTGCATGAGGGGCAAAATGTATCGGAAAATACGCCATTGCTCACGATTGCTCGCAACGTGACACCTGAAATTACGGCTTTTCTAAATCCTAAATACCTCGAATACAGCAATATGGAAACCAAAGCAAAAGTCGTATTTCCTGATGGTCGAAAGTTTAATGCGACGGTATCGAAGCCGGTTGAGGTTGTGAACAAATTGCCTTCGGAACTTCAAAGCCCATTTGAAGGGCAGCCTGCCTATTTAAAAGTCACACTGAGCTTTGATGAGCCGTTGGAAAAAAGTCGATGGATTGAAGGGGTCGAAGTGGAAGTTCGCTTTTAACGTTGGTTGATTGAGTAGGAAAGGAGCGAAAGCTCCTTTTCTTTTTTGGTTGTTAACGCGCCTTTAGTCGCCTTTAGCATGCATTAAAAACGCGCTAGTCAGTTGCTGAAAGAGTGAATCTATCGAGGGGCGGTCGGATATATGATTGAAGAGCGGTGTGTGGACATCGCCACGAATATCATCGCTGTGACCACAAAGCTGATTACACATTCGTACTGGTTCGACAATCTTCTCGACGTCGGTATCAATCAGAATGCATGCTTGTGACAATACCACTTGTCCGCCGCCTTTTTTAAGTAAAACACGCTGCGCGGTTCCCACGACTTTTTGCCCGCCAATGTTGAGGTTGTACTCGCCATCGCAGTAGGAATAAGGCGTAGCATGAACATCCACTTTCACGCCGAGCTGTTTAAAGAAAACCGTTAATATCGCACAGAAATCGAGATACGCTTTCTTGATGTCGTAAGGCTCACCGTCTGGCCAGTGATAGATGTGGGATAGATTAATAATACCCGGTACTTGAGGGACGGGGGCACCACCAGTTTTACGGGAAAAGAGTTTCCAGCCAGACGCATTTAACGCATGTTCTAACTCGTTAGAAATAGGCCACTTTTTACCTGCGGGAAGCACGAGCGTCGGGCTTTTTACTTGCCAAAGTAATAGCACTTGCGAGAGTTGGTTGGACTGAACTTGTTTAATGAGCTCATCTTCTTTTTCAAATGCATCAGCGACTTCCGTAGCCGTATAGCGAATTAGCTTGTTTTTAGAAACCAAACTCTATCCCTCATCCGTATATTATCGCTACTGTTTTATCTTAGATGCCATGTGATTACTAGCGGTATACGCTGCCTTTAGAGTTTTCTTCGCTTCCATTATTTCTATTTAAAGGGGCGATAGAAATATTTTGTTGGTCATCACATAAGCAATTCATAAAATCCGCCATCTAAATAATTTTTAGGCGATATGACTATGAAAAAGCGAGTGATGTGTCTTGCGTTAGCGGCATCATTGACGGGATGTGTGACGTTCCCGACCCAAGAATCTGAGCAAGTTCAAGTGCTTTGGGACAACGTGAATGCGATTGAAAACTGCGAGCTAATGGGAACGGTAATTGGCTCGGAAGGGCACTTTTATGATTATTGGCTGCACGCAGATAAAGACATGGTCTGGGGTACGTTAAACCAAATGCGCATCAAAGCGGCAGATTTAGGCGCAGATACATTGTATTTATATGAGCCGTTGGACTTCTCCACATCGGTTACCATGTTTGCCAATGCTTATAAGTGCAAACAGCCATAATTTTACTTTTCCGAAAGCAAAGACAGGCGAAATGTGCCTGTCTTTGAGCTTGCTGCCAAACAACAAGTTTACGTCTGTGCGCGTTATGATGAGCGCTTTTCAGTTAATTTACGTTCGCTGTAGCCACTGCCGTCGTGTCAGAAAACGACAGAGTGAAGTCCTGTTCGGTATTTAATACTTTTGCCGGGAACTCCAAGCTTAACTGTGTGTGTGGTGCGACTTCTGAAGCGATACTGGTGACGAATTTTCGGGTTTCACCCGGAGAGATTGACAAGTTGTTTCCCCCTCGTGATGAGAGCTCTGCGATCCCCATGGTTTCAAGCGTGTTACCCGCAGTATCTGCTAAGTTCAACAAAGACTCCGATTTATACACTAGCTCTCCGCTTTCGGTGCGATAGGCATTAAACGTGTTGAAGTTTGGCTGTAATGAACCTTGTGAACCGACGTTAGTGACGGAAAACGTCACATTAGAGCCATCAAAATTCTCGACTTTCACCAACACATTACCGTCTTGGTAACGTGCTGCTGCGGCAGCACTGGCTTGCTGTTTCTGTCTCTGTTGTTCTTTCTCGATGTTGCTTAACTGTTCCTGCTCGCTAGCAATTCTATTTTCTGCCATGGCGTAAGATTGATCTACCATTGCTAACAAAGCGGGGATTGAATACAACGTGAGACCTTCCAAATGGTCAAAGTCGATTTTGGCATGCTGAGTAAGTTCGTGGTTCGAGAACTGGCAGTAACCATCAATCAAGCTAACAAATGCGACTTCAAAAGTACCTTGTAATCGGCTCACTTCCTGTGCGGCTTTTTCCAAATCTGAGCGTACTTTTCTGATCTCTTCCAATGTCTTTTGTGGCAAACGTCCATTGGGTGACACTTCGTTGGAAACCGAGACCAGTGCTTCGGTCACAAATGGATTGTTTTTGGCTGGAATCACCGTGGTGATGCGGTTGGATTTAGTGATGTCTTCGCCCAGTAAAACCATCATTTTTTGCGATACGGCAGTTGTGTTGCCCGCTAAAACATCACTACAGTTTGGAGACGTATTCGCATACGCGGCGAATGCGGTAAAAAGTGAAAAGATAACGGACCAGCCAGTGGCGACGAGTCCTGTCGTGGTTCGAGTGTTCATCCTGATAACCCCTCTGTCATTTGGTGCGATTCACTGACGTAATTGCCAATCAAAAGATTGGCTCGCGACATTCAGAATGGTTCTGGTCAATCCTTCGTAGTGGGTATGCCCGCAGATGCTTTCTAGTCGTTTACTCAATCGCTAAGCCACGACTGAGTAAAGTGTCTGAAATTGAGAACATTAATGCTGCGAAGTTGATGTCTTTTGTTTGAAAGATAGACGTAACTTTTCTAACCATCAAATACGTGATTAGGTTCTCATTTTTATATGAGTGAGAGGATCAAGAGAAAACAGGTACTTACTGTAGAGAGTTGATTTGAGAGAAAATATAAAATTTTTTGGGGAACTTTTTTGATGCTGCCTTTGAGACTTTTTCGAATCTCAAAGGCAGATTCTAACGTATGCGCTCAATTACAAAGCGTTGAGTACATCCGCAAGTCGAGTGACAGCAGTCGTCAGTTCTTCTGGTGTGGCATTGGTAAAGTTAAGACGCAGAGCGGCTTTTACCTTTGAACCTTCCGGATAAAATACCGGGCTTGGCACCACAGCAACCCAGTTTGCAAGAAGGGTCTTCGCAAGTTCGAACGTGTCACATTCTGGAATCTCGACCCAGACAAACATGCCACCATCGACAGGTTTGAGTACGCAATTTTCTGGCAGCTGTTTTTGCAGCTCAGTAAACATGACATCGTAACGCGATTTGTAAAGCGCACAGATGGTTGAAATGTGCGTTTCGAAGTTGTCATGTTGCAGTAGACCATGCAGCAAAGCTTGCATAGGAATACTAGAGTGCAGATCGGCACCTTGTTTGATTTTGATGAGTGGCTCAAGGTAACTGCGTTTGCCCGTTACCACACCAATACGCAAGCCTGGTGAGGCGATTTTGGAGAAAGAGCGCAACACGATGGAGTGCTGCGGGCAGAAATCCGAAACCAGCGGCAGTGCTTCACCAGAAAAACGCAGCTCGCGGTATGGTGCGTCTTCAATGAATGCCACGTCGTATTGGATACAAAGCTCGGCAACTTTTTGGCGAGTCTCTAGCGCCCAGCATACGCCCGTTGGGTTGTGAAAATCAGGTACGGCGTAGAACATTTTTGGTTGCTGCGTGGCAAAGCATTGCTCGAGTTCTTCAAGGTTTGGGCCACACTCGGTTTGCGAAACGGTCACGATGTTGGCTTGCACTAAACCGAATACTTGCATAGCACCAAGGTAGCTTGGTGCTTCCATCACCACTTTATCGCCCGGATTCACGTACGCACGCGCAATCAAATCTAGCCCTTGCTGAGAGCCCGTTGTGATCATCGCCAAATGAGATTCTGGTAGCTGGTAATAATCGGTCAAAAAGTTAAGTAGCGGTGCGTAGCCTGCTGTTGCGCCGTATTGAAACACCTCTGGCATGTTCACGAGGTTTTCGAGCGTCGGTTTCATTAAGTCGATCGGGAAGGTTTTTTCGTCCGGTAAGCCACCCGCAAGAGAAATGACGTTCTTATCGCTCGCTGCTGCGAGGATCTCTCGAATGTAGGATGACTTTGTTTGTTGTAATGACTGTGCTATTTCCATGTGCTGTGCTTCTCGTAATTGTCTTTTTTTATGTCAGAAATAGTATAGGTAAATTGCCAAGCTTGGTGTGTCCATTTATGCTGTTAAATATGTCCATTTATGCTATTTGAGCGAAAGTTTACTCCGTGAGCCATCAACAAGTTTCCAGAATCAATGACGTGTTGTTTTACATTCATCAGGACATTAGCAGAGAGTTATCGGCTAAAGAGCTAGCAGATGTAGCAGCCTATTCTGAACAACACTTCCATCGTATTTTTAAAGATGTGGTAGGGGAGTCTGTCCATCAATATATCCGCCGCACAAGAATGGAATACGCCGCTAATCAACTGATGTTTGATACCAGCTCATCGGTGTTAGACATTGCTAACAAGTGCGGATTTAGCTCGGTATCTTCTTTTAGCCGAGCGTTTAAAGCAACGTTCGCTATGTCACCTGGTGCGTGGAGAAAGCATGATTTACAAGTCGCAGAAAAACCGTATTTGAAGGATCCGGAAGTGGCAGCGGGTTATCATCGTGTTGCTAAACGCGAGTTGCCAGAACCTAAAATTATGGAGGTTCCACAACGCTTTGCGGCGTATGTGCGGCATAAAGGCTATAACCGTTCCATTCGCAATGCGTGGCTGATTTTGAAAGCGTGGGCAAGTTCTGAGAATCGGGACTTTTCGGTTCAATATGGTTTGCATCACTCCAACCCTGCTTGGGTCGAACTCGACAAGTGTCGTTATGTGGCTTGTATGGCGATTGATACGCCGCTCAAAGTGCGCGGCGTCGTGAATCAAATGACGATTCCTGGTGGTTTACATGCCGTCTTTCGCTTAACGGGCGTATATGGTGAGCTTCTTCCTCAACTCAGTATGGTACTAGAGAAGTGGTTGCCTAACTCTGGCTTTAAACAGCGTTCTACACCCGCTTACGTCCATTATCATAAAAATCATTTTCTCAGCCATGATGAGGCGTTTGAGCTGGATTTCTATCTGCCCATTAGCTTCTTCTAAGGATGAAAACGAACGTATTATCTTGTGAATCGATTTGTGGTGAGCAAAGAGCTGACCAAGAACGCCATGAAGAAAAGGCAGAGCTTGTGCTGACTCTGCCATTTCTAGGGGATCTTAAAAGTTTGCGTCTGTATCAGTACCAACGGATACGTTAAGTCCGCTAGTTGATTGATAAATGCTGAAAGTTTCGCCAGCGACAATACCTTCTTCAGAATCGTCATTTGCCGTACAGGTATAACCGACCGAGTAAGTACCAGGTTCTACAAAACCGAATTCGTACTCGTAATTTGCATCATCAACGTCTTGAACCACGTTCGCTGCTGCGATTGGCATTGCTTGGCCTTCTGCGCCGGCAAATGGCCCCATGTTTTCTTCGGCGATATTTCCTTGATATAAGTAGACCGCGTGCGAATATCCATTTGCACTTGGGGTATCCGTTTCGCAGCTTTGATAGGTCAATGTTGCGACATCACCCTGAATCTCCCCCGTTGTAACCGTGTTAATTAAAGTGACGGAGGTGCGTTGAATGCTGTAGCCTTCGTTTTGGCCTGTTCCGTCTTTTAAGCCACGGCGCAGATCAAATTCAACTACGAACTCATTATTGTCAGGGTTGACTGCAAAGGTGTTGTTAAAGAACAGTACCCCAGAATCAGGATCCTTTCCGACACCTTGTGGGCAAGCACCATCACCTTTGACGGTCAGTGGGATTTGATTTCCTGTCGCTTCGTCAATCACATATGATGGATAGTTTGGATGATCGCCATCATTAGCAAACACGCAGAGTTTATAATTACCAGTTGGTATCAGTTCATCATCCACCAATTCTTGCGCGTCACTGCCTTGGAAGTTGAGTAAGTTAACACTTAGTGGGAGTGGATCTTCACCCTCGGGAAGGGGGTTACCATCTTCGTCGACCAAACTGCCTTCTTCGTCTGTTTTATACACATCGAATACTTGTGGTGTACCACCATCCAGAGGAAGAAATGCAACTTTGTTATATGTGATCACCACTTCTGATACGTCATCAATAGGGGCATCTGATACAGACAAAGTAACAGGAGTCATTGTACTGACAGAGTCACTGTCTGAATTACAGCCAATAAGTGCAACGGCTATTGATGCACTGATTAGGCCAATTTTCATGCTGTTCATTAGATGTACCTTTTTATTAGAAGTGTATTAAATGTAGCCGATTATTGACAAAGTACAGAATCACAACGAGCGGAGTTACCGGGTCGAAAACAGTGACGAACCATCATTAAGAAGTTCAGTAAAAGTGTGCTCAAATCGACGATATTGTGCTCAATGAAGTGCTATGGTTAAGAATGTGTCGCTCAAAAAATGAGCGGAGATATACATCAATAACTCTAGCCAAGAGGTCTCTATGTTAGGTGAAAATCACTCATTAACTCATGAATTCCCAGAACATTTGGATACCATTACTCAGCTTGCCGAAAACGACGCATCATTTGCTGAAACCGTTAAAAACTACAATGCTTTAGATAAGGAAATCCGCGTACTAGAACTGCAAGGAAGCCCGATTGATGATCACGAAATGAACGTGTTAAAACATAATCGAGCTGAGCTCAAAGATTGGCTCCACTCGAGAATTATGGGCTCTTAGCGACGCAATGATCATCGGCTCGTAATCTACGAGCCGATTTTAGTTTCAAGGGACGATGCCAAGTATGCCAACATTAGGATTGCTGAGCAGAAGCTTGGAGTGGTAGGTGGCCTGTTTTTACCCAAATGATCGTTTCTTGCTCTACAAAAGGAAAGTGCTCACTCATATGTGGACTGCGTATCCAAGAGTAGGGAGGATAGGTTCCTAGCTCGTCTTTAAATTCCCCCGATAACACAAAAATTTCTTCACCACCAAAGTGACGGTGTGCTTGAAACTTCTCGCCTTTCGGCCATTTAACCAATGCGACATGTTCATGCTGAAAATCATGCAATGGCATGACTTCCAGCCCACCAATGCCAGGTAACCAATTCGCTTCGTTCGTATTGATGCGAACTGCTTCAAGATCATCAGAATTGAATTGATTTAGTTTAACTAAAATCACACAGCCTTCTTTGCTATAGGGCGCATGTTGACTTCCAGGAGGGTTGCGCAAGTAGGTTCCAGCAGGGTAGTCACCATGTTCGTCAGAGAACACTCCTTCGAGCACTAATATTTCTTCTCCGTGAGGATGAGGATGAGTCGAAAAGTGCGAGTTTGGCTCATACTTCACTACGCTGGTGGTGTGCCCTGATTCTTTGGCTTCTCTTTCCAAAGGTTTACGCCACACGCCTTTGGAAGGGCTGGCGATCCACTCCTGTTCACCTGTTTCTATCACGATTCTTTTCGAGAAATCCATATTCAACATACTGAAATTCCGTTACTTATCTAATGATTGACTCTCAATAGTATACGTATAAAAAACATCAATTGATTCACTTGTTGATAGTCAAAATCAGGGATTGAATACGAGCTAGCAGTCGGAACCGAGTTAAATTTCTGCTTGTGTAATGATAATTGTTATATTATAACATCGCAAAATTAAATGTTATAACATAACAAAAGGAAAGAAGTAGTGAATAAGAAATTGGTTTCTCTCGCGATCGGTAGCATTTTTGCGTCCCCTGTTTTTGCCGATACATTATCGAACCCACAGATTGGTGTTGTTGTTGATGGCTACTACCAAGATGGTCAACGTCATAATTCTGAGCGCGAAGAAGGCTTTGGCCTAGGCCATACGGAATTGAACTTATCATCAAATATTGACGATAAGTTTCACGGTGCGTTGACCGCTGTTCTTGAAAGTCATGGCGATGAGACAGAATTAGAGCTTGAAGAAGCATTCATCGAAACTTTGGCATTGCCATACGGTGTAAACGTGCGCGCAGGCCGATTCCTATCTGACTTCGGTTACCTCAACAATCAACACATGCACACTGACAGTTTCGTTGAACGCCCAATTGCTTACCGTACTTTCCTTGGTTCGCATTACTATGATGACGGTGTACGCGCAAACATCGTTCTGCCAACCGATCTTTACGTGAAGTTTGGTGTAGAAGCATTAAGCGGCAACAAGATGTCTTCTGTTGAAGATGGCTCTAAAGTTGGTGTTTACACGACAACGATGAAGCTTGGTAATGATTTCTCTGAATCTTCAAGTTGGCAGTTTGGTTTAAGTTATCTGCGTAACGAAAACGGCAAAGTTAAAGAATTCGAAGATCACGACCATGGTCACGAAGAAGAACATGACCACAGCCACGCTGCGGCTGTAACGGGTGCGAACCTATACGGCGCAGATTTTGTGTGGAAGTGGGCACCAGATGGTAACTACAAGTACAGCAACTTCACGCTATCTGCGGAATACATGTTGTTAGACGGTGTAGTAGACAGCAAATACAAGAACGATGCAGAGTCACCAGACAACCTAAGCGCATACTATGTTTCGGGCGTTTACCGATTCAACCCAAGCTGGTCTACAGGCCTACGTTACGGCGAAGCAGAAAGCTATGATGGCCACGCACACGGCGATCATATGCATTTCACAGCACTGAATGATAAAGAGATGGATGCGATGATCGCATGGGATTCTTCTCATTTCGGTACGATCCGTGCGCAATACACTCGCATTGATAACCAAGACAGCGAAACAGACAACGTGTTTACTCTGCAATACGTGATGACATTTGGAGCGCACGGTGCACATGCGTTCTAAACTTGCGATAAGTAAATGCAGTTTAGTGATGATGGCGGCGGGATCTGCCATCATTTCTTCGCCTGCTTTGGCTCTCAACATTTTCGTCTGTGAGCCTGAATGGAAAGCTTTTCTTGAAAGTCATGCCCCAAACGCCACCATTTACTCAGCAACTACGGCTAAGCAAGATCCGCATTATGTTCAAGCTCGTCCGTCTTTAATTGCCAAGATGCGCCAAGCTGACATGGCGATGTGCTCTGGCGCTGAGTTGGAGGTAGGTTGGTTGCCGATGCTTCAAAATCGAAGTGGCAATAGTGCCGTTCAAAATGGTGCTCAAAGCATGATTTATGCGACCGATTTCGTGCGTATGTTGGACTCTCATGATCATGTTGACCGCAGCATGGGGGACATCCATGCGCACGGAAACCCACATGTTCAATTTGCGGCAAATGACATGATTCCATTATCTCGTAAAGTAACTGAGCGCTTAAAAGCGATTGATCCCGACAACGCGCAAAGTTACCAAGTGAATGGTATGAAGTTTCGCGCGCAGTGGCAAAAAAAGCTCAATGAATGGGAGCAAAAAGCTCAACCATTACAGGGGAAACGGGTCGTTGGATATCACTCCACCTACCGATACCTATTTGATTGGCTAGGTATGGTTCAAGTCGCGGATCTTGAACCGAAACCGGGGATATCGCCAACGACGTCGCATCTGCAATCTTTAACTCAATTGGATACCAAACAGTTTGACGCTATTGTGTTTTCATCTCATCAAGATCAACGTCCGGCTATGTGGTTACAGCAACAAACGGATAAGCCTGTAGCGCAGTTACCTTTGACGGTCTCAAAACAGCAAAGTTTAGATGAGCTCTATGATGAAGTAATTACTGATCTGCTCGCCACGTTGGTATCACCCAGTTCAGTGAAATTTTAATTATGGGTGAATACCTTTGGTTAGCGCCAGCGGTTTTGTGTGGCTTAATTGCGTTAGTTGGCAACATCGTTCTGGGGCAACAAGTCTTACAGCGGCAGATCATTTTTATCGATCTGGCGGTTGCTCAGATCGCGGCATTGGGAGCGGCGCTAAGTCACTATTGGCTGAACTCTTCTTCTTGGTATGCTGGTTCTCCTTGGCTATCCGAATCATGGCTTGGCAGCATGCTTGGTCCTTGGATTATGTCTTTGGTGCTTTGTGGTGTTATTGCTGCGCTTGAAAAGCGTAACCATCCTCACCTAGAACCGATGATCGGCAGCTTGTTTGTTGTGTCTGCTTCATTGGCAGTATTACTGGTTAGCAAAGACCCACACGGTGCAGATTTTATTCAAGGGATCTTGAATGGTCAGCTACTGTGGTCAACATGGCAAGATGTTTGGCCTTTGGCTGCAATTACGGGGGCAATGTTATTGCTGCTAACGCTGAAACCGGAGTTTATGCATGGTAGCGGTTTTTACCTCATCTTCGCTATTTTGATGCCTATCACCGTCAAACTGGCAGGGATTTACTTGGAGTTTGCCTTGCTTGTGATTCCGGCTTTATGTGCCGCAAGCCTTAAAGGTAGACGTTTTTTAATCACCAGCTTAGGTATCGGAACAATTGGTATTCTGCTGGGGATAGCAGCTTCTGCAAAGTATGATTTACCGAGCGGTGCGACGATTGTTATTACGTTGTTTATCATCGGAGTGATATTTAACCTGCTCCCACCGTTCAAAAGGCTCGTCTTGTTAGAGGCAAAGCATTAACACGGCATTTACTCAAAAGCACCACTGGCATTGTTGGTGCTTTTTTCTTCAAAGGCTTAGGGCTCTCCGTCGTATTTCTATCTTGATTCTAGGAATAATACGGGCTGAAACATCATCAAGTTGTCTTGATTCATTCACACCCTACTTCCAGAATATTCCTATAGTTTCATTATCTAAATAAACCCCTTTGCGTATGAGAAGCACAAAGCCACATAACGATAAGCGCTTAGGAGCAAGCAAGATTTGTACTCTCAACATTTAAGGAAGACCAAGATGAAAGACGAAAAAGTCGCCGTCGTTACAGGGGCTGCTCGCGGTATAGGGCAGGCCATTTGCGAACAATTACTCGAAGATGGATTTCACGTCGTGGGACTAGATATCTCGCCTGTGGAGTGGAGTCAGTCGCCAAACCTTTCAAGTTATCAAGTGAATCTCTGTGAGGCCGCAGCGGTAAGTGAAGTGGTCGACCGCATCGTCGCGAAACATCAACACATTGATGTTCTGGTCAACAACGCCGGGATAACGAGAGATGCACTGCTGCCAGACATGTTAGAGCAAGACTGGGACAGCGTTATCGACGTGAACCTAAAGGCGGTGTTTTTACTCACCCAGCGAGTTGCACCTGTCATGCTAGAGCAAGGCGCAGGCAGTATTGTCAGCATTTCGTCTATCGTGGGAACGGATGGCAATATTGGTCAAAGTAATTATGGCGCGAGTAAAGGTGGCGTGATAGCGATGAGCAAAGGCTGGGCGAAAGAGTTCGCAAGAAAAGGCGCTCAAATCCGAGTCAACTGTGTTGCTCCAGGTTTTATCGCTACCGACATGACAAAGAGCTTGCCTGAAAAAGTCATTCAAATGATGGAAAGTAAAACGCCTCTGGGACGCATGGGCTCGGCGCAAGACATTGCCAATGGCGTTGCGTTTCTAGCGTCTGATAAAAGTGCGTTTATAACCGGACAAGTGCTCAAGATTTATGGTGGGTTGGTGTTATAGCTCGTTAATCAAAACCCAAAATAAAAACGCCCTTTACTTATGTGAAGGGCGTTTTTGTTGGGTAACGCTATTCGGGCTTTTGACACGTTCACTTTATTCGTTTCGCACTGCCGGATTTGTATGATTAAGTATAGAGTTAGAACACGTAATTCATTCTGGCATCGTTCTCAGTTATTAACCTAGCAATTTAGCTAATCAAAAATATTAACTTCGAAATAGAATAACTATTGAGGTATTAAAGAATGATTTTATTGCCCATGATATTGTTTTAAATGATAATGCCACTAAATAATTAACTTTGAATACTCACTATGTACTTAAAAACTGTACTGTTTAGCGCGTCAACTCTTCTTATTTTGGGCTGTAACTCCGAATCAACTAACCCATCTACTGAAGAAAGCGGATGGATAGTTGTAAGCTCTCACTCCGAGCCAAGAAAACATCAGGTAATTTACGAAAAACATAGCAGGAAAGGTCTAAGTTTTGCCACTAACGTTCCGGATCTTGACCTGCCTTTAACTTACCAATTGGCGAACCAAATTATTGAGGTCAAAGAAGAGCTTACATTTGGTGAAAATATTGATGGGAACCGCCTAACTTGGAAAGCTATTGGCAATTCTAAACTTAGAGAAAACCAAGTCCACTACGGAGTTAATAAAGATTACTCAGCTTCTAATGAAGGTATTGCTATCGGCTATGTTAACTTTGAGTCGAGGTTTGAGGCTGAAGGAAAGCTTGGAATCGAAAAGTTATTCATTGCGATGTATGACGATGTCAAGAGTGTCAAATTTTACTCTGGATGGGATAGTTCTAAAATATCTTGTTACCAAAATACGTTTGATGAAGACTTAGCTTGTTACGGTGAAATTTTAATTAACGACGATATAGTTCATGTTTTTGATAAATATCTGCCGTATGAATATGTAAACATGGTTTACGACACCGTTATGTCCAAAGGTCGAGAAGAGATAATTGAGGCAGATTTTCAACATCAAATTAAATACTTACTAGTCGCCAAAGAGAATAACGTTGAGATGCATTAGACTACATTAGCTTGATTACTTTTTGGTAATGAGTGGCTTTTCGAAACCGATGTGACCATGAGCAAGATTATTGGATTTTACAAAACTCATTTATGTTCAAAAAATGAGTTTTGTAGATATTAAAATGCATGGAGCCAATGCTCTCACTGATTCTATGAAGTTTTTTGTGCGCTCTAACCACAAGACAATCTATAAAAGACGTTGAGCCAACGTCTCTGCCACAATGCCACCTGTTAATAAGGCTGAATTTCAATGCCTGTTTCTCATTACCATTCAAATGTGCGCTGGTTAATGATTTTTCTGTAATTAACACAATTGAACGTGATAGAAGTAACAAAATCGCTTCCTTGCGGTAACGTTCCCGAAATTTTTATATATTATCGCCTTCATTGATGCAAGTGGTAGAGACGCTCTGTATCTGAGCGCTCTGAAATTCAGGCTTTAGATGGACATTTAAAGTCACCATAAGTTTGCAATTTTGCTTGGGAACGTTTGCAGATAACCTAAGTATAAATTTACGTGAGACTATGGAAATGAAACTACACACTTTGACGATGGCAGTAGCGCTTGGGCTGGTTACTGCACCTGCATTCGCAACAACAGATGTTGACGCTCTTGAAAAGCGAATTAATGAATTAGAACAGAGACTTGAACAGACAGAAAAAGTATCCACAGAAGCAAATGAGAAAGCCTCAAGCTTTGAGTTTCATGGCTACGCTCGTTCCGGGCTGCTCATTAATGACGATCTGAATGGTGCAGTGGGTACTGGTCCTTACATGACGGCTGCTGGTGTTATCGGCGCCCCAATTGGACGATTAGGGGTTGAGGATGATCATTATGTGGAAGCAAACCTTATTCACAAACGCTTTGCAGATGATGGTTCCAGCGCATTGTTCCGAATCATGCTGGCAGATAGTACGGAAACGAGTAACGAATGGACAGCGAGTGAGAGTCAATTAAACGTTCGTCAGGTATATGCTGAGCTAAACAAGTTGAGCATGTTCTCTGAATCAAGTGCGTTTGCTGACGCGACGTTTTGGGCTGGTAAACGATTTGACCGTGATAACTTTGACATTCACTTCTTTGACTCGGATATTGTTTTCCTATCTGGTACTGGTGCAGGCGTGTATGACGTCCAAATGAGCGATTCATGGAAAGCAAACTTCTCGATTTATGGTCGTGATTTTGGTGAGATTGATAGCTCGTCAACGGATGTTGAAAACTATATAGCGACAATGAACAACCGCTTTGGTAATTGGCAATTGATGCTGAGCGGTATGACGTCTGCTGATAACAATGATCGCGTAGAAGGTGCAGCGGACAAAGGTTTACATGCGATGTTTGCCTACCATGGCGATTCCTTCTTTGGCATGAGTGAAGGCTTCTCTAAAACTGGTATTTTGATGGGTGATGGACTGGGTGCGGAACTTAAAGGCATTGGTTCAAACGGTGATTTGCTAGAAGACGCAAAAGCCGTACGTTTGTTCAGTTATGGTGTAACACGCATCGGCGACAACTGGCGTGTAGCACCTGCGTTGCTAGCAGAACACAGCCAAGATCGCTTTGCTAAAAATGATGAATTCACGTGGGCATCGTTCAACATCCGCTTAGCGCAAGAGTTTACGCAAAACTTTGAGATGGTTTATGAAGGCTCATACCAATACATGGACCTAGACAATGCGATTGATAAAGCAAGTGGCAGTTTTTACAAAGCGACAATTGCACCAACGCTTAAGATGTCTACCGCAGCAGGGTTCTTTGACCGTCCGGAGCTACGTTTTGCTGTTAGCTACGTTGATTGGAGCGAAGACTTGAATGGCTACTCGATTAGCCAGGATGCGGGCGCTGCAACGATGGGTGATGGTGGTGAAGTTCTGTTTGCACTGCAAATGGAAACTTGGTTCTAAAGGGCTCTAACCGAGAAAGAGTAATAAGAAAAGCGCCAACTGATTTCAGTTGGCGCTTTTTCATTAACAGGACTGACGCTCAATTGTTTTGAAGGTTAGCACCATCTTACTCATTTCAAAACTTCTGTTGGCAATTCTATCTAGCAACAGTTTCGCACCATTTTCACCTGCTTTATCAAATGCATAGTTAAATGTTGATAAGGTTGGGGTGCACACTGATGCGAGCTCATCATCACCAACTCCTAGCACTAAAACGTCTTTTCCCGGTGTTAACCCGAGCTCTTGAATCGCTCTCATCGCACCAATAGCAATACGGTCTGTCGCACAGAACAAGCCATCTAGCTTAGGGTTCTTTGTTAAGTGTTGTTTTGCCAATGCATAGCCAGAATCGATTGTAAAGTCACCACGAGCATGGAAGGCGAGCTCAAAACCATGGTGTTGCAGAGCTTGAACAAATCCTTCAGAGCGTTGCTTATCTACCGCGATATCGTCACCTTGCACACCAATAAAACCCATAGTTTGGCAACCTTTTGCAACCAGTCTATTTCCTGCTTCAAACCCTACTCGTGCGTCATCATGAATGATACTTGGAATATTAAACATGGAACCATCCTGACCGACGAGCACAACTGGGACCGCTGAGTTTTGAATTGCTTTGACCAGCTTGGAATCGAGGTGGGTGGCGTAAAGAATGATCCCTTCAACCCGTTTTTGGTTAAAGATCTGAATATATTCCAGTTCTTTTTCGTGGACTTGGTGAGTGCTAGCAAGTAAGACATGTTTCCCCGCTTTTTCAAGGACCTCGGTTAATCCATCGACGCCTTGGGATGTGGCATGAGAGGAAACCCTAGGAACAATGACACCAACCAGATTGGTCTTTTGAGATTTTAGATCTTTAGCGACTTGGTTTGGCACATAGCCACACTCAGCTACTGCTTGGCGGACTTTCTGTTTTGTCGCTTCTTTTACGCCATACTCATCGTTTATAACCCGTGACACTGTTGATTTTGATACGCCAGCCAGACGGGCGACATCATGCAGACTCGCCATTGTTCCTATCCATTCTGTTTTTCGTTTTTGGGATTGTTTGCAAAGAGAAGATGAAAGGCTCTTTGATAAGTAGCGATTCTAACCTCCTATACTGCTCTTAGGGAGAGAATTTGACGATCATTCTCACATTCTCTCTGCTTTATCTTTGATCATTTGGTTTTATTGAGCAAAAATCTGTTTTGCAAACGTTCCCGAAAATTTCGCAAGCTCAGATAATAATCCAATGGGGTATGAAATGAATTATCCGGCAGTAGCAAAAGAGTTGTTAACTCTATTAGGTGGTAAAAGCAACATCACCGCACTTGCACATTGTGCGACACGCTTACGCCTTGCCGTTGCAGATGAGCAAAAAATAGATGAACAAGCGATTGATAACCTTGAAGGGGTAAAAGGGCAGTTCAAAGTTGCGGGTCAGTACCAAATCATTTTTGGATCAGGCATCGTAAACCAAGTTTATGCAGAAATGGCGAAGTTGACGGGGATGAGTGAAATGTCCACCAACGACGTTGCGTCTGCTGGCGCAGAGAAACAAAACATCGTTCAGCGCGCGGTGAAAGGGCTGTCTGATATTTTCGTCCCAATCATTCCAGCAATCGTCGCTGGCGGTTTGTTGATGGGTATTTACAACCTACTGACTGCCCAAGGCTTGTTTATTGATGGCAAATCCTTGATTGAGGCCAATCCAGGACTGACTGACTTGGCGAACATGATCAACACGTTTGCAAACGCGCCGTTTGTTTACCTGCCTATCCTGTTGGCATTTTCAGCCAGCAAGAAGTTTGGCGGCAACCCATATTTAGGGGCAGCGCTAGGTATGTTGATGGTTCACCCTGACTTGCTGAATGGTTGGGGATTCGGCGGCGCATCTGTGTCTGGAAACATTCCGGTTTGGAATATTCTTGGTTTTGAAATCCAAAAAGTGGGTTACCAAGGTTCAGTGTTACCAGTTTTGGTATCGGCATTCATTCTTGCGAAGGTTGAGCTAGGCTTACGTAAAGTCATACCTTCTGTTTTAGACAACCTTTTAACGCCATTACTGGCGATTTTCATAGCGGGTTTATTGACGTTTACTGTCGTCGGTCCATTCACGCGTGATATCGGTTTCCTATTGGGTGATGGTCTGAACTGGCTATACAACACAGCTGGCTTTGTTGGTGGTGCGGTATTTGGTCTTATCTATGCTCCGTTTGTTATTACTGGTATGCATCACAGCTTCATTGCGATTGAAACGCAACTTCTTGCGGATATTGCGACAACAGGCGGCACCTTTATCTTTCCTATTGCGGCTATGTCTAACGTTTCTCAAGGTGCTGCAGCGTTGGCGGTGGGCGTGATGAGTAAAGATAAGAAGATGAAAGGTATTGCGATTCCATCGGGTGTCACGGGTTTGCTGGGTATTACAGAACCAGCCATGTTTGGTGTTAACTTAAAACTACGTTACCCATTTATTGCGGCAGTTTGCGCTGCGGCGTTATCAAGTGCGTTCATCACAATGTTTAATGTGAAAGCTCAGGCATTAGGGGCAGCTGGTCTTCCAGGCATCATTTCCATCACGCCGGATAAGATTGGTTACTACATCGCGGGTATGGTGATCGCGTTCTTGACCGCATTTGTTCTCACCATTGTTCTTGGTATGCGTGACCGCGCTAAAGTCGGTAAAAAAGCAACGGCTTAATCTGAACTCCTTAAGGGTGGAGTCCCCCAAAATCCACTTCTTTTCCTAAATGTTTGGGGTGCTAGCCAAGCACTAATGGCTTGGCTAGCCTTTTTCAATTTTTACTTGGTAGTGAAGGTGTTCAACACGTTGGACTATCAGGGCTTTAATTTTAAGGTAAGCAAGATGAATCAAGTGTGGGTAACTGGTGATGCTGTTGTCGATCTAATACCGGAATCTGAGACTTCTTTACTCAAATGTCCCGGAGGTGCACCAGCGAATGTCGCCGTAGCAATTGCTCGTCTATCTGGTAAGAGTGCGTTTTTTGGACGTGTGGGTGATGACCCATTTGGTCGCTTCATGCAATCAACGCTCGATCAAGAGGGCGTGAGCACGGAGTTTCTCGTTAAAGACCCTGAGCAAAGAACATCAACAGTGGTGGTGGATTTAGACGAACAAGGTGAACGCAGCTTTACATTTATGGTAAAACCGAGCGCTGATCAGTTTATGTCTGTTGAAGACATCCCAAACTTTAAGCAAGGTGACTGGCTACATGTTTGCTCGATTTCACTGGCAAATGAGCCAAGTCGAAGCAGCACATTTGAGGCGATCAAAAGAGCAAAAGCCGCTGGTGGTTTCATTAGCTTTGACCCTAACTTGCGTGATGAAGTGTGGCAAGATCAATCAGAAATCCAAGCTGTCGTGATGAAGGCTGTAGCGATGGCTGACGTGGTTAAGTTCTCTGAAGAAGAGCTTTTGTTCTTAACTGACTCAACTTCGATAGCACAGGGTTTACAACAAATAGCCGCTTTGAATATTGCTTTGGTCTTGGTGACACAAGGTGCGAAAGGCGTTTGGCGCGTCTTTGAAAGCCAGAGTGAGCTGATCACTGGTCAAGTCGTTAGTCCGATTGATACCACAGGTGCGGGTGATGCTTTTGTCGGAGGGCTACTGGCATGTCTGTCTCGGCATGCCGATTGGAAAAATCATCCTGTTGTTAGCTCTGCGATTCAATGGGCAAATGGCTGTGGTGCATTAGCGACGACGCAAAAAGGCGCAATGACCGCGCTTCCGACCCAGACAGAATTGCTCCGATTTATTGGGCAATGATCTTCAGATCCAATTTCAGTTGAGAAAAATTATGAGCTTAAACAACCGTTGGACTGTAGAGCAAAGATATCGCCGACTTGAGCAAATCCCTCAGTGTGATATCGAAGAAATGACACTTTCACGTCAGCAAGATAAAGGCTTTCCTAGTTTTCATATCGCCCCTAAATTTGGGCTGTTAAATGACCCAAATGGGCTGTGCTATTTCAATGGTGAGCACCACATCTTTTACCAGTGGACGCCTGTGGGACCAGTCCATGGAATGAAGTATTGGTATCACCTTTCTACTAAAGACTTCATCCATTTTACTGATCATGGCGTGGGTCTTCATCCTGACCAAGACTACGATTCACATGGTGTCTATTCGGGCGGCGCTTTGGTGGAAAACAACCAGGTTTTGCTATTTTTTACTGGCAACAAGCGTGACCAAAACTGGAATCGAATCCCAACACAGTGTTTTGCCACCATGGATTCAGACGGCAGCATTGAAAAGCACGGTGTAGTCATTGAGAACGAACATTACACGGAGCACTTTCGTGACCCAAAAGTTTGGAAGAAAGGCGACGACTATTTGATGGTGGTGGGTGCTCAAACCAAAACCGAGCATGGCTCAATGGCGCTCTATCAAAGCAAAGATTTGAAAACGTGGCAGCATAAAGGTCCTATCAAGACCAAGTTTTCTGACCTTGGGTACATGTGGGAGTGTCCTGATTTCTTTGAGATTAATGGTCAGTCGGTGATGTTGTTTTCGCCACAGGGCGTGAGCAGTAGTAATCCTTATGATTTCAAAAACATCTATTCTGTCGCGTATATCGTGGGTGATCAGTTGAACCTAGAGTCGATGACTTTAGAAAACCACCAAGATATTTTACAGCCAGATTATGGGTTTGATTTCTACGCCCCACAAACCTATTTAGATGAGAGTGGGCGTCGCATTCTTATTGCATGGATAGGGTTGCCAGAAATCGACACGCCATCGGTCACACACCAGTGGGCAGGAATGTTGTCTCTTCCTAGAGAACTAACGTTGAAAGATGGTTTTCTTGTTCAAACTCCACTCCCTGAGCTGAAGAGTTTGAGAAAAGAAGAGGTGGTCTTTGCACAATCCCATACACTGGAAAGCACCAATTGTTTGATCCAATTAGACCTTGAGGGCGATGGCTTTGAACTTGAGCTGAGTAACCTCAAAGGTGACAACATCGTCTTTAGTGCGACAGAGCACGAGTTTATGCTGGACCGTCGTTACATGTCTCATTTGTACGCAGAAGAATTTGGTGGCATTCGAAAAGCACCAAGATTGGATGCTAAGCAGACGATTGATATATATATCGACAACTCTGTCATCGAGATTTTTATTAATGGTGGCAAACACACGATGACCAGTCGTTTCTTTATTGACGACCTCAATAAGGTAACGTTGAAAGGGTTGGAGCAAGCAAGGCTTTTCCCTTTGAAAGGCATCACTGGTTTGTTTGAATCAGCTAAGTAACGGTTTCGATTACAAAGATATTAAAACGCCCTTCATTGACTCAGTGAAGGGCGTTTTTCTTTTTAACTATCTAACCTAACTATCTTTCACGTACGTAAGTCTTCTGAACCAAAGTATCTAACACTACTTCGCTCTTAGTGACTGTAAAGTTAAGCGGTTGTTCTAAATCACCAAACAGAGGTGCGCCGCCGAGTTGGGCTTACTCATTATTGTTAGCATCTCGAACCTAACTCACATTAACACAACGTTTTTCCTTATAGCGTGAAAGAAAATCCCATAACCAAAGGTTCTAATTAAGTGAAAGGTCAGGACTTTTATTTGAAGATTCCGGCCTAATATCTTGGGTATGCCCATTTATCGAATGCGGTGGGTTACTTCATCATGCTTGCTGGCGCACTGAGTTTGCCAGTTTGATAATGCATTCAAACACAATAAGGGATAACAATGGCTAACGAATACATTCCACCAAAAGTTTGGACAAACGATAACGAAAACGGTGGCCAGTGGGCGAGCATTAACCGCCCGGACTCAGGCGCTCGTCATGAGCAAGAATTGCCTGTTGGGGAACACCCATTCCAACTTTATTCCATGGGGACTCCAAACGGCCAGAAAGTAACGATCATGTTTGAAGAGCTTCTGGCGGCAGGCGTAAAAGAAGCAGAATATGATGCATACCTGATCAAGATTGGTGACGGCGACCAGTTTGGTTCTGGTTTTGTTGCTGTGAACCCGAACTCGAAAATTCCGGCCCTAGTTGACCGTTCAGGTTCTGAGCCAGTGAACGTGTTTGAATCAGGTAACATCCTATTCTACCTAGCAGAGAAGTTTGGTCACTTTCTACCAAAAGAGGGCGCAAAGCGTGCTGAAGTGATGAACTGGTTGTTCTGGCTGCAAGGTTCTGCGCCATACCTAGGCGGTGGTTTTGGTCACTTCTACGCGTACGCACCAGAGAAGTTCGAGTACCCAATCAACCGTTTTACAATGGAAGCAAAACGTCAGTTAGATGTATTAGACAAGCGCCTCGCAAACAATGAATTCCTAGGTGGCGATGATTACAGTATCGCTGATATCGCAACATGGCCATGGTACGGCAACCTTGTACTGGGTCGTGCTTACGATGCGGCTGAATTCTTAGACGTAGAAAGCTATAAAAACGTTGTGCGTTGGGCGAAAGCGATTGATGAGCGAGAAGCTGTCCAGCGTGGTCGTATTGTGAATCGCTCATGGGGAGAAGAGTGGGAGCAGTTACCTGAACGTCACAGCGCAGAAGATATTGATAAGGTATTGAAGCTTAAACCATAAGCAAACTTGGCTCAGTCACTTCAAGTAAGTTTGTTTTCATCCGAACTCATACTCCAAAACTGATCAAATCCATAGCGCATCTTACTAGATGCGCTACTTTTATTTGAATTGTAACCCCGTTGAAGATTATTCAATCTATAGATGGTTCTTTGCTTCTATTTGTCGTTTTCATATTCAACAAGCCCTCTGCATTTCTATTAACTATTAGCTGATGACATTCTAAAAATTTATACTTTAGATAACCTTAAATTTATAACTTAATTTTATATCTAATATAAATAAACTTAATGATAATTAATCTTTGACATAACCTTTTATTTTGTGTGGAATGTGCGGGTTAATCTATTTAAATCAAAATTTATAGATAAATAAAATTTAAATAATTTACTGAATTCTACATCTAGCTTTGAGCAATGTTTAATTACAACTGCTTATACCATGAAAGAGGATATGTATAATGTCGTCGTTTGAGTCGTACTGGGTTGGGGTACGTGAAAGAATTGCTATACAAACTGAAGGTAACCGAAATTTAAAGTCTTTAGTGATAAAAAAGCAGAGAGTGAACTTAAATAACAGTGGCTTATCTTTTCGCGCTAAAGCCGGATGCCTTATCCCTCATTGTTACACTCAGTTTACTGATGACGATACAAACTCAAAGGCATCGAAAAAAGCCTCCCTTAGTTTTAAGAAAGGGAAATTATACTTTTCTCCTGTTTAGTAATAGATAATATTTAGGTTATATATAAATTAAATTTTTATTTTTATCTGAAATTCTGACAATAAATTATTATGTTGTTATGACCGAGATAGAGCATTGGTTAGTCAATTATTAGTTCGGATTATTAATTGAATTGTAGATTTTCTTAGTTGCCCCTAGTTAGATAGTGATAAAATTTTTAGCTATCTTTTCCCGTACAAGCTTAGTTTTAGATCTGGCTTGTACGGTTTTTTCTCTGAACACTAATTACATAGCATAACGGCATGATTTCTCGCCTCTTGTCTCATCTTTCTAGACGAAAGCTCTACCTACCTCTCATTATTCTCGACAAACATTGAGTAAAAGTAACTAATCGTAACAAGGTGGCTGTAACTGAGCGCCGTTTCAATATACTCGCTCTTTACCTAGGTAACCCTGCGCTTTGAATTCATTCGGGTACCGTTTGTAAGCCTTAAATGCTACTAAGATAAGATGTCATGATGAGAAAAAGTACTATATTAAACACAGTGTTAATTACAGGGTTCGCTGCTGTATCTTCGTTGGCTTATGCAGCACCAACGGTTGTGCCAAATGCACCGGAACTCAGTTCTCGTGGCTATGTTTTGATGGACTTTCACACTGGGAAAGTGCTGGTTGAACGTGATGCACATAAACGGCTAAATCCTGCGAGCTTAACGAAGTTAATGACGGCTTATGTGGCTGGTCAAGAAATTAACGCAGGTAATATTACTTTGGATGATGAGGTCGTCATTAGCCGAAATGCTTGGGCAAAAAACTTCCCAGATTCTTCAAAAATGTTTATTGAAGTCAATACTTCCGTTTCTTTGTCTGACTTATACCGTGGTCTGATTGTTCAATCTGGTAACGATGCCAGTGTCGCTATTGCTGAGCATGTTGCGGGAAGTGAATCAGGGTTTGTGAGTTTGATGAATAGTTGGGCCGCTAAGCTTGAATTGTCTAACACGGCATTCACCAACCCTCACGGCCTAGACAGTGACGGTTTATATTCGACACCTTATGATATTGCCAAGTTGGGCCAAGCGATTATTCGTGACTTACCTGATATCTACCCACTGTATAGCGAAACCTCGTTTACCTACAACGGCATTACGCAATATAACCGCAATGGCTTGCTTCGTGATCGCAGTATGAATGTCGATGGCATGAAAACTGGTTATACAAGCGGTGCTGGTTATAGTCTAGCGACTTCAGCGACTCAAGGTGATATGCGTTTGATTGCTGTTGTAATGGGAGCGAAAAGTGAGAATATCCGTGAATCCGAAAGCAAGCAATTGTTAAGTTATGGCTTCCGCTTTTACGATACGGTAATGCCAACCGAGGCAGGAACGGAAGTTGCGAACGCTCGAATTTGGATGGGCGAACAAGATGAGCTTAAAGTAGGCGTTGCCAATGACGTTTATCTCACTTTACCAAAAGGGGATGTGAACAAGCTACAAGCTGAAGTTGAATATAATGGCGATTTGGTAGCGCCAATTTCTCAACAACAAGTGGTTGGTAAAGTGCTTTACAAAGTCGAAGGTAAAGTTGTGAATGAAGCCGAACTTGTTGCGTTGGAATCAGTGGAAGAAGGCAGCTTATTCAAGCGAATTTTAGACTGGTTTAAGCAATTGGTCGCGAGTTGGCTCTAAAAAACAGCTAACTTCTGCCATTATCACTCTATCTTGTTATTGTTCTATTAAATCAATTTACTAAGGCGGCCAACGTGGTCGCCTTACTTTTTTGGAATACTCGTTGCGCTAAAACATCGAACCTTCTCGTATGGGTCTATTTTCGCCTAATTAGAAGCGTTTTTGTGTTTTTGAGTGCGAGAGAAAAGAAACTAGAACAAAAATGGAGTGACACGTGCACAAGATTTTATCTTTGACATTGATTTTATCGCTCATGGGCTGCGCTATGCCTTACCAGCAGCAGGTCGATAGTGGCCAATGTGTTGGAGTAATGACCTCTCAGGATGCGTATGGTTATTTAAACCCAAACCATTACACGATGCAGGTACTCGCGCTAAAGCAAGAAAAAGATGTGAAAGATTACATTCGTTATATCGATCCTAAGCATCCGGTTTGGGTTAACTGGAAAAACAGCCGAGGCACGCGTTGGTATACGGTAACTGTTGGCGATTTTAAAACGAAACAGGATGCCTACAATGCGCTTTCTTCACTGCCGAGCCGCGTAAAGCAATCATCCCCATTTGTGCTGACTTTTGCGGAAATGCAGCGTAAGCAACAAACGAGTGTTGTGAGAATGCGTTAGCCAACAAAAAACGGAAGCGATGGCTTCCGTTTTTGTATCTAAGGGTAAGCTTAAAGCGCCGCTAAAATCGTTTCTGCTTTGCTTGCTTCAAACTCTTTTGGTTCTTCAACGTTAAGTTTGGTCACAATGCCGTTTTCAATGATCATGGCGTAGCGTTGTGAGCGAATACCACCAAAGCCGCCGGTATCCATTTCAAGACCCAATGCTTTAGTAAAGCTTGCGTCGCCATCACCCAACATCAGGATTTCTGAAGCGTTTTGAGCTTCGCCCCAAGCTTGCATCACAAATGCATCGTTTACAGAAACACACGCAATTAAATCAACACCTTTTGCCTTCAACTCGTCGGCTAATACCACATAGCCTGGTAGGTGAGCTTCCGAGCACGTTGGGGTGAATGCGCCAGGTACAGCGAAGAGTACGACTTTCTTGTTTGCAAACAGCTCAGTAACGTCGTGGTTAACCATACCATTGGCAGTCAATTCGCTTAGAGTCGCAACTGGTAGAGCTTGGCCTTGTTGAATCATGATTTTATTCCTTTTTGTGTGCTAGTTTAGCTTTCTCAGTCTAGCGCTTATAAATGCGGTTAACCACAGAGCTTTTGTAAGGTTTTAACACCTAAGTGTTTGACCTAAGATGTAGCACTGATGGCTTTATTACAACGCTTCATGCTGACTTACGTATTGACTAACGAGATGGCGATACTTCGCTTTCAACTCATTATCGATGAAGCTAGCATCAATCGCATTCATTGTGAATTGAGCTAGTTCATTCTTACTCATTGGGTGTGCGTTGTTGACGGCTAAAAAGTTATCTGTCATGTAACCACCAAAGTATACCGGATCGTCCGAATTAATCGTCACAGCGACACCTTTGCGCAGTAGCTCGACAATATTGTGATCTTTCATATCGTCAAATACACACAATTTAAGGTTCGATAATGGACATACCGTTAGTGGCATTTTGCTTTCAATTAACGACTCGACTAATGCTTCATTCTCAACACAGCGAACACCATGATCCACGCGGCTGACGTGAAGCATTTCAATTGCATCGGTAATATTTTGTGCGGGGCCTTCTTCACCTGCATGAGCAACAGTCAGTAAGCCTGCTTCTACCGCTTGTTTAAATACTCGTTTGAACTTAGCTGGTGGATGGCCTTGTTCTGAAGAATCTAGACCGACACCGATGATCTTATCACGGTGTTTCAGAACGGCTTGCAGAGTCTCCATAGCGCTTTCTTCTGAAAGGTGACGGAGGAAACACGCAATGATTTGTGAAGTAATGCCGAGCTTCTCGTGCCCATCTTGTAGTGCGCGGGCGATCCCGTGGATAACGGTGTCAAAGTCAATACCGCGCTCTGTATGCGTTTGTGGGTCAAAAAAGATTTCGGTATGAATAACGTTATCCGCTTTACAGTGCAGTAAGTATTCCCAAGTGAGATCGTAAAAGTCTTGCTCTGTACGCAAAACATCCGCCCCTTGGTAATAAAGGTCAAGGAATGACTGTAAGTCTTCGAACTGATACGCGCTGCGTAGTTCACTCGGAGAAGAGTAAGGAATGTCGATACCGTTTCGTTGTGCTAACTTGAAGAGAAGTTCTGGTTCAAGTGAACCTTCGATATGTAAGTGCAGCTCTACTTTTGGAAGACCTTGAATAAATGCGTTCATATTCCACCTTATGTGTATTCTGGATGCAGTTACTCTAAGAATAGGTATAGATAAGAATAAATCGAACGCTATCACAAAGAGTAAGACCCACGATGATCTCAACTCTTCGTAATCAGCACTTTGCGGGAACTGGTAGAGACCCCCAAACCATATCATTGGGGTTATACGAAGCAAACGAGGCGATTATACGCAAAATTCTCAATTTGGCTATACGCAAATAACCTAGTTGTCAGTAGTCGAAGGGTTTTTCTAAGAAAAGTAACTGGCAACCGTATAAGTCACTTGGGTATAGAGGAGCAAATTGGCTTTTAAGCGTGAACGAGGCTTATCGTGTTGTTATAAGTGAGGAAAAAGAGTGAGGCTTCGTTTGAGCAAAGGTAGGTGGCGGTACCTTGCACAACGATGGAGCAGAGAGAGAATTGAAAGAGTCAAGGATAGCTTATAGATCAAATAACTTGTCAAATTCTCTTTGTTCCATAATGTCTTCTATACGGCGTCGCGTTTTTTGTTTTACCGCCGCCGCATTTTGCTCAGACTCTTTTTTGTCTTTTTCTGCTTGCTTCTTACTTTTTCTAGCCATTGGATACCTTCCAAATTAGTTGCATCATTCATTAATGCATGAAAACTGAATTAGTTAACAGTAAAACTTCCTAACTTTGAACCTGAATCACAGAGAATAGTTCCAGATTGCGTTTTCTCACAATATTCAAAATAGATCATGTAGCTATAAGAATGAAGCTTAGGTAATACGTGCCTTCGTAAAATATCACCATTTAATTGATGTATTTTAGCGTTCCAAGAGGTGTGAGGTTGTTCTAGATTAAATTCAATTTCTAACATTTATTCTCCTGTTTCTTAGTGATTTTGTCTTTGTTAAGTAATTGATACCAATGCCTTTGACGGCCTGTTCTTTTTGAGGACATGATTTTTCCTATAAATAATAAATTAAGCAGTGCTATCCTATTTATTTTAGGTAGCACAAAGCAATGCCTGATATTAAGCTGAGTGATTAAAGTGAGAATATTTTTGAAGGAGAGAGATTTGGTGCAGCATGGGCATGCTACACCAAGAAAAGCAGTCTTATAGAGGAGTTACTTCAGTCGCTTGAGGACCTTTTTTACCTTGCTCTACGTTGAAGCTTACTTTCTGACCTTCAGTCAGTGTTTTGAAACCGTCAGAAACGATAGCGTTGAAGTGTACGAATACATCTTGACCACCGTTGTCTTGAGATAGGAAGCCAAAGCCTTTAGTTTCGTTAAACCATTTTACTGAGCCGTTTACTTTAGACATAAAAATACCTTTGAATTAAACATTAAAATTTGAATTTGTTTTGTGGATCTTTTCTAAGCTATTGAATGTTCAATCAAGAGGAAGTTGTACGCAGGTGTCTGAATTGGGGGATTCAAGATTTTACTGAGAGGAAACTTAAACTAAATGTTGCATTAACAGCTCTCTTCTAAGAGCCAAGGCCTACTATACACCTTGTTTAGGAAATAGCTACACTTATTTTTAAATATATTTCGACAGCTTGGATTAGTGGGCTGTTCGAAAAATTTGAATAAGTAGCTCAAATAGCAAGGCTCATGATTATTTTTCTTCAATCTAAAATAGAACCATATCGATAACCATGGCTGAACATGCGGTTTGCAAGCGGCCACAAAGGTAAACGAGGAGAAATAGTATGAGCACATTCAGAGAAATTCGTCAGCTTATTCAATCACAACCCACTGCTGATGGTGACGGAGTGAAAATTCGTCGAGTAGCAGGGTTTAATAATGCGAGTTTTTCTCCATTTTTGATGATGGATGAACTTAAGTCTGACGACCGTGCTGATTATGTGGGTGGCTTTCCTCCTCATCCGCATCGCGGCATCGAGACGCTTACTTATATGTTGAAAGGTCATTTCCAGCATCGTGACCACATGGATAATGTTGGTGAGCTTCGTTCTGGTGGCGCTCAATGGATGGCGGCAGGAAGAGGCGTCATTCATAGTGAGATGCCTATTATGCAGGAAGGTGAATTGCATGGTTTCCAAATTTGGATAAACCAGCCTGCGAAAAATAAGATGGCACCGGCTCAATATCATGACTTTCAACCTGAAACGATAACGGAATTCGAAACTCAAAGCTCGGGTGTTGTTCGCTTGATTGCTGGTCATCTGACTATAGACAACGAACGTATTCAGGGGCCTCTAACAGAAACAGGTGTTGCTGCCACGGTGGCCGATTGGAGAGCGATGGTTGGACAAGCTTTGAATTTGACCACGGAGCAAGACCACAACATGATGCTCTACGTTTATAAAGGTCGTATTCAGGTAAAAGATCGTGAGATCAATCAAGGCGAAATGGCGATTCTATCGAAAGGTGAATGGGTTGAATTACAAGCCGAAAAGGAGAGTGGTGCTCTGATTTTTATTGGCGAACCAATCAATGAACCAGTGGTTCACTATGGCCCTTTTGTAATGAATAGCATGGAAGAAATAGAACAAGCAATCCAAGATTACAATTCAGGATTTTTTGAAACCTACTAGCGTCAACATCCTAACTTACTTTTCTGTGAGTAGCGTAGTTATCAACAATTTTGAGCCTGACTATTGGGCTCGACCAGAAGCAAATACGATAATCCACTGCCATCGAATTTGCGTTAGCCACGTCTAATCCACGTGGCTTTTTTCTACTTCTGATTCCATCGCATGATGGCTTCTTTTCCTGCTTCAATACCTAACTCATAAGCTTGACGCAATGGTACTGGCGAGCGACTCAATCGTTTTAATTTAAATGATTCGGGAGGACACACTTGGATGATTTCGACTCCCGATGGTGGATTGTCGATCAGTGCTAAAGTTTGATTGTAGCGAACTTCACGCGTCAACATCGGCTCAATTAATCCTGGCGTTTTTTTCAACATCCGTTTGGTTAGCGCGCTGAACTTTCCTTTCGGCTTTTGATAGCTGGAGGGTTGGCTGCGTAAAACCATAATCTTTTTGGCTCCTCGCTTTATTGCTTCTGCGACAGGAAGGGCATCAGAAACCCCACCATCAACGTATCGGGTGCCGTTCAGTAAGACACCATTTCGGTAAAGTACGGGAAGCGCGCTGCTGGCTTTCATTGTTTCTGCGAGCTCGTCGATATTAGGAGTATGGTACTCGGCTTCGCCATTGTCTTGACGTGTTACGCCTAAAAAGAAAGGTCTCGAATCCGCTTTTAGTGTGGACTTGTCGATGCCAAGCTCTTCGAGAGTGACGTCCCACATCCAATCTAAGTTCATCATATCACCACCACGTAGAATCTGAGATGGTGAGATGAATTCTTTCCTTAAACTGTAATCGAGATAGATTTTTAAGTTGCGCCCGGGCATTTTAGCTAAATACGCCGCCAAGTTACTTGCGCCCGCCGATACGCCCCAAAAGCTATCAAATGGAGAGAAATCGTTAGCGAGAAAATGATCGAGTATGCCGCAAGAAAATACACCTCGCATTGCACCACCTTCGACAATCAACGCTCGATCTCCTACTTGTTCCATCACTGTGTTCCATTCTTTACCTATTGGATGAATAGAATGCAGCTTAACGCATAACAGTTTTATACCCAAGTGGCCCTAAGTGCTAGGGCATCTCCTTAAGTAAAAGAAAAGGGCATCGATGGATGCCCTTTTCATATTAAGCCTAGGGGGTTACAGGTTATTGAGCAGCTCATTTAGTGAAAGCGCACTGAATAAATATGTCACTCCCACACAGAAAGCGGCGCCTGTAATTCCGATACTGATCGTTGTTGTAATTAAAAGAAGTGTCATCTTAGACATACAAGATCAAACTCCTTTTTTATATTTAAGTGGGGCGTTGTGCGTCTGGTTATCGTTTTGAATCATGATGCAAGCGCCCTAAGTTTATTGTTCTAATAAAAGTGATGATCACTTGTCAAAAAAGCAGATAAATAGCACCCAAACTGTCGTTAATGCGAGCAGCGGAGTGAATACTTTCTGTATAGAGGCGCCATCGGTTAGGTTGTAGATTTTGATGGATTCGTTATAGAACGCCCGCTTGAACGCCTTAAAAGAAATATCATTTTTCACATGAGATTGTTCATAGTGTAGGTGTGCTGCGTCTGATAGTTGGTATTCTAAGTCTTGGAGTTCGTACTCTTTGTTTAGAAATGCCTCCCAAGCCGAAAGACGGGCTATCGTTTTTGGAGATTGATTACCCTTTAACTTCTCTAGGCGTTTGGCATAAGCAGCTTGATATTTATCCACGGTGTATTCCTGTCTGAATAGACGTTGAGTTAGAACATTTGTAAAAAGAAAAACGAGCAAAAAAAGGGGCTTTACGTTCTATGTCTGTGATAAATGCTAAGGAGCTCAATGATCTATTTCTCTGATGTCGCGAATAATATTGATTGAACTTAAATGCGACAAACAAAATAATTTACTCAAGATAACAACGAATATTTGTTGCCTTTCAAAGAAAAGCGATAGTGATGCGAAGTGGTGGCTTTGATCGGGAAGAAACCTGCTTTCGTAACGGCTTGCGTTTACTGAGAAAAAGTAAACGCTGGAACTATCGCTGGATTGGTGTGAGTTATTTATCGTCAAAAATCATTAATATCAACTATGCTTATAGTTCGACTTTTCGTAAATGAACTCAATTTGGAGGAGCAGAAATAATACTTATTTTTGAGCGTGGGTGAGCTTGGAGAGTTAAGCTAATCCATTGATTAATAAAAAGTAAAGTAGTACAGAGCTAGGGTGAACTTCAACTTAAAGGTGACGGTATGGATATACAATCAACCATTATTGAATATGCGATAGCGATAATAGGCTTACTTTTGACGGGAGTTGCCCTCTGAGCACGACGGCCCAGAGGATAGAAAGTATACTGGCTGTTTGTTAGCGGTTGATATTGTACCGAGCCATTGCAGCTTCTTCTGACGACACAACCGTTTTACCAATTGGTGCGAGTGAAATAACCGCAAGCTTCAGGTGTTGGAGTGCAAACGGAATACCAATGATGGTTACAAAACACGCTGCGGCGGAAAGTACGTGACCGATTGCCAACCAAAGACCTGCAAAGACAAACCAAAGGACGTTACCGATAACGCCTAGAGGGCTCGTACCAATGTCCATTTCATTGGTCAATTCATCGCGTGAAATGGCTTCTTTTCCGAATGGGAAAAAGGAAAAATTACCCATAACGATACACGCACGCCCCCAAGGTATTCCGATGATGCTAATAAAGGCTAAGATACCGAAAAACCACCATAGCAACCCCATAAATACGCCACCAAATACAAACCAAATGATGTTACCGAGTGTTCTCATTCTATTTCCTTTACTCTTGAATGTGATGATGCTGGTTCCTGAGGGGGATCGTAATGTAAAACTAAAACCACCAACCGATCCGTTAATGAACGTGAGCCGTTCCCTCATTCACTTGCTTGATAGAATAGCCGCATAAGTATTAACAGAGAATGAATGACTCTCTGAAGCTACGTTTGTTTTAGTATAGAGCGTAATACTCGATTAAGCACATAGCCAAGAATTAAGCTACCTAGAGGTAACTTTCTCGATATATTGACAAATTTGCTCTGCTAACTGATGGCTAGCAATGTTGCGTTTCACTACTTCACTAGCGATTTTTCCAGATTCAACGACGTTAAACCAGTCGAGCAACATCGCATGGAAGCCTTTGCTCGTCAGCATTGGCGTCCAATCTTTCAAATTGATTTTTTGCTCTTGGTTCGCGTGCCATCGTTTCCCTTCAACGAAAGAGTCGAATTCCACTGCTTTGTTAGCATAACAAGCTTGAACGCGCTCCATAGTCACACCGAAGTGACGATTCATCGAAGCGTGGAGTAAAGTATCTCCGTGTTGCCACTGAATGTCTAAACGCGCCAATTGGGCACCCTCAAGTTGATGCGTTATGTAAGCCTCTTTTAAATCGGTCTTGGCTGTCACGTTAATACTGTCTAATGGGTGAATAAAATCATCAAATATAAAGGTACGAATATCGCCTGGTAGTTGGTGACGGTTCTTTTCCCAGCGTAGCGATTTTAGGTCAGAAATGTTGCCTTGCTGTACCTCTGGCATGTGTTGGTTGTAAAGCGGAATATGACGTCGGTTGAAGCCCACATAAAGTGGTTGTTTTTCTTTTTCGGCAATATCGTACAGTTTTTCCACGTCATCAGCATTGTCCGCTAATGGTTTGTCGACAAAGGTTGGGATTCCATGTTGCAAAAAGAATGCTGCGATTTGAGGATGTACGCTTGTTGCCGCATGAATCATGACAGCATCTACGCCAAAGTGCAGAAGCTGCTGGTAGTCTTGACAGGTCTCTGAGATTCGATATTGCTTAGCCAGACTCTCAAGTGCATTTGCGTTGCGGGTACAAAATACAAGTTCGATATTTGGAAGCTGAGTGATAACGGGAAGGTATGCTTTCTGAGCAATATCTCCTAAACCAATAATACCAATTTTCATCCTAGTCCTTATTTCGATGTATGGATGGCAGGTTGTAGTATAACGCTTGGCAAGCTGATGAGTTTAAATGCCTTGTTAGAAAAGAGCCTGACTCACATTTTGAGTCAGGCTTTGTTGGTCCACTTAGGAAGTCGTGCGGCAATCTTTGAATATATCCAACTTGCCGTCGTAGGCTTGGGTTTGTACATCCATAACGCCTAATAAAGAGTGGAACACGTTATCATGTGAGTACTGGCCTGCCTTTTGCGCTTCATTCGACAAACAGTCGGTGTTTATTTGTTTCACTTGCTTAAAGCCGGAAGATAGCCACATGAGCAAAGGAACACGTTTTTGGAAGTCTGGCGCAAGGCCGTAAGGCATGCCATGTAAGAACAATCCGTTTTCGCCTAATGATTCACCATGATCTGATACGTAGATGAGAGCGGTATTATATTGAGACTCTAATGCTTTGAGTTTGTTGATGGTTTCTGCCAACACAAGATCAGTGTAGCGTATCGTATTGTCGTACGTATTCACGATTTGTTCGACGCTACAGTTTTCTATATCTGCACGTGGGCAGTCTGGTTTGAAAAACGCTTTGTCTCTAGGATAACGCTGGAAGTAGGTAGGACCATGGCTTCCTATAAGGTGCATGGCGACAACGCGATTGCCGTGCATATCCGCAACTTCTTGATCAAAGTGATCTAACAGCGCCATATCGTAACAGGTTTGACCGTTACACAGAGGGCTTGCTTGCTTTCGGTTCACTTCAATTTTCTTGATCTTGTGGGCGACTTCTTTGTCTCCGCCATCATTTTCTTTCCAGATGAGGTCAACTCCAGCGCGCTGCATGATGTCGAGAGCATTATCTTGGTTATCTGCCTTGGTCCGTTCAAACTCGCTTCGCGTGAGCTGAGAAAACATGCAAGGCACAGATACTGCAGTTGCAGTGCCACAAGACGCAACCTCTTGAAATGAAATCACATCCAGCTTACTGGTGTAAGGGTTTGTCTCTCGCTTATAGCCATTGAGTTGGTAGTTCTGTGTTCGAGCGGTTTCTCCGACAACAAACACCAGTAGTGTCGGCTTGTTCTGTGCTTGCTTTACTGCGCTATCTGACTGCTTTGCATCGATTCCAATCTCGAGATACGGCTCTGGCGTGGTGAAGTATTTCTCCTTTACATACCCAGTCGCGCTGTAAACGAATTGAGTGGGAATAATGATTTTTTTCAGATAGCTGTTATTGCGACCGACAGATGCATAGTCTTGGTAGTAAACACTGGCAATAACAGCAATTACTGCAAGAGATGACAACATCGACACCAACTTCGTGAGAGAAAAATACAGCAATTGGTGGCGCTGAGATTGCAACTTGACCTTATAGACAATCATCGCAGGGACGCCCCCCAATAGTAGCGTCCAGATTACAGAATAAGTACTCAGGTAAGAGCTTGCCTCGCTCGAATCGGTTTCAGCAATATTAGCAATCATTCCAGAATCGAAAAGTGTGCCATAGTTGTAACTTGCGTAGCTAACCATACTCGAAATTATGAGCAAAGTAATAAAGAATGGCTTTCCAACCCAAGGCCAACTAAATAAGTTAAAAAGGAAATTGAGCGCGGCAAGAAAGAAAATGGGTATCGTAATAATAAAACCAATTTTGACATTATCTAGGCTTGAAAAAATACCATTCAGCTCTTTGTAAATAGGAATATTTACAACCAGCGCGAAATAGAATGCCAACAAGAAAGTAAAGGTAACGTACGAGATACCTTTTTGTTGCAAATTATATGTCTTCATAAGTAAATGTCTTGAATCAAAATTAGAGCAAGAACGAAGCCCAAACAAAAAGGGCAAGAGTGAGCGCAACAAATACTGCAGCCGAGCCGATATCTTTGGCTCTACCACTGAGCTCGTGCCAGTCATCGCTAACACGGTCGACAATCGCTTCTACGGCGGAATTAATAAGTTCGACGATCAGGACCAATAACAGGCTACTGATCATCAGTACTCTTTCAAATGTGGTGACTGGAAGGAAAAAAGCACAGACGGAAAGCACTAAGGCTAGAATCAATTCTTGTCTGAAGGCGGCTTCGTATTTCCATGCGGCTTTCAATCCCTGAAATGAATAGCCGGTCGCATCCATGACACGGCGTAGACCTGTTTTTCCTGGCTTCAAAATATGACCTTACTACAGCTTAATAATTTAGATTGTGCATCTATCCAAACGATGAAATGAGACTAATCGTTCTTGCGTGAAACATTTGTGAATGGCATTCATCACACAACGATATAGGGTTTGAATAAGAAAAAAGAGTTGAATTAATCAAGGTCGTAGACGGTATAGCCTTTATTCTGAAGGCATTTTCGCAGTACGAGAGATTGTGTCTTGGTGGAGTCATTGCTTCCACTCAACGCTCCGGCCCCTGCTCCAACAGTACCGCCTGCAGCGGCACCAACAGCAGCTCCACCTATCCCGTTTTCCAGCGCACCAGCTGCTGCCCCAATTAGTGCACCTGTAACTGCGCCATTCGCGGCTTCAGATTTTGCAGCTTCCGTTTTGTCTACGTTTTCCGCATACCCTTGGCAATAAAGAAAATCTTGTTCATATTTAGCAGGATCAACATTAGTCATGTCGACAACAGGCTTTTGATTATAAGTACAAGCGCTAAGAGTAGAGGCAAGCGTCATAACCAGAATAAAAGGTTTGTACATGAGTATTATCCATTTGTTCTGTGAATTTATGGATTAAATGTACACTGTTTTATTGCTGAGCTCTGTCGCTGGAGTGTATTGAAGTGTCGTCTTCTGTAAAGGAGGAAAGAGGTTAACTTAACTGTCTGATTTTGGAAGACGAAGTGTGAAGCAAGCACCACCAAGTGGGCTATGAGAAATCGAAACCTCACCATGTTGAAGTTCCATTATCTGCCTGACGATCGCCAAACCGAGCCCAAATCCACTCGTGTTTTTGTTTCGGGACTCATCCGCGCTATAAAATGCTTCAAAAAGGTGAGGCCAATGCTGCTCTTCTATACCTATACCATCATCATGTACATGGATTAAACAGCTTTGCTGATCACTTTTTATCTCAACCATAATTTGAGTATTTGCGTATCGCATTGCATTGCGTAGCAGATTATCCAAGGCTCGCTTTAGCAGTTTTGGATCGGCGAATGCGCGCGCGTTTTCAGAGTTTGTTTCATTGACTGAGATAGATAATTTGGTCTCTTTTTGCCATCTCTGTTTTAACTCATTAACTAACTTGGCGAGTGCTACGTTTTCTGTTTGCAACGCCGTATCTGGGCGTTCCATTTTGGCGTAATAAAGCAGCTCTTCAACCATGTCTTCCATCTCGTCAATGTCTTCGACGATACTACGTACATGCTTTTTCTGTTGTTCGGTTAATGTAGAGTCCGATAACAAGTCAGCTTGCCACTGTAAACGAAAAATAGGAGTGCGTAATTCATGCGCAACTGCATTGGTCAGCATTTTATTGCTAGTGATCAGGCGAGAAACTTTGTCAGCCATCGTATTAAAGCTTTTGTTCAGTGTCCCAACGGATTTGGCGCTTGAGGTGCTTGCTCGTGCTTTGAAGTTGCCTGAAGCAAACTCTACCGTGACTCTTTCTAACTCACGAATTCGACGGCTCAAAAACCAGATCAGCAGTATGCAATACAGAGCAAATCCGGCTAAAAAGAATAACCATACAATGTTGTCATCAAAGTTAATCGCCTGAATAACTGAGCTATCCGGATCATCGATCATTTTGAAAATAGGGGTGTCCGCATCTAGGCGGAACCATATATCCCTTTCTTCGTCGTAAGCAACGTTAACAGAGGTGTCACTTTCAAATGCTTTTCTGATGTCTTCTGGAAGTTCTTCGAGCGTGTGAGGAATCAACAAGCGATGGCTGGACGTGGCAAATTGCTCAAGCTGTTGCTGAGTGTATTCTAGTCCGTGCTCTTCGTAGATAGGATAGATAAGATCGTGGAAAGCTTGACCTTCTTGCTCTTGTAGCAGGTAATCGTAATCTGTGTTGATCTCATAGACCAAGAATTCGTAACCCCACAAACTCACCATAAATAGAATGATAAGACCGACAAAGCTTTCCAGATAAATCCGTCTCATTATTCATTCCATGCATCAGGCATAAATAGGTAGCCTTTGCCGCGAACCGTGATGATTTTTTGTGGAGAGCAAGAGGCATCACCTAATTTTTTTCTCAATGTCACAATACGGTTGTCAATGGTGCGATCTGTACCGTCGTACTCAATACCACGTAGTGTTTTCGTTAACCACTCACGTGAGAGTGTTTTTTCTGCGTGTGTTGCGAGAACCCATAATAAATCGAACTCACCGTCAGTCAGCGCAATTTCTTCCTGGTTCATGACGCATGATTTACGTAATCGGTTTAAACACAGTACTCCAATTTGTAGACCGTTTTCGGACTCGGTAGAGGCTGCCTCTTTTCTTCTCAATAGCATGCGAATGCGTGCCAGCAGCACTCGAGGTTTGATTGGCTTGGTTACAAAGTCATCGGCGCCAATTTCTAATGCGGCGACGTGATCGAAGTCGTCATCACTCGCTGTCAGCATCAATACTTTGCCTTTGTAGCATTCACGGATTTGACGACATACGCTCAGGCCGTCTTGTCCAGGTAGCATCAAATCTAACAAAACCACGTCTGGCTGTGTGTCAATAATCGCTTCCGGTGCGTCTGTCCCGTTGTCGATACATTTGACCTGGAAACCTTGTTCAACAAAATACTCTCCCAGCATAGCTTGTAATTTGGGATCGTCTTCCACAATGATTAAAGATGGTTTGACTTGTTGTGCGTTCATTTGAGTGATGTATACAATATTTAATATCACTGGAACTTAAACAAATTTACGAATTATTTCAAATAAAGCTTTCTCAGAATAAGGTTATCGGATGAGTTGATTCGATAAATACCCCAAGTAATGATTCAAACTTAATCATTAATCACATTTTGAAAAGTCTAAAAAAGGCGCAACTGTAGCGCCTTAATATGGAATATTAGGGTGAACTTACGTTTTATTCGGTGGTGCACACGACGCTGTTGTCGCTGCCAAAAGCATTGGGAACATAAGCGTCGGCTTGAGGATCGTTTTCCCACTTTGCATCATTGAGCAAGTAGCGGAACTGAACATTCTGCTCTTTAGGTAAGCGCGTTTTAAATTTAAATTGACGGCTTTTCTTCACTAATTTCATCGGTTCTGGCTGCCAGTTGTTAAAATCCCCAGCAATATGGATGGAGTCCCACTGGTCTTTATCTAGCTCGAACGTGACTTCAACTTCATCTTTTGTCTTAAAGAATCTCTTTTTAAGCATTGATCTTTCCTTGTTCGTACAAAAACTCTTCTAACTATTACTCGTGTTTCATAACGATTTCAAGTTTTATCGAATTGTCGCTGGTATCAGGTGAAGAACTATCTAAATGATGAATAGCTTAATCGCTATGAGTTCTTGTGAGAGGGGAGCGGTATTGAGAAGCCTCAAGGATATGGAACCGTTAACGTACCAAGTTTTTAGGCGAGGCGGAACTCAGAGTCCGTATCTTGAAGTCAAATCGTTATCATGTATTATCTTAAATCACCATTTTTGTTGATGTAGCTATGTTGAAGTTTAACCGTACATTGTTGACCGCGATAGTTTGTTTAGCCGCTATGCTTTTGAGCAGTGTCGCTCCTATGGCGAAGGCTTCAGCCCCGGTGAAAACAATTGAAGTACGCGATATTATTGTTCAGCAGGCTGCTCTGCACAAACAACTTGGCGTCAATGACGACTGCGTAGAATCACATCACGATGAGTCAACTATCAATAAGGTGCAACAGTCTCACACGAGTTGTAGCTCTTCCTGTATGGTCAAAATTCCCGCCAACTTATCTCAAAACGACTTACTGCTTCTTCCTTACAGCCTTGCATTGATTGATAGGCCTTTAGTCGAAAAAGTAGTGACAGTGATCACCAAGCTTTATCGTCCTCCGATTGTTTAATTCCTCATCTCAAATTACTTGGGGTTTCCCCCTTTTTACCAAATGAAATGATTTGGCATTTGAATGCCACAAGGAAATAAACAATGAAAAAACTACTTGCCTTATGTAGTGCACTTTTACTGACTTTTACCGCTCACGCAGCGCAATTTGAAGAAGGGAAGCACTACAAAGTTCTGGATGTTAAGAAAGCATCGAAACCTGTTGTGACGGAATTCTTTTCTTTTTATTGCCCACATTGCTACAAGTTTGAGTCGCTTATTGAGCGTTTAAAACCTGCTCTGCCAAAAGAGGCAAAGTTTGAAAAGGTACATGTGGGGTTCATGGGCGGAGATATGGCGATTCCGATGGCCAAGTCCTACGCGACGATGGTATCGCTCGGGGTTGAAGATACAATGATTCCTGCCATGTTCGCCCAAATTCATCAAAAGCGACAAGCGCCAAAAGATGACGCTGAGCTGAAACAGCTCTTCGTTGATAATGGCGTAGAAGGTAAGAAGTTTGATGCGGCGTACAACAGTTTCGCCGTAAACTCAATGCAGAAAGGCTTTGATAAGCAATTCTCTGCCAGCACGTTAAGAGGGGTTCCGGGTGTGGTTGTGAACAATAAATACATTGTTTTGGCCAACGAAATTCGTACTTACGACGAGTACAATCAATTAGTTAATTACTTATTGACGCTGTAACTGTAAATAGCATTGATGCTTAAAAATGGCGACGGTAGAGTCGCCATTTTTTATGCTTATCACACTCGTATTATCTAAGAACGCTTGTACATGCTTGAGTCGGAACACTAGTCATAAATATGGCATGCGGATAAAACAAGCTAGCAGCAGTGATTGCAACATTACATGGCTGAGCAATCGTAGTTTTAATCACATTGGCAAGCACGGCTCCTGTATTATTTACTGTTTGAGCGGCGGCTTGTTGTGCCTGGTAAGACACGCAACCTGTCGTTGCATTGATCATCGCAGTGCTAAACAAAAGTTTGCGAAAAAACATATTCATATCCTTTGTGAATGCTTTGAATTACTTATATGTGGATTGATTCATAAATGAAACAAAACAGTGTTCAAAATATGTGTGCATTCACGAAATGAACATTGTTTTATAAAAAGACGTTTTTTTGTGATCTTAGTACTGGACAGACCAGGTTATGAAACTAAAGCCAATCCGTGCATTACGATTACGCCGAAGGTCAGTTTGCTCCTCATTCCTTGATATCCCTTGGGCTCGGCGTCTTGTTCGACTTTCCTCACGAGTTTTTCTGCATACCAAACAGCAAGATACCCAATTGCTAAGAGTAGGGTAGCGACCGCGTAATGTTTGTGACCCTGCAATAATGCGCCCCAAGCGAGTAAGACAAAAAGGTTGCTGAGAATTAATATATTTCTGCTAAGGCGGTGGTAGTAATGCTCAATGCCATTCCCCCAGAGTATGCCGGATAAAAAACTTAATATTACGGCACTGTAAGCGATGAAAAATTGCTGGCCACTTAAATTGAAGAGTGAAATGTCTGTGAAAATCAGCCCTAAACTAAACACAAATGGAACAAGGCCTAAGTAACCGAGTTGTAGCATGGTTGAGCGTGTTGTCATGGTCGTCACCTTACAATTGTTGCTCTATCATATTGGTAAGCGTAGTACTTGTCGGTGATGTGGAGCTTGGAAAAGTGGCAATAACTTTGCCTTCAGAGCTAATTAGAAACTTATAGAAGTTCCATTTTGGTTTGATGCCAGCTTGGTTAGTAATCTCGCTGAATACGGGGTTTGCATCTACGCCTAATACTGAGGAGCGAGCCATCATTGGAAAGGTGACCCCGTAATCGAGATAACAGACTTTCGCTGTGTTTGTTTCGCTTCCTCTGTCCTGTCGGAAGTCATTGCTCGGGAAACCAATGACGGTGAAGTTTTGCTCTTTGTAAGTTTGGTAGAGGGTTTCTAACTGCTCGAACTGAGGAGTGAAGCCGCACTGGCTTGCTGTATTGACGACCAGAAGCGTCTTTCCCTTAAAGCTTTCGCATAGGTCGACTTCTTCTGTTGAATTTAACAACCTTTGCTTACCTTGAAGAATATCAGGGCACTCAGATGCGAGAGCAAGCGAACTCATGGAGATAAAGCCAACGAGAGCGACGAGTTTCAGTAATCCTTTCATGGTGTTGTTCCCTTTGTTTTCAATAAGTATAATTACTCAAGTGCAAAGAGGATCGATCAAAAAAGCCGCACAAATGCGCGGCTTCTTTCAGAGCTGGGATTTAATTATGCCAGTTTTAATTCGAACTGGTTGCGGTACATCACCATGTCTTCAATAGTCAGCACTGGCATGTTGTGCAGGCGACCAAACGCAACGATCTCAGGTGCTTTTGCCATCGTGCCATCTGGGTTGGTCACTTCACATAGTACGCCAGCGGGTTGAAGCCCTGCCATTTGCATCAGGTCAATCGTACCTTCTGTGTGACCACGGCGAGTCATTACACCACCTGGACGTGCGCGCAGAGGGAATACGTGACCCGGACGAGCAAGATCTTCCGGTTTTGCGTGCGGGTTTGCCGCCGTTTTAATGGTCGTCACGCGATCTGCTGCTGAAACCCCCGTTGTTACACCAACTTTCGCTTCAATAGAAACCGTAAATGCGGTTTGGTTTGCACTGTTGTTGTTTACCACCATTGGAGGCAGTTCCAGTTTGTCTGCTTGAGCATCTGTTAAGCACAAACAAACGATGCCGCTACATTCGCGGATCATCAACGCCATTTGCTCGTTAGTGAGGTGCTCGACTGAATAAATAATATCGCCTTCGTTTTCGCGATCTTCATCATCAAGAAGTAGTACGCCACGACCTTCTTTTAAAGCGATAAGTGCGTTTTCAACGCGAGTAATTGGGTCGCCGAATTCGGCAAGTAGTGATGACTGATTCATGGTTAACTCCTAAATTTCACCAGAATCAGGGCGGTATGAGAGATCGTCGTAAAATACGATCAAAAAGAAGTGCACCAGCACTCTTAGCAATCTGACTCGCTATGCTGGTGTATTCTTATTCTCTTTCATCCGGACTATAACCGTCGGCTCTGGCATCTCACCAGATCTGCTGACCTCGACGAATCGAGCGCTCGCGGGCTCACTTGAAAAAGTATACCGCCGGTGGGGAATTTCGCCCCGCCCTGAGAACAATTAAAAATGTGCCACTTCATCCAAGTTGTGAGGAAGTGGAGCTAGGATAGTACTGCGAACTGAATAGCTTGGAAAGTCGATTCCATCTGTATGATGGAAAAGTGTGCTATCGACGGAAATAATCTGTGCGAATAAAGTGATCAATTTGCTGTGGCACGAAGGTGTTGTAAATCAGGCTCGTATGCGTTTGCTTCACTTCGATATGATCTTGCATACCGTCCAGTCTTGTCTCTTCTACGGTAACCGTACCGTCCGACATGGTGTTGTCATTACGGATCAACAATGGGCGGGCACCAATCGGCATCGTTCCTGCGATACTGCCGAGTTTTTGCGGAAAAGCCCAAGCGTCATCATGTCTGTTTAATCCGTGGTGTGGCGAATTGCCTAAAATTGCACCCAATCCGAGATCTTGAATCCGACCTACTATGGACGCGCCTTTAAGAGGCGAACCGATGGCGACAACATGAGAGATTAAGCTAGTGCTCGGTTTTCTGTTGGCGAGATAGCGCTTAATCATCAAGCCTCCCAGGCTGTGCCCCACGAGCACGTTTGTGGTCAGTGGATTAAGCGAATGATCAATAGAATCAAACAGTGAAGACTCATCGATAGCAACAGTGTTATAGCTGAGTACTTGCGTTTCGTATCCGAGTTTTCGCAGCTTTTGGCTAAGAGGTTGCATGACCAGTCCATGCATATAAAGACCATGTAAGATGATGATTCTCATAATACCCCCTAGATTTATGACGTCGTAGATATCCTACTCTAATTAACAAGGAACTACTTGTGCTTTGTGGTGCATATTTACGTTTTGCTGCAAAGTTTGATCGGTATAGCAAGCGTATCAGCCCATTAAATCCTGTACTTGTTGTTGCAATTGATGACGATTTAAAGAAGCTGGGCTTAACACTTCACCGATAACAACATCCACTTTTGACCAAAAACGAGTCGGTCGTTTTGTGAGAGCATGTCCGCCTTTGTGGCTGAAAAAAGAACCCCAAAGCCCTTTTAACGCCATAGGGATGACAGGAACAGGGTTACGTTCAAGGATTTTCTCTACACCAGGGCGAAACTCACCCAATTGACCGTTAGACGTTAAACGACCCTCAGGGAAGATACAGACAACCTCACCGTCGTTAAGTGCTTGTTCAATCTGTTCAAATGCTCGTCGGTAAGTGTCGGCACACTTACGTGGAGAACAGATCGGGATAACACCGGCATGACGGAATACATATTTAAGAACAGGTAGCTCGCTGATGGACTTGTCCATCACAAAACGAACCGGGCGAGTAGAGGTTCCCATCAAAATCAATGCATCGACATAGCTAACATGGTTAGCCACTATTAACGCAGCACCTTGTTCAGGAATATGTTGGCGCCCCTTTACGGACACACGATACATACAATGGCTGAGTAAATAACTGATAAAGCGTTGTGTAAATTCCGGTACTTGACGATAGACATAGATTGCCACGAAGAAGTTACCTATTGCCATCATGGCAAACAGTTCCACAATAGAAAGCTCTAGTGCGCTGAGTACAACGATCGAAACCAAAGCAGACACCACCATAAACAACGCATTCATGATGTTGTTAGCAGCAATGGCACGTGCACATTCCCCTTTGTTTGAACGAGATTGGATGAACGCATAAAGAGGAACAATAAAGACACCGCCGCTTACACCAACAAGGAACAGGTCAATCATGACGCGCAGATGTTTGGATTCAGCAACGAAGCTTTGCACATCATAAAAGTGAATCGGAAGTGATGGATAACTTGGGACGGCCCATAGCAAGTCGACGCCAAAGACTGTCAGACCAAGGATACCGAATGGCAAAATACCAAGCTCAACGTGGTTGAAAGAGAGCTTTTCACACAACCAAGAGCCTGTAGCGATACCAATGGAAAACAATGCCAACAGTAAAGAAACGACAGTACTGTCTGCAAACAAATGTTCACGCGCAAAGTTAGGGAATTGAGTCAGGTAAGTCGCACCCATGAACCAAAACCAACTGATGGCTAGAATAGACATCCAAATGCCTCTCTGTTTTTTTGCCACTTTTAACGTGTTCTTTAAACCAGAAATTGGTTCAAATTTCGCTTTGTCATTCGATTGGCTAGGCATCGTTGGAATATTCACACTGCTCATAAAACCAAGCAAAGACAAGGCAATCACGACACAAGAAGCAATCAAGGTACCATTAGGAATGGCTAACAGCAGGCCTGCGCTAAGCGTACCTATAAGAATCGAAAGGAACGTGCCCATTTCAACCCAAGCATTTCCTTTAACAAGCTCATTTGGTTTGAGCGCTTGTGGTAGTAAGGCGTATTTTACGGGACCAAAATAGGCCGATTGAGTGCCTGTCATAAACAAAAGAGCCAGCATCAGCATGGCACTTTGAGTGGCAATAGCGGTTGCAGCGCAAGACATGATAGCCAGCTCGATGAGCTTTAGACGCCGGATTAATTTGGCTTTGTCCATGCTGTCAGCGACGGCACCAGCATGCGCTGAGAATAGAAAGAAAGGTAGGATGAATAAGCCTGCCGCCAAATTAACAAATAGATTAACGGATATTGGTAAGTTATCAATTTGGCTGTATGTCACCATCAATAACAGAACGTTTTTGTAGATGTTGTCATTGAGTGCGCCAAGACACTGCGTCACAAAGTAAGGAAAAAAGCGTTTTGAGAAAAACATGCTGGCTCCGATTAAACAAAGTCGAATGAGATGGGAGCACTTTATGCTCAATGAACGATTAAACCAGCTTTCTCTTTCAAGTGACGTTGCATGCCACCAAAAGTAACGAAATTCGTTACTTTCATCTCCATTTGTTTATTGAGTTACTAATTTCGAGACTTCTGAGTAGGTTTTCTTTCCCATGGTTCAAACAAAGGGAACGTCCAGCGACGCATCGCAATAATCAGAGAGGTGCCGTGTTTTTCGTCCATATCGAGAGAGCTATCACTTTGGCAAGCCTGATAAAACTCATCGATGACCTTTTGCAGTTTCTGTTGTAGCTTCTTGTTGGTTGGTACGCTCATCAATCCTGTCGCCATGGACAACTGTTCATCTTCACCAGAAAAGTAGCTTTGGAAAAAGGCATCTTGAACTTGCTGTTGGAAGAACCGTTGAATAGGGCCGCCCATCTGCCACTTAAATGTCGGAGATATACGCAAACGAATTTTGTTATTTGGCTGCAAGTCGATGATGTTCAGACGATCCAAATGAGCAAGCTTTTGCACCAGTTCCAACTCATTGAAGGTGTATTGCTGAACGATCTGCTCAAACTGATAGCCATTTACAACACAGATTGCCACGAGTAGCAGGGCTTTATCGTTAACCAACTGCTTTTCTTGCTCTAACGTTAGCGACTCTAGACCTTTATTGCGCGCAGCCGCAAGCTTAAACAGTTCCGCCATTTCTAAGCCAATCAATTGGCAAATTCGCTCTAAGCGCTCAAGGCTAATGTGTTGACCTTCAGCGAGTAAACGTTTGACGCTTCCTTCACTTAAATCAAGGTGTTGTGCAACATCGGCATAATGCAGCCCAGCTAACTTTAGTTGGCGTTTAAGCTCTTTAATTAACGTATAGCTTTCTGACATTTATGCTGTCACCTCGTCGTGTAATTGCTCTATATACGCTTGCATAAAGGCTTTGCGTTTTTGAGCTTCGCGTCTCGCTGACTCCGTGTTCATAGTTTCAGCGATTTTGAATAACTTGGTTTGAAAGTGATCCAGAGTGAATTGTTTATCGTCGAGCTCTCGCTGTTGAGCAAAGATGTCTTTGTCATCGTAAAGTTGAGCATCAAACTCAGTGCTCACTTGTATACAGCGAGTAATGCCAATTGCGCCTAAAGCGTCCAGACGGTCGGCATCTTGAACGACTTTTGCCTCCAATGTGTTGGGTCTGATATTAGCGCTAAAGCTGTGTGCTTCTATCGCATGGGCAATGGCATCATGGTACTGCTGCGGATAATCGATACTTTCTAAAAACGCGACCGCTTTTTTGGCTGCAATGATTGAGCTCTGCTTGCGGTTTGGATGATCTTTCGGATAGGTAAAACAATCATGTAAATAGGCGGCGGGAAGCACAATAGATAAGTCGGCGCCTTCTTCCATAGCCAGTTTTTTTGCGGTGTTTACGACCCGTTGAACATGGCTTATGTCATGCGCCGCATCGACTTGCATCTCTTGCTGCATAAATTCCAAAAATTGCGATTCTATCTGGCTTAATAAGGTCATGAGTTATATCTACAACTAAAGTGAAGGCAGAAGTATGCCGAACGCAGAGAGGAATTTCCAAGTTCGATAGTGTAATTGAGATTTAGCCATCAGAACCTTATGCAACTTAGTGAGTTTCGGGTCATCTTAAATAGCATTTTTGTGCGTTCGGTTGGCTACTAAGGTGGTAAGACACAGAACAGCAGTGACGTTTGCCAATAGCAAAAGGGCCTGATGATTTCGTCAGACCCTTTTTCGTTTTAGTCGGTATTTTTACGAACCTTAGCGCTTGAACGTTACTTGCTCTGCTTGTTCAAGATGAATATGAGTCGTCGCAGGCTGTGTTTCTGCAATGACTTTACCGTGACGAACCGAGTAGCGAACCGGCACTTGGCGACGTACTGCGTCAAAACCATTTTCTGCGGGAAGAATCAGAAGACTACCTGGTTTGCCTTCTTCAATTCCGTACTTGTCTTGAATGTTCAGTGTACGTGCTGAATTGGTGCTGATCAGATCCAGTGAGTTGTTGATTTGGTCATAACCCATCACCTGACACACGTGCAGACCCATATGTAGCACTTGCAGCATGTTTGCTGTACCAAGTGGATACCATGGGTCGAATACGTCATCGTGTCCAAAGCAGACGTTGATGTTGGCATTTAGCATCTCTTTCACTCGTGTTACGCCACGACGTTTCGGATAATCATCAAAGCGGCCTTGTAAGTGAATGTTCACCAATGGGTTTGCCACGAAGTTGATACCGGACATGCGTAGTAAACGGAACAGGCGAGATGCATATGCGCCGTTGTAGGAACCCATCGCTGTTGTGTGACTAGCCGTGACTTTACTTCCCATATCGAACTTGTGCGCTAATGCTGCCAGCGTTTCAACGAAGCGAGATTGCTCGTCATCGATTTCATCACAATGCACGTCGATCAGACGGTCGTATTTTTGTGCTAACTCGAATACGTAGTGCAGTGATTCAATGCCATATTCGCGTGTGAATTCAAAGTGTGGAATCGCGCCAATAACGTCCGCCCCCAATTTGACTGCTTCTTCTAGCAGCTCTTTGCCATTTGGGTAAGAGAGAATACCTTCCTGCGGAAACGCAACGATTTGGATGTCTACCCACTCTTTCATCTCTTTACGCACTTCTACCATCGCTTTTAGGGCAATTAGGGTAGGGTCTGAAACATCGACGTGAGTACGAACGTGTTGTACACCGTTTGCGATCTGCCATTTTAAGGTTTGTTTTGCGCGCGTTTTCACGTCTTCAATCGACAGCATTTCTTTGCGCTCAGCCCAACGTTCAATACCCTCAAACAATGTGCCAGAGATGTTCCAGCTTGGCTCGCCTGCGGTTTGCGTTGTGTCTAAGTGGATGTGCGGCTCGCAGAAAGGCGCCACCGCCATGCCGCCTTCAGCATCGATGGTGTCACCGTTATGATTAAGCTCCACATCGTTGCTTTCAATGCGCTTGAATTGACCATCTTCAATCAAAATTTGCTGCAGACCTTCTTGTCCTTTTAGCGTTACGTTTTTGATCAGTAGTGTTGTCATGATGGTTCCTTACGCTGGCTGTGTAGCCAGTGCTTTTTTGTTAAGAATAGGATTAAGAATCAGGAAGCTAATTGCGCCGCCAAGTACAGCGTTAATCGGCACTACGCCAGGCAGGAAGTGTCCCACACCAACGCCAATCACGACAGCGATAATGCCAGCCCAGTTAACGTTTTGGAATTGGGCGGCTTCAAAGTTTGCGTAGCGTTTACGGTTCGTGAAGAAGTCAGCGATGATCACGCCGCCAATCGGTGGAATTGCCAACGATAAGAAGGTCAGCCAGCCAACAAAGTTATTGTAGAGCCAGAGAGCGCAAAGTGTGCCAACAAGCCCGTTCGCCATCGAGATGTATTTACTTGGTAAGCCAGTGATGTTGGAAAATCCAAGACCCGATGCGTAGAGCGCGTTGTCGTTAGTCGTCCAAATGTTTAATCCAAGTACGATGATGGCGGGAATTAATAAGCCTTGCGCAATCATCACTTCAGAGATGTCTGATTGACCAGTCACGGATGCACCTGCCGCGCCAAAGATAAACATTAACGAGTTACCGATGAAAAATGCCACCATGGTGATCATCACGGCGCTGCGCGGCTTTTTGCCAAAGCGGACGAAATCTGCCGTTAATGTACCAGCACTGACAAAAGAGCCAACAACCATCGCGAGAGCTATTGAAAAATCGAGTGGCTCGGTTGGTTGAACTTGTTGTAGTTCGCTAATACCGCCAACGCTATTTACTGCCTCAATGACAGAGTAACCGCCAAGTAGCGCAATGGCAGGAACGGCGATTGCTGACAGCACCATCAGTGCGGAGATGCCAAAGTAAACGGTCGCGGTCATGAGCAAACCGGAGACAAGGATCAAAGTATTGGTATCGATGCCCGTTGCTTTATGCACCGGAATCGCAAACATCGCGACACCAACTCCAAACCACCCAACTTGAGTACCGCCAAGAAGAGCGGAAGGAAGCCAAGAGCCTTTAGAACCAAAAGAGAAACGAGCAAGAAGGTGAGTAGAGAGACCAGTAGAGGCGCCGATGTAACCGAGGAAAGAAGTGTAAATACCGAGGATTAGGTTACCGATGAGAACAGCGAGGAAAAAATCATTAAAGGAGAGCCCAGTACCGAGAGAACCCCCTGTCCACATACTTGCGGAGAAAAAAGTGAGCCCTAACATCACCATGGTTAGTGATGCCACGCCTTTTCTGGCCGTGTTGGGAACTGGTCCAAGACTGTAGTTATTGTCTCCAGCCATTATTACCTCCGCACATTGAAATATTAAATTATAGCACCTGGTTTTCAGGCAAACGGCGCGTATTATCGTGATGTAAATTTAATAGTCAATGATAAAATTGCAATTTAAACGTTTGCTTGATTTTTGGTGTCTGTTTTTTCTTTTAATAACAATGACTTGGCTTTTAAATTCTAAAAGTGAAAAGTTTATTTTTACGTATTTTGTATGATTTATAGACAGGTTTTCTATGTGAAATGAATGTTTTGAATTGCTATTTGTTTTTATGGATTAAATTTATCTATAACTCTGGATTGTTCAGTCGATTTCTATGAAAAGAAAACGATTTCATGATGAGATTTTTGGTTTGGACGTTATTTGTTCTTTTTTGGGTGTGTTTTCTTGGTTTTATTTGGGTTAGGTGGTTTATTTTTGTTGAAATCGGTATTTCTGGTGGGTTAGTGAGGGAATATTTGAATTTTATAAACAGTAAACAGTCGGGTGAGGGCAAGAAAAGTACAACTGATCTCGTTCAGAGGATAAAGGAGAGCAGTAGCCACATAAAAAAATAGCCAACCGCAAAGAGTGCGATTGGCTTATATACATGTGAACAAAATCAAGTTCACTAACAACGTCAGTTGGCTAGGTGACCCTCGGCTTAAGAAGGGTCAATTTATATAATGCAGTTACTGTGCCAACTTTAATATGCCCCAAAATACGTAGTTTCTGTGACATGCGTTGCTTAAAGTTTGAGTTTGTTTGCAAATTGCAACTGCGTTATGCAATTTGACTCTATTATGCTAATGATTGATTAATAAACAGTGGGCTTTTTAGAGCATGACTAAACTCGCCGTTCCCAAAAAGGCGAAGAAACCAACCACATCTGTCACCGTCGTTAGAATAACCGAACCTGCTAAGGCTGGATCCAATTTAAACTTATCCAAAATAATGGGTATCAACACGCCAAATAAAGCAGCGGTAATAATGTTGACGATAATGGCCAGCGCAATGGTTCCACCTAAAACTGGCGATTGGAACCACAATCCGGCTAACCCGCCGATGATTAGCGCCCAAGCAATGCCGTTCAGTGAGCCTATGCCCAACTCATTTTTTAAGAATTTGAATCGGTTACCTGGGGTAATCTGATTAAGCGCCATCGCACGAACCATTAGAGTCAGCGTTTGGCTGCCTGCAATGCCACCCATCGATGCAACAATTGGCATTAGTACGGCTAAAGCCACCACTTGAGCAATCACGTCTTCAAATAGCCCGATAGTGACAGACGCTAAAATTGCAGTCAGCAAATTGATGCCCAGCCACACGCCGCGTTTTTGTGAGCTTTTTAATACTGGCGCAAACAAGTCATCGCCTTCATCCATACCAGTACCGGCCATTAAGCGCGCTTCGTAGATTTCACGTTGCGTACTCAATGCAAATTGCCAATCGACTTCACCAATCAGAGTTTGGTCTGCATCAGTCACAGGCAGAGCGGGCAGTGTGCTGTGCTCTAATGCTTCTACCGCTTCGGGAAGCATCATCTTACTGTCTAGCACCGTCACCGCTTCAATAACGAGTGTTTTCAAGCGAGTATCAGGATCACTACGTAAAATTTCGTAGTAATTGACTGTCCCTCGATACTGTTTATTACGGTTGATCAGGTAGACTTGTTGAGGCGTGTCGTAGCTATAGCGCTCCATTAACTGCTTAGCCGTTCCAATCGTAATATTAAAGGGCAGGGTGATGATTTTACGCTCAGCCCAGTGGCCGAGTTCTTCATCTTCATATTCGTTTGCCTGATCGTAAAGCTCTAACTCATCTTTTTCGATTAACGCGAGCGCTTCGTTGATGATCGACTCAGGCAACGAATCCGCCCATTCGATCAGCGATAAGTTATCAAGTTTAGCGAGGGTGAGTTTTAGCTCGACTTCAGATAATGCATTGATGATAGAAAAACGTACGTCGGCACGCATTTCCGTTAACACGTCGATATGCAGTTCTAGTGGCAAAGCTCGCCATAAGCGAACACGATCATCGATTGGAAAGGCTTCCAGAATTAGGGCGACTGCGCCAGGTTCGAGACCCGCTTCAATAGATTCATTGAGCGTTGCGACTTGATCCGCTTCTTCGGCTTGGCCAATTTGCTGGATTAGAGTGGAGAGATCTTGAAACTTGCTCACCGAGTACCCCGATAGTTAATTCGTTTTATGGAAGTATGGCATGTTATTGAGATGCACAACTATGCATCTTAACCTTGCTCAAGGTACTTGAAAGTAACAGAAAAACAATAGGCTATTCGCTGTTGATAGTGAGATATGGCTGTACCAATTGGCGAATGTTCACTTTTGCGCCAATTCTCGCTGCGAGCAAATACATTCCACCAATTTTACGATGTAAAAATAGGGCATCGGCAGGTGGGGTATGCCAGTACTCTTGTTCCATGCTCAAAATAGTGCCAGCTTCGCGAAGTTTTTGCGCTAAGCCACTGGCTTTAAAATCATATGGCTCATCAACTAACATGGGTTCACATGCCATTTTTACTAAATCGAGAATCGCTTGGCGCTGATCAGGTAAGATGGTTTGGCTGAAGAAGCCAATTTGTTCAAGCGCGTCATTCAAGCCTTGTTCGTCATTATTCATGACGGACGCAAAGGCTTGGCGATAGCCGGCACTGAATCGTTCGCTGTATTCGCGAGTTGCACCGAAATCTAACAAGCCGATTTGGTGAGTACTTTCAATGTACAAGTAATTGGCGAAGTTAGGGTCGGTTTGCACCATCTTGAATTCGAACAGCTCTCTGAACAGCAATTCGAGCAAACTGTGCATGACAAAATCTCGCGTACTTTGATCATAATGTTCGATGTGTTCAATGGGTACGCCGTCAATAAATTCCATGGCGAGAACGGAGTCTGAGCAACTTTCAGTGTGAATCTTTGGTACGACAAAATGAGGATGCCCCTTCAAAGCATCATGGTAACGAATCGCAAATTGCGCCTCTCGTGCGTAATCGGCTTCATCATGCAGTTGCTTTTTGGCTTCTTCTAGTAGCCCTTTGTAGTCGACGGATTCTGGAATCAACCCAACCACTTTAAGCAGCGTACCTACGTTGTTTACGTCGCTATCGATACTTTTTCGTATGCCCGGATATTGCACTTTGACGGCTAGGTTATCGCCCGCATCGCTGTAGGCTTGGTGCACTTGTCCTATTGATGCACTGGCGATTGGTTTGAAGTTAAATGATAGAAACTCAGCTTTCCAATTCGTTCCAAGCGAACTTTCCATTACTGCGTTGAGTTGTTTTGCAGGCATTGGGTCTGCGTCGGAACGAAGACGGGAAAGAATATCGGCAAGTTCAGGTTCTAAAACATCACCAGCATCCATTGAGAGCATTTGACCAAGCTTCATTGCAGCGCCACGTAGGTGAGCAAGTTGGTCGGTTAAACGCGCGATGTTTTGCGGCGTCAGCAATAGGTCTTTCGCTTTTGGTTTGTTGCCTTTGGCTATCTGCTTCGTGCCTTCTGCAATCACATTGCCTGCGACACGGGTAGCAAGTGAGGCGAATTTGCTGAATCTTGAGATGCGATGGGTAGGTAGGCTTCTTTCCTTTGCCGACATGAATCTTCTCCGCTATTTACTAACTAATTGTTATACGGGAAAAGGATATGTTTGGATACAAATGAAAAGAAAACCGCCAGCGTAACTGGCGGTTTGCGAGTTTAGATAGAGTAGAAGAAGTACAGTTGAGACTTCATTCGGATGATGATCCCGCGAATCACATCTAAGAAGGCCATGAAGCCTATCGGTTTTTCACCGCTGACCCATGCGAGGCCAACAGAGCCAACAGGGATGTCGTAGCCTTCTGGCTCATCAATCTTAAGACGAACAAAGTGGTGTTTGTTCTGTAAGTTCTTTCCAGTGGTGACACGTACGGAATCATCGAAACCCAGTAGATTACCTTGTGACTCACCTGTTGCTTCAACAATGCCTTCAACGGTCGCTGAGAAGATCTTACCTGGGTAAACGGACGAAGAGAATTCCGCTGGCTGACCCGGTTTGATGTTACGAATCGCCTGGTGGTTGACTCGCATCAGCACGTACTTCTCGTTAGTGTACATGTTGATACGCGGCATCATCGATACACGCTGACCTTCACGCAGGATAAAGTTGGTGACAAAGCCATCTGTTGGGGCATGAACTTTTGTGCTATTCAAATCCCATTGCGCTTTTGCAATTTGCTCTTCAGCTTGGCGCAGTTCGGCTTGTTTGGTTTCAATTGCGAGCTCTGCTTTATGAATCGCCAGTTTTGCACGTGAGATATCGACTTGTTTCTTCTTAATTTGAGACTCAAGGGTTAACACGTTGTGACGTGCCATATCAACCGCACTCGATTGTTTGTCGATGTCGCTTTCCGTGATGGTGTTTTGCACCACTCGGTTTTGCTCAACATAACGATCTAGCATCTTTTTCTGCAATTTGTAGTCAACGTTCGCCGCTTCCAATTGGCTCTTTGATGTTTCTAGATCTTGCACCAATGCTTGATGATTCGCTTCTTCAATCTCGATGTCGCCTTTTGCCGTAGCTAATGCGACTCGTGCAGAATCGGCGGATACGTTCGCCTGATTTAATGCGATTTCGTATTGAGTTGGGTCAAGTTCATAAATAAGCTGACCTTCTTTAACTTGTTGATTTGGCTTAATGTAAATGTGGTCAACTTTACCCTTCACATTGGTTGAATCTGGACGCAATTGGATGTGTGGTGACTGCACGACAGAACCACCGGATAAATCCATCGGGGTGAAGTTAATCAAACCTACCCATACGAACATCAGCCAACTCAAACCGCCAAGATAAGCGAACGATTTGGTTGCTTTGTTCCAAGGCATGCCAACCAAACGCAGCAGATAGATGAAGAGAGCCCATACCGCTAAACCTTCTAACATTACGCTTCCTCTTTTGGCTGTGTTTCTGTTTGCGGTTTACTTCTCCATGTATCACGCAGATTGATGATGGCTTTTTCCATATCAACGAATGCAAAGATCACAGCTAGCACCCAAACCCAGTGCCAGACAAACCCAATCCAGGTGAGCGCAGTGATGAGCCCTATCTGATGATGGTCTTTGCTGTGCGCCTTATTAATTGGCAACTCATGGATTTTCCAAAAGCCGTAACACGCGCCCGCGACACTCGCGATTAAAACGACAGCAGCGACAACATGTAACGCCGTATCTGCGCCTGTACCGACAAATGGGACACTCAGTAAACTCATTAAACACTCCTCTATCAAACGGTTGGCGTATTGTGATCTGGATTTGATTTAGGTCTTTCTTTGTGACAGATTCAATCAATAGAGGATTAAATTTGATGTGATTGGTAATGAAGACGGTTCGATTTATTCGCGCGATGGGCATTCTAAACATGCATAACCTCGCGTTATCTAAATATAATTTGGGCTCGGATGAACTGGGGATTCCGTCGTCGGTATTTCACAACCCAATGACACTGATCCCGCTAAAAGCCGTCGCAGAATGGTATCGTTGTGTTGAACAAGCCAGCAGTGATCCAGATGTGGTTTTGAGTCTCAGCCGAGGTATTGAACTGCAAAAGCTTGGGCCTGTGGGACGCTGGCTATTTTCTGGGAATGATTTAGCCAGCGCGATTCGACGCGTTAATTATGGTGCGAGTAACTTACAATCTGGGGCATTTTTTGCTGGCGAACAGTCGGGCAAAATCATCAAATGGACTTACCACAATCCGTTTATAGAAACGTCAGTAAAGGTGCACGATAGTATCCGCTGTGCGGTATTTATGATTAAAGTGCTACGCGAATTTCTTGGTAAAGACTATCAGCCTTTGCGCGTCAAGATTTCAGGGTCGAGAAAAAATACTGAGCGATACCGGGAATATTTCGGCTGCGAGGTGGAATGGAGTCAGCCAAAAACAGAAATATGGATCCCGGGAGATGACCGATTAGCTTCCCGCCAAGTGAGCCATCGCGAAGACAGCCGTCTAGCGATGAGTTTTTCCGATTTGGATGATTTGCTTAATATGCCCGACCCAGAAGATGAGTTGAAAGTGATTTATGAAGTGGTGAACTACAGCAGTCATTATGGATTGCCAACGTTAGAGCGCGTTTCTTCTCTGCTTGATTTATCTGAACAGCAGTTTCAACGTCGTTTGCACAAATTAGGCCTCAACTTCTCGATGGTATCCGGCTATGTATTGAGTAATGTTGCGGCTGGGTTATTGAGTAAGCGCGTGAGCATTGATGACATAGCTATGCGCCTTGGTTACACCAATGTGGCGAGCTTCAATCGTATGTTTAAGAAGCATCGTGGATTAACGCCCAAGCAGTATGCGGGAAGATTAGAAAAGTAATGCTTCACTTGTCTTTATGAAAACAAGCAATAAAAGCCCTCAAGGTAAAGGGCTTTATTATTATTTTGTGTGGTGTTTTTTAATGTAATGGCTATTTCTTAGGGCGCCAGCTTAGTGCACTTGCAACAGCGCCGATGGCAATCACATCCTTTTTTTGTTCACTAAGTTCTGGGAGCATCTGTACCGCAATGGTACCGTTCGTCTGTACGGCGGCAATTTCTTGTGTGCCTTCCTTAAAGCTATAACCCAATGGAATGTCTACCGCCATCATGGCGTCGGGACTAGTATGTACGGTTTCTACATTAAAGTGGGTGCTGCCGATACGCACTACGCCAGTCTCTTTTTTCTCGAAGCTGATGTCGATGAGAGCGGATTTTGGCTCCATAGCAAATTCTCCCACTTTGACGCCATCTTGGGTGATATCACAGGTGTAAGGATCATTCCCACCAAAATCGACGCCCATGTAGTTAACCGACATACCGCCCCCAGTGCAGTTCAAAAGCCAAGTTTCCCCGTTGTCGATACGAGTCACTTCTGCTCCCATCGTACCTTCTTTGAAAGAGATATGGTTAAACCAACTTGAGTTAGAAGCACTGCGTGAATAGTTGCCTTTGTACTTACCAGCAAAATCAAAATGACCATCTGCACCGAATCCCCAAAAATCTCCGTCGGTTTTGATCAGCATTTCTGGTTGTGCTTTTACGGCATCAGTACGATCCATGACAGCTAGGCCACCACAACCTACAAGGAGTAGGGGAGCGAATAGAGTAAGTTTCTTCATGTTTTTCATCGTTTATAGCTCGGTTACATCTAAGATTTGGTCGGTGAATTGGATCTTTTGAATGTCGTACAACTCATCCGAGCCTGTACTCGGGCACTTAACAGAAACGCTCTTTGCTTTGATAACAGTACATTCTGCCAGTTTGTGTGGCACGATATAGGTGTTGATACCACCTTCACCATAAATGCTGTTGTCTTTGCTGTTGCCTTCAAAGGTATTGTTTTGGTCATTACCGATCACATTCATTGCGTCGTCGCCAATGATCTTCACTCTTGTCAGCCACTGAGATTTGTAGGTGTATGCTTCTATTAAGCCGTCTTTGTTGGGAGCCATACGGAAGGTAGGCACAGTGCCTGGATTTGTCTTTTCTGTGTAAAGTTTGACGCCAGCAGAGTCGATGTTCGCGGTGTATTGCAAGTATCCGTGGAATAAGCCGCTGATCCAATCAACGGCTTGTGGATCTTGAGTTTGCATTTCTTCACGTGTTAACGCTTGGTAGCCATCTAAACCTTGTCCGTTTGCTTTTGCTACACCCATGTAAGCTTCAAAAGCGGCAGCAAAGTATTCGTGAGAATATGAAGGGCCCGTTTGTTTAACACTTTCAGGATCGAAGTCGTCCGATTTCCAATCGTCCCAGTCATACTGAGTTGGGCGCCACACCGTCGGTTTGCCCGCTTGAATATCGTTATAGATTTTTAACGCATGAGCTTGAATGTCATTTTGCAGTGCCGCAGTCCCCGTGTTAGGTGCAATACCTTGCGCTTGGACCAAGTGTAAAATTTCTTCAAAAGCGGCGTCTCGTTCGGCTTTTTTACCAAGATTGGCACAGTAATCGGCAAAATTACTCATGTAATGGCAATCGCCTTCAACTGTCAGTTCTCGATACATCAAAGATTGGCTGTTCCTTAGCCAGTTTGGTGTTTCTTTACTATTTACTAATGTTGCCACGATAGATGTGACAAGTGTATCCATATCTTCTTCGTTAAGTACCATCATGCTTACAACAAACTTTTCTAGAGAACTCGTATCAAAAGAGTGTGCTAAGCCCGAGTTTGTAACTGCGTCGTTCAGTTTGTCTTGGCGAATCAGTTCGTTGATAAAGATTTTGGTTAACATCTCATCATTCTGTTCGTCGTTTTCGGTCAGCATTAATGTGGCATCACGCTCGGCTAATGTCTTAGCGATACGAGACTTGTCAGCACCGTACTTAGAGTCTGGTTGGTTTGTTAGAAGGTGTTGGATGATTTTGGCTGCACGAAAGATTTTTTCATTATTCGCACCGTCATCAACGGCCACAATGTGAAATGTATCATTGTTATTTGCTTCAGAAAGGGAGATTTTCACATAGTGGGTGAAGCCCGCATCAGCAGCCACTTTTAACTTGGCCGGAAACTCTGTAGAAACGACAGTTGGGATTGTGACAGTGCTCAATGTTGGCACTGGTGGTGTTGGAGGTGTCGTTGTCGATGGTTTCGAATTAGATTCACTGCCGCCACAAGCAGTTAGACTTATCGCGCAAAATATGGCTAAAGGTGTTAATTTGGAATATCTCATTTCATGTTACTCGTAGACTTTATTAGAGCAGGAAACTTAGAAGCAACATAAAGTCCTGTCTATATAAGCAAACTAAGGCATATATGTTGATATTGTTTTTTGGTAAGACCTATTATTCGATATGTTTAAAAATATAGTAGATTTTTATTCCGAATTTTATTTTCTATGTGAAGCTATATTCTGATAATAAATAAAACATCAGGTTATTGCATGGTTTAAGGGGTATAGAATGATTAGGGTTATCGTATATGTATGGTTTGTAAGCGTATGTAAGCCTGCTTTTTATTAAAATTATCATTTAAGTGGGTTGCGCAGTATAGGACGAGCGATATACTCCCTCCATCATATTGGTGGAGTAAATGATTCATGGTGGGTAATACAATCTTACTGGTAGAAGACGACTCAGAGATTGCTCGATTAACCAAAATGTACCTCGAAGCCGAAGGCTATACAGTAACTGTTATCGATAACGGTCAAAATGCATTAGAAACGATTAAGGAACTCAAGCCGGACCTAGTGCTGTTAGATTTGATGTTACCAGGAAAAAATGGCGCAGAAATATGCCAAGAGGCACGTAAATTTTATCATGGGATTATCATTGTTTTGACTGCAACCGATGATGAAATGAGCGAGGTGAGCTTATTTAAGTTCGGTGCTGATGATTACCTTACCAAACCGATAAAAGGCAACATCCTTCTCGCCCGTATTGAAGCGGCGTTGCGTCGCTATCGTCGTCAAGTTGATACCGTTGAAGAAGAAAAGCTGAGCCGATATGGCATTAGCCTTTGTCTTCGTCGCTCCCAAGCATTTTATTTGCAAAAAGATATTGGTTTAACGAGCTCTGAGTTTGAAATTCTAGAGCTCCTGATGCTGAATGTCGATAAGCCAGTATCTCGTGAATCATGTTGCCGTCTTGCCAGAGGCATTGAATACTGCATTACTGATCGTTCGATTGATATGCGTATATCCTCACTAAGGAAGAAATTCTCTAAGGCTCATATCCATACCGCTACCATTAAGACCATACGTCACCACGGCTACATGCTGACAGGTAAATGACGCATGTTTTCCCTGTTTACTCGTCTATATGTGGGGTTAGTTACTGGCCTTGCGCTGACTGTTGCTTTGTTTCTCTTTATGGGGGAAGAGTACATGCGCAAAACAGAAGTCGGTGTTTTTTTGAGTGATGGTGCTTATTTTGTCGATCAATACATTGAGCAACGAGGCACTCCGGATTCTCTCTACAAGAAGTTAACCGAAAACGGCAAGCAAGATTTCTTTATCTTTGATTTAACATTGGTTGAAAACTGGGACGGATCACCGCCTTGTCGAGATTGTAAGCTGCTGTACCGAATACAGGGGATACCTGTTTATCTTATTGATGGCAGTACCTATGCTGCGGTATTCCCTTTACCTAACACCTCGAAGAGTTTAGTTTTCAAAGAAAAAACTGATTTCTTTAGCCCAGATGTTGATTGGAATGAAGATTCTGAGATTGTATTTATACTGACTCTACTTTTGGTTGTTGTGTGCAGTTTAGGCATTATGGTTTACATACCTGTACGACGTCTTGACCGCCAAATTAGGCAACTAACGGCTGCACAACAACAATTTGGTTCTGGTGAGTTGAATACGCGAGTCGATCTAAAGCAATTTTCGCAACCCGTGAAAGAGCTCGCCCAAGGCTTCAACTGCATGTCTGAAGAGATTGAGAGACGAGTACGCCAAACACACATCTTTACTCAAGCTATTCCTCATGAAGTGCGCACTCCGCTGAGTCGTATTCAGCTAGCGACGGATTTAGCTAGGCGCACGAGTGGTGAAATGCAGGCAGAGTTACATGACGATATTGAACGATACGTTGATGTAGTGACGGATTTAACTTCCGACATCGTCATGCTGTCTCGCTTGAGTGTGAAAAACCACTCTTGGGTCGATTCTGTTGAAACCATGGAACTGCCACTTTGGTGCAAAAGCCGTATGAATTACCTAGGCTTAGAGTCCGCCATGTTGAGAGCGGAAAATGAACTCGCGAACCAATTGATTCACTTTCAGCCTACTTTGGGTAACCTCGTCCTCGATAATTTATTGCAAAACGCCAAGCGTTACGGTGAATCCTGCGTTGAGGTGACGATTCGAATGGTAGCGGATTGCTGGAGCATCGATATTGAGGACGATGGTCCGGGCGTACCTGAAGCGATGCGAGAAGAAGTATTTATGCCATTTTCGCGTTTAGACAAAAGCCGCAACGCCGACGTGAAAGGCTTTGGTTTAGGGCTTGCCATCGCTACCAGTGCAGCGAGGCAATTAGGTTGGGAACTTTCTGTCGGCGAGAGTCACTTAGGCGGCGCACGTTTTACGGTGCTTATTCCTGCCAACGATTAGAGTAGGCACTGCGGTAGTCTGGTTCAGCGATACCTTCATACAAATCTTCACAAGCTTGCAGTGGACCTACGACAGTTCGGTAGGGTAGGACACCTGCCCAAACAGGAATGTCCATGTCTTCCGCATCGTCGTTGACGCCAAAATTGCTGATTTTCACAGATGCCTCTGTGAGTGGGATACGCAGCAGCATGGTGGCTTTGAGCTCTTTTTCATTGCTCAAACGGACTTGTTTTGTTCTCCCTGGAGCGATCTGTTCGATAAAGTGATTCAACAACCTGTCTTTCTCTTGGTTATCCTCCACCATCTCAAACTGGCCAAAGACCACGGCGCTACGATAATGCGCACTGTGGTGAAATGCACTTCGAGCCAATACCCAACCATCAAGCAAAGTAAAGGTTAAGCACGTTTGCACTCCTTGTTTGAGTGAGCGTAACAGTCGACTGTTGTTGGCACCATGGATATACACGTAATCATCGACACGCCATGCCAGCATAGGGATGACCACAGGGCCTGACTCGTTGGTTATCGCAATATGAGCGATTAGGCTTTCATCTATGATGGCGTGCAGTTTGCTAACATCAGAGACGGCTTTATGTGCGCCTTTCTTAATTTCCGTTCTATTGGTGTTGGATAGCATTTTCTCTCCTTGTTTGCTCACGATTACGAGCGATTGATCCTCGTTCTTTGATTGCAATGTAGCGTTTAACTGGTAGCTTAAAGAGAGCCACTTTTAACTAATGGATGGATCCAGTTTGTCTTTGATTGATATCGGTGACCTGCATTTAAAAGACAGTGATGGAACGCGTCAGCAAGCGTTGTTTTTTGCTATTCGCAAGAAAATTGTTCAAGGATTGTGGGTGAAGAATGGGAAGTTGCCTTCTACGCGGAAGCTTTCACAGGCGCTTAATCTAAGTAGGAATACCGTGATTTCTGCCTACGAACAGTTAGTGGCGGAAGGGTACTTGAACAGCCAAAAAGGTTCTGGCTTTTATGTTGCCGTAGAACTGCCGGAGCAGTACTTGCCTGAACCTAATTCAGTTCAGAGAGACTCATCACCGAAAACTCACTTTGATATCAACCGCGCATTTGCACCGGGTGTGCCGGATTTGGACGCATTTCCGATGGCGCAGTGGCAAAAGTTACTCAATCGCCACATGTCCCGCCCCTGCTTGTTGGGGAATCAAGATATTCAGGGTAGTTGGGCATTGCGCTGTGCTTTAGCTGACTACCTCGCATCAAGTCGTTCAGTGAATTGTTCCCCAGAGCGCATTATTATTACCTCTGGGGCGCAGCAAGCGTTGTCAATTGCGACGATGGTAGTGCTCAAACAAGGTGATAAGGTTCTGATGGAGCAACCAGGTTACGCGCAAATGCGGAAGTTGATTCAGTTCCAAAACTATCAATTTGAGCCTTTGTTCGTAAGAGAGAAATTAGGTTTTGATGTGGAAGCGGTGACCTCAAGCGATGCCGATGCGCTGTATATCACACCAAGTAATCAATATCCGATGGGGACCACACTCAATACCGAGCAAAGAGGAAAGATCATCAACTGGGCGGTCGAGCAATCAAGTTGGATCATCGAGGACGATTATGACAGCGAATTTCAGTTTGCTCATCGTCCCTACACCAGCTTACAGGGGCTAGCAGCTCAAATGGGTCGAGATGATCGTGTGTTGTATGTGGGTTCCTTCAGTAAAGTAATGTTTAACGGATTGCGGCTTGGCTACCTTGTGGTTCCTGAACGTTTAGTAGAGCAATGTTTGGTGGTTAAAGATGCGTTAAGTGGTGATTCACCGACGCACACTCAAGAAGCGTTGGCGGATTTTATTACCGAGGGTGGGTTGTTGCGCCATATCCGAAAAATGCGCCGACTATATAAAACCAAGCATGAACAGATACATTTATCCGTTCAACAGCATTTTGGCGACAGTGTTTGCGTCGTTAGCCAAGCGGCGGGACTTCATATTACGTTGAAATGGCAAAACGGTATGGATGAGCTGCGTTTTACAAAACTGGCAGAACATGAAGGGATCATCTTGCGACCTTTGAGCTATTATGAACATCCAGGTTTCCAAGCACGTCACTGGCATGGTGCCGTGCTTGGTTATGGCAATATCGCGTTAGAGAATATAGACGCTGGTATCCAACGTTTAGCCCTAATTTTTCGACATGGGAAGCAGTGACTATTCAACTGCGCGTGTTTGTCGTTTATGTCGCCACTGTTTCCAAGGCAGTAAAAGTAGAGTGAAAATGCCAAGTGCATAAAACATTGGCCAGCCTAAACATATAAAAACACCGGTACAAAGCAGTAGAGAAAGTCCCGCAAGCGCTTTACCAAACCCACGAAGCAATTTATAAGCGGCTAACATCGCCAACATGTAAACCAAAACGAATACACTATTTGCTAGTTTTAGGAAAAACTCCAGATCGAGCTGCGATAGCGTTCCTATCACGCAAGATATTAGCAGTACGCCGCCAACTAATAAGGTGGCTGAGAAAGGGACACCACGACGCGAAATCTTGGCTAGTGGGCTGTAAGGACGATGTTCCCGAGCTTGAGCCCAGACCATTCGCGCTAGGCTCTGTGTGTATAAGTTAACGCTCGCGAAACAAGCGGAGAATCCGATCAAACTGATTATCCATTTGGCCCCATCGCCAAGTAGTTGAGCACTCAACCATGGAATCGATGCATTATCGAATTGAGCATTACCATATGCACCAAACTTTAAAATAACAACAGAGCAAGCCCAGTACGTAGCTCCCGCTACAAAACAACCGACAATAATGGCAATAGGGAAGTCTCTTTGAGGGTTTTTGAATTCTTCCCCCATATGAGCAAAAGCCTCTATGCCAACAAAACACCAGAACATCACGCCAAGCGCTGCGGTAATAGGCCAAATTGACTCTTGTGTGATAGCTGGCATCACGAGATCGGTGCTGTTAACGTCACCTTTCCATAAAAATGTGCCAACGAGCGCAAAGACACTCAAAGCAATAAGAGTTTGTAAATGACCTGATGACTTAGTGCCCATCAAGTTGACGAACACAAGAAGTAATACCGTTAGAATTTGTGCAAACAGATTATTGCTAATAGGCTCTGGCAATATTTGCTGTAGAAAGCCTGCGGCGAGTGCAATCGCGGCCGGAACCCCTACCGGAATGACACTAACAAATAGCCAAGCTACACTACTTTCCAGCTTGGCGTTAAATGCTTTACGCACAAAAAATGCGGTTCCGCCCGCGTTGGGATATCGCTTGCCTAGCTGGGCAAAAGTCAGCGCAATAGGACAAATGGCGATGAATAATAAAATCCAGGCCCATAGTGAAAAATGACCCGCTATGCCTGCTGCAATAGCTGGTATCATAAAAAGACCCGTTCCCATTAATGTTGTGGATAGTTGGGCGATACCGGATGTGAGTGAAATGTCTTTTTTGAGCTGTTCCATGCTAATTGATTCATCCAATGTTGTAGGGCTTATGACGAAAACGCTTGTGGATTCTAATTATCTCATTTATTGGAGTTTAATGAGCCCGCTAGTGCGCTGAATACATAAGAAGCGTATTTGATTTCAATGCGTTATCGCTCTTCTATTTGAATGGATAACGGTGCGCATCTCATGCTTACCAAATAGCATATCCAAAATCTTAATAACAAAATGCTTTACTGAACCGTCAATATGACGGTTGTTTTAAATATTTCCAACAAAATGTTGGTTTCTTATGCAGTTAGAATCGGTATAGAATGAGAAAAATAAGGAAAGCTTGGTAAGTATATGGACAAGTTTGATCACAAGATTGTGGATCTTCTCCGACACAACGCTCGGCTGTCGGTGACTGAAATTGCGGATAAAGTGAACCTTTCTCGTTCTGCGGTGACGGCTCGTATTCGTAAGCTAGAACATGACAAAGTGATTCTCGGGTATCACGCTGAAATTGCCTCTTCAGGCGGGGACTCGATTTGTGCTTATTTTGCTCTAAAGTTCGATAAATCTACATCCACATATTATTGCGAATCATATGCCGACGAACTATACAAAATCGATGGCGTAAAATGGTGCCATGCAATCAGTGGTGAAACGGATATGATGGTTTTTGTCGAAGTACCTACGATGACTCGTTTGAACGAAATCAGAGATCAAATTCAACGTTACCCAGAGCTAAGGCACCTCATGACTCATACCGTTTTAGCTGAGTTCTTTAATACAACTGGCAACCAGTTTGTGAAATAAGCTTCATGGGTGCCATTATTTATTAAAACCTTCTTGAGCCAGTATGTTAAACAACATCAATTTGAATCTACTTAGATCCTTGCATGTACTTTTAGAAGAGTGTCATGTCAGCCGAACTGCAGAGCGTTTGCACATTACGCAGTCTGCGGTTAGCCGACAGCTTGCACAATTGCGCGATTTGTGTGGTGACCCACTGCTTATTCGTCAAGGTAATCAGCTGATACCAACTCCGCGAGCAATAGCGTTAAAATCAAAGCTTGATGCGTTACTGGCTGAGTTTGACCATTTACTCGATGACAAACCTTTTGAGCCGCAACTGTGGCAAGGCGAGCTGGTTATTGCCTCAAGCGATTACGTGGCACAATACGTTTTGCCCGATATTGCCTCTCACTTGGGTGAACAAGCACCACAATTGGATTTGGCGTATCGACTGTGGCAGCTAGATTTTATCGATAAGCTTCACGAGTTAGGAATCCACCTTGCTTCTTCTATGTATCCCACTCAGCCTGAAGGTGTATCTAGCATCAATATTGGTTCTGATAAGTCAGTTTGTTTGATGAAGGCGTCTCACCCTTTAGCTGGTAAGGCTTCGATTTCTGTAGAGGACCTCATTAGTCATTCGCATATTCAAGTGACGGGTGGGGGAGACAAAGACTCAAGTACCGATATGGCACTAAAAGACAGGGGGCTGATGCGTCATGTTACCTTTAAAGTGCCTTTTTTCTCTGCGGCGGTAAATCGTTTGGTCTCAAGTGAGCACTTAATGGTAGTTCCGGAGCACATTGCAAATAATTTGGCCAAGCACTGGCCTTTGGTTCATAAAGCGCTTCCTTTTGAGACACCTACCCATGAATACTGGCTGATGTGGCATCCTAAATACGACAATGATCCAGCTCATCAGTGGGTGCGAGAGCAAATCCACGCGGTGATGAAAATATCGGAATACTCCATTCATTAGGTTATGATTTTAAATCATGACTTTTATGCGAAACTTTGATTTCAAATTATAGCTCTTCAATTGATAGATTGAGTTCAAATGGAGAGAGGTTATTTATGACACTAACAGTTTGGTTATCACTTTTTACCGTGTGTTTACTCGGTGCTATGTCTCCTGGGCCTAGCCTAGCGATTGTGGCAAAACATGCCTTGGCTGGTGGACGCATCCATGGTTTGGCAACGGCTTGGGCACACGCCTTTGGAATTGGCGTTTATGCCTTTATCACGCTGATTGGCCTCGCTGTTGTTTTGCAGCAAAGCCCGATGTTGTTCAAGACGATCAGCCTTGCAGGCGCGGCATATCTTGCATATTTAGGGTTCAATGCGCTGCGTTCGAAAGGCGGTGTGGCGGCGAAGTTGGAGTCAGGCGAGGAAACAACGGTAAGCCAGTCTGCTCGAGAAGGTTTTTTTATCTCGATTTTAAGTCCTAAAATTGCTTTGTTTTTTATCGCATTATTCAGTCAGTTTGTAGCGCTAGGTAATGATTTGAGCAATCAGATGATCATTGTGGCTACACCATTTGTTGTGGACGGGCTTTGGTATACCTTTATCACCCTAGTGTTATCGAGCTCTAAAGTAGTGGACAGAATTCGTTCTAAAGCGGTGTTAATTGATCGTTTGTCAGGGATTGTTCTCATGCTATTGGCACTTCGAGTGGTCGTAACCGTATAAATTTGCCAAGACAACAAAATATTAAAGGCAGCCCAGGTGGCTGCCTTTTTTGTAAAAAAGCACCCTGCCATTGTAAAAGACAGGGTGAAAGCAAGAAGTTTCTCAGGAGCAGTCGGGGGAGAGAAACTTATATAAATTCTATTTACTTATCGGCGAACCTCTTCGAACTCACCTTCGATAGCATCGGCTTTACCAGTATTGAATTCATACTCTTCATGCATTTCTTTCTGCATTTTCTTCACGCGCTTCTCAATACGCTTGCCTGTAATCAATGCTGCGATGGTCAACGGAATCGCAATGATCAAGCTAAATACTAATGTAAAAAAGCCCGTAATCAGTGCCAGTGCAGTAACAATAATCCGATTCATAATCATGACCTCTCTGTAATTCATGTGTTCAGATTAATGCTGTGAACATGAACAAAACATGAATGATAGCCTTCACTTTGTCCGGAGAGTGTCAAATGAGCGAAATGAAAAAACGCCTAAGGGTGATCAGGCGTATAAACGGGGAAAAATATTAGTAATGCGCTTTGCGCTTATTATTTAGAACAAATATGAGATATTGTCCGTTACGCTATGTGGTTAACGTTGTGGAGCAAAGTTCACCTATCGAGGGAATGTTTGGTAACGAACACCCATCATTTGTTCCATACAGTGCACAACTTGGCAGCTGTAACCGAATTCGTTGTCGTACCAGATGTAAAGTACACAACGCTTGTCTTGTGCGATAGTCGCTTGACCATCTACGACGCCTGCATGGCGAGAGCCAACTAAGTCAGTTGATACAATTTCTGTTGAATCGGTGTAGTCAATCTGTGCCGAAAGCTCAGAGTTCAACGCCATTTCACGCAAGTAATCGTTCAGTGAATCACGGTCTACGTCTTCACCTAAGTTTAGGTTAGCGACTGCCATCGAAACGTTTGGTGTCGGTACGCGAATTGCGTTACCTGTTAGCTTACCAGCTAGCTCTGGCAGTGCTTTTGCTACAGCTTTAGCTGCGCCAGTTGAAGTTAGAACCATGTTCAGAGAAGCACTACGTCCACGGCGGTCACCAGAGTGGAAATTGTCGATCAAGTTTTGGTCGTTTGTGTATGAGTGCACGGTTTCGATGTGACCAGAAAGGACACCATATTTATCATTCAGCGCTTTAAGAACCGGCGTGATTGCGTTTGTGGTACAGCTCGCGGCAGAGATGATGGTGTCATCTTCTTGAATAACTGATTCATTTACACCGAATACAACGTTTTTGATATCGCCTTTACCTGGTGCCGTTAGCAGCACTTTCTCTGCACCTTGACACTCTAAGTGTTGGCTTAGACCTTCAGAATCACGCCAAACACCTGTGTTATCAACAACAAGCGCGTTGTTAATACCGTAAGCAGAGTAGTCCACTTCGCTTGGATTGTTTGCGTAGATGATTTGGATGTAGTTACCGTTAACGATCAGAGCTTTACGTTCCTCATCGATCACGATGCTACCGTTGAACTGACCGTGGACTGAGTCACGACGCAGTAAACTAGCACGCTTATCTAAATCGCCTTTTTTACCGCCACGAACCACAATCGCTCGTAGTCGTAGTGGGTAACCTGGGCCACTTTTCTCGATCAGAAGGCGAGTTAGTAGTCGACCAATGCGACCAAAACCATAAAGAACTACATCACGCGCTTTCAATGAAGAGTCTGCATCGCGTGCGCCATCGAGTGCAGTGATAAGGAAATCATTTAGAGATGCAGTATCGTCATGCTCATTCCAGTACTTAGTTGCCAATTGGCCAACATCGACACGACACGAAGAAATGCTCATTTCACATAGCGCTTGAATGATAGGCATCGTGTGCTCAAGTGAGAGTGGGCTGCCTGTATAACGTCTTGCAACGCGATGAGTTTTGAGAATGTCTATAGTAGTAGCATTGATAAGCGTTTTACCAAACAGAACCACTTCGATTCCTTTTTGACGATATAGCTTACCAATTAGAGGGGAAATAGATTCAGCAATCGTTTGGCTAGTTTGCCAGTCTTGGAGATATTTCTCTGGACTCATTGTTGTATTAGACCTTTCACGTTTTGGGGGCTAACCATACTCTCTGCTGTTGCCTCTTCGGCAGCGTGCAAGAGTGTGGTGGGTTATGTAATCGGGTTGTAATAGTTATGTGTGCGGATTCTAAGGTCGGAGCCCTTATTCTGCTAGGAAAATTAAATCCAGTGTAAAACACTAGTTAAGGTCGTGTTAGTGGTGAATTAATGTGACTAAAGCGGTGGTTTTCACGTATTGACATTTAAAAAGTCATCCACTTTTTTCGCGATGATAATGTGTGTTTTCAAATTAGTTTTGTTGTCACTGTGAATTCGTTTGCATTTTTGTGTGATTTGTCTCGATAAGGCAACGAAATAGGTGAACATATGGTTTGGAATTTTATGAAAAGTGATGTGCATCTTAGGTATGAGTGAAACTTAACTGTTTGAACTCAGCTTGAAGATCAAAAAGTATGATTCGAGTCACAATTACCATTTCATTGACCGATGGCGAAATAAGCGGAATGACCATGGTTTTGGTAGGTGAATGTTGTTTTAAAGTAACCATGTCGTATATGCCTTTCAATGCTAGAAACTAGTCTAGTATTAAATAATCGGATGAGATCAACCATTGGGCTGATGGATGTTGAGATTATCAATAAAAACACGCTTAGCACTCCTCGCACTATTACCCACGGTGGTGATAGTGGTTTTTGCAGTTCAGCAGTTTTCTGACAATGCGTTGCGCGTAAGCCGTCTCAATCAAACGGTAATCAATATCCAAGGTTTCCAGTTGATATCCCAAGCCTCTCATTTTATATACTCCATAGAGAAAGCACGCCGCCAGCCTACGCTTCAAGCATCAGCCGCACTTAATATAGAAGAACAAGACGGTGTTATTTCTTCCATGCATCAAAAATTCGTCAGTTACCCCAATACCGCTGAATATGCTGATGAGCTGAAAGAGGCCATGCTAGGGGTATTATCCGGTAGGTTGGACGAGATGGATGACCTTGGCGATTGGGCATTTCAACTGCTTCAAAATATGTCGCGCTCTTTGCTACAAAATCATCAGTGGTATGGCAGTGAGGACGGTATTCGAATGCAGAATTTTATTGCTTACCTTGCTCAGCTGTCTTTTTGGACACAGAAAGAAGCCTGGTTGACACATCGCCTAGTTCAAGATCCTAAGAGTCGGTTGAGTCAGAGTCTGTTTTTTCAGGCTATTGATCGACAGCAGCAAAATTTGGATGCGTTTTTAAATTTAGGAGGGTCATACGATCAAGTTGATAAATTGCTAGGCTTGTTTACGTCGCCGAGATATCAGAGAAATTTGGCATCTCGTGGGCGATTAATGTCAGGGGACATGTCACGTAGTGACTATGAAGCGTATTTGAGAGAACTCGATTTCCGTGTGCAACGCTTGCAAGTACTCATTGATGGGTTCACGAAACAAACAGAGCAGTCGCTCCTAACACAAGTTCATGAACAAAAGACCAATATTGCGATGATTACCTCTGGCGTTATTTTGGTTATCGTCATGCTTTGCTGGCTTGGCTTTGGCACTTGGTTTCGGGTTAATAGCAAACTAGATGCGATTATTCATACCTTAACGGCGCTGATCAACGATGAAGAGAAACAGACGAAAGTCAAAGTCGATGGCAGTGATGAACTGACGATTTTCGCTCAGCAAGTGAATCGAGTGGTTGAAGAAAAGCAGAGACAAACAGACGAAATACTCCATGCTAAAGAGTCAGCAGTATCTGCTAATCGCGCTAAATCAGTATTTCTTGCCAACATGTCGCATGAAATACGCACCCCCCTAAACGGTATTATGGGCATGACGGAGATACTCTCTCAAAGCGAATTATCTTCCCATCAACAAGAAGTCGTTGATGACATTGACTCTTCATCCCAAACTTTACTTACCTTGCTTAACGATATTTTGGATCTTTCTAAAATCGAATCTGGTCGACTGGAGTTGTCGTTAGTCGAGGCCGATATCCGAGAGGTGGTGTACCAGTCGATGGTTTTATTTCAATCCAAAGCCACATCTAAACAGCTAGAGCTGGGGATTAACTTAGCTGAAAACATTCCAACTCGAGTGATGGTTGATGATCATCGCATCAAGCAGGTCATCACGAATCTGGTATCGAATGCGGTCAAGTTTACCGAAAGCGGGCATATACGTGTTGATGTCAGTTATGACGAGTCACCTGAGAAAGAGCGCGGAGTACTGATGTTTAAAGTCGAAGATACCGGGATAGGTATTGAACAAGATAAGTTAACGACGATTTTTGAACCCTTTACTCAGGAAGATGAAGGGGTGTCGAGGCAGTTCGGTGGAACGGGACTGGGATTGGCAATTTGTCGTCAACTGGTATCCATGATGGGAGGGCAGCTTATAGCGACATCCACAAAAGGAGTGGGCACATGCTTTGAATTCTCTATTGAGGTTGACGTTATTCCGGTGTTTGGCTGGCGTTCGGACGTGATAAATAAAGGGCTCTTGATCTGCACAAATTACGATTACGCTGATCAACTTTTGAAAGAGTGTCGATTAGCAAAAATCAATCTCTTTGGTGCGAATAATGTTAATGAAGTAAAAGCAATAAACGATGACTTTGATGTCATATTTCTGTGCCATAGTGACGACTCCAATACGGATGAAGCCTTAGATGAATTGTCACTCAAATATGATCTTCGTCGTGTGATTATTTGTCAGCATCATCTATCCACTCCCTACGACAATGCAGAAAGAGTACATGCTGTACTCACATTGCCTTTTCTTGGCAATCGATTTAAGCATGTCATTGACGACTTAGCGAAGGTAGAAAAAACTATATCAAGTGACACTGTCACTAATGGTCTTCCAAAGTCTGAATATCGAACATCGCGCTCTCACAGGAGGATCTTAATCGCGGAGGATAACTTGATGAATCAGAAAATCGCGAGTTTCTTTCTGGATAAAGCAGGGTATGACTATTTGATAACAAGCAATGGACAAGAAGCGTTGGAAGCCATCACAAAGGGAGAAGAATTCGATGCAATTTTAATGGATTGTATGATGCCGGTGATGGATGGACTGACCGCGACGAAAGAAATTCGTCGTTGGGAAAAGAAAGCCGGGCGTGAGAAAACGACCATTATTGCGCTCACCGCGAGTGTTTTGGAAGAAGACATTCACAACTGTTTTGCTGCAGGTATGGATGCTTATTTACCTAAGCCTTATAAATCGAATCAGCTATTTGAGCTCTTCAATGAATTAAAACTCGCCTAAATCGATAACATTTCAAGACGATAAAGCCCCAATCAAAGGGGCTTTATTTTAACCATGCATTGTTATGCGTTTGCTTGAGCGCTAGCGAGTTTACGTATGGTTTGTCGATAGGTTAGGTAAGCGGAAATGCCCGCCAGAATGTTGCCCATACAAGCGCCTAAAAGTAGACCTCGGATTCCCCCCATTTGAGCGCCAACCCATAAGCAAGGAAGGAAAAAGACAAACAAGCGTAGCGCTGAAATGGTGAGCGCGGTGTAAGACTTACCTAATGCATTGCAAAGAGAAACCATCAACATACATACACCTAGTGAACCTAAGCTGATAGGAACAATCAGCAAATGCATTTCTAATACTTGCTCTACTTGAACATCACTGGTCATCAGTAGTGCAAGTGGGTTTGCGACGGCAAACGTAATGGCTGCGATCAAAAGTTGAAAGCCCAGAATGAATTTTACGGCAATACTGACTAGCGATTGGATATCTTGGTAGTTCTTTGCGCCAAGTAAGCGCCCGACCATTGGGGGCATAGACATTGTCAGCGCTAACACCGAAACGATAGCAAAGAATTCGTAGCGTGAACCGAGCGCCCAAGCGGCGACTGCTGCGGTCCCGAAGCTTGCCAACAACTTTGTTGCCAACATGGACGACAACGGAGGCAGCAGTTGGCTGATCATCGCAGGTCCCATGATGTTACCGATAGACGCAACACTTTTAGCTACGTTGAGGTCTTGCCACTGCGTTGTTGCCCAGTGATTCTTCTTTACGCGAGGCGCGACGACTAAAATACCAAACCCAAAAGCAACGATGGTTGCTATTGCGGCTCCGTTAATACCCAAGTCAAACGTGAAAATAAATAGTGGATCGAGCACAAGGTTCACACCGCTGGTCACCATCATCATTGTGCCAGGCAACATGGTGTTGCCGTTAGCTCGGCAAATACTGTAGTAAAAATATAAAACCGCTCCAGTCCATGAACTTAGCAGCCACCAAGGCCAGTAGCTGTCGATAATCGGCATCACAGATTCTGGAGCACTTAATAGAGATAAAATGGGGTAGCGCAAAAGCCAAATTAGCCCTCCAAAAACGGCTACACCGATTGAGCCAATCATCAAAACTAAGCCACCGAGCTGTTTGGCATAACGACTTTCATTCGCACCAAGCGCTTTAGAAATGACAGCGGTCGTGGCGATACCTAAACCGACTTGAATGCCGATAATGACCATTTGCAACGGAAGAGTAAAACCTTGAGCGGCCAAAGGTAAAACGCCGAGCTGACCGATAAATGCACTATCTACAAGCTGAAAGCTCATTAAAGATAGAACGCCAAATAGCATTGGCCAAGTCATCGTAAATAATTGTTTTGCAAGTGTTGGTTGTGTACTTGTCGTAGTTGAGGACATAGAAAGCTGAATGCGTTAGGAATAAGAGTTGGATTGATTGTACACGGCGCTTAGTTTAGAGACAAAAATAAACCCCGAGTAAGGTAGCCTTACTCGGGGTTGGAAAATCTAGCTTAAGCGTTTATTTTTTGCCGCTAGTTTGCTTGTCTTCTTCAGTCAGTTCGCGAATACGACGGCTGATGTCACGACGTGCTTTAGAGATTTCTGCACTTTTGATGATGTGGTCATCAACACGATCTTCGTAGTCTGCTTTCATATTTTTGATGATTGCGACGATTTCATCGTGAGTCATTTCTGGTTTGATGTAATCTAGAAGGTTTTCTAGAAGGTCAACACGTTTGCGGTTATCACGAACTTTCTTTTCGTTATCAAGCAGCTCACGTTTTAGTTTGTTTTTACGACGAGCTTGGTTAACGATTTCAAATACGCTACTCATAGTTCTCTTTCCTAATTTTATGAATATCTCCCTCGATTAAAGCACAACATCCAGTGGCATAACAGTCTTTAGATCAATCACAATGCAGAGTTGAACATTTCTCAACCAATTGCGATGTGTCTACATAATCACGCTTCTTTAATCGAGTTTTGGGCAACATCGTAGAATCCATCGATGCATTGTCATAACGTGGCCTTCACTATATTATCAACACCATTGAATGCAAAATGATGAACTTGATATGGACTCTGGGAACACTGCGGAGCAAGTAAGTAGTCAAGATAATGAGCAAGCCACTCGCTCTGTGGCTGAAAAGTTAAAAACAGCGTATATCAACGCTCGCGAGCAACTCGAAATCATCGAAGTTGAGCTGAATCGTTCAAAAATAATGATGGTTGATCAAGATGGCAATTTGACGAAAGTGCCAATTCTCTCGGAGCATTGATACCTGACCCGATTCGCAAAGGGTGCCAGGTCTTGCGCTATGCTTTAGCCTGACACCGACACCTGAATCGTTAACGCTTCTTGCATCTCTTTGCCAATGTATGATGCATGATTTCGAAGCGATTTAGGTACCAAGTCAAATGCAAAAATAATAAGGAAATGCATTATGAAAGTTGAGCTAACGGCAATTGAAGCACGAGTCATTGGTTGCTTGATCGAAAAAGAAGTCACCACCCCAGATCTTTACCCCCTCAGCCTAAACGCTTTAACCAACGCGTGTAATCAAAAAAGCAACCGTGATCCCGTAATGTCGCTCTCTGAGTCAGACGTTCTCGATGCCGTTGATGCTCTAATTGAGCGTAGGCTCGTCAGTGACGAAAGTGCGTTTAACAGCCGTGTTAGCAAGTATCAGCACCGTTTCTGTAATACGGAGTTTGGTGATTTAAAACTGACAGAACAAGAGAAGGGAATCGTGTGCTGTATGCTTTTGCGTGGTGCTCAAACGCCTGGGGAAATTCGCACTCGTACCAATCGTCTCGCGACATTTCATGATGTAAAAGAAGTTGAAACGGTTCTGGAGCACTTAGCAAGCGAAGATAAAGGGCCATTAGTGGTCAAGTTACCGCGTGAAGCCGGAAAGCGAGAGTCACGCTATATGCATTTGTTCTGTGGCGACGTTGACGTCTCTGAGCTAGCAGTGCCGGTGTCAGCGGCTGGCTCTAATTCTGATCGAGTCAGCCAGTTAGAGCTCGAAGTTGCTCAGCTTAAAGAAGAGCTCGATGAACTAAAAGCTAAGGTCGAGTCACTACTTTCATGATTGAAAATACAGCGCAGCGTTGGAGTGTCTATTTGATACGAAATAACCGCAATGCGCTGTATTGCGGTGTCACAAACAATGTTGAGCGAAGATTCAATCAGCACCAAACGGGCAAAGGAGCGAAAGCTTTAAAAGGAAAAGGTCCCTTGGTATTGGAGTGGTCTTCGGATTTTGATTCAAAGACACTTGCCATGCGGGCTGAGTATTATATTAAGCAACTAACAAAAGCTAAGAAAGAGCTACTTGTTACGTCAAAAGCAAGTATTGTCGTTGATGAAAATCAGCAGATGATGTTAGAAATGGCTTTATCGAAATAAGCGTTCGCGACATGCCGAATAACAAAGAAACCGTCCACAGAGGCGGTTTCTTTTTAGTTTTGGAGTACCATGTAAGAACAAACTGACGCATAATGGGTTGGTGTTCTGTTTAAACACTCAGAGTATGAAAAGGAGAAATGATATTTTGTGACCTTACAATTAGGTACACAATAAACGTTTATTCGTTCCAACTCAGACTAAGAACCAATTTATTATTGAAACAGGCACTCAGAGGAAGGTAGATTACAAGAGTAAAGGATGACTCGGCTAGGTAACGAATAGAGCTGAATTAGGCTCATAAAAAGCTAAAAGAGCAGTAGATGAAAAAAGCGTTAGTATTCTCCCTGATGTCAATGGCCACTGTCGCGCCGATAGCGCAAGCCACTCAAGTCCTCAATGGGTATTGGGCATATCAAGAATTTTTAGACCAGTTTCCAGAACAGAAGCAGTTAACGAATGCGTTGGCTGACGCCGTGCGAGAGACTCCTGTTCCGGTTGAAAGAGACAAAAAACGTCCTTTAAAAATTTCTGTGGTTTATCCAGGCCAACAGATTTCGGATTATTGGATTCGAAATATAGACGCATTTGAACAGCGTTTAGATAAACTCGATATCGACTATCAACTTAATCAAGTATTTACCCGTCCCAACGCAGATATTAAGCAACAAAGTTTGTCTTTAATGGAAGCGCTGAAGAGCAACTCCGATTATCTGATTTTCACTCTCGATACCACTAGGCATCGTAAGTTTGTTGAACACGTCTTAGACTCAAAGAAAACCAAGTTGATCTTACAAAATATCACTACACCGGTAAGAGATTGGGAGGATCACCAACCGTTCCTTTATGTTGGTTTTGATCATGCTGAAGGCAGCCGTGAGCTTGCCGTGGAGTTTGGTAAGCGTTTTCCAAAACAGAGCCATTATAGTGTGCTCTACTTTTCAGAAGGGTATATCAGCGATATCAGAGGCAATACCTTTATCAATCAAGTCAACCGTGATAACAACTTTGAACTACAATCTGCTTACTATACCAAAGCGACAAAGCAGTCTGGGTATGAAGCAGCAAAAGCGAGTTTGGAAAAATACCCTGACGTCGATTTTATTTATGCGTGTTCTACAGATGTGGCGCTAGGGGCTGTTGATGCGCTGAAAGAATTAGGGCGTGAAGATGTCATGATCAACGGCTGGGGTGGCGGCTCTGCAGAATTAGAAGCGCTTTCGAAAGGGGAGTTAGACGTTACTGTTATGCGTATGAACGATGATACTGGCATTGCAATGGCAGAAGCGATTAAGTGGGATCTTGAAGGGAAACCCGTTCCAACCGTTTATTCTGGTGATTTTGAAGTCGTCACGAAATCTGATTCTCCAGAAAGAATTGAAGCATTAAGAAAACGCGCATTTAGATACTCAGACAATTGATGACAACTACATCAAAAACAAGAAAGCGTCGCTCATTGTCGACGCTTATTACGAAAATAATCATTCTCGTACTTGCTCCGATCATTTTAGGCATCTTCGTTCAGAGTTATTACTTCTCGAAGCAAATTATTTGGCAAGAAGTGGATAGAACTAAGCAACAGACGTCAGCGCTGATTCTTAATATTTTTGATAGCCATTTTGCTGCGATTCAGATTCATCACAACAGTAACTCGAAGAGTGATGTTGTTTTAGATTTTTATACAGAACGGGATGAAGAAGCTCTCAATTACTTTTTCATGAGTATTGACCAGAGTGATCCTTCCCATACGCCAGAATTTCGCTTTCTCACCGATCATCAAGGCATTATTTGGGACGATGGGAATGCGCATTTCTATGGCATCAATAACTTGATTCTCAATGATCTCGCGAGCCAAGTGACTTTTAGCAACAATTGGTATTACCTCCCTTCACATACCCCAATGGGAACTCGCCATCTGTTACTGCGTCGTGTACCGGTTTTACAACCTAAAACCGGTGAAGTGATGGGGTATTCTTACAATGTTGTTGTTCTAGATAACAACTTCGGGTTGATGGAAAGACTAAAAAACGAAGGGAACGTTGATAATGTTGTTTTGGTGGCCAACGATACGCCACTAGCCAGCTCCCTAGTCGGAGATGAAGCGTACAAGATATTTGATGTTCTGAAGCGGCGAGAGTCTCAGCAAAAGCTTGACCAGTTGTTGATCATTAAAACCCCTATCGAAGTCAATGCTGCCACGACGGATTTGTGTTTGCTAACCGTGCAAGACAATCAGAGTGTTGTGACGCTGCAAATCCAGCACCTTTTGGCGATGTTGGCTTCAGTTATCGGGATGGTGATGATTGCGTTGATGACCAAAGAGTGGATTGAGAATCGAGTCGTCGAAGAGCTTGGCTCGTTGATGGCATACACTCGTTCGGCTCGTGAAGAAAAAGGGTTCGAACGATTTGGCGGATCGGATATCGAGGAGTTCGATCATATTGGTTCGACACTAGAAAACACCTTTGAAGAGCTGGAAGCGCAAAAGCGTTCATTCCGCGATCTGTTTAACTTTGCGTTATCGCCGATTATGGTGTGGTCAGAGTCTGGAGTACTCATCCAAATCAATCCGGCAGCCCGCAAAGAATTGGTCATGGAAAACGACATTGAAACCATGCACCCAGTATTTAAAGGCTTCAAAGAAAAGTTGATGCCGCACCTGCGAATGGCAGCTCAAGGAGCCACGTTAACTGGCGTCAATGTACCAATTGGAGACAAGGTATATCGCTGGAACTTATCGCCGATTCGAGTTGACGGTGATATCAGCGGTATCATTGTTCAAGGTCAGGATATTACGACGCTTATTGAAGCGGAAAAACAAAGTAACTTGGCACGTAAAGAGGCAGAAAAATCCGCCCAAGCACGTGCCGATTTTCTGGCTAAAATGAGCCATGAAATCCGAACGCCAATCAATGGCATTCTGGGAGTTGCTCAATTATTGAAAGACTCGGTCGAAACGGAAGAGCAGAATAACCAAATTGATGTACTCCGACATAGTGGTGAGCACTTACTTGCTGTTTTGAATGATATTTTGGATTTTTCGAAGATTGAGCAGGGTAAGTTTAATATTCAAAAGCACCCGTTTTCGTTCACTGACACGATTCGAACGTTAGAAAACATTTATCGTCCAATTTGCGAAAATAAAGGCGTTAACCTCGTCATTGAAAACAAGATTGATCCCAATGTTGAAATCTTTACTGACCAAGTTCGTCTGAACCAAATTTTATTCAACTTAGTCAGTAACTCAGTCAAGTTTACCCCCTCGGGCAGCGTACGCTTGCATGCTGAACTGGAGCAGTTCTACGGCGCCGAAAATAGTGTGTTGGTAGTGGAAATTACGGATACGGGCATCGGCATAGAGCCCGATAAGCTCGACCAAATGTTCGAACCTTTCGTTCAAGAGGAAGCAACGACCACTCGAGAATACGGTGGCAGTGGCTTGGGACTGACCATTGTGAAAAGCCTCGTCGATATGCTGGAAGGTGACGTTCAAGTACGTAGTCAAAAAGGTTTAGGCACGACCTTTGTTGTTACAATGCCAGTGAAAGATCGTGAGCGAGTGCTCACCCCTCTTGATTCAAGCTTGCGAGTTAAGCCTGGGGAGTTATTCGCAGAGAGTCTAAAAGTACTGTTGGTAGAAGATAACCATACTAATGCCTTCATTCTTAAAGCATTTTGTAACAAGTACAAAATGCAGGTTGATTGGGCAAAAGATGGATTGGAAGCGATGGAGTTCTTAAAAGATCATACTTACGATTTGATTTTGATGGACAACCAACTGCCGCATCTTGGAGGAATTGAAACAACCAAAGAGATCCGACAGAAGCTGAAGTTAGGCACGCCAATTTATGCTTGTACTGCCGATACGGCGAAAGAAACCAGTGATGCGTTTATGGAGGCGGGCGCGAATTACGTATTGCTCAAACCGATTAAAGAAAATGCGCTGCATGAAGCCTTTGTTGACTTCAAGCAGCGATTCTTAATTGAACGAACGTGATGAACTCATTCGCTATGAGCCTTAATTGATAATTCAATCGCTCACTAAACCGAAAAGCACAACGCCATAACTTAGGGTTGTGCTTTTTTGTATCTCAATGCTTCACTTGTTGATAAGCCAGGAGTGCTGATATCACCTTTAGTGTCGTATATCACTACTATTCAACCCTAGTACTACGTTGCGTTACGCAAACTTGTTCCCCAATGGCATATTCTATGTGATTTAAATCACAAAAACTTATTTACTTAGCGTGCTAACTATCTTATATTACTTAGCAAGCTAAGTAATTGAGTAGATCTTATGATTCAAGACATCAACAGTTTGCGCGACCTTTCTCTGGCTGAAAAGTTATCTCGTGTTGCCCGTTTGTGGAAAATGGTTGCAGATCGCGAGTTGGAGCCTTTAAACCTGACGTACCCGCGTTGGACTGCGTTATGGAAACTTTATCGAATGGGCGACAACGTTAGTCAGAAGCATTTGGCTGAAGCGCTTGAGATTGAGTTGGCATCGCTGATGCGCACATTAAAGCTATTAGAAGAGCAATCTCTGATCACTCGCTATTGCAGTGAGCATGACAAGCGAGCACGCATTGTTAGCCTTACAGAAGAAGGTAAAACCCTACTCAAGCAAATGGAGACTCGAATTCTTCAAGTACGGAGCAAGCTACTGACAGAAATCAATGACCAAGAGCTTCAAAAGCTTTCATTGATCCTCGATCAGATTGCTCACAATGCACTTGATTCACTTAGCGAATAAGTCAGAAACCCGAATTAAAAGAGAAGTAAACGCCTATGACTCCAGATCAAAAATTCGCACGTTGGATCAAGTATTCTTGCGTCGCGTTTGTCCTTGTCTTTGCCTATTTTCTAGTCGCAGATCTCGCCATGCCACTGACGCCCCAGGCAATGGCAACGCGAGTGGTAACTAAAGTAGCTCCCCGTGTGAGTGGACAGATTACGCATCTTTATGTTGCCAACAACCAAGAAATAAGCCAAGGCGATCTACTATTCCAGATTGATCCACAGCCTTATCAGCTCGCCGTAGAAAAGGCTCAACTTAACCTTGAGCGTGTGATTCAAAATAATGAACAGCTTGATGCCTCTATTGCAGCGGCAAAAGCGGACGTTGAAGCAAGCAAAATTGTCGCCGAGCAAAAAGTTCGCGAAGCCAAACGTCTTGATACATTGTTTCATCGCAATGGCACCTCGCAACAACAGCGTGACGACGCACAAAGTAGTGCAACGGCAGCCAGAGCAAACTTACTGGCCGCGCGCGCTCGTTTAAAAGAGTTGGAAGTAAACCGAGGCGATTTAGGTGCAACGAATGTAAATATCCGCGTGGCACAAAACCAGCTAAAACAAGCGGAACTTAATCTGTCTTACACTCAAGTAATTGCTGAACATGATGGCGTTGTCGCTAACTTGCAGCTGGAAACGGGTGCCTATGCGGCAGCTGGTACGCCTCTTGTGGCTTTAGTCTCGGATGACGTGGATATTATTGCCGACTTTCGTGAAAAGAGTCTGCGACACTTCAATCAGAACAGTCGGGCGTTAGTGGCCTTTGATAGCTTGCCAGGTGACGTATTTGAAGCTCGTATTACGAGTGTGGATGCGGGGGTAAGCTCGGGCCAGTTTGATGCGGATGGCCGTTTAGCGACACCGACAGACTCAAACCGTTGGGTGAGAGACGCGCAGCGTTTACGTTTACATTTAGCTATCGATGAACCTCAACAGCGCGCATTTCCGGCCGGGGCACGTGCGACTGTGCAACTGTTGCCAGAAAACTCGTTATCTGGCTGGTTAGCGAGATGTCAGATCCGATTTTTGAGTCTTCTTCATTACATTTATTAACGGGGAGGCGATATGAAGTTATGGGATCATCCCATGTCGGAAAACGACTTCCGTCAGTGTTTGCGCATTGCAACTGGCGCGACCATTGGCTTCACCTTATGTAAGGTCTTTGGCTGGAATTATGGCGTATTTTTTACCGTAACACCGATGTTGTTACTTGGAATGGTACCAGTCATGAGCCTGCATGCCGCACGACAGCTGATTTTTTCAGCGGTCGTATGCGGATTAGAGGTCGGTATTCTTGGTGGGCTATTTGGTGGACATCCTGGCATGATGACGATCATCGCCTTCGGGTTGTTTTTGTATAAGTTCGCCTGTATGTCAAAAGGGAGCTTATTCCTGTTTGGGGCAAATAGCGTGCTGAGCTTGAGCATCATGCTGCATTTTGCAAGTTATCCAACAACCGACTTAAATGATCTGGTATTCAGCAACCTACAAGCGAATGTTATTTCAGTGATCGTGGCCTACGTCGTGACATTTTTGATCCCTGATGCAGAGCCTCGTCAGCCACCGGCAAAACCATCTCAGCCTAAACAGAGTCACCGCATGCGGCATGAAGCCCTTATGGGGGCGAGTATCGCTACAATGTCTTTCTTGGTATTCCAGCTATTTGACCTCAGTGATTCTATGTCCGCTCAGGCGACAACCTTGCTTTTATTGTTTCCTATGCATTGGAACGGTGCTTTAGGGTATGCGCGCAAAAGAGCAATGGGGACCTTGATGGGGGTAACCTTTGGTATCGTTGGGCAGCTCGTACTATACGATTGGTCGGATACCTTGCTGTTTATCGTCCCATTGCTGTGGATTGGCGCGATGATGTTCAGCTATATGCATGTAAAAGAGTCTAGTGGGTCAGGAGCTGGGTTTGGCGGATTAACTACATTAGGTATTTTATTTGGCCAATACCTTACTCCGGATGGCGATTTAATGTTCAGCGCGCTGTATCGCGTGAGTAGTATTTTGTTTGCTATTGTTGTCACTCTGCTCGTGACCTATGCGGTGCACAGAGTGCTCAACAGCTTTGAGGCGACGCGCTTTAGCCAGCAGTAAGTTCAGACGTTACTGGTTAGAAAGGACTGCTCCAGTAACTCTGTTTTTAGCTCGTGACTCATCGCTATTGGGCTTTCAAACTTAATTCCTATTATCCAGCCTTTCACCAACTTCTTAATGTTGGCAATGACACACCGATTTTCTTCTCCGATATAGTGACTTAGAGAAGAGTCGATAGTGACACTTTCACCAACGTTGAATTCAGGCTCTATAAAGGTTGAGATACCAATACCTGCCAGTGAGAAGTCGATAAGGCTACCGTCGTAAACATTCCCCGCATGAACAATCTTACAATCCATTTGCAGCTTATATCGTTCGTGTTCCCGGACTGGTTTGGTTGCAAATGTTCCTGGAATTCGAATAAATAAAAGGGGCGAAGGACGAACCGCAGTTGTTAGAACACTGGATTTAAATGCAATGACATGGCCTAACTCCGTATCTGATACACCACGCACGATGACATCGGCGTTTGGGAGTTTTCTCATCACTTGCTCTTCAAGCAAACGCATCGGTATATCAAGAATCAAATACGCGTTCTCTTTCATCCCAAGATAGGTGGTGGAATACGTATACTGGTCCTTAGGCCCAAACTCGAAATTAGTCGAAAGTTTCATTCCCGGTTTGAGGAATCTATGCAGTTCATCTTTAGTATGAGTGGCAGGCATTACATTGGCGTTTTAATTATTGGTTAAATCGAGGCTATCAAAACGCCATTTTGTTATTCAAGATAGTAGGACAAAAGTTTTTGTAAAATTATCGCTATCTGTGAAGTGGTGGGCGATAAGTTTGGCTCATTCCATCTTTCATAAAGATTTGGCTTGCCACAATACTGCCGCAGGTTACCAGCATCAGCGCTAACCAAGTAAGTGAATCTGGTTGTTCACCAAAGATTGGAACGGCAAGAAGTGTCGCGACGACTGGAGTTAATGACCCAAAAGCAGCACTGGCTTCGGCGCCAATAATTCGGATTGCATAGATAAAGGTAAAAGAGGCGATTAAGCCTGCGCCGACACCTTGCAACATCGCGTGGCCAAATAATTCTTCCCACGGCCACTGACTGATCGGCGTTATCGCTAGGTAACTATCTACCCATCCGAAGCCAACCGCAATGATGAGCAGTGCCAAAGACGCGATTGCAACGAATCCAGCACAGACATGCGCATTAAGGTTAGCAACACGAGCACTGATGGTGAAAACAGCCCACATAATGCTACCGGTTAGAAACAGGATGTGGCCTTGTAATTGAGACCAGTTGTACTCTGCACCGCTATTAGAAAGAAGAAATACGAAAATCCCTAACAGCACCGTAGAAAGCCCGATTAAGCGGTGAGCACTCAGCGACTGTTGATAGCACAACACCGCGATAGCAGAAACAAATAATGGCAAAGTACCAGGTACTAATGCACTGCCGTGCGCCACGGGAGCGAAGTGCATAGCTGTGCCGACGACCAGCAAGTAGGGCAGGCCACTCCCTACCACAACACCAGTTAGGTAGCGTTTAGGCACGACGCGAAGCGCCTGCTTATGCTTAATCACAAATGGTAATAAAATTAAACTTGGGATTAGAAAGCGAACTAACGCGATATCGGCTGGCTGCAAACTAGAAATTGCGCCCCCTTTTAAAGAAATAAAGAAACCAGACCAAAGCAGTAAGGTCGTTAATATAGCTGCGTATCCCAATATCATTGTCGGCATGTCCATTTGTAAATGATGTGTTAATTGTTGAATAAAACTCGTGCCAAAGGGAGGCAAAGTTTGACGTAATTAAGCTTGATGTTGGTGATAAAGCGCGTATAAATGTTAATTGTTAGTGATTATTGGCATGGAAGGGCAAATGGACAAAATTGACAGGCAACTGATCAACTTGATGCAGAAGGATGCGACCCTGACTACGGCAGAGCTCGCTGACAAAGTAGGATTGTCGGCATCACCTTGTGCAAGACGCATTAAGCGTTTAGAGCAGGAGGGCGTAATTAGCGGTTATCGAGCCATTGTGTCCAGAGACACGGTGGGTATTGCGATGACCGTATTTGTTGAAGTCAGTTTGAACAACCACCAAGCTTCTTCGATTGATGAATTTGAACATGCTGTTGTTGAAATGGACGAAGTGATCTCGTGCCATGTTGTATCAGGGGCTTATGATTATTTGTTAGAAGTGGTCAGCAAAGATCTCGCTGGTTATGAAACATTCACTAGAAAGCTACAACGATTAGAAAACGTAAAAGATATCCATACGCACTTGGCGATTAGACAAGTGAAAGGAAATGGAAGCTTGCCGATTTATGCATAAGAAAGATGAAATTTCTCGATAGACTTAAGATTGCTCACTATCACCGAAAGCGATACCGACAGTTCGGTACAGACAGAGCGCGAACGCTGGGATGGAGGGATAAGTACAGCCAAATCAGTCGATTTGAAGCCTTGTGCCGTGGGTTAACGTTAGACGGTTCAAGTCTTTTAGATATTGGGTGTGGCTACGGAGACTTATTAGCGTTTATTGAGTTCAACAATCTGCGCCCCCAAAGTTATATTGGCATTGATCAGCAAAAACAGTTTATCTCTGAGGCCAGAAAGCGGGACTTTCGTACTCAAAGTGAGTTCGTATGCGGTGACTTTTCAACGTTGGTATTGCCCCGTAGTGATTATGTCTTTGCTTCTGGATCATTGAATTATCAATCCGCGAATCCAAATCATACCATTGAGATGATCGAGAAAATGTACCGGGCCGCAGAGAAAGGGTGCGTGTTTAACTTATTGGATGAAGAAAAGCTGCCGAGCATGAGAATGCTCGCATCGCATAATAAAGTTGGGGTGTTACGCTATTGCCGATGGCTATGTCCAGACGCACAATTGATCGAGGGTTATTCCGATCACGACTTTACGATCGCGATGATCAAAAAAGCGGAATCAGTTTCCTGACTCCGCCTTATAAATTCTTAAGCCTTATTGGTGCTTGTATTGTGAGATTTCACAGTTACCTGTGTATCTATCAACCTTGAATGAGAACGCAGCTGAATGGTATTCCCTCCCATCACTCCAAATTGTTTCTCCGAAGATTTTACAAAGGTCCAAATCGCTGATTGAACCAAACTCTTTTACGTGCCTAACTACTGACAAAAACTTGGCTTTGGTAGCATTAGGACAGTCCCTGTTACTTAATCGATTGATAACCATGGTTGTAGCATCATCTCCAGCCAAATGTGACTTTTTATTAAATTTTATTAATGGGTAAATTAACCAAAAATTGGCCATAAGTAAAGCATTATTGTGACGTATGTCTCTATAAGTTGCCTCTCTTGGTCATGGTTTAGTCAAGTTTGTAAAAGGGAACAGTCCCATTTTTTACATATAATGTTGGGATCACTAAAAGAGGGAATTAAAGCACGAATAACGTCCAATATTGGAGTGAAAACCCGACATCGTCTTTTCAAAACGGGCTCGATTTTTACCTAGAAACATCTTGAGCGTATTGAAGCGATCTCGCTTCTTTATCATAGAGTTGCGCTAGTGCTTGGTACTGTGAAGAAAGGCGTTTGTAATCCTCGGCAAGTTGCAAAGCGTTGGTGTTATACCACTCCGCAGTGATTTGATTGGCTGTTTCGTTTGACTCACGGCACTTTTGGGCAAGTTTCTTCCATCCATTTGCTGACCATTGAGATTGTGTGCTCAATTTAATCAACTCATTAGCTTTAGTCGTGAGTTCTTCTTTATATTGAATGGAGGCTTTTAATTGAGTTTTGAACGCATTTTGGTTCGAGCGGGCGCGCCAAAGTAACACGAGTTCATGTAGGGAAAAGGTTTGGGACAATAACTGGCGCTGCTTATGTTCGGCTAAAAGTGCATTGAATACCTCAACATGCTTATTGTAATTGGACTCTAAACGATTGAATTGGGTAAGATTGTCATTCCACGACGATGGGTTACATTGAATATTGGCGTGCCCCATAATGGGGAACAGAAGAAGCAACAGTATCCAATTGAGTTTGTTGATCATTATTGCTCGCGTTAGTTGACCGACCCTTTTGAGTATATACCCAAATTTCCGCGACATGCGTGTTGCCGGTGAGATAAGAACAAAGAATGAAAAGGAAAAGTACATGAAGAAAATTCTCATCGCATTGATTGTCATACTGTTGCTCGGTGGGGCGGGTGCTGGATACTATTTCTTCTTTATGCAAAAAGATGAACCTGAAGCGCTAAAAGCTGCGCAAGTGGAGCAAGCGCCAGTGGAAGAAGAAATATCCAAACCGATTCTGGATTTAGAAACCGCCCCCCCTGAAGTGACCGAATACTATGTCATTGAGCGTCGAATCAATGTTTACAATAAGCCAAATGTTAATGCTTTGGTTGTCGATACGCTCTATAAGGGAGAAAAAGTATCGGTGTTAGAAAAAGTGGATGGTTGGTATCGAATCTCTGGTTACCTTGTTTATGAAGAGGGCGGTGAAGAAAAAGCTGAGTGGTTGAATGCCGAAGGATTATCTGATGCAGAGCCAGTTATTAAAGAACAAGAGCGTTTAGAAATACTGGATGGATATTTGCAGAAGTCGGATGATTTAAAAGTCCACTTGGACATCTTCCGCAAGAAAACCCAGCAATTGTTAGACGATGAAACCTGTGATCCGAGTGATTTTGAAGAGCTCGGTGGCTGGGTTCGTTCGGTTACTTATGACAAGCGCAATGTGTACTTCATTTATTGTGGTGGTTTGGAGCAAGAGAACAAAATCTATTTAGATGTCGATAAAGGCGATATCTTTTACCGTTAACAGAGCGCCTTTAGTTTAAAGCCTCTAGAGATTTATAACTTTTTAGTTGTGAACCATAATTAATAGGAATACTATCATCGAGTCGAGTGAAAAAACTCGACTCGTTTTGTTTTTAGTGAGTTCTTATGTCTCAGATTTGCTTGAAAAAATTGCTTTTTATGCTGCTTGCGATGGTATTGCTACCAGCGCATGTTTTTGCTGCGCAAATCGATCAGAAAGCTCATTTACCTTACTTTTCTAAGCTGCAACCATTTGTTGCGAGTATTGCTTTTGCAAATACCTCAATCGATTTTTCTGAAGTCTCAGAAGAAACGACGCAGTCTCCGATTTCTGAAAGTCATGCAAGACTCGATACGCTAGCTCTATTTAACACTCAACGTTGGGTTTCTCACTTACGTGAAGGCCTCGATGATGAGCATGTTGACGTTGTTGGTGACCTAAACACGCCTTTCTATGTTGACGCAGGTTATGCCTACAGCCTGATGGATATCAATTGGCGTCAAAACCAGTACACTTTTTATCATTTCACAAGCGATCATCGCATTTCTGGTTGGAAAGAGACCAACGCAATGTACGTCGCACTCAATAGTCAGTTTTCTGCCTAAACACCATCTATTTGCCCATTGTGCACTCTTAACACGACGATTGTATTCAACAGGGCGTAACCGTCCTGAGCATTTCATACCCTGAATTTATTCTGGGGGCATCTGTCGTGTGTTAAGCCTTGTTATTAAAAGCTTCACTTCGTAGTGAAGGGATGATGTTTACATGAAAAAAACACCAAAGCAGCAAAAGAACAGAAAGCTGATGAATCACTATTCAGCTTGGAAATATGTCGTATTAATCACGACGGTCATTATCTTAACGTTAAGCGCGATTCCGACTTGGTTCGGTGAGCAACCATCGATCCAGCTAACGTTTTCAAACCAAAACAGCAGTGAAATGTCGGTTGTTCAGTTGAATCAACTACTGAAAACCAATCATATCTCAGCAGACAAAATCATCGAAAAAGATGGCAAAACGACCATTGTATTCGATGATGAAAATGCGCAAAGCAAAGCTCGTGCGTTACTAAACAATGAGCTAAATAAAGAAGACAGCATTACCTTCTCATATGTGTCTGTTGCTCCAGAGTGGCTGAATGAGATGGGTTTTAGCCCAATCAAACTCGGTCTTGACCTTCGCGGTGGGGTACAGTTCCTCTTGAATGTCGACGTAAATAAAGCATTTGAGGAGCAACGTAATGCTTTGATCGATGAGATCAAAGCAAGCCTGCGAGATCAGCGCGTGCGTGGTGTACAAATTCGCGCAGAAAGTGGTAACCGCATTGCGGTAAACAGTGAGACTGATACCGCCCTAGCTGAAGTAAACAAATTCTTGCGTCAAAACTATCCAGGTTGGGTGGTGAAAAGCTCGTCTCGCGGTTTTGTTCTTGAGCCAAGTGAGCAGAATATTCAAGAGTTCCAATCAACGACATTGCAACAAAACTTGAAGATTATGCGTGGTCGTATTGAAGAGCTAGGCATTACGGAAGCATTAGTTCAGCGTCAGGGTAAAGACAGCATTCGTATTGAGCTACCAGGTGTACAAGACCCAGCACAAGCGAAAAACGTTATTGGTGCCACTGCGAGTTTGGCATTCTATGAAGTGAAAGATGCAGGCCAAGCGCGAAGCGGCCAAGATCTTGTGCTGAAAGATAACGATGGCCGAACTGTTGTTCTGGAGAAACGACCAGTCCTAACGGGTGAGCACATTGTTAACGCTCGTGCAGGCGTCGACAATATGGGTATGTCAGAAGTTAACATCTCGCTTGACCACGCGGGCGGTAAAAAGATGAGTGATTTCTCTGCAACGCATATTGGCAAGCCAATGGCGACGGTTTACCGCGAATACAAGACAAACGATCGTGGCGTAACGGAGCGCAGCGAGCGCGTTATCAGCGTTGCGACTATTCAATCTCAACTTGGTAGCCAATTCCGTATTACCGGCGCTGGCAGCATGGACGAAGCGCAGCAGTTAGCGCTATTACTTCGTGCGGGGTCGCTAACAGCCCCGGTTACTATCGTAGAAGAGCGCACTATTGGTGCTTCTTTGGGAGCTGAAAACATTGAAAATGGCTTTGCGGCACTTGCTTTGGGTATGGGTTTAACACTGACCTTTATGGCCCTTTGGTACCGCCGCTTAGGTTGGGTGGCGAACGTGGCGCTTTGTGCCAACATGCTTTGTTTGCTTGGCTTAATTGCCTTGTTACCAGGTGCGGTGCTAACGCTTCCAGGTATTGCAGGGTTGGTGTTAACCGTTGGTATGGCAGTGGACACCAACGTTATTATCTTCGAACGTATTAAGGACAAAATGCGTGAAGGCCGCAGTTTCGCTCAAGCGATTGATCTGGGCTTTGATAGCGCGTTCTCGACCATCCTTGATGCCAACATTACTACCATGATCACCGCCGTGATTTTATACGCCATCGGTAACGGTCCAATCCAAGGCTTTGCTTTAACACTCGGATTAGGTTTGTTAACCAGTATGTTTACAGGCGTATTTGCCTCTCGAGCAATGATCAATTTAATTTGGGGCCGAGATGCCCGTCGTGATGTGAGGGTTTAATCATGGTCGAAATGCTAAAACAAAATATTCGTAAAATTCGCCACTTCACTACGCTAGTTTCTATCGTTTTGACGGTGATCGCGCTTGGTGCTCTGGGCTTTAAAGGGTTGAATCTTGGCTTGGATTTCACTGGTGGTATGGTGACAGAAGTGAAAGTCGATAAGTCGTTAACCAACCACGATCTGCTTGATGCACTGCAACCAAAACTTGGTGAATCAACCTCTGTCACCCGCACAGGTGAAGATGGTCGTTGGCTTATTCGCTACTCCGCCCCAGAAGAAGGACAAACTCTGCCGAGTGTGGAAGAGGTATTAAAGCCAGTTTCACATCAAGTTGATGTCGTCAGCAACAGTATTGTTGGTGCTCAAGTTGGTCAGGATTTGTTTGATCAAGGCGGTTTAGCACTATTGATTTGTGTGCTGAGCATCCTTGGTTACTTGTGTTTCCGTTTTGAATGGCGCTTAGCGAGTGGCTCTGTATTTGCTCTGGCTCATGACGTAATTGTCGTCCTCGGCTTCTTTGCCGTTACCCAAATGGAATTCAACTTAACGGTTTTTGCTGCCGTATTGGCAATTTTAGGCTACTCATTGAATGATTCGATCATCATTTCAGATCGAATTCGTGAGCTACTGATCGCGAAACAAAGTTGGAAAATGGAAGACATCAATGACCAGGCTGTCATCGCGACGTTCTCTAGAACGATGGTGACATCAGGCACAACACTGATTACTGTTGGTGCACTATGGATTATGGGGGGAGCACCGCTAGCGGGTTTCTCAACCGCGATGTTTATTGGTGTGCTATCAGGTACATGGTCTTCCATTTCCATTGGTACCGTATTACCTGAACTGTTCAAACTAGAACCGAAGCACTACTTACCTGTCGAGATTGATACCGCGCCGTAAGGCGAGGTGCTGAAGGTTAAAAGTGCTTGCGCCACTCAGTTTGAGTGGCGTTTTACTTTGTGCTATTTCACACGCATCAGGCGGTGTTTGACGTGACCTAAATCGAACTCAATGATTTGAGAGCGCTTCATCGATTCAACCAGGCGCAGCATGGATGTGTGATAACCTTTCTTTTTCATCCATTGCAATGGCTCGGAAAAGCTGTCTTCGTTTATAACGTAAGATTCGCCTTTGTGTTCTCCAGCATAAACGTTTACGACCCAAACCCGGGCCTGAAAATCTAATACTTCACTTATGTTTCGCGTAATTTTTCTTAGGATATTTTTCATCATTTCCAGCGTTGCTTTAGCTCAGTAATAGCCAAACACCAACCCCCATCATTAAAGTGCCCGCGATACGGTTCATCAGGCGCACATTCTTTGATTGACCCAACACGCGTTTCAGTCCTTTACCACCCGTGGCATACAGAGACATACAAATGAACTCAAAAAGAAGGATGATGGAGACAAGCACGATCAGCTGTGGAGCAAGAGCCGCATTTTGATCGATAAAAGGCGGCAGCAGAGAAATCATAAATGCCCAGCCTTTTGGGTTTGCGATAGCGGTAACGAAGCCTTGCATGATGAGCGCGACATTGCCACTTTTGGGTTTTTCTAAATTATCGACATTTATTGCTAACTTACCTCGAGATCGCCACATTTCTACACCAAGATAGAGTAAGTAGCCGCCACCAATAAACTTTAGTGCGATAAACATCCAAGGATAGTTGAGCATGATCGCGGCGATCCCTAGTACTGCCGAGACTGAAACCAGCGCGACACCGACGAGTTCACCAATCATCATCCATAATGTGCGGCGATAACCGATACTCATTCCTAGCGTTAAGGCGAGCGTCATGCACATTCCTGGTGTAATTGAGACAAAAAAGAAGGTAGGGATGAACATACTGAGCAATGCAAGATTCATGTTTGTTGATAACTAAGTGATTTGATAGAAGCCACAAAGATAGTGCAAATTAATAAAGGATACTATCCCCAAATATCCCCAAATAACCTCAAGGTGCTAGGTTCAGCGAGAATGACTTGGCTCACAGGCACGGCAACGATTTGAAGATCTAGTGGTTCTAAATCAAAAATCGTTAACAAAGGCTGTGGGATAAGGAAACTCGCCCTGCGGAGCATGTCACTGACACGATTTCTGCATCTTGACGTCATTTGGGTATAACATCAATTTACTGGGTTAAAGAATCTAGATGATTGCTTTAGGAGATGGCACTATCGAATATTGCACCGTACCGGTACTTCAATAGATAAAAAGTGATTCGATACGTTAAATGCTAATTAATTGATGTTATTTGGATATTTAAAATAAAACTGAAATTATTTTTTAATTGCTGCGTCATAATAGTGCGAACTGCACCAAAATGAGACGTTTTCTTCTATTTTTTACATTCTAAATATACCAGTTTTCATAAGTAAAACTATAAATATAAAATTAAGGTTATACTATCAGTAATACCATTTAAGTTAGTAATTAAATGATATTACTGACAATTGCTTATATTGATATTTGAATTATTATTCTAATCGTATTTATAGAGAACAACTCTGAGCATGAGAGTAGTATCTGAAATCATGAGATGATGTAACGTCCACTGTTCGGTATGTAAATTATTGATAAATAATGATTAAATTTATGTTCTGATAAGCTTGTGTTTAACTTTATTTTATTTAAAACAATGACTTATAAATAGTTAACCATTTTATAACATTTCATGTTTAATGAGATCTAAATCAATCTTATGCAAATGGATTAGTTTTTTATTTGAAATGTAATATTTCTGGTTTAACTTAAAATAAAAGGCATCACAGGATTGATAGCCAAAAGAATAAATAAACACGTCAGTTGGTGATTTATTTCATCAGTGTATTTAGTTTGCTTTTTTAAATGCCGTTAAGAATGGAGTCTTCGATGAAGAAAGTCGCTTTGATCACCGGATCAAAAGGCGGAATTGGTTCTGCTATTTCCTCTCAATTAGTGAATGATGGTTACCGTGTAATCGCTACGTATTTCACAGGCAACTATGAATGTGCGTTGGAGTGGTTCAACAGTAAAGGGTTTACCAAAGATCAGGTTCGCCTTTTTGAGTTGGACGTAACAAACACTGCAGAGTGTGCAGCAAAGTTAGCGCAATTGCTTGAGGAAGAAGGGACCATTGATGTCGTTATCAACAACGCAGGTATCACACGTGATGGCGTGTTTAAAAAGATGACTGCGCAAGCTTGGAATGACGTCATTAATACCAACCTCAATAGTCTATTCAACGTTACGCAACCTCTATTCGCTGCGATGTGCGAAAAAGGCGGTGGTCGTGTCATTAACATCTCTTCAGTCAATGGCCTAAAAGGGCAGTTTGGTCAAGCAAACTACTCGGCGGCGAAAGCTGGGATGATAGGTTTCTCTAAAGCCTTGGCGTATGAAGGTGCTCGCTCGGGTGTGACAGTAAATGTTATTGCGCCAGGTTACACTGGTACACCAATGGTTGAGCAAATGAAGCCAGAAGTATTGGAATCCATCACGAATCAAATCCCAATGAAACGCCTTGCTACACCAGAAGAAATTGCAGCATCAGTGAGCTTCTTGGTCAGCGATGCAGGGGCCTATATCACCGGTGAGACTTTGTCGGTGAATGGCGGCCTATACATGCACTAAGGAGAGAAGATGATGGAAAAAGTGTTTATCGTAGCGGCGAAGCGCACTCCAATTGGCGCCTTTGGTGGCAGTCTTAAAAATACCTCTGCTGGCAATTTGGCAGCAGTAGCGATTAAGGGCGCATTGGAAGCGGCGAAGTTGAATGGCGACAAGATTGACGAAGTCATTGTTGGCAACGTTGTCGGCGCAGGTCAAGGCATGGGAGTCGGTCGTCAGGCGGCATTGTTCGCTGGGATTCCGGACGCGGTTCCTGCGTATGGCGTAAACATGGTGTGCGGCAGTGGCATGAAAACCGTCATGGATGCGGTTTCACATATCCGTAGTGGCGATACAGAGATTGTTGTTGCAGCAGGTGTTGAGGTCATGTCTCAGATTCCGTTTGCCGCGCCAAGTAGTATTCGTGATGGCAACAAAATGGGCAACCTAGAGCTGAAAGACCTGCTCGTAGCAGACGGTTTAACCGACGTTTATAACCAATATCACATGGGTGTGACGGCAGAAAACGTTGCAAAAGAAATCGGCCTAACCCGTCAACAGCAAGACGAGTATGCGCTGTCTAGCCAACAGAAAGCGGTGGCGGCAATCGAAGCGGGCAAATTCAAAGACGAAATTGTGCCTGTAGAAGTAAAGCAACGCCGTGAAACGGTGCTATTCGATACCGACGAATACCCAAAGGCTAATGCGACTATGGAAGCGTTAAGCAAGCTGCGCCCTGCTTTTGACCGTGAAGGCACTGTGACTGCGGGGAATGCATCAGGTATTAACGATGGTGCGAGTGCAATTATCGTCGCGTCTGAGAGCGCAGTTAAAGCACATGGACTCACGCCTATTGCTGAGATCGTAAGCTATGCGCAATCGGGGCTTGATCCGAAAATTATGGGTCTAGGTCCAGTGGAGTCAGTCAATAAAGCATTAGCAAAAGCGGAATTAACGGTAAACGACATTGACGTTTACGAGTTAAACGAAGCATTTGCTGCGCAAGCACTTGGCGTGATTCATCAGTTGGCGGAAACCAACCAAGTTCCCGTTAACGCGATTCAAGATAAAGCGAACTTTAATGGTGGTGCTATCGCGCTAGGTCACCCACTTGGTGCATCGGGCAACCGAATCTTAGTGACGCTTGTTCACGAGCTTCATAAGCAAAATGGTCAATATGGTGTCGCATCACTTTGTGTGGGCGGCGGCATGGGGACGGCTGTGGTTATAAAAGCAGTTAAGTAATTATTTAAACGGACATTTTTAATTCTTTCTCTAGGAGATAAACCATGTACACAGATTTCTTCAAAACCTTTAGCGATCAAACTGAAAAAAATCTAGAACCTTACTTGAAGTTCAACAAGCTAGTGACAAAAAACGTAGAAGTGTTGACTGAGCTTCAACTGAACGCAATTCGTACTTACAGCGAAGTGGGTCTGAACCAAATGAAAGCGGCATCAGAAATCAAAGACGTAACGTCATTGACTGCTTTCAACAGCCAGCAACTAAGCGTTCTTACTAAGCTTTCTCAACAAATGATGGACGACAGCAACAAGCTTCAAGCTATTGCAAAAGAGTTCAAAGAAGACGTTGAGAAAATGACTTCGGAAAATCTAAAGACTGTTACTCCAGCGTAATTTGTCCGATTCTCGCCGCCTTAGGGTCTCTAGACCCTAATTTGGGCGGCGTTGTTTTTTCCGAATATAGGAGTAAGACTATGTTTCAGCACTTCTTTTCGGACTATCTTGTACAGCTTCAACAAACCAATCAACAGTGGTGGCATGATTTCGAAGTGAACAAGGCAGTCGTGAACTCTCCTTTAAATAAGGCCATGCAAGAAGTGAACTTGGAAGACACTGCCAAACTCTTCGAACAAGCTGTAAATCAACCTGCTGCGATCTTAAAACTGCAAGCAGAATGGTGGGAACAGCAGCTACAAATTTGGCAGAATGTCGCGTTGGCGGGTAATCAAAAACAGGTCATCGAAGCAGAAAAAGGGGACAAGCGTTTTTCTAATGAAGCGTGGCAAAATGAGGTGATGTATAGCTTCATTAAGCAATCCTACCTGTTATTCAGTAAGACTTATTTAGATACAATTGAGTCACTCGAAGGTTTGGATGAAAAATCTAAAGAGCGAATACTTTTCTTTTCTCGTCAAGCCATCAATGCACTTTCCCCTTCGAATTTCATCGCGACGAATCCAGAACTCTTGAAACTGACACTTGAGCAAAACGGTCAAAACCTTCTGGCTGGCTTAGAGCAGTTAAAAGAAGACGTTGAGTCCAGTGCGGACATTTTGAAAATTCGTATGACGAACAACAATGCGTTCCGCGTGGGTGATGACGTTGCGACCACTCCGGGCGATGTGGTTTTTCAAAACGAATTGTTTGAGTTGATTCAATATCGACCTCTAACAGAGAAAGTGAATGCGACGCCACTGCTCATCGTTCCGCCTTTCATTAATAAATACTACATCCTTGACTTAACAGCGAAGAGCTCAATGGTTCGATGGTTGCTAGAGCAGGGACATAGCGTATTTATGATGTCTTGGCGCAACCCAGGCAAGGCACAAGCGCATGTAGAGTTTGGTGACTATGTGACAGAAGGCGTCGTCAAAGCCGTCGCCGCAATTGAAGATATAACGGGCCAAGAGCAAATCAACGCGGCTGGTTACTGTATCGGTGGTACGGTTCTGGCGAGCACGGTTGCGTACTATGCGGCAAAACGTATGAAGAAGCGTATTAAATCTGCGACTTTCTTCACCACATTGCTCGACTTTTCTCAGCCAGGCGAAGTTGGCGCGTACATCAATGACACCATTGTGAGTGCAATTGAGGCGCAAAACAACGCAAAAGGGTATATGGACGGTCGTTCATTAAGCGTCACATTCAGCTTACTGCGCGAAAATAGCTTGTACTGGAACTACTATGTAGACAACTACTTAAAGGGTAACAGCCCAGTCGATTTTGACTTGTTGTACTGGAACAGTGACAGCACCAACGTGAGTGCTGCCTCCCATAACTTCTTGCTTCGTGAGCTCTATTTAGAGAACAAGCTGGTGCAAGACAAAGGCGTCAAAATTGGTGGGGTATGGATTGACCTAAATAAGATCAAAATTCCTAGCTATTTTGTATCAACGAAAGAAGACCATATTGCGTTATGGCAGGGAACTTATCGTGGTGCCCTGAACACTGGTGGCAACAAAACGTTTGTTCTCGGTGAGTCGGGTCATATTGCGGGTATTGTGAACCCTCCAGCGAAAAATAAGTATGGTTATTGGTTGAACGATACTTTGGATGATTCGGCTGACGAGTGGTTGAATAATGCCGAGCACAAAGAGGGGTCGTGGTGGACACATTGGAATGAATGGCTACTTCAATTCAATCCTAAAGAGCAAGTCGAACCATTCCCTATTGGCTCGGAAGACCACCCAGCAATCGATGAAGCTCCAGGGCAATACGTCAAGCAGGTTCTGCCAGTAAAAGAATCTTAAACAACTCCCTATAGCAGTAAATTTTAGCGACCTTTATGGTCGCTTTTTTTGGTCGTTACTGACTACCTTATTATACCGATTGAGTATATGTATCGGTTGAGGACATTTTGGGCCGAAAGTGACGGTGAATAAAAAAGCGCCGAGTAGATACTCAGCGCTTAGTGTCAACAAATAGGCAAGTTGACGGGTAGAGGTGCGTTACGTTACACCTCTTTATCCTTACCAAATGACAGCAGCCAGAGAGAGATTGCTGCTACTGCCACAAAGCCGGAAAGAATAATCACAGGCATGGCGCTATAGCCAAGGATATGCCAAATTACAGATTCTAAAGTACTCATGGGAAGTCTCCTTAGTGCCAGCCTTCAACGCCGCTCATGTCCGGTAGTTTGTGCGCGATGCCTTTGTGACAATCAACGCAGGTTTTCTCTCCAGAAGCTAGCGCAGTAGAGTGCTGTTCCGCTGCTCGTGAGCCTTGTTGAGAGTAATCCATATAATCAAACTCGTGACAGTTACGACACTCAAGAGAGTCATTCTTTTTCATTCGTGCCCACTCTCGCTCAGCAAGGTGTCCTCGACGCTCTTGGAACTTCTCTGGTGTATCGATAGTACGCAGAACATAGTGAGCGAATAGCTCTTTGGATGCTTGTACTTTACGAACGATCTTATCTGTCCATTCATGAGGAACGTGACAGTCTGAGCAGATGGCACGAACACCAGAACGGTTAGAGTAGTGAATTGTTTCTTGAATTTCAGCAACGATTGGTGCGTGACAGCCAGAACAGAACTCTTCTGTGTTGGTTGCCTCCATACCTGTGTTGAATGCGCCCCAAAACAAAAGACCGCCAGCAAAACCTAAGAACAAAACCACACCAGCGGCAGCTTTACTTGGGTTCTTCAGTCTTTTCCAAAACGCTTTAAGTATTTTCATAAATAACCTCTTCGTACTCGCGTTTCAATTACTGAAGCGAATCAACTGCCTCGAACTTGTTTTCAACTAGTGGCTTAGCATTAGTTTGCGGCACGTGGCATTGCAAACAGAAGTAACGACGAGGAGACATATCCGCCAATACAGCATCTTCTCGGTTTACATAGTGCGTTACGCTAATTTTAGTCGCGCCTGACTCTTTTGCATTTTTCCAGCTGTGGCACGCAAGACACTTATTAGCATTTAACGACACTTCGTAGTGACGGATGCTGTGTGGGATCAACGGTGGTTGATAAACAAAGCTATCTTCAACAATCTGATCTTTAGGGAAGTCTTTGAACTCATCTGCTGGGCGTGTGTCTTCCAATTGAGACATCCCACGTAGAGACTCTAGACCGCCAATACCACCTGGATTATCTAACTCAGCTTGCGCAATGCCTGTCACTAAAGCACCTACAGATAAAAGTGCGACAAGTAATTTTTTCATCATTTCATCTCCGCCTTTATGGCTTAAATTCTTTATTAGGCCGCCATAGTGACGGCCGTAGCATTCGGTATCTGAAGGTTAAGCAATCTTAGTGATTTTGACTGGACACTTCTTAAAGTCTGTCTGTTTAGACAGTGGGTCAGTCGCATCTAGGATGAGCTTGTTAATCAAAATACGTGCATCAAAGAACGGTACGAATACCAAACCTTTTGGCGGACGGTTACGACCGCGAGTTTCAACACGAACGCGTACTTCGCCGCGTTTGTTTGCCATGAGTACTTCTTCACCACGACGAACGTTACGCGCTTTTGCGTCTTCAGGGTGCATGTAACACACTGCGTCTGGTACTGCTTTGTATAGCTCAGGTACACGACGAGTCATGGTGCCTGTGTGCCAATGTTCAAGAACACGACCAGTACATAGCCACATATCAAACTCATCGTTTGGCACTTCTGGTGGCGCTTCATATGGTGCAGAGATAATCTTCGCTTTGCCGTCAGCATTGCCGTAGAAGTCCCAACCAGAACCTTCTTTTGCGTATGGATCAGAACCTTCTTTAAAGCGCCATTGTGTTTCCTTACCATCAACAACTGGCCAACGTAGACCACGCACTTCATGGTAACGGTCGTATGGTGCTAAATCATGCCCGTGACCACGGCCAAACGTTGCATATTCCTCAAACAGACCTTTTTGAACATAGAAACCGAAGTGGTGGGCATCGTCATTCAGTTCGCGAGCTTCTTCGATAGGGAACTTGTCGACATTACCATTGCGGTATAGTACGTCGTACATGGTTTTACCACGGTACTGAGGCGCTTTCGCTAGTAGCTCTTCAGGCCACACCTCTTCCATTTTGAAGCGTTTCGAGAACTCCATTAGCTGCCATAGGTCAGATTTTGCCTGACCGACCGTGCCCACTTGTTGGTACCAAGCTTGAGTACGACGCTCTGCGTTACCGTAAGCACCTTCTTTCTCAATCCACATTGCTGTTGGAAGAATAAGGTCTGCTGCTTGCGCTGTCGCTGTTGGGTATGGGTCAGACACAACGATGAAGTTTTCAGGGTTGCGGTAACCTGGAAGACGTTCTGTGTTGATGTTTGGACCCGCTTGCATGTTGTTATTACATTGAACCCAGTAACAGTTCAGAACACCATCGTTCAACATGCGGTCTTGCAATACGGCGTGGAAGCCAGGTTTTGGTGGAATCGTCCCTTCTGGCAGTTTCCAGATGTCTTCCGCAATCTTACGGTGTTTCGGGTTAGCTACTACCATGTCTGCAGGTAGACGGTGAGCGAAAGTACCAACCTCACGAGCGGTACCACACGCAGATGGTTGACCCGTTAGTGAGAATGGGCTGTTACCCGGAGTCGAGATCTTACCGGTTAGTAGGTGGATGTTGTAAACCAAGTTATTCATCCACACGCCACGAGTATGTTGGTTCATACCCATCGTCCATAGAGACATCACTTTCGTATTTGGATTGGCGTATTGCTTCGCAAGCTCGATAAGCTTCTCTTTTTCAACACCAGAGATTTCAGAGGCTTTCTCAGCTGTGTAAGGTGCAACAGACTTTTTGTACTCTTCGAAAGAGATAGACGTTAGTTTGCCTGAGTTAGGATTCTTCGCTGCTTTTTGTAGCGGATCATCGTAACGTAGGCCGTAACCGATGTCGGTATCTGCTTGAGTGAAGTTAGTGTGCTTGTTCACGAAGTCCCAGTTTACCGCATCGTTTTCGATGATGTAGTTCGCGATGAAGTTAGCAATCGCTAGGTCAGACTGTGGATTAAAAATGTAGCCGTGATCTGCCAACTCAAATGAACGGTGGTAGTAAGTAGAAAGCACGTTCACTTTAACGTGAGGGTGACTTAGGCGACGGTCAGTAATACGAGTCCATAGAACAGGGTGCATCTCTGCCATGTTCGAGCCCCATAGAACGAATGCGTCTGCGTTCTCAAAGTCATCGTAACAACCCATCGGCTCATCGATACCGAATGCGCGCATAAAGCCAACTACAGCAGAAGCCATACAGTGACGAGCGTTTGGATCAATGTTGTTTGAACGGAAGCCCGCTTTCATTAGCTTTGACGCAGCGTAGCCTTCCATTACTGTCCATTGGCCTGAGCCAAACATACCTACGCTTGTTGGACCTTTTTTCTCGAGGGAAGCTTTCCATTTCTCAGCCATGATGTCGAAAGCGTCATCCCAAGAGATAGGTGTAAATTCACCGTCTTTGTGGAATTTGCCATCTTTCATTCTCAGCATCGGCTGAGTCAGACGGTCTTGACCGTACATGATCTTAGAAAGGAAGTAGCCTTTGATACAGTTTAGGCCTTTGTTTACTGGTGCTTCTGGGTCACCCTGTGTTGCTACCACTTTGCCATTTTGAGTACCAACAAGAACAGAACAGCCTGTACCACAGAAACGACAAGGTGCTTTGTCCCATGTGATTTTGGTTTGATCAGAGCTTGCAATCAGGTTGGCTGCAGATGCTGGTAGTGTCACACCTGCGACAGCAGCAGCTGATGCAGCCGCGTTTGCTTTCACAAACGCACGTCTTGTCATTTTCATACTTCACCCTCGATTTGGGAATGTTGTGTTCCAGTGTCTTCTTCATCCGTTTCTTCAAGCCCAGTTTCGATTTGGTGATAAACCAATACCGTGCTCAAGACATTCGGTAAATTGTTAATGGCATCGATAGTGTCTGTGATAAAACCTTGGTTCTCGGTTTCAAGCACGACGATAATCTTGCCTTCTGGACTATCACCATAGATTTCCGCATTTTCATGTGCTTCGATCTGTTGTTTGATTTCGTCCAGATGTTCTGGCAGTACGTGTACTACCAAACTTGAAATATGCACTTCATTTAGTGACATATAGCTCTCTCATTTATTGCCTTTGGCCGACGACATACGGCTTAGGCTGTTATATTGCTCACATTGATGGATGAAGTCGGGCACACTGAAACACAGGCGCCGCAGCCGTTACACTCATCAAGGTCTAAATTGGGTTGTGCTACTTTCCCCAGCTCTAATTTGAACTGAATTGCCATCGGGTCGCACATATCCCCACAGCTTCGGCATTCGACATTTTGTTTTGCTAAGCAGCTATCGTTGATGCTTGCTTTCGCTTGCCAAGGTTGCTCTGTTTTTGGCAAGAAAAGGGGCTCAGGACAGGCGTCTGCACACTGATAACAAAATGTGCATTCATCAATAGAAAAATCGACCGAAGGGAATCCGCCATCACTTTTAGTTATAATCTTTGTTTCGCAGGCCTCAATGCATTTACCGCAGCGAGTGCAATCGTCCGTAAACTGTTCTGGCTTGGTTAACCAAGGCAAACGTACGGCGTTGTCGGGGGGCGCTTTTCTTGCAAAGAGTCTTCTTCTGGAAAGGTCTACCACTTAGTCACCTCGAAACTTGGAACCCAAACTAAGCATAGTCCACAATTTTCATTAATAAACTGTCATTTAAACTAACGAAATTGTAGTTTTTGACATATTTGTATAAATACCTCTTAGGAGGTAAATGGGATGCAATATTGTTTTGGATCAATAAATTCCGTCGCAGGTGATCACATATTGATAAAGTTGAAAGGTAATGGGTTCATTGCACGTACAAATAGGGTTGTTAATGGGCGAGGAACTCAGATTGTTTAAAAATGTGAAAAAGTCAGTGACGCGCACGATTGCGTCCGCGATGCTTCTTATTTTGCTGCTTTCAGTTGCTACGACTGGTTTTGCAATTTTTACGTTAGCGTCAAGCTTGAATGATGCAGAAGCCGTCAATGTTGCTGGCTCAATGCGAATGCAAAGTTATCGTTTGGCACATGATATTCAGATTAAATCTGTTGATTACTCTTCACATATTGACGCATTTGAACATTCGATATACTCACCTTCCATGAAAGCACTCCAGCATTGGTCAGTGCCAGAAGACATTACTCATGATTACTACCGTCTTATTATGAGATGGCATGAGCTCAAGTCGGTGTTGAGAGGAGACAACCCGGCGGAGTACCAACTCCTAGTGGCTGGTTTTGTAAAGCAGATCGATGAGTTTGTATTTAAGCTGCAAAGCTTTTCGGAGCAAAAGCTGATTAACTTAGCTTGGATTGGCGGGTTAGGGTTAGGCGGTATCCTTTGTGTCAGTATGTTTGTTGTCCATTTTGTGCGCCTCGAAGTTGTACGGCCTTTGCGAGCTTTAGTTTTTGCTAGCGAGCAAATTAAAAATCGCTCATTTAATATATCGCTTGATGTATCCAGCGATAATGAAATGGGGATCCTGACTCGAACCTTTAATCGGATGGCGACGGACCTTGGTAAGTTATACCGAGGGCTAGAACAAGCGGTTGATGAAAAAACGCGTAAATTACAGCATGCGAATCAGTCTTTAGAAGTATTGTATGACTCGTCGAAAGAGTTAACGGCTTCGCGTATTAATCAGGATAACTTCCAAGCCATATTGCAACATATTGCAAGTCTTGAAGGCATTAAAGCAGTCAAACTTGAAATAGAGCAATTGGGAGAACCGAGTTGGATATTGATGGAAGGGGAAGAATGCTGCCACGACTGTGATGAAGATTGCCACAGTAAGGCTCTAACGTTGGACGGTGAGCACTTAGGCTATTTGTATTGGAAGGCCGGGTTACCTTGTCCGAATGAGGCACTGATTGACAACTTTGTGCAGATTTTATCGCGTGCCGTGTATTACAATCGAGCCCAACGCCAAGCAGAACAAATCCTACTGATGGAAGAGCGAGCCACCATTGCTCGGGAACTGCATGATTCATTAGCTCAAGCACTCTCTTATTTAAAAATTCAGGTCGCTTTATTAAAGAGAAGCGTAAAGAATTTGCCTGATGAAAAAGCGATAGCTCAGGCGAATCAAGTCATTGCCGAGTTGGATACGGGCTTATCTGCTGCTTATACCCAACTACGCGAATTACTGACGACGTTTCGTCTTACGATTAAAGAGGGCAGTTTTGGCCAAGCATTGCAAGATATGGTCGAAACGCTCAACGAACAAACCGTCGCTGACATTACGTTAAAAAATAGACTTTCTTCAACTGAACTGGATGCACACCAGCAGGTTCATTTACTACAGTTGATAAGAGAAGCGGCAATTAATGCCATCAAGCATGCGCAAGCAGATAATATTCACATTCAATGTCTTGATAATGATGGAAAAGTCACAGTAACCGTTACCGATGATGGAATAGGCTTTGAACATCAAGACGAAAAATTAAATCATTACGGTATGAGTATCATGCAAGAGCGAGCCGCTAGGCTGCATGCCGATCTTCATATTGAAGCATCGATCAACAAAGGCTGTACCGTAAAACTAGAATTCCAACATAGTAAGGAAGTAAACAGTGACAGTGTGTAAAGTAATGCTGGTGGATGATCATCCACTCATGCGACGAGGTATTCACCAACTTTTAAGCTTTGAGCCTGAGTTTGAAGTCGTTGCAGAAGCAAGTAATGGCGCAGATGCGGTAGCGAAAGCGCATGAGCTGGAACTGGATCTTGTACTTCTTGATCTCAATATGAAAGGCATGTCAGGCCTCGATACCTTACAAGCGCTACGTGCTGATGGTTGTGAAGCTCGAATTGTTATCTTAACCGTATCGGATAGTCCTGCTGACATAGAAGCAATAGTTCGAAGTGGCGCAGATGGCTATTTATTGAAAGATACTGAGCCTGATGAGCTGGTTGAATTGCTAAAACAAGCGCATCAAGGCGACAAAGCTTACAGCCAAGAAGTTTCTAAGTATTTGAGTGAGCGTTCAGGACAAGAGGACGTTTTTGATACGCTGACGGATCGCGAAACGCAGATCTTAAGAGAGGTGGCAAGAGGTTTCCGCAACAAGCAGATTGCCGATCGTCTTTTTATTTCTGAATCAACGGTTAAAGTGCATATGAAGAGTTTACTTAAAAAGCTTCAAGTTCCTTCTCGTACTGCGGCAACCGTTCTTTATCTTGAGCGCTTTGGCGACATCAAATAATACAGTTGAAGAACAATCCCAAACCACCAATGGAATCAATCGTTTAGCGTGATTTTAATAATAAAAAAACCGCCTTTAAGGCGGTTTTTTTATTTGTCTGGGCGAATAGAGTACAAGTCACTGTTGTGCTTACCGCACTCTAAATAGTACTGATAAGCCACTTTTTTGCTTTCAGCAATGACTCTCATGCAGTGCATTTTCCCCTGTTCAAAATATCGAATCTCATATTCTACACTGGTATCAAGTTGCTCAGCGGCTGCCATACTTCGCCTCCATAAACCATCCAAAAAACATCCATGCAAATTATATGCCGTTATAAGGAGCGTCGTTCGGTGTGTTTTTTAGCCGATAATTGCGCTCTAACTCACTTTTTTGCGGATAGCTGTGATCAAAAAGTTAATTTCAAACTCTATATATTATTAAGGTGGCAATCAATATTTGTCACACTGGTGTAAGTTTGCCGCAATATTAAGTGATACAAGTTGAGTATAGAACTTAATCAATAGAAAAGGGAATACGAATAAGTGACTAAATTACAGGGTGTATCTAATAAGGTGCTTGGTTATGGCCTTCTATTTTGTTTCGTACTTCTTCTTGCCGGATGTACGAAGAAGTTTCTATACAGCAATATCGATTGGTTCGTTATCGATTACATAGAGGATTATGTTTCTCTGCAAGGTGAACAAGAAGTCTTGGTCGAAGAACGCTTATTATTGTTAGCAGAATGGCATAAGAAAGAAGAGTTACCGTTATATATCGATCATTTAAAAGAGCTTGAGAGATTAAAAGCGAGCGATATAACCCTAAATTATTTGCAGGAAAATCGAGATAGAATGCGAGCGCATTACGATAGAGTGGTAAGCAAAGCGGCACCAGACCTTTTTGCTTTGAGTTTACAGTTAACGAAAGATCAAGAACGGGAATTTCTGAGTAATGTACAAGAGCATTATCAAGAGCGAAACGCAAAATATGCGGATAAAACGGAAGATGAAATACGTGAAATTATTCTAGATAACACAGAAGAATGGATGGAAGAGTGGTTGGGAAGCCTATCAGAAAGTCAGCGCCAATTAGCTCAAACGTTTTCTCAACAAGTCACTCTTAACAGTCCTTTATGGAGAGGTTATCGAGCAACGATATATCAAGAGCTCGAATATCTGTTCGACAACAAGTCCAATGCTGTCACTTATCAGGATATATTTATGCGCCTGTTGTTCGAGCCAGAGAGCTATTACAGTGAGCAGCTTTCTAAAAATATTGATTCTAACTTTGTGCTGGTCAATCAACTGACATTAGATATTTCTCAATCTATGACCGATAAACAATGGCTTCATTTTCGCGGTAAGGTAAAAGAGTGGCGAGTACTAGCTGAGGAATTATTAGATTAGATTCATGCTTCAATTGACGAGGGGATGTGCAGTAGCCTTTCTTATGAAAAAATGATTCAAAGCAAATTCTTATTGAGCTAAGAGCGTAACATAGCTTGAGGTTTGATGAGGTAAGGTCAGCTTGCTGATGGTTGATAAAGCCTCATCGTATAAAAACAATGAGAATAAATATGAAACATTTAGTTGAAAGATTTCTTCGCTACGTCACGTTCGATACCCAATCAAATCCACATGTTACGCTTTGCCCAAGCTCGCCTGGTCAGCTTGTGTTTGCTGAGTTGCTTAAGAAAGAGATGATCGAACTTGGCTTAAGTGATGTGACATTAGATAAAAATGGCTACTTGATGGCTAGACTGCCAGCTAACGTTGATTATGAGGTGCCGCCTATCGGCTTTATTGCCCATATGGATACCGCGCCTGACGCCTCAGGAAAAAACGTAAAACCGCAATTTATTGAAGATTACCAAGGCGGCGATATTGCGCTAGGGTTGGGGGATGAAGTGTTATCTCCGGTGCAATACCCAGATTTACATCATCTACATGGCCACAATCTTATCACTACCGATGGCACTACATTACTTGGCGCGGATAACAAAGCTGGTATTGCTGAGATTCTCTCTGCAGTCGCGCTGTTACTAGAAAATCCAGACATTCCACACGGCGACATTTGTATCGGCTTTACACCAGATGAAGAGATTGGCCGGGGCGCAGATTTATTTGATGTTGAAAAGTTTGGCGCGAAATGGGCATACACTATTGATGGTGGCCCGCAAGGTAAGCTGGAATACGAAAATTTTAATGCGGCAAACGCCGATGTGATTTTTCATGGTGTCAGCGTTCACCCTGGTACTGCAAAAGGTAAAATGGTTAATGCGATGAACTTGGCTGCGAAATTTCAGGTTCAAATGCCTCAAGATCAAACTCCCGAAACAACAGAAGGCTACGAAGGGTTCTTCCATTTAAAATCGGCAGAAATGGGCGTGGCGCGAAGCGAACTTGGTTACATTATCCGAGACTTTGATCGTCAGGGCCTTGAAGAGCGAAAAGCCTTTATGCAGAAACTCGTTGATGACATGAACGCGGGCTTACGCCATGGTTCTGTAGAACTGAAAATAACAGACAGCTATTACAATATGAGAGAAATGGTTGAGCCTTACCCGCATATCATTGAGCTAGCGAAGCAAGCGATGGAAGCGTGTGATGTGGAGCCGATTATAAAACCTATTCGTGGTGGTACAGATGGCGCTCGTTTATCTTTTATGGGGTTGCCGTGCCCGAATATCTTCACTGGTGGTTTTAACTTCCATGGGATTCATGAGTTTATTTCGGTTGAAATGATGGAGAAGTCAGTGCTTGTCATCGTCAAAATTGCTGAAATCACCGCGAAAAAACACGGTTAACAGACTAGGTCGAGCGGTTCTTGTCGATTGAATGGGGAAAAATAGCCCAGAGTCATCTGGGCTATTTTTAAATTCAAAAACGAAACATTAACGTACGTCTTTGTCTTCAATTTCAATGTCTTCTAGTGGTAGCCAGTCGACTTTCACACCCGCTTGATCGAACATGTCTTGGCTGACTTGGATTTTATCTCCCCAGCGAGATAGAAAGTCTTCAGATTGCTCAGGGCAGTGCACGTGTGAGATCCCTGTTTGAATGATCTTTGCCGCGCAGTTAGGACATGGAAAATGCGTCACCCAAATATCACATCCGTCTAAATCACGTTTTGAGAACAAAATTGCGTTCTCTTCTGCATGCAGTGTTTTTAGATATTTCAACTCGCGTTCATCGGTATCGACACTGTCAGAAACACCGTGCGGGTAGCCATTAAATCCAACAGATACAATGCGATTCTGTTTAGTGATAACTGCACCGACTTGTGTTGATGGGTCCTTACTCCAAGACGCCACTAGTTCTGCCATCTGGTAAAAGCGTTTTGCCCATTTAGAAATCATAGTCATCCTCTCTGTCGAAGGCGTTGAATTAATTGAATGATAACCCATTTATATTAAAAAAATAGTCAAAATCGGGGTCTTGAGTATGAAGGCGTCATTTTTTGTCTTTTTAACCATAAAACGTTCTTATCTTGAGCACCGAATCTCACTTTCCGTCTTTATACGATATCTCACTTAGTGTTTCCTGGCGCCTCTAAATGCACGATGCCTGAGAGTGTATATCAAATAGTTATGACTGAGCTGCTTGTATATTGTTTGTTAAATATCACTGTTAACTAAATTACTTTATTTTCTTTTTGTTTCTCATGTTTACATTTAGAAACATTTTGGGGGCTTTTGAGTGAAGTTTTCAGTTGCAGCAAGGAGTAAGGTTGATGGGAATTCAACAATATCCTGTTCTATAAAGACGGTAAATACATGCAAAAGAAACCACTTGTCGCACTAATGGCGGCTACAGCAATCCTCGCTGGATGCGGGGAAGCTAATAATGCCCAAAGGGAAGGCCAAGCGCCTCTCGTAGTGACTCAGGATGTCACGGTTATCGACTACCAACCGAGCAAGTCTTATATCGGTCGCATTGAAGCAGTAGAAGATACCAATATTACCGCGCAGATTTCTGGCTATTTAAAAGCTCGTCACTTTGAAGAGGGGCAAATGGTAGAAAAAGGGCAGCTTCTTTATTCTATCGAGCCATCTTCTTTTGAAGCACAAGTCGCGAGCGCTAAAGCGGCACTTGCACAAGCAAAAGCCGCACTAAAAAAAGCGGAACTAGACCACACCCGAGGTAAAAACTTGTTGCCTCGCGGTAGTATCTCTCAATCTGAGTTTGATGCCTTAACTGCGGCACTTCTTGGTGCGAAAGCCGAGCTAGAAGCAGCAAACGCTCAGCTTAAGCTTGCTGAAGTTAACCTTTCTTATACTCAAATCCGAGCTCCGTTCAGCGGTCGCATTAGCGATACCAAAGTGAGTACCGGTGATCTTGTTTCCCCTTCATCTGGCGTGCTGACGACATTGGTGAGCTTAAACCCAGTTCATACTTCATTTAGTGTGAGTGAGCGCGAGCGCTTAGCCATGGGGATGGATCAAGTCAAAGGCGACGGCTCAGCAGAATCAAACAGAGTTGAAGTTCAGCTTGAGCTGGAAAATGGCCAGTTTTTTGAGCATCTCGGTAAGCTCGATTTCTTAGGTAATCGTATTGATACCAAAACTGGTACGATTGCAATGCGTGCGCTAGTGCCAAACCCAGAGCAGAAGTTACTTCCGGGTCAGCACATCAAAGTGAACTTGAGAGATAAGAACACGAAAGACGTTATTGTTATCCCACGACGTGCCGTACAGACTGACTTAGAAGGTGACTTTGTGATGGTGATGGCTGAGGGAAGTGTGGCAGAGCGTCGTAACGTCGAGCTTGGACCTCAGGTTGAACAAGGCATTATCATTCGAGAAGGCCTCGATCAGGAAGATACGGTTATTACACAGGGCCTACAGCGTGTGCGTAATGGTGTAGAAGTGCGCATTCAAACACCTGCTGAAGATAAGCAGTAGGGGGCACTATGTTAAGTCGTTTCTTTATTCAGAGACCTAAATTCGCGCTGGTTATTTCGATCATATTAACGCTAGCAGGCGCGATCTCACTGGCGATTTTGCCAGTGGCGGAGTACCCACAGATAAGTCCGCCATCAGTCAGCGTTTCGGCATACTACACCGGTGCGAGTGCGGAAGTTGTCGAGCAGGCCATTGCGGACCCCATAGAGACCTCGGTCAATGGCGTTGAGGACATGATCTACATGTCTTCAAAGAGCGCGAACGATGGCTCATACAGCCTAAACGTCACGTTCGATGTCGGGACCGATCCAGATATGGCGCAAGTAAACGTGCAAAACCGTGTGTCACAGATCGAGTCAAAACTGCCTCAAGAAGTGCGCATGGTTGGTGTGACGGTGAAAAAGCGTTCACCTGACTTGCTGATGGTACTTAACTTCTATTCACCTGATGGCAAATACGATGATCAGTTCTTGATTAACTACATTAACTTGAATGTAAAAGATCAGCTGGCTCGTGCGAAAGGTATCAGTGAAGTTAACGTGATTGGTGGTGGCGAATACGCAATGCGTGTTTGGTTAGACCCTGAAAAAATGGCCAACCTTAAGCTAACCACGTCAGACGTATACGCCGCTTTGGCTGAACAGAACGTTCAAGTTGCGGCAGGGCGTGTAGGTGCAGCACCATACAACAATCCACAAGAAGTTCAGTTTAACCTTGTGACCAAAGGTCGCTTGGAAAGCGTGAGTGAGTTTGAGAACGTTGTCCTTCGAGCTAATCCCAATGGTTCCACGGTTTATCTGAAAGATGTTGCTCGCGTTGAACTAGGCAAAAAGTTCTACGATGGTAACGGTAAATTCCGTGGTCAGGACGCGTCAATTGTTGCATTGTCTCTTCAATCAGATGCGAACGCGTTAGAAAGTGGTCAGGCTGTCATGGAGCTGCTTGAGGACTTGAGTAAAAACTTCCCTGAGGGCATGGCGTATGAGACCAGCTACGATACAACCGTGTTTGTATCTGAATCGATCAAAGGGGTAGTCAAAACACTGATTGAAGCGATTCTATTGGTGATTGCTGTAACTTACTTGTTTTTGGGTAGCGCGCGCGCAACGTTGATTCCTGTTGTTGCGATCCCCGTTTCTCTGATTGGTACGTTTGCCATCATGCAGGCGACGGGCTTCACCATCAATACGGTCACTTTGTTTGGCTTGATCCTCGCGATTGGTATCGTGGTGGACGATGCGATTCTGGTTATCGAAAACGTCGATACCACCATGGCGAAAGACCCAACCATTTCACCGCGTAAAGCGACATTGCTAGCGATGAAAGAAGTAACGGGCCCAATCATCACGTCGACCTTGGTTCTACTTGCGGTATTCATACCAGTCGCGATGCTGCCGGGTATCACTGGAATCATGTATCGCCAGTTCGCTTTGACCATCTGTATTTCGGTGGTGATCTCATCCATTAACGCATTGACGCTGTCTCCAGCACTTTGTTCTTTGGTATTGAAGCAGGGTGGGGGCAACACGGCTAACTGGTTCCAGGCTTTCAACCGAGGCTTAGAGCGTATCACAACGCGTTATGGTCAGGTCGCTGGTTTCTTGGTGAAGAAATCTTTGCTACTCGTGACGTTCTTTATAGTCGCTATCGCGGCGGTCACTTTCTTTGCGAAAACCACCTCAACAGCGTTTGTTCCTCAAGAAGATAAAGGCATTTTGCTGGTTAACGTTCAGCTACCAGATTCAGCTTCTTTATCTCGTACTGAAGAAGTCACCAATGATTTAATGAACATGATTGGTGAAGAACCTGGTGTGGATGGCGTGACGGTTGCAAACGGTTACTCGTTTATGACAGGCGCAGCAGCATCAAACGGTGCATCTGTGTTTATCAAACTGCATGACTGGGATACTCGTAACTCGTTGCAAGGGGAACACTCTGCCAATGCCATCGCGGCGCGTATTAATGGCCGAGCGGCGACAGAGTTGCCTCAAGCGGTTGTGTTTGCGATGGGACCTCCGGCGGTTCCTGGTATGGGCGCTGCGTCTGGTTTTGAGTTTGTGCTTGAAGATACGCTAGGGCGAAGCCGTACCGATTTGTCGATGGTCATGGGAGAAATGATCCAAGCGGCTAACCAAGCCCCTGAAATTGCCTACACGTTTAGCACGTTCCGCGCGAATGTCCCTCACTACTACGTTGATATCGACCGTGAGAAAGCACAGCAGTTGGGTATTTCGCTATCGTCTATTTTCCAAACCTTGCAAGGCAACTTAGGTTCGCTTTATGTGAATGACTTCACCATGTTTGGTAAGAACTTCCGCGTAACCATGCAAGCTGATAGCCAGCACCGTAGCAGCATGGAAGATCTAGAGCGTTTCCATGTTCGTTCTTCGAACGGTGATATGGTTCCGCTAAGTACGCTAGTGAGCTACGAGCAAGTGTTCGAGCCTGATGTGGCATGGCGTTACAACATGTACCGCAGTGCTATCATTCAAGGCCAACCAGCTCCGGGCTACTCTAGTGGTGATGCGATTGCCGCAATGGAACGCGTTGCTGCAGAGGTCCTTCCGCAGGGCTACACGTACGAATGGACAGGTATGGCTTATCAGGAAGTACTTGCGGGTAACCAAGCCATTTATGCGTTTGCACTGGCTTTGATCTTCATTTACTTATTCATGGTGGCACAATATGAGAGCTGGAGTATTCCATTAGCCATCATTTTGGTGGTGCCAGTAGCAACGTTAGGCTCCTTCTTGGCGTTGAATCTGACTGGGACACCACTTAACTTGTATGCGCAAATTGGCCTTGTCTTGCTCATAGCCTTGGCGGCGAAAAACGCAATTTTGATTGTGGAGTTCGCCAAGCAAGAACGTGAAGAAAAAGATGCTGATATCGATAGTGCAGCGGTTAAAGGAGGCACGTTACGTTTCCGCGCTGTGAATATGACATCTTGGTCGTTTATCCTGGGTATCTTCCCGCTGATCTTCGCCGCAGGTGCAGGGCACGTGAGCCAAAACTCGCTCGGCGTGTCGCTGATTGGTGGTCTATTGTGTGTGCTTCTAGCAGGTACATTCTTGATCCCAGGCTTCTACGCTCTGGTGCAAAGACAGCGTGAGAAAGTTCATGGCGGCAACACCAAGCTGGTTCCTCTTGATGATGAGTAATCACACCCGCTGCGCACAGTAGAGCACGAAGTTAAAGTCGAAAAAAAGCCCGAAGCAATGATTGCCTCGGGCTTTTTATTTGTAGGGAAGGTTATTTTAGCGCGGTTTTAAATTGTGCAACGGCTTCGTCCATATCATGAGCTTGAGCAGAAACAGAGTTCACTTCGTGCAAGCATTCCTGAGCGGATTGCATGTTGTTTTCAGATATCGCGTTAAGCTCGGTGATTGAGCCACTAACTTGATTCATCACGATACCTTGCTCTTCAATCGCAGAAGCAATGCGCTCCGAATTGCCTTGAATTGCATGCATGTCAGTGATGATCTGCTGCAGGCTAGAATCCAGTTTTTCAGAGGCATTAAGCGTTTGTTGTCCTTGATCGTTACATTGATCAATATCCGCCACGACCGTCGACATTTGAGCTTGAATATCAACAACAACTCGCGTGATTTCCTCGGTAGATTGATGAGTTCGGCTAGCTAGGGCACGTACTTCATCGGCAACAACGGCGAAGCCACGACCTTGTTCGCCCGCTCGCGCGGCTTCAATTGCTGCATTGAGAGCCAGTAAGTTAGTTTGTTCCGCAATTTCTTGGATGATGTTCACCGCACCACCAATTTTATCTACATGTTGGTTCAACGAGCCAATCGACTGCTGACTGTTCGATAAAATACTGGTCAATTGACCAATGTTGGTTACAGTAGTTTCAACAACACTGCGGCCTTGTTCGGCATTATTCGCGGCTTGATGCACACCCTCTACCGCAACCGACGTGCTTTCCGATATTTCGCCTATCGTTGCCACCATTTGCTGAACCGCAGTAGCCATCGATGCAGTGTGGTCCGTTTGAGTATGGAACTGCTCCATAACCCCTTCTAGCTCACGATGCATATTATCGGTACTAGCCGTTAACTGCGCCGATTTTTCTTGGGTGCCACTAATTAACTGCTCAAGCTTATCCAACAGATCATTGAGGTGGTGGCTGATATCAAATAGCTCATCTTTGCCTTTCAAGTCAGAGCGCAGTCCCATGTTGTTTGTTTCGCTAATTCTTCGAATGGTGCCAAGCAAGCTGTTTACTCGTGTATTGATTGAGCGAGAGATCTGCCAAATCAATGCGAAAATAACACCTAAGATCAGAGCAGTAATGACTTGCTTGATGGTCGACATTTGCTCATCACGCTTTGCAGCAGCAGAGCTAAGGGCTGTCGAAAAGGTTTCAAATTGCTCTTCTACGGCATGAGATAATGCGCGAGTTTCACCAAGTAGGCCTTGGTCGTAAGCGACTCCTACAACTTGTTTTTGTGCCGCTACTAGCTTACCTGTTTTGGTGAGCTCCGGAGCATATAGCCCAACAAGCAAATCACTATTGAATTGACCTGATTTGACCGCAGAGTCAAAACGAACCAACGCCAGCAATTGCTGGTGGTCGGAGCGTTGCTTGGCTTCTAACAGTGCTTGCTCGTAACCAGCAAGAAGGCCACTCTTTGCATCAAGTCCGTAGCGTTGGTAAGCACTGACCAGATTCTGAAAGCCCTTTTGGTATGCAAGGAGGTCTTGCTTGAATCGTTGACTGGAAGGTAATTCATTGCTCGTGAGTATGCTCGCAAGCTCTTTTTCTATATTTAGAAACTTATCAACATTCGCATCAAATTTGTTTAAGTATTTATCATTACTACGCAGTAAGAAATCTTTCTCGTTTCTGCGTAAGTTGAGTAAACGTATTTCTAGATCGCCAACGAGTTTGATGGCGTGGTTAAGTTCATTGCTCTTATTGGCGAAATGGGATGACGTACCCAAAAGGGCCACGATGCCTAAAATGGCGATAACTCCGAGGAAGTAGAGTTTTTGCCTAATAGTCATATTGTTGTTTCCTGAATAAGTAACTAAAAAGAGAAATCCAATGAGATTTCCCAAGGGCTAGCAAACGTTGTTCAACTAACATGTCGAGAAAACGACATGCATTAATACAGCACTTTCTTACGTTGCTGCTTTTTCGCTCCATGCTTGTTCTTGGTATCAAGTCTTCGGCGTTGAGAAGCGCGGGTTGGTTTCGTTTTAATACGCTTCTTCTCCTGTAAGGCGGCAGCTTTAATTAAAGCTTGAAGCCGATTCAGGGCGTCTTCCTTATTTTGTTCTTGCGTGCGAAATTGTTGCGCTTTGATGATGATCACGCCATCTTTAGTTATACGACTGTCAGAAAGAGCAAGTAATCGTTCTTTGTAGAAGTCAGGTAAGCTGGAATGTCGGATATCAAAGCGTAAATGTATAGCGGACGCTACCTTGTTAACGTTCTGGCCACCATTTCCTTGAGCTCTAATTGGGGATAATTGAATTTCCCACTCTTGAATTGTGACGGAGTTCGAAATTTTGAGCATGATAAGTAAATGCCGGTAAGGACGATTGAAAGAGCTGATAAATTAACATCACAGATGTACAAATAGAAGAAAAGACATGAGCACGATTGATTTTAGGCCCTATGAGGGATTCATATTTGATATGGATGGTACTTTAATAGATACCATGCCAGCCCATTTGGCTGCTTGGCAAGCAACCGCAGATCGCTTTGATTTTCCGTTTTGTCAGGAGTGGTTTCACAGTTTAGGGGGCATGCCGAGCTTTAAAATTGTTGAGGAGCTAAACCGTGTGCATGAGCTTTCATTAGATCCTAAAACCGTCGCTACATTTAAAATGGAAACGTTCGCTGCTATGGAGCTGCACGGGGACGTTATTCCGTGCACTAATATCGTGTTAGAAGAATATTTAGGCCACAAGAAAATAGCGGTCGGGACTGGCAGTCAACGAGAAAGTGCCATGCGCTTATTGAGCCACTCCGGTTTATTGGACAAGTTGGATGTTGTGGTAACTGCAAGTGATGTAGAGAACCATAAGCCTTTTCCGGATACCTTTTTGGTGGCGGCCGAGCATCTTGGGTTGGAAGCGTCACAATGTCTTGTATTCGAGGATACCGAGCTAGGTAAACGAGCGGCGCATGCAGCGGGTATGGATTGCGTTATGGTGCAAGATAACGAGTTAATCTTTTTTCCAAAACCATAGTAAAAAGAGCGATAAAGCGAGATCAAAATGGGGTGCAAACGCACCCCATTAACTTTTACAACATCATAGATAAAATATCATAAATGTTTATTCAGGTTGAACTAGCTCTTGGTATTCAAACGAAGGAACCACAACCTCTACGCGACGGTTTTTCTCACGACCTTCACGAGTGCTGTTGTCAGCAACTGGGTTTTCTTCACCCATGCCTTTCACAGTTAAACGATCTGAGTCAATGCCTGCAGCAGTTAGGTAATCCGCAACAGATTGAGCACGACGCTCAGACAGTTTTTGGTTGTAAGTCGCAGGACCAGAGCTATCCGTGTAACCAGTGATCTCTACTTGAGCTTGAGGGTATTCGTTCAAGAATGATACGAAGTTGTCTAGACGCTCCGAAACAGAGTCTGTTAGCTTAGCACTGTCGAATTCAAACGTACCTGTACCGTACTCTTCTTTGTGCACTTTGCTCATCATCACTGGTTCTGGATCTGGCTCAACCACTTCTTCTGTTACAACTGCCGCAACCACTGGCGCAGCCGCAAATTTGTAGTTAAAGCCGATACCGAAGAAGTTAGCGTCCATGTCGTCCCATACGTCATCAGACAGGTCTTGATAGCGTTGATATTCTGCGCGTACGCTCCAGTTTCTGTCGATAGTGTATTCAGCACCTAGCGAGCCAGTTGGAACGAAATCTTTTTCGTCATCAGACATCATGTAAGCACCACCGATCTTAGCGAATAAGTTCCAAGATTCGTTTAAGTGCCAGTTGAATTTAGGTGCGAGAGTTAAAGCCGTTAAATTGCCGTCGATCGTATTAACTGTATTAGCCCCTGACTTAAAGTTAGCTTTGTAATCGCCTAAGAAGTCGACACCATACTCTAGCCCGATGATATCGGTGAAGTCATAACCGATATGTAGTCCAGCACCAAAAGCTTCATCATCACAAGGGCTATTTAGATAGCAAGCATCGTCAAGTGTAGTCATGCCTACTTTGCCCCCGATATACATTTCAGCTTGAGCAGAGTTTAAAAGCGCGCTACTACCAGCTACCACTGCTGCTACTGCAATTGCTACTTTGTTCATAATGTTTCCTTGTATTGATTGCATATTAACTTCTACTTCGTTTTATCAAAAAATTAGAAAAAACCAGCGTTTATAAGAAATTAGTTTAATATTCTAATCATTTCATATCAAGCAACAATATCTTTGAACTTGATCAACATTTACTAACCAATAACACCTCACAAACTTCTGATATTTCTTACATTGTAGTAAAGATTTTTGGGGTCATAAGAAAATTGATGATTATTTTGAACTTTTTTTCGTAAAGTTTATTTTACATTGTGCGCGGTGGTTAACAGATGGTTTTTATTTGCATTTATTTGCAAAAACTGATTGCAAGTCTACGCCTAAGCCGATAAGTTACTTAAACGCTAGACAGAAAATGACCAGAGCCCTTGATGCTGCTCGCTTTGTGAACAATGTTGCAATGAGTTCAGTTGGCAAAAAATTGGGTCGGAAATAAAAACCAGGAAGTAGAAGTAATGTTTCAAACTGATGATGTAAGAATAAATAGAGTAAAAGAGTTATTGCCACCTGTAGCAGTATTAGAGAAGTTCCCAGCGACTGAAACCGCTTCTTCGACCACTTTTGATTGCCGTAATGCCATTCACAATATTCTTGAAGGAAAAGATGACCGATTGCTTGTAATTGTTGGCCCGTGTTCCATTCACGATCCTGCTGCTGCGGTTGAATATGGTAAAAAGCTAAAAGTATTACGTGATGAACTTGGTGAACAACTAGAAGTTGTGATGCGAGTTTATTTTGAGAAACCGCGTACAACGGTAGGATGGAAAGGTCTGATCAACGACCCTTACCTAAATGATACCTACAAGCTGAATGATGGTCTGCGTATTGGACGTAAGCTTCTTCTTGATCTTACCGATATGGGCTTGCCGACCGCGAGTGAGTTCTTAGATATGATCACGCCCCAGTACGTGGCGGATCTGATCAGTTGGGGGGCTATCGGTGCTCGTACGACAGAATCTCAGGTTCACCGTGAGCTTGCTTCTGGCCTTTCTTGCCCTGTTGGGTTTAAAAATGGTACAGACGGGAACATTAAAATCGCGAGCGACGCGATTCGTTCTGCAAGTGCTTCTCACCACTTCCTATCAGTAACAAAATACGGTCATTCTGCGATCGTAGAAACCGCTGGCAATCCTGATTGCCATATCATTCTCCGTGGTGGTAAAGAGCCAAACTACAGTGCAGCGCATGTTGCTCAAATTAAAGATGAGTTAGATGGCGCTGGGCTACCGAAAAAAGTGATGATTGATTTTAGCCACGCTAACAGCTCGAAGCAGTTCAAACGTCAAATGTTGGTGTCTGATGACGTATCAGAGCAAATAGCTGGTGGCGAAGAAGCAATTTTTGGTGTGATGATTGAGTCTCATTTAGTTGAAGGTCGCCAAGACTTAGTGGATGGCAAAGCGGCCACTTATGGTCAGTCGATTACCGATGCATGTATCGGTTGGGAAGATACGGAAACCGTACTTCGTCAGCTTTCTGATGCAGTAAAAGCGCGCCGTAACAAATAAGCTCAACAGAAAGAACTTTTTTAAAGAGCCAGAGGCATTGTGTCTCTGGCTCTTTTTATTGAGAATTACTCGCATCTCTTTCTATTGTTTCTGCTTTCCTATATGTTATCTGTATGCGCTGTAACCAAAAGGAATTTGGAATTGAATCGTAATGTATGGCTATTATCCCTTTGCCAAGCCCTATTAATGACAGGGAATATTTTACTCATATCTGTTATTGCCCTTATTGGCAAAACACTTGCGCCGTCATCAAGTTTTATTACGTTGCCCGTTGCGCTGCAATTTTTAGGACTGATGGCTGCGACGATCCCAGCATCACTAATTATGGGCAAGTTGGGACGTCGACTTGGGTTTAGTCTCGGTAATGTTATTGGCATTTTGGGTGCCAGCCTAGCGACGTATGCGTTAAGTCAACAGAACTTCTATCTGTTCTGTGTTTCTACCTTTTTGCTTGGTGTTGGTATTGGCTTCGGAACGCTATACAGATTTGCTGCTATTGAAGTGTGTGAAGAGTCGGCAAGACACAGGGCGATTTCGATATCTATGGCGGGAGGGGTACTAGCGGCGATACTTGGCCCTAATTTGGCGGTGTATTCACAGCAATGGTCAGATGATGGTTTGTACATTAGTGCTTTTGCCGTGCTTATTGGACTTTATATAACTGCGTTGATCGTGCTGCAAACGATTCGTTTTCCACCAGCACACACGCAAGTTCTACATACTAAAGCGGATAAAGTGGGGCACATTATCCGTCGACCTAATTTCATGCTAGCGGTTATCGCCGCAATGGTTGCGTATGCGGTAATGAACATTTTAATGACAGCAACGCCTCTGGCGATGATTGGTTGTGGCTTTGATTTTGACAAAGCGGCAGGAGTGATCGAATGGCATGTGCTGGGCATGTTTGCACCGGCGTTTGTCACGGGACGCTTGATAGAGCGGTTTGGCGCGAAGAATATGATTTTAGCCGGTGGATTTCTATTTGTTGCTTGCATCGGAATTAACATACATGGAGTGTCCATTTGGCACTTTAGTCTTGCTTTAGTTCTGTTAGGCGTTGGTTGGAACTTTATGTTTATCGCGGCAACTGGGTTATTTAGTCAAAGCTATGAAGCGAAAAACAGGAGCAAGGCTCAAGCATTTAATGAATTCTTCGTGTTCAGTTGTGTCACTATCACTGCATTACTATCTGGCTGGCTTGAATCCACCGTAGGTTGGCAAAACCTTAATTTGTACGTTCTTCCTTTTGTGTTGCTCGTCATCGTGATGTTTGCTTTGAAAACGAACAAAGAAACGGAATCCCAAACGGCTTGATTAGATCTTCTATACATGGCCCGGCATAACGTGTCGGGTTTTGTTTATTAGCTCAACTCCACAACTTCTTCTTTATATTTTTATTGATAATGTGAATTCCCACACTAAAAATGTCGATTTGATAAGACTTTTTATCTAACTTTTTGTAATAAAAATAAAAATACTGTATATATCTTGCCGAAAATCAATAAAAACTACAGAAGTTTCGTCTATGTCAGCCAATATTTCTCATAAAGCTCAAGAAACTCTCGTGAGGGAGTCTGAGGAACTCGTCTCAACAACGAACCTACAAGGTGTTATTACGTATTGTAACGAAGCCTTTTGCCGTGTTGCTGAGTACACTCACGAAGAACTCGTCGGTCAGAATCATAATATCGTTCGCCACAATGACATGCCTAAAGCCGCTTTCGGCGATATGTGGGCACGTCTTAAGCAAGGCAAAGCCTGGCGCGGCATGGTTAAGAATGCCACTAAGTCGGGCGGTTACTATTGGGTTGATGCCTATGTCACCCCTATTTATGAAAATAACCACGTTGTTGGTTATCAATCTGTGCGCGTGAAGCCAAAGCGAGAGTGGGTTGATATAGCCACGAAAGCCTACAAGAGTATGCGCGCCGCCGAGAAATCAGGACGTACTTGGTCGTTGAAAATCAATGAAACCATTCGCTATGCGATTCTACTGGGTGCATTAACTGCACCTGCCGCAGCGTACGCACTATCTGTTGAAGGTCCGCTTGCTTGGCTTGCAAGTGCATTACCAGCGAGCGTCTTAGCGTTATTGTTCCGCCAAGAGTTGATTGATACGCCTCAACAGCTCAAAAAGCTGCAAAAGCAGTATGACAGCGTGAGCCGTTTGATCTATTCAGGCAATAGCGCATTTTCGATTGCCGATTTCCATATCAAAATGCTGTCCGCAAGAATTCGAACCGTGTTGGGAAGAATGACTGACTCCGCACTGCCGTTGCAGCATTGTGCTGAAGAATTGAGCCAAACCACAGCAGAAGTTTCGGCTGCATTAAATCAGCAAAACACCGATATTCATCGCGTACGTGATGCGACTCAAGAGGTGGAGTCTTCGGCGAATTCAGTCTCTTCTAGCACCAATGATGCCCATATGCTAATTGATGACACCTTGAAGTCATGCTTGATGGCCAAAGAGACGATCGATCAAACGCATACCAACCTAGCGCAATTGAGTCTTCAAGCTGAAAAAGCAACGGAAACGACGTATCAACTGAGTGATCAGGCACAGAAAGTGAATCATTTGATGGTTGAAATCGGTGGTATTGCAGAGCAGACCAACTTGCTGGCGCTGAATGCGGCGATCGAAGCCGCTAGGGCAGGTGAGCAAGGTCGTGGTTTTGCTGTTGTTGCTGATGAAGTTCGCGCACTGTCTGGACGTACGTCGAATGCGACGGAGCAAATTCAAGCGTCTATCTCTGCTATGCTTTCGACGATAGAAGGTTGGCAGAAAGATATTTTGGCAAACAAAGAGCAAACCGATGCCTGTTCTCAAGTTGCTGAGCAAAGCGCGCTGCGTTTGTCTGAAGTTGAACAGATGATGCAAAGCATGAGTGGCTTGATGGTTGATGTGGCAGAAGCGGCGAACAACCAGTTAAAGCTATCTAGCGATGTAAACCAGCACATTCATTCTATTGCGTCGACCGCAGAGCAAAACTTAGCAGCTACGCATTCTGTTGAGCAAAACAGCCGTCAGTTGAAAGAGCAAGTACAAGATTTCTATCAGCTCGCGCTTCGATTTGAAGACAAATAGCCGTAACGAAAGTCGTTATGTTCACTTTCTGGCTGTGTTTATACAAATAGGGGCCAGATAAAAGAAAGCCCCGCCATTGCTGGCGGGGCTTTTCAGTTTTCACATTCGCAATAGAGAAAACTGATTATCTTTTTACTGCAATTACGCTAGTAGTTCTTTTGCTGTATTTACTACGTTTTCAGTAGTGAAACCGAACATTTTGAACAGTTCACCAGCAGGTGCAGATTCACCGAATGAAGTCATACCGATGATGCGACCGTCGAAGCCTACGTACTTGTACCAGAAGTCAGCAATACCTGCTTCGATAGCGATACGAGCTGTTACGTCTGATGGTAGAACTGCTTCACGGTAAGCAGCGTCTTGCTTGTCAAATGCATCTGTTGATGGCATTGAAACAACGCGTACTTTCTTACCTTCAGCAGTTAGCTGTGCTGCTGCTTCTACTGCTAGTTCAACTTCAGAACCTGTTGCGATAAGGATTAGCTCTGGCTTGCCTTCGCAATCTTTCAGGATGTAACCACCTTTCGCGATGTCCGCAACTTGCTCAGCATCACGCTCTTGTTGCGCTAGGTTTTGACGAGAGAAGATAAGCGCAGTTGGTGCATCTTTACGTTCAATCGCTAGTTTCCAAGCCACTGCTGATTCAACTTGGTCACATGGACGCCATGTGCTCATGTTTGGCGTTAGACGTAGCGATGCCATTTGCTCAACCGGTTGGTGAGTTGGGCCATCTTCGCCAAGACCGATAGAATCGTGCGTGTATACTTGGATGTTCTGAATCTTCATCAGAGCCGCCATACGCATAGCGTTACGAGCGTACTCCATGAACATTAGGAATGTCGCGCCGTAAGGAACGAAACCACCGTGTAGCGCAATACCGTTCATGATCGCCGTCATACCGAATTCACGTACACCGTAGTGGATGTAGTTACCAGAGAAGTCACTTGCTTCTAGAGACTTAGAACCAGACCACATGGTTAGGTTAGAAGGCGCTAGGTCAGCAGAGCCGCCCATGAACTCAGGTAGTAGAGCACCAAATGCCTCTAGAGCGTTTTGAGATGCTTTACGTGACGCAATGTTTGCTGGGTTTGCTTGAAGATCAGCAATGATTTGGCTTGCTTTCTCTTCCCATTGTGCAGGAAGCTCACCGTTTACGCGGCGTTTAAATTCAGCTGCCAGCTCAGGGTACGCTGCTTCATAAGCTGCAAATTTCTCGTTCCACGCTGCTTCCTTAGCTGCGCCTGTTTCTTTCGCTGACCATTCTGCGTAGACTTCTTGCGGAATTTCAAAAGGACCGTGCTCCCAACCTAGTTCTTTGCGCGTTGCTGCGATTTCTTCTGCACCTAGTGGTGCACCGTGACAATCGTGTGAACCAGACTTGTTTGGTGAACCAAAACCGATGATTGTCTTAGTACAGATAAGTGTAGGGCGAGGATCCGCTTTCGCCGCTTCGATTGCTGCGTTGATCGCTTCAGAATCGTGACCGTCTACTGCTGGGATTACGTGCCAGCCGTAAGCTTCAAAACGCTTAGGCGTGTCGTCAGAGAACCAACCTTCAACGTGACCATCGATTGAGATGCCGTTGTCATCCCAGAATGCGATCAGTTTGCCTAGACCTAGTGTACCAGCTAGAGAACATGCCTCGTGCGAGATACCTTCCATTAGACAGCCGTCGCCCATGAACACGTAAGTGAAGTGGTCAACGATGTCGTGGCCTTCTTTGTTGAACTGTGCTGCTAGCGCTTTCTCAGCTAGAGCCATACCAACCGCATTAGTGATGCCTTGACCTAGAGGACCCGTTGTGGTCTCGATACCAGGCGCGTAGCCGTACTCTGGGTGACCTGGAGTCTTAGAGTGAAGCTGACGGAAGTTTTTCAGATCATCGATAGATAGCTCGTAACCGCTCAAGTGCAGTAGAGAGTAAATTAGCATTGAGCCGTGACCGTTAGACAGTACGAAACGGTCGCGGTCTGCCCACTCAGGGTTTGATGGGTTGTGGTTTAGGTGAGAACGCCAAAGAACTTCAGCGATATCAGCCATGCCCATAGGTGCACCTGGGTGACCAGAGTTAGCTTGTTGAACACCATCCATGCTTAGCGCACGGATTGCATTTGCTAGATATTTACGATCCATAGTGATTACTTCTCGATAAGGGTTTAAATAGAGGGAACTCGTCGAAACAAGTTCAAATAGAAAATCTTGAATAAGCGCTGATGGTAAAAGCGAGTAGACGGGCTACTCGCTTTTGGTAAGCAATTAAAGCTTAGCTTCGATCATCGCTTCTAGTTTACCTTGGTCAACGGCGAAGTTGCGGATGCCTTCAGCCAGTTTCTCAACCGCCATTGGGTCTTGGTTGTGTTCCCATAGGAACTCAGAATGAGTCATTGGTGCAGGACGCTCAGCTGCGCCTTTAGAATCAACTAGTTTCTCAACCACTTCACCTTCTGCAGCTTCTAATTCTGCAAGTAGAGCAGGAGCGATAGTTAGACGGTCACAGCCAGCTAGTTCTAGGATCTCACCGATGTTACGGAAGCTTGCGCCCATTACGACAGTTTTGTAGCCGTACTCTTTGTAGTAGTTGTAGATCTTAGTTACAGACAGTACGCCTGGATCTTCTGAAGCTTCGAAGTCACGGCCTTCTTTCGCTTTGTACCAGTCCATAATACGGCCAACGAATGGAGAGATTAGGAATACGCCAGCTTCTGCACAAGCACGCGCTTGAGCGAACGAGAATAGAAGCGTTAGGTTACAGTTGATGCCTTCTTTTTCTAGGATCTCAGCTGCGCGAATGCCTTCCCAAGTTGAAGCCAGTTTGATAAGGATACGGTCGTTAGTGATGCCAGCATCGTTGTACATTTTCACTAGTTGACGAGCTTTCGCTACGCTGCCTTCCATATCGTAAGATAGACGAGCGTCTACTTCTGTAGAGATACGACCTGGGATAGTTTTTAGGATTTCTTTACCGATGTTTACTGCAAGCATGTCACAAGTGTCTTGAACTTGTTGAGCTTTGTCGTTGCTCTGTGCTTTAGCGTATTCGATTGAAGCATCGATTAGAGGTGCGTACTCTGCGATTTGAGCGGCTTTAAGGATAAGAGAAGGGTTAGTTGTTGCGTCTTCTGGCTGATACTTTTTAATTGCATCAATTTCGCCAGTGTCTGCTACTACAGTCGTTAGTTTACGAAGTTGCTCTAACTTGTTGCTCATAATCGATCATCCTATTTAAATGGGCTTAAGCGTGATTTTTGTTATCACAGCTTGTGCATTTGCAAGCGAGTTAGCTAACCGTCTCATCGCATTTAATGAGACATCTGCTCAGCCAACTACGGAAAATTTCGTTACCGAACAAATGCTATGAACATTTGATCGATAGCTGAGTAAATGATGTATCCATATTTATCCTATCTATGCTGAAAGTCAATCGCTGAAATGGACTTATAGTGAACTTCATCAACGTTTTTTTACTGTGTGTTTAGTGGTTAACCCAAATAAACGTTTGCCTTTATTGTTCAAAGCTTGAGCGTTGTCCCAGAGGGTAAAAAATTGTAGTGAGAAAATGTTATTGCGATGAGCAAATGTAGCGTTTAAATTGATAAAGAACATATGCTAAGTCAATGAGCATATGTTCACTTATTGCATACAATATCGATCCTCTTAAAGGGCGAGAGAAACCATGAGCAGTTCTAATCAAGATATTTCCATTGAAAACACGGATTTGTTGACAGAGATTTCCGTCGCGTATTATCAAGACGGTGCGACTCAGGAAGAGATATCGAGAAAATTTGCCATATCACGCGCAAAGGTCGGGCGAATGCTCAAGCAGGCGCGTGATGAAGGCATTGTTGAAATTACCGTTAAATATCATCCGGTGTTCAGCGCCAAGATCGAACAACGTTTGATCGAGCGATTCGGCGTTAAGCGTGCGCTTGTCGCTCTTGATCAGCCAAATGAAGAGGCACAGCGACTACAGGTGTCGGGATTGGTGTCCAATTATCTCACCAGCACGCTTAAAAACGGCATGGTGGTGACCGTTGGACAAGGGCGTAACGTATCTTCTGTCGCTCACCATATTGGTGTTATTACGCCGCGTGACTGTAAATTTGTATGTGGTATCGGCGGTATTCACCCACGTGGTGGTATGTATAACGCCGATCACATTTGTCGTCAGTTAGCGAAAAAGTACGGTGGAACGTCCGAAACTCTCTATGCGCCTGCTTACGCAGAAAATAGAGAACAGAAGTTGGCTTTCATGCAAAATGCAACCGTGAAACAAACACTCGATTTGGCACGTAAAGCTGATGTCGCTTTGGTCGGTATTGGTGACATGAGCGAAAACAGCTACATGGTGGACTTAGGTTGGTTTACGCCTGATGAAGTGGTTCAGTCGAGACTTCAACAAGGCGTGGTCGGGGACTTTGCAGGTTATGATTTCTTTGATATTCACGGTAATGTTGCCAACACCGTAATGAGTGACCGAGTGATTGGCCTTGGTATTGAAGAGTTTCGCCCAATATCGGAAGTCATCGCGATTGCAGCGGAGAACAGCAAGCCGCTCGCCTTACTTGGAGCATTAAGAACCGGAGCGATAGACGTGATCGCCACGAGCGTCAGCAACGCATTAACGGTGCTCAACTTAGATGAGCAAATGCACGGCAACGCGGCATCTGAGAGTTAGCACAAATAATATGCAACTTATGTAATCAGGCTGCGAGGAGTTATAAATGACTCGCAGCCTGATTTCGTTTTCAAGTTAAAAATATTCTCTAGGAGTAGCTTTAAATTTGTACATCTACTCTGGAGAACATAATGAAAAAGACACTTCTTGCTGCACTGATTATGGGGCTAACTGGTGCGGCGCACGCCGAGCAAAAAGTCGTAGCAGGTTACTTTGCGGATTGGCAGTACGCTAATGCAGAAAGCCCATACACGGTGAAAGATATTCCCGCCGATAAACTGACGCACGTGATTTACGCGTTTCTTAGTATGTGCGGCCCTCATACCGGTGCTTCTGAAACGGTACAAAAACTGGTTGCCGAACAATGTGAAGGAAAAGATCCGTATACGGCGATCATTGTCGATACAGAAGCAGCATTAGAAAAGGACTTTGGCGATGTCTCCGTTAACGTGCCATACAAAGGCCACTTCGCTCAACTTGCTGAAATGAAGAAACAACATCCTGATCTTAAAATTCTCCCTTCTTTTGGTGGTTGGACAATGTCCGAACCGTTCCATGCTATGGCGAAAAGCAAACAAGCGATGGATCAATTCTCAAAAACTGCCGTTAAGTTGATTGCTCAATATGATTTCTTTGATGGTATTGATCTGGATTGGGAATACCCAGGTGGTGGCGGTTTAACAACGTCGCCTTGGAACCCTGACACCAAGCTTTCTGATGAACAAAAAGCATCTGAGCGTGAGGCCTTTACCTATTTGGTAAAAACCATGCGTGCAGAGTTAGATGAACTCACAAATCAAACCAAACGTGAATACGAGCTCTCTACAGCGGTAGGCGTTGGTCCAAAAGCAGCAGGTATCGATTGGAAAGCCGCGGAGCCGTACCTAACTAACATGTTTGCAATGACGTATGACTTCCTTGGTGGTTGGGGGCAGCAAACCGGGCATACTACCAACTTGCATGCGACTGAGCGAAGCTGGTGGGGCATGGGCGCAGACGTGTTCATCAACCAGATGATTGAGCTCGGTATTCCAAGTGAGAAACTGGTGATTGGCGCTGCGTTTTACGGGCGTGGCTGGCAAGGCACCAAAGACTTCTCGGGTGGCTTACCAACGCAAGATCTTGTATCCGAGCAAGGAGCGCAGTTTGGTACGGGTGAGAACGGCTATTTCATGTTTTGGGATTTGGTGAAGAACTATGGAGCGGAGCAGGGCTACGAGTACAAGTATGATGAGCAATCTCAAGCGCCTTACTTGTGGCATCCTGTAAAGAAAGTCTTTATCTCTTACGAAGATCAACGCTCGATCAAAGCCAAAGCAAATTGGGCTAAACAGGCGAACTTAGGCGGTATTTTTACTTGGGAATTGTCAGGCGATCCGAAAGGCGAGTTGGTGGAGGTGATGTACCAAGAAATGAATAAATAAAACCTTCTAAGCAAAGCGATCGTAATTATTCAACTACGGTTTCTTTGCTTTGGTTCTGCTTCGTAAAAGCGATCAAGTCTTCAAGCGATAAAGGTTTAGAGTAGAAGTAGCCCTGAATCAAATCACAACCGCAAGCTTTTAACTCATTCAGTTGTTGCAGCGTTTCTACTCCTTCAGCCAGTACTTTCATTTCAAAGTTTTTGCCGATAGAAATGATATTCTTAACCATATTCAGTGCTTTTTTGTCATGCTCAATGTGATCGACAAAGCTCTTGTCAATCTTCACCTCATCAATAGGTAGCGTACGCAACATGCTTAATGAAGAGTAGCCAGTCCCGAAATCATCGAGCGAGATTTTAAAGCCAAGAGCATGCAAGCGCTCGCAAATTGGTGCGAACTTTTCAAGATCTTCAATAAACAGGTTTTCGGTGATCTCTAGGGTAATCTTTGAACATTCGATGCCGCGTTTCTCAATAGCATTCATAAGATTAGTAATGAATTTGGCGTGGACAAACTGTTTGACCGAGATGTTAATAGACATCTGGATAGATGTATCAATATTACCAGTCAGTTTAGCCATATCTGTCAGGCTATTTTCAATGATTTGTTCACCAATACGAACCATCAACCCAGTGCTTTCTGCGACGGGAATAAATTCACTTGGTGGGACTAAGCCGAGCTCATCATCACTCCAACGAATAAGCGCTTCGACACCATAAATATCGCCTTCTAGGTTTAACTGAGGTTGATAAACCATATGAAGCGCTTGCTTATCTATCGCGAGCCTCAAGCGTTGCTCAATTTTCATTTTACGCAGGTGTGTAGCTTGCATCTGCTGATTGAACAGGCTGTATACGTTGCGTTGTTTTTTCGCTTGATACATCGCAATATCGGCTGAAAGGAGCAGTTCATCTAATGTTTCACCATGGTGTGGATAGCAGGCAATACCAATACTGCAACTGAGCAGGAACTGACTGTCATTGACTTCGTAGGGTTCTGATAGTGCCTTTATTAAGTCGCTCGCTAGTCTTTTAACGCTTACTTCATCAATTCGATTCGTTAGAAAAATAAACTCGTCACTGGCTTCACGGATGATTAATCGGCCATCGCTAACAAAGGTGTTTAAGCGGATAGATATTTGTTTTAGAACTTCGTCGCCAAAGTCATGACCATGTGTGTCGTTGACTGATTTGAAATTATCAATATCGATAAACATCAAAGAAAAAGGATTCCCTTTCCCAGAAAGCCAGTGTCGAATGTTTGCGCGTAGGTACTCTCGGTTTGGCAGTCCGGTAAGATGATCGTGGTTCGCTTGATAGAGCAAACGCAGTTTTGTTTTATGTTCATTATTCGCAATGGAGCGAAATAAAGCGTAAAAAGCACCTTGGACGATAAGAAAAACAATCGAGTACAGTGCAAACTGTTCGTAAAATCCGCGCTTAATAAAATTCAAATCTGTCGAGGAAGAGGCCCAAAGATGATAATCAGGAAGGTATCTCAATGTGATTAACTCACTCAGGCGAGAATTGTCGACAACAATATTGAGCGCTCGTGTGAGCTCTTTTAGTTGCGCCATATCCCAGCCTGAATCTTTTGTGATTTGAGCCATAACGGCTTTTATATCTAAATCATTGGCAGGTTTTAGGTAATCTTCTAGGGTTGTGTCTTCTGACGAGCTAAAAGTAAGGTAGCCATCACTGCGGATCAATGTGACCCGATTGTGCTCATTAGCATGAATGTCGTTACGAAAAACCGAAGATGAATTCATATTAAAGCCAGCTGTCATCACTGCTTGTACAACACCATCTTTATTTGGAATTGCTTTTCGGATCGGAATCACAAGTGAATCTTGAGCTGGCATAAAATACGTTCGACCTATAATCATTCGGTCGGAGTTGAGCGCTGCCAAAAAGGTATCACGAGTCAGTGGATCTTGTTTTAGATTATGCAGCTTTGCCAAGATCAAATTGGAGCTTACGGCGATGTAGTCTCCATCGGGGTTAGTTAGGCCGAACCCAATAATCGCCGGATGGATACTGAGTAGTTTGTCCAGCATCGGGCGAGTTTGAACTGCTGCTGTACGAGTAAAGTCATTTCTCTCGACCAACTGATGACCAATGACTTCAAGTAACGATTCTTGTCCTTTCAGAAGTGATTCGACAGAAGAGGCAAACAGCTCCAATTGTAGGAGCTGCTTATCTTTGTACTTATTCAGGGTTGACTCATAATGGTAGCGGCCAAACAACACGAACAGCACGGCGCTTATCGTAAGTAGCGCCATGTATAGTGTCCAAATGTTCTTCTTTAACCTGACCATGCCGCTTCGATAGCTCCTAGATTAGCGAGTAATGGGTAATGAGTGGTCTGCGCCCCATTCTGTCCATGACCCGTCATAGACCGATAAATCACGCCAACCTAACTGGTATGCTGCTAGCAGCAAAATACAGGCCGTTACACCTGAGCCACAACTGAAAATGATTGATTTATCATTATATAACGTTAGTGCACTAAATGCTTGTTTCAATTCCGAGTCTGCCTTTATAAAGCCATTACTCAATAATGTTTGGAAAGGGAGGCAAACAGAATTAGGAATATGACCAGAACGCAGTCCTTCTCTTGGCTCTGGTACCTCGCCTAAAAAACGTGCACGTGAGCGAGCGTCAACAATGTTTGCACTGCAATTGTTTGAGTACTCTAATATTGCATTTGCGTCCAAAAAAGCATGTTTATTTAATTTCCCGGTAAAGTTTCCAAGCTGCTTAGCTTCTGACAAGACATCCGTGACAGGCAGTCCAGCCTCAATCCAAGCCGGGAGGCCACCATTAAGCACTTTGACATTATCGTGTCCCATTGCCTTAAACATCCACCATGCGCGCGGAGAGGCGAGTGTTCCTGAGTTGTCATAAACAACAATAAGGTCTTCGTTGTTCAGGCCAAGTTTCTGAGCGCTGTTATTAAATCCTTCTTCTGTTGGCATCATATGAGGGAGATTGGTATCTGGCAGACAAAAGTCATTGTCGTAATCGAAACGCAATGAGCCTGGAATCCACTTATTGGTGATCTTTTTCCCTTCGGAAGGAATTTGAAAACGAATACTCGCGTCTAGAAGTTTTACATTTGGTTGGTCTAATAAAGCATGAAGTTCTTTGGCATCGATCAATGCTTGCATGGTTAAATCCTTCTGATTTGGGAAGTCCGCACAGTATCTTTACTCACAGCGAATGAATGAAAGGGATGAGTCAAAACTTGAGCGGGATGCTTGGTGGAATAACGCAATAGAGCCCACTGGACAAGATGCGGACACTGGAACCGTCACTCGTTGTTGCTCTATCTCAGGTGAATTAATAGTGAGGTACCGACGTTGACCATCAAGGGACTGAGTTAAAGTGTTGCTAATGACGGTGGCTGAAACCGTGTTCTCATCCGTCTGCTTAATGAGCAACAAGAGCACAAGTAGGGCAATGAAACCGCTGAAGATCAACATATAGGTTTTGGGATTATCCAATTTGCGCTCCATTGCTATTGTTTCAAGTAATCATTTTGTTTTACAACAAAAAAATCGCATGTTCAAAGAACGATGCGATTTTGTCTTAAAACCTGTGGCTTGCGCCAGTCCCGAGTATCAATGCTCACCAATAGAGCATCTTACATGCGCCATGTCGTATTTCCGGTTGAGACGACTTTTTGCAGAGGTTCTGAGCCATCGTAGAACCAAATTTCGATTAACAGGTTACCTTGGCTATCCGAGGTGGAGAAGTCTAAGTTAGCTTTCCCACTCGTCAGCGCAGCAGAAGCAACATTGCTCGAATATTTCGCTTGGTAGGTTCCAGACGCATCTTCACGGTACTCCTTATAAATGCTCAGATGTGCGCGCTGTAAAGAGTAACCACTAATATCTACCGCAAGTGAGCTTTCTAACCTTGGGTCATAATCGAACCCATCTGGTACGTCTAAATTTTGCATGCTTGGCTCTTCAACAATAACGGTAGTTTGAGCTGGAGGTGGAGTAGCGTTATCGTTGCTTTTGTCGCCACCGCCGCCACCGCAGGCTGTTAACGCTAATCCCATGATGATTGTGATTAAGTTTTTCATGATGCTTCTCCTATGGAATGTAACGTTTGTTTGCTTTAGGTTGGGTATGCCAGTTTGCTCCTTCTCGCCCACTAGACTCGGCGTAGGTGGCAAACTCTGGGTAAGCGTCAACTAAGTCAACTTTCTCTAGCGGCCAATTCCACTCTTCGACGATAAGCAATGCCCAAGGAAGATTGTTCGCTGTTTTGAAGTACACGCCTCGAGTCGGGTCACTTGCGTCTACGCCCACGCCATATAGGTTTGCGTCATCAAACTGCTCAGTTGGTGCTTGGTCTGGCAAATGTACTTCCCATTTTCTACCTGGTTGAAAGGTGATGCCATCGCCGTGATATGTATTGGGGGTGGCAAAGATAAATGGGTCATAAGGCATGGCCTGTAGCGCTGAGCGGTCGGAGCCTTCCTTAAAGTAGATGGTCAGTGTGAAAGACAACGCGACGTTATCATTACAACCCGTTTGGGTTCTAAAATACGCACATTGACTTTGCGCATACTGACTGAGGTCGTCACTGATAATAAAGATGGCTTCTTCTGATATCGCTTCTAGACCGTTGGTCGGTTGTTCTTTGCCATTAAACGTTAGCTTTGTTAAGCCGTTTTCAATGCTCGCTTTCGAAACGCCAGGTAGACGAATAGCAAAGCCATTTTTATAGTCAGCTCCATAGGCTGCCAGATCTCCACTAACTTGGATATTTTCCACCGTGCCGTCCATACGTGTTTCAGTCATACGGAACTTAATTACAACGTCATTCATGTCGTAGTCAGCGGTGTAAGGCCAGTTGTCTTCATACGCGACCGTTGCATAGGAATCTGCACTTGGGAAGTGCTGTACGGATACGCCGTTTTCAGTGATTGTGATTGGGTAATCTTCTACTTCACCTGATGTTGATCCGCCATCGAAGTTCAGACCAGTTTGTTGGCTAAAGCGGAATCGGCTCCAGCTAGGACCTGCGGTTGCCAGTTCAGAGACGACAAATGGAAGCGTATTGCTGCCTGCAGAGAGTAACTCATCAGTGAATACTTGCTCACCTTCGTCAGCAAAGTCACCATCTCGGTTCCAGTCAAACCAAGCTGACAAGTAGCCGGATGTCGATGCAGTTACGTTCACTAGTGAACTTAACCCTGGGTCGAGTGCGGTAACAAAGCCGACGCCATCTTCATCTGCTGTACCAACTTTGTTATCTCCAGACGGAGCCACTTGTCCATCGGCATCACCATCTGGCGCAATGGTGCCAAGCCAAGTTATACCATCAACAGCGTGGCGTGGTCCGTTAGAAGAGAGCAAGGTAGCGTAAGTGTCAGGTGCGTCACCAAAGTCAATTGGCTCGTCTTCGTCAATAACGGGAGCGTTCGCGCATCGGGCACCGTCATTTTGGCTGGAACTTGGACCGTTAGACACAAACTCTACAGCAGGAACAATGCCCGCAGCGATATTGGCGGCATTATTTTCTGATAAGTCGACGCGATAAATTTTGCCGTCCTGGTTACGCGATACGTAGTAGTTTCCGTTTACATCAAAGTAGCCTGCACCAAAGGTACCCGTTTCCCCTGTATTGCCGATCGCGGTTGCTTGGCCTGTTTTTGTATCGAATTTATACAATACGCCAGACCCATTATCGATACCATAGAGCGCACCGTCGCCAGGGTGGAACGCAAAATCGGTTAAACTCACGCTTGCATTTGATGTGATTTTATTCAGGGTTAAGGTAGCATTTGGGTCCGTATCTAACGGCGACAGATCAATGGAAAATAGCCCTTTACCTTTGCGATACAAGTAGTAGACGTGGTTGTACACGTCGCCGACAAAAAACGTATGGCTAGGAAGCCCTTGTACGTTGAGAGTTTCTGCTTGAAAGTCCTGGCCTAAACGTACGATTTTCAAGTTGGTTGTATCGTAACCATAGATGTATCGATCAGTGAAGTTGAAACCGACGCCGTTAATACCAGATGCTAAGCCCACATCGTCGGTCAGTAACTTGGTTGATCCGGTAACCAGATTAACGCCGTAAACTTGCACTGGGGTCGATTGGAATAAATATGCTTTGCTCGGACAAGTGTCGAATGGCGCTGCGCTTACGTATGCGCTTGCGAACAGAGATCCAAGTAATAGTGATGTCCTTTTCATGATTCGCCCTCTCATTGGTTTGTATGATATGCAATGAAAGGAATGTGCCAGTTTTTAAATTACTGTTTATAATGAATTTTATATCGGTAAGTTATTTGGTTCGAAATATGAATCTCAGAATAAGAAAAAGCTCAACGTTACGTTGAGCTTTTTGAGAATCTTCATTGATAAGCTGACAGCGTTACTTAGCCACAAACAGGGCAGGTCGGCATTTTCATCAAATTCATTTCCCGCCAGGACATGCTAAACGCATCGAGAATGAGGATCTTCCCTTTTTTGGGTTGGCCGTAATTTGCAATCACCTTGATGGTTTCCATCGCTTGTACAGCGCCAACAATACCCACAACAGGCGCCATGACGCCAGCTTCAACGCAACTTAATGCACTGCTGCCGAATAGCGCGCTCAAACACTGATAGCACGGTTGAGTTGGGTCGTCGTACGTAAACACACTCACTTGGCCTTCCATACGAATGGCTGCACCAGAAATAAGCGGTGTTTTTGTTGCAAAGCAGAGTCGGTTGAGTTGATTGCGAGTGTCGACGTTATCTGAAGCATCGACCACCACAGTGTGTTGTTCAATCAAAGCCTGAAGCTGAATGTCGTCAAGGCGTTTAGCAACGGTATTTACTTCGATATGAGGATTAAGTTCCCGCAACGCATCCGCCGCGGAGTCAACCTTTTTACGGCCAATATCGGCGTCGTGGTGCAATACTTGGCGTTGTAAATTGGAGAGTTCAACAATATCGTCATCGATAAACGTAATATTGCCAACACCAGCCGTGGCAAGGTATTGGCTAGAAGCGCAACCCAAACCGCCAGCACCCAAAATAAGCACCGAGCTTTGTTTGAGTGCTTCTTGCCCTTCGAAATCGAACTGACGAAGAATGATCTGGCGGTTATAGCGCAGCATCTCCTGATCGGAAAGAATATCCACGGTACGTTCCTAGTATAACGTTGAGTTAAACAGTTGGATTTGAACCGTTTCGCCAACTTCCACACGGCCACGCTCACGTTCCAACACAACAAAGCAGTTCGCCAAACTCATTGAGCGGAAGGCTCCTGAACTTTGGTTGCCAGTGGTTTCAACGACAAATTTACCGTTTTCTAGAGTATAGATACCGCGTTGGTAGTCTGTACGTCCCGGCGCTTTCTTAAATGCGGTTTTAGTCGTCGCAGGGATAGACTCAGGTGCTTTCCATTCAGTGTGGCCTGCCAATTTAGCCAACATTGGTTGAACAAGTACGTACATTGTTAGCACCGCAGATACAGGGTTACCTGGTAGCCCACAGAACCAAGCAGTACTTAACTTGCCAAATGCGAAAGGTTTACCCGGCTTGATTGCCAGTTTCCAGAAACCGATTTCGCCAAGTTCTTCAAGAATGTCTTTGGTGTAATCTGCTTCACCAACGCTGACACCGCCAGACGTTACAACCACATCCGCAAGCGTTTGTGCTTTTTCAAACGTTGCTTTTAGTGTTTCTGGGCAGTCAGGGATAATGCCAAGATCAATCGCTTCACAACCAAAGTTTTCGATCAGCGGCTTAATACCGTAACGATTACTGTCGTAGATTTGACCCGCCTTGAGTGGCTCACCCAATGGTTTAAGTTCATCACCTGTGGAGAAAAATGCCACCTTTGGCTTACGCACGACGGTGACATGGCTGACACCAAGAGAGGCAATCATTGGAATATCGCGCGGTGTCAGGCGCGCGCCTTTTGCCAATACAATATCGCCTTGCTTGATGTCGTCACCCGTAGGGCGGATGTTATTTTGCGGCTTCACATCCGTTTGGTTGAACTGAATACCAGCGTCGGTCACTTCCGTATTTTCTTGCATGATAACGGCATCACAGCCTTCCGGAATTTTCGCGCCAGTCATGATTCGAACACAAGTGCCTGCCGGCCATTCACCCTCAAAAGGCTGACCTGCGAAGGATTTACCTGCCAGAGGCAACACTGTAGACACTTCTAGGTCTTGAATACGAATGGCATAACCGTCCATCGCTGAATTGTCGAAAGGGGGCACGTGAATTGGCGATAAAATGTCTTCAGCCAGCACAAAACCCAGAGCGTCAGCAAGAGGAAGAGAAAGTGTCGTTTGGATAGGTTTGATTCGCGATAGCATCTTATCCATCGCTTCTTCAATTGGCATCAAGCCAGGTGCGTCGCAGCAGCCCATTGAGATAATCCTATGTTCTTTTGTTTTGTGGCAACTCTACCATAAAAGGGGACCGAGTAAGAATGTCCACCTATAAAATATGGGTGTAATTATTCAAAAATCCGAGTATCCTTGTCACCCATCCGAAAGGGGTAAAGTTCCTACGGAGCATGAGAAAATAGCTCAGTGTATTCTTGTTATGTGCCTTGGCGTTATAAACATCGGACTGAGCGACTTTAACGCTACGGGATGAAAACACGGCAATTGTATTTCACACCGAGAGTGGTAGTTACAAAAGAGGAAGTGGAATGTCAGGTCTTAGCGAGTCAGCAAAGTTAGTGAAAGAAGCGCTAGAGCAACGCGGGTTAGAAACACCAATGCGCCCTAATGCCGTTAGCCGTGAAGAGAAGAAGGAAAAGATTGAATACCACATGCGTGAGATTCTTGGTCTGCTTCAGCTCGACCTTACGGATGATAGCTTAGAGGAAACGCCACACCGCATTGCAAAAATGTACGTGGACGAGATTTTCTCTGGTTTGGATTACTCCAACTTCCCCAAGATCACAGTTATCGAAAACAAGATGAACGTGAGCGAAATGGTTCGCGTGAAAGACATTACTGTGACCAGTACGTGCGAACACCATCTTGTGACAATCGACGGAAAAGCCGCTGTTGCTTATATTCCTCGCGGTAAGATCATTGGCTTGTCTAAGATCAACCGTATTGTTCGTTTCTTTGCGCAACGCCCTCAAGTTCAAGAGCGTATGACCCAGCAAATCCTTGTTGCTTTGCAAACATTGCTTGAGTCTGACGATGTAGCGGTGACTATCGACGCGACGCATTACTGTGTGAAGTCACGCGGCGTGATGGATGCTACCAGTGAAACCACGACTACAGCGTTAGGTGGTATTTTTAAGAGCAACCCAGCGACCCGTGCTGAATTTCTGCATGGCCTGCGTTAATCAAATCGACAAATAAAATTGAGAGAGGATGGCGAGTTGCCATCCTTTTTTATATCTTTTATATCCAAATCATCGCCAAGTGAGTCGCAATAAATAGTAATTATGCAATTGTGTATTGACAGTCACATTCGTTGCTCTTAATATATGCGCCCAATGAACGGCTACAACTTGTAATCGTTTGTTTTAAAAAGAGATATTTCTCTAAGTTCAGCTGATCTCGGTCAGTTGTCTTTCTATTTTCTAATAATAGAAAGACAACAAATTTGGGACTCGGCATGACTACACAAAGCACTATCAGCACCTCCTCTATTTCAGCTCCAGTTACAGAAAGCAGTTGGCAAAAGAAAGCCATGCTCAGTGTCGCTTTTTTGATGGCGATAACCTCTGTGGGTCCCGGCTTTTTGACTCAAACCGCAGTCTTCACAAATATCTACAAAGTCGACATGGCATTTCCAGTTATGGCTTCCATTTTTATCACGTTTGGTATCGTGATGAACTTGTGGCGTATTGTCGGCGTTTCTGGCATGCGAATCCAAGACATTGCGAACAAAGTGGCACCCGGCATGGGTTATGGTGTTGGTATTCTCCTTGCGCTTGGTGCAGTGGCGTTTAACTTTGGCAACGTGAGTGGCGCAGCGTTAGGCATCAATGTGCTAACGGGCGTGGACACAACATGGGGCGCACTGTTTACCGGTGTCGTTGGCTGTTTGTTGTTTGTGGTTCATAACGCCTCCAAACGAATGGACCAAATGGCCCGCTACCTTGGCTTGTTCATGATTGTTCTGATCGCATACGTGGCTATGACGAGCTTACCTCCGATGGGAGAGACACTAAGTGCAGCGGTGATGCCTATGGATGTTGGTAGTTTGCTTCTGCCTACGTTGACTATCGTTGGCGGCGCAGTTGGCGGTTACTACACGGGTGCACAACGCCTAGTAGACATCGGCTTGAAAGGCAAAGAGAACGTGCCTTCCATCATCTCAACAGCGTGGGCGGGTATCTCTATTGCGGTGGTTATTCGCGTCCTACTGTTTTTAGCGGTGTTTGGCGTTATCGCGACAGGCGCAACGCTGGATACGGCTAACCCTGCGGCGGATGCTTTCCGTCAAGGTGCTGGCCAGCTTGGTTACTTCATCTTTGGCTTAGTACTGTTTGTAGCTTCCATCACGTCTGTGGTTGGCAACTCTTACATGGCTATATCATTAATTAAGACGCTTTTCCCAGTTGTGGCGCGAAACGAGAAAGCGTGGTGTGTTGGTTTCATTATCCTAACCTCGCTAGGCACGGTAACCATGGACATGCCAATTCTTCTTTTGATGCTAGCGGGCCTAGTGAACAGCATTATTCTTCCTATCGTTTTGGGCACTGTATTGGTTGCGACAAAGCGCAAAGATATTGTCGGTGACTACCAACACCCAATGTACTTAACGCTAACTGGAGCAGCGATTGTTATCGTAATGGCGGCATCGAGTTTGACTAACATTGGGAACTTCATGGCGAAGTTTGTGGGTTGATGTCTTATTGATGAGATGAACAGCGGCCTCAGATGAGGCCGTTTTTTATGCTTGTTTAGAGGGCGACTTAACGATTTCTGGCCAATACATTTTGACGTAACCTGCCGATACCCAAACCACCAACACAGTCGCAATGCTGAGCTCTAAAAAGCCAAAATCGTGTAGCCAGTGCCAATGTGGATGCGATTCGGCAAAAAAGGAGGTTAAGCGGTGCATCGCAATGGCACTGATCACGGAAGGAAAGGTTACCGCCGCGATAGAAGGTTGAAACTTCAATCGAAGTAAGCGGAAGTAACACAGGTAGATCAATAACGTCATTGTGATAGCAATCCCTGCTAATGCGCCAGTCAGTATCGGATCGGGCAGGGGAAAGTTCACCAAGTATGCCGCCAATGACAAGTTTACCGGTGCGGCCATAATTGCGAGGGTCGGCCTGGCTCGTCTCGGTAGAGATCCGAAAAACACCAAACGATAGAGCACCAGCGGTAACATAAAGAAATAAATGCCAATGCACATCATCGCTAAGGTTTCAGAGAATAGGTTGTGACCCAATTGGGAGCCTGCTAATGAGCTGCTGATCAGTCCCACTGGATAGAGAAACCAGCTAGGTACAATATTCGACATTTTGAAGTTCATTAGCTGAAAGCTAAAAAACAGTACCATCATAGTAAAATGCAGCAAAAGTGCCATAAACCAGAGTGGATAAGCAATGATTGGCGCTACAGAAGCAAGATAATCTGCAAGGATCAGTAACGCCATACTCATGGGGGCCATTAAGCTACCGCTCAATGGGTGACGAATGTCGACCATAAATAATCGTGGATTCGTAGCATATTTTATCAGCACAGGGGCGAGTAAAAGCGCGCCGAGTGACGCTAAAAATGGGCGTATTGGTTCACCAATTTCAGGGACATAGAGTGCCCAAGCTTGTCCTAAACCTATCATACCTAGCGCTAACGCGGCTTGAGACGGCGGAACGCTATAAAACTGCACAAGTCTTCTCCAGTTCAAATCTACTCCATTTGATTTTTGCCTGAATGAAACGAAACGTGATGATTTGGATGAAATGCTCTATTTGAGTAGCGAATACTAGCAAGTTTAGAGAGTGCTTACTCATGAAAGGTGGTGAGGAAATATCAAAGAATGGTGTTTTTGTGAGTTTGGTATCGAATATTTTGGAAAAGATGTAAAAATGTAGAGTTTATCGCTCCAAACCCTTCGATAGTTTGGAGCGAAATAATAACAAAGCGAGAATTATGTCGATTGGTTTTCAGGAAGATCCTGCTGACGTAACTTATCGTTTTTGATTGTACGATGTAGCAACTGGCTGTAAATCGGTTGTCCGCCAAACAACTGAGCAATAATCACGGCACCTAAACAAGTAATGATAAGTGGTAGAATTAAGTAGTAGTTATTGGTCATTTCAATCACCAACAAAATGCCCGTGATCGGTGCGCGTACCGTTGCAGCAAACAGGGCCCCCATGCCCGCAATAGCAAATACGCCAGGTTCGATATCAAGCGTAGGAAGCAACACATCAGCACTCGCTCCGAATGCATAGCCAAACAAGGTCCCCAGAGCAAGCATCGGTGCAAAGATACCGCCCGGCGCACCAGAGCCAAAGCATAGCAACGTCGTGATGACGCGACCAAAGAAAAGCAGAACTAAAACGGATACCGAGTAGTTGCCATTGGTAATATCAGGAATAAGGCCGATGCCACCGCCAGTTAGCTGTGGCACGTATAAGAGAAGCAGACCAAAAATGCCACCAAGTAGTGAACCCACGATTAAATAGCGTTTACGATCATTTTTGTGAATTGCGACAAAACTGTCTTGTGCCACGGTAATCAATTTATTGAAGATCACTCCGAATACGCCAAACAATGCGCCAAGCAATAAAAATAACCAAAGGGACTGAAGCTCTGGAGAGTGATATTGCGGCATTGTGATGACAGCGTCTTGCCCGTTGATGGCACGAAACACAATATTGGCCATAATAGCAGAGATGATCACCGCGCGAATTGAGATCAGAGAATAGCGAAATTGAGGTCGCATTTCCTCCACAACGAACATAATGCCAGCGAGTGGGGCATTAAAGGCGGCAGCCAAACCACCAGCGGCACCTGAAGCGAGTAGGGAATGACGAGTATCATCATCTTTCACACGGAAAATATCGGTCACCATTCGACCAACTGCGCCGCCCATTTGAACTGTCGGACCTTCGCGACCAAGTACCATACCAGAACCAAGTGCACCCATGCCGCCGAAGAATTTAACAGGTAGAACTCGCCACCAACGCACTGGACGAATGTTGTCCATCGCGCCTTCTATTTCTGGGATGCCAGATCCCGCAGCCTCGGGAGCAAAGCGGTGAACAAGAAAGTAACCAACAAAAGCAAGCAGAGCACTGATCAGTACAGCAGCAAGCCAAAGAGGAAGTACGCTACCGATTTCGCTTCTTAGCCATTCGGTACGGGTTTCAGAAACAAAATGAACCGCAAGTTCGAAGTAAGTGCCGACAAAACCAGCTAGTGTGCCAACGATTGCGGCCATAATCAGAACAGAAAATGGTGTGGACCCTCGAGAGACAAACTGGTTAATCGCATCTTTCGGTACGTGCGCTAACACAGATTTCACAATTCTCTCTCGTTTGGTCATTAACAAGTTCTCCTGTTGCTGGTGGAAGGGACGCGAGAAAGTATACGCTTCGCAGAGTCTAGACCTAATCAATAAAGATGCAATTTAGCTTTTCACTATTGAGTGTTCGAAGTGTCGCGATATCATTCATTCACCAAGACTGTGCTATTGCTCTCATAGTTTGGGATAAAAAACTTGTTTTTTGAGCAAAATGAACCATGCTTTAGGTGTAAAGCAACATGACTGCTTCAGAAGGAGGGATGTGAGGTTTTACACACAATTTGGATGGATTCAAACCCTACGGTAAGTCCTCGTTTTATGTTCGGGATGCATCAATAGACATCTCCGATTCGCACACTCACGATTGAGTAACGAGGTAGAGGCGCACGCAAATGTGCGCCTTCTTAATTTCTGCTCTACAACTTTCCGCACTACCTGCCACTATTTTTATCTTGAACAATTTCTACTAGTCGGTAATGTCTGGGTTCGATATTAATCAACCAGAGTAATTCATGCGCTTTTATCCTCGAGTCCTGTTTTCTTTATGTTGTTTTTCGGTAACGTTTCCAGCATTTTCGACGCCGAGTTGGTGGCAGGACACGTTGTCTTCAATGCCGTACTCCAATTTAAAAGAGCGTATAGAGACAAGGGGAAGCTGGTATCGCTGTGACGTGCAGCAGCAAGATGTTTCAACGTATATCAGCACATTTTGTTTGGACGATTTTTCGTACTATCAGCAGCATCTGTATGGTGAAGTTGTTTTGGGAAAGGACAGTGCTCAGTTCTCTTTTTTGACCGAATATCAATGGCAAAGTCTCAATGACTTAATCCTCAATTTAAGAAAAGACGGATTAGTTTTACGCAACATAACTATCGGACAAGAACACTATGACGTCGTTGAAGCGCTGGAAAAGAAATCTTCTGAGCTTGTCGATAAAGAAGTTATCTTGTTGATAAACCGCTATCCGCAAGAAACGATTCGAAGCTTATTTTGGGTAAAACCGGACGAGTTTTCGTCGCCATCACCGTCTTTAAATGTGGAATTGCACAGCGATGGCGAAATTATCGATGTTAAAGTGACTCGTTTTTAGATTCTTTATGGAGAGATAGGAAGGTCGCCATCGCAGACTCGTCTAAAAATCCATCCGATTTTTTGTGCGCACGCAGGTATTGATAGCCAGCGATGAGCTTACGGTGCTGTTCTTCTGCCTCATCTGGCAACGGCTGATTCATAACGTGTTGAAATGCAAGTTTGTACGCATCCATATCTACGACTTCAGCGCGGCGATATAAATAACCACATCCGGTCGCTAACCATTCAAGAGAGCAGTTGGCTCGCATCGCAATTTGATTTGCTTTCGTTAGGCTCGGTTCACTGCCTTTTAAATATTTGCGTATTAAAGCTTCAGACACATCAACGCGTCGTGCAAATCCGCTGATGCTTTCTTCTCCGATCAAGGTGGCTAGGCGTTGGGCAAAAGACATATTTCGTACTCCAGTTCGAATTGCCAAAGTTTACCCGTTGAGCCGATGTGAAAACAAGACTACGATGAATGCAGATCAATTGAAGGAGAAAAACCATGGTTGCAAAAGTTGTGACTGCACCAAAAGGCCCTGAGTTCTCAGAGCTGGTCCAAGGATATTGGCGTGCAGTTGATTGGGGCATGACTGCTCAAGAGCGTTTGTCATTCCTCAAGCAACATATTGAGTTAGGCATTACCACGGTCGATCACGCAGACATATACGGTAATTACGAGTGTGAGAAATTGTTTGGTGAAGCACTTACTCTCGATAAGAGTGTGCGAGAGCAGATTCAGATCGTCACAAAGTGTGATATCAACCTGTGCGGAGATAAAACACCAGAGCGTAAGATCAATCACTATGATACGAGTTCCGCTCACATCTACCAATCGGTGAATAACTCGCTTGAACGTTTGAATGTGGACGAAATCGATGTGCTTTTAATCCATCGCCCTGACGTGTTAATGGATGCCGATGAAGTGGCTGAAGCATTCTCAGAGTTACACAAAGTGGGTAAAGTGAAGCACTTTGGTGTATCTAACTTTACTCCACGTCAGTTTGAGCTGTTGCAATCTCGTTTAGGTAAGCCTCTTGTGACTAACCAAGTGGAAATCAACCCGCTTAATTTTGAAGTTGCACATGATGGAACGCTTGATCAAATGCAAATGCTGCGTACGCGCCCAATGGCTTGGTCTTGCCTCGGTGGTGGCTCAATCTTCAGTGGTGACAGTGAGCAAGCCGTTCGTGTTCGCAACGAATTAGAAGCGATTCGAGAAGAAGTGGGCGCGACTAGCATTGACCAAGTGATTTACGCTTGGGTACGCCGTTTGCCATCTAACCCAATTCCAATCATTGGCTCTGGTAAGATTGAGCGTGTGCAAACGGCAGTAAATGCGCTGAATATCGAATTGACTCGTGAACAATGGTATCGCGTATGGGTGGCTTCTAAAGGTCACGGTGTGCCATAGAAGTGACACTTTATTGATGAATACATTATTCAAGGCACCCTATGAAAGGGTGCTTTTTTATTGCTACGCGATACCGATTTACCCAGTACTCATACTGAGCAGATAGAGTGGGAGTAAAAACGGATTTTTAATTTAAAATGCAACTTTGTGCTTATTTTTAATGGAGGCGTTTTATCCATGTTTGTTTCATGTCACTAAACAGCGAATGGGATGTTTGCTTTTTCGCCATTTTGTTCACTCATCTATTCATATTGCGTATGCTTATTGAATAAAAAAGAAATAAAAACTCGTCAGTTTTCTCGTATTACATGCTGTAACAATCTGTTAGACTCCGGCGCAGATTGTGGAATATAAAAAGGTGATTGAATGTCTTTTCCCGTACTCATCTGTGATGATTCAGCGTTAGCACGCAAACAGATGGCGAGATCACTACCAGCCACATTGAATGCCGATATTACGTTTGCTATCCACGGAAAAAATGCGCTAGAAGAACTCGAAAAGAATGAGTTTAAATTGATGTTTCTTGATTTGACCATGCCAGAAATGGATGGCTTTGAAACACTAGAAAACATGCAGCGGTTAGGGAATAAAACTCCCGTGGTTGTGGTGTCGGGGGATATCCAACCTAAAGCGAAAGAACGTGTGTTCGCACTGGGTGCAAAAGCGTTTATTCAAAAACCGATCGCCAAAGATGAACTCAAGAATGCGCTTAAAGAGTTGGTTGAGCCAGAGCCTCGTCCTCAAATTATCACGCCTGTTTCTATTGAGTTACCGATTTTACGTCGTCGCGATATTTACATGGAAGTGGCGAACGTCTCTATTGGTCGAGCCGCAGATGCATTGGCGCGTCACTTTGATGTGTTTGTGCAGTTACCGCTTCCGAACGTTAATATCTTCGAAGTGAGTGAACTACACATGGCTCTCCGTGACTTAGCGTCGCATGACAACGTATCGGGCGTTTGTCAGGGCTTTTGTGGCGAAGGTATTGCGGGTGAAGCTCTGGTGATTTTGAGCGATTCGAGCGTCTCGGATCTCAAGAAGTTGATGAAAGTGCCGGCAGACAGCGACGAACTGGAAGAGCTTGAGCTGCTCATGGATATTTCCAATATCTTGGTGGGGTCATTCTTAAATGGCTTAGGCGAACAATCTGAAGTGCGATTCTTCCAAAGCCCTCCAGTGCTTCTTGGTCAGCATATATCAATTGATTCGATCATTGAGTCTACGACGGGCGCATTCAGCCGCACCATGACATTCGAGGTGAGCTACAACATTGAGGGAACGTCAATCCGTTGTGATTTATTGTTTATGTTCGTCGATGAATCTTTGCCGCTGCTCGATAACAAACTGTCATATCTAATGGAGGAGTTCTAATGTTGAATATGCCAGCAGAGTTTGAACAATTCCATTGGATGGTCGACATGGTACAAAACGTCGACATGGGGCTCGTCGTCATTGACCGAGATTATAATGTGCAAGTGTGGAATGGGTTTATGACTCATCACAGTGGTTTGCAATCTCATGATGCAATTGGTCGTTCTATCTTTGATATTTTCCCTGAAATCCCGCAGGAATGGTTTAAGTTAAAAACAAAGCCAGTGTATGATTTAGGTTGTCGCAGCTTTATTACGTGGCGCCAGCGTCCTTACTTGTTCCGCTGCCGTAACGTACGTCCTGTTACTCAGCAAGCGGAGTTTATGTACCAGAACGTTACGCTGAACCCCATGCGTACCCCGACTGGGAAAATCAATTCGTTGTTTTTATCTATACAAGACGCGACGGCTGAAGCATTGATGTCTCAGAGTCAGTAGCGATAAAAAACTTTCTCAAAAGCCAAGGTTCGCCTTGGCTTTTTTGTATACTTATAATTGTGTTTCCTAATGCGCAGAACGTGAAGATGGACTTTAATCTCGCCCTAAAACTCTACACCGCAGAACAAGTAAAAAACGGTGAAACGCTGGCAGCGCAAATGGCTGGTGTTTCTATGTATAGCCTAATGCAACGCGCAGGTATGGCTGTGTATGAGCGTTTTTTACACTTATATCCCAAATCAAAAAATATCTTAGTCATTTGTGGCAAAGGGAATAATGGTGGTGACGGATACGTATTTGCCTCGCTTGCTAAACAAGCGCAACTCAATGTACAGGTTTTCCAACTTGGTGATGTGACTGCGCTCAAAGGTGATGCTTTACGCGCATATCAAGATTGGCAGTCCATCGATGGTGTTAACAATGATTGGGATGAGTGGAATACCGCATTGCTAGAAGCCGATGTGATCATTGATTCCATGTTAGGCACTGGTTTAAGTGGTGAGGTTCGTTCGGAGTACCGTCGCTACATTGAGCAAATCAATCAAATTCACACCCCAGTGATTGCAGTCGATATTCCTTCCGGGTTGTGTGCAAATACAGGTGCTATTTTAGGCGATGCCATTCATGCTGAGCATACTGTAACCTTCATTGGTGTTAAGCAAGGCTTGTGCACCGGACAAGCGAGAGATCGAGTTGGTGAACTCCACTTTTGTGGATTGGGTGTAAATATTGAGTTTGATTCTATCGAAGTAGAAAGTGCACTAGGTATTGATCATCAGGTTGTGTCAAGGTTAATGCCCAAGCCAAACCCTACAGCACACAAAGGTGACAATGGCAAACTACTTTGTGTCGGTGGTAACCAAGGTATGTCAGGAGCGATTCGTTTATGTTCCTCCGCAGCGGTTAGAACCGGAGTGGGTTTAACTGCCGCAATTACTCACCCGAGTAGCCTTATTCCACTACAGATTGGCTGCCCAGAAGTAATGAGCCAAAGCATCACCGCCGACTTACTCAGGGATACTGAGAACGACTTAACCAAACGCATTCGCTGGGCTGAAGTATTGGTGTTTGGTCCAGGTTTTGGTGATGATGAGTGGGCTTATCAAGCCTATCAATATCTGGCTCAAGAACAGAAACCTAAAGTTGTTGATGCTGATGGGCTCAATATTCTAGCGATGCTAAGCCAACGATGTGATGGCACTTTGGTGTGCGACAACCAGCGAGTGATCACGCCGCATCCTGGAGAGGCAGCTCGACTATTAAATGTGACCACTCAACAAATAGAAAGTGACCGATATTCTGCTGCAAGACAGCTGCAAGAGCGTTATGGCGGTGTGGTGGTTTTAAAAGGTGCGGGAACGCTTATTTACGATGGAACGAGAATGTACGTCTGCCTAGCGGGCAACGCAGGAATGGCGACGGGCGGAATGGGAGATGTGCTATCAGGTGTTATTGGTGCATTGCTAGCTAAAGGGTTACCCATTTCCATCGCGGCACGTTTAGGTGTGGTACTCCACAGTCATGCTGCCGATATAAACGTGAGTCAGCATGGTCAAGTTGGTCTTTTGGCAAGTGATGTTATAGGCACACTTCGTACCGCTATTACTCAACAAATCGATAGGACGTAGCTAGATCTCGCCCATCACTACGAAAAAATGATCGATTTTTTTGGAGTACTTTTTCCGAATTAGCAGCACATCTTAGTATTAGGTGATTGAGTTTTAGGCAGATTTGAGAGGTGATGCGTTTTCATTTTAAAGGTATGACGCAAAGGTTTGCGCAATAGGTTAACTTAAACGTTTTCTTAAGTTGTTGATAATTATAAATAATGAGAAAAAATAACGACTTGAGGAGTGTTTTTGATATGCGATTATCCAGATGGTATCACAAAAAAAATTCAAATATCAGACTTGTAGGAAATAAATCACAGCCTATAATGCTGAAAACCGGAGCGTCTGCCAACGCTCCGGTTTTTTTGTGTCCGAAGAACAGTGAACTCGTCTGCCAACGCTCCGGTTTTTTTGTGTCCGAAGAACAGTGAACTCGTCTGCCAACGAAATCACTACGCACTCTGAAATGACACATATACATATGAATCAAGGAATTACACAATGCGTATCGAACAAGAACTTAAGTTAGGTTTTAAAGATGTACTGTTTCGCCCGAAACGTTCTACCCTTAAGAGCCGTTCTCAAGTAAATTTAACCCGCGATTTTACATTCAAGCATAGTGGTCGTCAATGGTCTGGTGTGCCTGTAATCGCAGCAAACATGGATTCGGTTGGTAGCTTTGCAATGGCTAAAGCGCTAGCTGAGCATGGTGTAATGACTGCTGTTCACAAACATTACACGGTAGAAGATTGGGCTGAGTTTGCTAAATCAGCTGATAAAGCAACCCTGAATAACGTAATGGTGTCTACGGGAACATCTGACGCAGACTTCCAAAAAACCAAAGATATTATGGCGCTTTCAGATGAATTTATTTTCATCTGTATCGATATTGCAAATGGTTACTCAGAGCATTTAGTCGAGTATGTTGAACGCGTGCGAGCAGAGTTCCCAGACAAGGTGATTTCTGCGGGTAACGTGGTTACTGGTGATATGTGTGAAGAGTTGATCCTCGCTGGTGCAGACATCGTGAAAGTAGGCATTGGCCCTGGCTCAGTTTGTACAACTCGTGTAAAAACGGGTGTTGGTTACCCGCAGCTTTCTGCAATCATCGAGTGTGGCGATGCAGCGCACGGCCTTGGTGGCATGATCATCGCTGACGGTGGTTGCTCATGCGCAGGTGATGTATCCAAAGCATTCGGCGGCGGTGCGGACTTTGTTATGCTAGGCGGCATGTTAGCGGGCCACGAAGAGTCAGGCGGCGAAGTTATCGAGAAAGACGGCGAGAAGTTCATGAAATTCTACGGCATGTCTTCTAAGAGCGCGATGGAGAAGCACTCAGGTGGTGTTGCTGGCTACCGTGCGGCCGAAGGTAAAACCGTATTATTGCCATACCGTGGTAGCGTTCACGGCACTATTCAAGACATCCTTGGCGGCGTTCGCTCAACTTGTACATACGTGGGTGCAGCAAAGCTTAAAGAGCTAACCAAGCGTACTACATTCATCCGTGTTCAAGAACAAGAGAACAACGTGTTCGGTAAAGAGTAAATCGACTGAATGTAACAAGTGTAAAAGCAACCATACGTTATATCTATAGCAGATAAAACTATACTATATGCAGCTATGAGCCAGAGTGAGATTGATTTCTTACTCTGGCTTTTTTGCTTCTCATTTGTTTGCGCTTCAAAATTAACTCTAAGCGATTTTAATAGTTGGTCGAGATTCGACTTGTTCAAACGGTAATGATGTTGTAACTGGCATGAGCTGTAAAACGTTTGAAATCTGACAGTCTCTATTTAATCCAATATAGTCTTTGACATTGGCTACTCGCCAAGTCATGTCTCCGTAAGTACGCAGATAGAACGCGGGTGACTGATGACTGTTATGTCTAATAACGCTCCATTGGGTGATATCACTAAAAAAGACTTCAGGGTTATCGGATGTCTCAAACTCATTCGCCATGATGCCCAAAGGTATATCAACGCGATTAAGTAGCTTTTGTCCGAGTGAGAAGGCTTCGTCGAAGTTAGTTGGTTGTTCGCTTAACTGCTTAATTGCATAGGTTTGTACAAATCGAGACGGCGGTGTTGGGTCGGCGGGTAGACCCATCAAGCCAGCGCCATTGATTGATTGAAGTGGGCCAGGCACTTGGACATGACGTTGCATGGTTACTTCATTGTTCGGTTCTGGGTTGTAGTTGCGCAAATTGGAAAAATAAGAGAGGTGATTGACATGCCAATGGTAATTTGGGCAGTTAGTCATTACTCCAACGTAGGAGTGGTCCACAACCACTTTATAATCATCAAAGTCGTATTCGGTACATTGATAGCGTGCTTGCTGATTTTTCTCTTTGCTGAACATATCGCTTTCTTTGAATGCTCGATAGATATGCATATTACCGTTAAGAAACTCAATGACTGCACTGTCATTATTTGCATCGTGAATCACGAAATGCTGGTCCAAAGCCATGTTGTCACTCTCTGTTTCACCAGTTGAAATAGTCGAGTTAAACACGTAAACGGGGTGGGTGGTGAAGTAGGTCACCATCTCGTCCACAGTATTAAACGTAGACAAGATAAAAGTACCAAACAGGCCGCTGCCTAATGCAAAGGCATCATCAGGGATGTGAGAGGTCGATACATTTTGATTGAGAATGGGCAAGTACAGTGACCCAACAGAAAGGCCAGATTCATTAATGCCATCAGCTGTTAAAAGAGGGTTATTATACCGAGTAATGGCGTTGCAGTGGATGAAGCTCAACTCTCCCTGCCAATTTGCTCGAAACTCACATTCTTTACTGTGACGTTTTGGCGGCTGACCATTGAAAACACGGTCGGCTTTTCCGTCGGAAGTAAAGGTCGTAATTTGGTAAGTTTGTTGGGCTCTAAACCAAATCTCGGTCTGAAGGTTAACTGCAAACTCCATGGTTCTAGCGGATAAGGTTTGGTTGTTGCAACCATAATTGATATTCACATCTGTACACATAGCCATGCTTTCCGTTGTTTATCTTGAATGATGCATATCCAAGAAACTCTCTGAATCAAATGCTTAGAGATTACGTGGATATAGAAGGATTGCGCTTTAATAATGGTTTTAGCCATTGAGATAAGCGCATGCTATTAAGTTAAGCATTCAATCAAAAAACGTCAGTAGCAGTTTAGTATCAGTTGATAGCGTTAAAATAAAAAGTGATGTATTAAGTAAAACTCTTTGATCTTAGAACTCAATAATATATTTATTTTTTCAATCCTGGTTACTCTAGATTTAAAGTTGGTTTTAAAAGTGATTTTTATTGATTCGATTATCTTGCAGTGGTGATATAAATTGAGAACATAAAGTTAACAATTTCAGATTATGATTGAAAATGGGGAGAGTCTTCAATCCAAATACCGAGAAATGAAACTGCCCGAGAAGTTGTTTAACAGTCTCGGGCGAAGTGATGAATCGGGGCGGCTATAAAGTTTTCTCACAAGAACCGCTAAGTGGTGGAGATATTTTTAAATTATCATTAAAGATTTCCACAGCGACGGGGCCTTTATTTTCGTCTTTTGCATAGTATGCACAGGATTTGTCCCCAGTATAGGTTTCACCTGCCTTTTTGAAACTGTAGTACCAGGAGTCATGGGTAGCGGCACCGGATTCAAAACTAGCAGATTCAGATTGTTCGCCAGTATTCAAGTCGAAACGGACCTCCATTTCCGGAGAGTCTTTAGGTCTCACATATCCGGTGATTTTATCGCTGGAATTATTTTTAACGTAAAATGAACCCTTAGTTGTCATAATTTTTCCTCTTTTTAATTTCTATACGTGATAGAACGGCCAAATGACGGTCTGTTAATATATGCTTCTTAAGATGCATATTGATGTTAAATGATGGTCTTATTAGTTCTAAGATGATTAAACTTATCCTTAGCGTATTTCTCTTTTATACCGATTAAGTCGAGGTAGCTTCGATCAAAATAAACGCTTGTCGGAATTGCCGGATCTTTAAAGCTGATAAAGGCACCATAGGTTCCCGGTATATCAGCTTCTCTGGCTTTATCAATCCAGTCCATGGCTCTGTTTACATCAACAAGTACTGGGTTATTTTGTAGTTCTAGTTTTTGCTTTATCTCTTCATTCCACCAGGTTTGGTATTGGACTGTATATTGACACTGGCGGTAGGGGAAAGATATGTCTTCAAGGTCGTCTGAGTGATGATAAAAGCCACCAGTGATCGCACCTAAGGTTACGTAACTAAATAGCCCTTGATCGCGGTTTTCTGGCTTTATCAAAGGCGAAGTTAAGCTTTGCAAAAGTGCAGTATAGCCTTCTGCTTTAAGACCTCGCACTGACACCAATCGCGAAGTGATTTTGTGAGGTGCTGGGGCGTCATAATCTGGAGGGAAAGGAGAACCGCTTTGACACAAAGAATCGCGCCCCCATGTGCTCATCAGGGAGTGATCGTATTTCTTCCCGTCAAAATCAGTGCCATGTGCTTCATAGACTTGAACTAAATCAGGGGAGCAGGCGCCAAATTGAACGGCTATAAATTGGTCAAGATCTTGCACTGTTCCTTCCCAGTAACCGTACATAGTGCAGTGATGGCTGATGGTTTCGAGATCACAGTGGTTAGATGATTCAGGCAGAGCATCAATTTGCAAGTTGGTGCCAAGAAGTTTAGGCGTATCTAGGCTTTTTATAGCCTGCTCCCAATTTTTTAGCACATCTATGGTAGGGTGCGTTGGTATTGGCTGAAGCATACCGTTGATTTTTTTGTAAAGGTTCCACTGAAGTTCGAAGCGGTGGATCTCTTTGGGTAAAGGGAATGTTTTTACGCGTAGCTCGGTAACAATGCCATAACTCATGCCTCCGCCGCCTCTTAGTGCCCAAAATAGGTGGGGGTTGGACTCTGCTGAGACTTCTGTGATCGTACCATCACCCAATACCACGGTTGCACTCACTAGGTGCTCACAACACATGCCGTATTTTCGCGTCCAAGGGCCCCATCCTCCGCCTTGAATATAGCCAGTCAACCCAACTGTGGCACAGGTTCCATGCGCAATCATTCGATCATGCTCTGCAAGTTTTGGTGTCAGTTGATAGAAGCGATAGCCAGCACCAATGGTGGCAATATTTTCACACAATTGGAAGGTCTTAATTCTGCTCACGTCAATCAAAATGACGTTGTCACCACTGCATTCACCTGCGTGATCATGCCCTCCTGAGCGAACACGAATCGGGAGACTGAATCGAGTTGCTGTTAGATAGGCTTGCTGAACTTCTTGCGTACTTTCGCACATGACAATGACAAAGGGTTGGTGTTGATAGCGAGTATTGAAGATGAGTGACTCGACTTGATATTGGTTCAAACCAGGAACCGGTGAAACCGTGTTTTCAAGAGGTGTCAGTAGTCGCTCTTTAGGAAAACCGCATTTATCCATTTTCTGAATAAACAGTTTGGCATTATTGATTGAGATTGAGTACGCGTTAAGTACAGCGAGGCGTTGTATTTGAGGGTTAGGGTGCTGTTCTACCACTTGGTTTTCTTTAGTTCCCTGCATCCATTCTTGTTCCATTATTTTTTCCATTTGGCTTATGTATTGAATAGTTGTTTAAATATTAACTAGCATGCATATGTTCGCCATATCAGTTTGGTATCAGTTGTTCTGTACAAATCGCCAAAAGCATCAGCGAGAGAGCAATAATATCTGGTTGATGAAAAGAACGAGCGGCATCTGCGTGACCGTAGATAATTTATGTAGTCAAGTAGATCTGAGCCTAAAGTGATACTGAACTTGAATGACGTGCTATCTACATTGAATGGGTCACTAACGACAATAAATTCAGTTGGAGAACACAATGAAAATGGAATCAAAAGAATCACAAGCAATTTTTACTGCTCATTATCAAATTGGTAACGGCTTACCTGGAGGAGTGAACTTCGATGTTAATCTACTCGTGGCCAGCGAAGACAAATCAATAGTGGGTAAAGGACATATCTTCCAGGCCATTAACCCACCGTTAAATGTGGTGTCTGATCTCAATGGCAGTTTCAACTATCAATGCACGATGCGTGATTGTCATATCATGGTGACGTTGCAGGGCTACCAGCCTTACCTAGGCATTGCTCCTCTAGGAGCAGATCTTCACAACGTAACGCTCAACATCCTACTTAATGATGATTGGAAGTCAGGCGTGGCATTCTATCGATATAAAAATAGTTCAGGTAAATGGGTTGAAGTAGCAAATCAACGCGTTACTCTACTTTTACCTGAGCATGTTCCTAGCATCGAAAACTTTAAGGTGGAGCAAAGTGATCATGCACCAGCATAAATCTAATCAGCGATGACACTGTGCCAAAACACAGATATTCGATGGTTTCGAATATCTGTGTTTGACGAGGTAAATCGAGCAAACAAGATGATTTGACGGTGCAATTAGTCGACTTTCTTCGTTTATTGAATATTTCATGGTTGAGTAGATGTGAAGAGCCAATGGTCGAGCTCATCAACACTTATTTGAGCCTGGTTCAGTTGATGCTTACGCGCGGCCTGATTGAAGTTTAACAACTCAGAGACGGAGCTGGACTGGTCGAGTAAGGCAAGCATCAGATTCGCTTGTTCAATATAAAAATCACCCCATGGATGCGGATCTTCTCGGGTGAAGTTAGCAAGCTTATCGCGATATTTTCGAAGTAGCGTAGGCTGCTTATACTGCCACGCTACTTGGATTCCTTGTTGGTAAAAGCGTAAATAGTTATGACCAACACAGGTAGATTCTAGCCAAGCCTCACCAGTGCGCAAAGCGGAGAGGGCCGTTGATTCATCGCCACAAATAAGTGCCTTGGTAGATACGAGCCAAGGACCAATAAAATTGTGTAGCTTATTGATATGAACAAGCTCTAGAGCCGTGTCGATGTCCGAAAGGGCTTTCTCCTCTTTTCCCTGGTACCAGTGCAATCTTGCACTGGACTCCAAAAGAAAAGCGACAAATCGATGAGCATTAAGCTGTTTTGAAAGTTGCAGAGCGGTCGAGATTTCGTTTTCAGCTTGCACCAATACATTACGGTCGAGAAAGATCCATGCTGCCGTAAGCCTGGAAACAATTTCTGCTCGGCGGTTTGCAGTGAGGTAGGCAAGATTCGAGGCATGCTGAGCCTGTTTTAGTGCTTCGTCAGATTGCAGTTGATAGATCATCACTGTTGCCAGCATGTAGCGATTGGCAGTTTCAATCGAAAGCAACTGATGCTCTTCACACAGTTGCAAACACTCGGTTAAGTGCTCGTATGAGCGAGCCATTTTTCCTTGTGCGTAGGCACAATCACCGAGGCCGCCAAGCGATTTTGCTTTCGCGCGAAAACAGTTTGCTCGCTGACTGTAATCTAATGCAAGTAAATGTTCTTTCTCACATTCGTCTAGCTGCCCAGTAGGGAACAGCATATTACCTCTCATCGAGTGGATTTCACACAAAGATTTATTTAACGTCAGCTTTTCGCACAGGGCTTGGGCTTGGTCTAAAATCGACATCGCTTGTACAAAGTTGTCGGTTAAGCGGTAGGGGTTAATGAGGTCTAAATAGTATTGAACACGTTCAGGATCATTTTCTGTGTGATGAACCGCTTGCTCAAGAACCTCAATACTCTCTTTGATGCGTCCCATCGAATACAGGCAGTTTCCTTTCATATTTAGTGCATACGCCATCTGTTCTTTAGGTGACTCTTTAATAGCGTACTCAATAAGAGTCAGTGCTTTTTCAAACTGATAATTACTCAGGTAATGTTTGGCGGTCTGTTCAAGAACAGTAAATACACCTTCGACCTTGGCATGATTAATATGGACGGCATATAAGAATCGATCTCGGTTCTCATACCATTTTGCGCAGGCCATGTGTATTTTGGAACACTGTGACTTGTCTATTTGACGGAAAACAGCATTGCAAATCAAATCATGATGGAAAAGGTATTGATCGCCATTGAGTTTTACTAAGCCAGCGTCGACTAACTTATCTGGTACGTAGCCGGGAATTCGAGTGATTTCACGCAGTTGCTCCAGTTGAAAGCACTGCCCCAACACAGAGGCAGTACAGAGTGCTTGGCGATCTTGGGCTGGAAGTTGAGCTAATTGTATCGAAACTAAATGTTCCAATGACTCCGGAACGTCTTTATCAAACTGAGAGCAAAGCAGTGTTTGGCGCAAGTATAGAGGATGGCCTTTCGCAAGCTTTATACAGTTATTGATATGTTTATTCTGTTGGCATGTTATTGAGCAAGCTAACTCGTAAGACTCTTCAGATGATAACTCCCTAAGTTCGATTAGATTCACGTTGGCAAACCAAGATTGTTTGGAACTAAGTCGTTTTTGCTGCCTAAACGTCAGAAAGAGTAAAATATTGGTTTTTGTGATATGAGGTAGCAGTGTCTCAAGAAATGCCAACATTACTTCGTCGGCCCAATGGACATCTTCAACAATAACCAAATGCGGTTTGCTGGTCTGCCGTTGTTGAATTAAGAAAGGGATAGATTGCTCTATCGTTTGTTTCAGCGTTTGGAACTCCATTAAGTTCAGCAACTGCTTTTCTGATTCGTTGAGTGTTACCCCCATTAACCAATAAAGGCAGAGGTGGAAAGAAGAGGGAATTGATGACTCGACAGTTTGCTGACGAATAGAATCATCGGTATCTTCACGAGTAAATGAACAAATTGCCCGAGTGAATATATTTTGAGGGGACAAGAGATCAGCACTACCATGATTCAGGATTTGAATCTCTGTGGTTAAACACGAGGATCGATTCAAAGACGCAATGACCTGGTTGAGTAGGCTGGTCTTTCCTATCCCTGCGGTACCAGTAATACAATACGTTTGGCCTGCTTCTTGTTTTTGCCATCGCTTGATTCCGCTATTTAATGTTTCTAGTTCAAGTTTACGCCCTACAAAACAGTCAGTATAGCTTTGGTGTAAGGATACAAGATGCCAGTTGTTGAAGTCTGGCTCTCCTGTTAGAAACGGTTTTATTGGTCTGGCACAATTGGACGAGATAAAGCAAGGACAAGCAGCTATTTCTCCCCAAGGGATTTTAACTAGGATTTCATTGATTGGGGTTATCGCATTCGGATGTTCCGATAGCTCAGTGACTCGATGCTTGTATTTCACATTGATAAAAGACCGAATCGAAGCCGAAAGAGCAACCTGTAATTGAAGGGCTAGTTGTCGAATTCGTTCAAAAACATATTCGTCCGATTCCTGTATAGACCAAGTAAGAACAAACGTCCGGTTTTGTATTATGGGTGTAGTGTTTTGGCTGAAAAGTAATGTTTGCAGAGTCTTTACGGTCAAATCACACTTTGCTTCGATTGCAAAAATAAAAAAATATGGTGGTGATGAAGACACATTTGTAAGTAATGGTTCTGAGGCGCGATCTATTAAGAGGTCCTCTACGGGGACAGAAAAGTATTCCGCGAGATTGGATGCGGTACGATACAGCACATTCGCCCCAGACTCTGCTCGCTTTATGGAAGCAATAGATACGACAAAACCCTGTTGAAAGCATTCTTCCGCCAGTCTTTCTTGGCTCAGTCCTAATTTCTTTCTCAGTTCTTTGAGTCGTAATACGTTGAGTGGAATTCTTCCATCCCTATTTGCCATATTTCACTCCGTTGTAACGTATAGCTTTTCCCAGTAAACCTGAATCGATTGGATATGTTGAGTGAATAAATTTATCTTATTTCACTACATATAATACTAGTAGTTAAAATGTTATATACGAAAATGAAATGGGCATTTTAATCTTCAAACTACCTCAATTCATTGTTGTATTAGTGGTGTTTTTGTTATTAATAATTTTGATAATTATTGTTGTGAATTCATGTTTTTCTTAATAAGTTTTTTGAAATATCTTTAAATGTATATCTTTTAAAAGATTGCACACCTTTAACTTATATTGGTTTATATTAAACTTTAACAATTAAATTCTTTAATTTTAAAGATATAAATTGACAATTTTATTTTTAGTGTTTTTTTAATTTCTATTCTGGCGAGTTAAGTTTTTCTAGTCTATAAATTAAACATCGGCGCTTTCTAAATAACTGCCGATAAAAATAATTTTAATTTCAATATTATAAATAGTTGGCTTTATACAATGGATATTGGCTTTTTCTGCCTGTTAAAAGGATTTCATATTACACCACACTTGAATGCCGCGCTTACCTCTATCAAGGAGACTGCGTGGCTGCCACATGTCAAACGATCTTGTTATCGAGGGGATTGGCAAGCGCTTGCTTTAGAAGAATCCTATCGAAAGGCCTATTACCCTAACTATTTACTACTCTCTGAATTTCCAGAATTGGAACTGTTTTTATCTCAATTTTTCTGCCCAATTTTGTCAGTACGGTTTATGAAATTAGATCCGTGAGCTCAGATATTATAACGCCGAGCTTATGGCGTATGTTTTTCTCAAGTACAGGCTTGTTTACATCATTAACAACTGCTACAGCGGCAATTGAGGTTCATAAATTATGCAAAAGGGCTCACCTATAGAATTCTACCAGCAACGTCCTCAATCTCGTGAGACGGTCGGTATTGAAGAAGTGCAGCAACAAACTCAACAGTTTGGTTTTGCTGAACCCGAAATGGATGAGCTGCTTAAGTACTCATTACGGACTCAACTTGAGGCTATGCTCCAAAACCAACTCAGCACGGCTGAACGCCAACGGCAACTGAAAGAGAGTTTCGCTGCGGCTGTTGAGCTCGTATTGAAGGAGACGAAAGTTGAGCACCGAACACTGGTGCAAGCCTTTCAGAGCATGTATGGCAACGCTTGCCAATCTCTTTCTCTGGCTAAACTCACTCAAGAGGAACTGACCCGACAGTACATTTCCACATCTGGGCTGGTGATGTCTCCACTTAACTGTAAACACACCATCAAAGATGTGTACCGAATTAAAGGCTTTGCGTGTGGTACAAACAAAGCTATCCAACAAATGCTTGCCAACAAGCCACAGGTTAAAGTGCTTTATCCAGCTTGCGGCCCCTTTGCACCGTTGCTGCTGCCTTTACTTACTCACTACAAACAAAGTGATCGGATTAGCGCAGAGCAGCTTCAGGTGACACTAGTAGATATTCACCCCGGAGCGATTAAAGCACTCAATCAATTGATCGCGGATCTCGATATCGCAGACTACATTGAAGCCTTAGTGGAAGAAGATGCTACCCAATTTTCGCCAACTCAAACGTTTGATCTCCTGATACTTGAAGCGATGCAGCATGGCTTTAGTCGGGAAGGGTTCCTCAGCATCGCGAAACATTTGGTTCAATATTTACATATTCAAGGCGAAATGATCCCCAATCAGGTATCTGTGCGCGCCATGATGGTCATCGGGGAGACGGAATTTAATCAACAATGGGAAAAAGCAGAGTATGCACATTCCAACCATTGCCAGCCGGAAGCTATAGATGATCGAATTGATCTGGGAGAAATTCTTAACGTCAATAAAGCCATGTTGCTCAGAAGCGAGATTTTTGAGCTAGATGGTGGAATAAAAATGCTGCAAGGCAACACCATTGAGCTGCCGAAAGATGTGCCAGATATGGCAAAACGTATCCTGGCCATTTACAGCCATATCGATACTTACGGAGATGCGATGGTCGGACAATACGACTCTGGTATTACCCATCCTAAACCCGACATGACTTTTTATGTGGATGCCAAGCCCAAAGCTGTTGAACACCATTACTTTGAAGCGAAGGGAGGGGGTAAGGTCAGTTTCTATTATCAGTTAACCGGATTGCCAGGTTTTGTCGCCACCCATGGATGATTTCGATATGCAGCAAAAATACGTCGTTTTTACAGGAAGTTGTTACGCCTTGCCCATCATTCAGTTGTTGGCACAACAGCATAAATTGGCGGGCGTGGTAGTACCGGAAGGAGAACTAAATCCTGACTTACAGCAGCTACAGAGCTATCTGAGCGCTCAATCGATTCATATTGCTCAGTATACCGCCAATGACAGCAGTGCTTTGATAGCGCAACTCGATGCTTGGCGAGTCACGGATGGCGTCATCTATTTGTTCAGGCACATAGTTCATTCCTCGCTGTGTCAGTTTTTCAACGGAAACTTGTACAACATTCATCCGGGAAAGCTGCCCGAGTATCGAGGCCCGATGCCTCTCTATTGGCAATTAAGAGACGGTTTAGACACCTTTAGCCTCACCCTGCATCGTCTTGAGGCATCGGCTGATTCTGGCGCTATAGGAATGGAGTTAGAGGTACCATTTCACCCGTTTGAGACCTTAACCAGTGCTCAGCAAAAAGCGTCACAAATGACGGCTAAGCTGATGTATGACTTCCTCATCGCGCAACAAAAGAAAGGGCTGGTTTGGCGTGAGCAAGTATCAAACCTCAACGAAGTGGCACGAGCAGTAAACCAACATGATCTGCACATTCGTTGGAACGTGCAAACGAGTCGCGAAATCGTCAATTTAGTGCGAGCAGGCAATCATAACTTCGGTGGTGCGATGTTGAGCTTGCCAAATGGTGTCGCCAATGTTTTGCAAGCAAGCGCAATGGAGACTTCTTTAGTCGGTGTTGAGGCGGGGAGCATTCTCGAGATCAGCCCACAGCATGGGTTACAAGTGAAAACGTTAGATAGCGCCATATCAATAGATGTTATTGCTACACAGCAAGGCGTGTTTTCGGGTTATCGCTACGCGCAAATGGCTGGGCTGGACGCTGGGATGTCATTGCTTCAGCACGCTTCAGCCTGCGAGTAAAGATTACGTTATGGGTTGGTTTTAACTTAAGTGTATACGTTAAAAGGAAGAACAGTATGGCTACAGAACCGTATCTTGGGACACTAACCGCATTTGGCGGCAATTTTGCAATTAGAAATTGGGCAATGTGCTCGGGGCAAATACAGGCAATTGAAGATAATCCAGCACTCTTCTCTCTAGTTAGCACTCTATACGGAGGTGACGCCCGAACTACCTTTGGTTTACCTGATTTGCGTGGCCGCAGTCCAGTTGGTGTAGGCACACGACCTGGGGGGATGGATTATCATCAGGGAGAAAGATTGGGTACTGAACTGGTAACTATTGATATAACCCAAATGCCAGCACACTTACATACGGCAATTTTTACCCCTCTTGGCACTTCTGCACCTGTAACAGGCAGGATGCAGGTTGCTACCAATGCTGCAAATACGCAGGTACCCGAAAGTAATTCGTATATAGCGCAAAATTCTACCCCTGGGTTCTATAAACCGACGTTTCAGCAACCAGATTTGACTGAGATCGAAGGCTTAAGTGTGTCTGGTGGTGGCTCGGAAGGAGGTACTGTAACTGTGACTGAAACTGGCGGTTCAGAGCCACTTAATATTTTGAGCCCGGTATTGCCGATTAATTGGTTAATTGCCACTGCGGGAGTATACCCACCGCGCAGCTAATCAACCAAGAAAGAATTGGCTGAAACTTTCGCTAATCCTTTCTTATAAAAAAATTAAATATTTAAGTTGATTATGATAACCCGGCTATGTTGATAAGGCCGTCATCTTCAGGAGAGGAAAATGAGATTACGTCGTCAGGTAGCGATCGCAATTACAACAGCATGGGTGTCCTCAGCGTTTTTTTCCGGTGAAGCCTGGGCCGCACAGCAAACGATTAACTACTCTAATGGTTCAGGTTCCAATTTTAGTGAGGTGGAGACAGGCGTCACTGGGGGTATGCCCTCGGTCACTCTTACCAATGCAGGTGCTGTGTCTATGGTATTAGATGCCGGCAATAGCACTGATAGCACTCCGTTTACTGGCCTAAATGACCTCGGGTTTGTAGCTGGTGTTTTTTTCTCAAATACCATGATTAATGAGTTCAACAATCGTGGCTTCCGCTTTTTTGAGAGATCAAGTACTAACTTCAGTTTCGACGAAATTACCTTTATGCAGGGGTCGGCCCGAGACTCAGATAAAACGTATCAACTTGTGTTAACTGGCTTCTCTAATAATACTCAAACAGTGACCGAAACTGTCACCTTGCCAAAAGGTGGTGAAGCAAACTCAGGGTTACAGGATTTGTTTACCCTGACCCGTGGTACAGACTTTACTGATTCTGCATGGCAGGACGTTGATACAGTGACTATGGCGTTTACCCGAAGTCCGGGTGCTGACTCTCGTTATCTTATCAAAAGTATCAAGATTGATGACGCTGCGGTTTCAGACTCGATCGCGCCTACTTTTGTCAGTGCGAGCTCAACCCCCACTGATGATGCAACCAATGTTTCTGTTAGCAACAACATCGAGATTGCCTTTGATGAGAATATTGAGCTGAAGAGCGGCAATATTACCATTCGTAATGTTACAGACAGTCGCGATTTTGAAGTATTTAATGTTGCCACCGAAAGCGATGGCACAACAACTTCACCAGGCGCTGGCCGCATCAGTGTTACCAACGATAAAGTTTACTTAAACCCAACCAGTGATCTGATAGGAAACCGGACTTACGCCATTCATATTGAATCTAGTGCCGTGGCTGACACCGCAAATAATAGCTTTTCTGGGATCAGCGATGATGCAACATTTAACTTTACTACGGTCGATACCACGCCAAATGCGCCATCTACACCCGATTTAGATGCTAGTTCGGATACCGGATCATTAAATACTGATAATATTACCAGTGACGCTACTCCAACGTTTAGTGGGATTTCTGAGAGTGGATCGATCGTTACTTTATACAGTGATCAAGTCGGTGGAGGTGTAACGGTTATTGGCACAGGCACTGCTACTGGAGGAAACTGGCAGATAACAACCAATGAGTTGGCGTCTGGTATTACACATGCAATAAGTGCTAAAGCGTCAGATAGCGATGATAATGTTAGCTCGGCATCCAACGCGTTAAGTGTCACCATTGATACAATAGCACCATCCGCAGTGAGCATTACCACGCCGATTGAGACTGACAGTATCGTCAACGCTGCAGAAGACAACGATGTGCTGATCGCTGGCTCCGGCGCGGAAGCAGGTAACAGTGTGACCGTGACTATCACAGACAATAACAGCTCTGTCAGTCGTACGGTGACGGCCGACAACTCAGGCAACTGGACGTTGAGCGGCAGCGAGCTGGATATCAGTGGCCTGAACAATGGTACCCTGACTGTGTCTGCAACCCAAGCTGATATAGCAGGTAATATCTCCACCGCAGCCACACAGAGCATTACCCTGGACAATGCAGCCCCATCAGCAGTGACCATCACCACGCCGATTGAAACCGATGGTATTGTCAATGCAGCGGAAGATAATGATGTGCTGATTGCCGGTTCCGGCACGGAAGCAGGCAACAGCGTGACCGTGACTATCACGGACAATAACAGCTCTGTCAGTCGTACGGTGACGGCCGACAACTCAGGCAACTGGACGTTGAGCGGCAGCGAGCTTGATGTAAGTGCGTTTAACAACGGCACCCTGACGGTGTCTGTAACCCAAGCGGATACCGCAGGTAATACTTCCACCGCAGCCACGCAGAGCATTACCCTGGATAACGCCGCACCATCAGCTGTGACCATCACTACGCCGATTGAAACTGATGGCATCGTCAATGCGGCAGAAGACAACGACGTGCTGATTGTTGGCTCCGGCGCGGAAGCAGGCAATAGCGTGACCGTGACCATCACGGACTACAGCAATTATGCCAGTCGTACGGTGACGGCCGACAACTCAGGCAACTGGACGTTGAGCGGCAGTGAGCTTGATGTAAGTGCGTTTAACAACGGCACCCTGACGGTCGCGGCTAGCCAGAGCGATGCTGCGGGCAACACCTCCAGTGCAGCTAGCAAAACATTTACGTTAGATAACGTGCAGCCAACTGTTTCTTTGAGCAGCTCAGACCTCGATTTGATCTCTGGCGAAATGGCGAGTGTCACGTTCACCTTAAGTGAGTCATCAAGTGACTTTGCTGAGTCAGATGTCACCGTCACTGGCGGCAGTTTGTCCAACTTTGCGGGCAGTGGTAGCAGCTACACGGCGACCTTTACACCAACGGAAGAGAGTGTGGCGAGCGGCACCATTGATGTTGCCACAGGCACATTTACCGATGCCTCTGGTAACAGCAATAGCGCAGCAACACCACTTTCCATCAGCGTCGATACTGTGCTTCCAACCGTCAGTATCACTAGCTCCAGTTCTGCGCTGAAAGCGGGTGAAACGGCAACACTCACGTTTACCTTGAGTGAAGCCGCCACTGATTTTGCCGAAGCCGATGTGACCGTTGCTGGCGGAACTCTTTCTAACTTTGCGGGCAGTGGCACCAGTTACACGGCTACCTTTACACCTGCAGAAGAAAGCACTGAGGATGCAACTATTAATGTTGCAGCAGAGCAATTTAGCGACGCTGCAGGTAACCTCAATACCGCAGCGACTCAGTTGTTGATCTCAGTGGATACGGGGATCCCGACTGGACATAGCATCAGCATTGATCAGGAGAGCATTAACAAAACCAACGAACAGGCGATGAGCTTTACCTTCGCAGCAGCTGAAGTGAACGCGATGTTCACTTATCGCGTGACCGACGGTACCACGACCATTGACGGCGCTAGTCAAACAATCTCCTCGGAGACCATGCAAGTAACGGGCATTGACGTCACTGGTTTGCAAGAGGGGACGTTGACAGTAAGCGTGGTGGTAACCGATGCCGCAGGCAACGCATCTGATGCAGTGACGGATACGGTGACTAAACGCTACGATGTCGCGCCAACGGCAGTTGATGATAGCTTCTCGACTGAGGAAGATACGGCGAAACAGTTTGATCTGTTAGCCAACGATTCCGATATAAATGATGACATGGTCGCTTCTTCTGCAACGGTTAAAACGCAACCAATTAAAGGTCAGGTGTCGATCAGCAACGGCGTTGTTACCTATACGCCAAATAGTAATGAGACAGGCACGGATAGCTTTACCTATACCGTGAAAGATGCCTTGTTACAGGAGTCACAAGACGCGACAGTAACCGTCACTATCAAAGCTATAAATGATGCGCCAGTCGCGAAAGCGCTGACCATTAACACTGACGAAGATACCGCAAGCGCAGCAGTCACCGCGCGCAGTCAAGCGAAGGATGTTGAAGATGGCATCCCAACGGGTGATTTAGCGTTAGTTAGTTTGCCTCAAAAAGGACAAGTCGCCATTGATCAAGCTGTAGGCACTTTTGTATATACGCCGAATGCGAATGAAAATGGTAGCGACAGTTTTACTTACACGATCACAGACAGTGAAGGCGGCGTTTCTCTTGCGGCCACGGTCAGCGTCAATATCGGTTCCGTCAATGACTCACCAGTGGCGGAGGCAGACAGTTTTACCTTGGATGAAGATGTCACATCGACACTCGATGTTTTAAGTAACGACAGTGATATTGAAGATGGGTCATTCACCGCGAGTAGTATTACCCTACAAGATCTTGGTCAAGGAGAGGGGGGATACAGTTTTGCCACGGTCAGTGTCAATGCCGATGGGACCTTAAAGATTGTGCCAACAGCGAACGTTAATGGTCAACATAGCTTTACCTACACGTTAACCGATAGTGGTCAAGCAGTCTCCGTGCCAGCAACCGTCACGCTCAATATTACGCCAGTGAATGATGCCCCCGTTGCTGTTGATAACAGTGCACAACTACTGGAGGGAGGCTCCTTTGAAGTCAACGTATTAGGCAATGATAGTGATGCCGATGCTGGAGACAGTTTTGAACTCACTAGTGTCACAGTCGTCGATACGCCAGCATATGGCAGTGTGAACGTGACGGCGTCAGGAGCGATTGTTTACAACCCCAATGAGAACTACTTCGGTGAAGACAGCTTCACCTATACGGTGGCAGACTTAGCAGGTGCTGTATCTAACGTCGCAACAGTGACCATGACGGTAACACCAGTCAACGACGCACCAATGGCGCAAGCACAGTCACAAACGCTTGATGAAGACAATAGTTTGGTGATCACGCTGGTTGGTTCAGATATTGATAACGATGATGACACTCTGCAGTATCTTATCACTGAGCAAGTCAGTCATGGCGTGCTAGAGCAGTTGACCAATAATGGTTGGCGCTATACACCAGAAGCGAACTTCAATGGCTCCGACTTCTTCTTGTTCAAGGTCAACGACGGTGATCTAGACTCGACAGAGGTTCGTGTCGATTTGACGGTTAATCCAGTCAACGATACACCAACCGCGACCGATATCAGTGCTACGGGAGAGGAAGAGATACCGCTGACCATTACTTTAAATGGTAACGATGCAGAAGGCTCATCTTTGAGCTATCAAATTGTAACATCGCCAGTCAACGGTAATGTTACCGTCACAGGCAATCACGCGGTTTATACGGGTAACAGTAACTTCTTTGGTCAGGACAGTTTCACTTACAGCGTAAGTGACGGAGAACTTACCTCTGGAGTGGCGTTAGTGACCATCACGGTGAATAACGTTAATGACTCGCCAGTGATTACGGGTACCCCATCGGCGCAAGTTGATGAAGATAGTGTGTATCAGTTTGTGCCCGCGGCATTGGACGATGACCCAGCGGATACTCTGACCTACTTGATAGCTAACAAGCCACCTTGGGCTACATTTGACAAGACAACAGGAGCACTTTCTGGCACGCCAAGTAACAGTGATGTGGGGACTTATCCAGATATCGTGATTAGCGTATCCGATGGCACAATTTCTTCCTCATTGTCAGCGTTTTCGATTACTGTGAATAACGTTAACGATGCACCCGTTATATCTGGCTCACCAGCAACACAAGTGAATGAAGACAGCACCTATCTGTTCACGCCACAAGTGTCAGATGTTGACAGCCAAGCCTTCACCTTCAGTATCGTGAACAAGCCATCTTGGGCTAGCTTTGATGCATCAACAGGCACGCTCAGTGGTACACCAGATAATGGTGATGTTGGCAAATATCAGGGCATTGTTATCTCGGTTTCTGATGGTCTCACGACCACAATGCTCAATAGATTCAGTATTGTTGTTAACAATGTCAATGACGCGCCAGTGATCAGTGGCACTCCTGCTCTTACTGTCAACGAAGGCAGTACGTATCGCTTTGCGCTGCAGGCATCGGATGTTGATAGTAGTAGCTTGAGCTTTTCAATCCGCAATAAACCATCATGGGCAACCTTTGATAGAGCTACTGGGTTGCTAAGTGGTACGCCGGAAAATGAGCATGTTGGCAGCACCAATAATATTGTTATTAGTGTCTCTGACGGTGAGTTAAGCGCTTCTCTAGCAGCGTTTAGCATCACGGTAATCAACGTCAATGATGAACCAATGGCAGTTAATGATACCTATGTCTTTACCGAGAGTAACGATGGTAGCTACTTATTGGATGTACTCAGCAACGACAGCGATATTGATCTAGACACATTACAACTGGAATGGGTTAAACCTACATCTGGAACGGCAACGATTGTGGGCAGTCAAATCCAATTGGCAACGACCTCAATTGGTACAGTGACAGTGCAATACAGTGTGAAAGATGGTAATGGAGGAAAGGCCACCGCGAAAGCAATCGTGACAATTAAAAGTGCGAAATTGGACGCACCAACAATAACCGCACCTTCAGATATCGAAGTGAACGCAAGTTCGCTCTTTACTAAAGTTGCATTAGGCTCTGCCGTGGCCCGAGATAGTACAGGCAAGCTATTACCTGTTTCATTGGTCGACAGCACGACCTTCTTCCGACCTGGAACTAATACGGTCTATTGGCGTACTCAAGACTCTGATGGAAACGTCGCTGAGGCTAGTCAAACGGTAACAGTGTATCCACTGATAAGTATCTCCAAAGATGCGCAAACCACGGAAGGCACCAACCATAGCGTAACGATACACCTTAACGGCCCTTCGCCGAGTTACCCAGTAGTCGTACCTTACACGGTTTCAGGAAGCACAGACAGTGATGACCACACACTCACCTCTGGCGAAGTGGTGATAACTAGTGGTACCGAAGGCAAACTTTCGTTCGAACTACTTAATGATGGACAAAGTGAAGGCGTTGAAACCTTAGTGATTGATTTGGACAGCACCCTTAATCTAGGTAGTAAGCGTCGTTACACCTTGACAATCTTTGAAGAGAATGTGGCTCCGAAGGTCTCGGTAAGTGTATCTCAGGCGGGGGAGCAGCGGAGCCAAATTGAAAATGGTGTTGAACCGGTCACAATCACAAGCAGTGTTAATGATGCAAATATGTCAGATATACACAGTTTCAGATGGAGTAGTGATAGCGATGTACTTAACCAAGCGATTGCGGGGCAGATGTACAGCGAAACATTGACTTTCTCTCCGCAATTACTGAGTTCAGCGATTTACAATTTGCAATTGACAGTTACTGACAATGGCACTCCACCATTATCAGTGACACGGAATGTCTATTTAGAAGTGGTACAAACATTGGCGGAGCTCGGAAGTGAAGATAGTGATGGCGACTTAATCCCGGATGATCAAGAAGGTCATAATGATAGTGATGGTGATGGCATTCCTGACTATCTTGACGCAATTTCTGACTGTAACGTAATTCAACAGGTTGTGTCAGAAAAAGATCGCTTCCTCATTGAGGGGCAGCCAGGTGTCTGTTTACGCAAAGGAATAACCATTCTGACTAACACAACAGGAGGAGCTTTATTGCTAGATGAGGAGCTTCCTAAAGATATCAACATGAAGAGCATCGGGGGAATCTTTGATTTTGTAGTAACTAATTTGCCGCTGCCCGGCCAAAGCTATCAATTAGTTTTGCCTCAGCGTTTACCTGTTCCAGCAAATGCAGTGTACCGAAAGTATAACGCTGAACAGGGGTGGATAGACTTTATTGAGGATGCTCAAAACACAGTTTCTTCTAGTGCTGGCGAGGCTGGTTATTGTCCGCCACCAGGGCACAGTTCATGGTCACAGGGTCTGACTGAAGGTGACTGGTGTGTACAACTTACCATTGAAGACGGTGGTCCGAACGATGATGACGGATTGGCTAATGGCAGTGTCGTTGACCCTGGCGTCGTTGCCGCTCGTGTAAACAATAATGCACTCCCTCAAGCGATTGACGACAATGCGTTTGTTAGTCTCAATGGTACGGTGACGCTCGATGTATTGAGCAATGATACCGATGCTGATGGTGATGGGCTGAAGGTAAGTCGCGCTTCTGTAGATATTGGTAGTGTTAGTGTGGTTGATAATAAACTAAGTTATGTCACTCAACCACAGTACTACGGGGAGGCTTTGATCACTTATAGCGTAACGGATGGTAATGGTGGAACGGGATCGGCGAAGGTGACGGTGAATGTGGTAAACAGTCAGAATCCGAATGCGGTGGACTATAATATTACCACCGATGATCGTACCCCTGTCACGGTTTATGTCCTTGCTAACGATACCGATCCGGATAACGACACATTGAAGTTGGTTTCAGTCCAAGCGCAGTATGGGCAGGTGGTCATGAATGCAGATCAGAGCGTGACCTATACCCCTACCTCAGGGTTTGAAGGCAATGATGTGTTGACATATATCATTCAAGATAGCCAAGGCCTGCAAGACACAGGGAAAGTTATAGTGACAGTTAAGTTGGTAAGAGATGTAAAGGTTGAAAATACTTCAGCAGGATCATTGGGTAGCATAGTGTTGATGCTTTTGATTTTGTTAGGAGCCATGAAACGTTATGGAAGAAACAGCGCTCTAGCACTAATTGCTGTGTTTAGTTTTAGTAGTCAAGCGGGTTGGTATGTTGATGTTCAAATGGGGTCAAGCCATGCAGATGAGCGTGATGCTGTTAAAGGTGATAACGTAATTTCTACTGACAACACCGGGCTCTACCGTTCTATCGGGTTTGGATATACTTTTTCTGAGCAATGGTCAGGAACTATTCGTTATATAGATATGGGTGAAGGTAGTGCAACATTGCGTAGTGCGACTACTTCACCAGAAGACTATCACACCAGTGTCGCATCTATAGCACCACTCCTTGTTAAGGGCATAGGCTTCGACATCGGTTATAAGTTCTGGCAATACAATTCATGGTCCGCAAAACTGAGTTTAGGGGGCTTGTTCTGGGATACCGATATTGAAAGTACGTATCAAGGCAGCAAGATAACGACGGAAGTGGATGGTTTTGATGGATATATTGGTGCAGAAGTTGGCTACAACCTCTCAGATAATTGGGAGATCGGTGTCCAAGGCGCTCGTTATTTTTTACATGAAAATGATGTTGATATAATTGCGCTACAACTTCGTTATTTTTTTGAGCCGTTATCAGTGTATTAATTTATGGTTTGGTATTTTTCGATAATTTGTATCCCAAGTGATCATGAAGCGGTATGGTAAATCACTGGAGATTAATGTCGTGATTGTGCTCTTTATTATGTAGATCAATAGTCCATGAAAAATCCTTAATTATCTTGAAGTCTTTTCTTCTTTAACATCTAGGGAAAGATAGTGATTGATAGAGTGTTAAGCAGAACTTACTATCCGTTCGATATTAGAAAAATAAGGTTCATTGAATACTAGATGTGAACTTAAAAGAAGATGATTTGCGTAATAGGGTTGCAGGTGGCGCTGAAAATGTCAGCGTGATACGTCGCTTTACTTTGAACCTAGTACGTTTACAGTCGAAGAAATATAGTTTTGGGGCTGAAGCAAACCAAGCGGGTTAGAGCGACACAATTCGTAGTGAACCCTTATTGAGTTGAAAAGCGTTCCAAGCTCGCAGTTGCCCCTGACTCTGCTGGTGATAACACGACGATAAATTGATACCTATCAAAACGATAATTTGATATTGCCTCTTCATAAGTCTATGGTTTTTTTAAGTTTATGACATTTTTGAACGGGTAATTTTATATCTGCTTTAATCCAATACTGATTGAATAATATCAAATGCTTCTTCTATTTTTGGGGTAGGGATAATGCCAAACCCAAATAAGAGGGCATTAGAATGATTGTTGATAGAAAAATGCGATGATGGATAAACCGCTACATTGGATGAAGCAAACTTATTCGCCATTTTTGTCGCGCACCCCGATACTTCAGCTGCTATATGTAACCCACCTTGGCTTGGAATACGTTGTAAGCAATCTACGTTGTCAATTAATTGAGTGAGTTTATGGTACCTTTCGCTATAGATTTTATTCATATTGAGTAAATGGTGAGAGAAATGACCGTCACGCATGAATTCGTCAAGTAGGATTTGAGACACTACAGATGTACTTCTTCCCAAGTGCCATAACATATTTGAAATTGGCTCTATTACAGACTTTGGTGGAATCATATATCCAATGCGTATGCCGGGAAATAGTATTTTAGAGAAACTGCCTATCATTATGACGCAGTCATCTTTGTCTTGTGACTTGAGAGCTTGCTTACTGGTATTGAGATAGTGATATTCCGCATCATAATCATCTTCGATAATGATTGCGTTATTAACTTCTGCCCACCTCAACAGTTCTAACTTTCTTTCGACGGAGTAGCTAAAGCCTAAAGGGAACTGATGACTAGGCGTTGTATAAATAATTTTGGTATTAGAAGGGATTGATTCAACGACAACGCCTTGGTCGTCCATCGGCACGGTGCCTATTTGCGCGCCAAGCAATCGAGCTTGATTTCGAAAAACAGGATATCCTGGATCTTCCGTCGACACGAGATCCCCCGGAGAGAGTAATGTAAGGAGAGCCGTCATTATTGCCTGCTGGCACCCTTGCGTAATGATGATGTCTTCAGGATCACAGATTACGCCTCTCGAATGTCTTACATACTCGCAGATAGACTCTCGTAAACAAGCTAGTCCTTGCAAATCACCACCATGTGCAAACTCTGGAGTTAATGCATTGAGCCTACTCAGTCTTGAGTGTCGCCAAATATGCTTTGCTATTCTCTGATGATCAGGAACGCCTAAAGTGAAGTCATAGTCTAGATTCTTTGGTGTGATGATCTCAGGCTTTTTCGCTGCGTTAGTGCCAAACACCCCTAGTTGGTAGTGTTTTATTGGTCTCTTATCTTGATTCACCGTTTGTTCTAGAGCATTACTTACGTACGTGCCAGACCCTGCCTTTTTTACTATCCACCCCTCGAACTGAAGTCGCTCATACACCGAAATGACAGTGTTTCTTGCTATGCCTAACTTTTTTGACAACATGCGAGTCGACGGTAATCTCTCATTTGATCGTAATCTGCCTTCTAATATCCCTTGGTATATCTCGGAATAAAGCTGTTGGCTGGTGACTTTTCCAGTTTCGAAGTGTAGTGAAAATGGCATCGTTTTCTCTGTAGACGTTGAAAAGTGGTTCTAAAGCGTTGTGAGGATGTGGATCTGTATACATTAGGTATATCTACCTAGTATACCGTTATCGTGATATGGAGAAAGCGTAATTGAGTACATTATTTCCACATTTTGCAAACGGATGTTACTTACATTCGTATCTAATCGGCCTACCTATCAACGGTGATAAGGTTTAAACCTGTTTATATCGCACTAAAAATTTGAAGACACAGTGTTATTCATCGGGGGTTAACGATTGGAGTTCTTCAAGTCAGGATTACTTTTATATAAAAAGCTAAAAGCCTTGGAATAAACTAGAAATTAATTATAAGTGAAAATTAAAAATTGAGGGTTCAATGAAATTAAACAATGCTTTGGTGGCTATTTTATCGCTCACTTCTTTCGTCACGTTTGCGAAAACGGAGTCAACGGTTAGCAGTCAATTAAAGAGCGTAGTTGATGAATGTGCTAAAGGATTAATGAACGAATACGACATTCCGGGGTTGGCTGTTGCAGTAACGATTGATGGTATGCGTTATTTTTACAATTACGGTTTCGCTGACGAAAGTAAGGGGAGTTTAGTCACTAACGACACTATTTTTGAACTCGGCTCTATCAGTAAAACTTTTGCCGCTACTTTGACTGGGTACGCCCAAGAAAAAGGTAAGTTGAATATGGATGACAAGGTCAAAGATTATATTCCAGAATTAGAAAATAGTGTTCTGGGTAATACCAAGCTAGTTCATGTCGCAACCTACACTGCAGGTGGTCTACCATTACAATTCCCTAGCGAAGTAACGAACGACGCTGAAATGATGCAGTACTACAAAACGTGGAAGCCGGAGTACGAAGCCGGTACTAAGAGGAAGTACTCAAACCCTAGTATTGGTCTATTTGGCTACATCGGTGCTTTGAGTATGAAGTCAGACTATACGGAAATGATGGAAACCGTCATCCTACCTGAGCTCGGTATGACCAATACGTTTGTCGATGTACCAAAGGATCAGCTTAACAACTATGCTTTTGGTTATAGTTCTGAGGGAAAACCCGTTAGAGTTAATCCAGGTATTCTTGATGCACAAGCCTATGGTATTAAATCAACAAGCTTAGATATGCTTCAATATATCGAAGCAAATATGGGTCAAGCGCAACTTAATTCTGATATAGAAAATGCGCTAGAGCGAACTCATACTAAGTATTTTGATACCGACACGTTTACACAAGCCGTAGGATGGGAAGGTTATGATTACCCCGTTTCACTTTCGCAATTATTGAAGGGTAACTCCAGCGATGTAATTCTCAACGCTAAACCGGTTCAAGCAAGTGAATCCAGTACTCTCGGTCGTGACGTTTGGTATAACAAAACGGGCTCAACAGGTGGCTTTGGGGCATATATCGCATATGTACCCTCTGAAAAAATAGGCATAGTGATTCTAGCGAATAAAAACTACCCCAATGCAGAAAGAGTAGAGGCTGCTTACAATATTATTAGCTCGGTGGTGAAGTAAATTTTATTGGTAATAGGAACTACGTAATTATTAGAGCTTATTTAGATACATACTATCTGCATTGTTTTATTCGATAGTATTTATAGGAGTATTCATGAAAACTAAGCATTGGTCTAAGGTGACTTTGCTACATGAAGTTGTTACGAATCCCAATATAACGATTAAAGGTAAACATAGTTATTACAGTGATTGTTGGGACGCCGGTTTTGAGGAGTCCGTTGTAAGATATCTACAAGGCGATGAGTTCAGCCGAGATTGGGAACCAAAATGGAAGATTGATAAGTTACATATAGGTGACTTTGTCTGTATTGCAGCGGAAGTTGTGATTGTTATGGGGGGAAATAGTACACATAGAGCTGATTGGTTCTCCTTGTACCCATTTATGGACTTTATTGAAGAAGCGTACGTCGGGAAAGGAGATACTCACATTGGCGATGGCGCCTGGCTCGGTATGCGATCCATGATAATGCCGGGTGTGACTATCGGAGAAGGAGCAATCATTGCGGCAAACAGCGTGGTGACGAAAGATGTTGAGCCTTACAGCATGGTTGCAGGCTCACCAGCTAAGCATGTCAAATATCGCTTTTCTCTAGAGACGATAGACGAACTGCTCGCCCTTAGGATATATGATTGGCCTGATAAGAAAATCGACAGCCTGAAGAGGCTGTTATGTTCAGACGATTTAGAAGGGCTGAAAAAGGCAAGCGCTGAATACGATAGAAACCATTCAGTAGAGTGACGATGTCACTATTTTAAAAAACAGAAGAGGCTCATTATAGAGCCTCTTTTTAGTGTGATGGATATCTGCAACCATCACACTTCCTTATCAACTCATCATTCAGCAAGTCGCCAACTAGAATCGGAAACTTTTTAGTTTCATCTTTGCAGGAAAGGTTACCTCAATAGTTGGCTCTTTCAATTGTTAGCAGAGACGCTCATAACTGTTTTGTTTGAGTAATTCGGTTAAGTCGCCTTGACCATATTTTAGAGTTGCTTGGTGTTTTTGATGTCGAATGACCTGATCAAAAGTAGGTCGAGTCACTGAACGAAAAACGCCCACGGGTACGGGAAAGTCTGGATAGCTCAAGTTAGCAAGCGCATAAGCATAGTATGACTCCTCGCATTGACTGGAGTGGAGCAAAAGGTTCGGGGTCTCTGATTCGACAATCTGGAAGCCAAACCCTTTATTGAACAACGCTTTTGAGTGTGTTTTACCAAACAATAACGGTTCATTATCTGAGAGATAAAGTAGATGTTCGCTTCTATTAGCTGGGCCGTTGTAAGGTTCGTGCACTTTATCGTTAAAAATGACGCAGTTTTGTAGGATTTCAACCACTGCAGTGCCCGAATGCGCGGCAGCAGCCTCTAACACCATCGTCATGTGTGTAGGATCATTGTCTGATGTTCGTGCTATGAACGTAGCACCTGCGGAGGCTGCTAATGCCAGAGGTTTAAGCGCTTGATCGGGAGAACCTTCAGGACTCGACTTAGAAATGAAGCCCTGTTCGCTTGTCGGGGAAAATTGGCCTTTGGTCAGTCCATAGACAGCATTATTAAAAAGCAAAATTTTAATGTCTTGGTTGCGTCGAATCGCGTGAATAAAGTGATTACCGCCAATACTCAGTGCGTCACCATCGCCAGTTACAACCCAAACATCTAACTCTGGATTGCTAGCTTTTACACCAGTAGCGATGGCAGGGGCACGGCCGTGAATCGTATGAAATCCATAAGTATCGAGATAATAAGGAAAACGAGATGAGCAGCCGATCCCTGAGATGAATACGGTGTTCTCTTTAGTTCGAACTAATCGTGCTAGAACGGATTGCATCGTTTTTAATACGTTAAAATCACCACAGCCTCGACACCATTTGACTTCAACATCAGATGCGAAATCTTTGCGGTTGAGTACCTTAGTCGTCATTTTTAATATCCTTCAGGTGGTGGTTAATAGACTCAATGACCTCGTGAACTTTGAATGGTAACCCCTTAACTTGGGTTACGGAGCGGGCAGAAATGGCATATTGTGAGCGAATCACTTTAACGAGTTGCTGGTTATTCAACTCAAAAACAAGCACATGTTTGAATTGGCTAATGATCTCTTCCAAATTGATTGGAAACGGGTTTAGATACTTAATATGGGCGTGGGCAACCGATGCGCCTTGCTTTCTCAGATGCTCAATTGCGGTCGACACAGAACCTTGCGTGCCTCCCCAACTTAGTACTAGCAGTGAGTCTTGAGTACTGCCTGTTAGCGTTTGTTTAGGGATGAAATGGCAGATGTTATTTACTTTTTTTGCTCTTTCATCAGTCATGCACTGGTGGTTTTCAGGATCATGAGAAGGGTTGCCAGTAATCGCTTGCTTTTCCAATCCTCCAATGCGGTGCATTTTCTCTTTTGTACCAGGCGTGACCCACTCTCTGCTGTAATACACGTCATCACGGGCATAGGGATAAAACGGGCTTATTTTTGCTTTTGTTGCCTCGGCAGTGAGCTTAATCTCATCAGGGTTGGGCACGAGCCAAGATTCGGAGCCGTTTGCTAAGTAGCCGTCACTCAATAAGATCACTGGCGTCATAAATGTAGTGGCAATTCGACAGGCCTCGATTGCCATATCAAAGCAGTCTGCAGGAGAGGCAGGAGCCAACACTGGGAGTGGTGAATCCCCATTTCTACCATACAAAGACAAAAGCAAGTCTGATTGCTCTGTTTTAGTCGGTAGGCCAGTTGAGGGGCCTCCACGTTGTACGTTGATAACAACCATTGGCAACTCCGCCATCACGGCAAGGTTAATGGTCTCTGCTTTCAAACATAATCCAGGGCCAGACGTTGATGTGACTCCTAAATCGCCAGCATAAGATGCACCTAAAGCTGAACAAGCAGCTGCAATCTCATCTTCTGCTTGGAATGTCGTGACCCCAAAGTGTTGATAGGTTGATAGTGTGTGTAGAATATCTGAGGCGGGTGTTATGGGGTAAGAGCCCAAAAATAGCTGGCGTTGGAGTTTTTCTGCTGCGCATATTAACCCAAGCGATAATGCTTCGTTCCCTGAAACAGTACGATACAAGCCAGCTTTATCTGCTACGGGAGCAACCTGAAAACAGTCGCTGAATATTTCGGTTGTTTCAGCATAATTGAATCCCGACTTTATGGCTAAAGTATTTGCCTCTCTCGCTTGCGGATTGTCAGCGAATTTATTATTTAGCCATTCAATGGTCGGTTCTAGCGGACGGCTGTAAATCCATAAAACAATACCAAGCATAAAAAAGTTTTTGCTTCGCTTCACTACTTTAGGCGCAATGTTTAACTCAGAAAGAGATTGAACGGTTAAACGCGTAAAACTGTCACTAATCACTCGATAATCTGCGAGGCTACCATCGCTCAATGGGTTAGATTCATAGCCAGCAAGCTCTAGGTTTTTTTTATTAAAACCATCGAGATCAATAAGCACCAAACCGCCTTCAACGAGTTGTGAGATTTTGGTTTTTAATGCAGCGGCATTCAGAGCGATTAAGACTGAAAAATCGTCGCCAGGAGTATAAATCTCTGTTGAGGCAAATTGCATCTGAAAAGCCGATACTCCAGATGTGGTTCCTGCCGGAGCCCGTATCTCAGCTGGATAATCAGGTAACGTCATGACATCGTTTCCTTGTTTCGACGAGTTGTCTGAAAAGCGTTCTCCAAGTAATTGGATACCATCTCCAGAATCGCCAGCAAAACAGATCACTTCGCGTTTAAGTTGAATTCTTGTCATTAAAACCTCTTACCGTGTTAGAGCAGGTTCAGTATGTTTCATTGCATTTAATGAGATGCAATGGAATTAAAGGTTGGAGAAAATGCCGTAAGCCCGAGCATTCTTAGTGTAGAGTTAATGGTGTTGGCTTTATTTGTCGTCTCTGAGGTCAGTAGAAATATCCATAGCTAGGTATGCTTTTCCGAAATACTAGAAAAGTTTGCATGACACAAAAATACTTTTTCTGTCATATTAGATGTGATTATTTTTCATTAATTGTGAGCGTTATGGATAAGCTGTCATTAATAAAGTTGTTTGTATCTGTTGTGGACTTAGGGAACTTTACAGCAGTCGCGAATCAATTAGGGCAGTCGCCTTCTACTGTTAGTAAAGCGATTGCTCGCCTAGAACAGGATTTGGGTGTTCGTTTAGTTCACCGTACAACACGTCAACTCCAGCTCACTGAAGCGGGGTTTAACTACCTTGAGACGGCAAGAGAAGTGATCAACTTGCTCAAAAGTAGTGAAGAGCAGCTTCATCAAAGTATTGCATCTCCGTTTGGTACACTTCGTGTCAGCCTTCCTTTATCGTTCGGGCAAAACTATATAACTCCGCTGATTCCAGAGTTTTGCGAACGTTACCCTGAAGTGAAGTTGGATCTTAGCTTTTCTGATGAATACACCAGTATATTGGAGAGTGGGATGGACGTTGCTATTCGAAGCGGGAGACTAAATGACAGCAACCTGATTGCGAGGCGATTATGTCCTATTGATATGGGTATGTTTGCCAGTCCGGAGTACATAAAGAAGTTTGGTCGGCCTCAGAGTGTTGAAGCGCTTAACCAGCACAAATGGATAATGTACCGCTATAAACAATCGGGGCGCTTACTTACCTTGACGATGCCTTTAGATGGGCAATTAGTAGAATTTAGTCCTACACATCAAGTGACAGTAGACAATGGTTATGCGATGGCCTCTTTAGCGAGTTTAGGAGCAGGGATTGCACTGATGCCCCAATATCTTGCTCGAGACTTAGTACAGCAAGGTAAACTGATGTTGGTTTCTGAACCTCAAAGAACCGATGGTCAAGGTGTCTATATATACTATCCAAGTCGTAAGTTTGTGCCCGCGAAAGTAAAAGTGTTTATCGACTATATTATTCATAAACTTGATGAGCAGGGAGAGGCGATCAACAGCAGTTGGATGCTGAACCATTAAAGCTCTTGCTGGAGGACGATAGCTTTTTCTGAAGTCTAAGCGTGTTACGTGCCAGCAAGTTTGCTGCATTCAGTTGTGCCCACAAAAATATTAACTCATGGGCTGCAAACAAAGATTTGCATCATTAAGAGCCGCATATAGCGGCTCTTTTTTGTCCTGAACTTGGAAAGTGGCGACAGGACTTGAAGCGCTCAGAGGGTTACGAGGACTCGCTTCAGATAAATGAAGAAAGATCGAACCGAAGTATTTTATTGCCGATTTGACTGCCTATACCGTTGCCATTCCGCTGTTAATTCTGCTTTTTCTTTTCTCGCTGCAATCAGCATTTCTATATTAACGTCAGTGTTTGGGTGCTTTTGAATGTATCGCTCGTAATCAACCGGAATACCATTAATGTGCAGTTCAAGGTGTAAATGCGGCCCTGTTGTTCTTCCTGTGTTACCCGTTTTTCCTATCACTTGTCCTCGGCTGATCTTCTCGCCAACGTGGACGTGGCGTTGAGATAAGTGTAGGTAGCGTGATACAGAGCCATTTGTGTGGCGGATATTAATGTAGTTGCCCGCAAAACGGTTGTAACGAGACTTTAAAACGATGCCATCAGCAATACTACGAATCGTTGTGCCTACTGGTGTTGCATAGTCAGTGCCTAAGTGTGGAGTCGTTATATTGGTTACTGGGTGTGTTCGTTTTAAGTCATAGCCAGAGCTTACTCTGTAGCTTTTATCAAAGGGATCTGAAAATCGGAGTTTATTTTTTATTGACACGCCATGCTCATCAAATATGTTGCCTTGCCCATCATTGATAATAAATAAATCGGTTTTACTACCTAAATAGTAAAAAGAACTAATATAGGTTTCATTTCTACTATTTAACTTAGTTCTTAAGATAAAATGGTCATCTCTCTTAACTGAATCAATAATATTAAAGTTACTTTTAATAAGGGCCAATAGCAAATTAATCTCTTTTTGACTTATCCCTGATTTTAACAATGAAGCGACAAACGAGTACTCAACCACACCTATGGTGATTTTTTGTCTAAGAGTCCCCCCCTCAAAAGGTGCTTGAACTCCCTCATTCTTGAACTCCAAAGGCTTAACGGTAGGCAGTCTATCCATGGGAGTGAGGATGTGGTGAGAAAGCGACACGCTAATAAAAATGAGTAAGGCAATGGTGAGAAGGGTTGCGGTAGGAGTTCGCACACTCCTTTTTATTATTAAAATGGTCATTAGTTTTGGTGCTTTATCAAGGCTGACAGTTGTGCGTAGAGTATAATATTTTAAACAAAACCTAGCATTAAAGTCTGGCTAATTCCTCCGTTTTAACTAAGTGAATAATTATAGGTGATGATTTTAATTTAATAATTTAGTAAAAGTGACGGTTGGCCTGGTGTTTTTGGCTTTTTAAATGGTGTTATTGTCACGTTGAGAAAATATTTTACAATAATATAATCTCGGCAAAATATATTTTGCCAAATTACTATGTTCGCTAAAAATACGCTGAAATTAACATTAGGTCTTACGCTTACATCTCTTTTATTGAGTGCATGTGGTGGTGGTGATGGAGGAGACAACACACCTCCAGCTAGAAGCAAAGGAAGCATTTCCGGTATGGTTTTTGACGCCCCTGTAAATGGCGCAAAGATTGAGGTTTTCGAGTTCAAAAATGGAAACTTAGGCCGGAAGTTGGCTAACACGACGTCTGATGCGTTCGGAAACTATCTGCTAGAGTTTGAATCGTCTTCAATGCCTCTTTTTGTTGTTGCAAAAGAGGGGAGTTATACCGACCCGTTTACAAATGAAACGGTATCAGTGAGCAATGCGAAGACACTTAAATTTGAAGGTGTTGTGAACTTTAAAGAGGGGAGTGAGCAAAAGTTAATGCTTACTCCGCTGTCGAACTTGGCAGCAGGCTTGGCAAAGTACAAAATTTCTCAAGGATCCACAGATGAGAGTGCCTTTTCAACCGCTTTGGATAGTATCAATAGCATGTATGGGTTTGACGTAAATGAGACCAAACCTATTGATATAACCAAAGGTGGGCAAAGCAGTTTTGCTAGTGCTGGGCATCAATACGGCGCTTTATTAACTGCATACTCGTCTTACTCTTACGATCTTATAAAAAAATACGGCAACAGCGATAACGTCTACACTTCAATGCATTTCGCTGACATCCAATATCGGGATGTTATTGCAGATGGTGTTCTTGATGGTCTTGAAGTGAGCCAGACTTCAGGAGCAGTGACTCCCCTCAGCTTTGGACAGAAAAAGATAAATAGCGACATTTATACACGTGATTTATCTCAGCATGTTCTGATCGTGGTAAACGATCCAAGTGTCAATATCTCTGGTACTGATGCCGCAGACTATGTCGACTTTAGTAAGAAGCTTAATGACTTAGGTACATATGGCAGTACTGATGGCGTCATTCCGCCGCGAGATGGTACGGATATTGATACAGATGCGCCAATAGTTACTCGTACGGACAGTGATGTGCTCGCTGGCACTGACAAAGTTGATCTAAAGATTGTTGATGCTATCGGTGTAGAAGACGTATCCGCCTTTATTCAGTATCAGATTAATGGCTCTTGGTCTGGTGAATTTCAATGTAACGACATACAAGATTTTGGAAGCACATTCTGTTCGGTTGAATTTGATGATTTTGAAGTTGGCCTTCGAGAAACCAACGTTAAAGTTAACATTAATACCAAAGAGATCGATAGTGTGGATATGAACCCTGCCACAGGGCTCTCAAACGTAACAGCAGCACGATTAGTCTTATATACAGCGGATGTACTGGGTAATGAGTTAATTCCAGGCAGCCATTCGGGTCTTCATATCGATTTTGAGTGGGATAACGATGCGCCTGTTATCGATATTACATCGGCGAGTGCAATTAATAACCAACTTAAAGAGTATGTTCTGAAAGGGGTTGTAAAAGAAAGCTCGCAAGAGATCAGTTCGGTCAGTATTTCATTTAAAGATGGCTTACATGAGGACGTCACATGTTCTCCTGTCACTGTAGAGTCTGGAAATGCTTGTGAGTTTAGTAAGGCTTACCCAACTGATGAATTCCTATCTACGACGGTCTTTGAGGTTCGAGCGAAGGATAGCAAAGGTAACACGGGCACCAGTCAGCATGCAGTAAGTCGTGACGATCAAGCGCCAGCACAAACGATTACTTATCCTGAAGGTGCGTCAATGACGTACGTAAATGTCGGTTTAGATGGTGAACGAACCACTTACGATGGTATCTATTCTCAAGATACGTATACCCCAGACAATGTTCAAGCGAGCCGCGATTTCTTGAAGATTGACTATGCGTACGCAAGTATAGGGATTCAGAATTCATTAAAAGGGGTGGATTTTAGTAACTTCAACGCTAACTTGTTGAAAGAGAATAAAATCCCTTATGTTCGTGTGAAAGTATCGGACGTAAATACCGATACGGTTTTAGGCTCCAACGCCAATAAACTTAAGCTCGTCGTCAAGTATTATGTCAGCCAAAATAACGATAACAACTACTCACTTCAGCAAGTTATTGATACAACCGCATCAGATGACGATTACATCGCAAAAATTCCGCACGAAACGCTGTTAGACAGCAATGGGCGTGTAGAAGATGTCATCTATTACATTCCATTTGTAAGAGATATTTTGGGTGACAGCTTTAAATCGGTATCAGAAAACAGTAGTCAAAAGTTAGTCATTCAAACCGTCGATGAGTCTGATAACGAAAGCACTCCAAGAGAAGTATATTTTAGAAGTAGCTTTGATCTGCCAACTATAAAAGTGGTGACACCATTTATTGGTGCGCGAGCTCAACTTGAAGGGTTGAGTCCAAATGGTGAATTCACTTCACTTGCGAGTTGTACCACTATCCAACAATTGGAAAGTGACCAATCAATGGCTCTTGACGTCGCGAGTTGTGAAACCACAACTGATGTTGTGAATTATGACTTCATGCGTGTTCGTTTAATTGGTATCGAAGGCAGCGAGCCATACTACTATCAATGGAAAAGAGATCCAGGAACCAAAAAAGTAACGGTTGATTTAAACAAGGCCAATATTGGCGTGTACTTTAAGCTCAATGGCTCTCAAACTTACTATATTACTGAACTATCGACATATCAGACTAGCTTGTTTGATTTCCAGTGGGATCAAGTCACTGCCGGAGAGAAAACTTCTGAGCGTGCGATTCAAATTCTTGATGAGGTGCGCTACGCGTTATCAGGTACGAACAACAATTCGTTCTTTGGGTTTGATCCAACGGTTGTGCCTTATGCAACGAACGAAATGCTTGCTACTAAAGCGATTCCAGAAAAGCCATCAAACGATTATCTACACCGATTTCTTGTCGAAGCCATCGATAGTATTGCTCAAGGAATGCCGAGAAATAACTCATTAGATTTTGCCTCCGCTATTTACGATGATTTGAGCTTTGATGGAAAAGCGAATGGTATTGGTGTTGGTGGACGTCAGGTTATGCTCGATTCTTATCAATTCGGTTCCGATACTTATCGAAAGGATTTAGCGCAATCGTATTACGAAATCATGGCGAGCAAATACGGTATTGAGACCAATATCGCGCAGCTCTATGCTGATGATATTTCGATGGCTAATCCTAACTTAAATGGTAAGAACATTTTTGATACAGAGGGTAGCAGTATCGATATCTTGCCTCCACAGCCAAAATTAACGATTGAAAGCGGTCGAGAGACGATGGTTGGCAATAAGCTTTATATTGCTGGTGAAGTTGTTTCTAAAATTGTCCTAGACGATCCTTCTGGTATTGTAGAAACCGACGCTTATGGTCCGAAGTTTAGCACGATGTGGTATCAAGCCAGTGAGCCAAACATTGAAATACCGCTGGACATCAACATTGTAGAGAACCCTGGCAACAGCAATGCTTATCGAAAAGAGTACCTCTTTACCCTTAACTCTCAGTCTAGTGAACTAAAAGATATTGTAGAGTTTGCTGTGGAAACCAGTGCCATGGACCCACATGGCAATGCGTATGGTTACGATGGCAAAGCTCCGTTTATAGAAACGGTATTTATTGATAATGATTTCCCTAAAACGAGTTACCTCCCACCTAATGACGTCGATGGTAAACCTGTAGAAGACGGTATTTATTTAAATGCCAAAAATACCCATGAATTGACCTTCAAGGTTGAAGACGTTGTGGGTGACAAGCTTTCTTCAAGAGGTCTTGTTTTCTACCAGCAAACGGGTGAAAAAGTCACATACACACCAGAGGACTTTTCGAATAACTCGAAAGACGCCTTTAAAGTCAAATTATGTACGGGGGAGCTTTGTTCAAATCAAGGCGCGACGATTTACCCGGGTGATGGTGATTGGTTAGTTGTTGCCGCAGCAGAGGACAACTTAGGTAACTCCGTTTCAGAGTTAACTAGCACCGCTCCGAGATTCAATATTCGTATCGACTCTGAAGCTCCTATTGTAAAAAGCGAGCAGGTTCAAAGCCGTTTAGGTGGTAATAACCAATGGACACCTGTCATTGATTGGGGGACGTTAAGCTCTGGCAATAACGTAAAAATAGATCTGCGCCGCGGATCTGGTCAGGCTCTGACATTAGAAAGCTGTGACCCTCTAACAGAGGCGTGTGACGTACCATACCTAGTTGGTGAACAGCCTGACGTCAAAGTCCAACTGGTTTCAAAAGCATTTGATTACGATGAATGGAATGAATTTTACGTCACTGCGACGGACAACGCTTACCCTGCCAATGTCAGTACAACAGGGAAATTCACTTTCCAAGTCGATAACAAAGGCCCCGAAATCATCCTAAATACGCCTTGGGTTGAAGACACATTGTCTAAAGAGAACTATGTCATAGGGCGTGAGTTCAATGTGCGATTTAAATCCGTAATAGACGATTCAGACCTTGAGCAAGTCTCGCTGTATCAAAGTGGTAAAGATTCGCCAATTAAGACAATTGTGCCAACGGATTCATCTAAAGAGTTTGTCATGTCTCTTATCAAGAGTGACACAGATAAAATAGACATTTCTGAAGATGAAAAAACAACGTCATTGTATGTAAAAGCAACCGATATTTATGGTTTTGAGTCTAGTTCTAACACGCACAAGGTTATTCTTGATCGTGATGGACCAACATTAGGATTAAGTGGTTTCAATGCGAATGACTACTACTTAGGTAACTATGTCTTTGACCTAACGGCTCTAGACCTAAATGCAAACGGTGATGTTTCAATTAATGGTGTCAATCGAGAAAGCCTAGAGTATTGGACGTTTAGCGATCTGGAGCCATTACCTGGCTCTCCCGGTACAAAAATCAATGAGGATCTCAAAGTGAGCCTTGGTGATTTAGGTACGGGTACACACAAGGTTCGTTTAAAAGGGTCTGATGTTCGTGGCAACACAACCTTAACCAGTGATGAGCAAGATTTTACCGTCAAAGTGTACAACTCAATCCCGCAGGTGACGCTGGCGATGAGTTACACGGATGGAACGCCAATTACAAACAACACCATCTATCAAGATGGGAATATCGTACTTACGCTTGATATTGTTGATGATAGTGGCGTTGATCGAATTGACTCAACGTATAGATTCTCTGGAGAGCAAAACGGGACTAACTTTACGTTCTCAGAAACCGCAGATGGCACTTGGACGGCAACGCTGCTTTCTACACAAATTGCCAAAGATGGTAACTATGAACTTGATATAAAGGTTTACAACAAAGTTCGTTACCTTGATGAAAAAGACCGAAAGGTTGGAAAAGTAAACCAAACCTTTAGCGTACAGCGTGAAGGCGTGGTTCTAACAGTTGAAAGCCCGCTGGACTTCCAAAATTACTTATCTGATGGTGTTCTTGATGTCACCTTTACTACATTGAGTGCGGTCAAAGCCAAAACGTTAGAGTGTTGGGTTCGTGAAGAATACAGCTCTCTAGATGCGCCACCAACTAATGAGCAACCAACCTCTGGTGTTATCAACGTATCGCAAGAACCTTACAGTTGTAGTGTCAATGTTGGGCAAAACATGACCAAAGCACCTGTTACTTTGATCACTAAAACCTTGGGTACAAATGGGCGTGAAACGATCAACAAGTTCAATTTTTCGATGGTGGATATTGATGCACCGACAGTCGTAGATGGTAACTCATACAGTTTTAAAGGAAGTGATGTTTGGTTTGATGAAGCTTTGAATAAGAAGATGCTCACATTCGAGCTCTCTTTTAATGATGCTTTGTCAGGCGTGAATACTGAAAGTTCAGATAAATATCCAAAGTTGGTTCGTAATCTTGGCAACAAAGCTTATACACCAACGACCTGTGCCAAAGGTGTTGGAAATATCAAGTGTACGTATTCTGAATCCTACGCCGATATTATTGATGGCCTGAGTACAACTCAAGAATACAAAATCAAGAACGTATCTGATTTAGCAGGAAACTTGACGCCAGAGCATGATCTGCTGCTTGAATTACCTAAAGGTTCGGTAGTCGTTGAAATTACTGATCCGGTTGGAAACACAACCATTAATGGTCAGCAGCTTGTCGCTAAATTCAGAATTAAGTTGTATGAAAACTCTAGGCTAGACAATGTGATGGCCAGATTTGGAACGGAATCCTACAACTATAAAGATAATCCGGAGAAGTTTGCGCAATTGGAAGTGTGTGCAGATGACCCAACCTACAAGTGTTCAACATTTACGAGTGAACTTCCTAGCGATGCTGATGGAAAAACGATCAGGACAATTATTACCGCAACGGATGTGTGGTCGAGAGTCGGTGAAGCGACCGTTGATATTAAAGTTGACAACACACCTCCAAGTGTTGGCGATGAGATTATCGTAACCGAATCGCCAACAAATCCTGATAATGTTCGTTTTCGTTTTGATATAACGGACACTGGTAGCAGCCTCGCAAAAGTAAACTACTCGGTTTTAAACCCGAGTTATCAAGAAGAAAGAGTAGAGGATGGGAATGGTTCATCTACGTACTTTGAACTACCGAAATCTCAGTTAGAGGGGCGTGGTTCAATCACAGTAGACATCAAAGCGACAGATAGCGTCGGACTGTATTCTGATATCAGAAAAGTCATTGATATTAGTGTTCCTAAAGTCACAGTTGATTTCGATGGAATTACGAGTTTGCAGGGTGGGAAACTGTTTTTAACCAAGGCGAGCCAGCCGTTTACGGTATCTACGGTGGAAGGAGAAAGAGTGAAAGCTTCACAATATTCTATGGAGCTTATTCCAAGCCTCGGTGATTCCTTGCGTTACTCAGGTGATGTTATCTCATCTAGTGGTAATGGAATGATGAACTTTGCCGTCGATAACCAAGGGGTATATACCCTTAAGGTGACGGTGACGGACTCAGTTGGAAGAGAGAATACAAGCTTTGAATTACTAGGCAAAAGTTATGATGGACAAGTTATCGAGTCTATTGTTGATTATGACGTTCCAAGTATTTCTGGCTTAAGTGCTAATCAAATCTCTAAGATACCGACAAACGATAAGTATCAGCTAGAAATTAGTGCATACATTACAGATAAAAATTTAAATCTCGTCACGTCAAAAGCGGTGAGTGGTGGCAGCACTGTGGCTCCTCAAGCGATTACTGAGCCGACAACCGAAGCGGGGCCTTATGTCATAAGCTATTTGTTACCTAAAGGCGATCATACGATCACGGTGGCAGCAACAGACAAGGTGGATAACAAGAGTGAAAGTTCTATTGACGCGCATGTGGAAGCGGCAACCGTTCCCGGGCTAAGTATCTCTACCGCCTCAAGCGCCCCTCTTTTTGGAGGCGAAGAGATTACGCTCGCGTTTAACTTTACAGAAGAAGTTACGAACTTTGATATCTCAGATGTCCATCTCGTCGCTAGTGATAGCGGTGCAACAGGAACGTTAAAACAAGATACTTGGTCGACTTCAGACAATGTTACGTGGACGGTTAATTACATCAGTCCAGAAAAGCAAGATAAAGACATAACAATACAGGTAGAGGATGATAGCTACCAAAGTACCAACACCATTCCAGGAAAGGGAAGCAGTTTAAGTATCGCGGTTGAAGGAACTTTACCAAAACTGACTAATGTGACATTTAACCCCAAGCATCAGAGTGTGGGGCAAAGCGTGAGTGTCTCGCTTGAGTTTGATAAAGAGCTCCAAGAGGCGACCGCCAAGCTTGGCGGCAATCGCATCAGTTCTCTGTCCGCAACGGCAGATAAAAAGGTCTGGGTTGGTGATGTACAAGTTCCGAGCACCGCGCTGTTAAGTGTCGACTTGGTTGTTAGTCAGTTTAAAGATTTGACTGGTAACATAGGGGAGGATAACACCGCTCACGAATTACCTATCACGCCGACCTTAGCCATCACTCCAGTGGGCAGTGTGAATGAAATGCAAGCCGCCACGTTACAATTCGATGGCACGTCAACACGTTTTGACGGACAGTCCCTGCGTCTTGAAGTGAAAGCCCAAGGCAGCGCTGCCGTATTGAAAAGCAGCAGTGCAACGGTACAAGCTGGTGGCACTTGGACCAGTGACGCAATGGATATGAGTCATCAAACCAATGGCACTTATACCGTGATTGTGACAGGGACGAACTCAGCGGGTATTGAAGTGAGTGAAAGCCAGAGCTTTACACTCGCGCAATCTCTGCCAACGCTGACTAACGTGATGTTTACTCCTGAGCATCAAGCCATCGGCCAAAGCGTGACGGTGACGCTGGAATTTGATAAAGCATTGCAAGCAGCCACTGCGGAGTTAGGTGGTACAACGATCACTTCATTAGTGGCAACCGCTGACCCAAGCGTTTGGACTGGTGATGTGGTGGTACCAAGCACGTCAGAGCTCAATGTGGCGTTGCTGGTTCGTGACTACCAAGACTTATCAGGGAATACAGGTAGCCAGAATACGGCTTACTCCATGCCGATCACACCGACCTTAGCTATTACGCCAGTCGGCAATGTGGATGAAACGCATGCCGCCACGCTACAATTTGAAGGCACGTCGACACGTTTTGATGGACAGTCCCTGCATCTTGAAGTGAAAGCCCAAGGCAGCGCGACGGTATTGAAAAGCAGCAGTGCGACGGTACAAGCCGGTGGCACTTGGACCAGTGACGTAATTGATATGAGTCACCAAACCAATGGCACTTATACCGTGATTGTGACGGGGACGAACTCTGCGGGTATTGAAGTGAGTGAAAGCCAGAGCTTTACTCTCGCGCAATCCTTGCCAACACTGACTAACGTGACGTTTACGCCTGAGCATCAAGCCATCGGCCAAAGCGTGACGGTAACGCTGGAATTCGATAAAGATCTGCAATCCGCAGCGGCGGAGTTAGGCGGTACGACGATCACCTCATTAGTGGCAACATCGGATCCGAGCGTTTGGACCGGTGATGTGGTAGTACCAGGCTCGTCAGAACTCAATGTGGCGTTACTGGTTCGTGACTACCAAGACTTGTCAGGGAATACAGGTAGCCAGAACACGGCTTACTCCATGCCGATCACGCCGACCTTAGCCATCACTCCAGTTGGCAGTGTAGATGAAACGCAAGCCGCCACGCTACAATTCGAAGGCACGTCGACACGTTTTGACGGTCAGTCCCTGCGTCTTGAAGTAAAAGCCCAAGGCAGCGCGACAGTATTGAAAAGCAGCAGTGCGACGGTACAAGCCGGTGGCACTTGGACCAGTGACGCAATGGATATGAGTCACCAAACCAATGGCACTTATACCGTGATTGTGACGGGGACGAACTCAGTGGGTATTGAAGTGAGTGAAAGCCAGAGCTTTACTCTCGCGCAATCCTTGCCAACACTGACTAACGTGACGTTTACTCCTGAGCACCAAGCCATCGGCCAAAGCGTGACGGTAACGCTGGAATTCGATAAAGATCTGCAATCCGCAGCGGCGGAGTTAGGCGGTACGACGATCACCTCATTAGTGGCAACCGCGGACCCAAGCGTTTGGACTGGTGATGTGGTGGTACCAAGCACGTCAGAGCTCAATGTGGCGTTGCTTGTTCGTGACTTCCAAGACTTGTCAGGGAATACAGGTAGCCAGAACACGGCTTACTCCATGCCAATTACACCAACAATACATCTAGATGCTATCAACGATGTTGCTGGAGTGGAAAGCGTGACAGTAAGTGGTAGCAGTGAACGGTTTGAAGATGGTGAGTATATAGATATCAAAGCAGTCGACGCTGATGGTACAGAAGCCACAGGCATGGCTACCGTGTTTTCAGACTCATGGACAACTGATTTAGATCTTTCAGGACTGAAGGACGGAGCCGTAACGATTTATGTGAATGGTACCAACAAGCTGTCTGCCTCTGCCGAAGAGGTCCAAGCAACATTGAACTATGATCGTTTCGCAAGTACAGCCTCCTTAGGTGCTGTCTACAACCGATATTTTAGTGAGAACAAAACTTTAAAAAATGCGGCATAAATAAAGCGAGCGTTTAGCTCGCTTTATTTATTTGGGACTTTTTGTGATATTTATCAAAATAATTGCCTTTATTGATAAGTTACTCGAATTAATGAATCGTCTTAATACAAGGCTGAATAACTATAATAACTAGGCCAATGTTGCTTTTAGGTGTGTATGACGTGATTGTGATGGGCGCTCGGTAGGTGCTGTGGTGAATGTGTCGCGTTGAAAATCTTTTTAAATATTATATATTTACGCTCGTTTCTATACTCTGAGTATAGTGTTCTGCATGAGGTCGATGGGTAATACCTCGCCTCTTTAACTCGCGATGAAGCAAATTTAATCCTAGCAAGCTTCAGAGCAGTTACTTTTGTGAGTGCGTAATGCGCTCACCTTTTTATTTAAACTTCCTCAGTAACAGTCAATTTGTTGTTTGTTGCTGAGGAGGGCACCTCATAAACTTCTGAATTTCCTCGTGCTTACCTGAAGCGCACGTTACTACGATTTTTGTTAACTTCAGTCCATAAATTAAATTTTTTTAGATAGTAAGATTTTACCATTTTGACAGAGTGGGTGATGTTACTGGCTTTTATTGTGGTTAAATCGCATGTTTTGATAGTAAAAATTACCATTTTTTTGGTGTTTTTGATTTCGGGCGATTTTTCTATCTCGTTGAAAATAAATGGCTAAGTAAGTAGGATACGCAGACCAAATCGTACTTGTAAGCCTTATCAGCTTAATTGTCACCGCAGCCATATTTACGATGTTGGTTGTGGAGAATTCAAATGCATTTAGTTTGCAAATTTATACCTAGCTCGAAGCTATCCTCCAACGAGCTATCTTATGTTCTTACACCGGACGAGTGTATAGGACAGCTTTCGCGTTTGCGAAATTCAGATGACATCCTTAGAAACCTCCCTAAAGAATTGGCACAAAAGATTTCCATCTCTGCCAAAAAAACGACCAGCGCATTGCTAGCTGCTATAAGAATCGAATTGGGAAAAGGCAATTGGGTGTCATTATCTACCGTTGCTCGTCGGTCGCCATTGACGGACTCTCAGCTGCAAAGCTTCCCTAGACTTAAAACACTCGTTGACTCTGTATCTGCTTCGAATGAAAGCAAAGCTTTTAAAGCAGGATACAAGCAGGTTACCGAAGATGTTGCTTTAGTTCGTAGTTACATGCATGTCCCCTCTGAGCCAAGTCCAGATCAAAAAATCGTTGTCGAGTTTGCAGGGCAGTGGTCTAGCAACGCGGCATGTTTGATGTTGGGAAAAACCGAAGCTCAAAAAGAAAAAGTCACAGTAGGCAAGGCTGATACAGAAAACAAACACCGCAGCCTCGCGACATTTAAAGATCTCGAAGCTGAGGGCAAAACGCTTTACATCAAAATCCCTTGCACTGACCAGCCTCAGCCAATTTTGCTTAAACTCGCCGAAGACCTGCAACCCGTTGATAAAGAAACTCAAATGGATGAGTGGGATAACGTGTTAGTGCCTGTGGTTCCAGTTCATAAGAGTGATTCAGGGTATGTATCTATCGATCGCGGTTATATTTATGTCGTTTGGCAATCAGAAGTTTGGCGAGAAATCCAAGTTCAAAACGACGGACGCTTTTCGGATGTCGATCTATCACTCTACCAAAGCACTAAGTCCTCGCCTCAAAGATCGGTCGATATTAGCTTATATGATGAAGACTCCGAAGCATTTCTGTCAGGGGAAGCGTTTCAGTTGTACCAAGACGGTAAAAAAGTCTATGAGGGTGTGTTGGACGAATACGCTTGCGCCCGTGTTTTTGGTCTTACTGCAGAAGAAGTCGAGGTAGTTGTCGCTGGTTGGCCTAACGAAGGCGAAACATACACAGAATTACTTCAAACCGAATTGAGTCCATTTAAGGCTGGAAGTAAAACAAAGAGAGAGCCACTTGGTGTTCCTTTGCCTCATATTTGGCTTCCATACAAAATAAACGGTAGCGTACAAAGTGATGTTGCTCTCTATTATTCTCGGACTCAACTCAATACTCAGCAACTCAATGAATTAAAGAGCGGGAATAATGAAAAAGCGGTTGAAGTAGACCTCTGTGATTATTCTTCTGCTCACAACTTTGATGCGAGATCCGAACCTGTGATTTCGCTGCCGAATCTAGATACTCAAGCGCCAAGCAAATCAGATTACAATATTGTCAGTCAAAAAGAACAGGGTGTTGCTGCCGTTGTTGTTAACTCCCCAAGTGAAGGCATTGTAATCACGTATAAAAGTAACCCTCAGTGCGATCAACCAGATGATTATTTCCAACTGACGTGTGTTGATGAAACATGGAGCCAAAAGATTTTTTTGCGCGAGGCTGAGTTTGTGGATCAGTATTGCAAAGAAGTCGTGTTTAGTGGTTGGTTACCAGAAGTTAAAAGGGTCAATCTAACCCGTCATTGCCGATCTCATAACTCAGATAAAACGGTCTTAATGTCAGTAATTTATCAAGACATTGAACTCACGGAACTATTATAAAATGAAACGAACAACGTTAAGTATCACGCTTCTTTCGACAGTTATGTTATTAACAGGCTGTGGTGAAGAAAGTAATCAAACTTCGAATACTGCAACAACACAATCCGTAGAAAAAGAACCCGCTCAAAAGGCTTGTTACAACGTTGGTGAAACAACGTCATTCGAACGCAAAGATGTGACAGGACCACGCTGCCAATGGCAAAGTGAGCATAACTTTATTGTTTACTCTGAAGATCTGTCTAAGCCTGAATACCCAGGTACGCTTCCTGTCAAACCAGGTTATGCCGTACGCCGAGCAAAAGAGTGGCCTCGTGAAGACTTATCTGACGCAAGCTCCTATGACAAACCTCGAATTCAGTTTTGGTGGAATAATGTTAAGTTTAACGACCCACTCGTAAATGATTACGAAAACGGCTACAAAATTTGGAGCGTGAAAATTGATGGGACAGATTTACGCTTAGTCACAGATGATATACCAAGTACAGCTTCACCACAGAACTATGTGACGAGTCGTTCACCCAATAATCGTTATGTGGCTTATGCCTATAGCTTTGGTGGGCCTTTGATAAAGGCAATCTTTGACTTAGAAACGCAACAGACCATTCAGCTGGGTAGCGCGAGTACTAAGCCATATTTGGTCTGGGCGGACGATTCTAGCTACATCTATTTCTCAGACGGTTTTAAGCGCTTTAAATACACACTCGCGACGGGAACCAAAGAAGAGGTAGATGTACCGTTGTCTGAAGATACGGTCATTGTAGATGGCAAGTTAATCAATGCTGCGGGCTTGGGGGTTGGGGTTTATGACGCCAAGACACTCAAACGCTTATACACGATTTTACCTGAAAAAGAGTTTGAAGACTCCATCGATATTGAGAAGCGCATCTACCGCCAAATTGCTATCAGCCCCAATGGTAAATATGTATGGGGCATAAACTCGTATCGTAAGGTGCTGATCAATGTTGAGGATCAAACTTGGCTTGCGTTTTCTAAGGAAGGCGATGAAAAGAACGTTTATGCGAAAGTTGTAAATATCAGTAACAACGGTAATGAAACACAGAGAGGAGCAGCAAAAATAACCATAAGACGTTATGGGGCAGATTACCGTTATGAAATGAATGGAAATGGCGCTCAGTCATGGAAGGTGATTCATTCTGGCAGAGTTGCTAAAACCCCAGTGCTTTATAATGCCGATGCTGACGGCGGGCGTTTTCTGGAGGTAGAAAACGATGAGTAATGACCTTAAGTATTTACCAACAGATGTCTATTTGTTTGGTGTCGATTTTCCTAATGTTGGGGATGCACAGAACCCTCGATATAAAGCACTCAATATCGAAAAAGACCTGACCTCGTTAGAAGAGTTGAAAAATATCCGCCCTATGTCACGGCTTCCCATTGCAATAAATTTAGGTGAGGAAAGCGCAGCCCTTTGGGCGACAGACGATTTAGGTCGTTTACATGTACTGGGTGATTCTACTCAGAAAAACCAAAAAACCAATATCAATCAGGTTTTGGTACTGCGTTCGCCAGTACATGAGTTAGCACAGAAGACGTACAAGCTGTCTTTTCCTGAATGGTCAATGCTCACAGAGTTGGCGATTGGTGCGCAGAGTAATGCTCGCCCAATCAAAAAGGCGTGCTCAGATCTTGCCTCTATCTTAAGAAATCTAAAGGGAAATGGGAGCAAGAAAACACTGAACTCGCTAGAAAAAAAAGTGGAATACGCTGTCACAGAAGTAAAGCGCTCACAACTTGCGCCTAAATATGAAGCGGGCACTCAAGCACTAACTGATGAGCAAGTTGCGTATAACAAGTGGTATGACTCTGTTCCTGAAGATAAGCCCATTCGTGGCTTTATTGTACCCACGTTCTCATTTCTCGCAGTAGCATTTTCAACACAAGAGTATGCTGATGCAATTGTTAAAGTTACTCGTTTTGATGAGGAGAGCGGACAGCACCTCAACCTGCAAGACGAAGAAATCATAACGCAAGCACAACTTGACCGAAACAGTGATTCGCATCGTCCAATAGCGTTGTTTCCGTTAGCTTCGGACGTGTTTACTGATGGCATGTACACCATTGAAGTGGCTTTTGACACTGAACTTATTGATGAGATCCCTGAGTTTGCACAGAATGCCACTAATGTAACCAAAGAGTATGATGAATTTGGTGATGCTACTAGAGTCAGCTACGAGCTACGCGAATACATCACGCTTAGCCAAACGACACCGTTTGGTAAGATCGCGGTTGTTGCGGGCGACATGATCTCACTTGAAGAGTCTTTGATATACCAATTTCCTACGCAGTTTAAAGCTCTACAAGCCTTCCGAATGGGGGAGCTTGAAAACCTAGAGAATAGCGGAACGACTGCCAGTATGAGTGCTGCACTGTGGGAGATTGGCACAAAAGTTACACCAAGTTTGGTTAATGCTGGCATTAATATTCATCAAAACCCATCAAGTAAACATGATGTGATTGGGAGTTTAGCAAACACGTTTTGGGGGCAAGTAGACAAGGGCGCATTACCTCCAGCCATGATTTCGGCATTGGAGTTTTCATTTGGGGTATCGGCTACCGCAGCAGCTTACCAAACTCTTCAAGATTTACGCCAAGCGGCATCGGAATCCGAGCGTGCAGCACAAGTGGGCTTAAAAGCGCTTCTCAAAGAGAAAGGGTTTGATAAAAGTAAGTTCTTTATCAAGGTTATTGAACCTGCGAGAAATGGTAATGCCCACGTTGTGGCGGGGAGTGCTGCTAGAACGTGGTTGACAGGTAACGGCAGTGTCAAAAGCTTTTTGTCGCCCTTTGCTGGTGCCGGGCTCAATGCAATTAACACCTTCTATGAGATAAAAGAGATCACTGACAAAAGCGAGCAATTACGCTTAGCAGAAGAGAAAGCAAAACTCAGGAAAAGTTATTTTGAGCAGGTATCACGCGATTATCTGAACTGGGTACCAGTCTGGAAAGAAAGTCTGAAGAGCGGGGAATTACTACTTAAGCAAATCATAGATAAGTTAGGCGACAATGTAACGTTTACTGGCAGCATTCCGAATGACGTTGCTGAAGACAGTGCAATGTTTGTTAAAGACCATAAAGGTGCCGGTTTACGCTTGGTTTTTCCTTTTGATAACAATCAGGTTCAAGCTCCTCACTTGTCATATTTGGCTGCTGTTGATAAAGAGCTATCGAAGATTCCCAATGCCGTTGTTGAAATCGAAGGGCATGCCTGTCAAAACGGTGATTCAGAATATAACCAAAACCTTTCACAACAGCGAGCGCAGCATGTTGCTGAGTTCTTTTCTTCAGTCAGTGATATTCGATTTTTTGGCGAACGTCGACCAATAGTCGAGGTGCCAAACAACGAAATCAAACGCGAAAACGCGCAACTTAATATAAACCGACGCGTTGAAGTTCGAATCTACCTACAAGAGTTTGCGGCGAGAATTCCACCGAGTCGACTCGGCTTTAAGGCTATGGAGCAAGCGCGTTTAGCTCAGTTAAATGCTAACTTGGGAGAAGAAGCAATTGCAAAAGAGCTCAAGCTAGCTATCTTCGAGATGATCGTTGGTATGGCTTGCTATGTTCCGATAATAGGACAGGCAGCAAGAGGCTTTTTCGTTGTCAAAGAAGGCGGGAAAATGCTGATGAGTGGCGCCCAGTTGTTAGACTCTGCGCTTTTCGATTATTACTTGTCTTCCTACAACGAAGTTAGAAAAAGCATATCTGCAATTGAACAACTTAGCCATGAAACCACAGAGATTATTGATTCCTTGGCTGAAATTAATACTCAATTGACCGAGATGTATTTTACGTCATCAGATGCGTTAGTTGAGCACTTAGGAAAAGCTACGGGTGCAAAGGAGCTGATTAAGCGCTATCAACGCCGTGCACTTGCTATTAATGGTTTGGTGCTTTTGATTCAAAGAGCTTGTGCTGAGGGCGAACAAGAGTTCACGGAACAGTGGCGAGTATTAGCCATCGATGAATACATTCAGCGATATATTGAAACCGATGGCTGGATATTAAACACAGAGTTAAAAGAAAACTTGTGTAACTTGTGGATCCAAGAACTCATGCGTCGTGAGGGACACAAGCAATTAGTTGAAAGTTACGGTGAAGAAATAGCGGAACAAATCATTACTCGTAACAAAGCCAACTATATTGCTCCAAAAAGGAAAGATGTTTCTGGGGCGTTTAATGTCGCGTTTCCAGTGCAAGACAAGCTCTATAATCGCGATCAACAACGAGGCTTAGTGGAGTTTGCGACACAGTTTAATGTTGAGTCTAAAAAATTATCAGAAGAGGACCTAGGGTTCGTTCGATTATTAGTCTCTGAGCCTCATGACAATTCTAAATGGGTCACCTTTGATGAGTGGGAGAAGGCACGATTAAAAGCAAATAAAAAGGTGCGATTATCGCCTTTCCACCGTTTGAAGTGGCAAATGGTGTTAGGCAAACAAAGTCTAAAACAGATGACGTCAAATGTGTTTCAGTGTGAGATGTCTTATCAGCGCACTGACGGTTTACTTAATACCAGTGGACCTAAGTTTAATTTGATGTTCAAACCGATGAAACACGAGGAATTTAGTGTAGACCCCAAAGGTGAGTTGGCCGAATTTTTTGAGGCGGAAAAAGTAGACAGCAAAGTCCTTATTGGTTGTGAGTTTGAGCCGTATTTTTACTTTGGTGATGATGTCTTCTCTGGAGTGAAGCCTTTGATCGCCAAGCATGATCTAGTCGATTATAGCGGCTACTTATCTAAAGTTGCTCTCGGTCCGATTTTTGGGCAGGTGATAAAAATTAACTCCCAACAAGATGTACTCAAAGAATATGTAAACAGCGGTGGCTTCAAAAATATGACCTATGAGTTCACTCTATCTGGAAGCAACTATAAGCTACCAGTACGAGTGGACAAGACAGTCGGACGATTTATTACGTCACCTAGACAGATTCCTGTAGGGGTCGATACAAACCATAACTATACACTCTCTGCTAAATCGGGCTTTATAGCGAACGGAAATAGTGTGTCAGAGAAAGATTTGTTAACGTTAGATTTTGTCTTACATAGTAAAGTTCATAAAGGCCCGACAAAGCCTGTTATCGATGACATTAAGCACAGTGCGATTGCGGTCAACTATGGGAATAAACGACAGTTTATGAACGAGGACAGTATGTTCACTACTGCAGATGAGCTCAAAGGCTTTGATTGGACTTCGAATAAGTCATTCGCTATGGAAGTTATGCTTATTGGTGGCAAGCACAGAAAAGAGTCGTATGAGGGACAAAACCTCGAATGGCAGAGTGTTCCAGTTTCACTAAAGCTATCTACCACTTTTGATAATGAAGCCGTATTCGGAGCTGAAACTACCGCTGGTCCTGAGTATCTAAGTAACCTTACTTATATTGGGATACTAAAGAAGGACGGTTCTAAATGGACGCTAGATGACAGTGATGTGGTTAACAAAAATATAGATGCGGATTTTGTCTCTGAGGCTCTATCCAACATAGACATGGATGAAGATTTCGATGGTAAGGTGGTCTACGCGTCTCGTTTCGAGTTCGCATTTAAAGCGCTGAACGGGCAAGAAATCAAGGGGCTTCGACCATTTGGACCCGTTGTTTCGACATCTGGTCGATTCCAAGAAGCAGTTCTAAAGGTGTCTTCTCTAGCACAACGCAATACAGCGGAAAAAACGCCGTTCAAACTTGGAAGCTTTGAGATGTCGTTGGGAAGGCAGTACAAAAATGTAGATGAATTACCTTATTTTTCTGATTGTGAAGACCCAAGCTATAAAGTTGATAAAGATATGTACATCAACTGGGCAAAACTTAAACCAGCAGAGCGTACAGAACGTTTGGTAACTTGGATTAGAGACCCATACTTGGCAACCATCATTGAAGCGTCGATTCTCAACAAATAAAAAACCGCCTTCGGGCGGTTTTTCTTTTCTTATGACTTCATACTGAATTTAGAATTTTCTTTTTAAGCCCCATCAACCAGCTGCAGAAATGTCGTATTTCTTCATCTTATGGTTGAGAGTGCTCATTGGAAGTGCCAATTGTTCAGCGGCCTTCTTGGTGTGCCAATTACACGCATTTAAGCAATCGATGATCACTGTACGCTCGTATTGGCTGACAACGTCCTTAAGACTCTTTGAAGCGTCTTCTAAATCCGCTTGTACCTGACGCTCGTAAGCAGGTTGGTCTGGGGTAGGTGAGGCTGCTTTCATGTCGATATTTGGCACATCTTCTGGGATTTGTTCGCCAAACTCAATGTGAGTAATGGTTTCAAAATCGGACAGTAGCACCGAGCGCTCAATGATGTTCTTAAGCTCACGCACGTTACCTGGGTATAGATAGGCAAGGAGCTGTTTACGTACATTGGCACTTAACCCTGGCGCTTGCGGCAAACCTAGCGTGTTAGTCGTGTGTTGCACGAAATGCTCAGCAAGGGGAATAATGTCCGACTTGCGTGCTCTCAGTGGTGGTAATGTAATAGGGAACACATTCAAACGATAGAACAAATCGGCACGGAATCCGCCATCTTTGATTTGCTGCATAAGATTACAGTGGGTTGCGGCGATAACGCGAACGTCCACTTCAATCTCTTTGCTGGTGCCGATTGGGCGAACTTTACGCTCTTGCAGTACACGCAGTAACTTTGCTTGTAGTAGCATTGGCATATCGCCAATCTCATCCAAGAAAAGCGTACCGCCGTTGGCTGCTTCAAACAAACCGACTTTGTCTTTGTCCGCGCCAGTGAATGAGCCTTTCTTATGGCCAAAGAGTTCCGACTCTAATAACTGCTCTGGGATAGCGGCACAGTTCTGTACTATCAAAGGCTGTTCTGAACGGTTAGAGTTTTCGTGAATGTATTTCGCGATCACTTCTTTACCTGCGCCCGTTTCACCACGCAACAGCACATCGACAGGAAGAGATAGCACCTTATCAAGACGATTCAAGACATTGAGCATTTCTTCGCTCTCTGCAATAGGACCTTGATAGGCTTTCTGGGTACGTTTTTTGAGCTGAGTGTTCTCACGTACTAGGGCTTGATTGTCGGCATTGAGATTTTTTATTACTTGCCCGTATTGCTCTAACCACACAGCTTGGCGAATATTACTCGCGGCCATTCGACAAAACTCCGTCAAGGCTGCCTCGTTGTCGATGACGTTCAAATCGAGTAAGACTAACAGCCCAATGGTTTTGCTTTCGCTATCAATCAAAGGCCAAGCCAGTAAGTTCTCGCTTTTTAATCCCAGTGTCTGCTCAGTTTGATAGATGCTTTCGCAGTCATAGCCGTTGTACTTATACAACTCGTTAATCAACACCACTTCACCATTACGAATGGCAAAGTTAAATGGGTCGTTTTCACTGGCTGAGTCTAACTGCAACGCTTCCCAAGGGTGGGAAACGATTGTTTTATCGTTATGGTGAGCGGTACTTGGAATCAACGCCTGGCCAGTCTGGTCCAAAACATAAATGATGCCGTGCTTTGCGAGGGTCATTTGTCTCGCAGCGGTCAACACAGCATCCAACGTTTGGGTAAGCTGGCTGCGATCAGCCAAAGACTGACTGATCGCAAGTAGGGCGTTACTAAGTTCGCTATGGTTAGCTGAACGCATAGGTTAGTGTTCCTTGCTCATCGACAGACACTTCGATTTGCGTATGTGAATCATCCTTGTCATGCACTAATAGCTGAGTCGATAGTTGCGGCAGCAACTGACGGTTGATGACCGCGTCGATATTACGCGCGCCTGTTTCAGCAAGGCGACAGTTACCTAGTACGAACTCAACCAAGCTTTCTTCGTAGCTCAGGGACAACTTGTGATGGCTCTGTAGACGCTGAGAAACTTTGTTCAGCTTGTGGTGAATAATTTCTGTCATTGCTTCATCAGACAGCGGAACAAACGGAAGCACAGACATACGCGCCAACAGCGCCGGCTTGAAGTGTTGGTTCAAAGTAGGGCGAATAGCTTCTGCGATGATGTTCGCATCGATGTCTTTTGATTGATGAACCAAAGATTCGATCTCATGCGTTGCAAGGTTACTGGTCATGATGATCAGCGTGTTCTTGAAGTCGATGGTGCGACCTTCGCCGTCGTTCAGCGTGCCTTTGTCGAACACTTGGTAGAACAGGTTCAACACTTCAGGGTCGGCTTTTTCCACTTCATCAAGCAGTACAACAGAATATGGACGTTGACGAACCGCTTCTGTCAGCATACCGCCTTCACCGTAACCTACGTAACCCGGAGGTGAACCGATTAGGCGAGATACCGTGTGCTTCTCTTGGAACTCAGACATGTTAATGGTCGTCATAAAGCGCTCACCGCCAAACATTTGATCAGCAATCGCACGAGCTGTCTCGGTTTTACCCACACCACTTGGGCCAACCAGAAGGAATACGCCTGTCGGTGCGTCTGGATTACCTAAGCCAGCTTTCGCGGTTTGAATGCCTTCAGACAGTGCATCGATAGCGTATTCTTGGCCTTTGATGCTTTGTGTTAGGCTTCCTTTCAGTTTTAGCGTGGTTTCTGCTTCGTCTTGAAGCATCTTACCCATTGGAATACCAGTCCAATCCGAGATGACGTGGCTGACTTCATCTGGGCCCACTTCAAAGTGAACCAGTGGGTTGCAATTGCGGATTACATCTAGCTGTTCTTGGCAGGCCGAAATTGCAATGCGAACGGCTTCTTCATCCATTTCTGCATATGGAGAAACGTCTTGCTCTTGTTCTGAATCTTCGTCTGCAGCAAGTTCTTCTTCATTTGCTTCACCAAAGACCAGTTCATGCAAGCGAGAGCGTAGCGCAATCATCTCTTGGATCTGCTCTTTTTCTTTGTGCCATTGCGCTTCTTGTTCTGCTAGCTCTTCTTTTGTTGTTTCCATTGCCAGTTTTAGGTCTGGAATGTTAGCAAGGCTGTGCTTGTCACCAGTTTGCTGCAGGGCATCACGCTCAAGTGCTTCAAGCTCGCGTTGTTGAGCAGCAAGTTCTTGCTGAAGTGTTTCTACAGAAGCTGGGATAGCATTAAGGCTGATGTTCACTCGCGCACATGCCGTATCTAGCACATCGATTGCTTTGTCCGGCAGTTGACGGCCAGAGATGTAACGCGCAGAAAGCGCTGCTGCTGCGGTGATCGCGTCGTCACGTACGTATACATTATGTGACTTCTCGTAAGCTGGGCGCAGACCACGAATGATCAATGCCGCTTGCTCTGGAGACGGCTCGTCGAGTTTTACCAATTGGAAACGACGCGCAAGGGCAGGATCTTTCTCGAAGTACTTCTTGTATTCCGACCATGTTGTCGCAGCAATGGTTTTCACTTCACCACGTGCTAGGGCAGGTTTTAACAAGTTTGCAGCGTCGCTGCCGCCCGCTTGGTTACCACCACCAACAAGGGTGTGTGCTTCATCGATGAAAAGAATGATAGGAGTTGGCGAGTTTTTCACTTCATCTAATACCGCGTTTAGGCGCTTTTCGAATTCACCTTTTACGCTTGCGCCAGCTTGTAGAAGACCCATGTCTAGGCCGTAAAGCTCAACACCTTTGAGGTTGTCTGGTACGTCACCTTGTACAATCTTAAGTGCTAAGCCTTCTACTACTGCGGTTTTACCAACGCCCGGCTCACCAACAGCAATAGGGTTGTTTTTACGGCGACGAGCAAGAATGTCTACGATTTGGCGGATTTCTTGGTCGCGGCAGAAAACAGGATCGATTTCGCCTTTGCGTGCTTTACCAGTGAAGTCTGTGGTGAATTTGCTCAGTGCTGAACCATCTTCACGAGCTTGTGTTTTCTCTGAATTAGCAACTTGCGCCTCAATAGAGTGGCTTGTTAGTTCTGCAAAGTTACGTTTAAGGCTGTCAGGGTTTACCGCTTCAAGGATAGACGCGTAACCATGTTGGCCATAACGCAGAGGGTTGCTAACAAGAGTAAGGAGTAGGGCGCCAGAGCGGATTTGTGTTTCGGATAGATCTAAAGAAGAAACCAGCCAGCTTTCTTGTAACCATTCGATTAATAAAGCAGAAAAAACAGGTTTGCTGCCATTTCCTTTGGCGTTGGTGTCGAGTGTGGATCGAACCGATTGTCTTAATAAGTTCTCAGAACAATCAAAATGACTTAATAAGACGTCAAAATCACTATTTGGCCTTTCTAATAGACTCAGTAAATAATGCTCAATTTGAACTTCGTTTGCTTTTTCAGAGACTGCAAGTGCAGCGGCGTCTTCTAATGCTACTTTTGCAATCGGGTGTAGACGCTGAATTAATGAAGAAAGGTTTATATTTATCATAGCCATTTTATTCTTTAGAGGAAAAGAGGTAGCGGCTATTATACTAAAAGTGATTGCGTTCTTTTTTTATCAAGATATTTTGACTATCGTTTGTTGGTTATTTTTAATGATTATTGTGACATTAATGTTTGTGGTTATTTTAATGGCGTTGTTATTCTAAATTAATTGATAGTAAAAGTGTCGGATTTATTAGTTTTAATGACTTTATTTACACAGTTTTATATGGTTATTTTCACTTTTTAAAGTTAGAACAATTTATTATTATCTTAATCCAACTTTTTGGTTTTTTATCCAATAAATTGTACTCAAGATATTAGTGAATAATGCCTTGATTTATTTAAGTCATTGTTTTTATTGTGCTTTCAAAGTTGGCACGGACTTTGATTATACCAAGTAGTCGCGGTGATAAGCGATTTGGTGATTTAAACAAAACAGATTTTAGAAAAGGAAATAGCGATGCCAACTCCAGCATATATGTCTATCCAAGGTGAGACTCAAGGCCATATTACTAAAGATACTTACTCTGCAGATTCAGTAGGTAACACATGGCAAGAAGCTCACGTTGATGAGTTCCTAGTACAAGAACTTGATCACGTGCTAACAGTTCCACGTGATCCACAAAGTGGTCAGCCAACTGGTCAACGTGTACACCGTCCACTTGTTGTAACTAAAGTTCAAGATCGCTCATCTCCACTACTATTTAACGCACTAGTATCTGGCGAAAAACTTCCTGAGTGTGTGATCCGCTTCTACCGTACTTCAGTTCAAGGTAAACAAGAGCACTACTACTCAATCAAATTGATTGATGCGCTACTTGTCGATATCCAAACTCGTATGAACCACTGTCAAGACGCAGCAACAGCTGACCGCGTGACAGAAGAAGTGCTTAAGTTCACTTACCGTGCTATCGAAGTAACTCACGAAAACTGTGGTACTGCAGGTAACGACGACTGGCGTGCTCCACGCGAAGCTTAATTGCTCGTCGCGTAAAGATTCAGGGCCAACGATTGTTGGCCCTAATTCGATTATTTGTATCAGGTAAAAGATATGGTGAATGACGTAGAATTTAAATTTGAAGTGCCTGGGTGTGGGCATGAATTTCGGGTTGAGAGCTTTCATGTTCATGAAGAGTTATCTAAGCCTTTCCACATCAATCTCTCATTACTTTCACTTGATCCAGATATCTCGTTCGATGAGTTAATACGTAAAGCAGGAACACTAACACTTTATGGACAAGGTGTAGGGGCAGCGCGAGTATTTAACGGCGTTGTAAACGAAGTACGTTATCTGGGTACGGGACGTCGTTTTTCTCGTTATCAATTAGTTTTAGTTCCTCAAGCTTGGTTCTTATCTCAGCGCCAAGATTGTCGTATTTTCCAGCAAAAGTCAGCGCAAGACATCATCACAGAAGTACTCGATGATGGGGCAGTCACCGATTACCGATTTGAAGTGTCGGGTACTTATCCTCCAAAAGAATACGTTCTGCAATATCGTGAGTCTGACTTGCACTTCGTGCAGCGCATGATGGCTGAACACGGTATGTGGTATTACTTTGACCATAGCGATTCAAATCATACGATGGTCATTGTCGACAGTAATGACGCGATTGCACCTTTGATAAGCTCACCACTAAATGCTTCATACATTGGGCCGATTGTTTATCATGCCGATGGTGGCGGTGTTGCCGATCGCGAACATATCTCTGATCTCGAGTTAGTTAACCGCGTTAGAACGGGACAGGTTACGTACACAGATTACAACTACGAACACCCTAAAATTCCACAAGAGATGACACAGGCTGGCGAGCTCGACCAAGATCTCAAGCAGTTTGATTATCCTGGACGATACGTTGACCCGCTGATGGGTCAGGTGAGAACCACGGAATGGATGTCTGAGCACATTGTCGATAATCAACAAGTGGAAGCATCGAGTGACGTAATGCGCTTAGCATCTGGTTACAGCTTTAACGTCAGTGACCATCCGCGCTCTGAGATTAACCGCGATTACCTCATGTTGTCTGTAATGCATACAGGTCAAGATCCGCAAGTGCATGAAGATGAAGCGAGTGGTATGCCAACCACTTACTACAACCAGTTCTCGTGTATTCCACGTGATGTGGTGTTTAAAGCGCCTAAACTAGCGGCACCAGTAGTGGATGGCCCTCAAACGGCGGTCGTTGTAGGACCAGAAGGTGAAGAGATTTACACCGACAAGCTTGGTCGAGTGAAAGTACAGTTCCATTGGGATCGCTACGGTGATAACAACGAACATTCAAGCTGTTGGATTCGTGTAAGCCAATCCATGGCGGCGCCAACATGGGGCGCAGTTTATTTGCCGCGTATTGGCCACGAAGTCGTAGTAACTTTCCTTGAGGGGGATCCAGATCGTCCGTTAGTTACGGGCGCAGTTTACAACGGTTTGCATTTCCCACCTTACTCTTTGCCAGAAAACAAAACTCGTACCACGTTCCGCACGCAAACGCACAAAGGAACAGGTTACAACGAGTTGAGTTTTGAAGACGAAGCGAACCAAGAAGAAGTCTATATTCACGCTCAAAAAGACATGTCGACCAAGGTGCTCAACAACCGTTACCGTGATATCGGTCAAGATGAATTCTTGAAGGTTGCACGTCACCAAACGAATGAAGTTCATGGTGACCATAAAGAAACCATTCATGGGCATAAAACGACACAGGTAAACAGTACGTTTACCGAGACAGTCGAGCAAGACGTTACCGTTACATACAACGCGAACGAAGCCCAGTATGTGAAAAACAATTCTGACTTAGAAATTGGTGATAACCGTACGACTAAGATCGGTAAAAATGATGACTTAGATATTGGCGAAAACAGTAACCTTACTATCGGTGCGTCTAAGAGTTCAGATATTGGTGCGGATGATAACCAGACGGTTGGTGGCAACTTAACGGTATCAGTGAAAGGGAACACCGCTTATAAAGCTGATGGTGCAACGCAAATTATCAGTGGCGACAAGATTGTATTGAAAACGGGTGGCTCCTCTTTAGTGATGAACAGTGATGGTTCAATAAAGTTATCAGGCTCGGCTATTACGATCGAAGGCAGTGATAAAGTCGTCGTGAAAGGTGGCAACGTAGTGGTTAACTAACAATGGAAAAACAACCTCTTACAACAGAAGTAATATCAGAGCAGCAAGCCGAATCAACGGCTTGCTTTTCGCGTTTTGGAATAATAGTGGCTATCAATGAGTCTACGGGCAGTGTACGAGTTGATTTTGATGGTAATCCATTTAAGCAGCCACTCACTGCGAGACTAGGGCGTGGCTTTCGTCGTTCTGAACTGCAAATGGCTATCGATAATCGATTAAGTTGTCGAATTGAGTTTTTGAACGACGACTTAAGCTTGCCTCTTGTCACGGACATTTTCTTCTCCATTCTGGATGACTCTGACGAGTTTGTATTGCGAGCGAAGAAGATGGTTATCGAGACAGAACAAGAGTTGGTAGTCAAAAGTGGTGAGACAGAAACTCGCTATAGCGGGCGCGATGGACGAATTACCACTAAAGCGAAGTACGTCACTTCTCAAGCAGAAAAAGCACAAAAAATTCAAGGCGGAACGATCGCAATTAACTAATTACCTCGCGTTAGCTAATGGTTTTGTGTTAACAAGTCACGCCGAGTGAGCTAATTACTTCGAGTTAACTAATTGCAATCGCGTTATGGCACGCTAATAACGGATAACTAGATGCGACAAAGAATCGGTGTCGAGCACCTAAAGGCACCCATAACCAATCAAGAAGTCGAAGGCGCGTTAGCAAAAGCTGAGCGCGCTGTTAACGACCTTTCCCAATTGCCAGTAACATGGCTGGATTTCTGTAATGAAAAGCTGTCCATTGCTTCTGAAAGTATCGGGTTTTTAATCAGGCAGCGAGTTCAAATTCACAAAAGGGGTTATCCAAGTCGTGAGTTGGAGTATCTCAAACTGATTGAACGTCAAATTGAAGAGCTCAAGCAGGTCTACTTGTCGTTTTATCGATTAGCACCGGGCTTGATTCATCAATTAAGAGGCCAAGAGCCAGAAATCTACAGCTGGCTGATGCTACAGGGCGAGTTGGGCTCAGAGTTGGATAACCTTTTGTGCGGATTGAGTTTACTCGAAGATATTGACGCTAAAACCGCAATGGTCATTGCCGTACAATCTCCGGTTGAATCTATGGATAGCACGCTTTCGGAGCTTATTGAGGGTAATGCGACATCCAGTGCGTTTTACTTTGAATGCTTACGTGTACGTCAAACACTAAGCGTCTCTCTCATCAAGCGCTGGCACAAAGCCAGCATCATTAGCTCTCATGTTGCTTTGCCACTGCTCGCTTTACAAGACGTGAAAGAGGGGATTGATTGGCTCAATGACAATGCAGGCAGCGAACAATATCTATTTGAACGTTTGATTACCAAACGTGACAGAGGCACTTGGTTCCGTCAGTGCTTTGGCATCGAACCAAATGGATTACCATCAGCGCAAGTGCTCACTTATGCCAAGTTACTTGAGTTAAAAGAGTTTGAGGCGTTTGATATCTCTTCTTCATTAGCACCTGTTGATTTTGCGCTGAGTGGCGATTGGAAACTGGTGCCCCCAATCATCGAGCACTTGGAAAGTCTGGAGGAAGCTGAAGGTGAAGTTTGGCTTCAAGCCTTGTATGTCGTCTACGGAAAGCTTCTTCCTCTGATTCCGCAAGATGTTGGTGTCGAATATGAATGGGAAGAGATCGTCGATCTGCTCAATGAGTGGGTGGAAGATGAAAAATATATCCAAAATCTACCAAGCCGCTTGGGTTACGCATTGAGCTTCGAGTCTACGTTAGCTGCGATGCAAGATTCTAACGTTGATGTGCTGTTCCGCGACTGGCTATGGCGCCAAATCTGCATTCAATCCAGAGCCTACGTGCCTTGGGATATGGCAATGCCGATTCATCAACAAGACTGGAACTTTAACAATTTAAAGGCCGCACCTTCTGCGAGCGAACGATTCAACTTAAGGAATAGCAATGCAGTTATGGGATATTGAGGCGCACCCTGAGCTATCACTTAAAGGTCGTTTTCAACGTGACGAAAACGGCGATGAAGTGTGGGTTGTGGTCGCCAAACGCACATGGCAATTCGATGGTGTGGTTTGGCACGAATTAGGTGAAAGTGAAATCTTCGATGCTCCCCAATATTTGGGCGAAGAAGGCTTCTCTGCGATGAAAGTTGACCACGAGTTCGCGTATACCAAAGACAACACAGATGTACTTGTTTACGGCAAAGCGCGCAGCTACGCGAAAAAGCCAGTGACATACCAAGAGTGTCGTGTGCTGATTGATGGTCATATCGATAAGACTCTCGCTATTCACGGGGAACGCGTATGGGTTGAGCATGCTGGCAGTATCACGCTGAGCAATCCAGTCCCATTTATTGAAAAAGACATTGATTACACTTGCGCGGTAGGCGGTGATTTACGTAACCGAATAGGCGGTGGTGTTGCCGATTCCAACAAAGAATTGCTTGAACAGAAAGCACCTTCGGTTTTTTATCCTCGTGAGGATTGGAGTTCCGACGTGAAAAAACTACGCGTTGCGGGGTTCGGGCCAGTGCCTCCGTTCTTTGAGTCGCGCCAGAAGCTGGCTGGCACGTTCGATGACGACTGGATTGAGAACCGCAAGCCAATGTTGCCACTCGATTTTGATAAGCGGTTCTTCCAAAGCGCGCCTATTGATCAACAGTGTAAAGGCTTCCTTCGTGGGGGGGAGCGTTTGATGATGAGTGGTTTTTGTCATGATGACACGCTTTCATTTCGAATTCCTAAAGAAAAATACCGTGCGATCGCGACGTTCAAAGATCAAAGTTATCAAGCTGATATGGCGATGTACACCTTATTCGTTGATGCGGAAAAGAATACCATATCAATCAGTTACACCGCTGCGTTTCCTTGTCAGGGCAAGGAGCATTTGTTGGTGTCGACATCGATAACTAAGTTGGAAGAGGTAAGCGAGCATGCATAATTCAACAGGCCGTTACGTGCTAGGGATGGAAGTGATGACGCCAACCGGTATGAATTTAGATATTGCTAGTGCAGTTTCGTATGCTGACTTAGGAAGATTCGACCAATGTGTAGGGGATGATGGTATCGAGCGTTTTACGTACGCCAAAATCGAATACACCAAAGAAAGTGAGCAGTTTGAGAAAACGTGTGAGTTAATCACCCACTTGCTTGATTCATTGTTAGCACAGTTACCACGTTCATTGAGACCAATACCTTTGCTTATAGCGGTGCCTGCGTCTGTTTCACTAGTAAAGGTGCAAGAATGGCTTGGTGAAAGTCACTACGCTGACTTTCTCTCTGTGGTGAATGCAGTTCATGCCAGTGGGCCTAGTTTCGTTCTCCAGGCCATGAAATCATTGGATAAATATGATGCCATGATGTGTATCAGTGTCGATTCCTTGGTGAATTCGATGCAAACACTCATCGACGATGCGATGGTAATGAGTACGAATAATCCATGGGGCGTTATTCCGAGCGAGGGTGGGGCAGGTTTAATTCTTTGTCGCAGAAATACCATAGAGACATTGAAACTTAAGCCTCAAGCGCAGCTTGGCTACATTGATACGGAATTAAACACTTCAGACCGAAGAGGCATGTTTCGACTTGTTCAACGTGCGAGTAAAAAGCTCGATTCATTTGGTGAAGTTTATTCCGATATGACGAACCTTCGCATGCACTCGGAAGATTACGGCTTTGCTCTGGGGGCTAAAGCAGAACGATTCACGAACCCAGAACAACCGCAGCTTATCAATGAGTTGTGGGGCACGATGGGCAGTTGCTCTTCTCTAGCCTTAATCGCCTTTGCGGTCAGAGATCACCATTTTAGGCAACCAACCACGTTGTTAATGTTTGACTTTCATGGTGACAAGGGGATTCTCCAGTTGCTGCAATGTTAGTAGGCACTCATCGATCAAATGGCAATGAAAATACATTCATATTATTAGGTTTACGTTTGTATCATGAAAAAGCGTATAACTGATGCAGTGAAAGCGTAAGTAAAAAACTCTAATAAGTTAGTAATAATAACTAAAATAATAGGCTTACTGTTTGTTTTAAATACTAGCCTTGATACAAGTATGTTCAAGAAAATATTATTCAACTCTAATAATATTTATTCTATGAAAGAGTACTAAGTGTCTAATAATCAGAGTACAGCCAAAGGATATATCGATCAGTTGGTTGTGAAAGCTATTGAGAAAAAGAAACTGAATGAGCAAAGGCTAGCAGAAAAAAATAAGCCAAAGCTTGAGTACGTGCTTTTTTCACAATTTGATGTATTAGACAAGCTTCCCTCTAAAAATGGTAAAACAACCGTTTATCATCTCGCAAAAAAAGGGCAGCCAGAAAAGCAGATCTGTTGCAAAGTTATCAATGATGACTCGCCAGAATTTGCGAGTAAAATGTTGGTTAACGAAGCGAGTCGATTAGAGCTTTCCCAACATCCTAGCGTGGCTAACTTCATAAAAATCGGCAACGAATTCGAACGCCCATATTTGATGTACGAGTGGATCCAAGGTGAATCACTGGCAGAAAAGATGGAGCGTCACTCTTCTAAAGGTTTCCGCCACGACCATATCGCTTGGTTGGTATATCAACTCGCTGGTGCCTTAGAGTTTATGCACACAAGAGGCATCTGCCATCTTGATATTAAGCCATCCAACGTGCTAGTGAGTGAAGGCGATTACGTTAAACTCATCGATTTCGGTGCTGCTCGTTATATTGGAGAAACGGAACCTTACGCAGAAGCAAGCTTGAACTACGCTTCACCTCTTTATATCGAAACTGGCATCGCGGAACCGCAAGATGATGTTTACTCCCTTGCTTTGCTCGCCGGACATTTATTTTTGGGTTCAATATTTGGTGATACTTGGAATAAACAATTAAAAGACCGAAAGCGTCCTGCATTGATCCCGGCTCATATTTGGAAGTTGTTGAAACAAGTCATCAATAAACCAAGAGGGCATGGCTATACCGCTATTTCTTTCGCCCAGCAGTTAGCACGAATCGATACTCAATCGATTAACTCAAATTCTAACGCACCAATTTTCAGTAGCTTGCGTAATGCGGATCTTCTGCTTACACACTGTAAGTCGAATGATAAAACAGCGTACGGACGCTTCAAACTATTGGAGGCGAGTTTAGTGTTGAGTGTGGTGGCAATGACAGGAAGTTATTTGTATCAGCAAAATTCGGATGCATTGGATGCTATTTTTGCCAAAGAAACGACACCTTTAAGTCACACAATCACGCCCACAGATACTGCTTCTTTTTTGGCTGAGCCGCCATGGAAAATCAAAGAAGTATTAGCAAAAACTGAGCAGAGCGTTGATACGACTGAAGCCTACCGAGAAGCGTATAGAGTTCAGCAATTAAGCCTTTCGGGTTTATATAATGAAAAACAGACTCAGTTGAAGTCTTATCAAGCTTTAGCTGATGGACTACCACAGACATTAGTGGATTTACGCAAGGAGCTTGTCACGTTACGAGAGGAACTCGTTCGTGATGGTGCATTGTTTCCCTATGCGGACGAAACACTGACTAAAGTGATGTCGGGTTTGAATGTCGCCTCTGTTGATTCCATGAAAGTATCTGCCATTGCTGGCAGTCGTGATAAGCAGATTGCTCACTTAATTTTAGATGGTGAAGCTAAGCTCGCAGAAGATGAAATGAAAGAAGCATGGTTATTAAACCAGTCACAGGCATATTTCTATAGCCAAATCTTACCAAAGAGAGTGATGGAAAATATTAATGACTCCATTGATAGACATGCAGAAGCTCACTTTTATACCAAAGCGATTGAAGAAGCTGAATTAGCCAAAGACTACTTTGGTAATACGCCAGAACTAGAAAAAAAAATAACAGACTTAATCATCGCAAGAAGCGAATTTATTTTGTTTAGTACGGTGATGGAGCAATCCATTTTCGACAAACAAAAATTGCATGAGTCCCTTGCTGATTTAGAACGAAATGCGCCAAGAAAATTTACAGAGATCACAAAAATTCTAGATAGCATGGCGTCGGATGCGATTAATCAGAGTCATCAGTTTTCTAAGCCTGCAAATGGTGCCATCGCCGTAGCTCGTGCATTGAGAGACTACTTGACTGAAGGAGATGCGAATTTTGTCCAACATTGATACTGATCACCTTCTTAAACCGATTTCTGATGAATCTCCTGCGGGTAACGATGCTCGTTACGAGTTTTGCTATGAAATGATGGAAGCCGAGGTAAAAAAGTTCGGCTCTCTATTTGGCGAAACGGTCGACTGGAATGTAGTAAAAACCAATGCAATGGAAGTGCTCGAGCATCATAGTAAAGATTTAAAAGCACTTTGCTATTTAGTACGAGCGCTTGCCGAGGAATCTGGGCTCAAAGGTTTTGATCAAGGTCTGAAACTGCTTAATGAGGCGTTAGCTTGCTTCGGTAGTGATCTTTACCCGTCACGGAAACGCGGTAGAGACGGTGCGGTGGAGTGGTTGAACCATCAATTTAAATTGATGAGCACTAAGCTTGCGGACAGTGCGCAAGCTTGGGAATTAGTTTCAGGCTGTATTTCGGCGATTGAAGAAGTGCAGCGTCAGTACGACGATGTTTACCAAGATTCCGAAGCGGACTTCTTTGAGATTCGTACGCAGCTTAATGTGTTATCTCAACAAGCAGCTGCCGATGACCAGAGCGATGACTCAGTCGCTAACATCGAACAAGCGGCACCTGCACCAGCTGCGGTAGAAACGCCAGCACAGAACGATGTTCAAACCGTTCCAGCGAAGACGGTTCCGCTGGCCCTTAAACCTGCGCCAGTTAAGAAAGCCGTAGCGAAAGAAGTCGATGTCGATACAGATTTCTCATCGCCTACGGCTTCAAAACGCACGTTAAAAAAAGTCGCGGAAGTCATGCTTCATGCGAATCCAAGTGATCCGCTGGCTTACCGAATTTATCGTCATCTGACTTGGGATGACATTGATGGTCTACCTGACCACCAAAACGATCAAACGCCATTGAGCTTGGCGGTATCGTCCGATCAACAAGCGGAATACCGCGACAAAGCCAATCAGGAAAGTGACATCGACACGATTAAACGTTTGGAGCGCACGCTAACTGACGCGCCATTTTGGCTCACAGGCCACCATTTCGTGTATTTGATGCTTACTAACTTAGGTTTTGATGACGCAGCACTTGCCGTGAAACAAGAAGTAAAGCGGTTTGTTGAGTCACTGGAGGGCATCGAACGCCTCTCTTTTAAGAATTCTATACCATTTGCAGATGAAGCAACATTGAGTTGGTTGTCTACTCAAGATGCTACTTCATCGGCAGCACAAACTGTCGTACAGACGGTTGTGATCGCTGAAGAAGATTCATTGCTGGTGGAGGATATCACTCTAGAAAATCTAGGGGAATATGCCGCAGAACTCGCCCGCAAACTTGAGCTGGATGGCTCAGGGCGTGGACAGTTCATGCTGTATTTACAATTGATAGCAGCTTACCAGTCTGTTGGATTATACCCGTTGTGTTTGCCGTATCTTGAGAAGGGGTGGGAAGTACAAAATGCGTTTAATCTCGCGAGCTGGGAACCCCACTTATCGTCGCAGTTAGAAGACCTGATTCGAAAAACACTCCATCAGTTATTCAGAAGTAAGGATCTTTTACCTGAGAAGTATGAAGAGTGGAAAGCAATTTATGACTAATTAAAGAGTTAGATAAGGAACGAATTATGTCACGTGACGGCTCGGTGGCTCCTAAAGAGCGAATTAATATCCGTTATGTTCCAGCAACTGGCGATACGCAAGAAGACGTAGAACTGCCGCTAAGCATGATGGTGGTTGGCGACTTTACTGCACGTGCAGATGAGACGCCAATTGAAGAACGCACTCCAATCAATATCGATAAAGACAACTTTAACGAAGTGCTAGAAGGCATGTCTCCAAACGTTAAAGTGAACGTTGAAAACCGTCTTTCTGATGAAGAAGGCGGCCAAATCGGTGTTGATCTAACGTTCCAAAACATGAAGGACTTCTCTCCAGAAGCGATCGCGAAAAGCGTGCCTGAACTAAACAGCCTGCTTGAACTTCGCGAAGCCTTGGTGGCGCTGAAAGGCCCTCTAGGTAATGTTCCTGCGTTCCGCAAGAAGATCGCATCAGTACTTCAAGATGAAGACGCGAGAAAGAAACTGTTGGATGAACTAAGCATTGGTAACGACCAAGACGCGAAAGAAGAGTAAGGGATATCATGTCTGCAGAAGCACAAGCGCCAGAACAAGAAGCAGCCTTAGTTGAATCAGGCTCACTTCTGGATAGCATTCTTAACGAAACTCGTTTAAAGCCAAGTGATGAAGGTTTTGATGTTGCAAAACGCGGCGTAGAAGCATTCATCAGTGAGCTACTAAGCAGCTCGAACACAGAGAAAGTGGATCAGTCTTTAGTTGATCTGATGATCTCAGAAATTGACCAAAAACTGTCTAAGCAAGTTGATGCAATTCTTCACAACGAAGAAGTTCAAGCGATTGAATCAACGTGGCGTGGCCTTAAGTACCTGGTTGACCACACTGACTTCCGTGAGAACATTCAAATTGAATTGATCTCTGCAAAGAAAGATGAAGTTCTTGATGACTTCGAAGACGCACCAGAAGTGGTGAAGTCTGGTTTGTACAAACAAATCTATACGCGTGAATATGGCCAATTTGGTGGTAAACCTGTTGGCGCAGTCATTTGTGACTACGATATGTCGGCTTCGTCTCCAGACATCAAACTGATGGAGTACATGGCAAACGTGGGTGCAATGTCTCATGCACCATTTATTACATCGGCGTCTGCGAAGTTCTTTGGTCTAGATAGCTATGAAGAGCTACCGAATCTAAAAGATCTTAAGTCAGTATTTGAAGGCCCACAATACACTAAATGGCGTAGTCTACGTGAACACGAAGATGCACGTTACCTAGGTCTATGTACGTCTCGCTTTATGCTACGTACACCTTACTCTGTAGAAGATAACCCAATTAAGGCGTTTGACTACGATGAGCAAGTAACAGACAGCCATGACAACTACCTATGGGGTAACTCTGCGTACGCGATGGCATCAAAAATTAGTGAATCTTTCGCTAAGTACCGTTGGTGTCCAAACATCATTGGTCCTCAAAGCGGTGGTACTGTGCATGACTTACCGGTTTACAACTTTGAAGCCATGGGTCAAATCGAAACTAAGATCCCAACTGAGATTCTTGTTTCTGACCGTCGTGAGTACGAGCTAGCAGAAGAAGGCTTCATTGCGCTAACTATGCGTAAAGGTTCTGACAATGCGGCGTTCTTCTCTGCAAACTCAGTTCAAAAACCGAAAGTGTTTGCGAACACGCCAGAAGGCAAACAAGCAGAGATGAACTACAAGCTAGGTACTCAGCTTCCTTACATGTTCATCATCAACCGTCTAGCACACTACATCAAAGTGCTACAGCGTGAGCAAATTGGTTCGTGGAAAGAGCGTTCAGACCTAGAAATCGAACTGAACAAGTGGATTCGTCAATACGTTTCTGACCAGGAAAACCCGCCAGCGGAAGTTCGTGGTCGCCGTCCGCTTCGTGCTGCTAAGGTTGAAGTATCAGACGTAGAAGGCGACCCAGGTTGGTACAAAGTATCAATGTCTGTACGTCCTCACTTCAAGTACATGGGTGCAAGCTTCGACTTGTCTCTAGTTGGTAAGTTAGACCAATAACCCATTGCTGAAACCATAAAGCAGCCAGTACAGACTGGCTGCTTTTTTCGTAGGAGTGAAGATGGAAAAAGGTTATCGCCTTTTAGAGCGGATTGAGCTTGGTGAACCCAAAAACTGTTACGAGAAAGTCGTTTCTCACAAGCATTTGATTGAATCTATTCATTCTCATCTCGCAGACTTGCTGAATACCCATTCTGGGAATGCAATGATCGACAATGAGTATGGTTTACCCGATTTTAATGACGTACTTTCTAACAATACGAACCTAGTTCGCCACATTCAAAAAAACATCACGTCAACCATAGAGCGCTTTGAACCGCGACTGTTGAATGTCGAGGTTAATTACCGTGAAGATCACCATAACCCGCTACAACTCGGCTTTGGTATTCGCGGCGAAGTTTCCCATAACGGCGGTAAAGTCCCAATGTCGATAGACGTCTACATGGGAACCGACGGCCAATTTAACGTTTAGTAGGTGCCATTTGAGTAACAGTAAATACTTTCAAGATGAACTCACGTATTTGCGTGAGTCGGGTAGTGAGTTTGCCAAATATCATCCAAAGTTAACTCACTTTCTCTCTGAGGGAACCTTTGACCCAGATGTCGAACGACTGCTCGAAGGTTTTGCCTTTCTGACAGGTCGAATCCGCGAGAAGATTGATGATGAACTGCCTGAGCTGACGCAATCTCTGATGACTTTGCTGTGGCCACATTACATGCGTTCGATTCCGTCTTTGTGCATTAGCGAACTAAAACCGCATACCGGAAGTGTTACTGAGAAAACCGTGGTGAAACGTGGCGCAGAAATGGCGAGTGAACAGGTAGAGGGCACGCAATGTTTGTTCCGTACTTGTTACGACGTCAATCTATACCCAATTACGATCACTAACATCGAACAGACCAACAGCCGCACCAGTTCGATGATTGATGTGACTTTATCGACGGAGCATGGTCTTGAACTGTCTCGGATCGGTTTAGACACGCTGCGATTACACCTGCATGGCGAGATTCATATTACTCGAACTGTCTTCTTATGGCTGTTCCGTTACCTAGATTATGTCGAATTAGATGTTGGTGGTGGTTACAAACATCGCTTAGGGCCAGAATACGTTAAGCCAGTTGGGCATGAAGAGAACGAAGCGCTCCTGCCTTACAGCAAAAATTCATTTGCAGGCTACCGTTTGCTGCAAGAATTCTTCTCTTTGCCAGATAAGTTCATGTTCTTCGACATTAAAGGCTTAGAGTGGCTAAAAGGCATTCCACAACGTAGCACGGTCAAAATCAAATTCCACTTTAAGCGTGCATTACCGTCAGAAGTGGTGCTTAAAGATAAGCACTTGAAATTGCACTGTACGCCTGCCGTTAATTTATTTGAAAAAGATGGCGATCCAATTCGTTTAGAGCACCGACGTAACGAGTACAAGGTACGTCCGCAAAGCAGCACTCAGGAGCATTACGAAGTCTATTCCATTGAGCAAGTGGAAAGCTGGAGTAAAGACGAGCGTCGTCGAAAGTCTCTGATTGAATTTGAATCATTTGAGCATCAAATTAACCAACGAGATAAGCGCGAGTTTTACAAATCTAAAGTCGCTGAGCGTGTAAGCGGTAGAGGCCTTGAACGCTACATATCATTTCATACTCATAATGGGGACATTGCGGAACTGGGAACAGAAACGGTACTCATGAAACTGCAATGTAGTAACGCAGATTTGGCGGAACGTTTGTCAGTGGGGGACATCACTTACGCGACTCATAAATCACCGACCTATGCGACGTTTAGGAATATTACCAAGCCCACTCAATCGGTCAGTCCGCAAGTGAATGGTGAGCTTCAGTGGCAGTTAATTGCGAATATGTCACTCAACTACTTATCGCTGGCAAATATTGATGTACTTAAAGTGCTTCTCTCTACCTATGATTTCCACTCTCGTGTTGACAGACAAGCGCACCGCGCATCCATTCATCGACTTGATGGGGTTATCTCTTCGGAAATGAAACCAATAGACCGTGTGTTTCGTGGCGTTTCGGTACGCGGCAATCAGTTTAAGTTGGTCACCAATTCCAAATTTTTTGTCAATGAAGGCGACATGTTCTTGATGGCGACGGTGCTTAACGAATTCATCCGTTTGTACTCGAGTGTGAACTCCTTTACCGAACTGGAAGTGTTTGATGAAGCGACAGGCGAGGTTTATAACTGGGCAAGTCTTATCGGACAGCAGACGATACTATGATTAATACACTTTCTGATAAGTCGAATGAGTTTAGTTTCTATCAAGCAGTCTTGCTGCTAGAGAAGCATTATCAACTAGAGCCGAACTCTAACTTTGTCGCCGTCGGTGAGAACAAGTACTTCCACCAAGAACGTATTGAGTTCAGCGTTTCGCCAAACTTATCTTTTCCAAAGAGCGATATGGACTTTATTGCTCATATGGAGAGAAATGGCCAGCAGTATTCTAGAGTCGAAACTAACTTTCTTGGCTTGCATGGTTCAAGCTCACCACTTCCTGCTTCTTATACTGAGAAACTGGCAGGGCGAGATCCTGAAGACAATCCGGTAAAAGATTTCTTTGATTTTTTCCATAATAGGTACACCAGTTTGTTGTACCGGGTTTGGAAGAAATACCGATATCACGTGCAGTACCAAAGCGGGGCAAGTGATGCCTTCTCTGGACGTATTCTGCACTTGGCGGGCCTATCTAGCGTAATGCAAGATAGTAAGGTCGCAGAGTTAGATCGAGCGAAAATACTGTCTTATGTAAACCAACTTTCTACGCGTACGCGTTCGCCGAAGCTGATTTCCGGTATTGTTTCGCATTACTTCTCGTTGCCTAGTGTGCGCATTGAAGAGTGGGTATATCGCCGCGTAGAAATCGCAGAAAGCCAACGGAATAAACTCAACCGTGCTAATTGCATATTAGGGCAAAATTTGCACTTAGGACAAAGCATTGCGGACTTAAACGGCAAATTTAATCTCTGCATCGACAGCATCGATTTTGAAACATTTAAGCAGTTTTCCTACGATGGTGAGTTACACAAAACACTGGTTGGCCTGATGCGTTTCATTTTGCGTGACCCGATGTCGTGGGACTTAAAGCTGACAGTTAACTTAGATAGTATTCCAGAGAATAAGCTAGGTAATGGGGAAGGGAACCACTTAGGACAAACATTCTGGTTAGGTAACCCAAGTGATAAAGATGCCAAAATCCGAGTTATCGGAAGCATATAAGAAAGCCGCTCTACGAGCGGCTTTTTATGTTGTCATCAAAAAGGTCAGAAAAGCTTAACGGCTGATCGGCTGGTGAAGTACGACGGTAGTATCAAGCCTTTGAATCCCGTTAAATGACTCAATTTCGTTACAAAGATGATGAATAGACTGCAGATCGGGCGCTTCAATTAGGGCAATAATATCAAAGTTGCCACCAACAACGCTTGTTAAGCGAACCTCAGGGATTTCTTTAAGCGCATTTGTTACATCATTTTTCTTACCCTTTTCACAAGATATCAATAGATAGCTTGCGGCTTTGCGCCCTTCGTTTTCTACACGAATTTGTGCGGTATAGCCTTTGATAATACCGGTCTTTTCTAAACGATTAATCCTTTCTGCTACTGCTGTACGAGACAAACCAATGTTTCGAGATAGATTCGCAATAGACTCACGCCCGTTTGACAATAGACTTGAAAGTATTTTTCGATCTAATTTATCTAAACCTTGTAAAGTCATGTTTGAAATCATGTGTTCTGCCTATTTTGTTTTTATATTGTTATTTAATCGACTCTGGGAGCGTAAAGTTATATAGCTCAGCAAGAGTGAATGGGTTTTTCTGCGTCAATGGAGTGATGCGTAAGCTTAAGTCCCTCCCTGACACTTTTATGTCACTGACAAAGCTGCCGTTATGAGTGTTTGTCAAGGTCGAGTCACCTAGCAATCTGTATATCGCCCATTGACCACTCTTATTTAAAACGTGCTGTCTACCTTCGTCTGTTACATCCTGGAGCGTGATACTAATATTGAAGTCACCATTTTGCGGTGGCCAGGCCATTTCACGAATTCGGCTTGGACCGTGGTAGTAACTCATATTGGTATCTGCAATTTTTAAACTGGCTCTAATTGCACTAGAGTCAAGGTCGAGTACTCTTGCACTAAACGGAATATGAACTCGGTTGGTGCTTTTATTAATTAATGTATCTCGAATGACATTATAGTTGCGTAGTTGCACTAGCAGAGCTGGAGAGATTGGCATCGTCTCACCATCTACCTGCTTTGGCGTCCACAAGTTCGTATCGTAGAACGGTGCAAAGTTTTTCTGAATAAATGTGTCTAACAAGCCACCTGAAGCAAATAGCAATTCGAAATCTTCAATTGAGATTTCCTCGGTCGCTGTTAGGTCAAATGGATATTTCCCTAATCCAATCTCTTTAAACTTGGTATAAATTTCACTGTACCACTGAGTTTGGATGCCTTTTGCGGACTCTGTAATCATTACTGACCAGCTTTGCTGAACCACATCTAGTAACCAGCTGCGAACGGGTTCTGGTGATTTTTGTGCAATCTGTTTAAGCTTGATTAATGGGTCCGCCTCAGTACTGTTCATTCGATGCTGTGCTGCTGCTAGCGCCGCCATTTGTGGATCTGGCGCGTCGGCGATGTCCTTCATGTAGGTGCGAACACGGCTCAACGCTGCAACGGTCTCATCCCAAGGAGTAGGGGAGTTTGGTGTCTCACTCACTTGAAGCTGGTTTAATAAGTGAAAGGCTTGCTCAACACGTTGCATTAGCAAGTAATCAGGCTTTACCACTTCTTCTACGGCATCTGATGCAGAATCTGCTGCTGCCGCGAGTTTCGGGTCAAGTTTTGAAATTAGAGCGCTTTTTTCGCCAACGGGTGAAAATTGCGTGTTGGCATAGACCTGCTTCAATACCGTTGTCATTGGTGAAGAAGGGCCAGAGATTAAGTCTATCGCGTTGGTCAGGTCACCAACGTTGTCATAGTTTTGGACTTTGAGCTCACTCAGCGCATTACGCCAGTTATTGATGTAGTCATCAGTATATTTTTTTCGCACTTCTTCTTTAAAGGCTTCTTGCTCTTCGTTGGTAGGGATGACATGTTGCGATAGACCTAGAACCCAGTTGTCGCTGATTACTCGTTGTGACATTAAGTCCACGCGTGGTCGATAAAAGGTGCTAAAACCTGTGGAGGTATAGATCTTATCGACGATTAAGCGTTCGCTATCGATTGGCGTGTTAAATACATTGCTAAACTCAAAACCGACGGCTCGTTGCAGATCTAATGTTCCTAAATCAATAGAGCTTGCTTCGTTTAAAATGCCTGCATACACGAGGTCGACATTCGAATTTGCAAGTAATGAGCGACGTGTTGCACGAACAAGATCCATGTTGATATCGATTGGAGCAAATTGTGTGCGAAAGTAGGCGTCTAAGTAGCGCATGGCCTGATCAACGACGTCACTTCGGTTACTCAAATCACTCATCATTTGGAGTGTTTGATGACGTAAAAAACGGATATCACGCTTAGATGGATCGTTAAGCATTAAATACCCCTTCAATAGAGGTAAAGCGCGCGTGAAAGCGTTTTGATTTTGTGCCAATTGTAGGCGGTAACCTTTCTCAATCAGAGGTATTAGCTGCTGAGCGACTTCCTTAAGTAACGCTTCGTAGGCAATGCGTGTGCTTTGATCCAAACGGCTAATATTGAGTGGTAATATTTCCTCATCTAAAGCCTTAGAACCTTTAAGCCATGCCCCATAAGACGGTTCTATCGCTTTGGTTGCATTTTCTAAAAGCTCACTAAATCTTGCATCGTGCTCTGCTTGTGATTTGTCATCAATACTTAATAGTTGATTCATCACATGTAAGTTACTGTCTAACGTAGTTGCAAAAAAGTAACTACCGCCAGCAAGCAGAATAATGGAGCCGAGTATGGCTAAACGGCTTTGTCTCTGAATTAGACGAAGATACGTCTTGTTTTCTCCCGCAAAATCGCTTTCAGGCAATATTTGCGAATCAATCAGAAAGCGAGAAAAATACGGTGTTTCCGTCAACTGGGTATGCTCTGAGGCGATAATTGGTAAGTTGAAGTAATTACTACAACTTTTTGCTAGTAAATTGTATTTACGACCGCCTTGTAAACTTGAGCTAAAGAAAATTTCACGGATATCTAGCGAATAAACACCGTTGTTAACATCACACAGACGCTCTAGAACATAGCTGACTTCAGACTGACATAGCTCAAACTGCTTAGGGAAAGCGAGAATTGCCTGTTTCTCGTCGATATCTGTTGAGTTAGCTGATGCATCTAGCGCGTTACTTTCAAGCACTTTAACTAGATTTCGGTAGCTATCACGATAGTATTCTGAAAAAACACCTTTGGCCTCTTTCAGCGGGATAGAAAGGAACTCTACACGTGTCTTAAGAGAGCTAAAGTGCATGTATTCTTTAAATCCATCTAACTTGTCTAGCTTCGACATAATTAGATAAATGGGTAATGCTGACGACGTTTTAGAGTTGATAGTGCTCAAGCGCTCCAATAACGACGAAATAGTGTACTCTTTTTGTTCTGGCTCAGAGACTATCATGAACTCGAAGTCGATGAAGAATAAACAGCCAGAAAATGGTTTTCTAGGTCGGTGGCGAATCACTTCTTCGATGAATGTATTCCATAAAGAAGCATCACTGCTTGATATTTCTTGAAACACTAAGCGTTGGTCAGGTTTGATGTATACAGCGCTGTCAGATTCGTACCATTCAAAAAAATCATTCTTAGCGGTTCTCGTGCGATCCATTGGTTTAATTGCACTAGAATTAAATAAAAATTGACGTCGCCCTGACCCTTTATTACCAAGCATCAGATAAATTGGTTTCTTCCCTGAGTTAGCAAGAAGAGGTTGGATAACCATAGAAAGAGCTTCTTCCTCAGTTTCCAAATTTTGAGCTTTAGCGCTGTTCTTTTTTTTCAACCATAGTGTGAATTGAAAAGTGACGTAGAAAATGGCGATAACACCAAGGCTCAGCCAAAGATACAGTTTATCTGCATCTTTTAGAAAAAGAAGATAAATAGCGGTAATGGTTATCGCCACTAAAAGCGTTAATATAGTCGAAATCACAACTGGATTTCTAAACAGTTTTTGTTTGAACATAAGCCTAAAACTTCTTTAATTGTATTGTTATTTATTGTCAGTTTTTTCAGCTTGTAGCTGACTCAATTTATATAGGTAGATGTTCAGTAAAAGGGTTGCGCGGTCAATTTCCTTTTGCTGTGAATACTTTTCAGCGTATTCAATACGACCTAGAAGCGGGAATAGTGAGTTACTATATTCGTACGCCGTTTTAGAGTTCTTATCTACATTCTGTCTAGCTACGTTGGCAAACACCGTTCTTGCGTCTGAGAATCGCTTATACACATCCATAAACTGGTCTTCTAAATGGGCGCTCTGTGTCAAAAAGTTTTGACGTAACTGCTGGGCAGAAGATGAATCTGGATAGATTGCGATTAATTCATTGGTCAAGCTATCGAGCTCGCTGACGTTACTTACTTTGGCCGAGTCTAAAAACCAGTTATTCATCATAATATCTACGCGATTAATAGTTGGTGTTTTCAGTGACTGGGCATATTTTTTATTTTCGTAATCTAACGAGGCGACCAACTTTACAAGTTCATTAAGTGAAGCTTGACTAATTTTTTGCTCCAGCGTTCGATAGCGTTGTTGTTCGTACACAAAATGTGAACATATCGCCGTAACAATCAAGCCAATGATGAAGTAGATCATAAATCGGCCGGACTTTGTTGGGTTCGTTTTTTCACTGTTATTGAGGGGGGATGGCGAGTCCGGGGCAGGAGAGGGAGATACATTCACTTTAATTTCAGGTGTTGCCTGTGCGGAAGCTGAAGCGTTAGTATTTGCTTGTTTTTTCTCACGTAACTCTATGGCATGTTGTTGTTCTTTTATCTGTTCAGCCCATTGATTTAAGATACGACGAATGCGACCAAATGAAGGCGCTTGAATACCGTAATGAAGGCGAAGCTCTTCCTCTATTCTTAAACACAACTGGTGCGCAGCTTCAATCAGTGGAAGTTCTTCCGGCAACGCACGGTGCTTATTAATACGTTTTTCAGTATGCTCCACCATCCATTCAATTGCGCTCATTCGTGCTTTTGACTTTGAATGTTCAGGGTATGCGGTGTTCCAATAGACCACACACACATCAAGCAATGAATTTAACCCTTCAACAAGGCCTCTTAGACCATCGTTATATGTTGATGCGACCGTGAAGTAGCAGCAACAACGTAAGTCTTTAGCGTGAGTGCTCAAGATTTTTTTTGAGAGTGTTTGAACCGTTTTCCAAGAGACTCTTCCGGTGACTTTATTAAGATTATTTATTTGACGTTTTATTTCGTCAAAGTCTTCAGAGCCATTAGGGTTAGAGCCGCTTGGGTTATTTTCATCGATTGGTCTTCGAGCGAAGTCGCTAAAAAACATAAGGCAAATTCCAACTGATCATATAGAAGTATTAAGGTATATAGGACTCCACTGCTGTTATATTAAATTGTAAGCAGTGCATTACCGAAGTGATTCTATAGATAAAAGAAGTTGTTTAGATAATAAAAACACTTAAAAAATAAATTAAATTATCCTTAGTGTGATCTTTGTTCATAATATTAATGTCAATAGTTCGATTTGTTTTTAAGGAGAGCCTTATATATGACGAAGTCGATCTTTTGAGTTAATAAATGTGATTAAATTGTTAATTTTGTCTGTTTTTTGTTCGTCTGTGTTCTTTAAAATAGCCCTCTTAAATTGGTGATAGAGCCTTCTTAATTTTTATTTAATTAAATAGGTTTACAGGCTCATTGCTTTAACTCAGTTCGGTCCATTAGTTTTTGTTTGTAGGTAAAATAACCAACCCTGTAGTTGAAATGTATTAAGTTATAGGTGTTTTTTTAGGCTTATTGAAAAAGAGAATATAATTGATATCTTTCGCCTCTAAGTAGAATATCGGTTTTCCTAGAGGGACGAAATGCTAAAACCAAGTCAAATCGGGCTGATTTCAGCCATGTGTCTATTTTCTTCTTTTGCAGTCGCAAAGGGAGAGCGTTATGGACTCTCTGCCAGTATGTTGACTATCGATAGCATTAATTACGAAGAAGGTAACAGTGGTGAACAAGACACTCTGAGGTTTGGCTTGGTTCATTCTCGCCCTATTGATGAAAATAATAACCGTTGGCGCTGGTGGTTAGGGCTTAACTACCTAGCAGAAGATATCGAAGCGCCAGCTAGCGGTCTATATCAAGAAGTAACTAACTATGAACTTCGTGTTGTACCGCAATATGCGCTGGCTTCTTGGAGCGTTTTCACACCGTACGTAGGTGCTGGTTTATCTGCAGGTTACTCACAATATTCAAACCGTTGGCAAGTTGACCCAGAAGGTTACCGCTATAAGAGTGTCGAGGACATCGATCAGTTCGAGCTGGGTGCAGTTATCGCCGTTGGTACGGTCATTAAGCTAGGTAGTAACCCAGATGCTCATATACAAATCATTCCTCAAGCCTCTTATATTCTCCCAGTTATCAATGATGGGATAGGTGGGCTTGAACTGTCTGTTTCTATGCTATTTTGAGGTATATAGATGCACTCAAATCAGCTAGTTCTATTTATTTCTAAATGCCCAGAGGAATACACGGGTGCTAAGCACATTGAAATGCCCGAGAGTGGTGGTTCAATGGGGCGTTCACCAAGTTGTAGTGTGTCTTTAACCGATCACAACCGTTTTATATCAGGCACTCATTGCCTGATCAGTGTGTATGGAGATACCTACTATATTAGTGACGTATCCACTAATGGCACTTTGGTTAACGGAAACAAAATACTAAAAAATCAACCTGTTGCGATAGTCGATGGCGATATTATTTCTTTAGGACAATATGAAATTGGCGTTTCTCTGGAGCATGTTACCTCGACACAAGACATTGCCGCTGATATAGCCCCTGAGCGAGTATCCAATGATCCTTTGGTTAGCCTCGGAGACGCAGTTGTCGAAGAAGAAGAAAAAGTAGGCGCTTTAGAAGATTTGTTTATGGAGACTAAACAGGATGACATTGATTGTCATGATCCTGTTGCGCACCTTAACTTTTCAATGCAGCGAGATGATGATTATTTAATTCGTGACGATGAGCATCCAGAACCTGAACAGCCTAAAACGGTGGAAAGCACACGTCAGGTGGTCGATGACAGTTTCAGCATATACTCCGAGTTCGATCAGCCAAGCCTCATCCCTGAAGATTGGATGGCTACGGAGACCAAGAGTAACGCATCAATAAAGGGTTCGTTAGGGGTAGAAAACGGTACGCCATATAGAGAAGATATTGTCTCAGAAGAGACGGTTCAACCCCAAACGACGATTCTAGATAGGGCAGTTCAAAGACAACATCGTGCACCTAACTCCACCGAGACGATCGTCGAACATACCGCTAAAGGCTCAAAATGGGAAGAGATGACACAGTCATTTACTCCCTCTTCTCAAGCTAATCAGCAACTGCAAATGCCTGCTGCAGAACCTACGATAAACAGTACGACTAAAGAGCAAGCGGGAATCGAAGCAACCGCCTGTTCTCAAGATATAGCACAAGCGTTTTTTGATGGTTTGGGTATAAGAAATCCTGAGCTAATGACGAATGAAGCTCAGTTGTTCAAACAAATGGGCACTTGTTTGCGCTTATGTATCGATAACCTGCAGAAAGAATTACACGAAGTAGAGTCCTTGAAAGAAGAGCAGAGTACGAGTGAGTCTAAATCTAACATTGCGGAGCTGATGCTGACTCTCAATAGCCAACATCTACTGGCTCCAAATGAACTGGTAGAACAAATGCTTGATGAGTTGAATGACCACCAAGTCACGTTTAATAAAGCGCTTAATGAGCTCATTTTAGAACAATCAGAGACGAACGATCCCGTTGCATTTGCTAACAAAGTGGCGAGTCAATCTTTGTTCTCAACGAAGTCAAAACTGTGGGGCGAATATTTAGATTTCTACTCTAACAATCGTCGCCTGCTCAACGAAACATCCTTAAAAGGGCTGATTAAGAAAAACTATAACAAAGTGATTAAGGGAAACCATGCGTAGTATCGCCGTATTACTCGGATTTGCCATGTTGTCCGGTTGTTCCATGTGGGATCAATTTAAAGAGTCCACGGGTATCACACCAGAAACTTCGTCCATTGAATTGGTTATTGAGGCGTCACCTGTACTCAATGTGAGAGATGGGGGGCAGTCATCTCCGGTCATTCTCCGTCTTCACGAATTAAATTCGCCAGTTTTATTCCGAAGCTTAGATTTTTTTGCGCTGTTTGAAAACGATAAAGCGTCGTTGGGTGATGAGTACATCAAACGTTATGAATATCAAATACAGCCAGGTGGAAAAGTTCATGAAATGCTAACGCTAGACCCTGACACTCGTGCCGTCGGTTTTTCTGTGGCCTTTCGTGATATTGATGGTTCGTCATGGCGTAAAGTTGAAGTCATTGAAGAGAAGAGCGAGTACTACATCAAGCTCAAGTTAGAAGGCAGTGAGTTAATTACTGATAATACTCGCGGCATTGAACAGGTTTACTTTTAAGGGATAGAAACATGTCTTTATACAATCCAGTTGTTTGGCAAGATGGAATGTTCATGAAGCCGCAGCATTTTCAACAACTCGATCGTTCGCAAAGTAAACTGTCGAGCATGTTGAGCAACAACGCATCTCCTTTACATTGGGGGATTAAGCGTTTGGAAATAAATTCACAACTGCTAGCCCTCGGTAAAATTGGTATTACGCGTGCAGAAGGCATCCTACAGGACCGCACGCCATTTGAGCTTCCACTGCTCGCTGAACTACCAGAAGTGAAAGATGTGGATCCTTCGATTGCCGATAAAGTGGTTTATTTGTGCTGTCCGTTACCATCGGAACGTTCTGAGTTATTTGGCACTAAAAAAGACGGTGCACGTTATACGATGGAATCTCAAGAAGCGGTTGATGCTTGTTATGATTCGGAAGACATGGCAAATATCGTTGTCGGTAAGCTTAACTTTTGCTTAATGTACGACCATGAAGATAAAAGTGCTTACACGTCTATTCCGATCCTCAAGATCTCGGAAGTGAAGCCAGATGGCAGCGTGATCTTAGATGATAGTTTCATTCCTACCTGTATTGATATTCACGCATCTACGGTACTTAATAAGTTCGCGACGGAGTTTGCTTCTATGCTCAAGCACCGCGCAGAATCCATAGTTCAGCGATTAGGGGTAGTGGATCAACAAGGCGTATCATCAGTTTCTGACTTTATGCTTTTGCAAGCGCTCAATAGATACGAACCCTTGTTTTGGCATTTTGCAAACACAGAAGCTGTACACCCTGAGTCTTTGTATCGAATTCTTCTTCAGGCAGAGGGCGAGCTTTCGACGCTGTGCTCGACGACACGCCGACCTATTGAGTTTACTAAATACAATCATGGTGATCTTACTAGCTGTCTTTCTCGCGTTCTAGACAGTGCGAAAATGACATTGAGCGTGATGTCTGAACAAAGAGCAATTCCACTGACCTTAAAAGATCAGAACTATGGCATCAGAACGGCAGCGATCCCTGACAATAAGATCATTGATACGACGACCTTTATCCTCGCAGTGAAAGCCGACGTAACCTTGGATGTCCTGCATACCCAGTTTGTCAGCCAAACGAAGATCGGCTCAATCGATAACATTCGCGATTTGATTAACCTTCAACTTCCTGGGATTGAGATTAAACCAATGCCAGTTGTGCCACGCGCGCTGCCGTATCACGCTGGCTATACCTATTTCGAGCTCGATAAAACGGGCGAAGAGTGGATGGCATTGAAGAACACTGCTGCGATTGCGATTCACGTTGCGGGCGATTTCGCTAACTTATCATTGCAACTTTGGGCCGTTCGTCTATGAGTTACGCAGAAACAGACGTCACCGTAGTCTTATTCCAACCAGAGCCTGGCAAACCAATGGAGGTAATGCCAGCGCCTGACTTATCGAGAAACATCGCAGTACAAGATCTATCTATCGACAACATGGGTATTAACCCGCTGGTGGACCAGTTCTCATGGTTGATCGCCAGTCTGTCTTGTATGTCTTCGATCCCTTGGCTTGATGACCCGATGCCATTTCGTGAACAAGTGGCACGTGAGATTCGAAAAGGTGAACGAAAACTTAATGAAATGGAGCTCGATCGTGCTTCGGTTCTTGTTATTCGTTACTGCTTGTGTGCGGCGATTGATGAATCTGTTTGTCGGCAAGAATGGGGGGCAAATAGTCACTGGAGCCAGAACAGCTTACTGTCTGAATTCCATAACGAAACATCTGGTGGTGACAAGTTTTTCGTTATTCTCGACCGCTTAAAAGCCGACCCTCGCAAATACCGTCACGTTATAGAGTTTCTCTATTTATTGCTTCAACTTGGTTTCCAAGGCAAGTACGGCCGTGAAGAGCGTGGTAACGAAAAGTTAGCGGAAATTGGCAGCACCATTTATCGATTAGTGCGAGATGACCGCCTAGCAGAACAAGAAAAAGTTTCTTTAATCAACCTTAAAGCTAAATACCTAAAGAAGCCGTTAAAAAGGGTAATTTCACCCAAGCTGATCTTGAGTCTTAGTGCGATTACGTTTGCGCTTATGTATGCGGCAACCTACATCGTCATAGACTTAAAATTCCAGCAACTGCTTGAAGTGTATAGATAACCAGAAATCTAAAAATGAGATCTTCTGCCAGTTTTAAGGTTTGCTGTGAATATCACTGGTCTTTTAGTGAAATTCACTAGTCATTTAGAGAGATTGCAATGTGCGATCTCTTTTATCATTCAATCAATAAAATTCAAATGGATTGGTTATGGGCGTAACAGTTGGTGCGAATGGACTTTCGATAGTTCATAAAGGCTCAGGTGGTGAAGCGAATGCAACGCTCCCAGATGTTTGTTTAACTAAGGTCGGCAAGCCAGTCGTTCCTATCCCTTATGGCAACAATGCTAAATCAGCAGACCTTGCTGGTGGGACTACGACGGTCTCTATGGATGGCGGTAACAGTGTCGCTATCAAGGGCAGTACGTTCTCAAAAAGTACCGGCGATGCGGGCGGTGACAGAAAAGGCGTTGCCTCAGGCACGATAGAAGCCGAAGCAAAATTCATTTCAGCTTCACCAACGGTTAAATTTGAGGGCAAGGGCGTATGTCGCCTGTCCGATCAAATGACCATGAACAAAGCCAATACCATGTGTTTGGGTGGGGCACAAAACCCATCGGTTTCTGTTACGGAAGATCAGGAAGGGACGTATACGGTTGACTTATACCTCTCATACTCAGACGGTGAACCCGTTCAAGGTGCGACTTACACTCTCACAGATCAATCTGGCGCGGTGTTTGAAGGAACACTAGACAACAACGGTAAAGCATCGGTTGGTGGCGTTGCTCCGGGGGAGTTTGCTATAGAGTACGGCGAGGACAGCCGCGATTTTATGCCAAATGTCCCAACCAAGACCAACCCGAACTTTGATCCAAGTGCAAACGCGCAGCTAATTATTGAAGAAGCTAAGCGTGGAGAAGTCGGTTTCTGGGAGAATGCGTGGAAGAGAATGTCTGGTGCTGCAAGCTGGGTTTGGGGCGTTATTCTTGGTGATTTCAACGATGACGCTTCTGTAGAGCAGATCATCGCCAATACGGCGCTGACGATGATTCCTGTTGTCGATCAAGCAGCAGATGTCCGCGATTTATCAGCGAACATTATGACGTTGTTGAATGAGGAAGAACGTGAAAAGTCGGAAAACTGGCTGGCTCTTTCATTAACGCTTATCGGTTGTGTCCCGACATTTGGTAGTGCAGTCAAAGGTACGTGTAGAGTAGCCCTTAAAGGCGGGAAAGGAACTTCAAAGGATACTTTGCTAGCTGTTTTAAGAGGCATGGGTAAGGGTGATCCAGAAAAATTCTTGCGCACGTTAGATTGGATGGATTATGCGAAACAAACCAGCCAGATTGTTAGTGATGTTTTAAAACCTTGTATTGAAGTGGCAACGGAGTTGGCTTCATACGCAAACAGAATGGGTGCAGATGAGCTTGGTGCGTATTTCTTGAAGTTAGCGGATGAGGTAAAAATCATCGATAAGATGGTACCGGACAAGCTTAAAGAAGCGATGGGCGAGTTTGATGATCTTTTTGCTCGTATCTTAGGTAAGGGCGAGAAAACTTACCCAGCAAGAGTAAAACATAATACCGGTGAGTCTGCTCAGTCAGGAAAGAACTCCGCAAAGGCGAATGAGGACAAAGATAAAAAAGATTTTGTCTGTCCCGTTTGTAAGAAGAAACCAGAAAAATGTGATGCTTATTAGAGGTCAATACCATCATGGCTAAAAACTCAACTGCAAAAACACATTGTCTTATAAAAGGTTCAGGGCCTGCTTTAGCAAAAGCAATTAAATCTAAGCACTATAAGTCGGGCTTCAATGAACATTTATGGGCGGATGGACGTTTGAAGGGGGATGACGGACAGTTCGGACTTCAGGCTCACCACATCATAACAACTAAAAACTTAGATACTCCAGAGTGGAAAAAATACAGAGAAGCATATGAGTATGATATAAACACCTGGAAAAATGGGGTAATGTTCCCTTCCAAAACGGATATCGCTTGTCAAGTCAATACACACGTCCATAAGTCTGGCCATGGTGGAGGTTTGGACTTCAAGACCGAGCAAGAACAGTTTTGGGAAACAAGTTCAGATCTTGAAAGTGGTGAACTTACATCAATTCCGGTAACAAAGGTTCCTGACCCTGTAGTGTCTAAGTTGCGGCTGGATGATATAAAGTATATAAAGTCGGTTAATCGGGATATTAAAGGTGTAAAAGAAAGTGCAAAAAGAGGCTATTATTGCAAATCAGGGAATAAAAGGCACTTTCAGTCTGATTTAGACGACGTCTCTGAAGACATTTTAGTGTGTTTAGATAGCTTTTTATATACAATTTCGACTTTTGGTCATGATTACTCTCCGGCAAGTGATATAGGTTGTGCAGGCGAGAATAATATAGAAAGCAAGAGTAAATCAAGAAGCGCATGCCCAAGTAGATCTTCCAAGCTACCGGAAGAAAAACACAATATAAAGAATGTAAAAGGTAAGATTATGAAACCTAGAAAACTTGAGGTTGGAAAATGAGTGAATATTTTTTTGCAAGAGAGTGTGTCAATTCCCCAATTTACTGTTTTCCAGATGAATACATCGATTCAGTACCCTTAACGAGTTTTACTTACCCTAAAGCACCTGTTCCCTTGATAGTCGAATTTTTTCCACAAGATGATTATGAAATCCCAGATATACTTGAGATGCCAAATTTCTCTATTAAGAAAAATGAATTTTCGAAATTAAATTTTAATAACATTTTTGGGATTAATTGGATCGATATTAAACTTCATGATAAAGGCGAACATGATTTTCTTATGCTACAAGTTGTCAATGAGATCAAGCTAATTGATAGATCTAAAAGTAAGATCAAGAGGTACCGAAAGGATTCTAATGGTGATGAGATGATTAGTGGTATTCTTAATCTTATATTAGATGAAAAACTAATTCAGACTATACCAGTAGATAGAAGGCAGGTAGTTATAGATCCTGGTTGGTTGAAGTGTGTTTTTTTCCATAAAAGTTTAGTTGAAAAAATAAAAAATTCTAAGCTAGTCGGTGTGGAATTTATACCGGCAGACGGCTATTCAGACTTTAGATAGATGAAATTAAATTTGAATGATTTTTATGTAAATTACTATTCTTGAAGTAATATGTATATTAAGTTTATTAAAGAAAATTTAAGCAATATTCTACCAGAAAAAAGACCAGGTATGGTTTTTTCTAACCCTGACTTGTTTATTATTTTTGACAATAATATCCGATTCGTAATTTGGGAAGAAATTTTAGAAAAGTTAAATAAATTTTGGTTAGAAGGAAAAGATACTTGGGATAGTAATTTTGATTTTGGTAGTCATCCTGACGATTATGATAGACAGTTTGATGATTATAAAACAATTGAACTTTTACAATTTCCAACCCTGACAGATTTAGAAGTAGAAGAAAAATATGCTTTTGTTTTTAACGAGAATAATGAATTATATATTAGTGAGAACTTCGTTAAAGACTTGAAGTCAGCTGGATGTGTCGATGTATGGTATGATACCACAGCTCCATATGGCCGTTATTAGACTGCCAGCATTGAAAAGCGCCTCATGGCGCTTTTTCTTTAATATTATTATTGAAGCACCGTTGTTGCCTGTTGAATTAAAGAACAGGAGTAAAATAAGAACGTCAGAGATTGTAAATGAGCGATTATTACTTTGCTAGAGAAGTTGTTGAAACACCACTTTATGATTTTCCGGATGAATTCTCTGATTCGGTTCCATCTAGCGTATTTACATATCCTAATAAGCCAATTCCGCTTGTAAAAAGGTTTGCTCTTAAAGAAGATTATAAGATTACCGATGTGTTTTTAATTCCTTCACTAGTAATAAGGAGTGACGTTTTTGAGGGTATTTCTTTCAATCACTTATTTGGAGTGAACTGGGTTGACATAACTCTTGTCGATAATGGAAATTATGCTTATAAAATGTTACAGCTTTGCAATGAAATAAATGTAATTGACAGAGATAAAAGTGAGTTCGATTTTTACGATGAATTTGAAGGTGAAGAGTTTATCTCTGGAATGAATAAGTTGGTTGTAAATGATGATTTGATCGATAACATAGAAGTTGAAAAAAGACTTATATTTTGGGATTCTGGTTGGAAGGATAAAGTATTTTACCATAACTCCATTGTGAAAAAGTTTCTTGAGCAGAAAGTACAGGGGATAGAATTTTTCTCTGTTGATGATTATTCGGAGTTTGTATAAATTTAATATTAAAAGAGGTGGTTAAGGTTTTTTAGGAAAAGGAAATGATTTTTCAATCCTGATATCTATATTCATATGGTATTGGAAAGTAAGTGACGTAAAATATGAAATTCTCGATTATTAGTGAAAATTACCAAATTTCGCAAATGATTTATACATGTGTTGACAGTAGAGAGCCCTTGTATAGTAAAGCGAAATTTGAGCCTACAAGCTCTTTAGAGCCTATTGTTTGGGAATCTACGGATGGTTTTATTAAAGGTGTAGGTAATATTGCGGATAATGGTGATCTCTGTGTTAGTAAGGAGTTCGCTGAACTGGTGATGAGTTTTGACCCTTATGGGATCGAATGTTACCCCGCAGAACTTAGATTACCAGATGGCTCGTTATCAAATCGTTATTTGTTGGCACTAAATAATGTTTTAGATGTTATTGATGAATCTAAATCTAGAATGAGAAAGTCACCCAAGAGAAATAAGATGTTAGTTATGGAACTTTATTTATCTGAGGAGAAATTAAAAAAAATCCCTCTTCAAAATAGAGTTTTGTTCCGCGTTAAAGGGGCAGAGACCGCAACAATTTTCTGTGAGGAAATTTTTGATCTTGTTAGTTGCACTGAATCATTTAGTGATTTAAGAGCTTTTAAATTGGATTGTGATAAGGAAGTACCAAAGTACTGAGGCTTAAAATGAAAGAACAATATCATTTATTAACTAAACAAGACCTAGGTAACTTCCCATTCCAACAAAGCGCTAAGCCAATAGTGCCAGTTGAGCCTGATTTACTGCTTGAAATGACTTTTTCTCCGAAGCTATTTATCATCAGTGATATTGCGTCAAAAGTAGAGAAACTGGTCGTACATGGAGTAGAGTGGTTAGACGCTCGTGTCGATTGTTCTCCAAGCCAACCAACAGATGATCAAATTAAAGTTTATGAAGATTATCGAATGCCTTATATCCATCAAACTTATAAATTGACGGACAAAGAAAAACAATACGGCAAGTTGAACTGGTTAGACATCGAATCAACAGAGTTTGATTTCTCTAAATTAGAAAATATCCCCTTAGAAGAACGATTAATATTTAAACTAGAAGAAGATTTTGGCTTAGTGTTTATTCACCAGAGTGTGATTGACCTTCTTAAAAAAGACGTCAAAGACGTTTGGGTAAGAGATGTATAGAAAGCGCCGAAAGGCGCTTTTTCATTCAACACAAGATTTAATCTGTAGATCAAGTAAATGCAACGCTCCCAGATGTTTGTTTAACTAAGGTAGGCAAGCCGATCGTTCCTATCCCTTATGGCAACAATGCTAAATCAGCAGACCTTGCAGGTGGGACTACGACGGTCTCTATGGATGGCGGTAACAGTGTCGCTATCAAGGGCAGTACGTTCTCAAAAAGTACTGGCGATGCGGGCGGTGACAGAAAAGGCGTTGCCTCAGGCACGATAGAAGCCGAAGCAAAATTCATTTCAGCTTCACCAACGGTTAAGTTTGAAGGTAAGGGCGTATGTCGCCTGTCCGATCAAATGACCATGAACAAAGCCAACACCATGTGTTTGGGTGGGGCACAAAACCCATCGGTTTCTGTTACAGAAGAGCAGGAAGGGACGTATACGGTTGACTTGTACCTTTCTTACTCAGACGGTGAACCCGTTCAAGGCGCAACATACACTCTCACAGATCAATCTGGCGCGGTGTTTGAAGGAACACTAGACAACAACGGTAAAGCATCGGTTGGTGGCGTTGCTCCGGGGGAGTTTGCTATAGAGTACGGCGAGGACAGCCGCGACTTTATGCCGAATGTCCCAACTAAGACTAATCCAAACTTTAATCCAAGTGCGAACGCTCAACTGATCATTGAAGAAACAAAGAAAGGCGAGGTTGGCTTCTGGGAAAATGCTTGGACGCGAATGTCTGGTGCTGCAAGCTGGGTTTGGGGCGTCATTCTTGGTGACTTTAACGATGATGCCTCCGTAGAACAGATCATTGCCAATACGGCCCTGACCATGATCCCTGTTGTCGATCAAGCAGCAGATGTCCGCGATTTATCAGCGAACATTATGACGTTGTTGAATGAGGAAGAACGTGAAAAGTCGGAAAACTGGCTGGCTCTTTCATTAACGCTTATCGGTTGTGTCCCGACATTTGGTAGTGCAGTCAAAGGTACGTGTAAAGTAGCCCTTAAAGGCGGAAAAGGAACATCAAAAGATACTTTACTGGCTGTTTTAAGAGGCATGGGTAAAGGCGATCCAGAGAAGTTCTTGCGTACGTTAGATTGGATGGATTATGCGAAACAAACCAGCCAGATTGTTAGCGATGTTCTAAAACCTTGTATTGAAGTGGCAACTGAGCTGGCTTCATACGCAAACAGAATGGGTGCAGATGAGCTCGGTACGTATTTCTTGAAGTTAGCGGATGAGGTAAAAATCATCGATAAGATGGTTCCGGACAAGCTTAAAGAAGCGATGGGCGAGTTTGATGATCTTTTTGCTCGTATCTTAGGTAAGGGCGAGAAAACTTACCCAGCAAGAGTAAAACATAATACCGGTGAGTCTGCTCAGTCAGGAAAGAACTCTGCAAAGGCAAATGAAGAAAAAGATAAAAAGCCTGTTAGGTGTAAGATTTGTAAAAAGAGTTGCTGGCAAAAAAGAGGGAGAGTGCGCCGATGCTCTAAGAACAAAAGGGAAGAACAAATAGTGAAAATACAAGAAGCGAACCCTAGCAATACGGTGAAAGAGTTTGAAGGTGATGTATTTCGCCAAACTGACTCTTATAAGTTAGCCAGTGCCGATATTAGAATGTCCCACCCTCTGAACCTTAAGTCAGGCACTCTCGATGCACACCATATAATCAGTGATATGGTTGTTAATAATCTAGCAACCTTTAGAACATTACAAATGCAACGAAAAGGTTGGTCGATGAATCATGGAACCAATCTAGTTTTACTATCATCAGATGAAGAAATTTGTTGTTATTACGAGACTCCTCAACATTCTTCTGGCCATACTGATTCAAGCATTTCGAACTCTTTTTATGGCACTAAAGCGAAGATGCTTAAAGAGTCATCAAAGATAAAAGACAAAGGGCTTGAAAAGTCTATCGATTCTACAATTGGTTACCATAAAGTAGTTGCGATAAAGTTAGCATTGACATTGAACAAATTGAATTGCGACACTGATTACTTAATCTATGTCGATGAGATTGATGACGTATCGAAAAAAAATACTTGGTTATATTTCGAACTTTAAACTGCTGCTAAAAGGTGATGGAGTTAGGTTTAAGAAAGGAAACATAGGATGTGGTGTATGTAGTAGTAGAGACGCTCACTTTACGCCCGGAGGCTTCAAGTTTTTCAATAAACGGCGGGACATAGCAGAAAAGGATTCGCATACAAGAGAAAGCGAAGGCTTGGTTAAGTCCAACATCACGTATCAAAAAAATAATAAAGAGTACAGTACTTCAGTCAAACACAATATGGTGTATGAAAATTTTTATAAACAAGTTGAACCAAAAGAAGTAGTAAAAAATATGATCTTTGATAGAAGTCGGAATAGGTTAAAGAACGTTAAGGAATTGTAAGTATATGGGTGGTGAAAAACTAGCTACGTTTAGTGAAAACTTATTAGGTAATGATATTTTTGCAAAACCAATTGATGGAAGAGAATTTTTATATTCCATTGACAAATATTTACCAGTTTCAGCTTTAGACGCAATAATCTGGACTGCTGGTGACCATGATCTTGAAGATGTCCCTGATATAATCGATAAAGGTGATCGATTAGTTTCTAGACTGGTAATGGAAGCTATTATGGCGTGGGATCCTTATGGTGTGATATTCCTACCTGCCGAACTGCATTCCACTTGTAGGCAACTAACGGACTTTTTTATCATGTCGGTTAATAATACTATCGATGTTATTAACGAGGAAGACAGTTTTGTGTTTATGGAAGATAAATCCCACATAGGACTACCTCCTAAAGTAGTAGTCTCTGAGCTATATATATCTGAGTCGAAGTACAATGCTATTGAATCACATAAGAAGCATATATTTAGAGTGCAAGGCTCAGATGACACGATTTTCTTTTCTACTGAATTGGTTGATAATGTTTGGGAAATCGCAGAGAAAAATGGCGCAGTAGGTCTCGTGCAAGAGCCATTTGATTTTGATGAAGAGGCACCTGTATTTTAATTATGAAAGAACAATATCATTTACTAACTAAACAAGACCTAGTTAACTTTCCATTCCAGCAAAGCCCTAAACCAATAGTGCCAGTAGAGCCCGATTTACTTTTGGAAATGACCTTTTCTCCAAAGCTATTTATCATCAGTGATATTGCATCAGAAGTAGAGAAACTGGTCGTACACGGAGTAGAGTGGTTAGACGCTCGAGTGGATTGTTCTCCAAGCCAGCCATCTGATGATGAAATTAAAGTTTACGAAGATTATCGTATGCCTTACATCCATCAAACTTATAAATTGACGGATAAAGAAAAACAATACGGCAAGTTGAACTGGTTAGACATCGAGTCAACGGAGTTTGATTTCTCTAAAATAGAAAATATTCCTTTAGAGGAGCGATTAATATTTAAGCTAGAAGAAGACTTTGGCTTAGTTTTCATTCACCAGAGTGTGATAGACCTTCTTAAGAAAGACGTCAAAGACGTTTGGGTAAGGGATGTTTAGAAAGCGCCGAAACGCGCTTTTTTCATTCAGTGCAAGATTTAATCTGTAGATCCAGTAAATGCAACGCTCCCAGATGTTTGTTTAACGAAGGTAGGCAAGCCGATCGTTCCTATCCCTTATGGCAACAATGCTAAATCGGCGGATCTTGCTGGTGACACTACGACTATCTCTATGGATGGTGGCAACAGTGTCGCAATTTAAGGCAGTACGTTCTCAAAAAGTACTGGTGATGCGGGTGGCGATAAAAAAGGCGTTGCATCCGGCACCATAGAAGCCGGAGCGAAATTCATTTCAGCCTCACCAACAGTCAAGTTTGAAGGCAAGGGCGTATGTCGCCTGTCCGATCAAATGACAATGAACAAAGCCAATAGCATGTGTCTTGGCGGCGCACAAAACCCATCGGTTTCTGTTACGGAAGACCAGGAAGGGACGTATACGGTTGATTTGTACCTCTCTTACTCAGACGGTGAACCCGTTCAAGGCGCAATCGGCTATCCAAAGCTAGACAGCAACAAATAGTGAGGAAAGGGTATGATGTGAATCATCAGTAAAACTTGGTAATTTTACCAACTGTAGATGAAATATCTTGTCATATAGTGTACCGCTACACAAATCTGGGCATACTGACAGTGACTTAATTGCACTCTATGAGGATAGAACTGGCGATGAAGTTGAGGCCGATTTGGCAAGCTTAGCAACAAATCCAGTTACTGAAGAGCCCGTTAAAGAAGATGGTCAATCACTTAATGGTGCATTCGGATACCATAAAGTTGTTGCTAAAAAATTGGCTTTAAGGCTCAAATCAATCAATTGTGACACGTTACCTAAAAGCTATATTGATACAATAGATGATGTTTCTATTGAAATCCTCGGTGATATAGCAAGTTTTGACCTTTTGTTAATAAGCAAAGGGAAACTAATGGAAGAGGGTGATAAAGGATGCGTGCGTTGTATTAAAAAAGGTGTCCGGCATACACATTACACAAAGCGCTTTAGATCACTCTTTAAGCTCAAAAAGCGAGTTCCTGAACAAGAAACGGTAGATGCATTTAGCTATATACCTGGAAAATACCGCCTGATGAGTGTAAGAGAGCAAAGCCAGATAATTACCAAACAATAAAGAGGTATAAGATGGAGTTTTCGGTAATCTCTGAGGACTTTATGAGAAGTTCATCGGCATTCCAAAGTGTGGATGACCGAGAGTTTCTATATAGTACAAATAATTTT
>NZ_JAKKCN010000006.1:0-381683 GCF_021728155.1 Vibrio sp. J2-4
ATACATATTAGCTTTAAACAACATTCAAGATGTTGTCGACTTTGAACGAAGCGTTATAGAAGTATCACCAAACAGTGGGAACCTAATCGTCCACCGATTGTTTCTAAGTCCAGAAAAAATATTAAATGTCCCTTTCCATAAACGGGTGGTGTATAGGGCTGAAGGAGCTGATACTGCAGTATTTTTTTCTCCAGAAATCTATGATTTGATTAGTAATGATTCAAGGTTTTCTCTAGTTAGGAAAATGAAGAAGAATACATCTACGCGTGCACCTAAGTTTTAGGAAAAAATAATGAAAGAAGACTATATTATTTTAACAAAGCAAAGCTTAACTAACTTCCCATTCCAACAAAGCCCTAAGCCAATAGTGCCAGTAGAGCCCGATTTGCTTTTGGAAATGACCTTTTCTCCAAAGCTATTTATCATCAGTGATATAGCGTCAAAAGTAGAGAAACTGGTCGTACATGGAGTAGAGTGGTTAGACGCTCGCGTGGATTGTTCTCCAAGCCAACCATCTGATGATGAAATTAAAGTTTACGAAGATTATCGTATGCCTTATATCTATCAAACTTATAAATTGACGGACAAAGAAAAACAATACGGCAAGTTAAACTGGCTAGACATTGAATCAACAGAGTTTGATTTCTCTAAATTAGAAAATATTCCCTTAGAAGAACGATTAATATTTAAGCTAGAAGAAGACTTTGGATTAGTTTTTATTCACCAGAGTGTGATTGACCTTCTTAAGAAAGACGTCAAAGACGTTTGGCTAAGGGATGTATAATTAATAGCGCCGAAAGGCGCTTTTTTCATTCAACACAAGATTTAATCTGTAGATCAAGTAAATGCAACGCTCCCAGATGTTTGTTTAACTAAGGTCGGCAAGCCGATCGTTCCTATCCCTTATGGCAACAATGCTAAATCAGCAGACCTTGCTGGTGGGACTACGACGGTCTCTATGGATGGCGGTAACAGTGTTGCTATCAAGGGCAGTACGTTCTCAAAAAGTACCGGCGATGCGGGCGGTGACAGAAAAGGCGTTGCCTCAGGCACGATAGAAGCCGAAGCAAAATTCATTTCAGCTTCACCAACGGTTAAGTTTGAAGGTAAGGGCGTATGTCGCCTGTCCGATCAAATGACCATGAATAAAGCCAATACCATGTGTCTTGGCGGCGCACAAAACCCATCGGTTTCTGTTACGGAAGACCAGGAAGGGACGTATACGCTGGATATAGAATGCAAATATCCAAATGGGCTCCCTTACTCTAATGCACAATTTTCTTTAGTCGAACCTTCAGGTGCTGTCATTGGGAGTGGAGTGCTGGATTCTAGCGGAAAAGCATCTGTTAATGGTCTCGCTCTAAAAGAATGTAAGTTAGTGCTCAGCGAAACTCAAGACTCTTACACTCCGAACCAATCTTTAGCTGAAAATATTGTGACGGAAACTTACCCTGATCCGAATGATTTTTGTACGTTTGTCGCAGGTCGCCGCTCGCCATTTTGGGAAGATCGTGTTGGGGTTGCTAATGACTGGGGCATATTGATGTCCCCATCCTTCAGTGATGATGACTTTAAAGATATTGTGTTAGAGCAAAGCCGTATATTGTCTCCTTATGCGATTAGTCAAAATCACTCTAAAGACTTTTCTGATGCTTATGTTTCGGCACTTTATCACATCCAAACTGATACAACTGCGCTAGAGAAATATGAACCTTTAGTTGAACTGCTCTTGGAGAAAGTGCACGAAAATGGCGATATATTGAGAGTCTTATATCAAGCTGATGTGTTTGAGCCTCCCTATGAATTATTAGCGAAGCTTCGCTTTTTAGGGACTGGGAACACTGTGAAGTATTTGCAGTTTGTTTTATGGACGTTGATAAACAATCAAATCTGTTCATACATCGATGAGCTAAACAGTGAAATCATCGGTCGTTTAGATTTCATACAAAGCCAAGCTTCTGCAAGATCGTTGAGTTCTGTTGAAGAGGGTATAAACGGTTATAAAAAAGCACTTAACCACTTCAAACAAGCACTTCCTGACGTCATTAGCCAAATTTTCGAGACCAAAAATGACACCCTAATCTCTATATCGGCAATGGCCCTTGGGAGTACCGTTAACATAGCGAGCCAATCTAGCTTTGCTACTAATTTAGGTAGGGTTAATGCGGTGGTGTACACGAAGTCAAACAATTTGAACCGCCCATCATTTGTCACTTTTGACGATAACTTTTCTGACTAGGACATTTAAATCATGGATGCAGTTTTTCCGATAGCGCAACGAGAAGGTGACGCTTACTACACGCTCAGTGATTTTACGAAATTGTTTGCTCAAGCTAAGAGTGGTCGTTATTTAATAGGACAAGGATATGGTTGGCATAGTGGTGTTCACTTAACATCAAAAATGTTACCGTGGGGGAAAGGGCTCAGACCTATTCAAGCGATGCTTGATGGAAGAATAGTGGCATTTCGCATAAATCCTGATTACTTAACATCAACGTACCAAGAGCAAGAGTTTAAATACAGTAATAACTTTGTGCTTATCGAGCATGAGGCTGTAAACCCCGAAGATAGTGAAGATGTATTTAAATTCTATACACTTTATATGCACCTTGCGCCACCTTCAGATATTGGCGCTAATTCATCAATAAACACGCGTTATCGCTTACAAGAAAGGCGTAATGTACGCATTTTCGAACATAGTGATGTGCCTACTAACTCTAGCGTAAAAGTAAAAAAACGGTCGATGTCTAAAGGGACATTACTTGAATACTTGTATGCTGAAGAGAAGGAAACCCACCCATACCAGATCGGCAAAAATACCTACAAAATGATAAAGTGCCGTGTGGTAGAGAATGGTGAATCGGCAAGTGGTAGCGAAAAAGCACTGTTAAACAAGATTGTTTGGTTTGCTTCGGGTCTCAATAGTGACTTTGACATTTTAGAAGATTCCTCTGCTGTCCTATCAGAACCAGTTTCAGAACCTAAATGGATGTCGGACAACGCGGCAATGATTAGGGACGGTAGTGTGGTTTGTTTACTCCCGATCTTATTTAGAGAGGGAATAAAAGTTTCAGCTGGGGAAGATATCGGCTACATGGGACTGCATGAGTACAGTAACGATGCAATTGGAACTAAGAAAGATGACAATCGCGTGCATATCGAGATGTTCTCTTATGAGGAGCCGCCCGAATTTTTCAAAAAACAGATTTCTCCCAAAAATGCGGAAGAAAATCCACTCGTTGTTATCGATGGGGCCGATAGTAGCGGTGCCGTTGATATGAGTAATTCGTTTATTCAGCAATTACTTGAATCTGTGACAGAAGATCAAGTAACGGACTTCTCCTCGTTCACTGCTCGCGACGCCAAAGTATACTTAGACGGTAAGCGTAAACACTTTGAGCGATTTATTGTGAAACACCCTACAGATTGGCATACAGAATCGTCACAAAGTCTTTATGAATCAATCCATCAGACCGCGAAGGAAGCTCTAGATATTAAGTGCTCCGCTGGTTTTGTGACTGAAGAAGACTACCGCAACTCCCCATGGCGCGATCAAGTGATGGATAGCTTTGATCTTTTCTCGCAATTCGAACTGGAAAGAGCAGATAAGTTCTCATGGATGCAGGATTTACAAGGTGATTTGCAACTAAGCGGTGACAAGAGTCTTTGGCATTATTGGCCTTTTGTTAATTCTTTTGTTTCGGGTTACTACGTGACTCAAAAGCAAATGAATCTGATGTTTCCAGATTCTTCCCTCAGTAAAAGAGAAGAAGTGCGTGACTTATTTAATAAATATGCCAGTAGCTTTGAAATAAATACCAATGAACGAGCAGCACAATTTTTTGCTCAGATAAGAGCTGAAGTTGGTTCGAAACTAGAAGGTAATGAAGAGGACTTATGGTATTCTGTCGATAGGTTAAAAGAAATGTTTAAGCGTTACTTCAATAAATACCCTGAAGAAGCAGCTAGTCTTGGCTACATACGAATTGATGAAAGTGAATACAAAGCACTTTCACAGGCGGATAAGAAAAAGTATGTGAGAAGAAGAAGCTATTATTATAGCCAGCTTCCTCAGGAAGATGAGATAGCGAAACGTGTTTATTCTTGTGACTCACCAGATGGCCATTTTGTACTCGTCAAGGGAGGAGACGTTTCTGGATTGAGGTATAAGGGGAAGGGGTTTATACAGTTAACTTGGAAATACAACTATGACGCTGTTCAAACTAGATTGGAAAATAAAATTCAAGACTTGGGTTTTAATATTTCAGATGACCCTTACTCGGTTTTGAAAACCAAAGAAGGGTTTTTAGCTGCTCTTGGCTTTTGGGATGTTAATAATTTGAATGAGAAAGTGTCCGGAAGTATAGCTAGTACAAATAGTATCACTAATGTTGTTAACTCACGCCTTCCACGTTCTCACAAAGAAAAAAGAACAAAGTATTTTTTGGATATATATGAGGTTTTATGTAATGAATAAATTTTTAGTAAGGTTGATCGTGTTTATATCCTCAGCTTTATTGAGCTTTAGTTCTTTTTCTCAAGTTGAAGATTTATTTTTAATAGATCTTAAAAATAAAAAAGTTGAAATTGAGGTAAATAAAATTGATGGAGATTATTACTTTTCAAAATCTGAGCAACGTTTTTTAGGTCAAGATATATTGCTTGGTGATAATCAAATATCAACGATTTCAGGCAATGAGAGTAATTATCCTGATGTGTTAGAAAATGATATTAATTACAAATTGATTATATCAAATACTCTAGTGAAGAAATTGGGTTATTCAGCCAACCAAAATGTTGGAAATAATATTATATTAACAACAACACAGGAAGATAATTCTAATTATAGTTTTATTTTGGTTTATTCTTACAAAAATAATAAAATTGTTCTAACCGATGTTTTATATCTCGAAGAGAATTTTGATAAAAGAGAAGGTGAAAACACGATATATAAAGTCAATGTACAGTCTCCAGAGAGTATTATTAATTTGGAAAATTATGATAGAAGAGCACTCTCTGATTTTATAGTTAACAATTTATATAAATCTGTACAAGATATGACGATCGACATTAACTTATGAACAGTATAGAAGACTAGAGTAGATGTTGAGGAATGTTTCATTTTTGGAATATCCGATGTATATTCGCGATCTCTATTTTGACAAGGCTCTGTATTGTCTTTATTTTTTAATCCAGTCGATACACTTAAGTTTAATATGGTTTATAAATTTATTAAGGTAGTGAGTTTTTTATTTATTTTGCCATTACCATTTTTTGTAAATGCATGCTGCGAACAAGACTCTGTTGTATTCACATGTGATTTAGAAAATAAAGGTGGCAGTTTGAAAGCTTGCTTTAATCAAGCCGAGAATTCGATGTATTTTTTTGTTGACGAAAATGGGTTGAAAACAGTTTATACTCCAAGACAAGGGAAGAGTTTAGATAACTATAAATGGATAGATATTTCTTTTGAAGAACCTGAATTCATTCCTTTGAAGTTTGAAGTAAATGAAAACAAGAATGCGTATTTTTCATTGACTAGAGGTGGTGGGCGGTTGAGTGTCGTTGCTAACTCCGTTGACATGATTGAAGATGAAAATGCTGTTGAGTACTACTGTGAATTGGAAACTGAAACAGCTCTGGATCCCAACGTTAGATTAAAAATAAAACACGTAAAGCCCAATGAGTTTGAAGCTTGGGATTAAATAGCAATAGATTCCAGTGAGAGCCTAAATAAAATTCATTTTAATAAAGAGTTAGCTTTTCTAGAAAATTTACTCGAGATGTTTGGATAAGAAATGTTCAGATAAAAAGCGCCGAAAGGCGCTTTTTATTTTCTTTAAAATAAAGTATGGTCTCCCTCCTTTTAAAATGGTAAGTGTTGAATAATTATACAGTGGTTAGGTAAATGAATAAAATAACTAAACTCGCTTTGGCTTTGTCCGTATTGACATCTGTTGTTGGGTGTCAACTGGTGTCAAATACGCCGATGCAATCGACAGCAACGAAGGAAATAATTGAAAAAGCAAAGGCAGAGTTTGATGGACAACGTTTTTATAAGTTGAATGAATATGATGAAGAAATCAACGTTTCAGATGACGGTGTCATTACCTTCAAGTCTTACTTACCACGCAGCGGCGGCTATGAATGGGTACCAATTGTGATACGCGATACTAGTTTTCGTGTTTCTTGCGATTATTTCAGTGAATATGTTGAAGCTGGAATGGTTGTTCAGGTTCAGTTTGTGGGTAAACGCGGGCGCATTGAAAATTACGACAAGCAACGTTGTGAAGAGTTTGGCGAGCCAACATGGCAATAAGATCTATGGATAATTAAAGCGCCGACAGGCGCTTTTTATTTACGCCTTAATTAACGTTAGAAGAGGTTTAGACCAATCTTCGGAAGATTAGGCAAGCAATGCGTAGTATCTGGTTAACGAAAAAATACGAAAGTTGCAACAATGTACGTGTCAGTAAAGTAGGAGCGATAAAGCCTCCGCGTACTGTACTCATCGTGTGTTACGTTAATTAGGAGTGTCTACCATGAAAAGCCAGAACGACAATCAAGCAAGTTACCAAGATGAACCTGATGAAGGTCGTCGCAATATGATGAAAATGACGGGTGCCAGCGTGGTTGCTATGGGAGTCGGATCGCTCTCAACGAGTTCTGTTCAAGCTGAGACGCAAATAAATCTTGGTGACACCTGGGATAAAACATTTACGAAAAGTAACCAAGTTCAACATCGCAAAGTGAGTTTTAAAAACCGTTATGGCATCATGTTGGCAGCGGATCTTTATCGACCTAAAAATAAAAGTGGCAAGCTTGCGGCTATCGTCATTAGTGGTCCATTTGGCGCTGTGAAAGAGCAGTCTTCAGGGTTATATGCTCAAACATTAGCCGATCGAGGCTTCATTACTTTAGCGTTTGATCCGTCGTATACCGGAGAGAGTGGTGGTGAACCAAGAAACGTTGCATCACCTGATATCAATACAGAGGACTTTAGCGCAGCTGTGGACTTTATTGGCCTACAGAAAGACGTTGATCGTCAGAAAATTGGTGTGATAGGCATATGTGGTTGGGGCGGCATGGCGTTAAACGCAGTTGCTGCAGATAAACGCGTCAAAGCAGTCGCAACCAGTACGATGTATGATATGACCCGTGTAATGTCTAAAGGCTATAACGACAGTACGACGTTTGAGCAGCGCACGCAAACGTTAGAGCAGCTAAGCCTGCAACGATGGGAAGACGCCGAAAATGGAACACCTACTTACGGGCCAGTATCGCTTGAGTTAGTTGGAGGTGAGCCCCAATTTGTTATTGAGTATGCAGCCTATTACAAGTCTCCTGAACGTGGCTTTCATCCACGAGCGATTAACTCAAATGCTGCATGGACACTCACAACGCCGCTGTCGTTTATGAATATGCCAATTCTGACCTACATTGAAGAGATATCTCCACGCCCAGTGTTGTTCATTCATGGCGAAAAGGCGCACTCTCGCTATTTCAGTGAAACGGCGTATGAAGCGGCGGCAGAGCCTAAAGAATTGATGATCATTCCAAATGCGAATCATACGGATCTCTACGATCAATTGGATGTGATCCCATTTGATAAATTAGAGAGCTTCTTTAAGGTTAATTTAGTTTAGATCGCCCTCTAGAAGACAACTGAGGAGCGGTTACTATTGTGCTCCTCAGTTCCTATTGATTGAAAAATTCTCTAGATTCTCGGTGAACCATTACGGAGAGTATTTCATTATTATACTCACAAGTCGGTATGAACTTGTTTTGTAGAAAACGCTAATAAAATTGCTAAACAGCTACATGCTAATAGAACGACACCTAAGTTTTGTACTGTTCCAGCCATCGCTAATCCCGTCCCGATCATGATGTAGTACATGAGCCCAAATAAAGCGCCTGCGCTACCTACCTGTTGTTTATAATCAACGAGTGCGTCACTGAGTATATTGGGTATCGCAATCCCATACGACATGACGACTAACATCATTGGAGCAACAAACCAGATTGATTGGCTCAGAATCAACACACCGACTGATCCCAAACTAAGCAATACTGCTGAGAGCCAAAGTAGTTGGTTTTTTCGTACATTTTTAGACACTAGGGATTTGTTTAAATAACTCCCAAGCAGAGTGCCTAACCCCAGTACTATGCCACTGTATCCAAATTGTTCGGAGCTATACCCAAGTGCTGAGAAAGTAAATGCGCCAAGCTGGTAATAAGAAAATAGAGCAATGTTATACAAAGCAACCAGTAATCCTGAGCGCCAAATTCGCGCGTCTCTTACCATTTTCCAGCTAAGTTGACGCAACCGTACTGGTGTGTGTTCCTTCTGTGTTTCAGGAAGCTTAATAACGTTATAAGCGAGCAATACTAGCGCGATTAAAAATAAGGCAAAAAACACATAACGATATCCACCAAGCCCTGTAAGCTGTCCGCCTAATAGCATGCCTACTACCGGGCTGATTGATATACCCATCCCCATTAAGCTGAAGACTTTACTCAGTTCTTGACCGTCAAACGCGTCACGAAGCATGGTCTGTGTGACAACGGAACCTACCGCGATACCAAATGCGCTCAGGGCTCGCGCAGCCATGACAACAGCAAAACTCTCGGTTTGAGTTGCGAGTAAAGACGCAAAACCATAGATAAAGAGCCCAATTAACATGGTAGGCCTTCTTCCCAGTTTATCTGCGAGCATTCCCCAAACAACGACGCCAATGGCAAACGCTAGGAAGTAAATCGACAGTGTTTGTGCTGCTTGTGCGTGGTTTACATCAAATGATAGAGCGATTGAGCTCAACGCTGGGCTATAGATGGTTTCTACAATTTGCGGAAACATCAACATAACCAGCATGAGCCATAAAGAGGGCTTAGTATTCATATTGTTACCCATTGTTAATGAAGTTGGCGGGCAGTATAAATGAGGCTACGATTGGGCCAATAACAACATAAAAACCAAATACATCAATATTCGGACAAAATGGCACTTATTGACGAAGAAACACAGTTTGACGCAGACAAAATTTCTAATTGTGTAGTGGGAATTGCTGCGGATATTGGCAAGCACGACTCGGGTATGCATCAGCACAAGAAAGGGCAATTGTTGTACGCACCTCAAGGTTGTATGAGTTTTGCTCTGAAGGACTCGATTTGTATTCTGCCCCCGACAAAGGCGGTTTGGATCCCACCTAATACGCCGCATCGCGCACTGATGACGAATGTGGTTGCGTATCGATCTTTGTATTTTGATTGTGAGGTGTTTTCGTGTCCGAGTAAGATCACGATGATAGAAGTGAATAATTTACTCCAAGCCCTCATTGATAAAATGTCATTTTGGGAGTGGGATAAGCCTAACAGCGAGATGCTAAATACGACAGCACTCTTCTGGGAGGAGTTTTATGCTGCGAAACGTTATTCGTTTCAGTTGCCTTTGCCATCACATCGGCGCTTAACAACATTTCGTCGAGAGTTGGTTGAACCTTCATTTCTAGCTCCTTCGCTTACTACTCTTGCAAGCAAAGTGGGGGCAAGCACCAAGACGGTAACACGATTATTTAAGTCGGAAACGGGTATGAATTATCAAGATTGGCGTCAACAGTGGAGGCTCTTAAAAGCAGTTGAATTGTTATCAACGGGAATGCAAGTCAGCGCCGTTGCTGATTGGCTGGCGTTTTCGTCAGACAGTGCTTTTATTGCATTTTTCAAAAAGCAAACTGGGCAAACACCGCTAATGTTTATGAAAACTAGACCTTAAAACATCACGATGCTTACGCATTTCTTTAGTACAAATTTGGGCTTTATAGATTCCGTATATATTGGTTCACATAGGGAAATGCTATCGTGCACGTTACTTGTGTTTACTCGGCAGCTGACGAAAATATCGAGTAGCAAAATCAACAAAGGCTCGGATGCGTTTTGGTTGATGTCGGTCGTGATGGTAAAGGAGTGAAAACTCCACACTCGGAATGCTCCAGTCGGTAAACACTTCTTTTAGCTTGCCTGTCTGGAGTTCTTGTTGGCAATAAAGTGCTGGTACACGGATGATACCATTTCCCGCCAACGCTGCTTTTATCATTACTCTGCCACTCTTACATCGTAACTGTCCACGTATCTGGTGTTCCGTTGACTGCTTTGTATTTGTGTTCTCGAATGCCCAGCGTGTCACACTACCTGTCAAACAAATGTGTTTTTCTAAGTCTTTTGGATGCGAAGGATAGCCATGTGTTTCTAAATAACTTGGGCTTGCGTACGTCCCCATTTCCACATCAATCAGTTTGCGAGCGATAAAGTTGGAGTCGTCTAACTTTCCCATTCGAAAAGCGATGTCGAATTCATCCGCGATTAAATCGACACGATGGCTGCTAAAATCTAAGTTAATGTTCACTTGTGGGTGTTGGATTAGAAACTGAGCAACGATATCTGCGACAACGTCTTCCCCTAAATAACCCCCCACGCAGTTGATACGAATTTCGCCTCTTAATTCTTCTACATCATCAACCACTGCCATAACAGCTTGATCAATATTGTGAAGGGCGGTTTCACACTGTTTATACAGAACCTTGCCTGCTTCGGTGAGCTTCAGTGTTCGAGTGGTTCTTTGTAGCAAAGTGGCACCAATCTGTTGTTCCAGATTTGTTATTTGACGTGAAACGTGTGAGCGAGAAACGCCAAGTTGCTCTGCTGCTTTCGTGAAGTTTCCTAGTTGAGCGATTAGGACGAAAGAGCGGATATCCGCAAGGTTGATGTGTGTTTGCATGATGACTTCTGCGTAATTCAAAAAAGTATTGTTGCAGTATAACAACAGTGTTTCAACTAGGTCGGTATATATCAACAAACAAAGTTTTCTTAAACTTATCGCCATTGAGGTAAACCGTTCTATTAAGGATTCAAAATGAAAAAGTTAATTGTTATTACAGGCGCTAGTTCAGGCATTGGTGAAGCGATTGCACGTCATTTCAGCGAACAGGGCCATGCTCTTCTTTTGTTAGCAAGACGTGTAGAACGTTTAGAAGCATTAAACTTACCAAATACGCTTTGTGAAAAGGTAGATGTGACCGATAAAGCTTCTTTTGAAGCGGCAATTGAGAAAGCAGAAGCGTTGTATGGTCCGGTAGATGCACTTGTAAATAACGCAGGCGTTATGCTTCTAGGCCAGATAGATACTCAGGACGCATCGGAGTGGAAGCGCATGTTTGATGTGAACGTACTTGGCTTGCTAAATGGCATGCAGTCCGTTTTAGCACCGATGAAAGCGCGTAACAGTGGTACGATCATTAATATCAGCTCTATTGCGGGCAAGAAAACATTTCCTGATCATGCCGCTTACTGTGGTACCAAATTTGCGGTTCATGCGATTTCTGAAAACGTACGTGAAGAAGTCGCATCATCGAATGTTCGTGTTACGACTATTGCACCTGGCGCAGTGGAAACTGAATTACTTTCACATACTACGTCTCAAGATATTAAAGATGGCTATGATGCTTGGAAAGAGGATATGGGGGGCGTGTTGGCAGCCGACGATATTGCACGAGCAGTGCTGTTTGCTTATCAGCAACCGCAAGGTGTATGTGTTCGCGAAATTGCTTTGGCACCAACAAAACAGCAACCTTAACATTAATTTACAGCGACTTCTGGATCATTAGGGCTGTGAATATTTGCACACTGATTCGTGATTGATATGGCATCTTTCAACTAAGTCGTATGAAAATTTAGGTTACCCATTTAAGTCCGTAGCCTAAGTGTGTTATTGCTTATACCCAAGTTACTCAAGGTGAGAAAAAACTTTGAGTAATTTGGGTTTTTATTTGGTCTCAATTTTTAGTATGTAGCTCTATTGGGGTCAGCGGGCCACAGTCGTAAAGAAAAGGAGAAGGTGACGTAAAGCAAAATGAAGCAATATCCATAGCTTAATGAGAATTGATTTCATCAACGTCACAAGCCGTTACAATTATCCGTTAGGTATTATACTTTGTGGGTGGTTAATATTTAACCAAACAAGGAGGTGTGTATGAAACGATTCGCGAACATACTTTTTGCAACACAAGGATTGCCTGGTCATAGTGAGGCGCTCGAACAAGCGATGAGGATCGCATCCAGCAACAAAGTGCCTGTTTCAGGGCTAATTGCGTGCCCCGACTTCCCCGCGGATATGCTCCAGTATCAGCAAAGTTATGAGCAATCGCTACAAGACTCCCTCAAACAAAGCATTCAGGAATACAGACAGAAGCTCGATCTTTCTGAAGATGATCTGGCATTTCCTCTTACTGTGAAAAGCAGTGAAAAACCCGCTGTCTGTATCATTAAAGAAGCATTAGCTGACAACAAAGATCTTATCATCAAAGAAGCTGAACCACTCGGTGAAGGCGCTGAAGGCTTCAAAGCCATTGATATGACACTGTTACGCAAATGTCCTTGTCCATTATGGTTACACCGACCGATTGATAAGCCGAGAGACAAACGCCGTGTGGCTGTTGCGATAGATCCGTTAACGGCGAGCGATGAACAGCACTCATTAGCGGTGCGTTTACTTGAATTATCTCGTTCAATAGCCGACACCTGTGACAGTCGTTTACATGTGATTTCTTGCTGGGAATATTACTTAGAGAATTACCTACATGACAATGCTTGGATTCAGGTCGACGATGCTGAGTTGAAACATGAACTCGACAAAGCAAAAGCCGATCATAAACAAGCTCTACAACAACTGCTGGAAGAGTCGGGGATTACGGGTGAAATTGTGATTCATCATTTACACGGAAAGCCTGATGAAAAAATCCCGGATTACGTAGAAAGCATAGAAGTGGACGTTCTAGTCATGGGTACCTTAGCGAGAACAGGGATATCTGGCTACGTCATTGGTAATACGGCTGAAAACATTTTGCAATCTATAAACTGTAGTTTGGTCGCTCTTAAGCCCGATGGTTTTGTATCGCCGATTCAGTAATTGGTGTGTAACAAACCTGGGTTTAAGTGGTTGTTTTAGGTAAAGGAGGGAGACGGAGTTCTAGAACATGGAATTATCAGTGTATCAATAAGTTATCAGAGGAGAGTGACATGAAAAACCTATGCCCGAAATGCCACACAGAAATGATAGAACGTTCGAACGTTTATGTTTGTCCGAGAAATGATATCGGTGACTGCACCTACGATGCGTTCGAGTTAACTGATGACGATAATCCATACACATTCAGTCGAGAACACGTAAGTAGTGATCTACGTTCTTACACCGTAGCGGACAGCAAGTAGCTGTTTGTATTAACGTTCCTTTAAGTAGCATTCAGTGATTGCTGTTTGCTACTTATCCCTTGGTTTTATGATCTTTTTTGAAATACTTGGGCTAAAACAATCAAGTGGAGCTTTTTATCTTTGCGCCAAATAGGGCGAACTTTCTTATAAAAATGAATGGGCTGCGATGTTGAATAGCATAACGGGTAAAGAAAACCTGCCGAAAAATCCCGATAATCAGTTGGTCTTACTGATTTTCCCTGTGCTGCCAATTTTAATCTTCTCTTTTCTTTTTTACATCTACACACCCGCAGGCGTAAGCTGGAATGCGGAATGGATACCTGGCCTCGATATTAACTTCAGCTTTAGGTTAGATGGTCTGTCATTCCTTTTTGCCGGGCTGATCAGCGGGATTGGCGCACTGATCCAAATATATGCTTTGGCTTACTTACGAGAGAGTGATAGCCGATTTTCCTTTCATTTATACCTAACCCTATTCATGCTTGCCATGCTAGGGATTGTGATGAGCGATAACATCCTATTGTTGTTCGTTTTCTGGGAACTCACCACCATCACTTCTTACTTACTGATTGGTTTTAATCACGAAAACAAAACGTCACGAAAAAATGCACTGCAGTCGTTGATCGTTACAGGTGCTGGTGGATTAGCGTTGTTAGCTGGCCTTATCTTGTTGGGAGCGATGGCAGGGAGTTATGAGTTACATACGATCATCGCTCAGGCGGACACGATTGCGCAGCACGAATGGTTTATGCCATCTCTAGTGCTCATACTACTTGGTGCATTTACTAAATCTGCGCAGTTCCCGTTTCATTTTTGGCTACCTAACGCGATGGCAGCGCCCACTCCAGTCAGTGCGTATTTACACTCGGCAACAATGGTAAAGGCGGGCATTTACTTGTTAGCGCGTTTATCGCCAGTTTATGCTCATAGCGAGGTTTGGTTTTATGCCTTAGTGATCACAGGGAGTATCACCGCCGTTTGGTGCACGTTTGTCGCATTAAAACAAACTGACTTGAAGCTGATGCTAGCCTACAGCACGAACGTGGCTTTGGGGAAACTAACATTATTGTTAGGTATGGGCACAGATTTGGCCGTGAGCGCAGTATTGATGTTTATTCTCGCTCACTCTTTCTATAAAGCAGCGCTGTTTATGGTGGTGGGCAATATCGACAAAGCGACAGGAACACGAGATATCGATCAACTGTACGGCTTGAAGTCAGTGCTCGTCATCAGCATGGTTGCGGGGAGTTTGGCTGCATTGTCTAAAGCGGGATTCCCGCCGTTGTTAGGCTTTTTGAGCAAAGAATACATGTACAAATCCGCCGTAGAGCTCAATAACTGGATCGCCTTTGTACTTTTAATCGTGAATATACTGATGGTTGCGCTAACTATTATGCTTATTGCGAGACCATTCTTTGCTCACCGTGATCTCGTGCCAATTGAAACGAAGCCGATTGAGGCCCAAAAGGCTATGTGGGTTTCACCTTTACTCTTGGCACTTGGCAGTCTCATCGTTCCTTTAGTCGGTTTAAATTGGTTAGATCGCAATATCATTTTTCCGGGCTCTGCTGACATTCTGCCCACAGCTGCTCTTAAAGCGACATCATTATGGCATGGTGTGAATGTACCGCTGGTCCTAAGCGTTATCACGCTAGTATTGGGGTATGTGGTGTACCGTGTTTATCCTACTGTGTCTGCATTTTTTCAGCGGTTACATCTGTTCGTACCTAAAGCGGAGAACGCTTTTGAACGACTATTAGATGGCATGATGACACTGGCGAAGTGGCAAACTGCGCTGTTGCAGCAAAAGCAGTTGAGTCGTTATGTTCTGCTATTTTTCACGGTACTCGCCGTCGCTTTGCTTGGTCAGGTAGCATTTATTCCTCTGCCTTTGTTTGAACAGCTTTCAAACGTGGCTTTCTATGAGATTGGCATTGCCTTATTGCTGATTGGTGCAGCGATCGTATGTACGTTGTCTCACTCAAGGCTTCTTGCGATTTCTGCGCTAGGTATGATTGGTTTTATGACCACGCTTGTTTTTATGATCTACAGTTCTCCGGACGTCGCGAAGACTTTACTGTTAGTGGAAACATTAATGGTGGTCTTTTTAGCATTGTTAATGCGTCATATGCCGCGTTTAACCACCGTGCCCAAGCATTCAATAAAACGCAAATTGGCGAATGTTTGTATAGCGGGCGTGATAGGTGTTTCGATTACTTTCCTCTTGTTAGGAATCACGTCCCAGCCGATGGATTCATCGGTGTCGGAATTCTTTGCGGAAAATAGTGTCCCAGGCGGGCATGGGCGCAATATTGTCAACGTCATTCTCGTCGACTTTCGTGCGTTCGATACATTGGGAGAGGTTGTCGTCGTTGTCATTGCTGGGATTGCAGCAGTGAGCTTGCTTAAGACAAGAGCGAAAAAGCAAAACCGTATTCAATCATTAATTTTTGCAACCACGGCACATATCGTCGCGGCGCTCATGCTCGTGTTCTCAGTGTATCTGTTATTACGTGGTCATAACGAACCGGGTGGTGGCTTCATTGGTGCATTGATTGCCGTTATTGGCTTATCGCTTCTCATGTTCGCGGAATCACCGAAATACGTTCGTTCTAGATTGTATTTCAAGCCGTTTTTCATTGCGTTATTTGGCATCGCATTGAGCTTGATATCAGGAGCTTTGAGCTTTGCGTTTGATAAACCGTTTTTAACCGGGTTGTGGTGGAAAGATGTGATACCGCTGGGTACGCCGTTGGTTTTTGATGTTGGTGTTTATCTTGCCGTTATAGGTGGCGTGATGGGGATGCTGCTTCGTATTAATGAGGAGCTAGAGTGATGGAAATAGTCTGGAGTGTTGTCGTTGGAGTATTTGTCGCCGCAGGCATTTACTTAATGCTAGAAAAACATATCTTGCGTCTTTTGTTCGGTATCATGTTACTCAGCAGTGCGGTTAACCTTGCTATTTTTACAGCGGGAAGGCTGACTCCTGGAGAGCCGCCATTGATTGGCGATAATGCACTTTTTCCACCAGATGGCGCGGCAAACCCATTACCTCAAGCGCTGATTTTAACCGCGATAGTCATCGGTTTTGGGCTACTTATTTTTGCTTTAATGTTGTTCTATCGAGCTTATAAAGATTCTGGAACCGCAGACGTCGATGAAATGCAACGTTCTGAGGAGGGTCAATGAGTTCGATTTTACTGACGTTACCTGTTGTTCTTTCATTGAGTACGGCGCTGACCATTTTCTTTGTACGTCGCTCAACAAAAAGTGCTGAGTGGTTAAGTGGCGCGAGTGCGATGTTGAACCTTGTTGTCGCAGGACTTCTCACAGAAAACATCATAAGTAATGGTATTCAAGCCGTTGCTTTTGGCCAGTGGCAAGCACCGTTTGGTATCGTTTTTGTCGCAGATTACTTCAGCGTTGCCATGGTGATGATTACGGCAGTGATTGGTGCGATATGTGTTTTCTATGCCATGGCGGACCTTCACCGAAAACCTTCCTATAGCAATTACCATGCGTTGACGCACGTGTTGCTTGCTGGTGTTTATGGCGCGTTCCTCACCGGAGATATTTTTAATCTGTATGTTTGGTTCGAGGTCATGCTCATCGCGTCATTTGGTTTAATGGTATTAGATGCAACGAAAACTCAAATTGATGGGGCAGTGAAGTATGTAATGTTGAACCTGATTTCGACGCTAGTGTTCTTACTTGCCATCGGTTTGTTGTATGGCGCAACGGGCACCTTGAACTTGGCAGACCTCTATACCAAAGCGGGAGAGAGCGAACTGAGCATCAACATGATGTTGTCCGCCTTGTTTTTGTTTGCCTTCTCTATTAAGGCAGCACTATTTCCTTTATTTGCTTGGTTGCCAGCTTCTTATCACACTTTACCAAGTGGTGTGGTTGCGCTGTTTGCTGCGTTGCTTACTAAAGTCGGCGTATACGCGTTAATACGAGTCTTCACATTAGTATTTCCGCTCGCCGAGAGTGGTTGGCAGCCGACGTTGATTTGGATTGCTGGCCTCACCATGTTAACGGGCGTTTTGGGGGCGGCAAGTCAATTCGACATTAAGAAAATTCTTTCTTTTCACATCATTAGCCAAATAGGTTACATGATCATGGGGTTGGCGATTTACACTCCCTTAGCTTTGGCTGGTGCCATTTTCTACATTGTCCATCACATCATTGTAAAAGCGAATTTGTTCTTAATCGGTGGCTTTATTGAGCGCAAATATGGCTCTAGTCAACTTGAACAGTTGGGCGGGGTATATAAAGCAATGCCTTGGTTAGCGTTCTTGTTTCTTGTCCCTGCGTTTTCTCTGGCAGGATTTCCGCCGCTCTCTGGTTTCTGGGGCAAATTTTTGGTGATCAAATCGAGTTTACAGGCTGAATATTACTGGTTAGCAGGTACCGCGCTATTGGTGGGGCTGCTTACCGTCTACTCGATGACGAAAATTTGGAGTGAGGCATTCTGGAAAAAGCCGGTTAGGGAGAAAACAGAACAGACTCTGCAAGTCAAAGTACATTGGTTGTATTGCGTTCCAATTGCCGTATTGACCATGTTCACGTTGATCATAGGCTTAGTGGCGGAGCCTTTTTATCAGTTTTCTGTTCAAGCCGCTGAACAACTGTTAAATCCAAATGAATACATTCGAGCGGTATTGGGAGGAAATCCATGATCTATCTATTCCTCAATCTTTTCTTAGCATTAGCATGGATGATGTTAAACGGAAGTTATTCGAGTTTGAATTTTATTGTCGGATTTACGGTCGGTTTTTTTGCCTTACGGTTGAGCCAACCATTTGGATTAAAAACCAGCTACTTTCGACGTTTTGCGTCGGCATTAAAGTTACTGGTGTACTTCGCTTATGAAATGATCATATCGGTTGCAAGAGTCGTGTGGGATGTCGTGACGCCAACGCATTTGAGCCAGCCAGATATCGTCTATGTCCCTTTGGACGTCGATTCAGACCTTGAAATCACCTTACTTGCGAATATGGTTTCTTTAACACCGGGCACGCTCAGTTTGGACGTTACGCCTGATAAAAAGCATCTTATCGTTCACGCCATGTTTGCACCTGAGCATGAAGAAGTTATTCGTGGAATTAAAAACGGATTAGAGCATCGAATTTTGGAGGTGACGCGTGGATAGTTGGCTGCAAATAAGTGTCACTTTTGCCTATGCAGGGCTATTACTCAGTTTTGTTATGGCTTTCTTCCGTTTAATTTTAGGACCAACGCTGGCTGACCGAGTTGTGGCGTTAGATTTGATTTCATTTATCACCATCGGCTTTATTACGGTTTACACCTTAGACAGTGGTGAGGATGCTTTGTTAGATATCGCCATTACATTAGGTTTGGTCGCATTTCTTGGCACAATCGCATTTGCGCGTTTGATCGTTAAAAGGAAGGAGAAAGAATAATGGATGTGTTGATTGGGCTGTTTTTATGTTTAGGGACGTTATTGATCCTAAGCGCTAGTTTAGGTGTGTTGCGGTTGCCAGATCTATATACCCGAATGCATGCCGCAACCAAAGCCGGTACCGTTGGAGTTAGTTGCTTACTACTAGCGGTTGCCTTCTCACTCCCTGAAGTTACTGTGATCTCTCGGGTTATCGGTACGATGTTGTTTATCGTTCTCACGGCGCCAGTTGCCTCCCACCTACTCGGAAGAGCAATGCGAGAGGTCGGATATAAGATTTGGCGCAATGATTAAGTTTTTTCTTGTTTAACCAATTGTCACTATTGATTAAGCTGGCTAATTTCTTCCAGCACTTCTGGGTTAGCAATGGCACCAATATTTTTTACAGCTTGCCCGTTCACCAGTTGTTTCACGGCTAGTTCAACCAGTTTTCCTGATCGCGTTTTAGGAATATCACTGATAGCAAAAATTTGGCGTGGCACATGGCGTGGTGAACATTTTGTTTTTAGTGTTTGGCGAATTGAATCGGTGAGTTGTTGGGTTAACTCGACGTCGTGAGCGAGTTTTACTAGTAACCAGATTTCTTCAGACTGCTGGTTTAACTTGCCGACGGCGATGGAATCTTCGACCTCGGGTAACGCGTTCACTTGCTGATAGATCTCAGCGGTGCCGATTCGTACGCCGCCGGGATTCAATGTCGCATCGCTACGGCCATAAAAAATAAAACCGCCATGTTCGGTTTGCATCACATCGTCGCCGTGGTGCCAGATATCGGTAAACTTGCTCCAATAAGCGTTGTGATAGCGTTCTCCGTTGTCGTGCCAAAACCCAATAGGGAAGTTAGGTAGTGAGTTATTGCAAGTCAGTTCGCCGCGTTGCTGTGTAATGGTTTTTCCCTCGTCGTCCAAAACACGCACGTCGATTCCAAGCCCCGAACCTTGGCATTCGCCTTTGTAAACTGGTGAGATAGGGTTTCCAAGTACAAAACACCCACAAATATCAGTGCCGCCAGCGATAGAAGCTAGATGTAAATCCTGCTTGATGTGCTGATAGACATAATTAAATTGTTCTGGGTAAAGCACTGAGCCAGTCGAACACAGGGTTGTGAGTGATTTCAGGTCATGTTCTGACTTGGGAGAGTAACTCACATGTTCCAGTGCCTCTAAGTATTTCGCTGACGTACCAAACAGTGACACGTTATGTTCTTCCGCTAAGCGCCATAAGACGGAGTGATCAGGGTAAACCGGACTACCATCGTAAATCACTAAGGTAGCACCACTCGCAAGTGCTGAAACATGCCAGTTCCACATCATCCAGCCACATGTTGTGTAGTAGAAAACCTTGTCTTGTGGTTTGATATCGCAATGTAGTTGATGTTCTTTGAGGTGATTGAGCAAGGTACCGCCCACGGAATGGACAATACACTTAGGTTGCCCCGTTGTGCCAGAAGAATACAAAATGAATAACGGGTTATTAAACAGTGTTGGTTGATATTGAATTGGTTGTGGAGAAAAGTGGTGAGTAATATCGGACCAATAAACAAAGTCAGAAGTGCTAGCACTCTTAGCGTTTTGTAAATATTCGATTTGGCATACGCTAATAGTAGCGTCTTCGGAGGTACTGCTTAACTTACTACTAAGAGTGGTGTTTTTGTCCGTCATATCGAAAGTTTTACCTCCGAACTGGTAGCCATCACAGCAAAAAAGAACTTTCGGTTTGACCTGACCAAAACGCTCTACGACGCTATCGATACCAAAATCAGGCGAGGTTGAAGTCCAAATGGCACCAAGGCTGGTGGTTGCCAGCATGGCAATAACGGTTTCTGGAAGGTAGGGCAAATAACCCGCAACGACGTCGCCTTTACCAACATCACAAGTGAGTAGCCATTGCTGAACGACGGAAACTTGTTCCAGCAATTGCTTACCCGTAAGTTGTCGGTGTTCTCCGCTTTCATTGCTAAAAACAATAAACTCACGCTCTGGTGTTTGTTCGGCCTGAGATAGGAGGTTCTCTGCGTAGTTAAGCGTGGCGTCAGCAAACCATACTGTGTCCCTATTTACATGGCTCTGAGTAGAATCTGTCTGTGTCCACTTGGGAGCACCAAGGCTTTTGACTTGCGAGCCAATATTTCCAATGACGTTACAGAAATGCCAGGTATGTCGCCAAAATTCGTCATGGTGGTCAATGGACCACTGGTGTAAAGACGTGTAATTATTGATTGAGATATCTTCGGTTTGGTGCGCATTAACCGTCTCGATAAATCGTAGCAAGTTGCTATTGCTGATGCGCTCAGCAGATGGTGACCAAATAGGTGCAGAATTTTGCATAGGTCCCTCTAATTTCAATTCTTTTTGAATATGACCAAAACAAAATAAAGGGGCGAACATAGCAGTGTTCGCCCCTTATCTGATTGTTTAAAGTTGTTCGGCAAGCTGAGGTAGTACCTCAAATAAATCACCAACCAATCCATAGTCGGCAACTTCAAAGATAGGAGATTCTGGATCTTTGTTGATCGCGACAATCACTTTGGATTCCTTCATTCCTGCAAGATGCTGGATGGCACCGGAAATCCCAACCGCTATATAAAGCTTAGGTGCAACGATTTTACCGGTTTGACCCACTTGCAAGTCGTTGGCAACAAACCCGGCATCAACTGCCGCACGAGAAGCGCCAATGGCAGCACCTAGTTTATCGGCAACTTGTTCGATCAACGCGAAGTTCTCTTTGCTACCGACCCCGCGTCCACCTGACACAACCACCTCTGCCGCGCTTAATTCAGGACGTTCTGACACGGTTTTATCGACAGAAACCAATTCAACCATTGGAGCTGAGATAGTGACCTGCTGATGCTTAATACCAGCTTGGTTGTGACAAGTAACCGGCTCAAACGCAGACGCGCGCACGGTGATGACGCGAACCTTGTCGCTGGTGGTCACTTTGGCAAATGCGTTTCCTGCGTAAATAGGGCGGATAAAAGTGTTTTCATCGATAACTTGGACAATATCAGAAATTTGCCCAACGCCGAACTTCGCTGCTACTCGCGGTGCAAGATCTTTCCCTTTTGATGATGAGCTCGCCCAGATTGCGTCAAAACCTTCAGCAATACTCACTACAGTAGGTGCGATACTCTCGGCAAATTGATGCTTAAGTTGCTCATCATCGATACAAATTACGTTTGATATACCATCAACGCGACAAGCTTGCTGAGCGACTTCTTCACACTGGTGGCCCACTACGATCAAAACATTGTCTTGGCTGACTTGTTTTGCTGCATTAACCACTTTGAGTGTGTCCGCATGCAATTGGTTATTGTCATGTTCTGCTATGATTAAGTTCTTCATGAAATCACCTTCGCTTCGTTACGTAGCTTATCGAGAAGCTCTGAGACAGATTCAACCTTGATGCCACCTTTTCTTTGCGCTGGAGGTGTGACTTCTTGAATGGTTTGGCTAAATACCACTTCAACACCCAGACTGTCAGGTGTGATTGTATCTAACGGCTTGCGCTTAGCTTTCATGATATTAGGCAAAGAGGCAAAACGCGGTTCATTCAGGCGTAAGTCAGTACTGATCACAGCAGGTAGGTTCATCGCGACCGTCATCAAGCCGCCATCCACTTCTCTCACGACCTGAACTTTTTGATCTTCTATCTTAACGTCGGAAGCGAAAGTTGCTTGAGGCCAGTCAAGTAGGGCTGCAAGCATCTGAGCCACTTGGTTGTTGTCCGTATCAATGGATTGTTTACCCGTAATCACAAGCTGTGCTTGTTCTTGCTCAACCAGAGCTTTGAGCAGCTTAGCGACAACTAATGGCTCTATTTTGTCTTCAGTATCGACATGGATAGCGCGATCGGCACCTAATGCAAGCGCAGTACGTAGTTGCTCCTGACATTGGCTACCGCCGGCACTGACAACGATGACTTCATCTGCAATACCTTGCTCTTTTAGTCGTACGGCTTCTTCAACGGCTATTTCGCAAAATGGATTAATCGTCATCTTGACGTTATTGGTTTCAACATCGCTATGGTCCGCTTTCACGCGAACTTTAATGTAGGGATCAATGACCCTTTTGATTGGCACTAGTATTTTCACGTTAGATTCCTTTTTACAGTGAAGACTATGTGTTTACAGGGAAGACGATGTGATGACGTCTTTAAAATGATGTTAATTTACCTTTACGTTTGCGTCAACTTTAAATATATTGTTGCTTAACAAGTTGGCAACATGCAAAGAAAAAGGAATGCAATCATGGAAAGAGACTGCATGGAATTTGATGTTCTGATTGTAGGCGCTGGTCCCGCAGGTTTGTCTGCGGCATGCCGAATCAAACAATTAGCAGCAGAAAAAGAACAAGACCTCTCTGTTTGCGTGGTAGAAAAAGGCTCTGAAGTTGGAGCGCATATTTTATCGGGTGCAGTGTTTGAAACGCGAAGTTTGGATGAACTGTTTCCTGATTGGCAGGAAAAAGGCGCACCGCTCAATACCAAAGTAAACCAAGATAAAACCTACTATCTAGGCAATGAAATTAATGGTCATGAACTGCCTTCTTGGGCGGTGCCTAATACGTTACATAACAAAGGTAATTACATAATAAGTTTGGGCAGTCTATGCCGATGGATGGCGTTGCAGGCTGAGAACTTAGGGGTGGAGATCTACCCAGGTTTTACCGCCAGTCAAGCCATCATTGATGAAGACAACCGTGTTTGTGGCGTTATCACTGGCGATATGGGGTTAGACAAAAATGGCGAACAAAAAGCCAATTTCGAACCCGGTATTGAACTGCGTGCGAAGTTTACCCTGTTTGCTGAAGGCGCGCGGGGTCATATTGGTAAGCAATTGATTAACCGATTTAATCTTGCTGAAGAGAAAACGCCTCAACATTACGCTATCGGTTTTAAAGAGCTGTGGGAAATACCACCAGAGCAGCATCAACAAGGGTTAGTGGTTCACGGCTTAGGCTGGCCGTTAGCGAACGAAGCCACAGGTGGCAGCTATCTCTACCATTTAGAGGGAAACCAAGTTGCCGTCGGGTTGATTGTTGACTTGAACTATAAGAATCCGCACTTGAGTCCATTCGATGAGTTTCAACGTTTTAAACATCACCCGTTGATTGAGCAATACCTCAAAAATGGTAAACGCATTAGTTATGGCGCAAGAGCGATCACCAAGGGCGGTTTCCATTCGCTTCCCACGCAACAGTTTGCTGGTGGTTTGTTGATTGGCTGTGATGCAGGAACGCTTAACGGCGCTAAAATTAAAGGCACGCACACCGCAATGAAATCAGGCATGCTTGCCGCCGAAGCAGTATGTGAAGCCCTTGAGAGTCAGTCAGTTACTGCTGATTATCAAAAGCATTTCAAACAGTCTTGGCTGTATGAAGAGCTTTATCAAGCACGTAACTTCTCAAGTGGCATTCACCGCTTTGGATCGTGGCTGGGCGGTGGCTTAGCGCTGCTGGAACATAACGTGTTAAAAGGCAAAGCTAAGTGGCATATCTGTTGTGATAAGCCCGACCATCAGTCTCTGCTATTGGCGGAAAACAGCAATGAAATTGTCTATCCAAAGCCTGACGGTGTGTTAAGTTTCGATCGCCTTTCTTCTGTCTATCTATCCAATATCTTCCATGAAGAGGATCAGCCGTGCCACTTACGTTTGGCGAACCAGCGCATTCCCATCGAGCAGAATCTTGAGTTATATGCAGAGCCAGCACAGCGCTATTGCCCGGCTGGCGTTTATGAAATCGTACAGGGGGATCAGCAGCCAGAGCTGCAAATAAATGCGGCGAACTGTATCCACTGTAAGACCTGCGACATCAAAGATCCAAGTCAAAATATTACCTGGACACCGCCGGAAGGTGGTGGTGGCCCTAACTATCCGAATATGTAGTCGTCTGAGAATAATTTTTATTAACAATTTATTTACTTAAAGTTTGCGTTAGTTCAAATCTTTCTCGATGAACTCGATTGCAACTTAATCTTTCAAGCACTATTCTGATTTTAAATTGACGTTTACGTAAACTGAATACAAAGTTGATGCATAGGTGTAAAAGCGGTTACCAGTATCAAAGTTAGGTTTGATCAAATAGTGCTCAATGGAACGCACTTAAATAACGAAAGGGAGATCAACTATGGTATCGGAATCGCCTCTGTTGCAGGTAAACGATATTTCATTGGCTTTTGGTGGGGTGAAAGCTCTAACTGACGTGAGCTTCCATGTGAATGAAAAGGAAATCTTTTCAATCATTGGTCCAAACGGTGCAGGTAAAACCTCAATGCTCAATTGCATCTCTGGTCGATACACACCAAACAAAGGCTCTGTAATCTTCGCTGGAGATGATGTAACCAAACGAACACCTAGCCAACGAGCTGAGTTAGGGTTGGGAAGGACCTTCCAGAACTTAGCTCTCTTTTCTCATATGTCGGTACTCGACAACATTATGGTTGGTCGACATCACCTACTGAAAAACAACTTCGTCACAGGACCACTTTACTGGTTCTCTAACGCGCAGAAAGAAGAAATGGCGCACCGTAAATACGTAGAAGACGTAATCGATTTTCTTGAAATTCAGCACATTCGTAAAGCCACCGCTGGCACACTTTCTTACGGTTTACGTAAACGTGTAGAGCTTGCTCGTGCCATTGCCTTAAAACCTAAGTTACTGCTGCTTGATGAACCAATGGCAGGCATGAACTTGGAAGAAAAGGAAGACATGGCGCGTTACATCATGGATTTAAACGAAGAGTTAGACATCACCATCATCATGATCGAGCACGATATGGGCGTGGTGATGGATATCTCTAATCGCGTATTGGTGTTGGATTTTGGTAAACACATTGCGATGGGCGAGCCAGAAGAAGTGATGGCCAACCCACATGTGAAACAAGCGTACTTAGGCGAAGAGCTACCGACATTAGAGGAGAGTGCATAATGGCACAGCAACATAATGATTGGGCAGATATAACCCGCTTAGATACCTTTCCAAAAGTATTGCAGCACAACGCCAAGCACTGGCCCGAGCAAGTCGCAATGCGTGAAAAGGAGTTTGGTATTTGGCGAGAGTTCACTTGGCAAGATTATGAAAACCGAGTGAAGTGGATGTCTCTGGCACTGCAAGATTTAGGTGTTGGTGAGCAAGACGTTGTTGGTTTGCTGGGTGATAACCGCCCGGAATGGGTATGGGGCGAGTTGGCCGCACATGCGATCAAAGGTTTCTCGCTGGGCATCTATCAAGATTCCATGCACGAAGAAGTGGCGTACCTCATCAACTATGCCAAAGCAAAAGTCGTGGTTGCGGAAGATGAAGAGCAATGCGATAAGCTACTTGAGCTCGGTGATGAGATCCCAAGCGTAGAATTCATTATCTATTGTGACCCGCGTGGAATGCGCAAGTACGACGACCCACGACTGATTGACGTTGAAAAGGTCTATAAAAAAGGTCAACTGATCGACAAAGCTGATCCCGATAAATATCTCAATATGGTTGCGGCAACCAAAGGCAGTGATCTTTCGATTCTTTGTACCACGTCGGGTACGACTTCCAAACCAAAGTTGGCTCAGCTACACAGCGGCACGTTCTTGGATCACTGTGCGGCTTATCTGCGTGCAGACCCGCGCTCCCCAGGCGACAACTACGTTTCTGTTCTGCCTTTGCCTTGGATTATGGAGCAAGTGTACGTGGTTGGTCAGGCGTTGATTTCTCGTCAAATCGTTAACTTCGTGGAAGAACAAGAAACCATGATGTCTGACTTGCGCGAAATTGGCCCGAACTTCGTGCTGCTTGCGCCGCGAGTGTGGGAAAACATTGTGGCAGACGTGTCTGCACGAATGATGGATTCCACACCGTTTAAGCAGAAGATGTACAAACTGGGCATGAGCTTAGCGAATAAAGCGTTGGAGCAGGGTAAACGTTCAAAACTCGCTGAATGGATTTTGCTACGTGCTCTGCGTGACCGCTTAGGTTTCTCGAATCTAGCATCTGCTGCGACGGGTGGTGCGGCGATGGGACCTGATACTTTCCGTTATCTGCAAGCGATCGGCGTACCACTCAAGCAGCTTTACGGTCAAACCGAAATGTGTGGTGCGTACACCGTCCACCAAGCCGATGACGTGGATTACGATTCCGTCGGCGTCGCGTTTGACAATGCAGAAGTGAAAGTCATCAACCCAGACAGCAATGGCGTGGGTGAGATCATCGCGAAAAGTACGGGCATGTTTACTGGCTACCTGAACAACCAGGAAGCGTATGACGAAGACGTACAAGACGGATGGATGCACACAGGCGATGCGGGCTATTTTAAAGACTCTGGCCACTTGGTGGTGATTGATCGTCTGAAAGATATGTCGGAAACCAGCCATGGCGACCGCTACTCTCCGCAGTTCATTGAAAACAAACTCAAGTTCTCGCCGTTTATTGCAGAAGCCGTAGTGGTGGGCAAAGGTCGACCTTGGCTATCCGCCATCATCTGTATTCGCTACGCGATTGTTGCGAAGTGGGCAGAGCAGCGCGGTTTGGCATTTACTAACTACACCAACTTATCCGCTCAACCAGAAGTGTATCAAGCGATTCGTGAAGAAGTGCTGAAAGTGAACGAATCCCTACCGGATGCACAGAAGATCAGCAAATTCATTCTACTTTACAAAGAGTTGGATGCCGACGATGGCGAGCTAACTCGTACGCGTAAAGTACGCCGTGGTGTGGTTGCAGAGAAATACGGAGACATCATCGAAACCATCTACAGCGACGATCCAAAAGTCGATGTCGATACAGTGATCACTTATCAGGATGGCACCAAAACACGCATTCAAACGTCGCTAGTTATTGAAACGCTTATTGAACATGAGCCAACACTGGTGGATAGCGAACAACGGAGGATCGCATAGTGAATACGGATTTATTACTGCAACTCGTCATTAATGGCGTGATCGTTGGCATGTTGTATGGCGTGGTCGCCATGTGCTTTGTACTGATATACAAATCGACCCAGGTGGTCAACTTCGCTCAGGGTGAGTTCTTGCTGATTGGCGCGTGGGTATGTTGGGCGGCGCTTGTTCATCTTCAACTGCCATTTTTTATCGGCTTTTTACTCACGCTCGCGTTCATGATGGTGTTCGGTATCGCCGTGCAAACCATTGTGCTTAGACCGTTAATTGGTGAACCGATTATCTCTGTGATCATGGTGACCATCGGTCTGTCTATGTTCTTCCAAGCATTGATGAAATGGATATTTGGTGTCTCGGCTGTGTCGTATCCGCAAGTGTTCGAAACAAATGTGGTGAATATCGGTGGTTTGAACGTTGAGTTCGCTTACATTCTGAGTTTGATCTTCTCAATGTTCATCATGGGGGCGTTCTACTGGTTCTTCAAATTCAGCAAAATGGGTTTGGCGATGCGCGCAACGGCATTTAACCAGCAAGTCGCCCAGAGTCTTGGCATTTCCATCAAGAAAGTGTTCGCCATCAGTTGGGCTATTTCGGCAATGGTATCCGCGACAGCAGGGATTGTTATCGGGATCGTAAACGGCGTATCTGACGCGCTATCCATCATCGGTATCAAAGTCTTCCCAGCCGTTATTTTGGGTGGTTTGGACTCGGTGGTCGGCGCGATTGTCGGTGGTATCACCATTGGGGTGCTAGAAAACTTGGCTGAGTTTTTTGATAGCCAATACCTGCAAGTGGGTAACTTATACAACATCGCACCATTCTATGTGCTGTTAATCATTCTCGCCTTCAAGCCATATGGCCTGTTTGGTACCAAAGATATTGAGCGTATTTAAGGAGAAATAACATGGTTCAACTTAGCATGCGCCCATGTGGGGATTTTCGAACCACATACAAAAGCGATACGCCAATTTTTGAAACCAAAACCATTAGAAGCCTAGCGATTGCAGGTGTGATCGCCATGTTGGCTGCGCCTTTGGTATTGGATATCTATTTTCTTAACCTGTTTATTCAGATTGCGTATCTCGGTATCGCGGCGCTGGGTTTAAACATTCTGGTTGGTTTTACCGGACAAATTTCCCTAGGTCACGGTGCGTTCTTTGGCTTTGGTGCCTTTGCATCGGCTTGGCTGAATAACCAGTTCAACATTCCAGTCGTGTTTGCGATTCCGCTCGCGGGTTACTTAACCATGATTGTGGGGATGCTGTTTGGTCTGCCGGCTGCGCGAATTAAAGGCTTATATCTCGCGATTGCGACTTTGGCTGCGCAGTTTATTTTAGAGGACTTCTTTGCTCGTGCAGACTGGTTCAGTGGCGGCTCATATGGTGCTGGTGCAAACCCTATCAGTCTGTTTGGCTTTGAGTTTACGACCGATGAAAGCTTCTTCTACATTGCTCTGTTTGCGTTGATCTTTATGTACATGTGGGCATCAAACTTGATCCGTTCTCGTGATGGTCGCGCGTTTGTCTCGGTACGAGATCACTACCTGTCGGCAGAAATCATGGGTATCAACCTAACCAAGTATCGTCTGCTCTCATTTGGAGTGTGCGCATTCTATGCGGGCATCGGGGGCGCACTCTACGGACATTATCTAGGTTTTGTATCAGCAGAAGGTTTCACCATCATGATGTCTATCCAGTTCTTGGCAATGATCATCATTGGTGGCTTGGGTTCAGTCAAAGGCACATTGATGGGTACGATATTTATCGTATTGCTGCCTGAAGTTTTGGAGTTTGGTGTGACGGGGTTGGCTGCGTTTAGCAATAACACTTCGTTCGTTGATGGGCTTGCTTACTTCAAAGAAATGGCGATCGGCTTGGTCATCATGCTGTTCCTTATTTTCGAACCTCAAGGGTTATCGCATCGCTGGCAACAGATTCGAGCATATTGGAAACACTATCCGTTTTCTTACTAGGGTCTGTTGACCTTTCGAGCTGATTTTTGCAGCAGTTTGTGGGTTCGTTATACAAGGCAGAGGCTTTGAAATGTAGTGCACTACCTGATAAGTCGATAACGCAGTAGAAGGGACCCACAAACGCTGCCCAAAGGGTTCGGCTAAAAGCGTTCTACTCTTTGTTGAGAGGTATTTTGCTTAGAATGACTAGGCTACAAACCTCTCGCCGCGATTATAACGCTTTTATCTCGAACAAAAATTAATCACGAAAGATAAACAGACCCTCCGGGTACTTAAGTGGAATATACCTCAATAACAAGGACAACGAGTTATGAACAAAGGACATTTAGCGACAACGTTGGTGCTATCTTCGGCACTGTTTACTACCGCCACTTGGGCAAAAGACTCTGTATTTGTCGGGCAATTGGTCGACTTTTCTGGACCAACAGCCTACGTGAGCAAGCCCTATGGTTCTGGCGTACGAGACGCATTGCGTTGGATTAACCAAAACGGTGGCATTAACGGTACCGAGCTTGAATTTGAAACAGTAGACATGGCGTACAAAGTACCAGTGGCGATTTCTAACTATAAACGTTGGGTGGCGCGTAAAGACATGGTTGCGCTACAAGGTTGGGGCACGGCAGATACCGAAGCACTCATCTCGTTTGTGACCAAAGACAAAGTGCCAGTGTTCTCTGCCTCTTATTCAGGTCACTTAACGGACCCAACCGGCAAGAACCCAAAAACCGCGAAACCAGCGCCTTATAACTTCTTCTATGGTGCGTCGTACTCAGATGCGTGTCGTGCACTAGTGAAGTGGGCGAAAGAAGATTGGGAATCAAAGGGCAAGCAAGGTGCGCCGAAATTTACCCATATTGGCGATAACCACCCATTCCCGAATGCGCCAAAAGAAGCGTGTGCAGAATATGCTGAAGAGCTTGGTTTTGAGGTGCAAAACCCAGTCGTTGTGTCACTAAAACCAGGGGACTTCAAAGCGCAATGTTTGTCGCTGAAAGAGTCAGGCACCAACTACGGTTACATTGCCAATATCGGTAGCTCGGTTATCTCACTAGTGAAGTCTTGTAACACGGTTGGGACAGAGTTCCAGTACATGGCAAACATCTGGGGAGGTGACAAGCCAGTGCTTGAAGCAGCAGGCGATGGCCTTAAAGATTACGTTTTCCCAGGTATGACGGCGTTTTGGGGAGATGATAATGAGGGCATGAAGCTGGTTCGTGAGATTTCTAAGCAGTCTGAATCAGAGCCTGGCGAGTTTAGAACTCACCACTACATTCGCGGCATTTGTTCTGCGTTCTACATGAAAGAAGCGATGGAGTGGGCGAAAGACAACGGTGGCATCACGGGTGAAAACATCAAGAAGGGCATGTATGTCCATGACAACTGGGTCCCACAAGGCTTAGAAGGTGTTTGTGTACCTGCGAACTGGAAACCGGAAGATCACCGTGGCACAACAACCGTGAACGTGTTTATGGGTAACAACAACGGCGGCGCAGTAGATATAAAGAAAGTGTCTCAAGTGACATTGTCACGTCGTGACGATTGGCTAGGTTACTAATCTACGACTTATTAATAACAAAGCTTACTGAAAATAAGGATGGGTGAGAGGACACTCTCACCCTAGCAAGGAGTAGCTTGATGGCTGAATTAGCAACGAATATCGAACCGGCAGAAATACTGCTTTCAGTGAACAACATTGAAGTCGTCTACGACGAAGTAATACTAGTACTTCGCGGTGTGAGCTTAGAAGTTCCAAAAGGGCAGATTGTGACCTTACTGGGCGCCAACGGTGCGGGTAAATCCACGACGTTAAAAGCTATTTCTGGTTTGTTGAAAACCGAAGATGGTGAAGTGACGCGCGGTGAAATCAACTTCATGGGCGAGCGCATAGACAACAAAAGCCCGGAAGAGATCGTCCGTTCGGGCATCTTCCAAGTTATGGAAGGGCGCCGAATTGTTGAAGATATGACGGTAATAGAAAATCTTCGCTTAGGCGCTTACACGCGCACGGACAACGAAGTCGAGCAAGACATCGAAATGGTGTTTGATTATTTCCCTCGCCTTAAAGAGCGCACTGGTCTAGCGGGTTATTTGTCAGGTGGTGAGCAGCAAATGCTAGCGATTGGTCGTGCACTGATGGCTCGTCCAAAAATGATCTTGTTGGATGAACCTTCGATGGGGCTTTCGCCGCTGTTGGTGAAGGAGGTGTTCAGCATTATTAACAAGATTAATAAAGATCAAGGCATTACCATGCTTTTGGTTGAGCAGAATGCCAACTTTGCCCTTCAAGCGGCCGATTACGGTTACATCATGGAATCAGGTAAAATCGTTCTGGATGGTAGCAAGCACGAACTGCTAAACAATGAAGATGTGAAAGAGTTCTACCTTGGCGGTGGCGATGAAGATCGCAAGAGCTTTAAGAACCTGAAATCTTACAAACGTCGTAAGCGTTGGTTGTAAGGAGCGATGATGAACGAACTATTTGATGCGAAAGAGTCTTTGTCTCCGCAGGCACGAGAAGAATCGCTGTTTCAACGTCTGCCGACACTGATTGAAAATGCAAAAGCCAACAGCGAACATTATGCGGCGCATTTTGCTGAGTTAGAGCCTACGTTGGCAAATAATCGTGAAGGGCTTACCCAGTTTCCAATTACGCGCAAATTCAATATGCCAAACCAGCAGCAACTTAAACCGCCGTTTGGTGGTTTAAATAGTGTTGCGATTGGTCAGATGGCGCGTGTATTCCAATCTCCGGGGCCGTTGTATGAGGCACAAACGGATGAGGCGGATTTCTGGCGTATGGGGCGCGCGTTCCATGCGGCTGGATTTTGTGCGGGCGACTTAGTGCATAACACGCTCTCTTACCATTTCTCGCCGGGTGGCTTTATTATGGACGGTGGTGCAAGAGCTTGTGGTTGCGCGGTATTTCCGGCCGGTGTCGGGAATACCGAGGCACAAATTGAAGCGATTAAACAGCTTCAGCCAACGGGTTATACGGGCACGCCTTCTTACTTGCTGACGTTGTTACAAAAGTACCAAGAACAATACGGTGAGTCGCCGAGTTTTACCAAAGCGCTGGTCTCTGGTGAAGCGGTCACCGCAGACATGCAACAGATGTTTGAGGACAAAGGCATTGCAGTCTCTCAAGCCTACGCAAGTGCTGAGCTTGGTTTGATTGCTTATCAAGTGTCTGGTGAGCAAGGCTTGGTGATTGCCGAAGATATTATCGTTGAAATCGTTAATCCTGATGGCATTCCTGTACAACCGGGAGAAGTCGGCGAAGTGGTCGTGACATCGCTCGATGAGAAGTTTCCGCTGATTCGCTACGCAACGGGAGATTTATCGGCATACCTAGAAACGGGCTCGGATTCGCCACGCACGAATGCGCGAATTAAAGGCTGGATGGGGCGTGCGGACTCAGCGGTGAAAGTGAAAGGCCTGTTTGTTTATCCGCATCAGATCCAAGAAGTCTGTCGTCGCCACGATATTAAAGGCTCCTTGAAAATTGAGCGTGATGGCTTCAACGATACCATTACTTTCTGCTGTCATGATGCTCACGTATCGGCAGAGGACATTCAAGCGACACTCCAGTCTGTCACCAAACTGAAAGGCAATATCCAGTTCGTGCCGAACCAGGCTGAGCAGCCGTTAATTAATGACCTGCGCAGTTAATCCGTCATTGTAAACCGCAGTTATAAAAAGCTAACAACGTAAAAATCAAAGGCTAGGAGAGGGGATACCACATTGTGCTGCGTATCCCTTTCTTTTTGTGCCAGTACAATCAAGAGGGCGATAAATGAAGCAGGCACCGACCATCAATCAACAGTTTTGGGATAATTTGTTTACCCAAGGCACCATGCCGTGGGATGCCAAAACCACACCTCAAGAGCTAAAAGCTTACCTAGAAAACGCGCTTCATAGCGGTCAGTCTGTATTTATCCCTGGCTGTGGTGCTGCTTATGAACTCAGCTCTTTTATTCAATATGGGCATGATGTGATCGCGATGGATTACAGCCAACAAGCAGTAAAAATGGCGCAATCGATGTTAGGCAAGCACAAAGATAAAGTCGTGCTGGGGGATGTATTTAACGCTGACTCTACGCACTCATTTGATGTGATTTACGAGCGTGCCTTTCTCGCTGCACTACCGAGAGACCAGTGGCCAGATTACTTTGCTATGGTGGATAAATTGCTGCCAAGAGGCGGTTTGTTAATTGGTTATTTCGTTATAGATGATGATTACCACTCTCGCTTCCCTCCATTTTGTTTGCGAAGTGGGGAGTTGGAGGGTTATCTAGAACCGGAGTTTAAGCTTGTGGAATCCTCAGTGGTGGCAAACAGTGTTGAGGTTTTTAAAGGTAGAGAGCACTGGATGGTGTGGCAGAAAAGTTGCCGTATTTAAACGCTATGGCATCAAATAATGAATACCAAATCAGCGTCACATAATGCATATTTTAAAGACAATTATTCTTGTGGTAACGATAAGTGTTGTGAATTGGCGAAGTTGTGAGAAATGTAGATCATGTCCTTTGAAAACATAAGGATATATAATATGGACAAATCATTTTCTCTCATCGATAAGCCTACCTTCTTAGGCTCACTCTTTCTTTTACTCAGCGTCGTTATACCTTTAATTTTATTTCCCACACAAGGTGCGGATTGGATAGCTTCGGCCAAATTTTTCATGACCGATAAGCTTGGTGTGTTATACCTCGCACTGGGTATCGCAGCAATGTGTTTTATGATTTACACCGTGTTCAGCGATCTTGGCCAAATCAAACTTGGTGAAGCCGACGAGCAACCAGAATTTGGTAACGCCTCATGGGCTGCAATGCTATTTTGTGGAGGTATTGGCGCAAGTATTCTGTATTGGGGGTGTATCGAGTGGGCATACTACTATCAATCACCACCATTTCAGTTGGAAGCTGGCAGTGAAGAAGCCATTCGCTGGGCCGCGACTTATGGTCTGTTTCACTGGGGACCGATCGCTTGGTCAATTTACCTTATTCCTGCTCTGCCTATCGCTTACTTCTTTTATGTACGCAAACAACCTGTTTTGAAAATCTCTAGTGCGTTAATGCCTGTATTAGGAGAAAAGCGCGCAAACGGTGGTATTGGCAAGTTTATTGATGTGCTGTTTATTTTTGGTATGTTGGGTGGCGCGGCGACTACGCTTGGCTTAGCAGCGCCTCTTATCAACGGTGGTCTATATCATATCTTCGGTCTTCCAAACAATACCTTCAGCCAAGTGGCTGTATTACTTCTCTGTACTGCGATTTTTGGTTACTCCGCGTATGCAGGGCTTGAGAAGGGGATCAAATTCCTTAGTAACATTAACTTCTGGGGTGCGATGGGCTTGTTACTCTTTGTACTCGCCGTTGGGCCAACCGTGTTCATGTTAGAGACAGGCTTAGATTCTATTGGTCGTATGTTGTCTAACTTCTTTGTTATGGCCACCTGGGCGGAGCCGTTTGGTGGTTATGGTGAGTTTACAGATACACACTTCCCGCAAGACTGGACTATTTTCTACTGGGCATGGTGGTTGGTCTTTGCTCCTTGCATGGGATTGTTTGTTGCGCGTATCTCGCGTGGAAGAACGATCAAACAGATGGTCGTAGGTTCGATATTTTACGGTTCTTTAGGTTGTTTCTTATTCTTCATTGTTTTAGGTAACTACGGGTTATCGTTGCAATTGACGGGTGAGCTTGATGTCATCGCAATCCTCAACGAATCAGGCGCACCAGCGGCTATTTTTGCAACGTTAGATACACTGCCGTTAGGGCCAATCGTTATTGGTGTTTTTACACTATTGTGTATCATTTTTACGGCGACGTCGTTTGACTCTATCTCGTACATTCTTGCGTCAGTGGTTCAAAATGATGTGACGGAAGAACCGATGCGCTGGAACCGTTTGTTCTGGGCGTTTACTTTGTCTTTTCTGCCAACCGTCCTAATGTTCATGGGAGGTTTATCGACATTACAAACCGCTGCGATCGTGGGCGGTTTACCGTTGTTAGTTATCTCGGTGATGTTGATGGTGTCCTTTGTTCGCGCGGCGAGCCTAGATATTAAACATCAAGCAGAATACGAAGAGCCAACCATTAACATTGAAGAACTGCCGGAAATTGACCCTTGGTCAACAGAGGGAATGGCTTTGGCGAAATTTGAGCGCTTTAAAGACTTAGCTCAACAGGCGGCTGAAGAAGAGCGCGAAGCAATGGCGGCCCTGATGAGCATGCGTAAGAGAATTCGCGCATTTGCCTTAGAGCACTGCTGTGAATCTGGGTTTTCGGACCATCATTTACCAGAAGAGATGCAAACAGAGCTACAGCAACTAACCGAAGCGCTTGAGTTGGCTCAACAGAAGAAGCAAGAACTGTCTGAACAAGCCCAAGAATCTCGAATGGAGTTTAATCATGTGTTATTAGGTGGCGCGTCGGCAGGTTTAGCAACGTCGCAGGCTTAAGAACAGACACACAAGAGCCGAGTACAAACTCGGCTCTTTTTTGGCGTAGATACCTTACAGTTAAAAATTCTGCTCAGTCAGTGTTAATGCTTATACTATTTTAGGTTGACCATCTGATGCGGTGGCACCGCCGTCTACAGGTAGGTTTACGCCATTAATGAAAGATGCGTCATCACTTGCCAAGAAAGTCACGACGGACGCAATTTCTTCAGGTTCTGCTGCTCGGCCAAGCGCAATGCGCTCATTGAATTTATCGCGGATTTCCTGCGGCCAGCCGTTCGTCATGTTGGTTTTTACTAAGCTTGGGCATACGGCGTTAATTCTTACGCCCTCCGCACCATGGTCCAATGCCATCGCTCTAGTAAGGTTGACCACAGCGCCCTTACTCGCGCAATAGAATGCGGCACCCCAGTCACCACCCAAACCAGAAACGGACGCGGTATTCACCATACAACCTTTCGTTTTTAATAGTTCAGGTAACGCAAACTTCGCGCAATAAACGACGCCGTCAATGTTTACACCAGAGATCTTCTTCCAGTCTTCCACACTACCTTCAATCACGGATCCTGGGACATGTACGCCAGCATTGTTTACTAAAATATCCAGTTTACCGAAACGGGTAACAACATCAGAAATCAGTGCTGCGACTTTGTCTGGATCAGAAACGTCAATGGAATGCGCAGACACGCGCTGTTTATCAAAGCCCTCAACAGCGTTTGCCAACTGCTCTTCATTCCAATCGGCAAGAGCGACGTTTGCGCCTTCTTCATACAAACGTTTTGCGATGGCCAAACCAATACCATTGGCAGAACCAGTGACGAGTGCGACTTTATTTTTTAATCCTCTCATGCGATTTCTCCTTCGAAACTTACAAAAACGGGATCTTGATTTTTCTCTGTGCGCGGCAACATCAGTTTGTCGTTGTCGCTGTAATCTACGGGGATAGCCACCACTGCTGGTCCTTCAACGTCCATGGCTTTATTCAATGTCGGTAGCAATTCGTGTTGACTAGTCACTGCGAAGCCTTTCGCGCCAAATGATTCGGCGTACGCCTTGAAATCAATTGGTCCAAATTTCACACCAGAGCAGCGCTGATATTTGTTGATCTCTTGCATTTCTACCATGTTGTAGGCGTTATCAACCCACACAATATGGACGATATTGCAGTTCAGTCTAACCGCGGTTTCTAACTCCATGCTCGATTGCATAAAACCGCCGTCTCCCGATATCGATACCACTTTGCTGCCAGGTTTCAGTAGGCTGGCACCAATGGCCCATGGCAGTGCAACGCCCATCGTTTGTTGGCCGTTAGACACCAGCATTTGGCGAGTTCGAAAACAACTTAAGTAACGAGCGATCCAGATGTGGAAGCTCCCCATATCAAGACATAACGTGGTATCTGGTGTGATGATAGATTGCATGGCTTTAATCAGTGCCAGTGGATGAAATCCTTGCTTGTTATAGACATTGGGATAGGTTTTGATCACTTGCCGTTGCAGTGCTACCTCTTCCAGTACTGAAAGTGCCGTTGGGGAAAGGCGAGCATATTCAGAGATGTAGCTGCCCATTTTGTCTAATGACTGCGCAATGTTTCCGACGATTTCAACACAAGGCTGATAATTAAGTTGGTATTCTGCCGGTTCAATATCGAGGTGAATCACTGGGTTGCGGTGGCTGTTCCAAAGCTCAGGGTCATACTCTATTGGGCTAAAGCCGATGGTGAGAATTAAATCGGCATCACGCAGTAAAACATCGCCGGGTTGGTTGTTAAATAAACCAACACGACCAGCAAAGTGGTGATAGTAGTTGATGTCTACCGTGCCGGCGGCTTGGTAAGTGCCGACAACGGGTAGCTGCGTATTTTGAAGAAATCGGGCGATAGCAGCAGCGTTTTGGCTGCGGCTCGCGTGAAGGCCAAGTAAAACCACACAACGCTTTGCTTTGCTGATTCGACTGACCGCTTCTTCGATTGCTGCGATGTCTGCGCAACCAGGCTGTGTGTAAGGCGAGGGGACAATAATGTCCGTTTGGGTTTGCTCGGATAAAACATCTTGGGGGAGACTCAAAAAGCAAGCCCCAGGACGACCTGACTCTGCGATACGAAATGCGTTCGCCATGATCTCGCTTGCGGCGTCCACATGCTGCACTTCAGCACTGAATTTGGTTATAGAGCGAAAAATACTGACGGTATCCATGCTCTGGTGTGTTTGTTTTTGCTGGTCAGTTCGTTTCACCGCACCACCGATAGCAATCAGCGGATCGCCTTCGGAGTTTGCTGTTGCCACCCCCGTAACTAGGTTTCCACAGCCTGGACCTGACGTAACCATTGTAACGCCTGCTTTGCCGGTTAGTCTTCCCATAACGCCCGCCATAAACGCGCCGTTAGCCTCGTGACGTACCGGAATCATTTGGATGTTAGTGTCTTCAATCGCATCGAACAGTCGATCGATTTTTGCACCGGGAATACCGAAAATGTACTTAATGCCGAGAGACTCTAGCTGTTGAGCGATCAACTGAGCTCCATTTTTATTTGAAGGTTTGGATTGCATTTGTTGTCCTTATTATTTGCCTGACTTTGTTACTTTTCCGCCTTTTCTATGGCGGTATTTATATCTTCCGGAGCCAAATTGGCACTGAGGAAGTCTGTCGATACCGGGGTATCAATTACTAGCCGCGAGACTTTGCCAATCTGGAGGAACCCTGACGAAATGCTGTAATCCTGAATATGACCACCTCCTTGGCGGTCATCGGTAATAAAATGTTCGTGATAGCCGGGTACATTGATGCCAGTCGTATATTTAGGACTGCGAAAGCCGGCGACCACGCCTTGCTTATGCGTGAAGCGGAATGTCGGTTGTTCTTTGACCACTTCAAGCATTGGCCGATAAGGGCGTGTTTGTTTAGGTACGGTGCGAGTACGAACTGAATCGAAAACGCCATCAATGCGCACTGCGCAAAATAGGTTGTCACTTGGAACCATGTCGTCTATGAGGCTATGGACTTCATGACGTGACATGCGCGATGTCAGTGGCAGCTCGATATCAGGCGTAAAAAAAGTCATGACAGCAAAGGGCGTTTTTTGCGCCAGGTCTGCCGGGTTTGCGGAGCCATCCGACTTGAGTTGAAAAACTTCCTTATCAAAAGCAATCAACTCACCATCCAATTCATTGAACGTACCTAAACCAAAATCCCCATGTTTCATCAGTTCTTCTATGGTTGTTGAGCCTTCGTAAACACCAGCGATCAAAGCACTCATCAACGAAGTCTGATAAATCTCACCATCTCCGGTAACGTGATGGTATTCAGAAAATTCTTTCGCTACTTCAAGCGAACAAGCACATAGAGGGTTATAAAATCCACGCATGAGTAAGACCAGTTATGCAATGAAGAGTATATTTAGATTGACTTCTACACGGTGCTAAATCCAATATAAAAAAGATTTATTTTGATATGGAAAATATATGGAATTTCGCTACCTGAAGTATTTTGTCGCGGTCGCCGAGACTCGTCACTTTACCCGAGCCGCTGAACAGTTAGGGATTGCGCAACCTCCTTTAAGTCAACAAATCAAAAAGTTAGAGCACGAGCTTGGTGTGGACCTATTTAAGCGCTTGTCTAGAGGGGTAGAACTGACCCATGCTGGGCAAGTCTTCTATACGGATGCGGTAAATATTCTTGCTGATGTGGAACGCGCTAAAGCAAAAGCCCGACAGATTGCCCGTGGTGAAAATACGCAGGTTAAAATCGGGTTCGCAACGTCAACATCAACCTGCATTAAGGTGTTAGAGAGGGTGGGGCGAATTCAAGAGGATGGGGTTCACTTACAGACGGCGGAACTGTCAATGCCAGAGCTTGCCGCTCAGTTAAAAAGCAAACAACTTGATCTCGCAATCATGCGGCTACCCTGCTACGCCAGTGAGCCTTTTGAGCACAAGGTGTTGTTTAACGACCCGTTTGTCGCGGTGATTCCGGCGGGGCACGAGCTGGCAAAGTATCCCTGTATCCAGATGAAACAGTTGAGAGACCATAAAATTTTACTGTTTCCACGAGAGACTGGACCTGCATTGTTTGATGGCATGAGCACACTTTTTGCCGACGCAGGAGTAAGACTCGAACCACAGTTTGCAGCACCGCAACTTCGTACGACGATCGCCATGGCGCAGGCTGGGTTAGGCATTGCTCTCGTTCCGCGCTCACTGGCTGAACATCTCGATGATTCTGCGACAGTCGCCGAGATTGATGATATCCCTCTCACTAGTCGTGTTGTCGTTGCTTGGGAGGCGTCTAATCTCAATAAGCTGGCGTTAAAAGTAGTCACGAACATCAGTCATGTTGAGGCTTAAAGATGAGTTATCGAACTGGCTCTGATAGCCACAGGCAAATGTGATACTCTCCCTCGTTATATGCAAAGCTATGCTTTGGTTGAATAGACAAATCTTACTCAACGAATAGAACTTACTGAGGATGTACCAATGATATACGCTGCGGTCTTTGATATGGACGGGTTGCTGATTGATTCAGAACCTTTGTGGAAGGAAGCGGAAAGGCAGGTGTTTTCATCAGTTGGCGTCCAAGTGACCGAAGTACTGTCAAAGCAGACTGCAACGATGACGACAGGTGAAGTAACAAGGTTTTGGTATGAACGTAATCCTTGGCAAGAAACGAGCCTAGACGAAGTAGAGAATGCTGTTGTTGATAAAGTGGAGGCATTAATAATTGAAAAAGGATGCGAATTAGAGGGTGTTACAGAAACACTCAAATTGCTTAAGGAAAAAGGGTTTAAGATAGGGTTGTCTACTAATTCACCTTATCAACTCATTCCCACCATTTTGAACAAACTCGGTATTGCCAGTTACTTTGACGCGATATCATCGTCAGACGATGTAGAACAGGGCAAGCCAGAGCCAGATGTCTACCTTTCAACAATCAATAAACTAGGTGTAGATTCAAGTAACTGTATTGCCTTTGAAGACTCTTATTCGGGTATGCTTGCGGCAACACGAGCAAACATAAAAACAGTCGTGATACCTCAACCTGATAAGTTCTACCAAGAGTTTAATGAAGCCAGTCTAAAGCTGCAAAAGCTATCAGAGTTTAATGAAAGCCATTTAGTGGATTTAATAGGATAAAGCTATTCATTACGATTGGTAATATTTATGACAGATGTCATACCATATGGAGAACTTTGATGAGATATTAGTTGCTTATTTGTAGGAGTGGTGAGGGATGAAATAAAGCTTAATGTCGTTGCATATTTGATCAAAGAAGGCTACGAAGAGGCCGATATAATCAACCCTAAGAAACAAGAAGAAAGGTGAAGTGCACTTGCCATCTTTTTCAAAAGTAAACCTGCGTCATCACAGTAGACGGTTACAAAACATGGGTTTACGGTTGAACTAGCCAAGATAGATGCATAAAAAGACTAACAAAGCATTTAAGAGGGACTCCCGAGGCTTGTCATTTTTAGGTTTCGTTTTTGCAGTGTAGTGGTTTCGGGTTAATGATAGCGTTGTTCACAACTTAGTGCGGCGTTAAACCGCAAGGATGGTGGATGATTAAAGCGCAAATATTTGATGTATTTTGTGATGAGTTGGCTCAAGGTAACCCTTGTGGCGTTGTCGAACTAAATCACTGGCTGAGTGATTCTGAGTTACTTCACATCACTCATCAGGTCGCTCAACCTGTCACATCATTTGTGGTTCAGTCTGGCAGTGACTACCACATTCGCTGGTTTAGCCTAGAAGGAGAGATCAACCTATGCGGACACGGAAGTTTGGGCGCAGGCGCTGCAATCATTTCCAACTATCATCAGAATGACGTCATTCTAAAAAGCCAATATGGTCATATTACCGTTACTGAACTGGATGGAATGTATCGGATAGTGATGCCAAGTTGGCAAGTAAAGCCTCATGTAATCCCCTTGGATATTTCAGGCTTTTCCAATCGCCCCGTAGATGCTTTTACAACGCGTGATTTGGTTGTTGTTCTCGAGTCCGAAGATGATGTTGCTCACTATAAGCCTAACTTTGATGAGCTGGTTAAAATTGATGAGTTTCATGCAGTCATCGTGACGGCTCAAAGCTCTGATAGTGGCTATGTGCTGCGTTACTTTGCACCTAAAATCGGTATTTCAGAGGATCTTGCCACAGGCTCAGCTCAGTGCTCATTGGCACCTTATTGGTTTGAAAAGCTGGGCAAAGAAAAACTGATGGCTCGCCAGCTATCTCGCGCTGGTGGCTATTTTGAAGTGGCTCGCGGTTCAGAATCTACTATCGTATTGTCTGCACACGTAAAAAGTCGGGCTTGAATGTAAACGCCTCTAGCTCTTACACAAGCTCTAGAGGCATCCATTTTTTATGACTTAAAAGTGCCGAGCTAAGATTTTAACCCTGCAGCGGTCATCATGACGCGAAACAGCATTGATACGAACCCCAGAGCTAGCACACTGGCCGCCCAGATCCCAACCATCCAAGCCCACTGGCGGCACCAATTTTTGATTTTCATACTCACTCCTTATCAACTCGTTAATGGTACGCTTCGCCTTCTTTCACTTTTCCGGAGAAAACGTAGTAACTCCAAAAGGTGTAAGCCAGAATGATCGGGATGATGATCACCGCTCCAACGAGCATAAAGCGCTGACTGCTTGCAGGAGCCGCTGCTTCCCATATCGATATGCTAGGAGGAATGATATTTGGCCAGATACTGATGCCAAGCCCAGCGAACCCGAGAATCACGATCACCAATGCCATCACGAAAGGGCTGCGCTCTTTTCGCTTTTTTACGGAGTCGGCAATCTTCAAACAGACCAGCCCAGTAATGACAGGTACCGGCAGTAAGTAGAACAAATTAGGCAGAGAAAACCATCTTTCCGCAATGGCAGGGTAAGCAATTGGGGTCCAAGCGCTCACAATGATTAATGCGGAGATCATCGCCAGTAGTGTTTTGTTAGTGAAGCGATACATCGTGTTTTGCAGTGCACCTTCCGTCTTCATGATGAGCCAAGTACTACCAAGCAGCGCGTACGTTGCGACTAAACCCAAACCACAAAAGATGGGAAAAGGGGTGAGCCAGTCTAATTGGCTACCTACGAAGACGCGGTTTTCCACCGCAAAGCCCTGAATTACCGCGCCAACGACGATGCCTTGGAAAAACGTGGTTAAAATCGAGCCGACCATAAAAGAGCGGTCCCAGAACTTTAAGTGGTTTTCCAATGCTTTAAAGCGAAACTCAAACGCTACGCCACGAAAGATCAAAGCAATCAACATCAACGTCAAAGGGATGGTTAGCGCTTCAATAATTACCGCGTAAGCCATCGGAAAAGCGCCAAATAGAGATGCGCCTCCAAGCACAATCCAAGTTTCGTTGCCGTCCCAAACTGGCGCGACACTGTTAACCATGACGTCTTTTTGTTTTTCATCCTTGATGAAGGGCATCAGTATTCCAATACCTAAATCGAAGCCATCCATGATGATGTACATCAAAGTGGCAAAAACGATAATCGCGAACCAAATCACGGATAAATCAAAATGCATATTCTTTACCTTCACTTTGTGACAAATTCTAAATGCGACCTGAAACGGTCGTCATGTCGTGCTCATCGTGCTCGATTGCATCGGGGCCTTTCTTGATTTGGTGGATCATGTAGTAATAACCAAAACCAAATACCAAGCTGTATACAACAAGGAAACACAGCAGGCTGATGCTCATTTGTAGGTCTCCATGTGCAGAAACCGCATCACGCGTTTTTTGTACGCCATACACGACCCAAGGTTGCCGACCAACCTCTGTCGTAAACCAGCCAGCAAGTATTGCGATAAGACCAGATGGCCCCATAAACAATGAAAACTTGAGGAACCAACGCGAGGTATAAAGCGTGTTCTTTTTTCGTAACCACATGCTGTAGAAGCTTTGAAAAATCATCAGAAGTCCTAGTCCGACCATGATTCGAAATGACCAAAAGACGATAGGTGAGTTCGGTCGTTCCTCTTTCGGGAAGTCTTTCAGCGCCGGGATTGGCTCAGTTAAACTGTGGCGTAGGATCAAACTTCCTAGAACAGGAACTTCTATGGCATAGTCTGTGCGTTCTTGTTCCATGTTTGGCATGCCGAACAATATCAATGGGGTTGGTTTGCCATCGCTGTTATCCCAATGTCCTTCGATGGCAGCGATTTTGGCGGGCTGGTGTTCGAGAGTGTTTAACCCGTGTACATCGCCAATCACGGCTTGGAGTGGCGCAAGGAACACTAAGATCCCGAGCGACATCGAAAACATCGTTTTTACCGCAGTCGTTTGATTGCCTCTCAATAAATGCCAAGCGGCTGACGCGCCTACAAAGAGTGCTGAACTGACGAAAGCCGCGACGCTCATGTGCGCCAAACGATAAGGAAATGAAGGATTGAAAACGATAGCAAACCAGTCGATTGGCACCACACGTCCGTCGACAATTTCATAGCCTTGTGGCGTTTGCATCCAACTGTTGGAGGCGAGAATCCAGAACGTCGAAATGATCGTGCCTAACGCCACCATCGAGGTTGCAAAAAAGTGCAGCTTTTCGCCGACGCGACGCCACCCAAACAGCATTACGCCAAGAAATCCGGCTTCGAGAAAGAAAGCCGTTAACACTTCATAAGTCAGCAATGGGCCCGTGATAGAGCCAGCAAAGTCGGAGAAACCACTCCAGTTGGTGCCGAATTGATAGGCCATGACAAGACCAGATACAACACCCATTCCAAAGTTAACCGCAAAAATTTTCGACCAGAAGTGATAGAGCTTTTGGTAATCGGGATTACGTGTTTTTAGCCATAAGCCTTCCAGCACGGCGAGATAGGTGGCCAAACCTATGGTGATAGCGGGGAAAATAATATGAAAGGATACCGTAAAGGCGAACTGTATCCGTGCAAGCATAAATGCGTCGAGGCCAAACATTAAACTTCCTTTGATCTTTTAAGTTTTATGAGAGAGCTATTTTAAAAGGAGCGGAGTAGGGGAAGTAGGTACAGACAGTGACTATAAACCTATAACAGATTAAATGTTGAAGTGTTATTATTTTGAGTTCAGCTTTATGGAGGGGGATTTGCGTTTGGCGAAGTATCAAGAGTTAGTGGAACAGCTTAAAAGGCAGATAAAATCGGGGATATGGCACCCGGGTGACAAACTGCCTTCTCTGCGTCGCCAATCTGAACACTCGGGTTTGAGCTTGATGACGGTATTGCACGCTTATCAAATTCTGGAATCTCAAGGCTGGGTGACGTCACAGCCGCGCTCTGGTTATCGAGTTGCTCCCTATATTAAGAGTTCAAATGAACCCCAAGCGCCAGCAGCGGTCTCGTGGACAGAGCAGGTAGACATCAATGAGTTTATCTTTGATGTTCTGCAGGCGAGTAAAAATCCATCCATGATCAATTTTGGCTTTGCCTATCCAGACCCAAGTTTGTACCCACGATATCACGTGAATCGGGCGATGAGCGCAGCCGCTCGCAATATGCCGATTTCCACCACCTTTGATAACTTACCGCCGGGAAACGAACAATTACGCACCATCATCGCGAAGCGTTATGCTGCGAAAGGCATTGAAATTTCACCCGATGAAATTGTCATTACGGCAGGCGCGCTGGAGGCGTTAACGCTCAGTTTGCAAGCTTGTACAAGACCGGGAGATTGGGTGGTTGTGGAGTCGCCTGCATTCTATGGCGCTTTGCAATCCTTAGAGCGGTTAGGTTTGAAAGCGCTCTCAGTAAGAACAGACCCAGTCACGGGCATTGACCTAGACTCATTGGAACGAGCGCTGCAAACGCACGATGTGAAAGCGTGCTGGCTGATGTCGAACTTCCAGAATCCACTGGGTTTTACGCTCTCCAACGAGAAAAAACAAAAGCTGATTGAACTGACACAGCGATATAACGTGCCAGTGATTGAAGATGATGTGTACAGCGAACTGCATGCCGAGAATGACTCGGTTTACCCACTAAGAATGTTTGATGACACGGGCAATACCATGTTGTGCTCCTCGTTTTCAAAATCATTAATCGCAGGGCTACGTATTGGTTGGGTTGCGGCGGGAAAGCGGGCGCTAGAGGTACAAAAGTTACAGTTAATGAGTACGTTAGCGACGAGTGCACCAGTACAAATGACATTGGTGCACTATTTAACAAGCCGCAATTATGAATCGCATTTGAAGCAGTTACGGAAAAAGCTGTTTGAACGTAAAAGTAAGATGACGGATCGGCTTAGTGAGCTGTTACCTGAAGAAGTCAAAGTGTTAAGCCAAAGCGGCGGGTACTTTATTTGGTTAGAGCTTCCCAAGCATATCGACGCCTTGCAGATATATCGAGAAGCGCTAAAAGACAATATCAGCATCGCACCAGGAAAGATGTTCAGCCTAACAGAACAATACGATCACTGTATTCGTCTTAACGCTTCTTTTGAGCTCAATGACAAATACGTCCATGCTCTCAATCTGCTTGCCAACATTATTCGCGATCATTTGGCGAAATAGCGACTTTCTTCAGTTTTTTGGTTTAATGGAGCGCGCCGGATTTCCAGCAACTCGATCGCCTGGCGCAACATCTTTGGTTACGACAGAGCCAGCGCCGACGACGGCCTCATCGCCAATGGTCACGCCTGGCAGTATGATTGCGCCCCCACCAATCCAAACGTTATTGCTGATTTTTACCGGTTTGGCGATCTCATCTCCGGCTAAGCGTCTTTGTGTATCCAGTGAATGAGCGGCTGTGTAAATTTGCACTCTAGGCCCAATCATGACGTTCGCGCCAATCTCAACCTGCCCATTGTCCAGAATAATGGCATCCCAGTTGATGTAGGTGTTTTCCCCGATGGACAAGTGGCAACCGTAGGTAAGTTGAAGCGGTGGCTCTATACAGGCGCTGTTTTCTAATTGGACGCCCATCTCCGCCAATAGTTGTCTACGGATACCTGGGTTTGGCTCGTGGTTAAATTGGAAGACAAGCTGCGCAGTTTTGGCGCGCATTAGCTTTAGTTCTTCATCCAGACAATTGTAGGTTTCTCCAGAGCGCATCCGAGTCAGTTCTGGCATAACAATCATTCCATTAATGGTTTGCAGTTGAGGCCACAATTATAAGTGAGTGTTTCAGTCAATAGGAGATTTTTATTATGAAATCAGATGTTTATCACTGATTTATATTCAATAGGTTAGTTTTGAGTAAGCACTCGTTAAGAGTCATTCAAATAGAGAAGTGAAGTGAATTGGGTAAGTTCCTTTTAGCAGGGGAGGAAAGTATAGATTGGATGTTGCTTTCCTCTCCACAGCTTGATTTGGAGCATTTATTGGCTGTCCCACATCACTTCGCATTCTTCTTTAATAGCCGATTTTAAAAGCTCAATAAGTGGAAATGCTCTGCGTCCTAAATTGACCGTTTGTTCCTCTTGCTCCTCATCTTCTTCCATTGCTTGACTGTTGTTCTGCTCTATCGCTTCTTGTGCTGCGAGAGCGGAGGTCAATCTAGATAGAGCATCAGGGATGTCTTGAGCGGAAATTGACCCTGGTACTGAGCCACTATGCCCCATCATTTTGATCATCTTTATCGCAATATCGCCAAACATAGTGACGTTCGAGTGGCTATGGCAACGAAATGTAATAAGCATTTACCTGCTCCTGTTTTAGGTGTTCATTTGAGTATAAATGGTATCTGAGACACGAGGCAATTTAATCCGATAATTCGCAATCTTTCAGATAGCTATCTATCTTTAACGAAAGACAAACATAAGGAGATGATTTTGTTGAACACCCAATTAAAGACGTTGATTTGGCGGCTTCACAAGCGAATATTTACGTTGCTTATGGTGTTATGCATATGGTCACCTTCTGTCGTTGCTCAACCTTCCATTGTTTTTGGTGTCGTACCGCAACAGTCGGCGACCAAACTAGTGCAACAATGGCAGCCATTACTGCAACGCTGGGGAGATCTTGCTGGCGTTGAGATTAAGTTTGCCACGGCACGTGATATTCCCACGTTCGAAGCACGCTTGATGGCTGGAGCCTACGACATTGCATACATGAACCCATATCACTTTACCTTGGTGAATCAAAACCCAGGTTATACGGCTTTAGCAAGAGCGAAAAATAAGCGCATTACAGGCATTATTGTAGCAAGGCGAGGGAAGCCGGTTTCCCTTGATGAGCTGCAAGAAAAGACCATCGCTTTTCCTGCCCCACGAGCATTTGCTGCTTCTATCATCACACAATCAGAGTTGGCGCAGAAAGGCATCAAGTTTACGCCTAAATACGTCGGTTCGCACGACTCAGTCTATTTGGGGGTACTTAAAGGTTTGTACATTGCTGGTGGTGGCGTGAAGCGTACCTTTGAGAGCTTACCGAGTGAAATAAAAGACCAACTTAGCATCATTTATACAACTGCTGGTTATACGCCTCATGCTATTGCGGTTTCAAATAATGTCGATGAAGAGATTACTCTTGCCTTACGAAAGGCAATTTCGCAACTTAATGATGATCCAAAAGCACAGGAGAGTTTCACTTTACTCAACATTGACGGGTTACAGCTTGCACAAGACCAAGATTGGCAAGATGTTGTTCAATTGGGAATCTCAAGATAAATGGTTGCCCTATGACGCTGCGTTCGAAAACGATACTTGGCATTGCTCTTATTGAGGCCCTTGCGCTCGGTGTACTCATCATTAGTGGGCTTAATTGGTTGGAAAGTTCCAACGAGACTAGCCTCGAGGTTGGGAGCCAACACTTGGTGAGTGTATTTGCTCAGGCGTCGAGAGATGCGGTGATTGCGACGGACTTAGCCTATCTAGACAGTTTTGCTCGTTCTGTCGTGAGTGAGCACGAGCTGGCTTATATTCGTATTGTTAATCAAGATGGCGTCGAGCTGACGCTACAGGGGGATTACAGCGGTGTTGATACTGGTGTGAGACCGTTTGATGTGACCGATGGAGTTTACGATGTTGCGCAAGAGATTACTCTGGGAGAGCAGACTTTCGGTAAGGTTGAAATGGGTGTGAATGTTGAACATGTACATCAAGTTCTTTCATTTGCGACTCATGCAAGTTTGGTTATCGCCTTTATTGAAATGTCGCTGGTGGCGATGTTTTCGTATGCTCTCGGTAGCTATTTGATGAAGCGGCTCGATCTTCTTCGTACTGGGGTAATCAAGGTTTCACAGCAAGGTCCGGGTTCGCAAATTTCGATTTCAGGCAATGATGAAGTTACACGTGTTGGCGAAGCGTTTAACCAAATGTCACGCTCTTTAGCGCAAGCGCAAACTAAACTTCAGCAAGAGCATCACACCCAGCAACAGTTATCGGCCAAAATATCGCAGCTTGCTGAGGTTGCTGAACATGCGCGTGATACCATCATCATTACTCACCCTGACGGCACTATTGCATGGGTAAACCCTGCGTTTGAACAGCTAACCGAATATACGTTGGAAGAAGTTATTGGCAAATCGCCGGGCGAGTTACTCCAAGGGCCAGACACAGACCCAAATACGGTGGCATTGCTCTCAAAAAGTGTCCGTAAGCACTCTCCTATTAGGGTTGAAATACTCAACTACACCAAGTCGAAGCACCCGTATTGGGTCGAGTTGGAGCTTTCTCCTGTGTTTGATGAAGATGGCGGGCTGTTACGTTTTATTGCGGTAGAGCGTGACATCACCGACAGGCGCAGGATGGAGAGGCGTCTGTCGTCTGCTTTAGATAAATCGAAAAAGGCGATGCAAGCCAAATCGGAATTTTTGGCGAACATGAGCCATGAGATTCGCACCCCAATGAACGCGATCATGGGGATCAGCGAGATATTGCTTGAGAACGAAAACCGTCGAGAGCCAAGGGAGTTATTACTCTTGCTGCACAAATCTGCCAACAACCTTGTGACGATCATTAACGACATCCTCGACTACAGCAAAGTAGAAGCGGGCAAGTTGACGTTAGTTGAAGAGGAGTTTGACTTGCGTTCACTCGTCGAGAGCTGCACCGCTTTATGTGCCTATCAGGCGGATAAAAAGAACCTCAAGTTGTTGGTTGATATGCCATTGGCCATGAATACGGTCGTGGTCGGTGATAAAGGTCGGATTAATCAAATCTTGCTTAACTTGATCGGTAATGCGGTGAAATTCACGGATGAAGGCCATGTGCTACTCAAAGTCAGAGAAAGTGAGCACGGTTTTGATTTTTCCGTGAGTGATACGGGCATTGGTATTCCCGAAGATCGATTGGCTCATATTATGGATAAGTTTGAGCAGGTCGATACCTCCGCGACAAGACGCCATGAAGGTACAGGCTTGGGGTTGGCAATCTCAAAACGTTTGATCAGCATGTATAACGGCGAGCTTTGTGTGCATTCGGATTTTGGCAAAGGGTCGTGTTTTAGCTTTAGTTTGCAGTTGCCTAAGCAAAGTCAGCTTCTTTCCGAACCGATAGAGCTGAGTGCAAATCGACTATTGTTGATTGATGATTATCAACCGCGCGTGCAACACTTGATACATTTAGCTCAAGAGATTGGCATTGAAGTTACTCATGCCAACGATTGGTCAACTGCGCAGTCTTTGGGTAAAAAATTGGATGGTTTTGATCGTATCCTCGCAAGTGTAAACAATGCTCAAGATAGAGATTCGCTCTATGAGCTTGATGCGACAGAATCAGCCGCCAAACGGGTAATGTTTCTTGCACCTTGCGTGATGGAGGAAGGGCAGGCATGGTCGTGCGAGCGGGATCGTTTATTGCCGCAACCGGTCACGCAGCATAAACTGCAAGCTCTGTTTTCTACTAAGACACAAAAGCGTCGAGAACTTTCCTCAGATGAGAATCCTGACTTTTCTAGCTTGCACCTATTAGTCGCAGAAGACAGCCATATCAATCGAATATTGATTGAAAAAATGTTGCAAGACACAGGTGTTAAACTGACGTTGGCGGAAGATGGTGTTGAAGCCGTTGAACTTTATAAACAGCTTTCTCCGGACTTGGTGATTACCGATATTTCTATGCCAAACAAAGATGGTTTTGGCGTGACAAAAGACATTCGTGAGTTACAGGAAAGTGGTGCGTTTCCTTGGTGTCCAATCGTTGCGTTTTCCGCACATGCGATGCAAGAAGAGCAGCAAAAAAGTATTGCATTAGGGATGAATGATTACCTGACGAAGCCAGTTCAGAAAAGCGATTTACTCGATATGATTGCGAAGTGGGGACGCCATACTCAAATGGCTGAAAAGCACGCCTCTGGTTAGTGCTTTTGTGAATCGTACTTTGCGCTAATAAAACGGGCATGTTGTTACGCATGCCCGTTTGTATTTATTGGTTGCTTATCGCGGATGGAGTCTTTTACAAGCTGTGCGGATCACCCAGAGCGAGTGCTACTTTGGAAGACGGACGTTTACCTAATGCATGGCAAATTTGCCAACCCGCTTCATTGATGATGTTGAGATCAATCTCCGTTTCAATCCCAAGTTGCTCACAAAGATAAAGCACATCTTCCGTTGCAACATTGCCACTGGCACCTTTCGCGTAAGGGCAGCCGCCCAAACCAGCAACCGCACTATCAATGGTGTTGATGCCCATTAACAAGGCTTGGTAAATATTGGCCAAAGCTTGTCCATAGGTGTCATGAAAATGTACCGCGAGCGCGTCTTTTGGCAGTTGTGTTAACAGCGAATCCAGCATGGCGATAACGCGATTGGGCGTTGCTTTACCGACAGTATCGCCCAGAGATATTTCATAGCATCCCATATCAAAAAGCGCATTCGCTACCGCTGTGGTTTGCTCTGGTTTTATTTCTCCCTCGTAGGGACAAACCATAGTGCAAGACAAGTACCCGCGCACAGGTATGTTGTGCTGGTTCGCTAGTTCGATAACGGGTTCAAAGCGGGCTAGGCTTTCCGCAATACTGCAGTTGATGTTTTTTTGGCTGAACGCCTCCGAAGCCGAACCAAACACCGCAATTTGCTTTACGCCACTTTCCAGCGCACGCTCTAACCCTGCGAGATTTGGTGTGAGCGCGCTGTAAACCACGTCAGGCTTTTGCGTGATACCAGCAAACACCTGATCAGAGTCTGCCATTTGTGGCACCCATTTCGGCGAGACGAAAGAGCCCGCTTCAATGTGCTTTAAGCCACTGGTGCTCAGTTGATTGATCAAACGGACTTTATCGACCAGCGTCACTGCCGTTTCATTTTGTAAGCCATCACGAGCTCCGACTTCGACGATATTAACCTTCGCTGGTAGCATATTCTCGCTCCTTATCGACACAATCACTCTCTGGCGCAGAAGCCAAATGCAGCAGTATTGAACCATGCTGAACTTGGTCTCCGTGTTGATAAAACACTTCATCAACGATCGCTGCTACTGGAGCGGTGATGGTGTATTCCATCTTCATCGCTTCGAGCACTAACAGCGGATCGCCAGCCGCTACTTCGTCTCCCTTATTCACCATGACCGCCGAGATCACACCGTTCAGTGGCGCGGTTGGGCTAAGTTCATCGTCTTGACCTTTTGCGGATTCAAAACTTGGTTGGTGAGCAAAGGTACGTTGCTGACCAAGATAAAACAGCGTCGTCTTTTGCTCGTTGTTGAGCGCGTTAAAGGTGTAACGCACACTATCGATATCGACGATAAACTGATTGCCACTTTCAAGCAGGATGACCTGATGTGAATCCTCACTACATCGGACAGTGAAGTGGTTCAGATACTGAGATCCTGTTTCCTGAGATGATTGCTGCAAACGTACCTGATGATTGGCATTAGCATCCGTAAAGTTAAATCGATAAACATTGTCAACCGACAGCCTAAAACCTTGTTTGGTCGGGGACGGTAATGCCGAATCGCTAGATTTCAAAGTGAGTTGGTTCCAGCGAGCAACCGCTGCCAACGTTAGCCAGATAGAATCTGACACATTTTGCTGCGCGCTAATGCCTTGCTGATGTTTAATCAGGAAGTCGGTATCAAGTTCGATATTGGCAAAGGCTGGCTGCGAAATAATGCTGTGCAGATAACCAATGTTTGTCGTGACTCCACGCACGTGATATTGAGTTAACGCCTTCTTAAGCTGCTTGAGCGCGATATCACGTGTTTGGCCCCAGACGATCAGTTTGCTGATCATCGGATCGTAGTATTCGCTAATGGTATCGCCCTGGGTAACACCGCTATCAACGCGCACGCACGCTAAGCGGACATTACTGTCTGATACGGGTTCTTTTAAATAATCAATGCGGCCAGTCGACGGCATAAAGTCGTTGTCGGCATCTTCGGCGTAAATTCGCAGCTCGATTGAATGGCCGTTATGAGTGATTTCGGATTGCGAGATCGGTAAACACTCACCAGCTGCGATTTTGAATTGCCATTCAACCAAATCAACGCCAGTGATCAACTCAGTGACAGGGTGTTCAACTTGCAGACGGGTATTCATCTCCATGAAGTAGAACTCACCGCGGCTATCGAGCAAAAACTCAACCGTGCCAGCACCCACATAGTCGATCGCTTGGGCGGCCTGAACCGCGGCTTCACCCATTTGTTTACGCAGTTCATCACTAAGACCGGGAGCTGGTGCTTCTTCGACTACTTTTTGGTGACGACGCTGAATGGAACAATCGCGATCAGATAGATAGACACAGTTGCCATGCTGGTCAGAAAAGACCTGAACTTCCACGTGGCGAGGCTGCAATATGCACTTTTCGATCAGAAGCTGCTTATCGCCAAAGCTTGAAAGTGCTTCACGCTGCGCACCGTCGATAGCCAGCGGCATCTCGACTGCGCTGTTGACCACTCGCATGCCTTTACCGCCGCCACCTTGTGTCGCTTTAAGCATCACTGGGTAGCCAATCTTTTCCGCTTCAGCTAATAAGTGCTCAACGCTGTTGTCTGTGCCGTGATAGCCCGGAACCAAGGGCACGTTCGCCTCTGACATGATGGCTTTGGCTTGCGACTTCGAGCCCATCGCCTCAATTGCGCTGGTGAGAGGGCCAATAAATACGATGCCATTTTCGCTGCACGCTTTAGCCAGTTTTGGGTTCTCGGAAAGAAAACCATACCCAGGGTGAATAGCGTCGGCTTGCCATTTTTTCGCTGCGTCGATAATCGCATCGATATCAAGATACGATTCACTCGCCGGAGCAGGGCCAATGAATTCAGCGAAATCCGCTTGTTTAACATGTAAGCTGTTGCGATCCGCTTCGGAATAGACGGCAACCGTCTCGATAGCCATACTTTTTGCGGTTTTAATGATTCGGCAGGCAATTTCGCCGCGATTTGCGATCAGTATTCTTTTAAACATGATTCCTCCAATTGGCGGCGCGCTTTTCGAAAAATGCACTCAGTCCTTCTTGTCCCTCTCCGGACACGCGAGCGGTTGCAATAGCTTGGCTGGTGTATTCAATTAATGAATGATCGATAGGTTGATTGTCACAACGTAAGCAGAGCGTTTTTGCTGCCTGCATGGCTTGTGGACCGTTGTTGAGCAGGTGATCAATGGTGCGATTGACGGCTTCTCGTGGCTGAGCATCTATCTGATGAAGAATATTCATCGATAGCGCGGTTTCGGCACCAATCAGTTCCGCGGTTAAAAAGTAGCGTCGGCTTTGTCGTTGTCCAATCGCTCGAATGACGTAGGGTCCGATTGTCGCGGGTAACAAACCGAGTTTCACTTCACTCAAACAGAAGCGGCTTTCAGGCGTACCGATAGCGATATCGCAGCAGCAGATAAGCCCGAGTGCGCCACCAAATGCTGCGCCGTGCACCATAGCAATGGCTGGTTTGCTAAAGGTATCCAGTTTGTGCAAGAGCAACGCTAACTGCTGTGCATCTTGCAGATTTTCACTCTCGGTTTTGGTGGCCATTGACTGCATCCAGCCAAGATCCGCACCCGCAGAAAAGTGTTTTCCCTGTGCAGTTAACACCAGTGCACGGAGAGAATCTTCCTTTTCGAGTTGTTCTAGTGTCTCAATCAGTGAGGCAATCAATTCGTCATTAAACGCGTTGTGTTTTTCTGGCCGATTCAGGCTCAACCAGGCAACGCCATTGCTGTCTTTTTCAAGCAGTAGTCCGGTCATGTGACTTCCTTTGTCTGACATTTCAGTCTCTATTCCAATGCTCGCTAACCGTTACTTGTATAAACATCGGTATTCGCGAGGAGTTAAGGTTTGCCTTGCATCCGGCTACATGCGGAAGATGCCAAATTTACTGTCTGGTATTGGTGCATTAAGCGCAGCAGACAGAGCAATGCCCACAACATCACGTGTTTTTGCAGGATCAATAATCCCGTCGTCCCACAGGCGAGCACTGGCGTAATACGCATGGCTTTGAGTCTGGTACTGCTGCGCGATAGGACGCTTAAACGATTCTTCTTCTTCAGTGCTCCAGCTTTCACCTTTGCGCGTTTTGATGTCGCGGGTCACTTGCGCCATCACGCCAGCCGCTTGCTCACCACCCATGACGGAAATACGCGCATTTGGCCACATCCACATCATGGTTGGATCATAAGCTCGGCCGCACATGCCGTAGTTACCTGCGCCATACGAGCCACCAATAACCACGGTAAACTTCGGAACGTCTGCACACGCAACAGCGGTTACCATTTTCGCGCCATGTTTGGCGATGCCTTCGGCTTCATACTTCTGGCCGACCATAAAGCCAGTGATGTTCTGCAAGAAAAGCAGAGGAATTTTGCGCTGTGCGCACAGCTCAATAAAATGCGCACCTTTTTGTGCGGATTCTGAAAATAGAATGCCGTTGTTAGCGACAATGCCAATCGGCATACCGTGAATATGGGCAAAGCCACAGACTAAGGTTTCACCAAATAGCGCTTTAAATTCATCGAACTGCGAATCATCAACAATTCGGGCAATGACCTCTTTAACATCAAACGGCTTTTTAAGATCGGTTCCGACGATGCCGTACAGCTCTTGCGCAGTAAAGCGTGGTTCCTGTGGCGCTTTTTGCTTGAGTTGGACGGGTTTCAAGTGGTTGATTTGAGAGACAGCTTGTCTTGCCAGTTCTAACGCGTGGTGATCGTTTTCTGCATAATAGTCGGCTACGCCAGACGTACGGCAGTGAACGTCTGCGCCACCAAGATCTTCAGCGCTGACTTCTTCTCCTGTTGCTGCTTTTACCAGAGGAGGGCCCGCTAAGAAGATCGTACCTTGTTCTTTGACGATGATGGAAACATCACACATGGCAGGAACATAAGCGCCGCCAGCGGTACAGAGCCCCATGACTACCGCAATTTGCGGAATGCCTTTGGCCGACATACGGGCTTGGTTGTAGAAAATACGGCCGAAGTGGTCTTTGTCTGGGAAGACTTCATCTTGGCGGGGGAGGTTTGCACCGCCAGAGTCGACTAAGTAAACACACGGCAGTTGGCATTTTTCTGCAATTTCCTGCGCGCGTAAGTGCTTTTTAACCGTAAGTGGGTAGTAACTGCCGCCTTTTACCGTCACGTCGTTGGCAACGATCATACACTCGGTGCCGTCTATTACACCCACGCCAGCAACCACGCCAGCGCATGGAACGTAATCTGGATACACATCCCAGCCAGCAAACTGACCGACTTCTAAAAAGGATGAGCCAGGGTCGAGTAGGGCAAGAATGCGCTCACGAACCGGGAGTTTACCTTTCTTCTGCTGATGCTCGCGGGCTTTCTTACCGCCACCATCTTCGATTTGGGCAGTCACGGTATAGAGTTGATCCACAAGAGACGCCATAGAGCGGTAGTTTTCCTGATACTGCTCTGAATGGGTATTAATATTGGTCGTCAAACAAGCCATAAATAGCCGATCTCCATTCGGTAGACGGGTGGTACCACCCGTCTTTATTTAGGTTGAGTAAGATTTAGGTTGATTAAGAAAATGTTTTTGATTCAGAACGCCTGGGCTGACTATTAGGCGCTTTCATTAAACAATTCGCGACCAATAAGCATACGTCGAATTTCTGAAGTGCCTGCACCAATTTCATACAGCTTGGCATCACGCAACAAACGACCCGTATCAAACTCGTTGATATATCCGTTACCGCCAAGTAGCTGGATTGCATCCAAAGCCATTTTCGTGGCCAGCTCAGCGCTGTAGAGGATCGCACCAGCAGAATCTTTACGTGTTGTTTCACCGCGATCACAAGCGGCTGCGACTGCGTAAACATAGGCTTTAGCTGCATTCATCTGTGTGTACATATCAGCGATTTTTGCTTGCACAAGCTGGAACTCACCGATGGATTTGCCGAATTGTTTGCGGTCATGAATGTAAGGCACAACGATGTCCATACACGCCTGCATGATGCCAAGCGGGCCGCCGGCAAGTACCACACGTTCGTAGTCCAAACCGCTCATTAGCACTTTCACGCCTTGGTTTTCTTCGCCGAGAATGTTTTCCGCAGGGACTTCGCAGTTTTGGAATACCAGTTCACACGTATTCGAGCCGCGCATACCGAGTTTGTCGAGCTTCTGTGCCTGAGTAAAGCCAGGGAATCCGCGCTCTATAATAAAGGCGGTAATGCCTTTCGCGTTTAGACTTGGCTCAGTCTTGGCGTACACAACATAGGTGTGAGCATCTGGGCCGTTCGTGATCCACATTTTGTTGCCGTTGAGCAGGAAAATGTCGCCTTTACGTTCAGCTTTGAGCTGCATGGATACTACATCTGAACCTGCACCGGGTTCGCTCATTGCAAGGGCACCGATATGCTCGCCGGAGATGAGTTTTGGTAGGTATTTCTCTTTTTGCGCTTGTGTGCCGTTGCGGTGGATTTGATTCACACAAAGGTTGGAGTGAGCGCCGTAACTTAACGCAACCGAGGCCGATGCTCGGCTGATTTCTTCCATAGCAATCACGTGGGCGAGATAGCCCATGTCTGCACCACCAAACTCTTCGCTGGTGGTCACACCTAAAAGACCCATGTCACCCAGTTTGGACCAAAGATGGTTTGGAAAGTCGTTAGATTGGTCGATAGATTGCGCTAAAGGCGCAATTTCTCTTGCAGCAAAACTATTGATTTGCTCGCGTAGCAAATCGGTATTTTCGTCATAAACAAAGTTCAGGGAAGAGTAGGTAGATTTCATTGCGTGTCCTTGCCTTTACGTCACCTACATCCCCGTACTGTTGATTACTAATAGGGGGATCAGGTAACTTTTTCGCCTTTCATGGAGCTCAGTGTATTTTCACATCGCAACTTGGCTGCATTTAACTCCATCATTACCGCTTGGATGTCATTCGCTTGCTGTTGCAATGTCGCCTTCTTCTCTTCGATCAACCGAATCATGTAGTTCAACTGCTCAGTACTTTGATCGGTATCGTAGAGTTCAAATAACTCTTTGATATCTGCAAGAGAAAAGCCCAATCGCTTACCTCGCAAAATCAGTTTTAGTCGAATTCGATCGCGACCATTGTAGATTCGAGTGTTGCCTTTACGTTCTGGAGTTAGGAGACCTAAATCTTCGTAGAAGCGAATACTTCGGGTAGTAATGTCGAACTCTTTCGCGAGCTCGCTGATCTTAAATGTGTTCATTCCTTAACCTTACGACTTTCGTATAACATTCATACGAATATACAATTCGTTAACGTTAAAGTAAATAAACAACATCCACTCTTGAGCCTTGATATCACTCGCATTTACTCGAAATAAAAGAATCACTCGAACAAACAATAACCGCAAACTTGACGTTAACGTAAATGTTAGTATAGTTATGACGTAAACGTCAACAAAAGGTTAATGGAATGAAAAATGAAACATGGATTGTTGCCGCCAAGCGAACGCCTATCGGCTCTTTTCAAGGTGCATTAGCTTCAACAGATGTCGCGGAACTCGGTGCGAAGGCCATCCAAGGGGCACTAGCCGAAAGCCAACTCGATGTGCAAAAAATAGACGAAGTGTTAATGGGATGCGTTTTACCTGCTGGCGTGGGGCAAGCGCCAGCAAGACAAGCAAGTCTTAAAGCAGAAATGCCACAATCGATCGGTTGTACGACACTGAATAAAGTCTGTGGTTCGGGTATGAAAACCGTCATGCTGGCACATGATCTTATTCAATCTGGTAACGCGCACGCGGTTATCGCTGGCGGTATGGAAAACATGTCCTCTTCTCCTTATCTACTTAAGAAAGCGCGTGATGGTTTCCGCTTAGGCCATGAGCAAGTGCTTGATCATATGTTTTATGACGGTTTGCAGGATGCCTACCAAGGCGAATTGATGGGTGTCTTTGCCGAACAAACCGCGCAAAAGTATCAGTTCAGCCGTGAAAGTATGGATATCTGGGCGCAGCAGTCGGTGACTCGTGCGCAGCAAGCGATTGAGCAAGGTTTGTTCAAAGAAGAGATCGTGCCTGTTAACGTAAAAAGTCGACGCGACGAAACCTTGGTGGTAGACGATGAGCAACCGAGCAAACTCGACGTCAATAAAATTCCCACCTTACGACCTGCGTTTGCCAAAGATGGCGGCGTAACGGCAGCAAATTCCAGTTCTATTTCTGATGGTGCATCGGCAATGGTATTGGTTGATAGTGAATTTGGCCGTCAGGAAAACCTTCAACCTCTAGCCAAAATTGTCGCGTACAGCACGCATGCAAGACAGCCTGATGAGTTCACCATCGCACCCGTATTCGCGATTGAAACGCTGCTGGAAAAAACGGGCTGGGACAAATCAGACGTGGACCTTTGGGAAATCAATGAAGCCTTTTCCGTTGTCGCTCAATACGCGGTGAAAGCACTCGAATTGGACGAGAGCAAAGTGAACCCTCGCGGCGGCGCTTGTGCGTTGGGGCATCCAATTGGTGCGAGTGGTAACCGAATCCTCGTGACTTTGATTCACGCTCTTAAACAAACAGGCGGTAAACGTGGCGTTGCATCGCTTTGTATTGGTGGCGGCGAGGCTACCGCCATCGCGATTGAAATCTGCTAATTCATTCTCAACAAAGTTTCACTTACATAACAGTAGTCAGTAACAAGCTGAAAAATACAAGGATGTCATCATGACAGAACAAGTAAAGCAGTATATCGGTGGTGAATTCGCCATCTCCGACTCAAAACAATGGCTAGATGTAACCAACCCGGCAACCAACGAAGTGATTGCGCAAGTGCCTTGTGCCACCGAATCGGAAATGAATGCGGCGATCGCCAGCGCAACAGAGACGTTTAGGCGTTGGAAAGAAGTTGCCGCTCCGGAGCGTGCGAGATTGATGCTACGCTACCAACACTTGCTAAAAGAGCAACACGATGAGTTGGCGATACTGCTTTCAAGTGAGACAGGCAAAACTCTTGCGGATGCAAAGGGTGACATTTGGCGCGGGATTGAAGTCGTAGAACAAGCGGCGAACATTTGTAGCTCAATGATGGGTGAAACGGTGGAAAACGTCGCAACCAATATTGATGGTTACTCTTACATTCAACCGCTCGGTGTTTGTGCGGGTATTACTCCGTTTAACTTCCCTGCGATGATCCCTCTATGGATGTTCCCAATGGCGATCGCTTGTGGCAACACCTTTATTTTGAAGCCGTCGGAACAAGTTCCGCTGACTGCAATGAAATTGGCGGAGCTGTTTGAACAAGCAGGCGCACCAAAAGGCGTGCTGCAAATTGTCCACGGCACCAAAGAGCAAGTCGACCGCATTCTGACTGATCCAGTCGTTCGTGCGATCTCTTTTGTTGGTTCTGTGCCAGTTGGTGAGTACATCTACAAAACGGGTACGGACAACTTAAAACGCGTGCAGTCATTTGCGGGTGCTAAGAACCACATGGTCATCATGCCAGATGCAAACAAACAGCAAGTCATCAATAACCTAGTTGGCGCGTCAGTCGGTGCCGCAGGCCAACGCTGTATGGCGATTTCGGTGGCAGTATTTGTCGGCGAAACCAAAGAATGGATTCCAGAGCTTAAAGAGGCGTTAGCTCAGGTTAAACCTGGCGCGTGGGATGATAAAACCGCCGGTTATGGTCCGCTGATTAGCCCGCAAGCGAAGCAGCGAGTGGTGAATCTGATTAATGAAGGCAAAGCGTCAGGCGCGAATTGTGTTCTGGACGGGACAGATTGCGAAGTATCTGGCTTCCCGAACGGTAACTGGGTCGGTCCAACACTGTTTACCAATGTGACGACAGACATGTCGATTTATCAGGAAGAGATTTTCGGGCCTGTACTGTTAACTATGGAAGTGGATGACCTAGATGAAGCGATTGAACTGATCAATGCAAACCGCTTTGGTAATGGTACGTCTATTTTCACGGCGAACGGCGCTGCCGCGAGAAAGTATCAGCACAATATCGAAGTGGGTAACGTAGGTATTAACGTGCCGATTCCAGTGCCATTGCCGTTCTTCTCATTCACGGGTTGGAAAGGCAGCTTCTACGGCGATCTGCATGCTTACGGTAAACAAGCGGTTCGCTTCTACACCGAAACGAAAACCGTCACTGCGCGTTGGTTTGAAGATGACATTCCAAGCGGTCCAAACATGACTATTCAACTTAGCTAATTACTGGATTAGCGATACCTCTAGCCAAGCCCTTCAACCCTTTAGAGGGCTTGGATCGGATAAAAATGCAACGAATTAGACCTTAGGACTTCAAGATGGATTTTGAATTAAACGAAGATCAACTCGCGTTTGCCGAAGTAGCAAAGCAGTTTGCAGACCAAATGTTAGCGCCGCACGCGGCCGAGTGGGATGAAAACCATCACTTCCCTAAAGATGTACTGCGTCAAGCAGGTGAACTTGGCTTTTTGAGCATCTATACGCCGCCAGAGCATGGTGGTTTGGGATTGTCTCGTTTGGATGCGGCGATCATTTTCGAGCAGTTGGCTATGGGTTGTACCGCGACGACGGCGTTCATGACCATTCACAACATGGCGACGTGGATGATCACCAGCTTTGCCAAAGCGGAAGTGGCGCAGCAATTTAGCGCGGATTTAATTTCGGGTGAAAAGCTCGCTTCCTACTGTTTAACCGAGCCCAATGCAGGCTCTGACGCCGCTTCACTGACGACCAGTGCAGTGCGTGACGGCGATGAGTTTGTCCTCAATGGCGCAAAAGTGTTTATCTCTGGCGCAGGTGATACAGATGTTCTCGTCGTGATGGCGCGTTCGTGCGGCGAAGGAGCGGGAGGCGTTTCTGCGTTCGTCGTTCCTGCTGATTGCGAAGGCATTAGCTACGGTAAGAAAGAAGCCAAAATGGGTTGGAACTGCCAACCAACGCGCATGATCACCTTCGAAAATGTCCGCGTTCCGGCTGACTATCTGTTGGGGGAAGAGGGAGAAGGCTTTAAGTTCGCCATGCTTGGCCTTGATGGTGGTCGAATCAATATCGCTACTTGTTCCGTCGGTACTGCGCAACAAGCACTGAACGAAGCCAAGCAATACATGAACGAACGCAAACAGTTCGGCCGTTCACTGGCGCAATTTCAAGCGTTGCAGTTCAAGCTTGCTGATATGGCGACTGAGCTGGTCGCTGCGCGTCAAATGGTGCGACTCGCTGCCGCTAAACTCGATGCCCAGCACGCAGAAAAAAGTGCGTACTGTGCCATGGCAAAACGCTTTGCTACTGATGTGGGCTTTAAAGTCTGCGATCAGGCGCTGCAAATTCACGGTGGCTATGGCTACATCAAAGAATATCCAGTCGAGCGCCATTTCCGAGACGTTCGTGTTCACCAAATCCTTGAAGGTACCAACGAAATCATGCGTCTGATCGTCGCAAGACGATTACTAACGGAAGGCGTTGAGCTGCTTTAGTCAGCGAGACACAGCCTTACCTAAAGAAATTAAAAAGGACTGAAAGATTATGACGGCACAAATCAAATTAGAGCGCGAAGCGCATATTGCCAAGCTCACGATTAGTAATCCGCCAGCGAACACTTGGACGCTTGAATCCCTAAATCAGCTCAAAGAGTTGGCGATTGAACTCAGCAATGATCGCTCTATTTATGCGTTGGTTTTAACAGGCGAAGGCGAGAAGTTCTTCTCTGCTGGAGCAGATCTTAATAACTTTGAATCGGGTGATAAATCACAAGCAGCAGACATGGCGTTCGCATTTGGTGAAGCGTTTGAAGCGCTTTCTGCATTCGATGGGGTTTCTATCGCAGCGATTAATGGCTATGCGATGGGCGGCGGTCTGGAAGTGGCGATGGCGTGTGACATTCGCATCGCAGAAGAACAAGTACAAATGGCACTTCCTGAAGCATCGGTCGGCTTGTTGCCTTGCGCGGGCGGGACGCAAAACCTGACCGCGTTGGTTGGTGAAGGTTGGGCGAAACGCATGATCTTGTGTGGTGAGCGTGTGACGGCCGAGCGAGCGGAAAAAATTGGTTTAGTCGAAGAAGTGGTTGCAAAAGGCAAAGCACTGGAAGCGGCTATGGAACTTGCACAGCGCGTCGCAGGTCAATCGCCGAAATCCGTGTCTGCATGCAAAACGCTTATTCAAGGTCGACGCAGCCAAACTCACGCGGCCGGATTGGTCTTGGAGCGTGAACTGTTCTTACAGCTGTTTAATACACAAGATCAGACTGAGGGTGTGAACGCCTTCTTGCAAAAGCGTAAGCCACAATGGACAAACAGCTAGTGGAGGCCAAATGACAGGTACAGTAAATGTTTCAAAACTGGAGTGCGCGGATGGCTCTGTTATTGGTGTGCTGGAGCTTGATAATCCAGCCGCCCTCAACGCGCTGAGTTACGTGATGATTGAGCAGTTGTACAAACAGCTTAATGAATGGCAAATGGACGACAGTATCGTCGCGGTCTTTTTGCATGCCAAGGGTGAAAAAGCGTTTTGTGCTGGCGGCGATATTCAAGCGATCTACCGTGCACTTGAAAACAAAGAGCAAGATTTTGATTCTGCGTTTTCAGCCATGGAGACCTTCTTTGACCTCGAATATCGCTGTGATCATCTTATTCACACTTATCCAAAACCGATCATCGCGTGGGGGCATGGTTATCTGATGGGCGGCGGTGTGGGCTTATTTATGGGCGCAAGTCATCGCGTAGCAGAAACCACCACACGCTTTGCGATGCCAGAGATTAAAATCGGCCTTTACCCAGACGTAGGCGCGACGTACTTCCTAAATCAGTTACCAAAACATTTGGCACTTTTCTTAAGTTTGACGGCTTGCCAAATTAACGCGACAGACATGAAAGCGTTGGGATTAAGCCAATGGATTGCAAAGCCAGAAAGCAAACAAGCACTGTTGGATCTGCTTACATCCATAAGTTGGAAAGGTGAAGCGAACATCAACGAAAAAATCGCCAATACGCTGCGTTCGGTACAAGTGGACGAGCCAAGCGAAGGGATGTTGATGCCATATGCGGGATTGATTGATCAGCTTTGTTCGGGGGATTTAGATTCGATTGTCCGCGCAATCAGCAGTGCTGACGTTGATGACAAGTGGTTCGTCAATGCGCAAAAAGCATTGAACTATGGCAGTCCGTTGTCGCTCAATATCACCTATCAGCAGTTAACGCAGTATCAAAATCTCTCTTTAAAAGAGTGTTTTGATATGGAATTTAACCTGACGCTACGTTGCGGCTTAGAAGGTGATTTTAGAGAAGGAGTTCGTGCGCTGATTATCGATAAAACCAATCAACCGACTTGGCAACATCGCACGGTTTCTGACGTAACGCCACAAGTTTTGGAACGCTTCTTCGCGCCAATTGATTCAGCAGAATACCCACTGACCGCATCCTCGGTTGCCACTGTGGCACTTTAGACAAGGAAGAAATACGACATGGATAAAATTGCATTTATTGGCCTTGGCAACATGGGCGCGCCTATGGCTAAGAACCTACTTACAGCGGGCTTGAACGTCGAAGTGTTTGATTTGAATCCAAACGCTGTGGCAGAACTTACCGCACTTGGTGCGTCGAGTGCAGATTCGGTAAAACAAGCCGTTCAAGGTGCGAGCGTGGTGGTCACCATGCTACCTGCTAGCCAACACGTTCAAAGTGTTTATCTTGGTCAAGACGGGATCTTAGATAGCGTAGATTCTGGAACGCTGCTAATCGACTCTTCGACCATCGATCCAGCGACCGCTCGTTTGGTTGGCGAAAAGGCGCTGCAGCTTGGCATCAGCTTTGTTGATGCACCGGTATCTGGTGGCGTTGCGGGCGCAGCGGCAGGTACGTTGACTTTCATTGTTGGCGGCTCACAAGAGAACTTTGTTCAAGCCAAGGTGGTGCTTAGCCACATGGGCAAAAACATTTTCCATGCAGGGGATGCCGGAGCCGGTCAGGTGGCGAAGATCTGCAATAACATGATGTTGGGCATTTTGATGAGCGGCACTTGTGAAGCACTCAATTTAGGCATGGAAAACGGACTCGATCCCAAAGTGCTGTCTGACATCATGCGGCAAAGTTCAGGCCGTAACTGGGCGCTAGAGCTTTACAACCCGTGCCCAGGTGTGATGGAAAACACGCCTGCAAGCAATGGTTATCAGGGCGGCTTTATGAGTCAGTTAATGGCGAAAGATCTCGGTCTTGCGATGGAAGCGGCGGTTGCCAGTCAAACATCAACGCCAATGGGCAGCTTGGCTCGTAACCTGTTTAACTTTCACAACGGTCAGGGCAACGGACAAAAAGATTTTTCAAGCTTGTTTGAGTTCTACCAAAAGCAAAATCAGGCCTAAGGAGTGCTTATGGATCTAGCAAATAAGGTTATTGCGATCACGGGGGCCGGGCAGGGGCTTGGTAAACAAATGGCGCTGTCGCTAGCGGAAAGCGGTGTTCACCTTGCGCTTATAGACCTCAATTCAGACCAACTGGCTGAAACGAAAGCGGAGTGTGAATCTTTCGGCGTCACTACTCGTTTTTATGTAGCGAACGTGACGGAAGAACAAGAAGTGTGCGCTGCTTTTGAGCAAATTGAAGCGGATTTCAAACAGCTCAATGGCGTGATCAATAACGCAGGCATTATGCGCGATGGCATGTTCATCAAAGTTAAAGATGGTCAGGTTAACGCGATGTCGCTGGAACAATTTCAGTCTGTTATGGATGTGAATGTGACAGGTACTTTTCTGTGTGGCCGCGAAGCGAGCAAGGTAATGCTGAACACCGATAGCAAAGGCGTTCTGATCAACATATCTAGCGTCGCGCGTGCGGGGAATATTGGTCAAACTAACTATTCTGCATCCAAAGCGGCGGTAGCCACCATGGCGACGGTGTGGGCGAAAGAGTTAGGGCGTTTCGGAATTCGCTCAGTAGCGATTGCTCCGGGTGTCATCAAGACTGCCATGACGGACCAAATAAAACCTGAAGCGATGGAGCGTTTAGTCAAAATGATTCCTGTCGGACGCTTAGGTCTTGCTGATGAAATTTCTTCGACCATCAAATACGTGTTAACCAATGAGTTCGTGACTGGAAGAGTATTCGAAGTCGATGGCGGAATGCGAATGTAGCCCCTCCTCATATTAAAAAGGGGAGCGAGCTTGATTGTCCGCTTCCTTCCTCCTTTCTTATATTGTTTCTATCGATAATTATTAATGGATGTTTTAGTAACGGCTGCTGTACCGATTACATTTACAACTCTTTTGTATTTTTGGTATGAATAAGTGCTCTCGTGTTAATTTTTATGTAAATGTATTAATTCACAATCAAGACAATTTTTTGTCTCATTGATGAGATTTTTCTTCTTGGGGTATGAAAAACACTCTTATTGATTATATTGTGACCGAAAACCATTTCGACATCTAAAGATGGTGATTTATTATTCAGCGCAAAATACATGGGAATATGAGGCTGGCTGAATAACCTTCAGCTACCTTAATAATAAAATAACCAGAATTCTCTATTACACTGAAGTAACTACCCATTAGGGAAGAGCAATAATGTCACTATTTCATTCGCTTAGGACGATGCCACTACTATTGGGGTGTCTGTGTCTTTCTATTCAGGCATCCGCAGAAAAGGTTGAACAAGAAGGTAAGTTTTTACAGTCGCTAGAAGGCATTGAAAATCAAATTTACGCATTACCTCAGAGCTCTTTGGCTTTGATTGAGGCGTTAGAAGAAGACTCTCTACTACAAAATCAACCAACAGAGCTACTGGTACGTTATTGGCTTGCAAAGTCCACGGTTCTAGAGCTACTTGGACGCGCGGAAGAGAGCCAAAACGTCGCACAAAAAGGGTTGGAACTTGTGCGTCCACAAAGCCATGAGTATCTCTTATTTAAGTTGATTCAGATGCGAACTATGGTCGGAAAGAGCGATATCGATACCGCGCTTTCTTCGTTGGATAGTTTGTTGGAAACATCGCGTGAAAATGGCGATAAGCAGCTCGAGTCGGAGATCCTGTTGCTAAAAGGACGTTACTACGATGAGCAGGGCGAGTTTAAAAAATCCTATGCCGCAATTATGTCGTCAATGGATGCGGCTGAGTCCTCTGGCGTTCAAGGATTGGTCGAACGGGCGGCGCTAGAGCTTGGTGACGTACTGGTCAAAATTCAGGGCTATGACCGTTCAGAAGCATTGTTGGAACAAGCGTACCGTTATTTTAGGGATAGACGCATGTCGTTCAATGAGCTGCTGAGCGTCTTAACGATAGCAAAGCTTCATAAGGCACAGTTCCAATACGAAGAGGCGATTGTATCGTATCAGAGAGCGCTAAAGCTCGCGCAAATCATCGGTGACGGGCGCTTTAGGTTTCGAGTTAACCTCGAGCTTGCTGCGTTATACCGTGAGACGAACCAAGAAAATAAGATGGTTCGCCACTTAAAGCTGGCGGAGAACTTACAATATAGAGAAACCTCTAGCGCCTACTTAGCTACATTTAAGCTGTTGCAAGCCGAATATATGCTAGAACAGAAGCAGTTTGAGACACTTCTAGCGATGATCGCGCCTATGTTGCCGGAAATTATCGAGAGCCGATATGTTAAGCAACAGCAAATGGAACTACTAAAAGTGGCTGCCATGGCCTACGCGGGAAGCAATGACTTTAAATTAGCGTATAAAACTTACGGCAACTATCACGATAAATTCATCCAATTTAGCAACCAAAGAGAAGTTGAAAATCTTGAGCGTCAACAGACGCTATTTGAGCTAGAAAGACTTGAATATGAGAACGAAGATCTCAACTGGAACAACGTGTTGCAGCGTATGGAACTGGAAAATAACCGTCGTACCTTTTATCTATTGGGTGAAGCGCTACTAGCACTCATTGGTGTTCTCTTTTTGATGGCAGTGGTATTCCTTGTTGTGAATCGATCACGTTTAAGAATGCGCCGCCTAGCAAAGACAGATACGTTGACAGGGTTATTCAATCGCCGTTTTTTAGAAGATTGGTTCACTAAACCCGTAGAGACGAAACGTGAACGCAAAGAAAAGCCGACGCCTCAATCTAAGCAAGAAAAGGTCCAGCATTTTGTGTCTGAACAAGTCGAGCAAGTTAAGTACGGCTACCTAGCTTTAAACAAATGGGTGGATAGCAAGCTCGATAAACAGAAAATGGTGCCAAAGAAGCCGCAGTCGGGGCCGGTAAGTTTAGCGCTAATCGATGTAGATTATTTTAAACAGGTAAATGATACCTATGGACATGTGTTCGGTGATGCCGTACTAACAGGCGTTGCCAAAGTGCTAGAAGAGACGGTGCGTGAAAATGACATTGTTGCACGCTTTGGTGGTGAGGAGTTTGTTGTTGTGATGCCCAATACCGATCATGAAGACTCTCTCATTACCGCTGAACGATTACGTAGCGCTTTATCCTTACATGGGTTCGTCACGGAACAGAATGAAGAAGTGAGAGTGACCTGTAGTTTTGGTGTTGTGACGACTGAAGATAGTGAGATGAATTTTAAATCACTCTGTGATCAGGCAGATAAATTACTTTATCAAGCTAAAGCGGATGGACGTAACTGCGTGAAAGGGCGCAAGCTGACCTAATAAAATCAAGAATGCAGGCTCATCAAACGGTGAGCCTGAACTTACCCTTCCTACTGATTACTTCAGAATCACTTAAGAGTATCGAATTACATACTCATAGCGTTCAGTATTACCTACTCGTTTTATCTCCCACATTTTCAAAGTACTAATGTCACTTGTGTATACGAAGCAATAACACACGAGTATGTCTGTTTTTTATACAAACAAAGCCGATACAGGTGAAATGATTAGTGGTCGATGTAAAATTTTTCTGGTGTGGATTTTTGTGGCACGAAAAACAATTCTCTGAAAGGTGTGTTAAAAATTGACACTTCAATAAGTTATTGGTTTATTTGTGTTTTTATTTGGGTTTTTAAACGCATCTTTGACTTTTACGACAAGTTATCGCATAGAAATTTTGCGTACACCATCAACTTTCCTTCCTTTGTTAATAACCTTTTTCTTAAAAAATGATTTGAGTTCGAACTAATTTTCAGGCATTTTATATTTAACTAACCGTTCAATTAAAAATAACAAGGACGCAAAATGCCAAAGGTGGGGATGCCTGAAATCAGAAAACCACAGCTGGTGAAAGCGACAATGTCAGTGATTGATAGAGTCGGTTTACACGCTGCGAGTATTTCGTTGATCAGTAAAGAAGCAGGTGTATCAACGGGAATTATCAATCACTATTTTGGTGGTAAGCATGGGTTGTTGGAGGAAACGATGCGAGAGATCTTGCGTCAGCTTTCGTCCACCATCACGCAGAAGTTGCGTGAGCTGCCAAGCGATGCTCATCATCAGAGAATTAATGCCATCATTGACGGTAACTTTGTCGGCTATCAGGCAGAAAACCAAGTTGCGAAGACTTGGCTGGCGTTTTGGTCGTACTCAATGCATGACGAGCAGCTTAAGCGTTTGCAGCGTGTCAATGAACGACGTTTATTGTCCCACCTAAGAAAAGAACTCAAAGCATTATTAAATGCAGAGCAGGCCGAACTGGTTGCTCATGGTATTGCGTCACTTATCGATGGTATTTGGCTGCGCGGAACGCTCAATCCGCAAGGTATTGATGCAGAAAGAGCGAGAATCATCATCAACGACTATCTCGACAAACAACTTACGTTTTATTCTGAAAAAATATAAAAGTCACAGGTCTTCAAAATGGAAATGAAAGCACACTATATCAATGGTGCGATGTACAACGGGTGTTCAGATGAGCACTTCACCACTTACAATCCGGCGAATGGTGAGCCATTGGCCAACATTAAACAAGCGAACCAAGACGATCTCGAAGCGGCGATTGAGTCGGCAAAGAAAGGTTTTGCTGCATGGTCAGCAATGACTGCGATCGAGCGTAGCCGTATTTTACACAAAGCCGTTGCCATTTTACGTGAGCGTAATGACGAGCTGGCTGCATTAGAAGTGGCAGATACTGGTAAGCCAATTCAAGAAGCTATCGCGGTTGATATAACAACAGGTGCCGATGTTCTTGAGTACTATGCGGGTCTTGCTCCAAGCTTGCAAGGTGAACAGCAGCCACTCAGCGAAGACCAGTTTTTCTACACACGTCGCGAGCCATTGGGCATTTGCGCAGGTATTGGCGCTTGGAATTATCCAATCCAAATAGCGATGTGGAAATCGGCGCCAGCACTGGCTGCGGGCAACGCTATGATCTTCAAACCATCAGAAGAAACACCATTAACAGCGCTTAAGCTAGCAGAAATTTATTCAGAAGCGGGCATGCCAGATGGCGTATTTAATGTCGTACAAGGGGATTACCGAGTAGGGCAGATGCTAACGGCGCATCCTGACATCGCAAAAGTATCCTTCACGGGCGAATCAGGCACCGGTAAAGTCGTCATGAGTGACAGCGCTAAGACACTAAAACAAGTAACGATGGAGCTGGGTGGTAAGTCTCCACTGATTATTTTTGATGATGCAAAGTTAAACGATGCCGTTTCTGCGGCCATGGTGGCGAACTTCTACACGCAAGGTGAAGTTTGTACGCACGGTACACGCGTGTTTGTTCATGAAGGTATTTATGATGACTTTATCGCACAACTTAAAGCTCGAACTGAGTTGTTAGTTGTCGGCGATCCGCTTGATGAGAACACGCAAATTGGCGCGCTGATCTCTAAAGATCATGAATCGAAAGTACTAGGAGCGATTGAAGCCGCGAAAGCGAGTGGCGCGACGTTACTGACTGGTGGTTACAAAGTAACAGAGAATGGCTTAGCCAATGGTAACTTTGTTGCTCCAACCGTATTTGTCGATTGCGATGATGACATGAGCCACGTTCAGCAAGAAATCTTTGGTCCGGTAATGTCAGTGCTGAAATTCCGCGATGAGTCGGAAGTGATTGCACGTGCAAATGGCACCGATTATGGCTTGGCTGCAGGCGTATTTACTCAAAACCTATCTCGTGCCCACCGCGTGATTCATCAAATTCAAGCTGGTATTTGTTGGGTGAATACATGGGGTGACTCACCTGCGGAAATGCCAGTTGGTGGCTACAAACAATCAGGTGTTGGCCGTGAAAACGGTGTCGAAACCCTTAAACATTACACGCAAACGAAGAGTGTTCTGGTTCAGCTAAGCGACTTCGAAAGCCCTTACAAATGATACCAATCGTAGTAGATAACTGACCACTTTAGCTTGTTAAAATGCTCGATAACTGCGTTGTCAATTTTGATTGTAGGCTAACTACTTATCGAAAATTTCCGCCTTGTTCTCAAGCATTTTTCCTACGCTAATTTCGTTCACTTACCTACTGTGATTGGTATTAACTCCTAGGAGAATCAAAATGCAACAACACTACGATTATATCATCGTCGGTGCGGGTTCGGCCGGCTGTGTGTTAGCGGATCGCTTAAGTGAAAGTGGTCAATATTCGGTCCTATTACTCGAAGCGGGTGGGTCGGATAAAAGTATTTTTATCCAAATGCCGACGGCGCTTTCTTACCCGATGAACACTGAAAAATACGCGTGGCAGTTTGAGACAGTTGAAGAGCAAGGGTTGGATGGCCGTCAACTTCATTGTCCTCGCGGGAAAGTTCTGGGCGGTAGTTCGTCGATCAACGGCATGGTTTACGTTCGTGGACACGCTTGTGACTTTGACCAGTGGGAAGAGGAAGGCGCGAAAGGCTGGAATTATCAATCGTGTTTGCCTTATTTCCGTAAGGCAGAGTCTTGGATTGGTGGTGCTGATGAATACCGAGGCGATAACGGTCCAGTCGGCACATGTAACGGCAACGATATGAAGCTCAATCCGCTGTATCAAGCTTTTATTGATGCAGGCAAAGAAGCGGGCTACCCAGAAACAAAAGATTACAACGGTTATCAGCAAGAAGGCTTTGGCCCAATGCATATGACCGTTGACAAAGGCGTACGCGCTTCAACCTCCAATGCATACTTAAGCCGTGCTAAAAAACGCAAAAACTTCACCCTAATGAAGCGAGTGACGGTTCATCGCGTTTTACTGGAAGAAACAGGCGCAGAAGGCAAGAAAGCGGTTGGTGTTGAATTCGAAAAGTCAGGTTCAGTTCAGCAATGTTTTGCGAACCATGAAGTGGTTTCGAGTGCCGGCTCGGTAGGCTCTGTGCAGCTACTTCAGCTTTCAGGCATTGGCCCTAAAGCAGTATTAGAGAGAGCTGGCATTGAGGTGAAACATCCGTTGGAAGGGGTAGGTAAAAACCTGCAAGATCACTTAGAAGTGTACTTCCAATATCACTGTAAGCAACCTATCACGCTCAACAGCAAATTAGGTTTGGTGAGCAAGGGCTTGATTGGCACTGAGTGGATATTAACTCGCAAAGGCCTTGGGGCTACTAACCACTTTGAATCATGCGCGTTTATCCGTTCTCGTGAGGGACTAAAGTGGCCAAATATTCAATATCACTTTTTGCCAGCGGCAATGCGTTATGATGGACAAGCTGCTTTTGACGGTCATGGTTTCCAAGTGCATGTTGGACCTAACAAGCCCGAAAGTCGCGGCTCGGTCGAAGTTGTATCTGCGAATCCGAATGATAAGCCGAAGATTGAGTTTAACTACATTTCCACTGAACAAGATAAGCAGGATTGGCGTGATTGTATTCGCCTTACTCGCGAGATCCTCAATCAGCCAGCCATGGATGAGTTTCGTGGTGATGAGATCCAGCCGGGTCTGAATATCACAACGGATGAGCAAATTGATGAATGGGTGAAGCAGAATGTCGAGAGTGCTTACCATCCATCTTGTACCTGCAAAATGGGCGCAGACAATGACCCATTAGCGGTTTTGAATGAGCGATGCCAAGTACGCGGTATTCAAGGCTTACGTGTGGTGGACTCTTCTATTTTCCCAACCATTCCGAACGGTAATTTAAATGCGCCAACTATTATGGTGGCAGAACGCGCCGCGGACATGATTTTGGATAACGCCCTGGAAACGTCGAACAACGCACCAGTTTGGATTGCACCGAACTGGCAAGAGATGCAACGAATGCATCCGCCAAAAAGAGATCTCGATTCGATCTCATAAAAACGAAAAAAGTCAGTAATCATTACAAGGAATTCAATATGTCTAAGATGACAAAAATCTTCTCAACAATCGCACTAAGTACTTTAGCAACAGGCGCTTATGCCAACCAATGTGAAACGGTACGTTTTGCAGATGTAGGTTGGACTGACATTACGGCGACCACCGCCGTGACATCTGAGCTGCTAAAAGGGTTGGGGTACAAAACGAAGACCGATCTTCTGTCAGTGCCTGTAACTTACTCCTCTATGGCCAATGGCGATATCGACATTTTCCTAGGTAACTGGATGCCAACAATGGAAGGTGACATCGCGAAATACCGTGATGCAGGTACCGTTGAAACCGTACGAGCGAACCTCGTCGGCGCAAAATACACACTCGCGGTTCCAAAGTACGTTTATGACGCAGGCGTGACCAACTTCGCTGACCTAGTAAAACATGCCGACAAATTTAAAGACCGCATTTACGGCATTGAACCAGGTAACGATGGTAACCGCTTAATTCAATCAATGATTGATAGCAACGCATTCGGCCTAAAAGACTTCAGCCTAGTTGAATCCAGTGAAGCCGGCATGGTGTCTCAAGTATCACGTGCTGCGCGCCGCAACCAATGGATTGTGTACCTAGGTTGGGCCCCGCACCCAATGAACAGCAACGTTGAAATGGAATACCTAGCGGGTGGTGACGACTTCTTCGGCCCTAACTACGGCGGCGCGAATGTCTACACAAACGTACGTAAAAACTACCTTGCTGAGTGTCCAAATGTAGGTCAGCTAGTGAAAAACCTAGAATTCAACCTAGAAATGGAAAACGAATTGATGGAAGCGATTCTCAACCAGAAGCAGAAACCGTCGAAAGCAGCGCAAGCATGGTTGAACGCAAACCAAGAACAAATTGAAGCGTGGCTAGAAGGCGTTAAGACGGTGGATGGTCAAGACGCAGTAACAGCAATTACAAACTATTTAAAAACTAACGCTTAATTAAGCAGTTTTTAAGCGAGTTTTTTTGAAAAAGAAAGTGGGCAGTTATGCCCGCTTCATTAACACAAAGGTTTTATTTTGAATTTTATTACGGACAACAAACTACCGTTGGGCCAATGGATGGAAACTGGCGTCGATTGGTTAACCATCAATGCATCGGGTTTCTTCGATGCAATCTCTATTACACTTGAAACGATCATTCTTTTCGTGGTGGACATTTTTAAATGGATGCCACCTGCAGCGCCAATCATTATGACGGCGGCAATTGCTTGGTTCTTACACCGCAGCATTCCGCTTGTCGTATTCATCGTGTTGGCCTTGCTCGCAATTCTCAACCTTGGTTACTGGCAAGAAATGCTGGAAACCTTTGTCCTTGTGTTTGCAGCGACAACGATTTCCGTATTAATTGGCGTGCCGTTGGGCATTATGGCGGCACACCGTCCTTGGTTATACACCTTGTTGCGACCAATCCTCGATTTGATGCAGACCGTACCGACATTCGTTTACCTAATTCCAACCTTGGTTCTGTTTGGCTTAGGTATTGTCCCTGGCCTAATCTCGACCATCATTTTCGCTATCGCTGCGCCAATTCGATTGACTTACCTCGGTATTATTAAAGTGCCGGAGGAGCTACTTGAAGCGGGCAAAGCATTTGGTGCAAGCCGCATGAAGCTGCTGTTTAAGGTAGAGTTACCTGCGGCATTACCAAGTATTATGGCCGGTGTTACGCAATGTATTATGTTGTCTCTCTCTATGGTGGTCATTGCGGCACTTGTTGGTGCTGATGGACTTGGTAAGCCAGTCGTGCGTGCACTGAATACCGTAAACATCTCGCAAGGTTTTGAAGCGGGTTTAGCGATTGTACTGGTCGCCATCATTCTTGACCGCTTGTGTAAAGCACCAAACCAGAAGGAGGCTTAATCATGGACGCAATTACTATTCAAAATCTTGATGTGGTTTTTGGTCAGCAGCAGTCACAAGCGTTAGCACTACTAGACCAAGGCAAGTCTCGACAAGAAATCATCGACGAAACTGGCCAAGTGGTTGGGGTTGATAATGTTTCGCTGAACGTGAAACAGGGTGAGATCTGTGTTTTGATGGGGCTTTCAGGCTCGGGTAAATCAAGTTTGCTGCGAACAGTTAACGGGTTGAACGAAATTTCTCGTGGCTCTCTGAAAATTAAAGACGGCGACGACATGGTTGAGCTCTCTAACTGTGACGAACAGAAGTTGCGCCACCTTCGTACTCACCGCGTATCCATGGTGTTTCAGAAGTTTGCATTGATGCCATGGTTAACGGTATTAGATAACGTTGCGTTTGGTCTAGAAATGCAAGGCATTGGCAAAGCAGAGCGCCGTAAAAAAGCGCGTGAACAGCTCGAAATGGTCGGTTTGTCTGAGTGGGAAACGAAATTCCCGCACGAGCTCTCTGGTGGTATGCAGCAGCGTGTTGGCCTAGCGCGAGCGTTCGCGATGGACACAGATATCTTGTTAATGGATGAGCCGTTTTCAGCGCTTGACCCATTGATTCGTGCTCAGCTTCAAGATGAATTGATTCTGCTTCAAGAAAAGCTAAACAAAACCATTCTTTTTGTGAGCCACGACTTGGATGAAGCGCTAAAAATCGGTAATAACATCGCCATTATGGAATCAGGAAAACTGATTCAACACGGCAAGCCCGAGCAGATCATTCTTGCTCCAGAAAACGATTATGTGGCTGACTTTGTAGCCCACACTAATCCATTGAACGTACTTAAGGGACGCTCTTTGATGCGTGACGACTTAGTTCGTGAAGATGAGCGTGTTCTGATTTGCCCTGACAAAGATATTTGGGTGACCCAAGAGAGCAAAGGCTTAAGCTTAGCGGATACAGATAAGTCGTTGGTTCAATGGAAGAGCGATTCTTCGAACCTTGATGAGGTAAACGAAAACTCTCTGGTTCAGGTTAGCCCGGAAATCAGTATGCGAGAAGCGATTGAGCTTAAGCAGCGCAGCAATCAGCCTCTGCTTATGGTGGAGGACAACCAGTTAGTTGGTGTGTTAAGCGACCACGAGCTTTACGATGCATTGCTTGGTAACTTTAAGTCCGAGCAAGTGGCATAAAGTTAGAGTAGAGTTGAAGCCAAGCTAAAAAAGAGCCGCACATTAGTGCGGCTCTTTTGGGTTTAAACAATGAGTTAAATAGTTAAGCTAAGGAAACGGTCGACTATAGCGTCGTAATTACATCATCCATCGCAAGGCGAGCTTTTGGTAGACCATGATTATAATCTTCCCCGTCTTTGTGGTAGCCAATCGCCAGTGCAACTTCACAGACATGGCCTTCTAATTCTTCTTTGAATACTTCTCCAATCAGTGTTGGATCTATCCCTTCCATCGGCGTTGAGTCAATACCCAGACGAGCCAAGGTGTGTAGTAGATTGCCTAGCGCTAAATAGACTTGTGCTTTTGTCCAGTTCCCGTTAAAGCCATTTTCATCCGTATTTGCATCGGCAAAAGCGTAGGCGCCCATAAAGTTGTTGTACATTTCCGCCGGTAGGTGACCAGACGTTACTTCGGCATCCACACGTTTCGCGAACTTCTCTTTGGTGAAGTTTGGATCGTACGCAAACAGAATCGTATGTGACGCGGCTTTCGCGTGTGGCTGGTTAAATTGGTGCATATTTGCAAATGTATCGTGGAAGCGTTGCTTGGCCTCATCACTTTCAATCACGATGAATTTCCACGGTTGCGAATTAATTGAAGACGCTGAAAGACGGAGTGCTTCTTTGATGATTGCCATATCTTCTTGAGAAACGCGTTTGGTTTCGTCGTATTTTTTAGCAGTGTAGCGGCTGTTTAGATCAGTAATGATTTGATGAGACACGTTTGTATCCTTTTTATTTTTGTGACAAATGAGGATGCGCTTAGCATCGACAACCATGCGTACCTCGAATATGGATTCATAATACGGGATATTTTTTCATTGATAAGAGGGCGTTTATTTGAATCACTTTTTACTTTTTATTGAAAATTGGTGTGCTTCATAGGGTTAGGCATCATCATTTAGATGCTTTTGATGATTATTAAATTACACTCATATTAAGAGAGTAATGGAGAGCAACATGAACGTGATTCAAGTTTTCAACGATAGTTATGAACGTTGTATCGCGAACCAAGGCTTTTTCGACTTGTTTTACAAGAATTTATGGTCAAAAAGTACAAGCTTCAGACAAAAGTTTGATGGTGTCGACATGCACCAACAGGTGCGAATGCTTAGAGGATCTATCGTGTTTTTTATGATGGCCGATACCTCTAACGAGGCGCACAAAATGGTGGAGAAATATGGTAAGAAGCATGCGAGTTCCGATATTGGCATTGAACCACAGGATATTGATGTTTGGTTTGAAAGCCTTATCGAAACGGTTCAAGAGTGTGATTTTGAATACGACGATGATGTCGAAACAGCGTGGAGAGCTTGTTTTAACACAGGTTTGTCGGTAATGAAGCGGGAGTGCTCCAAACACTAAAAGAGAAACTAAATGCTCTTCGAAAACAAGCAAGTTAAAGCAAGGAAGTAACGTGTAAACAGCTTACTTCCTTGAGTATGGCTTTTATTTGTCTTGTGTCTCTTTATTCTTTTTTACCGCTTCGGCGATATCACTGACGGCTTCGACAAGGTTGATCGGCATAGGGAAGATAATAGTCGATGTTTTGTCTGTCGTGATTTCCGTGAGTGTCTGCATGTAACGCAATTGCAGCGCATTCGGCGCTTCGTTGAGCATTTGAGCTGCCTCTTTTAATTTATTAGAAGCTTCTAACTCACCGGTAGCGTGAATTATTTTCGCACGACGGTTACGTTCTGCCTCAGCCTGACGCGCTAGCGCTCTGACCATGCTGTCATTTAAATCAACATGTTTGACTTCAACCGTGGCAATCTTGATGCCCCAGTCATCAGTCTGTTGATCGAGGATGGATTGTAAATCCTTATTGAGACGCTCGCGCTCTGATAGTAATTCATCCAGTTCATGTTGACCTAATACTGATCGCAGCGTGGTTTGCGCTAACTGACTGGTGGCATCGCTGTAACTTTCAATGTTGTTAATTGCCATTTGAGGATCGACTACGCGAAAATAAACAACCGCATTGACGCGCACAGACACGTTATCTTTCGTTATCAAGTCTTGTGTCGGCACATCCAAAACGACAGTACGTAAATCCACCCGTACCATTTGTTGGATAAATGGGATAAGAATGATTAAGCCAGGGCCTTTTACTTCTTGAAAGCGACCAAGAAAGAATACAACCCCACGTTCATACTCTCTCAAAACCTTAAACATTTGGGTCGCAAGTGCGAACAACAGCACCACGATCACCGCAACAGTATAGAGCATCATAAAGCGCCTCCTATTTATTTTGGCGGTCATCAGGCATCACGGTTAAGGTCAGCCCTTTCACATTCACAATGGTGACATGATCACCTTGTTTGAGTTGTTGATGGTCTTTGGTTTTGGCTCTCCATAGCGCACCGTCAAGTTGAACGCGCCCTTCGCCATCGATAAAGTCATCGCTCACGACAGCGATTTTCCCAGGGTAAGTTTCTAAACCTGTTGTCACACGTCGTCGGCGTATTTTGAGCAGCAGGCCGACCGTCAACACGATCAGCGCGACAGAAAAGATAGAAATACCGAAAATTAAAGGAAGGGCGATCTGAAATCCTGGTAACTCACTGTCCATGAGGAAGATGGAACCGAGCACAAAGGCGACAACGCCACCTAAGCCCAAAATGCCAAAGCTCGGACTGAATGCTTCTGCGATCATCAGTGCAATTCCGAGTAACAGCAGACCAAGCCCAGCGTAGTTCACAGGCATCATTTGTAATGCATACATGGCGAGGAGCAAACAAATACCACCCAACACGCCGGGTAAGCCAATGCCTGGGTTGTAAAACTCAAGAAGCAAACCGTAGATACCAATGAGCATCAGGATGTAGGCGACGTTTGGGTTTGTGATAACGGCTAGCATTTCTGCTCGCCAATCGGGTGTTCTTTCAATCCATACGGGATCTTTCAGTGACAATGTCACATCACGATTGTTAACTTTAACAGTTTGTCCATCAATGGCTTTGACTAAATCCTCTGGTGAGTTGGCTATATAATCAATAACGTTTAATTCCAATGCCTCTGTGGCGTCCAAACTCGCTGCTTCGCTCACTGCTTTCTCTGCCCACTCTGCATTTCGGCCATGAAGCTTTGCTAAGCCTTTAATATAGGCTCTAGCATCATTAATTACCTTTTTCTCCATCGCGGTTTTCGCAGGAACTTTCTCTGAACTTTCGTTGGTTCCTTCTGACGCTTCTTCCGCGTTTTGATCTTTGCCATCATCCGATGAAGGGGGCTGAGGGGCACCACCTAACGCGACGGGCGTTGCCGCGCCAAGGTTAGTGGCTTCAGCCATGGCAGCAACGTGGCTTGCGAGTAAAATGTATGTCCCTGCGCTAGCCGCTCTAGATCCTGACGGGCCAACCCAAGTCGCAACTGGAGTGGAGGAGGTGGTAATCGCGTGAATAATATCTCTCATTGCGCTGTCTAAGCCGCCAGGAGTGTCCATCTCTAAGATCACTAAACTGACACCGTTGAGTTGTGCCTCTTCTATCTCACGAGACAAATAGTCGCTGGTAGCAGGACCTATAGCGCCTTTGACGGGAACAATCCAGACAGTATTGGCCAGTGCTTGACTAGCAAACAATAGTAAAGGTAAGACCCATATCCATAGTCGTTTCATGCAGTCCTCCTTGTGCGGTCACAGGGACTTTTTGAAAACCTAATTCAAGTATATACGCAGTAATACTAGTGCAAATAAGTAATTGATCACTCGAATTAGCCATATCAGCATTTATCATGGCACATCTGGGGCTACGGGCCTTGATATGAATATCGGTAGCCACTAACCGTGGGGCGTCTGGTGTGAAGAGGCTCAACAAAAAGGCAAAGTGACGGGAAGCACTTTGCCTTCCTAATGTGTTTTAGAGGAGAGAGAGACTAACTGTTTACGTGGCGAGAAAATTGAACAAGTGCTTGCTCGGCAGGCATCGGTTTGTGGAAGTAAAACCCTTGCAACTCATCAATATTCCAAACTTTAAGCTTGCGTACTTGGCTCGCGGTTTCAACACCTTCGGCGACAATAGTTAACCCTAGTTCTTGAGACATGTTAGCAATGTTTCTTACCAGTGTTTTTGCTCTGTCATTGGTTTCAATCTCGTCGATATAAGATTTATCCAGCTTCACAATATCCAATGGAAAATTACATACGCTACTGAATGATGCGTATCCAGTACCAAAATCATCCAAAGCGAGTCCAACACCAAGTCGCTTGATGTCTTGAATGCTTTGGATTGATTCTATTTCTCCGCCCATCAACATACTTTCGGTAATTTCAAGCACAAGCTGGCCCGCAGAGAGGTTGTATTGAGCCATCACTTTTTTTAGGTAGGGCATCAGTCCGGAATGATAAAAGTGCTGCGCACTTAAGTTCACATGCACGCTTAACATCGACAGACCTTGCGCATGACGAACTCCGTTGAGCCGACTGATAAATTCGCACGATTGTTTGAGAATGGACTCTCCCAATTCGACGATAAGTTTTCCTTGTTCTGCCATCGGAATAAATACTTCTGGTGAAATCATCCCTAATGTTGGATGTTGCCAACGAGCAAGTGCTTCAAAGCTAATTACTTCAGTGGTTTTAGCATCCACGATAGGCTGGAAAAAAGGTTTAATCGCATCTTGTCTAATGGCATTTTCTAAATCGCGATTGATCACCATAGACGTTTCCGCTTGCTCTGATAGTTCTTCATCAATGACTAATACTTCGTGAGAGTGACGACCCTTAGCGGATTGTGATGAGAAACGTGCTGCAAGCAGCAAATGCTCGACAGATTGGTGAGTAATGTTTAGGTCCATCATCACCGCTTTACTGTCTAATGACATCATGATCCCAGAGAGCTGGACCTTATGTGACAAATGATTCAGTAATCGATTGGTAGCATCTATCGCTTTTTGGTGGTGCTCGATATCTGGAATCAAAACGATAAATTCATGCTCACTAATTCGGCCTATTTGGAATGCCCCTAATTGCTCGCGTATTGCGGATGCGATGTATTGAATCACTTCATCAAAAATGAGGTGACCGTATACTCCTGCAATTTGCTTGAGAGTTTTACTGTTAATGTACACAAACGAAAAATGGTTTGGCCGTGTCTCTACGAGCTCGTGCAGTGCATTGAGAATGACAGGACGATTACAGAAACCGGATACCGGATCAAAGTCGGTGAGTTTTTGGATCATTTCTGCTTGCTGCTTTGTCTCTCTCATATCCTGAAGCAACAACATCAGCGCACTTTGACCATGATGTTGAATGAGCGTGGCTTCTATCAAACAGTCGATTTCTTCTGTATTGCTATCGAGCACTTGCGCTTCGAATTGTGTTTTACCGTTTTTCAGCTCTCTGAACATGGCGTCAACTCGACATTCATCGTCCTCCGATGGGCACAAGGTGTCTAGAGGACGATCTATCAATTGCGATTTGCTGTAGCTCAACAGATCTAACGCTCTTTGGTTTACATCGACAATTTTACGATCAATAACAATTAGCATGCCTAGTGAGGAGCTATGGTACAGAGCACCAAACTTTTCCATCGAGTCTTTCAATTGCAGTTGGGTTAACGATGTATTTTCAGAGAGCTTTTGTACCAGTTTTGTCGCTAACTCTAATTCGTCTACTTTTACAGAATGCAGCCCTTCAAGTTGGTATTGAGAGGCGATTTCGCTTATTCCTTCAGCAAAATGATTAAAGCGAGTGGCGACCTTATTTTTAAACGTGATGTAGGTGCCGGTAGCGATGATTGATGCTACAACGCCAACCGTTGCAAACAGATACATAAATAGCGTATTACCTTTCGCATAATGCTCTCGCTGTGTTTTCGTTTTTAGCCATGCGATCGGTTCACCAGATAAATCAGAGAGTGAAGCCCATTTTGTGATTGACCGCGAGGTCTTCTCTATATCCCGCATCTCACTACTGTCTGATCCACTTATCATCTGCGTCTCTAATGAGTTTTCCGCGGTTAAAATGGATTTAAAGTCTCCAGGAAAGCGCAAAGATAGGTTTCTTCCCCAAAGCATCCATCCGTTAGAAGGGCGGTCGCCTTCACTATTCCTAACTGGGCTGAGGCTAAGACCCCAAATACTATCGTTGATTTTAAACAACCCTGAGATGCTCTCTCTATGGATATCAAGCTTGTGATTCATGGACTTGATGTAATCTTGAAGAGTAGGTTGATTCGCCATTTTAGCGGTGAGTTCTGAAGAAGTGTCGGGGTTATCCTCACGAGTCAAGGAGAGCAGGGTTTGTCCATTAGTCGTGATAAACGCCATCATATCGAGGTTTAACGCATCAATGCTCTCTGGGTAAAGGTTTCGCTCGGTATATTTAGCAATATCACGATCAACAAACAGATCGTATGTTTCGTCCCAGTACGCCCAATCGTATGAGGCGCTTTCTTGCTGGCTCACCATCATGTCGATGACAGCGAGTGCTTGCTGATTCGCATGGTTAATTTCCATGTCTTCGAGCTCATCTAAGCTATACAGGAAAAAATAACGGCTAATAAAAAGGAAGCTGATGACCATGCCCAGCAGTCCTAATGAAAAGTATAAGGCGGTTTTATAGCGAAGATTCAAGTTAAACAAGCGAAGTGTTTTCATTAAAAAATAGTTATAGATGTTAATTCACTGAAAGTGTACGACATGTTCTAACAGAAATTTTTGATATAGATTCAAATTATAGAGATAAAATGAAGGATTTGCTGAGCTGATATGGTAAGTGAAACGTTTGCTCTCATTACTAGATTTTCGTGTTTGCAATTAAAATGCTCAATAACGTACCGCGCATTCAAATTACGGTTTAATCGTGCAGCTAGTAAAGGTATAAATCTTTTTATAAAACAGTCTATTAGTTTAACTAGTGCTTTTCTTCTGTATCTAAACTTCTTTTGTAATAGTAAACTGCGAAAAAATGATGGGTAATTATGATGTTTATTGTTCAACGCTTGGTCAAACTGGCCATTATCTGTGCCATTTTCTTTACTATATTCGATCTCATCTCCTATGGTGAGATTACTTGGGTTCAAAGGTTGCTGGCTTCTATAAGCTAAATCTAGAATTCAATATGCACACATAACTCCACGAAGCGAGTCAATTCTTCGTTACTCGCCTTCGTCATTTGCTCCTTATCTGAGCTTTAAATAAAAGTCCCTCCACGTGCAGCTCTGGTAACCGTTTTCCATTAATGGAAAAAACCTAAAAATGCAACTAACTTCATACTAATGGCAAGTGTAAGGTATGCAGTTGATGAGGCAATTCAGCATAATCACATTAGTTGTTGTGACACTCATTTTGAGCCAAGCAACAATCGCAAGAAATGCTAAGGTGCTAGGTGATATTTCGTTAGTTCAGCCGATAGAAGGTGACCCTGTCGTAGATATTAAGCTGGCGAGAATTGGCTGGCATCTCTTTCGTGATCCTCAGCTATCTTCAAACGGTAGCGTCAGTTGTGCGACGTGCCACAACTTGCAAACCAATGGCGCTGAAAATACACCTGTCTCTACAGGGGTGAAAGGTGATGGAACTCGAAATTCCATCACAGTGTTTAATGCAGCGTTAAATTATCGTTTTTTATGGGATGGTACCGAAAACACCTTGATGGCTCAGATTGATGGGCCAATCCACAATCCAATAGAAATGGACTCAAACTGGCAAACAATAGAGCAGTACGTGAAAGGAAGCGAACGTTATCAAGCGCTATTTAGCCGTGATGGTGAGCTACCGATTAATATTCATAATATCAAGTCCGCCATTGTGGAGTTTGTCGAAGGGCTCCAAACTCCAGGTGCACCATTCGATGCCTACTTACTGGGTTACACCCATGTCCTCAGTGAGCAGCAAATTAGGGGGTGGAAAACATTTCAGTCTTCAGGTTGCGTACAGTGTCATCAGGGCAAAAATATTGGCGGAGCGATGATACAAAGGTTCGCCTATTTCAAAGATAAGCCAGTAGTAGAGGATTCGGGACGGCACCTGATTACGACGGAAAGTGAAGAACAATTCTATTTTAGAGTCGCCAGTTTACGTAATGTCGCCCTAACAAGCCCTTATTTTCATAACGGACGAGTTGACCAGTTATCTGAGGCGATACAGATTATGGCGAAAACGCAGCTCGGAATTACGATGAGCGATGAAAGTGTCGCTGATATTGAAGCGTTCTTACAGTCTTTGACAGCACCCAGACCCGTGATTTTAGAGGTGTTGGAAAATGAGTAAATTCAAACTGGTTAATCTCTGCTTTTTTATTGCCATGCTGACGTGTTGTGTATTGGCGTATATGTCACATGTGAATTCAAAAAGTGCACAAGAATTCCACGCGGAGTTGACGGATATTGGGCACAAGTTGATTGAAGAGCGCGATGTTATCGTGAATCGATATGCGGTTGAAGATAGGAAAAATTATGAACTGACGACATCTTTAGTGGATATAGAAGTCGCTGCTGAGAAATTGCTAAATTCATCAAGGGAGTCAGTTTGGTTCCCTGTGACGCCCAATCATAAAAAAGTTGAGGATACGCTCAATCTATTTAAAAACCGTGTGCTTGATACAACGCTGAAGCTCGATATGTTGATTGGCGTTCAGGTAGAGAATCAATACGCGTTATTAATGCTATTCAACTTATATCAGCAAGATATTTCTACCGATACCGGAAAGACGTTGAGTGGGCATCACTATTTTGAGTTTCTCAACCAACTACTTTTGACACAAAACGTAGTTGAGAGTGAAAGTGAAGCCAATTTCTTAGATCGGCTTCAAGCGAGCGATAAAAGGATAGAACTACTCACGAATGAACTGCTTGATCATGGATACTTTGTTTTTATCGAGGATGCGGAGCATCGGCTGCTCAATATTGCCCAAAGTGAAGCGCGTTTCACTTGGTTGTTTGTTTTTATTGCCGTGATGTTGTTAGTCAGCGCATTTTTGTATCAGTCGCAATATCGAATGTACAACTTGAAACAATTGAACCTCGAAATCGAGGAGGCGCGAAATAAAGCCGAGCGAGCAGCAAAAGCCAAATCAAGTTTTCTCGCCGCAATGAGTCACGAATTAAGAACGCCGATGAATGGTGTATTAGGCCTTTCTCAAATGATTGCAGAGGAAACCAAAGAGCCGACGACTAAAGAGTACGTGAAAGTCATTCTTGATTCTGGCCAACACTTGATGACGATTCTCAACGATATTTTGGATTTCTCCAAAGTTGAAGAAAACAAACTGGAATTTGAGCAGGCTAAGTTCAATTTAGACCAAGTCATTTCTCCTGTGTGTAGCGCAATAAAACCGCTCATCGATGAAAAAAATATCGAATTGATCGTGGAAAATGAAGTGCCTGAATACGTTGAATTTACCGGAGACTGCGCACGTTTACGACAGATTTTGTTTAATCTTGCTGGCAACGCGGTGAAGTTTACCAGTGAAGGGCATGTGTTAATCAGAACGGAACTTGATAAGGTAAATCATTGCTTGGTGATGATTGTGAGTGATACTGGTATTGGTATCGCGCTAGACAAGCAAGAACATGTTTTCAACTCGTTTGAGCAAGCCGATTCTTCAACTACCCGAAAATTTGGAGGTACAGGGCTTGGTTTGGCAATAGTTAAAAAATTAACTGGCTTGATGGATGGCAAGATTACATTGAAAAGTGTGGAGGGCGTCGGAAGTCAATTCATCGTCGAACTGCCCATTCCTTGGGTTGAATGCGAACTTCCAAAGGCACAAGAGCCCCCCAAAACACGCAAGAAAACACACAATTTGCAGATATTGCTTGCTGAAGATAACCGAGTGAACGCCATTGTGGCGAAAGGGTTTTGCGAAAAGTTGGGACATGAAGTGGATGTTGCTGAAAACGGATTGGTGGCGGTTAAAAAGGCGAGAGATAACGAATATGACCTGATTCTGATGGACAATCACATGCCTGAGATGAATGGTGTTGAAGCGACGCGTGTGATTCGACAAGAGTTAGGTATCAAAACATTACTCTTTGCGTATACGGCAGATGTATTTCGTGAGGCGCATGATAGCTTTATTGAAGCCGGAGCGGATCATGTGCTTACAAAACCGCTACAGCAAGAGAGCTTTTCGGACGCTCTTAAACAGTTTGCTGCGAGGCTCGAACCAAAAGAGAATTTACCATTAACGAATGACAACAACGTTCTCCAGTTGCAGCGCAAGCCAATAGAGAAGCTACGGCTGACAGAAGAAGAGTTATCCAGTTCAGAGATGCTCATTTCTTTGCAAGAAGCGCCGGAAGCGATAGATGAGCTACTAAAAAGTATTATTGTCGATTTTGAATCATCGGTTGATGAACTTATTGATTATTTTATGGCTGAAGATTTCGCGTCTCTAGAAGACACGTTGCATAAAACAAAAGGTATGGCATTGAACCTTGGTTTGCCGATTTTAGCTGGACAAACGGAGGCGCTAGAAAACACGCTCAAAGCGAAGCAAACTCCTGAAATTGAGCGGTTACAGATGCTAATCAACCGATTACAAGTTAACATCCATCAGGCTAATCGACTTCTGGATGACATACAGAAAAAAAACGTCGATCCTCAACAAATTTTGTAACCTCTCTGAGTTCATGCGTTCCTTACCTTGTTTCGTTATGGTTTACTATGACGTGAATGGATGTGTTGATTCGTCAATGAGAAAATCAGGGAGTTAGAATGAGTAAGCATTCCGCTTTAATCGAATGGCATCGCGAAGCTGACGAAGTATTCAGTGATAACCAGTATAGTCGGGCGCACATTTGGAAGTTTGATGGCGGGTTGCAAGTCCCTGCGTCACCATCTCCACACGTAGTGCCGTTGCCATTATCTGTAGAAGAAAACGTTGATCCGGAAGAAGCATTTGTTGCGGCACTTTCCAGTTGTCACATGCTTGTTTTTCTTTCTATTGCGGCGAAACGACGTTACGTTGTGGATCGCTACCTAGATGAAGCAGTAGGGGAGCTGAAAAAAGGTGAAAATGGAAAAGAATGGGTGTCTAAGGTAACACTAAACCCTAAGATAACATTTGCTGGTGATAATCAACCGACACGATCTCAATTAGAAAAAATGCACCACATGGCTCATGAGAATTGTTTTATCGCCAATTCGGTTAAAACTGAAGTGACGACGCTTATTGCAGATTAAATGAAGCTCTTTGTCAAAGCGCAGTGTATCGCCGAATAGTGTTAAGCCAGCAGTCAGGCTGCTGGCTATTGTGAACTAAACGATGCCTTGCTCGATCATCGCATCAGCGACTCTTCTAAAGCCGGCAATGTTTGCGCCTAAAACTAAATTACCAGGTTGACCAAACTCTCGACTGGTTTCGTTTGCATTAATAAAGATGTTTTTCATGATGGTCTGTAACTGGCTATCGACTTGCTCAAAGGTCCAGTTTTGCATGCTGGCATTTTGTGCCATTTCAAGCTGACTGGTTGCAACGCCGCCTGCATTGGCTGCTTTCGCTGGCCCATAAGCCATTTCGGAATCCACGATGATATTGGCCGCATCACGAGTGGTTGGCATGTTTGCGCCTTCACTAATCAAAACACACCCATTATCGATAAGAGCAAGAGCATCGTTTGACGTTAGTTCATTTTGGGTCGCGCAAGGGAATGCGGCGTCAGCTTGATATCGCCATACAGCATGCCCTTCATTAGGATAGTCACCCAACGGCGTATACTCTGCTTCAGGGTAAGTGTCTAAATACTCTTCTAAACTTGCTCTTTTCACTTCTTTAAGTTGCTTGAGGAGCTGCAGGTCAATACCGTGCTCATGATAGATCGTGCCTCTAGAATCGCTGCATGTTACTGGGGTTGCTCCCATGTGGTATAGCTTTTCAATTGCATAGATAGCGACGTTACCTGCGCCAGAAACGAGGCAAGTTTTGCCTTTGAGTGAATCATTACGGTCATTGAGCATGCATTCCGCAAAATATACGGTTCCATATCCCGTTGCTTCTTTCCTAACAAGTGAGCCCCCCCAAAGAAGGCTCTTGCCTGTAAGTACCCCTTCGTAGCGGCCCGTCAATCGCTTATATTGACCAAACATATAACCAATTTCACGCGCACCGACGCCGATATCGCCAGCAGGAACATCGGTAACAGGACCAATGTGGCGGTATAACTCGTTCATAAATGATTGGCAAAATCGCATGATTTCACCGTCAGATTTTCCTTTAGGATCGAAATTTGAACCGCCTTTTCCGCCACCAATTGGAAGGCCAGTAAGCGCGTTTTTAAAAATCTGTTCAAAGCCGAGGAACTTTATGATGCTCGCGTTCACTGAATGATGGAACCTCAGTCCGCCTTTGTATGGACCTAACGCGGAGTTAAACTCGACGCGGTAGCCTTTGTTTACTTGCACATTCCCTGCGTCATCGACCCAAGGAACTCGAAACATGATTTGACGTTCTGGTTCTACGATTCTTTGGATAATCGCTTGTTCTTTATATTTATTATTGCTTTCTATGACTGGAGCGAGAGAAGTTAATACTTCTTCTACGGCTTGGTAAAACTCTTTTTGAGCCGGGCTACTGTGTTGCAACGCAACAATAGTATCGTGTATGTGTGACATAGATCTCTTCCTTGATATGAATAAGCAATCAGTTTATATGAATTTATTCCCATTAAATAGTGATTTTGACCAATTCTCAATGGCGATAATGGTCTTTCCTGCGGATGAGAACGATCAATTTCCACCTTCTGTTAGTATTGATGAGGAAGATTAAGTGAGTGACATGAGTGGATAGTTGAGTGATCGGTTTCACATATAGCGAGCAGAAGCCAAATTAGTCGATATTGTTGTGCTGTCACGCAAACTGTTTTTGTTAACGTGGTGTTAACATCTGAGCGTGTTGACTCGAAAAAGATAAAAATATGCATGAGCTTAAGACTCTGGACTCGTTTATTCAGCAAAACGGTCTACCAGTGTTTGGCCATCTTGATGGGATTCCCACATCTTTACAGTTAGATAAGTTTACCTACCTTGATGCGATGGATAAGCCAGCGTCTAAGTGGCGCCGTTACTGTGACTATAAGCAGTTTCAGTTCGTTAATTTGGTCACACCTAACTACGTGATTGGGGTTGCGATTGCGGATATTAGGTATTTAGCATCTGGTTTTTGCTATCTGTTTGATATTCAAAATAATGAGTTAGTGGAGCAGCAGTGGTTAAAGCCTTTTAATATTGATTATCAAACTCAGCCTTCCAGTTGGTCTAGTCATGCCCATCTTGCTGACAAAAGTATTCAGTTTTCTATTCAGAATGGTATTTGGCACGTCCACTTTGTGACGAAATCTGTCAATGCTGATCTCTACTTACGTCCAGAAAGTATGAGTTTGCCATTAATGTTATGTACACCAACCGGTTATGCGGGTTGGACTTATACGCAGAAGCACAATGCGTTAACGGTAGATGGCAATTTATTCATATTAGGAAAGGAACAAGATCTCTCAGAAGTGGCTGCTGGTTACGACTTTTCCGCGGGGTACATGCGACGGGAGACAAGCTGGCGGTGGGCGAGTATTAATTGCTTTGAAAGCGGCAGAAGGTTGGGGCTGAACTTAGCTGCGGGTGTCAATGAAACGGGCTACTGTGAAAATGTATTCTGGATTAATAGTGAACGGCATTTTTTACAGCCTGTTCAGTTTCAATTTTCACGAAATGATGAAGGTCAAAGATGGCATATCATGTCGGAAGATAAACGGATTGACCTAGTATTCACGCCTTTAAATCGACGTTCAGAAAAGAAGAACTTTTGGTTTCTCAAAAGCAATTTTCGTCAATATATCGGCTATTTCTCTGGCTACATCGTTGATGGGAATGGTATCAAACATCAGTTAGAAGAAGTCATAGGTCTTACTGAAGATCACTATGCAAAATGGTAGAAACACAATGGATTGGACACAGTTGATGGAACGCCCTGAATTACTTCTGATGATTTTGGCGCCAGTTTTCTTTTTATGTATGGTTGCAGAGTACTGGTTTGGACAACGAAGGGGACGTTTGCCTGAAAGCGCGACGTATTATATTCCGGAAGTTGTATGTAATTTTGTACTTGCAGGCTTACACCAAGCGACAGACATACTCACGGGTTTACTGATTGCTCAGTTATATTTGTGGTGGTTTGATTGGCGATTGTTTGATATCGAAATGAGCGTTTCAGCGTTTTTGCTACTTGTCGTTCTGCAAGACTTTTTCTATTACTGGTTTCATCGAGCTAGCCACCGTATTCGTTGGATGTGGGCTGCGCACGTGGTCCATCACAGCTCGGAGAGAATGAATTTCAGCACCGCGTTTCGTCAAAGCTTGATGTATCCGTTAGCGGGAATGTGGATTTTCTGGTTGCCTTTGGTGATTATTGGCTTTGATCCTAAGTGGGTCGTCTTCGTTGTGCTGTTTAATCTGGGCTTACAGTTTTTTGTTCATACTCAATCAATTCGCTCGCTTGGACCGCTAGAGTGGGTATTTAATACGCCATCTCATCATCGTGTTCATCATGGTATAAACCGTCAGTACATCGACAAAAATTACGCGGGAGTGTTGATTATCTGGGATCGGATGTTTGGAACGTTTGAACCAGAAGTGGAAACCGTTAGGTATGGAATTTCTAAACCTGTAAACAGCTTTAATCCCATTCGTGTGACGTTTGCAGAATGGAAAGATATGTTTTATGACGTAACACGACCAAATTTAACGTGGAAACAACGTTGGCGCTGTCTATTTGCTCCGCCATCGGATTCTTTTGAGTAGATTGAGATAAAAGAGATTGGAGCGGGCAGCGGGAATCGAACCCGCATCATCAGCTTGGAAGGCTGAGGTAATAGCCATTATACGATGCCCGCGCATCGATAGGACGCAGTTAATATGCCACACTGAACGAAAAAGAAAAGTCTTTTCTCATCAATTGTTTGTCAGATGCCTAAAAAAGTAGCGTCTTGGTGTTAAAGTATTCATTGTCTCTGTTTTTCAGGAGGGTCAGAGATTCCGCTTCTAAAATCGATGGCTGCTAATTAGGGGCAAACACACTGTCTACTAGCGTTTAGGTATTGATGATATTCAAGATTGTCAGTGTAAAGGTTAATTGCGTTTATTGAACAGTCACGTTTCATGGTCAAGACTAGATATTGAAATGATTACTTTTTACTGCTGAAGCGTATGTATAGCACTAGCGTAATTCCGCTGAAACAGTCAGCTTAACCAAAGGAGATTTAACATGTGGAAAGGTTTGATATTAGGGACGGTGATGATGCTCGTGTCTGCTTGTACAACCGTAACGACGGATGTTGATAAGCAAGCCGATTTTTCAGCTTACAGAACGTTTGATTTCGGTGCCCAAGCAGAAGCCCCTACGAGTATTGATGGTCGACGTATTGAACAAGGATTGGCTGAACAGCTTGAAGACAAGGGCTTAATTAAAGTGAATAGTGGTGGGGACCTTTACGTTCATCATGATATCGTCGAAGAGTCCGAGCTTGTCTCTTCTGGGTCTTCGGTGAGTTTCGGTTATGGTTGGAATAGCTTTGGCGTGATCACTTCAAGCCCGGAAAGATACAAAGAACGTAAGTATGGCAAACTGGTGGTAGAGCTTGTTGATGCAAAGGCTAATCTGGTTGTGTGGAAAGGTGTTTCAAGCAGGAAACTATCTGAGTCTATGAGCTCTGAGAAAAGAGAGTCTCTGATTGAAGAAGAAATTGCGAAAATGTTTGAAAAATACCCTTACGGTGAAAAATAATTAGTATTCTTAACGATTAAGAATACTAATTGCCAATCGTTACGGACAGGGTTAAAAGAACTTATTATTTTGGTTTTGGTTACCTTTGTGCGTACGACTCTGATTGCTTTACTCGGACTACTTTTCTGCTTGTTGGCTCCGAGCATGAGTATGGCGCACTCATACCCAAATTTTCTTTCCTTTCATAACCAGAATATTGCTGTTGACGCTAAGTCGAAGCACTTTTCAGAACACCCTGCCTTTCCAATACAACAAGACTATCCGAGTTTAAACAGCCGGAATATATTGAGGGTTAGCCATTCTAAGGAAACGAGCTCGAACGACGATGTAGAACTCGAATGGTTTGAAACGCTTGCTGTAGTTTGGTGGACACATCGTTCGGCAATTCACTCGATGGGGCTGCTAAAACGCATCGGCAATGAGGCTTTAGGTCGTTGTGTTGAAAGTATTTTTACTCATTCTAAATACAGAATCGGTGCGAGGAAAGAATCGAATCTCATATACCGCTTTATACATGCTCGCTAACACATTCCATGTTTTTACAATTTTTGGTTAGTTATGCTTAGGAGCGGTTTATGTTTGATTCGATAATTCAGGTCTTGAGTGCCTTTTGGCATCAAGATTTTACGGCGTTAATGGCGCCAGGCGGTGCAGGATTGGTTTATTTTGTTGTTGCTGCGCTTATCTTTTTGGAAAGTGGTTTTATTCCTGCTGCGCCATTCCCATGCGACAGTGTCGTCGTATTATCCGGTACGCTGGCGGCGGTTGGCGTCCTTGATCCAATTATGATTATGTTGGTGATAGCTGTTAGTGCGGGGCTGGGAAGTTGGGCGGCTTACTTACAAGGCAAGTGGCTAAATTGCTTACCTAAGGTACGAGGCTGGGTGAGCGCGGTTCCTCAAAAGCGTTTGGAACAGGTCGACGTATTACTCAGTAAACATGGATTGATTGCGCTTTTTTGTGCGCGGTTTATTCCGGTTGTTCGTTCCCTATTGCCATTAATGATGGGGTTGCGAGTGAAAGGTATTAGTAAATTCCATTACTTTGCATGGCTGAGTGCGATTTTATGGACGCTGATATTATGCGGTTTTGGTTTATTGCTTCCTTTGCTACCAGAGAATATGAGCAAAGCGATCACAATGCTATTAATGGCGGCCCCAATAATTACTCTTATGATTGGGGTGCTTAGTTTCTTGTTTGTTAAAGCACGTCGAGCGTTCTGTAAATCCAAGGATGTGTCAGAGTTTTCTCAGTAAGTTTACTTTGATTTGCACTTTTAAGCTTGTATACAGATTAGACATCTAATCGGCTGGTTTTTATCAGTAAAAAGAAAGGCGCAATGTATGCGCCTTTCTTTATGAGTGTCGTTAGGGTTTTGAGTTTAATAGCCAATGCTATATAGATACTCGCCAACCTCTTTACACTGAGACTTGTAGATATTTTCTACTTCGGATTCATTCTTATCTGCTGCTTTAAATTCAAGCTCAGCAGAAGATAACTGGCTGAAACTATAGTTTCTTTCAGACATTAGGTAGTGTCTGAACATCGCTCTGTGTTCAGGAACCGCAATACGTGCATTAGAAACATTGGCACACTCTAGCAGAGTCTCATTGCTCATTTCTTCTGGCTTTGCTTCTGTGTTAGCGAAGGCAGAGCCCGTTGCAAATAGCAGTGCTAGTGCGATAGTCGTAGCGAATTTTGTCATTATATGGACCTCAAATTGGTTCTAGTAACAATGAGCGTATTGGTTCTCATCGTTACATTTCCGTGTTCTCTGTATGTCATAAAAAGTTAAACAACAGGGAAGGCGTTGCGACCATGAGTAAAGACGTACATCAAATTGGCTTCTTTTCTTCCTGAGAGTCGATAGAGAGAGCGTTTACTCATCAGCCCGCCATAACCATCAAGAGGTAAGCGAGATGCTTGTTTTGCCAATTCCAATAGTGGTGGGGAAGAGAAAGCAACAAGTAAAAAATAATCAGGAGTAAAATCTGATGATAAAACACCATCAGTGGCGGATGTTCGGCGGCAGGAAACCAGCGCTAACAACTCGCGCTTTATGTGCAGATAATAACCTTCTGAGCCCCAAGAACTTGGAGAGGCAAATGTATGGAATTCGCTGTGTGCTAGTTCAAAATCGTCTTGCTGCGCGAGTTTAAGTAAGCGTTCAGAGGTGTAATGTTTAGTGTGGTGATACGTATGCGCATATGAGGCAGCGATGAACCCTGAAAATAGGGACAATGAAAGCATCAATAATATACGGTGTAGATAACGCAAGAAGTAACCCTAAACATATAACGTCATAGACTATCACTATGACTACGGAATCTTAGTGACACTATGATAACAATGAAAATCGGTGTCTGACCAACTCAGCGTATACTAACGAGATGGAAGAGGGATGAACAGAGTTTTCTGATGTTATTTAGGTATAAGCTAATACCTAAATAATTTTAGCGTTGAAGCAAGCGAAAACTGGAGAAACAGGTAAAGAAAGAGAGTCATGAGGCCTGGAAGCTTGAGTCAATCCGATTATTTGTTGGGGAAGAAATAGAGCATTCTTCCCCACATGAGTTGCACCCGTGTTATGCGCTTGCATAAATAACACTGCCGCCTTTTATGGTGTCAATGATCTCACGAGACAACTTCTTTGGCAGTGCAGGGCAACCCCAACTGCGCCCAAGGTAACCATTCTTCTTGATAAAAGAAGGGTTAGCATAGTCGGCACCGTGCACAACGATATAACGCTCGCGAGCTTTATCGTTCAACCCTGAGCTTAGACCATCTAGTCGAAGTGAATAGCCATTTGAGCCGTAGTAGGTGGTGTCAGTCAAAAACGTACCCAGCGATGTTTTACGCGAGTTCACCACGTTTGAAAACTGCGTCGCTGTTTTCTTTCCACTGTTCACACCGTGAGAAACATAAGTATTGTAGATAAGCTTCTTTTTATCTAAATCAACCACATAAAAGCGTTTTTCAGTCGATGGTTTACTATAGTCGATGATGGTTAGTACTGATTTCTTTCTATCGGGTGTTTTTTGGTACGCGATGTAAGCGTCACGAAACAATTTAAAGTCTACTACGCCATCTAACTTTGCTTGTTTGAACACTTGTTCAATTTGATTCTGTGGTATGTGACTTTTGACTTCGTTATCTGCTTGTTTTGCAAAGGCAAAAGGAGAGGCAGACAGAAATGTCCATATAAATAATAAAATTAACTTTTTCATCTTGGCTAAATAAAACTCTATGGTGTTACAAATTTACCGATTGCTTCATGCATTCGTTAAAACAACATGCACATCAATATAATTCTATTCCCAATGTTTCTTATTGTACGCTTAGGTACTTAATATTGGGTTAACGATAAGTTTTCAAGTTAAAAACTAACTGTTTGAAACTCAAATAAATTATGAAGTTAATCGATTGTTTCGATAAACTTCGGCATAAATAATATCTGATATGCGTAATTAATAAAACTGTGTTTAAGGATATTTGTGAGATGGCGAATTTATAAAAACGACGTTTTATTTTTTCTAGATTAGAAACTCTTTTTATTTCAATGTGTTTGTCTTTTGTACGTCTATTCAGCCTACGTTTAGATTTGTGATTTGACTCGTAACAAATCGTAACGTCAACTCGTTATGTGTGTTAGTGCATTTTAAGTGAGTGGGTAAACAACAAGATGGATAAGAAAGGTAGATAAATACCGAGAAGAAGGGCACTTCCTGTTCACGAGTGATAAAGCTAAGTCTAAGTGGAGCCGACAAATGAGCTTCTACACGAATCATCTAAGCCGATGATTAGCAGTACAAAAGTAAGTTTTGTCAGCTTTTACTTATTTCCTCATTTTTTCAATTAAATACATAAAATCTGAACTAAACTTACCAAAAAGTAATTCTATCGTTTTGATTAAATATTTAAATAACTGAGAGATTTCATCGAAAAATAATAATACCAAAAATTAGCGTACGAACTTGTGTGGTTGCTTATATTATTGAAACTAAGGGTACAGTCTTGTTTTTATATTATATAAGTACAGCAGCCACATACATGGCTTCTGTACTTAATCTTTAATAAGATGTCCCTTGAACAGTAATTGAACCTACTATGGAACCATCGAAGCGGCTATCGTCATTTGCGGATTGCCACCACAAATTCAGTTGTTCCTTACTCATTGGCTTACCAAATAAATAGCCTTGCATATAGTCACAGCGGTAGGCCGATAACCATTCATGCATCACATTGTGCTCAATACCTTCTGCGGTGACCGTTTTATTTTGAGCGTGGCATAGATCGATGATGGGTTTGATCACATGACCGTTGTTGGTTTTCATCAATGTAACGAGGAACTCTCGGTCAAACTTGATCTTTTGAACTGGATATTGAACAAGTTGAGTCAGCGATGTATAGCCAGAGCCAAAGTCATCAATGGCGAGACGATAGCCACGCTTCGACAGCTCATCAAGTAATGCTGTACCTTGTTGTTCTGCGGCAAAGGTTTCTGTTATTTCTAATTCAATACATTCTGGTTTCACACCGTTTTTGCTTGCTTGGTCATGAATATAATTCGCCATTTCGATGGAGTTAAGCTCTGCTGAAGAGAGGTTGATCGAAAGGACAATGTCTTTGCCAAAAATATTTCTTAATTGGTGATATTCCGCTGTAGCGTTGGCGAAAACCCAGCGATCAATTTTATCAAATAAGCCCGCCTGTTCCGCGATTGGGATAAACTCTTTCGGAGGCACGGGACCAATGCCTTCCGCTTCCCAGCGCAATAATACCTCTAGTCCTTCAATCTCGTTGTTCCGATTATTCATATAGGGTTGAAAAACGAGATGGAACTCTTCTTCCACGTTGCTTTTTCTGAGCGCTCGCTCAAGCTGACTGCGTCTTTGAGACTCAACATTGAGAGCAGCTGAGTAATAAGCGTACTGGTTTTTCCCGGCTCGTTTGGCTTGATACATTGCCGCATCGGCACTGGAGAGTAATTTCGCGACGTCTGTACCGTCTTGAGGGTACTGAGCGATACCTACGCTCGCAGTCACGGGGAATGAATTACTCCAAGATGGACTGAGATTGCTAATCGGTTTTAGCAACTCTGAGGCCAGCAAGTCAGGTAGGCGTTGTGCATCCTGATTTGAGCTCAATAAAATAGCAAATTCGTCACCAGACAATCTTGCCGCAAAACAGGGACTATCGTAGTCGTGCGAGAATTTTTGACAGACATTTTTGATGTGTGATGAAAACACCTTTAATAAGTTGTCTCCCAGTTCATGCCCGTATTTGTCATTAACGTACTTAAAGTTATCGAGATCGACATAAATGACCCACAAATGCTGCGAAGGGGAGACGAGTTCACGAGTTGCAAGTTCATGGAAACGATGGCGATTAGCGAGTTGCGTTAGGTGATCCGTTTCAGCCAGGCGTTTTGTCTTCTTATATATGACGTTGAGCTCTTCATACATATCAAAAAAGCGTGAGGATAAGCGTCCTATTTCATCGTTTGTTTCTAGCTTTTCAATGTTGCCGCGTTGATTTGTTTCCAGCTCTTGTAGCTGTTTATCGAGGCGAGAAACGGGATGTAATACATAACGATACAAAACCAAAACAATTAAGGTGATGGTGCAAAACGCCGCCACACCAAAGGAAAGGGCCAGTTCTAGCCACACTTTATCGACTTTATTCCACATCAAATATTCAGCAGGGGATAGTACCGCATAAAAGTGTGGCAATAGTTCAATCGTCTGAGCGAGAGGAATATCGAGATAAATAGGCTTGTCGGCAAAAGTTATCACGCTATGCGTGTCGAACTCGATTTCGTGCTTGATCTCATTGAAGGCTTCGAGCGATACCGATACCACCACGAAAAAGACATTTTGCGGATCAAAACTTAGAGGTTGTGTCCCTGTTCGTTTGTCGATGAGTTCGTATTGCAGAAGAATACTTTGCCCGCTGGAATTGTAAATAAAGCCAGTATGGTTAAACGCTTCTCTCGTACTAAAGCTTCGCGAGATGTAATCCAATACCTTAGGGTCGACTACACCTGATGATTCGTAGTATTTATTTTCTGTGTAATAAAGAAGGTTTTGTTTCCCGTCGAGAATCGCCATGCTTGCATCGCCTGTATAGCCATGGCTTAACACATCTGCGGTTTCATCGAGTCGGTTAAATAACACGCGCTCACGATACGGATTGTTATGATTCACCAAGTAGTCTTGCAATACATCACTTTTGCTTAATGTGTATGCATAACTATTGAGGAATATGTTGGCTTGTCGGAACTGCCCTGCGAGCTTTTCCATTTGCAATTGGATATAGCTGTCTTCTCGCTTGATGAGCGTTACTTTTTGAATGCTGTAAATAATATAACTTGATACCAGCGCGCTTAATAAGATCACTGGCGCGACAAGCAAGATGACTCGATTGCTTAACTTCATTATGGCTTTTAGTTTCCGTTTGTGTCCCTACAAACGTCGCATACCATATAAGGTACTGAACGGATGATGTGTTTTGCAAATTGTAACCAGATTGTAAGGTGAGCGTTCTCCAAAATCAGACAACCATCCAAGAACTGTGATGATGTGTAAGGTTTCCATCTCATTAACTAGAGTGTTTCTCAGTAATGGGACGTATCTCTTTTTCAACTGTCTTTAAAAACCTCACTTCAAGTGTAGATTAAACCAGTCATCGAAACGTTTCGATGATAAAGTGTGACTCATGTACCTTTTTACTATTCGATGACCCGTTAATTACGGATCATTCTCACACCTTATCAATCTCACTCTGGTCAAATTACCACAACGAATTATTATTTCATCGAAACGTTTCGATGAGTTTTCTGTTAATAACGAAAACACTTTAAAACAGGCGCTCATGGTTGTATGAACGTGTAACCGAAAGGTCGATGAGATGAAAAAAAGTACCCTAATTAACTCAGATATTTCTTACTTGGTGGCGACGCTAGGCCACACCGATGAGATCACGATATGCGACGCTGGCCTGCCAATCCCTGAGCATGTACAGCGAATTGATTTGGCGCTAACGCATGGCGTACCAAGTTTTCTTGATACTGTTCGCGTGATTCTATCTGAGTCGCAAATCGAAGGGGTCATCATTGCGGAAGAGTTTTCTGATGTAAGCCCTGTTTTGCATCAAGCATTGCTTAACGAACTGAGCAAAGAGAGCGAAGAAACGGGTAAATCTATCGAGATCAGCTACGTGTCACATGAAGCATTTAAAGTACGCACGGCACAAAGCCGCGCTGTCGTTCGAACTGGCGAATGCTCGCCATACGCGAACGTTATCTTTCAAGCGGGCGTGGTTTTTTAAGCCAGAGATATTGAGGACAGATTATGACTCAAGCCATTCTACAACTGAGCGACATTGAGAAAGCGTTCCCGGGCGTAAAAGCACTGGACAAAGCGAGCCTGAATGTTTACCCAGGCCGTGTCATGGCGCTCATGGGAGAAAATGGAGCAGGCAAGTCAACATTGATGAAGGTGCTGACTGGCATCTATCACATGGATGCGGGTAGCATCCAATATCAAGGCCAACCTGCCGCGTTTAAAGGGCCGCGTGACTCACAGGAAGCGGGCATCAGCATCATTCACCAAGAATTGAACTTGATCCCTGAACTAACGATTGCTGAAAACATCTATCTAGGTCGTGAATTTACCGGCACGATGGGGCGTATTCAGTGGGGCAAGATGTATGAAGAAGCAGACAAGTTGCTTCAACGCCTTAACGTTAAACATTCATCAAAAACGTTGCTTGGTGATTTGAGCCTTGGTGAGCAACAAATGGTGGAGATTGCGAAAGCGCTTTCGTTTGAATCGAAAGTCATCATTATGGATGAGCCAACTGACGCGCTGACTGATACCGAGACGGAGTCACTATTTAAAGTGATCAACGAGCTTCGAGAGCAGGGCTGCGGCATTGTTTATATCTCACACCGTCTTAAAGAAATCTTTGAAATCTGTGACGATATTACGGTGCTTCGTGACGGTAAATTTATCGGTGAGTGCAAGGTGTCCGACACTGATGAAGACGGCCTGATCGAAATGATGGTTGGTCGTAAGTTAGAAGAGCAATACCCACGTATTGATGTGCGACATGGCGAAACTTGCCTTGAAGTGATTGGCCTGACTGGCTCTGGCGTTCACGATGTGAGCTTCACGCTGAAACGCGGTGAAATTTTGGGTATTTCTGGTTTGATGGGGGCAGGCCGCACCGAACTGATGAAAGTGATTTATGGCGCGTTGCCAAGTGAGCATGGTGTTATCAACCTTGATAACAAAACCATTAACCCAGTTAGCCCACAAGATGGCTTAGCAAATGGCATCGCTTATATCTCTGAAGATCGCAAAGGCGATGGCTTGGTGTTAGGTCTCTCGGTTAAGGAGAATATGTCACTTTGTTCTCTCAATCATTTGACTAAAGGCTTCCAAATCCAACATAGCGATGAAGTGATTGCCGTGGAAGATTTTATCAAGCTATTTAATATCAAAACCCCTACGCGCGACCAAATCATTGGTAACTTATCCGGCGGTAACCAGCAAAAAGTGGCGATCGCGAAAGGGTTAATGACCAAACCTAAAGTTCTGATTCTCGATGAGCCAACACGTGGCGTCGATGTCGGTGCGAAAAAAGAAATTTATCAACTCATCAACAAGTTCAAAGCCGAAGGCATGAGCATCATCTTGGTGTCTTCCGAGATGCCAGAAGTGCTCGGTATGAGTGACCGCATTCTGGTTATGCATGAAGGTCGTATTACTGGCGAATTCGATGCGAAAGACGCCGATCAAGAAAAATTACTCGCCTGTGCCGTAGGCAAAAAGATCAATGAGGAAGCAGCATGAGTACTAATACCATGAGCAAACCAACCGAAGCTAGCAACAAGAAGTTGTTCACAAAAGAGTGGTTGATTGAGCAAAAATCACTGATAGCACTGATTTTTTTGATTGTTGTTGTGTCATTTTTGAACCCGAACTTCTTTACGGTCGACAACATTCTCAACATTCTTCGTCAAACCTCAGTGAATGCCATTATCGCGGTAGGTATGACACTGGTTATTTTAACCGCAGGCATCGACTTGAGTGTTGGTTCCGTACTGGCGTTATGCGGTGCCTTTGCGGCAAGCATGATTGCGCTTGAAGTCCCGGTGCTGGTGGCGGTTCCGACTGCTTTAGTCGCAGGTGCAGCGTTAGGTGCAATTAGCGGCATCATCATTGCGAAGGGCAAAGTACAGGCTTTTATCGCTACGCTGGTTACCATGACGTTACTACGCGGTGTGACTATGGTGTACACCGAAGGTCGTCCAATCTCGACAGGTTTTACTGACACAGCTGATGCGTTTGCATGGTTTGGTACCGGCTACGCGCTAGGTATTCCAGTACCTGTTTGGTTGATGGTAGTTGTATTCGCTGCGGCTTGGTACCTACTTAACCACACTCGCTTTGGTCGCTATGTTTACGCACTAGGTGGCAACGAATCAGCGACTCGTCTATCTGGTATCAATGTAGACCGAGTGAAGATTGGTGTATACGCAATCTGCGGTATGCTGGCAGCGCTTGCAGGCATCATCGTGACTTCTCGTCTGTCTTCGGCGCAGCCAACAGCGGGTATGGGCTACGAGCTAGACGCTATCGCAGCGGTTGTTCTTGGCGGTACCAGCTTGATGGGCGGTAAAGGCCGTATCATGGGTACGCTAATTGGTGCGCTGATTATCGGTTTCTTAAACAACGCTCTTAACCTACTAGACGTTTCCTCATACTATCAAATGATTGCCAAAGCAGTGGTTATCTTGCTCGCAGTACTGGTAGACAACAAAAACAAATAATCCATAACCATTAAATCCTGAATACAAACCGAGCCAGTGGGCGTGTGCTGGCTCACCCTACACAAAGGACTAGAACGATGAAAAAACTTGCAACTCTTATCTCTGCTGCACTTCTTTCTTCCACTGTATCAGTAGCGGCACAAGCCCAAGATACGATGGCGATTGTGGTTTCGACGCTAAACAACCCGTTCTTCGTAACGATGAAAGACGGTGCGGAAGCTAAAGCGAAAGAATTGGGGTACGACTTAATTGTACTGGACTCGCAAAATGACCCGAGCAAAGAGCTGTCGAACATCGAGGATTTAAGTATTCGCGGTGTAAAAGCAATTCTTATCAACCCAACGGATTCTGATGCTGTGTCTAATGCGATTCGTATGGCGAACCGTTCTAAGATCCCTGTATTGACACTAGACCGTGGCGCAAGCCGTGGTGAAGTCGTGAGCCACATCGCGTCCGACAACGTGATCGGTGGTGAAATGGCAGGCCACTACATCATGGAAAAAGTTGGCGAAAAAGCAAAAGTAATTCAGCTTGAAGGTATTGCGGGCACATCGGCGGCGCGCGAGCGTGGTGAAGGTTTCATGAATGCCGTGAAGGGCAGCGATATGGATCTTCTTGCGAGCCAGCCAGCAGACTTTGACCGTACTAAAGGCCTAAACGTGATGGAAAACCTACTCGCGGCTAACCCTGATGTACAAGCGGTGTTCGCACAGAATGATGAAATGGCGCTAGGTGCACTTCGCGCCGTTCAAGCTTCTGGCAAAGACGTCGTTATCGTTGGTTTTGATGGCACGGAAGACGGCATTGCGGCAGTTAACCGTGGCAAACTAGCAGCAACCATCGCGCAGCAGCCAGATCTTATTGGCGCGTTAGGTGTCGAAACGGCTGACAAAGTCTTGAAAGGTGAAAAAGTAGAAGCATACATTCCGGTACCACTAAAAGTAGTGACTAAATAAGTTTGACGTTCAATAAAGCGTCCTAATTTTTGCTCTCTCCTCCGTTTATATCTGTCGTTTAGGAGGAGAGGGCAAACATACCCAAGTGACTTAAAAATGCAGGGTATAGATGCCTTTGGCTTTTTATCGTGACTCCTTCGCTAAGGAGAGAAGTTAAAGTCATCTAATGTATTTTCCAAATAGTTTTTCAAAAAAAGGGTTCATTCAGAACCGAGGATAACCGTATGAATAAGTTAGTGGTGTTAGGTAGTGTAAACGCTGACCATGTTCTTCAAGTGCCTTCTTTCCCTCGCCCTGGCGAAACGCTACATGGTCGCAACTATCAAGTTATCCCAGGTGGCAAAGGTGCCAACCAAGCTGTTGCTGCAGCTCGACTCAAGGCTGATATTGGCTTTATTGCTTGTGTAGGCGATGACTCGTTCGGCATCAATATTCGTGAAAACTTCAATATGGACGGCATCGACATCACTGGTGTGAAGATGCAACCAAACTGCCCAACTGGCATTGCGATGATTCAAGTGTCGGATAGTGGTGAAAACAGCATTTGTATTTCAGCAGAAGCGAATGCCAAATTGACAGCAGAAGCGATTGAGCCAGATTTAGAACGCATTCGCCAAGCGGATTACCTGCTGATGCAATTGGAAACGCCGATGTGCGGCATTGAGAAAGCCGCGCGAGTGGCGAAAGATGCAAAAACTAACGTCATTTTAAACCCAGCCCCTGCTCGTGAACTGTCAGACGAACTGCTTGCTTGTATTGATGTCATTACACCAAATGAAACCGAAGCTGAAGTGTTGACGGGGGTAACGGTAACGGATAATGACAGCGCGCAAGAAGCGGCGAATGTGCTTCATAGCAAAGGTATCGAAATTGTCATGATCACTCTCGGTGCGAAGGGTGTTTGGATAAGTCAAAATGGTAGAGGTGAGCTCATCCCGGGGTTCCGTGTTGACGCGACCGATACCACCGCAGCAGGGGATACGTTTAATGGGGCATTCGTCACTGGCCTGTTAGAGGGTTTACCTTTAGAATCAGCAATTAAGTTTGCACATGCGGCGGCTGCAATTTCTGTGACCCGCTTTGGCGCGCAGACGTCGATCCCAACTCGCGAAGAGGTGGACGCGTTTCTCGCAGCACAATAGGGCTTAAACGCCTCATTAATTAGGAGTAATAACATGGCGACGATGAAAGACATCGCAAAACTGGCAGGGGTTTCCACTTCAACAGTGAGCCATGTTATTAACAAGACGCGTTTTGTGAGTGAAGAGATCTCCGAACGCGTTAATAATGCCGCAAAAGAACTCAACTACTATGCGCCATCTGCTTTGGCGCGAAGCCTAAAAGTCAATCGTACCAAAACCATTGGTATGCTAGTGACAACCTCAACCAACCCATTCTTTGGCGAAGTCGTAAAAGGCGTCGAACGCAGCTGCTACCAAAAAGGTTACAGCCTCATTTTATGCAATACCGAAGGTGATAACGAACGTATGCGCCAATCCATTAATACTCTTTTGCAAAAGCGTGTCGATGGTTTGATCTTGATGTGCTCCTCGCTAGAAGGGGAGCGTATTGATGTATTTGAGCGTTACCCTGATATCCCTGTCGTGGTGATGGATTGGGGGCCGATGCTGTTTACGAGCGACAAAATTCAAGATAACTCGCTTCGTGGCGGTTACCTAGCGGCGAAATACCTGATTGATTGCGGCCACACAGAAATAGGATGTATCACCGGCCCTTTGATTAAACACCAAGCACAAATGCGATACGAAGGTTACAAACGTGCGATGAACGAAGCTGGCTTGGAATTTAATGCTAACTGGATAATTGAATCGGACTTCGAATGTGAAGGCGGATATCAAGCATTTATGAAAATGGCGCAGCGAGGCACCTTACCCAGCTCGATTTTCGTTTCCAATGATATGATGGCGATGGGTGTGATTAACGCCGCAAATGAGCTCAATATTAAAGTCCCGGAACAGATTTCAATCATCGGTTACGATGACATACATATCGCGAAGTTCATGTCACCATCACTCACCACAATTCACCAGCCTAAATACCGTCTTGGGCAAGCTGCCGTGGAAACGCTTGTCCGAAAATTGGATGATAAATCAACAGAAGCGCAAGTCGTGCAATTAGAACCTACCTTAGTTGAACGAAAAAGTGTCAAGATATTAAAGTCAAGCAGCACTAGATGACCTGTGATGTTGAGCTAAAAAATCAAAAAAGTCGTTTCTCTTTATACTATAAAGTCTTACTATCACCATTGATTATAAATAAAAATATTAATTGTTGTCTGGCGGATTAGTTAAATGTTATCAAAAGGTTACGCTAAGTTCTCCGTAAAGCATCCTTGGTTTCACCGAGTTAATGTTATTGCGGTCATACTGATTTTTTTTGTGAGCTGTTATCAGCTCTTGGTGAATGAAGCATTCGAGTACGCAATTGGGTTTGTTATTACACTTTTGGCGTCAGCTTTATTTGCATCAGCTTCCGCATTCAAAAAGCGCTATTTAGGTTTGGATTCTTAGGCGCGTTAATTTCCAAGCGGTTCAAGTGAGTCATTTATTGCTTTCAAGCAAATATTGAACTGAATTATGATCGAGTGCATCAAGAGGGGGACAAATGTCCTCCTTTTTGTTAGGTGTCACGCCCTAATATAGGCATATTCCCAAACAAAATAATAAAGGACATCGACATGGACCTACTTGCCTTACTCGATATAAACAACACCCTGGTTAACATTCCAATTGGCGGCGGTTACGCAATGAGTTGGATCGAAGCTTTCGGTACGGTTTTTGGATTGCTTTGCATTTGGTTTGCTAGCCAAGAAAAAACCATCAACTACTTATTCGGTTTGCTGAATGTCACTCTTTTTGCCGTTATCTTTTTCCAAATTCAGTTATACGGATTATTACTTCTTCAACTGTTTTTCTTCTGTGCGAACATTTACGGTTGGTATGCGTGGACTCGTCCAAACGCGGAAGGTGAAACGCTGGAAGTACGCTGGTTAAACAAACACAAACTCATCGCCACTGCTTCTATTGGCGTTGTGTCTATCGCGTTGTTAACCATCTACATCGACCCTTTTTTCTTTGCATTAGCAAACATTGCTGTTGATAGCTTGAATCTCTTTGGTGCAGGTTTGGCTGATCCGGTACTTGAACCTGATGCGTTCCCGTTTTGGGATGCAACCATGACAGTACTTTCTGTTGTTGCACAAATTCTGATGACACGTAAATATGTGGAAAACTGGATTCTTTGGGTTGTGATTAACATCATCAGTGTTGGTATCTACGCGACACAGGGTGTTTATGCGATGTCTGTTCAGTATGCGATTTTGATGTTCATTGCTGCCAATGGTACGCGTGAATGGGCCCGTAGCGCCAAGCGCAATGGCGATAAAACCTTAGCTCAAGCTGCAGCTTAAGGAACGAAAAATGGCGAAACAACCTCATATTGGTGTTGATGAAACACAAGTCGCTCCTCTCGTCATTGTATGTGGTGAGCCAGACCGAGCTAATCGTATTGCCGCATTATTGGATGATGCAGAAATGATCTCGGAAAATCGCGAGTACCGTGTTTTTACTGGCAAATACAAAGACCAGCCTGTTTCAGTATGCAGCACAGGTATCGGCGCCCCATCGATGATCATCGCAGTTGAAGAGCTAAAACAGTGCGGCGTAACTCATGTGGTACGTGTCGGATCGGCAGGTGCGATGCAATCTGGGATTCAGCTTGGCGAGCTAATCATTGCCGAAGGTGCGGTAAGAGATGAAGGCGGCTCCAAAGCGTATGTGGATTCGGCTTATCCGGCGTACGCAAGCTTTTCCTTATTAAAGGAAGTTGAGCGTTACCTGTCAGTACAAGAGGCGCGTTATCATTTCGGTGTGGTACGTTCTCACGACAGTTTCTATACCGATGACGAAGATGCGATATGCCAATACTGGAACAAGAAGGGCGTCTTAGGTGCCGATATGGAAACCTCAGCTTTGTTTGCCGTTGGCCGATTACGTGGCCTTCATGTGGCTTCGATCTTAAATAACGTCGTTTTGTATCAACAAGATGTGAAAGAAGGGGTTGGCCAGTACGTTGATGAAGCGAAAGTAATGATGCAAGGTGAGAAGCTTGCTGCAATGACGGCGCTAGAAGCGTTGATTGCTCAGAGATAGTCCGTACTAACTTCAGTAACTCTTATAAATCAATGAATGTAAAGCGACAGGCCACTGTCGCTTTTTTATTTGGTGTTACGGGGTACAATCCACCTGAGATAGTTATCAGTAACTTTTCTGAGAGAGCAGAGAATGAAAATCAGCCCGTATCCAACTGGCCGCTTCAAAACATACCTTGAAAAAAAGAGCGTTGCCTTTCGTGAGATGATCTATCAGTGTCAAATTAGTACGCGTTACTTTGATGCTGGGGAAGAAATTCTCCGTCAAGGTGAGCAACTTCAGTATTTATATGTTGTGCCGGTAGGTCGAGTGTCAATGAGTATATTGGCCGCGAATGGGCGACGCTTTCAATTAGGAGAGGCAAACTGCGACTACCATATCTATGGTGAAATGGAGTACTTCACTCAGACTCCTTGCCAATGGAATGTGATTGCAGATGAGCACATGCAGGTTGATGTCATCTGCATCCAAAAACTAACTGAAGCGCTACAAAAGCATCCAGAAATGATGGTGTTCTTTGCTTCAGCGTTGGCCGAAGATTATCAAGACTCTATGGATATCTATACCAATCGGTTATTGCATCCCATTACTTATAATATTGCGTATGATCTTTTCGTCCGTAATCAAACCAACACATTGCTCGGTGGCTTTGACAAAGTGAATCAAGAAGCTGAGCGATTTGGTACTTCTGGTCGTGTTTATCGACGTGCAGTTAAAGATTTGATTGAAAAGGGATTGATTGCAAAAACGGAAAACGGGTTGGAGATTATTGATGAGCCTGCACTCAAAGCATTTATCGAAGCGCATGAATGATACACCTAGATATTGCAATGAATGGTTTTTATAAGTCTTTGATATAGTTGAAGCTCGAATAAGCGTAACTAATGTAAAGTACCTTAAATTTTGTTGAATGCAGTAAAGAGTAACGTTATATTGCGAACGCGCATGATAATAGATCTCATTAAGGCTTAACAAAATGAAAAAATTCGTCGGTGCGGCTTTGCTGTCGCTATTTACTGTTTCTCCTTCTTTCGCTGCTAAGGTTGTGATTGACCATTACATGGGTCAAACCGAGCTAGAACAATCACCAGAACGCGTGGTTGTGATTGGCTTTGGACCGCTAGATGCGCTGGACAACTTTGGTATCGATCCTGTTGCAGTCTCTAACTCTTCTAATCTGCCTAGCTACCTTTCAAAATACAGCAAAGATAACTACACCTCTGCGGGTAGTTTGTTTGAACCTGACTTTGAAACCATTTACATGCAAAAACCGGATTTGATATTGGTTGGTCCGCGAGCGTCTGCGAAATATGAAGAGCTGAGTGAAATTGCTCCTACGGTCGTTTTTGCTGCGAAAGAGAATCAAGGTTACTGGGAAGGTACGCAAGCACAGTGGCGCAATATTGGTAAAATCTTCGATATCGAAGAAAAAGTAGAGCAGAAAATTGAAGCGCTAGATGCTCAATTCAAAGCAATCCGTGACTACAATCAATCAAATAACAATGATGCGTTAACGATTTTAAGCATGGGTGACAACATCAGTGCGTTTGGATCTCAATCGCGATTTGGTGTGATTTATAACGATTTCGGTTTCTTGGAAACGGTTGAACACGTGAAAACGGGCACTCACGGAGATGTTATTTCTTATGAATTTATTCGTGAAGCTAACCCGAAAAATATACTCGTAGTTGACCGCAATTCGCTAAAAGGCACGCCAGATAACGATATTCGTAAGTCCATGGATAACGACTTAGTCAAAGCAACCGCCGCATATAAGAATCACAAAATCACTTATTTAGATGTGGACGCGTGGTACTTGTCGATGTCTGGTGTGACTGCAACAGAAAAAATGGTAAGTGAGATCAAGCAAACCGTTGAACTGTAATCCAAGATAGCAGAGGTTAACTTTGAAAAAGTTATTGCTAACCCTTGTGGTTTTAAGCACGGTTTCGTTGTTTGTTGGGGTGGCAAACATGACGCCCCAACAGTTATTTTCGGGTGATGAGAAAGCGTTGGAGCTTTTCTTTACCAGCCGTATACCACGTTTATTTGCCATATTACTCGCTGGTGCTGGCTTGAGTATTGCAGGCCTTATTATGCAGCAAATCAGCCAGAACCGATTTGCTGCACCTTCTACAACCGGTACGATCGAATGTGCCATGCTGGGCTACGTACTGAGCGTGGTTTTCTTTGGTAACGACAATCACCTTTGGCTCGTATTCGGCATCTCGGTGTTTGGGACGCTAGCATTTATTTTCTTTATTCAACGCATTCAATTTAAGAGTGTGGTCTTTGTGCCACTTGTCGGAATTATTTTCGGCAATGTCATCCAATCAATGACTACATTTATTGCTTACAAATACGATGCGTTACAAAGTCTAAACGCGTGGACGGTAGCGAATTTTGCCAACATCTTACGTGGTGACTTTGAGCTACTGTACATCGCGGTACCAATGGCTATTCTCAGCTATCTTTTTGCCGCAAGGATTTCAGCCGTGGGTATCGGAAAAGATTTCGCGGTTAACTTGGGGTTAAATTATCAGCAGGTTGTCACGATTGGCGTGCTGTTGGTGTCCATCATGTCGGCAAGTGTCGTGATGATTGTTGGGCAGCTGCCATTCCTTGGTCTGATTGTGCCGAACCTCGTTAGTCACTTTTATGGTGATAACCTCAAAAAGAACATTCCGCTTACGGCCATGTATGGGGCGACTTTAGTGCTGTGTTGCGACTTGGTGAGTCGTTTGATTATCTTCCCTCATGAAATGCCAATCTCTATCGTGATCAGCATATTGGGTGGCGTGGTATTCATCGCGATGTTGTTGCGAGGTAAGCAACATGCGTGATTCAACGAAAATCCTACTGCTAGGTGGCATTGCGGTACTTTTTGCATGTTTGTTTATTGGTATTGGGCTAACGGCTGACAACTACCAGTATTTTTTATCTCGTAGAGTTCCTAAAGTAGTGGCGATAGTGCTAGCGGGTGTGGCTATTGCTCAGTCTTCACTTGTATTTCAAACCATTACGCACAACCGAATTTTAACGCCAAGTATCATGGGGTTTGATGCGTTGTATGTGTTGACGCAAATTTTGATCGTGCTGATTTTTGGTGGTTTGAGTACTTTAGTTCTTAACTTGTACGTCAATTTCGCGATTGCCGTAATTGTAATGGTGTCGTTTTCGTTATTGTTGTTTGGTTTTTACTTTTCTAAAGGAAGCAAGAACTTGATTACGTTGCTATTGGTCGGCTTGATCTTTGGTCAGCTATTTTCCAATGCGGCGTCATTTTTCTCTTTGCTGATGGACCCAAATACGTTTGCAATCGTTCAATCGAAACTTTACGCCAGCTTTAATAATGTCAAAGTGAATTTGGTTTACTTTAGTGCACCAGCTTTGATGTTTGCATGTTGGTTGCTATTTAGTATGCATCGCACTTTAGATGTGTTTTGGCTCGACCAAGACAATGCGAAAAGTTTGGGCGTCGACGTACCTAAGGTGACGCGAAATGTATTCATTATCTCGGCGGTTCTGATTGCTATTTCTACGGCTCTAGTGGGACCAATCATGTTCTTTGGTTTGCTGGTGACCAACTTAAGCCGAGAAATGTTCCGAAGTTACCAACACAAAACGCTATTGGTTGGTTGTTCGTTTCTCTCCATCAGCTCGTTACTGGCTGGGCAATGGATTATCGAGAACGTGTTCAGTTTTGAGACGACGTTGAGTGTCGTTATTAACTTTATTGGTGGTGCGTATTTCTTATACCTACTACTGAAAAACAAAGTTGTATAAATATGATAGTGATAGACAAATTAACGAAGGCCTTCGGTTCAAATAAAGTGGTTGATGAGGCCAATACTCAGTTTGAAAAGGGCAAAGTGACGTCCATTATTGGCCCGAATGGCGCGGGAAAGAGCACGCTGTTATCTATGGCTTCGCGCTTAACGGAGCGGGATGGTGGTAGTGTTATCATTGATTGTAAGGAAATTGCGGAATGGGACACTAAAGAGTTAGCGAAAAAGCTGGCGGTACTTCGTCAAGCCAACTCTATTACCATGCGATTTACCGTTAAAGAGTTGGTCTCTTTTGGCCGTTTCCCATACTCCAAAGGAAATCTGACCAAAGAAGATCATGCGGTGATTGAACAAGCGATCGACTATCTAGATTTACAAGGTATCCAAGATAAATATTTGGATGAATTAAGTGGTGGTCAGCGACAGCTTGCGTTTATTGCCATGGTGATTGCACAAGATACAGACTACGTTTTTCTTGATGAACCACTTAACAATCTAGACATCAAACACTCTCTTCAGATCATGAAAGTGGTCCAGCGGTTAGCTCATGACATGAACAAAGCCATGGTGGTGGTTATTCATGATATTAATTTCGCAGCGTGCTACTCGGATGTCATATTGGCGCTTAAGCAAGGCAAAGTTGTGGCAAGTGGTGCGGTGGAAGAGGTGATTCAGGCGTCTACGTTAGAGGATATCTACGAAACGCCGTTTAATATTATCGAATTAAACGGCAAGCGCATGTGTACTTACCACTAATCCAACCTCAGGGCTTAATGAAAGCGATTCCTCAATGAGGATAGATAGGCGAGTTTACTTGGTGAGCTCGTCTATGATTGGGCATCGGCTTTCAGCGTCTCCCGGACAAGAAGAAACCCAACCCTCAAGTTGCGTTTTGATCTCCATGAGGTGCGCGATTTTTTCTTCAACCTCTCTCAGCTTATCCATGGTTCTTGCTTTTACTTCGCTGCTTTTTCGGTTGGGATTATGGGCAAGTTGCACAAACTCTTTGCATTCTTGCAATGAAAAGCCTGCGTTTTTTGCGCGTGATACTAAGTTAAGCTCTTGAATATGATTATCTGAATATTCGCGATAGCCAGAGTCACTGCGCGCTGGTGGAGATATGATCCCTTTATCTTCATACAATCGAATCGACTTAGATGAAAGCCCAGTAAGCTTTGCGACAGCACCAATATTCATGTTTAACCTCCATAACGTTTAAGGCGAGTATATACCGATGTTGTGGATAAGACACTCCTAAATAACAGTCAGTTACCTGAGGCCTCTTTACTCTTTTATCACTTCATGCGGTGGTACACCAAATACCTTTTTGAAAGCGCAGGTGAAGTTGGAAGGGTAGTGGTATCCGGCTTCATAAGCCGCTTCCGTGATCGTCACTAGGCCACGTTCCAAGTGTTGCCTCGCAATCTCAAGGCGACGAAAGCGAATATAACCATTTACGGTCATATTCAGTGATTGTTTAAATCGGCGCTGCAGGTTTGAAACGCTCATTGAAAACACGCTTGCCAACTTTTCTAAGCCTAGTTCTTGCTCAAGGTGAGTTTCTATATAGCTAACAATATCCTCTATTCGACCATCTGTGTGCCGTTCATGGTTATTTTTGTTAGCACTGAAGTTCTTGGGGATTTGCTCAGTCGCTTGATGCAAAATTTGATAGATCAAGCTTTCAACTTCCAACTTATCTTGGAATTCTTGTGGTGTTTCTCGGCTTGTCAGCGTTTCAGCCAGTTCGCACAACGCCTGGTTAAGCTCTAGAGGATGAAACGCCTGATGAGAGTTAAAAAAGGACCAATGACGACAGGTTTGGTCAAGGCGAGCCTCTAGCCACTGGGGCTTAACCAATATGTTGATCTTATTAATGAGGTTATCTTTGAGCAGTGAACGACGAAAGTTTGCAGGTTTGAGTAGGTTTACCACGACACCTTTAGGGCCGTCGCTTGCGTCTAAATCAAATTGCAAATCGTCGTAGCCAAACGAGAGCTTACCTTCTAAAAGAATAGTGACCAACAGTGAGGCGTGTGCAGTAGAAACAATATGTGAATCAACAAGCTCTAGGCAACGTCCACCATGAACAAAGATTTGATCATTGTACTGATATGATAGGAATTTGCCTTCTGCCAGTTGAGTTTGACAAGGTTGACCTTGCGTGACGATCCACTGCTTTTCTGTGGCTTCCAGTTTTTGGGTTAAAGCGATCTTGGCAATTCTAGTTCGTTTTGGTGTGACTTCCTGCATTTGACACTTCCTCATAACACTTGTGCGATTTCGCATAATCAAATCGCCTTTGTATTTATAAAACTCATGCTTATTATACCTGAGAATTATTATCATTAATATTTAGGAGTGAAGTTATGGAAAGCCCTGCTTGTTCATCTATCAAGCTTTCAAGCCTTTGCCTTGCAGTGGGAATGGCGCTATCAAACCCTGTTTTAGCTCAAGATACCGAGTCACATTTTGAAGAAGTCGTTGTATGGGGAACAAAAGTTTCTAGCAATACCGAGTCGATGTTTGCAGACGATATGTCACTGAAGCAAGCGGATCATATGTCTGATTTACTGCGCGATATTCCCGGTGTGGATGTTGGTGGAACACACTCTGTGAATCAACGTATTACCATTCGTGGTTTGAGCGAAACCGATTTGGACATTCGTCTTGATGGTGCTTCTCAGCATGCGAGCATGTTCCATCACATTGGTAACTTGACGCTAAACCCTGACATTCTCAAATCTGCCGATATCCAGGTAGGTAATAACTCTGTGACTCAAAATGGCTTAGGCGGCTCGGTTTATTTTGAAACGAAAGACGCTCGTGACTTACTTCGTTACGATGAAACGTTTGGCGCTCGTGTTTATGGCGGTTATGCATCCAACGACAACCAACAAGGCTCGTTGACACTGTACGGGCTTTTGTCCGAAAACATTGATGCGATGGTTTATGGCCATTACGTTACGCGTGATGATTTTGAAGATGGTGATGGCAATAAAACCTATGGTGCTGCAGGTGATGTTTACAACATTCTGGCTAAGCTAGGGTATGAACTAAATGACATCCATCGTTTTGAGCTCTCTTATGACATGTACCGAGACAGTGGAGATTACAGTCCGCGTCCTGATATGTCTGGTAGTGCAAATAATAGCCTGTCGAGCAAGTTACTTATCCCTACGGATTATGACCGAGATACCGTTACCTTGAGTTACGAGCTGCGAGGCGAACAGCATAAAGGTAACGTCACACTTTATAATACCGAGACAGAAATTAAACGGGATGAGAGCGTTATGGCTCCTCGCTGGCCTTCGAACCGTTTATCGAAGAACACCGCTAAAAACCAAAACTTTGGTTTGAATGGTAAGTTCCAGTCGGATGTTATGTTAGGTGAGTTTGATAATCGAATCACCTATGGTTTCGACTACATGGATAAGACATCTTCAAGTTACTACGGTAGTCGTAAGTTCATGGATGAATCGGCCATTTCAACCGCATTGTTTGTAGAAGACCAGTTCTTCTTCTCTGATGCTTTCTTTGTTACCGCAGGTATGCGTTTTGATGATTACAAACGTGAAGCTGAAACGGGGACGAGTAACTATGATGATGTGACCTGGGCCCTAGCAGCAGAATGGGCAGTCACTCAGGATTGGACGTTGTTTGCGAGCGCACGCTCTCTATTCAAAGGCCCTGAGCTGATGGAAACCTTTATTGCTTACCAAGACGTTGCATTTTTAGAGGATGGACTAAAGCCAGAAACGGGGTTGAACACACAGGGTGGTGTCCGTTTTGATAAAACCTTTGATAAGCATTTCTTTGGAGCGAATATTACGGCATTCCAAACGGAAATTGATGATTACATTGCAGACCAGTACCAAAACGCGACTCAAACTTACCTGATTTACAACTTAGGTGATGTCGAGATTAAAGGCTTTGAGGCAAGTGCTTCTTATGGCTACGACAAGTTTAACAGCAAACTTTCTTACTCTAAGTCGGACACCAAAAACAAGAATACTGGTGGCCCTGTTGCTGGGGGTAATGGGCGTAGCATTGATATGGGTGATAGTATTGCTCTAACTTTGGATTACCAGTCAGACGCTTTAGAAACGATCTTCGGGTGGAACTCAATGTTTGTTCTAGAGGAAGACAACGTCTTTGATGGTCAGCCAAAGAAAGCAAGTTATGATGTACATAATCTATATGCTCAATGGGTGCCGTCTGATATTGATGGACTGTCGGTGACCTTTGGTATTGATAATGTATTTGACGAGTTGTACAGCTCTCATGCGTCTCGTTCGGGTACTGCACGTGGCTTCACGCTTGATGACTACGAGCCGGGTCGCAACTTCAAACTTTCTGCTGCTTATCAATTCTAATAGGGCTCCCGAGAGGGGGCGCTTCAAAACACGAGTAAATTCATGATTAAAGAAAGCACCCGAATAGATAGCGAACACGCTGACAAATACTTAGTGACACTTTGTCGGCATTTTGGACGAAAGGTTCCTGCTACTTGGAATGAAAACAGCGGTTTGGTGACATTTCCGACGGGAAAAGCGGAGTTTGCTCTTTGCGAGTCTAGCTTGACCATTATTTGTGAGGCGGATTCCGAAGAGAAACTGAGCACAGTGAAGGCGATAATCTCATCGCATGTAGACATGTTCTCTCGTCGAGAAACATTAGCACTTAACTGGGTTCGCTAGAGCTATTGATGAATGTGCAGAAAATGAGAGCGCATTAAAAGCAAAAAGCCCGCGATCTTATCATTCGCGGGCTTTTATTGTTCGAATGCTATTGCTTTTTAGGCTCTAGATTCTAGGCTTTTTTTTTCCTGTTGCATTTTTGCTAGGAAGTAGATATTAACGCAAGCAATAAAGCCGTTAGTTAATACTACAGGCCAAGAATCAATCATTAGTCCGTAAGCAGTAAATAGCGCACAACCAATAAAGTTAAGGATACGAAGCTTAACAATATCTTTCATAGTTAGCGAAATTGCGACCATGATTGAAGCTGCATAACCTAAAATCTCAACCATATTCATGTCCATTTTTTGACCCTCTTAAAATCTGCCGAATTTTGTCGGTACCAATTCTTCTCATCTTGAGATTAATGAGGAAGCTCCATGCCTCGAATGGTCTTTTTTGTTGTATGGACGCACTATATCAATGGAAAAACCGTGATAAAAGCCTCAAATCAAGGTTAAGAGAAGGTTAGCGATTACGCAAACGTTTAGGAAGGGAATTACTGATAATTTTACTTATTGTGTTGATTGATAATAACGATGGTATTAATAGCTCTCACATCATTGAAAGTGGGGGAATATTTACATATGATTGAAAATGATAATTATTTTCAAGTGTGATGTTTATGTATTTTCTTATTAGCTTGCTCGTATTTTTTTTACTGTATATCAGGACAAAGCCGAATTCGTGGTGCTCGGGAATTCATATTGTGAGCCACATTTTCATGGTTATATTTTGTCCAACGATTTATGTCATTCAATATTTAATCGTCACGTTTTTCTCGTCACCAATATTGATTAAGTTGTCATCACGTTCAGGTGTATACAACATTCTTATTGCTTTTCTTCCATTATTGATTGCAACCGGTAGTTTGGCGTTTAGCTGAGCGTTTTCATCTATCTTCTTTTTTAAAACGACTACACTTATACGGAATAAGATATCAATTTCATATAATTAATCGATATTGCGGTGTTAGGACATGTGTCACATTTCTGTGACTACTAGTAAGTTTTACTTACTTTGCTCATTAGTGCGCCATTTATCGATTGTTTAATGAGTTGATACTTAGTCTAATCGTCTAAAGGTGTGCAGTATGCCGCACTAAATCATTTAAAAACTATCTAAAAAGGTTAATGGGAAACGTAGGCCATTAGCGGAGGTCAGATGAGTACGCAAACCGTGCCGCAGAACGCGATTGTAAATGCTGTCAAAGGTGAAGTCTTGGTTTTAGGTCTGGATGGAAAAGTCAGGTCTATAAAAGCGGGGGATGAGTTAATATCTGGCGAAGTGATCATTACTGAAAATAACGCTTCTCTTGATGTACAGATACATAATGAGCTGTATCTGGTTGATGCTAATTGTGTCGCGTGCCTTCCAGAACCTTCTTTTGAACAACCAGAAACCTTACTGCAATCTCCAGTTAATGGCCAAGTTACTTTCGATCCAACAGCTATCGAAGGTGCTAACTTTGACGCTAATGATGTCGCGGCTATCCAACAGGCCATTTTAGATGGTGCTGACCCGACTGCTATTTTGGAAGCAACGGCTGCTGGTGCTGGCGCTGAAGGCTCAGCCAATGCTGGCTATGTGACCGTTGAATATAATAATCCGGAAGTACTTGCCTCCACCTTTTTTGAGACGTCAGCGACTCGTAGCGGTGTAGAAGAACGCGATGAAGCTGATGATTTAGATGTCACTATCTTTGCCGATGGCGGACAATCATTGCAATCTAGCGTAACAGAAGGCTCAATTTCTCTATCAAGCTACCCGCAAACCATTTCTTCTAGTGTGCTGATTGAAGCAGGGGATCTCGCACTTGATACCGCTTCATTTGTACCTGAAACGTCCTCATTAGAGTCTCTGTTAACCGAGCTAAATAGTGATATTACCTCTGCTGATCAGTCAGTGGCGTTCGTTTATGACGAAGCGCAAAATGCCATTATCGGCACTCAAGAAGGTAACGAAGTGCTTCGTATAGAGATCGAAGCGACATCTTTAGGCCGTAATTTAGAGTTAGAGGTCGTTACCACGATTAGCCAGGGCATTGACCATGTCGCGTCTGTTGCTGATGGTCAAGTTTCCATCTCCGGTGATCAAATCAATATTGCTTTTGACATTACAGGCGCAGATATTGGTGGTAACAGTATTCAAGCACCTATCGATTTCACGACAACCGTTATTGATGGCGATGATCCGGCGCCGCAAAACGTTACTTTCGAAAACGTTGAATCTTCTTCTACTCCGATTACTGGCACCTTTGTTGATATTGGTAGTGATCAATTGGCAACGGTCACATTTAATCAAGAAGGACTTAGTCAATTTGATGGCCTATTGAGTGATAATCAGGCAACAGAGGCGGTACTCTCTGAAGACGGCAGCACTATCACCTTGTCCATTGCTGGCTCGAATGAAACCGTCTTAACCATCAGTCTGAATACTGATGGTACCTACCAATTTGAGCAATTTAAGCCGTTAGAACAAACAAACGGTGAAGATACGATTGAGCTCTCTTTGCCAACCACAATCGTCGATTTCGACCAAGATACGGCAAGTAACACCTTTACGATGAGCATCCTTGATGGCGATAATCCGGTGATTGCAAACGTGACGGGATTGTCTTTAGACGAGGCGGGGGTTGACCAGGGTTCACAGGAAGGCGCGGTAGTAACAAGTGGCTCTGGGTCGATCACGACAGCGGTCGGTAGTGACATCATTGATCACTATGAGTTGGAACCTACAGAGTTTAATGTTGGTGGTGAACTCCAATCTCAAGGGCAGGTTGTCCAACTTGAACTAGCGTCCGAGAGTAACGGCGTGCGTACTTACGAGGGCTTCATCGAGCTGGATGGCGTGCGTATCACAGTATTTGATGTGGCGATTGATGCCCCTGCATTGGGCGAATACCAATTCAACTTGTATGAGCAACTCGACCATACGGGTGCTAACGATGACTCGCTCACTTTCTCACTGCCAGTTTACGCGGTAGATGCGGATGGCGACCGCTCCTCGATTACTGAAGGTTCGAACACACCAGAAGCGGCGCAAATTGTCATTCAAGTTCAAGATGACGTTCCTACGATTGATGGCGTTGATGCGCTAGCCGTCGATGAAGACGATTTATCAAGCATCGGCTCTGATCAAAGCGACTCTGTGCTCGCGCAAGGTAGTTTCACGACGACTCAGGGCTCAGACCGAGTTGTAAGTTATCAATTAGAGAGCGTCACTGATCCACTCAATGGGTTGGAATCACAGGGTCGATCTATCTCTCTGACGGAAACAGCCAACTCAGATGGCAGCTTTACCTATTCTGCAACGGCAGAAGGGGACGCTATCTTCACCTTACAAGTGAACCCTGATGGTTCTTATTCATTTACTCTTGAAGGCCCAATCGATCATGCTGTGGGTAGCGATAGCTTAACTCTAGACTTCACTATTGTCGCAACGGACTTTGACGGTGACACCAGTTCACTTGTTCTACCGGTAACCATTGCTGATGATGTGCCAACCATTAACGACGTTGTTGCTCTTACCGTCGATGAAGATGACTTAAGTTCGGTAGGCTCTGACCAATCACAGCCAACGTTGGTTGAAGGTCAGTTCACGACGACTCAGGGCTCTGATGGCGTCGTACAGTATCAGTTGGATGTAAACGCTGATCCTTTAAATGGCCTGCAATCTCAAGGGCAAACCGTCTCCATTGCCGAAACGCAAAATGCAGACGGCAGTTACACCTACAGCGCAACGGCAAATGGCAGTACAGTTTTCACATTAATTTTGAATACTGATGGCTCGTACAGTTTTGAGCTGCAAGGTCCAATCGACCATGCGGCAAATAGCGACAGCTTAACCCTTGATTTTAGCGTTATTGCTACCGATTTCGATGGTGACACAAGCCAAATCGTACTGCCTGTTACCATCGTGGATGATAAACCGACCATTACCGATGTCGGTGCGATTACCGTTGATGAAGATGACTTAGGCACGATTGGTTCGGATCAAACTGACCCGATTTCAATCGATGGCAACTTCACCACCACACAAGGTTCTGACCGAGTAGTGAGCTATCAGCTTGACGCGTCTGCAACACCAGTGGCTGGACTCACATCGCAAGGCGTGGTAGTCACGCTAACTGAAACCGCAAACGGCGATGGCAGCTTTACTTACGAGGCGACAGCGGGGACTGAAGCGGTCTTTACGCTGACAGTGAATACCGATGGCTCTTATAACTTCACGCTTGAAGGGCCAATCGACCACGCGGTAGATAGCGATGAGTTAACGCTGAACTTCCCAATCATCGCAACAGACTTTGATGGCGATACCACAAACGCCACGATCCCAGTGACGATCGTGGACGATAAGCCAGTTATTACTGACGTGGATGCCATTACGGTTGATGAAGATGATCTAGCGTCAATTGGCTCAGACCAAAGCAATCCAATTTCTATTGATGGCAACTTTACTACCACACAAGGCTCTGACCGAGTGGTGAGTTACCAACTTGATGCTTCTGCAACACCGGTTGACGGTTTAACGTCGCAAGGCGTGGCTGTCACACTGACAGAAATCGCAAATGGTGATGGTAGTTTCACTTATGAAGCGACTGCGGGTGGCAACCCAGTATTTACTCTGACAGTAGATACTGATGGCACATATAACTTCACGTTAGAAGGACCAATTGATCACGCGGTTGATAGTGACGAGCAGACACTAAACTTCCCAATTATCGCCACCGACTTTGATGGCGACACAGTAACTGAAATCATTCCAGTCACGATTGTTGATGATGTACCGACTATTACAGCGGTTGATGCGTTAAGTGTCGATGAAGATGACCTTAGCGGTGTGGGCTCAGACCCAGGCGGCGATCTGTTTGTTGAAGGCGCGTTTACCACCACTCAAGGCTCTGACCGAGTGGTGAGCTATCAATTGGATTCAACAGCCGATCCTGTTGCGGGCCTGACGTCTCAAGGTGAGGCGATTACCTTAGTTGAAACCGCGAATGGTGACGGCAGCTTTACCTACGTCGCGACCGCAGACGGCAATCCTGTTTTTACCCTAAACGTCGCAACTGATGGTACGTATGACTTTACGCTTCAAGGACCAATCGACCATGCGGCCAACAGCGACAGCCTAACCATTGATTTCCCGATTATTGCCACCGATTTTGATGGTGATACGGCTACGGCAACTATTCCAGTCACGATCACGGATGATGCACCAATCATCGATAATGTCGTGCCGCTGGCTGTGGATGAAGATGATTTATCAGGTATTGGCTCAGACCAAAGTGACGCTGTGTTTGTTGAAGGCGTGTTTACTACTACCCAAGGCTCAGACCGTGTGGTGAGCTACCAACTTGATTCAACTTCTGATCCTGTTGCAGGCTTAACTTCTCAAGGCGAGCCAGTTACTCTGGCAGAGACTTCGAATGCCGATGGCAGCTTTACTTACGTTGCTACCGCGGATGGTAACCCTGTCTTCACCATGAATGTGAATGCAGACGGTACATACAACTTCCGTCTGGAAGGGCCGGTCGACCATGCGTTAAACAGCGATGAGTTAGTACTGAACTTCCCAATCATTGCGACGGATTTTGATGGTGATACGACTACTGCGACCATTCCAGTCACCATTACTGATGACGTTCCAAGCATCGACAACGTTGTTCCACTGACAGTAGACGAAGATGATCTCGCCACAATTGGCTCAGACCAAAACGATGATGCGTTTATGTCTGGTTCGTTTAGTACGACAGAAGGCTCGGACAGCGTTGTTAAATACCAGCTTGATGCAACCGCGGATCCTCTAGCAGGGTTAACTTCTCAAGGTGAACCTGTTGTGCTTGCTGAGACGGCAAACGGTGATGGTAGTTTTACTTACACTGCCACAGCAGATGGCAATGCCGTATTTGAATTAGTGCTGAAGCCAGATGGCAGCTACACCTTTACTCTGCAAGGTCCACTAGACCATGCGATGAACAGCGACAGCCTACAAATCGATTTCCCGATTATCGCAACAGACTTTGATGGCGACACTTCAACTAAAATACTGCCTGTCACTATTGTTGATGATCAGCCAAGCATCACTAATGTTGATGCGATCAGCGTGGATGAAGATGACTTGGCTACGATTGGCTCTGATCAAAACGAGTCCGTGTCGATTGATGGTCACTTTGTCACGACGGGTTCTGATCATGTTGTGAGTTATCAGTTAGACGCGTCCTCTAACCCTATTAATGGCTTAACCTCACACGGGGTAGTGGTGACAATGACGGAAAGCGCGAATGCGGATGGCAGTTTCACCTATACCGCTACCGCAGGATCAGAAGCCGTATTTACCTTGACGGTGAACAGCGACGGCAGTTACAACTTCACGCTTGAAGGTCCAATTGACCATGCAACAGGTAGTGATGAGCTCACGCTGAACTTCCCAATCATCGCGACAGATTTTGATGGTGATGCCACCACAGAAACGATCCCAGTCACCATCGTGGATGATAAGCCGACCATTACCGATGTTGATGCGATTACCGTTGATGAAGATGATTTAGGCGTGATTGGCTCAGACCAAACTGACCCGATTTCAATCGATGGCAACTTCACCACCACGCAAGGCTCTGACCGAGTGGTGAGCTATCAGCTTGATGCTTCTGCAACACCAGTTGATGGCCTTACATCACAAGGCGTGGCGGTCACGCTGACTGAAACCGCAAACGCTGATGGCAGCTTTACCTACCAAGCAACAGCAGGCACTGAGTCGGTCTTTACACTGACAGTGAATAATGATGGCTCTTACAACTTCACGCTTGAAGGGCCAATCGACCATGCTGTTGATAGCGACGAGTTAACGCTGAACTTCCCAATTATCGCAACAGATTTTGATGGCGACACGTCTGCTGAGACAATTCCTGTCAAGATCGTTGATGACAAGCCGACACTTGGTGGCATTGAAGCAACCAGTGTACAAACGGTTGATGAGGACGATATCCCAACAGTTGGATCTGATGGTACGCAGTCGAACAGCATTGCCGGTAACTTCATCGCGACTGATGGCTCTGATGGCATTGTAGAGTATGGTGTTTCTGACCTAACGATGCCAGTACAAGGCCTGACCTCTGGTGGTCAATCTCTGGTTATGGTTGAAGTATCAAACGCAGGTGGCGTTTCAGTTTACGAAGCTCGTATTGATGGCACGACGACACCAGTATTCCGTGTGACCCTTGATGCTTCTGATGATAGCTACACGTTCGATTTGCTTGCTCCTCTCGATCATCCAAATGCTGATGGCCAAAATGAACTGGTCATCAATTTGCCGATAAACGCGACTGACTTTGATGGAGACGTGTCGAACAACATCACCTTACCAATTACGGTTGTGGATGATGTTCCGACCATTGATGGTTTACTAGCAGGCAGCGAAAAAACCGTTGATGAAGATGACCTACCAGCAGGTACTGATGCTGCAAGTGCAGAAGATACTGTTATTTCAGGTACCTTTGATATCACCGAAGGTGCTGACCAAGTTGCTTCTATTCAGCTGAGTGACCTGACCACGCCTGTTGCTTCTCTGACTTCAGATGGTGATGCTATCACCTTAGTTCTGTCTTCTAGCGCAAATGGCGTGAACGTATACCAAGGTGTTGCTGGCAATCCTGCTGAAGTGGTTTTCGAACTGACGTTGGATGCAACGAACAACACCTACGAGTTCGATTTACAGAAGCCGCTTGATCATCCAGATGGTAATCAGCAAAACGAGATTGTTATTATCCTCCCTGTGACGGCGACAGATAATGATGGTGATACTTCACCAGCCTTCACATTGCCAATTACCGTTGTGGACGATGTTCCAGTTGTTACCAATATCGAAAGTCTACGTGTCGACGAAGATGACTTACCTCTTGGTTCTGATGGCACTAAAGAGCCATTAACGGTATCGGGTGAATTTGAAGTAACCAGCGCAGATGGTATTGATGCTTTCGAATTGGATCTGAGCTCAAATCCTATCCCGAATCTGAAATCGGGTGGGGAAGACGTCACGCTTTCTCAAGACGTTAGTGCTTCAACTGCTGACGCGCTTGTTTACGTGGGACAAACTCCGAGCGGAGTGACTGTTTTTACGCTGACACTTCATCAAGATGGTAAATACGACTTTGAGTTATCTGGTCAGTTAGATCACGCGGTTAACTCTGATGAGATTTTGTTGAATCTACCTGTGAAGATTACAGATGGCGACAACGATACCATCACTGCGACCTTGCCAGTGACCATCGTAGATGACAAGCCAACCATTGATGCTATTAGCTCTGATAGTACCTTGTCTGTGGATGAGGATGATATTCCAAGCCAAGGTTCGGACGACACGCCAGAATCCAATATCATTGGTGGCAATTTTGAGGTTACCGATGGTGCTGATTCTATCGTTAGCTTCCAATTGGATAGTTTAACATCACCAGTATCTGGACTTACCTCAGGTGGTCAGCCGCTTGAATTGGTTGAGTTTTCAAATTCAAACGGTGTGATTGAGTACCGAGCTTATGTACAAGGTACGACGGATACCGTCTTTAAACTGACGCTAAATGGTTCAGCAGACAGCTATGAATTTGAACTGTTGGGTGCACTTGATCATCCTGCAGGTAACGATGAAAACTCGTTAGTCATCAACTTCCCAGTCAACGCGACCGATTTTGACGGTGATGTATCAAGCAACATCACTTTGCCAATCACGGTTGTGGACGATGTTCCAGCGATTGTGAAATTGACAGACTCTAGCCAGCAAACGGTAGATGAAGATGATCTTGCTGGTGGCTCAGACACGACAAGTGGCGATTCAACGGTATTGACTGGTGGATTTGATGTCGTTGATGGTGCGGATGAGATTGTCAGCTACCAAGTTTCTGACCTCAATGCGGTTGTGTCTGGCTTAACTTCAAACGGCAGCAGCATAGAGTTGAATGTGGTGAGCTCGGTTGGTGGTGTAACCAGTTACGAAGCGGTGATTACTGGTACATCAACTAAGATCTTCACGTTGTCTCTTGATGCGAATAACGACAGCTACCAATTTGAGCTGTTGGGACCAATCGACCATGACGCTGTTCAAGGTGAAAACAACCTTGTCATTGATATTCCAATTACAGTAACAGACTTTGATGGTGACACGTCATCATCACTGAATCTTCCAATTACCGTGGTTGATGACATTCCCGAAATTAAATCAGCAGATGCTTTGGCTGTTGATGAGGATGACCTTGCCAACGGCTCTCAGGCAACCAACAAAGACAGCCTAGAAGCAACGGGCAATTTCGATACGGTGGAAGGGGCAGATACCGTTGTCTCTTATCAGTTGGATCTTACTTCTAACCCGATACCAGGAGTCACTTCAGGTGGTTTTGCGGTGACGTTAGTTCAAACCGCGGTAAGCAACAACAACTTTACATATCAAGGTCAAACACCTGATGGTAACTCAGTGTTCACGCTAGTTTTGAACGCTGACGGCTCTTACAAGTTTACGCTTGAGGGTGCGCTAGACCACTCAACCCAAGGCGAAGATACACTCATACTTAATCTCCCAGTCTTCGCGACCGATGTCGATGGCGATACGGCCGGTATTAACTTACCAGTGACGATTACCGATGATGTTCCAACCTTGTACGATGCATCTATTTCGCGTGTTGAGGGGCAAGGCAGCCGCACGGTTCATTTATTCCAAGACCCTGTAGAAGGTGATGACGATCTTGGTGCTGACGGCGCACAAATAACTTCATTTTCGGCTGATGATTCAGGCATTTACTTTAAGCAAAACGGTGTTGATTCCGATTCTGTCGATTTGAACGGCAGCGACCAAGTCGTATTTGTTCACAAGGTTCTTGACGGAGTGGATACTGAAATTGGTCGTTTGGTTGTTCGAACTGATGGCAGTGTGTCATTCCGTCCGAATGACGATCTTGACCATACCGAAACCGACTCGATTGATTTCACCATCAACGTTGTTGCAACCGATGGTGATGGCGATATCGCAGATGCCGATGTGGATATCTCGATAAGAGACCGTAATGCGCAAATTGACACGTCTACCGTTACTGCGTTCGAGGACCAAGGGCGTGATGGTATCGTTGTGGGCGTTGACTCTGCAAATACTCAGGACAACTTGTCGACGCTGGATGTTAACCCGGCGAAAGTCGATTTGGTTATCAATTTACATGATATCGACCGTAACGAGAGCTTAGGTGACATCACTATTCGAGATGCTGATACTCACAACGGTACGTTCTACTACCGAGACGGTAGTGGCAACTACATTGAATTAACATCTGTGGGCAATACGGTTGTTCTCGACACATCAAATGTCGAGCAGTCATTCAATGGTGAGCTTGTCTCGTTAGATAACTTGTACTTCGTACCAGATCGTCATACATCAACCGATGCTTCTGGTATCGATCCTCGTATCCGTGTGGAAATTCTTAACAATGGTACGCCAGATCATACGATTAATGGTCGTTTAGACATTGAAGTTGCTGCCGTTGCAGATATTGCGACTTGGACGACGAGCAGCGAGTTTAACTATTCTGTCGATGAAGACGGAAACAACGTCGCACTTAATATCACGGCGGAAACTCAGGATACTAGTAATCCTGAAGATATAGTGTACGAGCTCGTCTTTACACAAGGGGAAGGTAACGCAGAGTTAGTATATTCGGATGGTAGTGCGATTCCACAAACTGGTGGTGTTTATCTCGTAGATGCCAGCCGAATTGGTGACGTTCAAATTGACCCAATCGATAATTTCTCGGGCGAAATCAAGATTGATGTAACCGCGATTACAACAGAAAACAATAATCCGTTATCAGGGAAGGAAACGGCACGTTCAGAGACAGAAACTATCATCATTGATGTTAACCCAATCGCGGACCCAGGTAGTTTTACGGTCAACCGAATCAATGTCTTTGAGGATAACGCTCGAACTCAAGATACCGTCAATCCTGTTACGGATCATGATCCACTTCAGTTAAGTGAAGTGATTACCATGAAGCCGTCTGCGGATTTAGATGGTTCTGAAGCACTGTTTGTGCGTATTTCTGACTTCTCAATTGATGGCGTTACGTTAGTGTGGCTTGATTCAGCAAACCCAAGCCAAATCGTGGAAGTGACCGATTCAAGCGGCAATGTACTCTATTACGAAGTGCCAGAATCTGAGTTAGCCAACGTCGAAGTGCTTCCTCCGTTGCACAGCAATGATGACTTTACTTTCAACGTTGAAGGTATCGTAAAAGATACGGCATCGTTATCTAGTGGGGTTGCCGAAGATATGTTGTCACTAGGCAGCAAAACAGTGATCGTCGGTGTGAAAGGCGTAGCTGACATACCATTTATTGAGCTTAATGATAAATCAGGGATCTGGCATGAGTTTAATGACGGCAATGTAAGAGGTATTGAGACTAATATCGATGAGAATGGTCAAGTAGAGTTGGGCTTTAGTGTCATCTCTGGCGAGTTACCAGATAACCCGAATGATCACTCAGAGTCGGTTACGGTTCTGCTGTCCAATATTCCGGCAGGTGTCGAGGTATTTGATAGCGATGGTGCATCCGTCGATCTGACCTTTGTAGGCTATGACGCGCAAAATCAGCCAATCTATGAAGCCAATATCACCACGGCGAATATTAATTCTGGAATTGTTATTAAACCGGAAGCGTCATCGACGGAGAACATTCATATTACAGCGACGACGATCGTCACAGAGAATGATGGTCACAGTCGAACCTCATCGGGTGAGATCCGAATTATTGTCGCTCCTGTCATTGATGCGCAAGATAACTACACGGTTCAATCAGAAGGTGATGAAGATACACGCTTTAATATTGATTGGAAGCCAACGTTGGCTCAAAGCCCTGATACAGACGAGTTCTTTAGTGATGTGACGATTTCTGGATTTCCTCCAGGCAGCACGGTTTATGTCGATGGCGTAGCACAAACATTGGTTTCTGGAACATTAACACTTTCGCCACTAGCGAACGAGTCGGAGCAAGACTTTTCTGCTCGAATCTCTCAAAGCGGGTATGTCCAGGTGCAATTAGAGCAAGACTCTAGTACTGACTTTGATTTGAATACTACGGTGACGGTGAAAGAGATTGACCACGAATATGTCGATGCTTCTAATCCAGGGCAGGGAATTGCAGAAAAAACCATCAATGGCATGGTGCATGTCCAAGTCAATCCAATCGTTGAGCCAGAAAATACAACAGGATCGCTAGACGCCCAGACACGTTTGCTTGTTACTGAAAGCACTGGTGTTGTCACTGACATCGTGAAGTCAGACGGTCAAGGGAACATTGATTTTACGATCAATACTTCAACGGGTGGGGAGTCTGGTGCGAATATCATCAAATACCAAGAGTTTGACGCCTCCTCAGATGAAGTGGTGACTCAACTTGTTGTTCAGTTCCACAATGTCGACCCTGAGATTCTCGATCAATTGGTCATTGTTGGTGCATTGAACGAAGGCGGCGGTCGATGGACAGTCATTGACGAAGAAAACTTCTCGATTAAAGCGCCTTCGGGTCTTGATTTAACGCCAAACGACGACAGCGATGATGGTGACAACGGCGGTCTATCTCAAATTGGGTTAACCATCTATGCCGAGGTCAACGATTTAGGTGAAGATGCCGTTGAAAAAGACGCAACAGTAGTAAGAGAAACTGACGTGACACTTGAGTTTCCGACGGTTCTCACGCCGCAAACAAGTGTTGCAGCTGAAATTCAGGTGGCTGATGACGTCCAAATTGAAGCATCGGAAGATAATGCGATCGACCTTGGCACTCAATTGACGTCGAAAGTCGATGCGATTAATGCGGATGGTGTGGAAGATGTTTTGACTGTTGTTATTGATCCATCTGCACCCGGTATTCCTCCAGGCTTGGTGATAACAGGCACTGATATCGATTTTGTCAATGGTAAATACGTTTTCCAAGCAGATATTGATGCTAGTGGCAATATCACAGGTTTGGACGGTTTAACGATGCACTTGGCAGAAGATTACGCTGGTGATTTCGAATTGCCTGTGAGGTTTGTCACCAAAGACACAGAGTCTGGCGACGAAAAAGAAAACAACGTGCGAATTCCAGTTCAGGTTTTACCGATTGCAGATGTTCCGAGTTCGGCGGGTGATCAGCCACTAGATGGTGATGTTACACCAAATGTGACAGTGGATATCACAGGTACTCTCGGTTTAGACGCGAACAAACAACCCGTTGATGACCTAAATAACGATGTACCAACGGCGGATAGTGTGGGTTATGAAGATGGTTTAATCCAGCTTAATCTGAATGTCGATTTTGCCGACCGTTATAACAATATCCAAGGTGGTCAGGAAACGCTAACGAATATTAAGTTAGCACTCGATGACACAACACTGGGGGAGTTTGTTGACGCAAATGGCAATAGCTTAGGGACAAGTATTGAGTTTAATGAAGCTGAGATTTTAGCGGGTGCGCTTGATAATGTTCTGTTTAAGCCGAAAGAAAATTATCCCGTAGGTGGGGGACAAAACACCGTCAAGATTAATATCGAAGGAGAGATCACGGACGAGGCTGTATTTGATCAGTCTATCCTAAATAACCCTGGCGATAATATCGATATAAGAACTTTTACTGATGACGTGACATTCGAAGTTACGCCAGTGGTGGACGATATTACGATTACAGGTGCCGATCCTACGAAGCCAATTACCGTGGTTGGTGACGAAGATACTTTAATTTCGTTGAATCAATCAGGCTCTGGGGTTTCGATCAGCTTAAACGATAATGATGGCTCTGAAAGTTTCGTTTCACTCAAGTTAACAGGGATCCCTGATGATTTTGTCGTGCAATCCAATTCCTCTGATTATGTTGTTAAGAACAACGGCGGAGGAGAATGGAGTATTCAGCTAAAAGACCTTACTCAGACATCCGTTGATTTGAGTGACATCCAAATCAAACCGCCGAAAAACTTCAGTGGCGAGGCAGAGATTGGCATTACCGTGTTCATCCAAGAAGAATTGTTACAAGTACCAACTGAGCGAACTAATAACTTTACGCTGGTTGTGAATCCTATTGGCGATGATGTTGATGTGAATCCTGATACTTCAGCTGCGGGGAATGAGGGAGAAGATATTGTTATCAACGTCAATGCGTTGGTGGTTGATAACAAAGAGTCCATCGGAGATGGCGCAACCTACCAGGAAAATGATCCAGAGACGCTGAGAGTTGAGATTTCAAATGTCCCTGATGGGGCGAGTGTTTCATTACCTGATGGAACGGTGTTTACTGACCAAGGAAATGGCGTCTTCGTATTAGAAATCGATGCTCAAGATTTGGATCAAGTGGTCTTTAATTCTGGTGATCGAAACGATAACTCATGGGGAGGGTCACTGCATTTCAAAGTGCAAGCCGTTGATACCGGGCTCGATGGTCGCCAAAATTTAGGTTCAGCCGAGGAGTTTGACGTAGCTGTTGATGTTGAAGCGGTGAATGATCGACCGGACTTCGTGAATGTCATTGACGTTGAAACACCAGAAGACAACGCTATCCTGCTGGATACATTTGGTATTTCGGATATGGATGCGGTACTTGATGATCCTACCGCAGAGTATGTCTTGAATATTGCTGTCGATAGCGGTTACTTGGCGCTCAATCCATCGATTATTGCCAATTACGGATTGACGGTTTCAGGAGACGGCACGGGTTCAATTGAACTGAAAGGAACCGTATCTGACCTTAACGCCGCTATCGCTGATGGTTTAGTGGAGTTTAACCCAGCGCTTAACTTCTTTGGTAACGTCAATGTCGACATCTCTGTCGATGACCAAGGCAACGAAGGTATCGTGATTAGCGGTGTCGATGAAACACTCAATTCAAATAGTAGCCAATTTGTAATTGAAGTCACAGAGGTGAATGATGCGCCAACAACATCGGAAGTGACGTTGACAAGTATTGATGAAGACAGCGGCGCTGTTATTGTTACCGCAGCAGACTTGCTGGTTAATGCGGTTGATATTGAGTCGGACAATTTAACCGTTAGCAATGTTACGCTTGTCGACTCTGCAGCAGGGACGCTTACTCAACTGAGCTCAACGGAGTGGAGCTTTGAACCTGCTCCTGATTTTTACGGGGATGTAAGCTTTAATTACGATATTACGGATGATGGCATGACCAATGGCGTCTCGGATCCGAAGACTGTCAGTGGCTCAGCCGTGATGACAGTGCAGGCGATTAACGATGCTCCGGAGATTGATGGCTCAATGGCCACAAATACGATTATGGAGTCATCGGATCAAAAAATCTCAGGTATCGAAATTACCGATGTTGATTTTGCAGGTATTCATGAGAATGAAATCATGACGGTGTCACTCAGCATCGATGAGGGTGATATAAGTGTCCTTGTCCCGGCTGGGAGTGGCATTACTCAAGGCGTTGGTTTAGCAGGTGAAACTGTACTGATGGGGACCTTGTCTCAGCTTAATAGTCTTTTCGCTTCGACGGATCCGGATGCCGGTGTATTTATTGATTCCAGTGACGTGAACAGCAATTCTATTGCGCTTACCGTTACCGCTGATGACAACGGTATCTTCTATGACAACTTAACGGGTACCTCACTACAAACATCAGAAACGTTTGATATTAATGTAACGCCGGTCGCTGACGTACCAAACCTAGCCATTGATCAGAACTTTAGTTACATTCAAAGAATTAGTGCGAGTCAAAGTGCAAGCCGTCAAGGCATCGCGCTGATGGGTATTATGGCGGCGTTGACAGATGTCGATGAAGTACTGGCCTTAGAGCTCACTGGCGTGCCAAGAGGAGCCACTATCACGAGTGAAGCTACAACATCGAATATCAGCTTTGATGGTACAACATGGACTGTTCCAGAAGATGAAATTGATACGCTACACATCAATAATGCGATCCCGGGAGATTACGATATTACATTGACTGCGGTTTCTACTGCATCAAATGGTGATCAAGCGTATTCAACGCCATTAGATATTAATCTAAACGTTACGCTAAATAATCAAGATATTGATCAGTCCGCTGAAAGTGAAGACAGCTATCTTATTGGTAGTGATGCAGGCATTACTTTAGCAGCAGGTACGGGAGATGATTATATCCTAGGAGGAGATGGAGACGACGTGCTTATCGGTGGACTAGGCTCTGATATTCTGACTGGTGGTGCGGGTAGCGATATCTTTAAATGGACAGAAGACACGGTGGATAATGGTGCGATTGACACCATCACTGACTTTAGCGTTAATGAGGACACCATTGACCTCAAAGACGTGATCGCTGATTTGAATGATCCAACGGCAGGTATTGATGATTTACTTGCGCACATTCAAGCCGATTACGACGCATCAACAGAAAATGTTTCTCTGAACATTACGACGGATGCAAATGTCCAGCAAACCATAGTTGTGGAAAACTTAGGTACATCGATAGACTTCAACGGTCTTAGCTCCAATGAGATTGTAGAGTCATTGCTGAATCACGGTGTTATTGATAACGGATAAATTTGGATTCAACATAAAACGGGCGGCTTTAACAAGGCGTCCGTTTTTATTGGGAGTTATTGGTTTTTATCGAGACTTATTGAATCGAAATAGCACAACATTAGGTAGCAAAAGAGGGCTTGTTACGGATTTGTAGTGACAGGTCGGAACTAAGAAGTTTTAGACGTGAATATCGAGTAAGCTGCCAATGACTTCATTGTTTTTCTCAATGACGGACGCACCCACTCGGTTGTAACCTGCAGCTTGCGTAAGGTTGATGAGTGATTCAACTTTTTGAGAGGGGAGGCTAGGAGTTGAAGCGGTTATTGCGACATCTGCCACTTTAGCCAAATCGATGTTGTGAGAAGCGATCTCTTCTTTCACTTTACCTAAATTATCATTAATGCCATGCGCGGCTTTTTCAGCCATCTGCTGTGACATCTGAACAATTTGTTGCCCAGATTGAATTCCTGATACAGGCATATCACCACTCCCAATACTATGCTAATGAGAGCATAGGTGGAGTTTATAAAACGTTCAAGTGTTTTATATCAATGATTTGATTAAGCAAACAGTTTAGAAAGCATTTCTCGCTCTTCAACTGAAAGTACTGGGTTTTGCGTTTTGTTTAACTTTACGCTTATCTCACCCTGTAATGATTTCAACTGACTCGCCGTTAAATCGCTGAGCTTTTGTTTAAGTTCATTAAATTGTTGCGCGTTCATCTCAATACCCTCGTTGTAATTCGGTTTATCCTTCATTTCCCGAAATTCTTCGTCCTTTGGATACAACATATTTATTCAACCTAGATAGATTAGAATTTGATCGATTGCTTTTTGTCCGAATATTGTCAAGGTGCGTTAAGTGATACGTCAGATTTTTCCTATGAAGGTACATAATTACCCACTTTGGGGTAGATAGAAAAGTAGAAAGAAAAAAGGAAGCGACAATCCGCTTCCCTTTTATATGCGTGTGTTACTAGTTAACCCTCACTGCAAACTTACTGGCGAGTGAATGTAGCTCTGGGAGCATGCGGTAGATAAGGTGAAGTTGCTGCAATACCATGCGAGCGGAACTATCATCTTCATCTCGCCACTCATTTAAGCGTTGCTCAAGTCCCGCGTCGTCAATATTAGATAAATCGCACTCTTCGCAATGCTGGTGAAGCTGTTTATGGAGGACGTCTAAATGCTGATGAATACAGCGGTGTGCATCTAAAACGAGCTTATGAATAGACTCATCTTCAATGCGAGTTCGGTGCGCGCCAAGAGCAGAAATATAGTTCAGCATTGCGTGATTTAACGTTAAGAAGCGGAAGCTCTCATCAACGGCAGCACGATATTTACCAGGTTCCGCAAGCATTGTACTGATGGCAGAAGAAAGTGAGGCATCACTGTTATGGGCCTGACGACGAGCAATGCGATAGCTCAAGTTGTCCTTTTTACCAATTCGATACTGACCAATGATCTGATCGAGATACTGTTTGTTAGCATCTATCGCATCCGACATGACTTTGTGCAGCCTTCTCGATTGCCAATCTGGCAAAATAACCAGTACGGCTCCTACAGCAAGTACACACCCTATGAGGGTATCAGCTAGTCGAGGAAGCACAACCGCGTAACCTTCACCTAACTGGTTGAATAAGAAGAGGACCAGTAGTGTGATAAAACCGGTTGCGTATCCGTAATTGTTCATCCGAAAGGCGAAAAACATCACGCCAGAAATAACGATGAATACTAACTGGCTTTCTTGAGAAGGGAAGAAAGTCAGTAATGGTACGCCAATTAACAAACCAGCTAATGTGCCTATGACTCGCGCTGTCAGTTTTTGACGTGTTGCGCTGTAGTTCGGCTGACACACGAAGAGAGTGGTTAAGAGTATCCAGTAACCTCGGTCGATGTTGAATACTTGAATGATTCCATAACCAATCGTCAAGGCAATCGACATACGCAATGCGTGTCGAAACAGCATCGAATCTTTGTGTAAATTCGCGGATATACGCTGCCACATGGCTTTTAATGTGTGCGGGTTAGTATCGGCGAGCGTATCTTCCTCTAGGCCCTCAACATCTGGGTTGTTAATGTTATTCAGTTGCTTTTCTACCGTCGCTAAGTTATTGAATAAATATGTTAACTGCATTAGCAGACGTTTCCAGTGTCCTTGCTTTTGTTCTTCTAAGTAAGCAAGTGAATTTTGCACTTCAGCTAAGGCCAAGATGGACTGATCGGTATGTGAGTATTCATTCCCTAGCTGAATCGCTAATGCAATATCGCGACACGCTTGGGCTTGAGATTCCAAAAGATATTTAAAACGAAACAGCACATCAGAACGTTCAAATTCAGTTGCTAAATCTTGATAGCGGTAATGGCTAGAGCTGACTCGTTCGTGGATGTCTTGAGCGATGAAGTAGATATTTAAGAATCGGTCACTAGGGCCATCAATGTGGCCGCGTTTCGAGCGGTTTAGTAATGTGGCTTTGCAAGCGTTTAGCGCCATCACCGTCGCTGCGTTGCACTTGGCGGCTTCAATCCGAAGTGGCTGTGGCGTTAGGTTGGTGACAGGGTGAAAGAGCTTGGCTTTCGCATCGAGATAATTTGCCATTTGGAAGAACACATTGGCTAAGCTTTGTTGCACAGGCTGAAGAGGCCAAAATATCTGCCAAATCATCGACATGAAGTAATACCAAGCAGCACCAGTTAAAAGCAGTAGTGGCTGAAACCAAATGTTAGTACTTTCATGCGCACCAAGCATGGTGTAAATGGCGATCAGCAAAGAGCCAAAAGCAATGCTCGCGTATTTAGGACCTATCGCTCCAAGAATGATAAAACCAAAGGTTGAGATAAATAACCCTAATGCAAATGCCCAAGGGGTGTCGAACAAGATTTCAATTGAGAAAGCGGCGAGCGCAAAACAGAGAAAGGTCAGAATCAGCGCCTTGATGCGCCCAGTGAAGCTGTCATCACTCTCTGCCAAAGCAGCAGCAATAACGCCCAATATTAGAGGCGTGATCAGCGTGTTTTGCTCGAAGTACCAAGTCGGGATAACCACACCCAGTAAGGTGATTAGGATAAGAACGCTGTAATTTATGGTCTTGTTTGCCCAGTAGAGCCGAAATTTAGAAGTTGCTTGCACAATGCGCCTTATGTTTCCGATGAAGAACGGGGGAATACTACCAAACCCACTATAGCGCGTTTATGATTTACTTTAAGAAAAATTCGTTGTTGCTGATAAAATCAACAGGGATGTCATTGACTTATACTAAAGCAGCCACGCAATGTGTCTATAATTGTAAAGTCAGCTTCAAATAGAATGAGCTTTAGGTTACTAAATCGACAGTAATGTGAATTTTATTAAAGAATAAAAGAAGATGCTTACTTAGGTGCTCGCCATTGCTACAATTTGGCGCCTTAAAATGATATAAATCGACAACTTCTAAATTAAAAGGCGCACGTTTCATGCAGCTCACTGCCACTAGCAAAGCACAGTTTTTTATTCAAAATGAGTACCATCACGTCGAAATAAAAGAGAACAGTGTTTTATTAAGCTCAATAGGCAGTGAAGAACATATTCCTTTTACGATCTGGAATGGCAAAGTTAGCGTAAAGCGTGGGTTGTTATGGAGCTCTTTGCAGTTTTTTGCTCATGAGCACGAAGGCAAACAACAAAGCTGGCTAGTACAAGGGCTACCGTGGCCACAATGCCGTAAGTTTGCTCTTGAAGCTGTTCGTCAGTATCAAGAATGGCACAATACTCAGTGCCGAAAACTGGCTGAGTATCTACCTAAGTGGGAAGAAGAGCTCTACAAACTTAAGCATCTTCCTGCCTATCTATCGCACTCTCAAGTGGTCTCCTGGGTGGAAAGTCTTAACCAAGAGTTAAGCGAAATGAAAACCACTCTAGAAGAAGCCAAAATGCGGATGCCGAATCGCATGGCGGAAATCGAACCTTGGCTTATTGATACGTCTGCGACGCTTGGTGAGCGTAATCGTGATTGGCTTGAGGAAGAACGTCCGAATTGGGAAGTGCTGTTTAATCGCATAGAATCTTCGCCTTTAAACTTATCCCAGCAATATGCGGTGTTGCTTAACGATGATCACAACTTAGTCCTTGCTGGCGCAGGCTCTGGCAAAACCAGTGTTTTAACGGCTCGAGTTGCATACTTGTTGCAAAGCCACCAGGCTCAAGCAGAAGAGTTGCTTATGCTGGCTTTCGGTCGTGATGCCGCGACTGAAATGAAAGAGCGTTTAGTGGATAAAGTAGGCATGGCCGCAGACGGTGTGCGTGTGAATACGTTCCATCAACTAGGCTTATATATACTCAATCAAGTTGAGCAACAGCCTGTTGAGATCAGTCCGTTGGCGTTAGATGACAACCAGCGAACAGCATGGTGTGTAGATTGGCTGAAAAAGCACTGGATGACGCCTACTAACTTTAAACGTTGGCAAAAACATTTAGACAAATGGCCGATTGCCTATTTAAAAGGGGACGATGAGTTAGGAAGTCACTCAGAAAACCCAAAACTGATCGCGTGGCTAGACTCTCAGCTGTCTCACTTAGCTGCGGTAGGGCTAACCAAAAAGCAAGTGCAAGAAAAGTTGGTAAATCACCAAGACTATACTCGTTTAAACAGCGAACTCGCCTTGTGTTGGCCATGTTTTACGGCGTGGCAGAAAATGCTTAAAGAAAGCAATCAAGTGGATTTCCCTACCATGATCAGTCGTGCGACAGATTATGTAAATAAAGGGAAATTTGTCTCCCCATGGCGCTTCATTATGGTCGATGAGTACCAAGATATCTCTCCAGACCGTTTAGCACTGATTGAAGCACTGTGTGAATCCACACAGAAACAAGCGGGTGCGACGTTGTTTGCGGTTGGTGATGACTGGCAGGCCATCTATCAGTTCGCTGGTGCGGACGTCGATCTTATTACTGGGTTTAAAGAGCGCTTTGCTCACTCTACCGTTCATCATCTAGATACGACTTATCGTTTCAACAATCAGATTGGTGATGTGGCAAACACTTTTGTTCAGCAAAACCCATCGCAATTGCCGAAAACACTTAATAGCCACAAGCAACGTAAGCAGAAGAGTGTGCATACCGCACCGAGTAACCAAGTTGAAAAGATCTTGGATCAATTGAATCAACAAGCCAAGCAAACCAAGTCAGTTTTATTGTTAGGACGTAATCATTATCACAAGCCCGACTTGTATGACGATTGGTTGCGACGTTTTCCTAATCTCGATATTCGTTTTATGACTTGCCATGCGAGTAAAGGGCGAGAGGCTGATTTTGTCATTATTCTTTCTGTGGATGAGGGGCAATTCCCTGCGAAGAAGAAGCAAATTCACATTGATGGCGCATTGACCGAGTCCAAAGACAAATTCCCTCACGCAGAAGAGCGCAGGCTGTTTTACGTGGCGATTACGCGTGCGAAAGAGAAGGTTTGGATTACGCACACTGGCGCTGGGTCCGCATTTGTTCAAGAGCTCGTCAATGGTGATTATCCGATCATCACTTCGCGTTGAAGGCAGAGTTCTGAATTTTAGAAATAATAAAGGCGATACTCAGTATCGCCTTTACGTTATTCGGTTGGCATCAAAGCTTACATGCGTTCAGCAAGATACGCTTCGTAATCCGGTACTTCAATATCCACTTCTTGCTCAAGAAGAGGGGAGTTAAACAAGAACTTAGCGGTGGCTCGGTTCGTTGCCACAGGAATATTCCAAACGCTAGCAATACGAAGAAGCGCTTTAACGTCTGGGTCGTGAGGTACGGCGTTTAGCGGATCCCAGAAGAAAACGAGAACGTCGATCTTACCTTCTGAAATGAGCGCGCCAAGTTGTTGGTCACCGCCCATTGGGCCACTGATCATGCTCTTAATCGCCAGTCCAGTTTCTTTGCTCAACATGTGCCCGGTTGTGCCTGTCGCGTAAAGAAAGTGACTCTGCAGTTTTTCTTTGTTTTCTTTTACCCAGCGAAGTAGCTCAGGTTTGCAGTTGTCATGGGCAACCAAAGCCACATGTTTGTGGGTTGGCATGGTACGAATGGTTTTTTGCATCAAGATGTTTCCGTTTGTATGATTTTAAAATTGTTGTTATTCAATAGAACACGTTTTTTGTCTTTCAATCAACAGCCTTAACACGGAATGTCGGCCTATATTCTGACGGAGATAACGATTCTTCGATCGTATCGTCATGAAGTGTCTTCGGAGTCAGTGGTTTGATCGTTGGTGAGGCATGTTTGTCATACTCTTTTCCCCTTAAGTAATGCGCTGCTTGCATGACGGAAAGCCTGCCTTGCTGCACCATTTTATCTGTTGGCGCGAAGAGTACTTTGTTACGCAATAGGCCTCGGTAAACACCGTGGCTTAAGTACACAGAAACCAAGCCGATCTCCTCAGCTTTGCCTGCGCTACGCAGTTCACTGATAGCGGCTTCAATCGCAACCGCGCTGCCAACGATATAATCTATATTTCCCATATCAATCACACGCTGAACCAGGTTACGCTGTAACTCTTTGTCGTTGTCTGCCCAAAACGAGTCAACGATGTTGATATCACTTCCTTGGATCGCTTCATAAAATCCGGCAGTCACGGGCTTCGTGCCTCCACGAGTACGCGGCCCCAAAAGTAAGGCAATGTTTGTTTTTCCTGATCCCTTTGGATGGCGAGCAGCCAGATATTTTCCTGCTTCGTATCCCATCCAGTGCCAGTCAACACCGACCGTACCTTTTAACAGCTCACTTTGCTCTTCATCCAGATCGAGTTGGTTCACAGTAGCAAAGACAGGAATGTTTCCGACCCAATTCTTAAGCGAATGTTCATAGGCTTGTGGGTCCACGGTCCCAAGGACAATCGCATCTGCTCCCCATTGGCTGCACAGTGCGAGTTGTTGCTCTTGACGCGTTTTGTTTGGGTAGCCACCCGCTTCAAGGACTCTCAGCTCGACGCCTTCTTTTTTCGCTTCGGACACCATTCCATAGTTTACTGATAACCAGTATGAATCCTTTAGGTGAGGGTAAATGGCACATACTTTTTCTACTGCAACCACTGGTAAAGAAGCGACAAGGGCTAATGTGACTGCAGAATGTTTGAAAATTGTGCGAAATGCGTGTTGATTTTTAACCATGAAATGAAGTTCGTTGGCATAGATTAAGTAAACACTGCAAAATATAACGTAATATGTCGCTGAACACGAACATTAAGGTCATGAAAATATGTTGCTAGCAACCGCAAGCATCGGTCGTAAACTCTTATTGTCTTTCATTGCGATGGCAATGCTGGTTATGTTATCGGCACTTATTGGTGTGTCTGGATTTTCTTTAGTTGCCAAGACGGAAAGAAATGTCGTGGATTCTGCAATTCCCGCCATGATTGAAGCGAGGCAAGTCTCTGAGTTGAGTACTCGCATCATTTCGTCTGTACAACTGTTATCGAACGCAAGAAACGAGCAGGAAAGAAAAGAGTCTGGGCGTGTGCTTTTCGAACAGCTCGAATCATTGCTTACTCATATCAAAGAGCTGGGGAGTGAGTCGTTTGATTCTCAATTGCTAGAAGATCTCGAGAGTAACGTCCAGAACGTTATCGACAACTTGGCAGAACTTGGTGTTTCGGTTGAAAGAAAGCTGTGGCTGGCAAAAGAGATTGATACTCGTGTCGAAGAGATGCGCTTACTGAGTGAAGAGTTGGAACAGCTAACTCGCACGCAAGTTCAGAACACGAGCACCATTGCCGTTGCTAACGTCACACACATCTATGACTTATTAGAATCGAATAAAAAATCGCAAGTTTATCAGGCACTAGATGCGCTGGTGGAAGTGGATCTAGATCTGACAGAGCGATTGCATGAGCTGCACTTATTGGCTTTTAAAATGCTGAATCAAATTGAAGAAGCTCGCACATTAACCAATATTGAGCGAATCCAGCAGGTGCAAAGTGATTTTGAAGGTAATCTCAAAATCATGAAGCGCCGTGTGCTTGCCGTGGAAGATCCCACTCGCTCTAAACAAATGAGCCAACTATTAACGGAGCTCGGTAAGCGTCAAGTCGTGTTCACTATTTTGATGCAGCAGTATGAGAATAATGAACAATCTCAACAACTGATGCAAAAGACACTGGAATTGTTTTCGGAGCTGAATGGCACCGTAAACAAATTGGTTGATGATTCAAACAAAACGACAACCGTTGCTGTGGATGAATTGACGAGCACGCTGAAATTCGCTCAGTGGTCTCTAACGGTGATTTCAATTGTTGGTTTGATTGTGTTGGTGCTGATTTTATGGCGTGTTGTATACCTTTCTGTGGTTAAGCGATTGGCAGAGTACTCTGCCGCGCTGCTTTCTGTGGCGCAGGGTAACTTAGCCGTCGAGCTGGAGGTAAAAGGCAAAGATGAGCTAGCGCATATGGGGCAAGCTATCATCACGGCTCGAAATACAGCTCAAGCGCTAAAAGTGGTCGCAGAGGGAGAAGCTCAAGCCAAGCGAGAGCTCGAAGAGCACAAAGAGCATTTGGAAGAGCTCGTTGAGCAACGCACTTCGCAGTTAAAACAAGCGAACCGCCGTTTGAATGAAGAGGTTTTGAATCACGCGAAAGCTCGTAAGCAAGCAGAGCAAGCGAGTCGAGCTAAATCAGCATTCTTGGCGACCATGAGCCATGAGATCAGAACGCCGATGAATGGAGTGCTCGGAACGGCACGTTTGTTGATTGATTCAGGCCTCAACCCTATTCAAAAGCGTTATGCGGAAATCATCAACCGCAGTGGTAAAACGTTGCTCGCGATTCTGAATGATGTGCTGGACTACTCCAAGATTGAAGCAGGGCATTTAGAGATTCGCCACATGGGCTTCGATTTACACCAAATGGTTGAAGACACTTTCCAGTTAATGAACAGCCGAGCTCAAGAGAAGAAGCTGTTGTTTTCCTATCATATTGAAAGTGATGTAAGTCGCTATTGGAAAGGGGATGTCACCAGAATCAGTCAAGTGCTTAACAACCTTGTCGGAAACGCGATTAAATTTACTGACGAAGGTGAAATTGATATCTACGTTAGCCTCAACCCAGAGGATGAGTCGCAAGTCCTATTCGAAGTATCAGATACCGGGATAGGTATTGCCAAAAAAGATCAGAGAACGTTGTTTGATGCCTTCACGCAAGCCGAAGGTGGGATGAGTCAAACTGGAGGAACGGGGCTTGGCCTTGCCATCAGTAAACGAATCATTGAAGCGATGGGCGGTATTTTAGAAGTCGATTCTGAAGAAGGACATGGCAGTCGATTCTGGTTCTCCATTCCATTAGAGGAAAGTGAACCTGTTGAAACCGGTGCAGTGGCAACCGCGCGCTGCAAAGTGAAAGCGAAAGTCTTGTTGGTAGAAGACAATGAAGTAAACCGAGTGGTTGCGGAAGGCTTTTTAGAAAGCATGGGCCACCAGGTCGTGATGGCAGAAAACGGCTCACAAGCAGAGCAACTGATCAGCACGCAGGATTTTGATATCGCTTTAGTCGACATCAACTTGCCAGACTGTGATGGAACCGAGTTAATCCAACGTTTGAAACAAATTGAATGTAACAAACCAGCCAATAAAGCCCTTGCTGCTACGCCTATGATTGCAGTGTCTGCGCACGTTTTTGCCGAAGAAGTTGAGCGCTATTTAGCTGCAGGTTTTGACGGGTATTTACCTAAACCATTGGCAAAAGAAGCCCTAGCGGCATTGATACAGGATGCGCTGGATGGAAAACCGTTGTTGTTGCCACAAAATGCCGACTGTACCCCGTTTGATCAAACTTCACCTCAAGAACAAGCGATACAATCAAAGGTTGTTCAAGTCCCTAAAGCAGAGGAATCAGATGTGGTCATCATTAACCCGAGCGTGATTGAGTCCGATATGAAAATCTTGGGCAGAGAGAAGATGTTGCACATCATTAATCTGTTTAGAACGACCAGTGCCGATGTACTAAGCAAGCTGCAAGCGTCTGCTGGTGGTAATGACAGTAAAGAAGTGAAGAACCTTGCTCACAAACTAAAAGGCAGCGCAGGGAGTTTAGGGCTTACGGCATTAATGAACTCTTGCCAAGAAATTGAAGCTGCGCCTCAACCTTTAGATACCTACATGGAGACTAAAGATCAATTGGTGTCTCAAGTGTCTGAATCAATTCAAGCTCTTGATGAGTTGATGGCGAAGTAAATCAATTGCATCCCAAAAACAAAAACCTCCGGCAAGCCGGAGGTTTTTTCTATTCGGTCATGTCATCTTCCCACTCGAATCGAGTGTCTAGGGCATAAGGGTCGTCATCAAAAGGATGCTCCACTTTGCCACGCAAGTATTCGAGTTGATGCTCAAGCATGTTGACCGTTTCGTAGTCTCCCTCAGAACAAGCAACGTAAATCTGTTGTTCAAGAGCGGCAATGTTATCTCGGATACCCATGAGAACCCCCTTAAATCATCATCGATTCTCAAAACGATTATAGTCAAGTAATCCAAATTCGATCGGTTGTTTTGTACGGTACCAATTGTGCAGACGATCGCTAAACGGCCAGAATTTTTCTGAGCTTCTGCGAATCGCAAAATTATCCAATAACTTAACGTAATCGGATTCATTTTGGATGGCACTAAATTGATCGACAAATTCTTTTACTTGATTTTCGTTGATCGAGAAAAATGCCGCTGGGTAGCTTCCCACAACGCCACGTACGATGGTCATATCATCGTTAGCAAAGTCGCGGTTGCTTTCTTCATCAAACAAGCTAGAAATATTCGTGTGTGCATTATTGTGAAGTAGGGTGAATAACTCATCTTTTCCAGACTGGCTTCTCACCATAAGCATGGTGATTTGCGGAACGGTTTTCAGGCCTTCTCCACGAACTTGGCCAATACGTTGGAGCTGTTTTTCACTTTGAGCAGAAAGCTCAGTATCTTTAATCTCGTAGCGCGGAAGAAGAACATCTGAAACTCGTTCTCTAAGCAACTCGACTAACTCTGTTTTTGGATCGTCAGTTTTGTACTCGACGCTGGTTGGTTGGTTAAATGGCTTCACGTTGCGTTGTAAAAAGTCACTTAACTGTGGACTTTGATCTTTATACCAGCTTGATTGCAGTTCATGACGCATGTCGGTTGGCAGCAACGAGATAAAGTTACTTTCGCCTTCCAGACGCAAGAAGTCCATGAACATTCGTGTCATGAGTTGATGGCCGAAGTTGCCGTACACATCAAACCCAGCAACGAGCAAATAGTGGATGCGTTCTAGTAACGCGTAGTCAAGAATCCATACCGTTTTCGGCTGCTCGCCAACTAACCCTTGTACGACTGACGCGCTGTCAAAGTGGCGGAAAATCGTTAATGCCGCATTGTGGTTGGTGCCATTACCGTCCCAAATTACGTCGGTGGATAGGTTTTCGCCTTCCTTAAACCAGTTATTGGTAAATTCAGACTTGGCTTCTAGGTAGCGAGCTTGCTGACGCGCGTATTTAACCCAGTTGGTAACAGGCAGCGTGTTGCTTTCCTGCTCTGCTGGCAGTCTTAGGTTATCAGCCTGAGATCGGTAAAACTCATTTACTTCCGGGATATCTGCTTTATCTGGATCTAGAAAGAATATCCAAAAGCGATCATTGATAACATTCAGTGCAAGTTGGCCACGACAAACAGGCCCTTTAATGTAAGCCATGATCGTGTTTTGCGCATTGTCCAACATAAACTTGAAGCGTGATTTAACCGGAAGATCGATAAATGATGTCATCGGGTTTGCAGCAACTTCAGGTTCATAACTCGGTAGTTGATTAACCGTGTAATCAGCATCGATAAACCATGTGTTCCAGTTTTCAATACGTTGCTTGTTTAACGCGAACGGCATGTGCGTTTTATCTACAATCGTCCCTTGTTCTGGAATAATTCGATAAAACACGCGCTCAACCCCGGGATCATCGTACGGGCGACGTGTTGAAATACGTTTTACTGGTTGCCCCGGTGGAGTAGAAGAACGAACTAATGTAAAGAATCGAGGATCTTCAGTGAGCTCTGAAAAGTAGAGGTGAGACAAAAACAAATGCTCGTAAATATAGCGAGCCATCAGTTGATTTTTTAGATCAGCGCGATTGAGCAAAGTTTCATACTTGTCGATTTGAGCTTGCTCTTGTTCACTAATTGGTTGGTGAACGTTCATTATCGCGCCGTTTTCCAGCCAAGTCATCAGTGTGTGGTATTCACTGTTTGATAGGTTTGGCATACCAAAAGGCATTCCCCAGGTTGGGTTATCTTTTTCGTACTGTTCGTACTCTTCAATTGTTGGACAGGTTTGTTCTCGGTCTATCGAAAAATCAAAACCTTCTAACTGGACTTGATCAGGCAGCGGGTGGCGTTCTTTTTGTTGTAGCAAACGTGCAATGAGGCCTGCATCAATGTTGGCCGCCATGCTCTGATCACGTTCGTTAAGTACCGGATGAAAACCCGCATCGCGCCACTCTTGGGTTGTTTCTGCATCTTCGAATAAGCGTGTTGGCGCGGCGGCAGTAAGTCTTGTTCCTTCATATACCAGTGCTTTGCTCGCGCCACGGTCAATACCCTCAACTGAAGAAAGCTTAAGCTGACATGGTGCATCGTAGCACGCATGACAGACGACACAGCGGTTATCCATAATGGGTTTGACTTCGCTTTGGAAGAAGTTTGCTTGAGGTGTAGCTACGTCCGCCGTACGTTCACGAACGAGCTGTGGACCAAACAGTTGGTCATAGTTAAGGCCCGCATAGGTTGCACAGCCAGCAAACAATGTAGCAATGCAAAGTATAAAAATTAAGCGCAAATTCGTTGAGTTATTTTACGTGATTAGAATTTGCATTAATTAAAGCAAAATAAGCGGTCAATTACCAAAAGTTGGAGCAATTCGCCGCGATTTCTTTACTTTTTCGCATGCTTAAATACATAACCTTGTCGATGAACGGTCTGAATTCGATCCGCGTTAATCCCTTCGCTAACCAGTCGTTTTCTTATTCTACTAATGTGCATATCGAGTGCGCGGTCATGCTCTGAGAACGTGCGCTTCAGTACCGTTTCATAAAGGAAAGGTTTGCTAAGTACTTGATCTTGATAATGAGTCAGAGTACGGAGCAGCTCGAATTGAACGCTTGTAAGCTGAACTAACTTTTTGTCTGGCGGACGATTTATCATCACAGTATGGCTGTGCTTGTCCAGTACGAGCTCATATTCATTATTGAGACCGTTATCGGAAGCTGCCGTCTTAGGAGCAGACGAAAGGGTAGACTCAAACATATTGGCATTTTAATTATTAATGATAGTAAAAACTATTATCATTAATGTTGGCGTGAAATCAATGCTGTACTTTATTTGTAATGCAATATGTCGGAGTCATATCAAAATTCTGATATGGAAGAAATAACTCTACGAGGGAACGAGCACCAATTTAAATCGCCAAATCAATAAGTACTACCACAATTTCTAAAGTAAATAATCAGCTATTTTGGGGACTAGAGCAGCTGTTAATGTCTCTAAAGTTCTTATTTCTAAGATTCGCTTATCCACTATTTCTAGACTATACATTCTGTTGCAGGAAGCTCTTTTCTAATACACACAGAGGTTTATATGACAGCGAAATATGGCGTAAAACGTCGATTAGCGATTCTTGCCGCCGCCTTAATTGGCGCGACAAGTAGCAGTATCGCGGCAGAGAAACCTAACATTCTCGTCATTTGGGGTGATGATATTGGCCAGTCCAATCTCAGTGCTTACACCTTCGGCTTGATGGGATACAAAACACCAAACATAGACAGCATCGCGAAAGAGGGCATGATGTTCACGGATTATTACGGTGAACAATCTTGTACTGCGGGCCGTTCTACTTTTATCACCGGCCAGACCGTCCTTAGAACGGGTTTAAGTAAAGTAGGGCTTCCTGGCGCAGATCTTGGCTTGAAGGAAGAAGATGCCACCATTGCCGAAATGTTGAAGCCGATGGGCTATATGACGGGTCAATTTGGTAAAAATCATTTAGGCGACAAAGACGAACACCTGCCTACTAACCACGGCTTCGATGAATTTTTTGGCAACCTTTATCACTTGAACGCCGAGGAAGAACCAGAAAACGTCGATTACCCTAAAGATCCAGAGTTTCGTAAAAAGTTTGGTCCACGAGGCGTTATTCGCTCGTACGCTGACGGCAAAATCGAGGACACCGGGCCTCTGACTCGCAAGCGTATGGAAACCGTGGATGAAGAGACGTTGGATGCGGCGCTCGATTTTATGGATCGTGCCGTCAAAGCTGAAAAACCTTTCTTCGTCTGGTGGAACGCAACGCGTATGCATTTCCGCACCCACGTGAAAGAAGAGAATTCGGGAAAAACAGGCATCAGTGAGTATGCAGATGGCATGGTCGAGCATGATAATCATGTCGGCCAACTACTGAAAAAAGTGGACGATTTGGGCATAAAAGACAACACGATAGTCTTTTATTCAACCGATAATGGTCCACACATGAACTCGTGGCCAGATGCAGGTACAACGCCATTCCGTGGAGAGAAAAATACTAACTGGGAAGGTGCGTATCGAGTCCCTGCGATGGTACGTTGGCCGGGTAAAATTAAAGCTGGCTCTGTCTCGAATGATATCATGCACCATATGGACTGGATGCCAACTTTCGTTGCTGCCGCGGGTGATGACAGTATCAAAGAGAAATTACTCAAAGGCTATAGTGCGAATGGTAAGAAATTCAAAGTGCATCTCGATGGTTACAACTTCCTGCCATATTTAACTGGCAAAGAAGAGAAAGCACCGCGTGAAGAGATTTTTTACTTCTCGGATGATGGAGACTTAACCGCACTTCGTTATAACAAGTGGAAACTGGTTTTCATGGAGCAACGAGCAAAAGGTACGCTGCGCATTTGGGCGGAACCATTCACCACACTTCGAGTTCCTAAGATCTTCAATTTACGTATGGACCCTTACGAAGTGGCAGATATCACTTCCAACACCTACTATGATTGGATGCTAGACCGTGCTTATATGCTGGTTCCTGCCCAAGCTTACGTAGGACGATTCCTCGAAACGTTTAAAGAGTTTCCACCAAGGCAAAAAGCGGCAAGCTTCTCGCTCGATCAAGTGATGGAGAAATTAAAAGAGAACCCAAATAAGTAGGCTAGTGCTACGTAAGCAATACCATGCAACCATATAGAAAAGAGGCTCATATGAGCCTCTTTTTTCCGTCTAATAAAAGCTTTCAGAGCAACGAATGGCAAAGAAAATGCGAATTAACAAGGCCTACAAGGAAACTGGCTCATAGTGCGCAGCCGTTAAGTTCGCTTTAATTTTTTCACGTAGCGCAATATGAGCAGGGTTGTTCATCTCTCGCTTGTGGTAAACAAACTTGTAAGGGATAGCGCATATAGAAATAGGGCACTGCAGAACTTGAAGCTTAAGTGCTTTACTCCATTTGTTTGCAAAAGATTGAGACACTAAGCCTAAACAATCGCGTTGCGCGACGTACAACGCCATACCAGCAAGCGAAGATGTGATCAAATCGATTTTTCTCTCTTGAATAGTTTCTTGGGATAGCTGTTCAAAACCGCTCATGTTGTTCCATTTCCCTGAAAACAAACAGTGAGTTTCCTCATAAAACTGTTCTTTTGAGAGCGAGCCTTGCACGCGGGGATGATTCTCACGACAGATAACCACCGCCTCTTCTTCGTAGGCATCTTCAATAATAAACGCTGCATCTTTTGTGATAACAGTATCAATTACAAGATCGACTTTTTGTTGCCTTAGAAGCTCAAATAATAAGAACTTTTCGGGTGGCGATTCATAAAAAATAGTGTTCTTTATCGGGTCCATAATGTGCAATAAAATTTCGGAACAACACACTTCAAAATGATTCTTATCGGATATCGCATTATCAATGATATTAACCGCTTGCTGGAATTGTGGAAGCAGTTGATAGGCGGTGGATGTTAGTGCGATTCCTCGCCCTTTTTTGACAAATAATTGCTTATCGACCACTTGTTCTAAACGCTTTATTGCAGCGCTCACAGCGGGTTGTGTCAGCCCCAATTGTTCCGCGGCTTTTGTATAAGATTGGAACTCCGCGACAACAAGAAAAGTTTGGATCAAATTCAAGTCCATAACGTTACTCATAAATTTAATTTATAGGTTAACTAATTCTGACTGCATTTATCGCCTGAAATTAGTGCTTTATCTTATATCAACAATGGTATTGAAAAGCGAATACCATTTTTACGCACTAGCGAACTCTTGGAGATAATATGAAAAATGCGACCAAAACGAGCAGTAAAAAACTCGTACTTAACGCATGTACGTTAGCATTAGGCGCTGCATCTGCAGTTGCACACGCAGCGGACAAACCCAACATTCTTGTCATCTTTGGTGATGATGTTGGTTACTGGAACCTTAGTACCTACAACCAAGGCATGATGGCGTACAACACGCCGAACATCGATAGCATTGCTAAAGAAGGTGCGAAGTTCACTAACTTCTACGCACAGCAAAGTTCGACAGCAGGCCGTTCTGCATTCATTACTGGTCAAATGCCAAAACGTACTGGTCTATCAAAAGTGGGCTTACCAGGCGCTCCGCAAGGTATCTCGGAAAAAGATCCAACGATTGCAACCGTGCTTAAGCAAATGGGTTATGCAACCGGACAATTTGGTAAGAACCATTTAGGCGACCGAGACGAACACCTTCCTACCAACCACGGTTTTGATGAGTTTTTCGGCAACCTATATCACTTGAACGCGGAAGAAGAGCCAGAGAACGTGGATTATCCTAAAGATCCAGAGTTCAAGAAGAAATTTGGCCCTCGTGGCGTAATCCACTCTTACGCTGACGGCAAAATTGAAGATACCGGTCCACTTACGCGTAAGCGTATGGAAAATGTTGACGGTGAATTCCTTGATGCCGCGGAAACCTTCATAGAAAAACAAGTAAAAGCGGATAAGCCGTTCTTTACTTGGTTTAACACCACTCGCATGCACAACTTCACGCATGTTCCTGAAGAATACCAAGGTAAAACAGGCGCTGGTTTCTACGCGGATGGTGTTAAGCAGCACGATGATCAAATTGGTCAACTACTTAACAAGATCAAAGAGTTGGGTGTGGATGACAATACAATCATTGTTTACACCACTGACAACGGCCCTATGGTTGATTTGTGGCCTGATGCAGGGATGACACCATTCCGCTCTGAGAAAAACACTGGCTGGGAAGGCAGTTTCCGTGTGCCGATGTTGATTAAATGGCCTGGAAACATCGAAGCAGGTAAAACGTTCAACGGCATGATGTCATTAGAGGATTTCTTCCCGACATTGGTTGCTGCAGCGGGTGACACCAAAGTTAAAGATGAATTACTAAAAGGTAAGAAAGTTGGTGATATGGACTATAAAGTTCACCTAGATGGTTACAACCAACTGCCATATCTAACGGGTAAGTCAGACAAATCTGCTCGTAACGAATTCGTTTACTGGAGCGATGACGGCGATCTTGTGGCATTACGTCAAGGAAAGTACAAGTTCCACTTTATGATTCAAGAGAATGAAACGGGCATGGATGTATGGCGTAAGCCTTTCACTAAACTTCGTGTTCCATTGATCTTCGACTTGAGTATCGATCCATTCGAACGTGGTGACCAAGGTATGGGTTACTCTCGTTGGATGTACGAGCGTTCATTCCTAATGATGCCAGCGGTAGAGAAAGTGAAAGAGGTAATGGGTACGTTTAAAGAGTTCCCACCTCGCATGGAAGCAGGTTCATTCGTACCTAAGTCTTCTAAGTAATAAAGAACATCGATAATCCATAGCGCTCTTCGGAGCGCTATATACCCAAATAGCTTCCCGTTTACTGCACTACGCTTGCGAGGTTATTTGGGTATATTAAATAGTGAGAAACGTATGAGTAAGATTTCCCCTCGCCATTCTACTACTATGCCTATTGTGCCTCTTAAAACGGCGTCTAAAGCAACGGTTCCGGGTGCGTACGACCGTCGATTCCATGTGATGGCAAAGCCAGGCGGAGCAAAATGCAATATCGATTGTCAGTACTGCTTTTATCTGCATAAAGAAAATCTATTGCACCAAGAAAAGCAGCCAAAAATGGACGATGCAACACTGGAAGCGTTCGTGAAAAGCTACATCGAAAGTCAGGATGGCGAAGAAATTGTTTTCTCATGGCAGGGCGGTGAGCCAACGCTACTTGGGTTGGACTATTTCCGCAATGTTGTAGCTCTGCAAAAGAAACATCAGCCGAAAGGCGTTCGCATTGAAAACGACCTTCAGACCAACGGCATTTTGCTAAACGATGAGTGGTGTGCGTTTTTAAAAGAGCACAACTTCCTAGTTGGCTTGTCGATTGATGGGCCACGAGAGCTGCACGACAAATATCGCAAAACCCGCAGCGGTAAGCCGACGTTTGATCTGGTGATGAAAGCGGTAGATAAGCTCCAAGCACATGGCGTGAAATTCAACGCGTTGGTGACGGTGAATCGACACAATGCGAAATACCCGCTCGAAGTGTATCGATTTTTAACCCAAGAATTGGGTGTGACATACATTCAGTTTGCACCGGTGGTTGAAGCGAACGACTTCCAAACAACCGCACCGCAGTTTTGGAACGAACAGATGATCCCAACCAAAGGCAGTGAGCTGGCGAAACCGGGTCATCCAATGTCTGTAGTGACGGATTGGTCGGTCGATCCTGAAGACTGGGGACGCTTTTTAATGACCACCTTTGAAGAGTGGGTGAATAACGATCTTGGCCGTGTACTGGTTAACCTGTTTGAAACCGCGGTAGCGCAAGTAATGGGGAAACCGTCTCAGCTTTGCGTGACAGCTGAGTTTTGTGGCAAAGGCTTGGCGATTGAGCACAATGGCGACGTGTTCAGTTGCGACCACTATGTATACCCAGAATACAAACTCGCCAACATTCATGAACACTCATTGAATGACATGGCATTCTCTACACGACAATACACCTTTGGCATGGCAAAACGCGAATCTTTGCCGACGTATTGTAAGCAGTGTCCCTACTTGCCTTATTGCTGGGGCGAGTGTCCGAAAAACCGTCTGATCAAAACGCCGAATGGCGAGGCTGGACTAAACTATCTGTGTTCGGGAATCAAAATGTTCTTTGATTACGCGTTACCGATGTTGGTTGGTCTTGCACAGCTTCTCCAATCTGAAGAACCGCAAAGATAACATAGTGAATATAACCTTAAGTTATTTCATTTGTTCTTATACTTAACTATTGAAAAGATGGCTTAAACCACTGAAAAGGTACCCTATGAACCACGCACAACAAGCGATAAAAGAACTCATCGAACAAACAGAAAAAAGCGTCATTGGACAAAGCCACGTGGTTCGAGCTTTAGTCATCGGGTTATTAACGAACGGGCACATTCTTCTAGAAGGTTTGCCGGGAACGGCAAAAACACGTTCTGTAAAATCGTTGGCCAACTTGTTAAACACCAGTTTTGGTCGAATCCAGTTTACGCCGGACCTTTTGCCATCGGACGTGACGGGAACCGAGGTTTATCAAGAGTTGGATGGCAAGCCGCAACTCCATTTTCAGCCAGGGCCAATTTTTAACAGCATAGTGCTTGCCGATGAGGTCAACCGTGCGCCAGCCAAAGTACAAGCAGCATTGCTTGAAGCCATGGCCGAAGGCACAATCACGGTAGGTGATAAAACTCACGTATTGCCAGACTTGTTTATGGTGCTTGCAACGCAAAACCCAGTAGAACAAGAGGGCACGTATCCGCTGCCAGAAGCACAAATGGACCGTTTTATCATGAAGGTTACCGTCGATTACCCAGAAGATGAAGCCGAACGTGACATCATTCGTTTGGTGCGCAGTGAAGAATTAGGTGCGGAAACCAGCAGCGAAATTATTACGCCAAAACACATCGAACCTGACGTGGTGCTAGAAGCGCGCCGTCAGTTACCAAACATCGTGGTATCAGACCTAGTGGAAAACTACATTGTCGCGTTAGTGATGGCGACTCGTAAGCCAGAGCGTTATGCCGATTCAAACTTAGCAAAATGGATTGAGATTGGCTCTAGTCCCCGTGCTTCCATCGCACTAGACAAATGCGCTCGTGCGTATGCGTGGATGCAAGGACGTGACCATGTCACTCCTGACGATGTGCGAGCCATGGTTCCGTCTGTACTGGGCCACCGTTTTTCTTTGACCTACGATGCACTAGCAGACGGAGTCGATCACCAACGCGTCGTGCAAGAGCTGCTAGATTGTGTAGAAATTGGATAAGCGGGAGGCATTATGGCTAAGCCAACTCTTGCGCCAAAATCACAGGGGATGGATCCCCGTTTGTACTGCGATTACGCTCGTTTAGTACGTTTGCAAGCACAAGCAGAATCATTCAGTTTACTTCCTCATCTAAAAGCGGGCAGCGTACTCTCAGGCCGCCACAATTCGCTGTTTCGCGGTCGTGGATTGAACTTCGAAGAGCTGCGCCATTATCAATTGGGTGACGACATTCGTAACCTGGATTGGAAAGTCACGATGCGCACAGGCAAGCCGCACGTGCGCAGCTACACCGAAGAAAAAGATCGCAACGTGATCGTGTGTGTCGACCAGCGCAGCGCAATGTTTTTTGCTTCGACGCAAGTAATGAAATCGGTTGTCGCGGCAGAAATCGCGGCCATGTGCGGGTGGCGCGTGTTAAAAGATGGCGACCGAGTTGGTTTTGTCATCGCATCCCAACAGGCGCTGTTTCACAGCAAGGCGCAGCGTTCGCAAAACGATCTTCTGGCTCAACTTAAGCGTCTCGCTAAAGCCAATCAATCGCTCAATGTGGACTCCCGCAATTCCGAAAAAGTGACGTTCAGTCAATGGATTGAGCTCATTAAACGCATGAAGCTCAAACAATCCACATTGATTTTTATCAGCGACTGGAGCGACTGCGAGGAGCACCACCTTGATCACCTTAAACAGCTACAACAGCACAACGATGTTCTCGCAGTGATGGTCAGTGACCCATTAGAACAAGCGCTACCAGACGATTTGGCAAAATCGAAATGGGTGGTTGGTGATGGGCAGTATCAACTCAATTTAGACAGCAAAGCAAAGGTAGAAGCCGCGAGCGCAAAGCTTGAGGCTCGAACTAGCTTACAGCGTCAATCACTCTCTCAACTTATGGCGATGAAACACCTTCCGCACATCGAACTCGATACGACAGGCGAGCACATTAAACAATTTCAAAAACTGGTAGGAGGGCGTTAAATGAGTGGTCTTCCTACGCCTCCGAGTACCTACATACTCAGAGAGCTACATGATGTGGCCGTGCCACCAAGCGTGAGTTGGTATCCGCAAACTATTGGCTGGAAAATTTTAGCGGCGGTTGCGCTCATTGCATTAGTGTATGTCGCGTATCGTTTGGCTCAACAGTGGTGGTGTAACCGCTACCGACAAGAAGCTCTGTTGACGATTTCGCAAATCAAACCGAGCGACAAAGGCATGCCTAAAGCATTGTTCTCTGTGCTTAAAATTGTGTTGATTCATGTTGATAGCCGTAACGCGAAATTGTTTGATACCGCCTTTTTGCGCAAGCTCGATGCGCTATATCCGCAAACCGGAGATTCTCAAGCAAACTCGCAAGTGGTCTTTAACGATGAGCTTTCAAAGCGCTGGCTACAAAGTATTGTTGACCCAAGCGTTATGCTAACCAACGAAGAGCGAGTAACGCTTATTGCTCGTGCGAAAAACTGGGTGAGTGAACACCGCTGTGATGCTCAAAAAAGCGCGGCAAAGAAATCTCCATTATTGAAACGCAAAGCAAATCAGGGAGGTCAACATGAATGATCTTCTTGTATCGCTAACTGGTTTGTCTGGTTTTGAATTTGCTCACCCAATGTGGTTTCTGATTTTGCCGCTGCCATTGGTGGTGTACTGCTTGGTGCCTGCATATCGCACTAAGCAAATGGCGATCAAAGTACCGTTTTTTAGTCAGTTGGTGGAAGCGATTGGCGAGACGCCATCAGAAGGTGCAAGCCAGTTAACCCCAAGCTGGTGGCAACGAGCAACGTTAATTCTCTCATGGCTTTTGGTGGTGTGTGCGATGGCCAAACCCACCGTGTTAGGCGAGCCTCAAGTTCGCGAGAGTTTAGGGCGCGATGTTATGGTCGTGGTGGATCTTTCTGGGTCCATGGCTGAGCCTGATTTCACCTCTCGTACGGGCGAAAAAATTTCTCGCCTTGATGCGGCAAAAGAAGTGCTGACGGAGTTTGTTCAGTCTCGTAAAGGTGACCGATTAGGCTTGGTACTTTTTGGTGATGCCGCTTTTGTGCAAACGCCATTTACCGCAGACCAAAACGTGTGGCTCGAACTGCTTAACCAAACCGATGTGGCGATGGCAGGGCAGAGTACCCATCTTGGTGATGCGATTGGCTTAGCGATTAAAGTTTTTGAGCAAAGCGATAAGTCGCGTGGTGCTTTAGAACAAACCCAAAACCGTGAAAAAGTCGCGATTGTATTAACCGATGGCAACGACACGGGCAGCTTTGTCGAACCGATTGATGCGGCGAAAGTTGCGAAAGCCAAAGGCGTGCGAGTGCACGTGATTGCGATGGGTGATCCGGAAACGATAGGTGAAACCGCGTTGGATATGGACACGATTCATCGCATTGCGAAAGAATCCGGCGGTGAAGCGTTTGAAGCACTCAACCGTGATGAACTGTCGGCTGCCTACGACGAGATTGGCAAACTGGAACCTCAACTTTACGAAAGCACCACATACCGCCCAAAACAAAGTCTTCACCATTACTTGATGGCGTTAGTGGTCATTATGCATTTACTCGCGTTCAGCGTCGCGACACTCAAAAGAAGGGCTGCAACACGATCATCATTAGGAGAGAGCGATGTTTGATTCTCTTAGTTGGACGCAATTCTTTACGCAGTTTCATTTTATTCGACCGTTGTGGTTACTTGCTTTGATCCCCATGTTTTTCTTGGTGTGGTTGCGCTGGCGAGAAGAAAGCAAACCAAGCTGGAAGGATATTCTGCCCGAACATTTACGCAATGCTTTGACGATAGGCGAGCGAGGTTGGCGCAAGCAACTGCCGCTTAAGCTCTTGATGCTGATTGTGCTACTCGCCATTGTGATTTGTGCAGGCCCAACGTGGCAACGTGAATCTTCCCCCTTTGGCGAAGATAAAGCCTCTCTGCTTGTGGTGCTTGATAACAGCGACTCGATGCTGCAAAAAGATCTCCCACCAAGCCGCCTTGAGCGTTCCAAACAGAAAATACGCGATTTATTAGCTGCGCGAAAAGGCGGAAAAACGGGTTTAGTCGTATTTGCGGGCAGTGCTCATGTGGCGATGCCTGTGACTCAAGACAGCAAAGTATTTGACCCATTCTTGGCGGCTATTACGCCAGAAATCATGCCCGTGCAAGGTAAGCTTGCTGAAAAAGCCCTACCGTTAATTGATCAACAATTGCAAGGTCAACCAGGCTCCACCGTTTTGTTGGTGAGCGACGGCGTGAACCCGGCCACGATTAAGCAATACCAAGCGTATTTCGCAGGCAAACCTTATCAACTGTTAATTCTTGCAGCGGGGAATACAGACATCGTGAGTAACAACCCGATGGATTTGGATTCTCTGCAAAAACTGGTCAGCCAGACCAACGGTCGATTGGTGGAAGTGACGGTCGATAACAGTGATATCGAACAACTGAATCGATACGTTGAGCGCAATATGCAGCTTAATGGAGAATCTTCAATGCCTTGGAAAGACATGGGTTATCAACTGCTGTTCCCAATCGCGTTGATCATGATGCTGTGGTTTAGAAAAGGGTGGTTAGTGCAGTGGTGCGTGATTGCAATGGTGAGCGGTACACTGTTGATGCCGACCAGTGCAATGGCAGAGAACATTTCTGTTAAAGCCGAACAGCCACAAGTTGTGCAAAAAGTGACGACCTTCGACAAGGTGGCGCAATGGTGGTGGGATTTGTGGCTGACGCCAGACCAACAAGGACAGCGTTTGTTCAACCAACAAGCGTATTTAGACGCTGCAAAACACTTTGTCGATCCATTACGCAAAGGCACGGCGTACTACTACGCTAGCGAGTTTGAGCTCGCGCACAGTGCGTTTTTGGAAATGCAAAACGACCCGTCCGAAGAGGTTCGAGATTACGGTCTTTACAATGCGGCGAGCGCATTGGCGCGCCAACGTGAATATTTGGCTGCTCGCGACTTGTTAAAATCCTTAGCCAGCAAGCCAACGTTGAACGAGTCGTTAAGACCTGATGTTGAGCACAACTTGAAAGTGATTACTGGCATCGTCGATGAGATAAATCAGATGAGTGAGAGTCAAGCAGGAACAGAGCAAGAGGCGTCAACCGAGCTAGGCGACAACCCTCAAACCGCAGAAGGAGCGGATGAACAAACGTCAGCAGAGTTGATGATTAAAGAGACGTTAAGCGCAGACGACATCTTAGGTAGCCAAGAATTAGCCGACAAGTGGCTAAAGCGAGTCGAAGCGGATCCGAAGTATTTCTTACGCGCTAAATTTCAAATTCAATTACGCTCGCCAACAACGGGTAGCTCAACTACGACAACGGAACACAATACAGAGGAGGCTGCCCAATGATGATGAATGCCCATCGCGTGACCTCTTTTGCACTTCCTGCAAGGATAGTGGCATGGTTAGTGGTTTGTTTGAGTCTGTTCGTAAGTCGTCACGTTTTCGCTCAGGATATTTACGATCTTCAACGCAATCATGGTGTTGAGTTGCAAGCGTGGGTCGGTCAACAACCAACGGCTGGGGAAAAGCGTAAAACGCCAAGTTTTAGTGTCAACGAGCAAGTCATTTTAACCATCGAAGTGGCAACGCCGCGCTGGTTTACGGGTGGGACGCGAATTGGCAGTATTGAAATGCCCAATGTTATCGCCAAACAGCGTAATCAGTTAGCCACTAACTTCACGGAGCACAAGGGCGGACAAACTTGGTCGCGTCAACGCTGGGAAGTGACTTTGTATCCACAAGCATCTGGTGATTTTGTGATTCCACCTGTCGCAGTGGGCGTTCAGGTGTCAGCACCGGACGGCGAGAAGGTGTCAGGTACCCTTTACACGCAGCCGATTAAGTTCAAAACTGTCTTGCCATTGGGATTGTTGAGCGGTGACACTCCTTGGTTTTCTGCAACGCACGTAGACGTAAAACAAGAGTGGGAAACCTCCACTGAGTCACTCAAAGTTGGGGATGCAATCACGCGTAAAATCACCATTTCAGCTCAAGATTCGCTATCTGTGTTGCTACCAGACTTGTTGAAAGGAGAATCAACAACCCGTTACCAAGCGTATCCTCAACCGCACCGTCTTACAGATACGCAAACACGTGGTGATTACCAGTCAACACGCACAGAAGAGAGCGTGTACGTGATTCAACAAGGTGGTGAATTAACCCTGCCAGATTATGAGTTCCGTTGGTGGAACAGTAAGACTCAGCAAGTGGAAACGGTGGTGTTAGAGGGCAAAACATTTGCCGCGAAGCACACGTTGAAATCCTTCATCAAAACGTACTTTGCATGGATTGTATCTACGCTTGTATTGCTGGGTTTTGTGATTATTTCATTGGTAGCCATTAAACGTTACTACCGCAACAGACCGACACCAGCATGGTTGATGTTCCACCGTTTGCTAAAGGCTAAACGTTGGTCTGAAGCAAGGACCGTATTGTACAAACAATTGCGTTTAAATACGGCAGAGCTGGAAATGACCAAAGCCGATTCGAGTGAATCGTGGCAAAAAAGTGCGTCGCGAATGCAAAATGGTGAAAATAGCGCTCATTTAATGAAGTCGATGTGGCGCAAGATCCAGACCAAACAACAACGCTTTAAATTCCGTATTCTACGAGCGTTACCAGAACTGGACAAAGTCATTGGAAGAGATGGCAATGAATAAAACGGGGCGCTAATATAGCGCCTCGTTTTTATTAGAGAATAGAGTTCAAATGAGCCAAGAGTTTATGCGCCGCGCATTGGAAGTGTCCAAAAATGCGCTTCCTGAATGTCAACCCAACCCGCCGGTTGGCTGCGTGTTAGTGAAAGATAATCAAATCGTTTCAGAAGGTCATACTCAAGCTATTGGTGGCAACCACGCGGAAGTAGAAGCGCTGAATGCATATCAAGGCTCGTTAGAATCGGTGACGGCATACGTTACGCTCGAACCGTGTTCGTTTGTAGGTCGCACGCCAGCTTGCGCGGTGACATTAGTAAAATCCGGTATTGGCAAAGTCGTCGTAGCCATGTTGGATCCAGATCCGCGCAACAGTGGTCGAGGTATCGAGATTCTAAAACAAGCCGGTATTGAGGTAGAAATTGGTTTATGCGGCGAGGAAGTCAGCGAGTTTCTTACCCCATATTTAGGCAAATCTTAATGTAAGCTTTGGCTTGCACGGTAGCTGCTCACTTATGAGGTGAATGGAGCACGTCAAAATTGAGTTAAAACTCATTAAAACAGGTCGTACCGCCCATTTCTTGTACTTGGCTACGTTAACTATCATGCTGTTAGATTAAAATAGAGAAAGTGATTTTCGAAAAATTTAATAGCATGAAACCGACCGATCTGAATCTTATCCCCATCTTTATTGCCATTTATGAAGAGGGGAACTTATCTAAAGCAGCAGCACGTCTCAGCATCACGCAGCCCGCAGTCAGCAAAGCGTTGGCACGCCTTCGTGATATTTATGACGAACCTTTATTTCATCGCTGTACCAAGGGCGTAGAACCTACCTCTTTTGCTATGGATATTTACCCTGCGCTGCTTACTTCGGTGCAAAACTTTACTTCAACTCTGGCGGCTTCTAGCGAATTTGACCCTAAAGTGTCGAATCGAGTGTTTTCCATTGCTTGTGTCTCTGTTGCAAGTTTTGAGTTGCTCCCTCAAGTCATGAAACAGATCCGTGAGTTAGCACCACATATTGCTTTAGAGGTTCATCCACTCTTCACAGAAGATTTTGAAAGCGATCTGCGTTTGCAACGTTACGACTTGATCATTGATATCGTGCCAAGAGCACGAACAGTTTTAAAAGTTGAAACTGTGCTTACTGAGCGCTTGGTGGTGGTGTCTAGCGAGGAGCACCCACGCTTAAAGGACGAGATTACGGCTGAACAATTTTTTGAAGAAGAACATGTGGTGGTTTCGCAGTGGCAGAGTCGTAAGAGCTTGTTAAACGCCGATGATATTGTCGACTTGGACAAAAGAAAGATAAAGTATCGAGCTTCTGGCGTGTTGGAAATGCTACCTGTTATCTGCGGTAGTGAATATATTGGTTTAATGCCCGAGTCGATGATCAACTTGTTCAACCACACCTATCATGTTAAATCTTTATCTATGCCATTTGATGAACAAACCTATGAGCTCTGCACAATATGGCATCCTAGTCGGACAAACGACAGTGCCCATCAATGGTTGCGATCACAGATTAAACAAGCAGGGAAAACCATCAACCAATAGGAAGTGCAATGAAGAAGACAATACGTGCCATCCTTAACGGCAAAAAAGCTGGGAACCCAGAGCTAAGAGATGCAATCATGAAAATGAGAGACAAGGGCGTCGATGTGCAAGTGCGAGTGACTTGGGAATCTCAAGACATGCCGCGCTTGGTGAAAGAAGCGGTTGATGAAGGGATTGAACGTATTGTTGTCGCTGGTGGCGATGGGACCGTCAATGAGGCGGCTTCTGCGATTATCCAAATTGAAGAAGAAAAACGCCCTGAGTTAGCTATTATCCCTCTTGGTACCGCAAATGATTTTGCCACCGCGATTCAAGTGCCAGCTTCTATCAAGGCGTCTTTATCTCTCGCCGTAGAAGGGCAGTCTGCTTTGGTCGATTGTGTCAAGGCTAACGATCGCTACTTTATTAACGTGGCAACAGCAGGGTTTGGCGCAGAAGTTACGGCAGAAACGCCTGTTGAACTTAAAAACTTTCTTGGTGGCGGCGCTTATACACTAACCGGTGTTGTAAAAGCGCTCGGCTTTAAACCTTATGACGGAACAATAAAAATTGAAGGTGGGGCTTATCAGGGAGAAATGTTGCTTGGCGCTTTCTGCAATGGTCGCTTAGCTGGAGGTGGGCAAGAGTTAGCGTCGAAAGCGATGATTAATGATGGCTTGATGGATCTAACACTGGTGCGTCCATTCTTACCTTATGAGCTGCCAAAAGTTATCGAAGAGATCAATAATCCTAGCGAGAAAGGTGAGTTTGTAAAACACACAAGAGCAAGCTGGTTGGAGATAGACTTCCCAAATCCACTTCCGCTCAATTTAGATGGCGAACCATATCATTCGAGAACAATACGGTTTGATGTTCAGCCTAAGAGTATACGATTAGTCTTGCCGCAAGATTGTCCTTGCTTGACCAGCTAAACGAGTAGTTTCACGGCCCATAAACAACACAGCCTCCAATATGTGGCTGTGTTGTTTGTGTTGAGGTGTCAGGCGAATTAAAGCTTTTGAATGGTCTCTACGTCAATCTGCGTGGTTGTCCACTCTGAGTCAACTTCGCCTCGAATCGTCACTTTATCGTTTGGACCAACGTCTAGCCCCATCCAATCTTCACTGTCGATTTCTACTTCGATTTCGCCAGTCTCATCTTTGAACAAGTAAGTCTCGTTACCAAGAGATTGAACAATGTGCCCGGTTAACATGACGGCGCTGTCGTCGGTTGCGTTATGCGCCTCTTTCACTGAATTAATTACGCTTACTTCTGGACCATTAAACGCGGCGAAAGCTGAGCTTGAAAGTAGGGCAAACATGGATGCTAAAATCATTTTTTTCATTATCGTCTCCTTAAATTAGAAGTAATAAGTTGTGCCTACGTTAAAGGATGCAGTGTTTGCGTAGCTGTCTACTTGATATTTTACGTTTGCACCAATGGTGAGTTGCGGGAAAATTTTGTATTCCGCACCCACTGAGAACATTGCGCCTAGCTCGTTGTTTTTCTCTGTGTTGTGGAAAAGCGTGTTGTTCATTTCTACATCATCATTCGCGACAAGCTCATATTCTTGATGTTTCGAAACTTTGGTGTCGTATTGCGTGTACGTTAGACCCGCTTTGAATTTTGTTGTCCACTTATCATTTAATGCATAGCTAAACACTGGAGACAGTGATACTTGCTTGGCTTTGATTGACGCATCCCAATCCATTTCATGATGGTAATCTTTGCCATCAATTTGTTTGATACCAAGGTTCTTTGAACGATTATCATCAAGGTCAAATTGGCTGTAGCCCAACTCTAGCGCCCAGTTGTCATTGAACGCGTAACCGACAAAACCTGAGAAAATACCGTCTTCAAGCTCAGGGTTGAGTGTTACGTTGTCAGTTGAAAAGTGAGGTTCCAAATCATGGTCAGTGGTGCCTAGTCCATATTCCAGACCTACATAAGGAGCCGCAGATACCGAAACTGAGCAGGTAACAAGTAACGCAAGAAGTGTTTTGTTCATTTTATTTTGCCTCTTCAAATCAACTTAGTGAGTAGAAGCGCATTTTGTGTGAAGAAGCGTGAAGCGATCGTGAAGAAACGAAAAAAATGTTTAGAAAAAAGAGCAAGGGGCGATAACCGAGGGGAGGTTTGAGTGAACAAACACCAAGCTCTTTATATAGAGTAAGTTAAGTTGCTGCGACGTAACACACCGCAAACGGGACATTAAGGCGAGTAAACTCTTTGATCCAACGCCATTGGTTATCCTGGAGTTTATCGCCAGGACCTTTCACTTCAATCCACTTGAACTCGTTTTCTTTAAAAGCAATGAGATCCGGCATCCCATTACGGTAAAGCTTAAGGTCGCTCAATTGTATTTTGAACAGCGCCATCAGCATATTGGTTGGGATAGTGTTGAGCGCTGTTTCGAGTAGCTCTTTACTTATTAAATTCCAATGTACAAATGGATTACTGATGCCAAACTTCTCATCGTATTTTGTCAATAACGTCTGGGTGTTGCCCGCTTCTAGTTCGGCAAAAGCGGTGTCTATCAAAGCTTGGCGCTTGGTAACAAAATATGAGTGATATAAATCTAAAGGACGGTGTTGATAAGCGTTAATGAATGACCCTTCAATAGGAGCAAAAATCGCATCCCAGAATGTTAGCCCCAGTAGCGAGTTGAGCAACGCATTTTCAGCGTAAAACACATTCCAGCCTAAGGACTCAAAATACGCTTTACTGGCAAGCTCGACTCGTTGTTGAGATAAATCCAGTTCAATATGGTATTCGGAGCAGAGTGGCTTTGCCACTCTTGGTACTTTCGTGCCTTGTTTTCGCTTCAACCGTTGCTCAAGTTTTTGTGCGACTTCGAGCTCAGACACATCAATTGGCGACAGCAGCATCTCTGTGACAATGTCACTAAATAAATCATCATGGTTCAGTTTATCATAGATACGTGCACGTCGTTCTCGGCTCGGAGCGAGCTGAGTTTGGCTAAATAGAGATAGGGCGGTCTCTAGCTCATTAATACGCTCATAGTCTCGCGCAATGTCATTTAACATGTGTTCGCGTTTACGATCTACGTAATGGTGACTAACTGGATGAGGCATTGCCTCAATTAATAAGTCGAGGTTCGCTTTGTCTTTTCGATCAAATTGCCAGTACAGGTTGGCCAGTTGGCTCAGTTCAATTAAGCGGTCTATTTGCTCACGTGAATCAAAGAAACGGCGCACTTTACTCAATTGGTATTGCTCGAACTGATGTAGACCTAAGTCATCAAGTACAAACTGACTTAAGTCTTGATGGGTGTTGGCAAAAAATAGGGTGAGTAAAACGTCGATCATGTGGGCGGAATTGAGTTTGATGATCGTAAACTCAAGCTGCTCAAAACGATCAAATTCCGTGTTGCTTAAACTCTCTACAAGGGCATCTTTCTTCAATGACTTCGGTAGCTCTGGGTAAAGTGCAGAGATCTCCGGTTTCGTCAGTAAGTTAGACGCTAACTCTTGATGAGAGAGTGTGGGGGAAAGGGCCACAAACTCATGTTGACTCAATTCTACAAGTGCTTCATTGATAGAAGGTATTTCTTGATAACTCAGCTTATCACTTCGAAACCAACACCCTTTTCGGCTGTATAAACGCACCAACAGGCACTGGGCGTGTTTGCTCAAAGAATCAAACGAGCGAAGCCAAGCGTGTTCTTCCTCGGCCAGTAAATCGCTGTACCAGGTTACTGCGTGGTGAGTCAGCTTAAAGAAGTTTTCTAGATAGTAGTCTGGTGCAAGTTCGATAGGGCTTTCCATAAACGACCGATAACAAAAAAGGCTTAACCCATAGGTTAAGCCTTTTCGCTATCAAATCAATTCGCAATTATGCGTTTTTTAGGTGCGCTACTTTCGCTTCAGACAGTGGCTTAGTGATGAACGCAAGTACGATACATACTGCCATCATTGCTGAAGAAATAGTGTAAGCCAAGGTGTAGCCTTCGCCGTTCGTCATAGAGAAGCCAACAACTGCTGCGCCGATTGCACCACCGATACCCCATGCAGTGTAAAGCACACCGTAGTTAGTACCGTAGTTTATCAGACCGTAGAACTCGGCCGTTAGAGTAGGGAATACCGCTAGAAGTGTACCGTAACCTACCGCTGCGATCGCAGTGCCAATGATCAGAGTGAACTCAGAGTCGAACGTTGCGAACAACACCATGTTTACGCCTTGTAGGACGAATGCAAGTAGGAGCGTACGAACACCGCCGATTTTATCTGCAAGCATACCCGCAGCAACACGGCCGCCTGAGTTAAATACAGCAAGAATAGACGCTAGGTAAACCGCGTTTGGCAAGTTTGCTTGAACGCTTGCGATGGTCGTGATGTTACCGATGATCATTAGACCGACAGAAGCTGCGAATGCGTACATGATCCATAGAGAGTAGAACTGTGGCGTCTTCAGCATTGCTTTCCAAGTTAGGTCATCTGACTTTTTCACCGCTTTAGGTGCTTGACCTTCTTTTACTTTCGGCTCTGCAGGCGTGTAGTCTGCTGGTGGGTTATTGATGGTTGCAGCAAGAGGAACTGCAATTGCCAAGATACCAACACCAAGAACCATAAAGCTCGTTTGAATGCCCATGCTGTCGATCAATGATGATGTTACTGGTGCTAGGTAGATAGCCGCTAGACCAAAACCAGCCGCAATAATGCCGTTAACCATGCCTTTCTTCGAAGCGTGGAACCATTTCATTGCAGAAGGTGATAGGCATGCGTAGCCAAAACCGATACCTGCACCTGTGATCACACCGAAGGTAATGTTCAGCATGAGTGGAGTGTCAACAAAGCCAGACGCGATCATGCCTAGACCTGTAAGAACAGTACCTAGGATAAGGATCATACGCGGACCCATGCGGTCTTGCAGAATACCTGCAACAAGAAGACAGATAGAGAAAGTGATGGTTGCAGTTGCGTAAGGTGCAGAAGCTTCTGCAGCACTCCAGCCTGATTCAGTTACCAGTGCCTTGTTGAATACACTCCAAGCATACAGGATGCCAAGACAAAGGTTGATACAGAACCCTGCTAACAGGATGCGCATAGCTTTATCAATCTTGCTCATTTTCATTCTCAGTTTTTCCTCTTGTTGGCAATACCGCAAAGAGGGTTGGTTTAAAGATGTTTTTTCTCAAAATTAGTTTGCGTTTTTCAACGATTAACGCAATGAGCGCGGATTATAACCAATAAATATGTGATTGGAATCTCTTTTTGCCGTTACTGATAAAATAATTTGAAACATTAAAAGCGGATGTGAATTCATGGTTTTGTATGTGGTTGGAGTGTTATCAAAAAGTGATGATTTTTGTTGTGAGGAACGAGGAACTAGTCAAAACAGAGAATTCAGTGCGCAGTTGGGTGCACAGCTCACATTTCATATAAAAAATTTCAAAATGTTACCGTGTTAACTCCCTGTAACAAAAATGACTGGAATATCGTCTTGTCGCCGTAAGTATTGGATGTAAAGGGTTTCTTAAATTTAAATTGTTAACCTTTTGTAATAACTAGAGCTGATTAGGTTTTTTGTGCATTAAGTGAACAAAAAGTCACTTGTAATTGCAGATTATAGGAGCAGAATATAGCGAAAAATGAGATTTCATTTATGAAGGGATGCTTTTTTAGACTTGTTGTGAGGTGACTTATGAAACTGTTCCTATTACTCATGGCTTCGGTATCTGCTGGTGTCGCATCTGCAGACCACATCCATTCATTTATGTTGGGTCTATCTATTGCTTCTCTAGCGGTAGGGAGCTGTTATTTCTTTGCATTCCGTAGCTCGCGCTTTCCACAGCTTGCTTTATTCTTACTAATTTGCGGCATGCTTTCTAAGTTGACGATAACGGTTGTTGGTGTGATGTGGGGAATGTCGGCTGAATTAATTACATCTCCAATCGTATTCGCACTTTCGTATTTATTCTTCTCTCTCGCCGTGACCTACTTATGGTTTAGTTATCGAGAGAGTATCACTAAGATCCCTGATCGATTTAAGTCAGCGTAAATCGTCAAATAAGCAAACATAATGAAAAAACGCCAGCAAAAGTGCTGGCGTTTTTGTTTAAAGCTAAGTCAGTTAGCTTGTTGTGTTTGGCTCGGTAGGGTTTGTCCTGTATTGACTGATACTGTTAGTGGCGGCTCTGGAACTTCTAAGAAGCAGGCGATTACCCTATAGAGTTCTCCTTCCGCAACGGTGACCTTTCCATCCGATTCAATCGCTAATCGACACGCTTTTACGAACAAGCGACGACTTTTCGGTTTGAGCTGCAGTAGGAGCTCTAAAGCGGCGCGATTTAGGCCCCAGTTCTTATTTGCGGGTTGTAACTCTGCATCATTAAAGCCCAAACAGGTTAGGGCGCTGCTAAATGCACGTTGAGCGTCTTCCGGTTGAGAGTGACTAACCCAAGCCAATTCGCGCAGTAGCCAAAAAACACTCTCTTTTAATTGCTTTAAAGATTGGATCTGTTTTGTACATCCATACGATTCGAGTAGTTGCTTCTCCAATAAGTTGATGACACACCATTCTGCGAGTGAGTAGTGATCATCAGTTTGAGAGAGTTCACGTAGCACCTGGCACAGTCTGTTTTTCTGACCCTCACTCAGCGATTTCAAGGCAGGGATGGAGAGTTCGAGTAATGGAAAGCGTAGATGAAGAGGCAAATCATAATCTAGCCATGGTAATAATTGTGCTTGAGACACATTTGGGATATGACTTTTTATCATCTCTCGCTGGAGTTCACTGCCATCAAATATCAAGGCAAAAGCAATAAAGCGCGCACTGTACGGTTCACGAGCGATGTCGACAAGTTCGGAAGGAAGTTGGTTAAGTAGTTGTTGACCTACTTCGCTGAGTTCTGCGGTGGTTGGTTTCTCAGGTTGTGTCGACGTCCCTGATGAGAATCCACTAACGTTATCATTCTCAAAGCTTGTTGTTGGACGATGCGAACTTTGAGAAAAACTTCCATCCCAACCAGGTTCAATTCGGCGAATCCGTTCTTCTAGTGGAGGGTGAGTAGCAAATAGGCCAGAAAAGCCGGAGAGTTTGCTTTGACCAAACATCATATGGCTCATCTCATCGCTTGCTTTTGTATTCAATGAAGAACCCGCCATATGACTACCAATTTTCTTGAGTGCACCAGCAATGCCTTGATCGTTTCGAGTAAATTGAACGGCACTGGCATCAGCGAGAAATTCACGTTGACGAGAGATTGCGGCTTTGATCATCGAGCCAAACAAGGTGCCAATCCAGCCCAGAACCAAACAGATAATCGCAATCAGCATGATAACCGCAAAGCCTTTATCGGAATCGGAAGAACTTCTTGATACGCGGCTCGTATGATGAGTGTTATCTAAGACCAAGTGTCCAAAATGCGCAATGCAAGTGATGCCAAACAGTACGCCGATAAGACGCGTATTCAAACGCATATCTCCGTTTAAGATATGGCTGAATTCATGAGCAATGACACCTTGTAGTTCATCTCGCGTGAAGCTATCCAATGCGCCTTGTGTGACGCCGATGACGGCATCATCAATGCTCATGCCTGCTGCGAAAGCATTGATACCACGCTCTTCCTGCATCACATAGACGGGAGGAACCGGAATACCAGATGCAATTGCCATCTCTTCCACAACGTTGAGCAGTTGTCTATGTTTTGCATCTAAGGTGTTTGAGGAAATCAGCTTGCCGCCTATGCTCTCAGCAACACCTCGGCCTCCATTGGAGGTGAGGGCGGACAAGCGAACCATTGAACTTATCGCAACAACCAGCAATACACCGGCAAAGCACAACAAGACGTAGGTAAGTGCGGTTTCTTGATCAAAGTGTTCGCCTGTTACTCCGTAATAGATACCAATCGATAATACGCTTACCAAACCAGTGATGGTGACAACTGCTAAGGAAAACAGGAACACCAAAAGCCCAGTGCGTTGACGCGCGGTATCTTGATGGTCAAAGAAATTCATTAGAACTCAACCTTCGGGGCCGCTTGTATTTCAGCACTGTCAGAAAACTCTAACAGTTTGCCATCTTGGAATCCGAATGCGTTGGAAAACAACACTGGCGGGAACGTTTGTTTGTATGTGTTGTAGCTGGTTACCGCATCATTAAATGCTTGGCGAGCAAACGCAACTTTGTTCTCAGTGCTGGTTAATTCTTCTTGAAGCTGACTCATGGTTTCATTCGCTTTAAGCTCAGGGTAGGCTTCCACTACAACATTAAGTTTGCCCAACGCACTTTGCAGCATGCCTTCTGCTTGGTTTAGTTGGCTAATTGCCGCATCACTACCAGGCGCGTCACTGGCTGCTTTCAGGCCAGCAATTGCTTGATTACGAGCTTGGATGACACGTTCAAATGTTTCTTTTTCGTGTTCCATATAGCCTTTTGCAGTATTAACTAAGTTCGGAATCAAATCGTATCGACGTTTTAATTGAACTTCTATTTGAGCGAAGCTGTTTTTGAAACGGTTTTGTAGAGTAACGAGCTTGTTGTAGATACTGACGGCGTACACCACAATGAGCAGGACAATAACGATAAAGACAATAAATGCAGTCATAATAAATCCCATTTTCTTAATGTATTCAGTTCTTATATAAACTGTTGAGATATTAAGCAAATGCTTCTGAAGAAGCGATGTAATAACCGAGAAATATGTCACGAGTTGAGTAACAATTAAAATGCATTTACAAAGCAATACAGAAAGAATAATGGCACTGGAGAGATGAAAGAAATAGGCCCAGCTAGAAGCCGGGCCTTGTCGATAAGCGATATTGGCGATGCCGTTAGGCACTCATTGGAACAAGCACCATAGTACCAATTATAACTGTGATAAGACCGGCAAGAACCGGAACAGATGTTCGTTTTACAACCTCAAACGGGCTGATGTTCGCCATACCGGATGTCGCAACGATTACGCCAGACACTGGTGAGATAGTACGACCTAGGTTTGATGCTTGAAGCATCGGGATAATTAGGAACGCTGGGTTTAGTCCCATTTTCGCAGCCAAAGATGGTGCCAACTCTACAAATGCATAGAAAGGCGCGTTACCAGACCCCGTTGCAATTGCTGCTGCAACTGTCAATGCAGTAAGGATAAGCATTAAAGCAACACCGCCTGCACCTGCATTGTCTGCAAGGTGAAGTAGGTTATCGATAGCGCCGATAGACATTAGACCTTGAGCAAAAACCCCCGCTGCAACCAAAAGCATCACAACGCCTTTGAACGCGTCAGCCATGCCAGCGTAACAAGAATCTAAATCTTCCAGTGATTTCTTACCATCAAACTTATTTACAACGTAATGGATCAGAGCGCCAAGGAAAATCGAACCGACCACAATAGTGTAAATGTCTAGGCTAAGTCCTGGAATGGTACGACCGTTGAATAGGAACACGCCGATGATAGGTAGAAATGGCAGTGCCGCATAAAACGCTGGTGCATTGGCTTTGATCTCTGATACGTCAATTTTTTCCATTGGCGTATTTTCTTTCTTATCTAAGTATTTGTTCCAGAAGAAAGCCGCGGCAGCCATCACGATGATTGCGCAAATAGAAACAGGCAACACTGTTTGTACCGCAAACACATCAAGCGCCAAGCCAGATTTTTCGGCGGCGATCACCACATCACCAGAGGTTGGAGAAAGAATGATTGCCGCAGGAGAGGCACAAACTGCAACCGCTGCTGGACGAGAGATCCCCATCGCGACCATCATTGGGAACAATGTCGCCATTAATAGTACGCCAAGGCCAGTTGCAGAACTTACCGCAAGAGACATCAAACACGCCACAATGTAAGCCGCTACCAAAAGGACATAAGGAGACTTGATAACAGAAAGCGGTTTAGAGAACTGTTTCACTACAACGTTATTCGCGCCGATGTGAGTCATATAGGAAGCGAAGCCACATAGCAACATGATTTGCATACCAAGGCCGCCGCCGCGGTATTGTAGCATGTATTTCACGTATTCTAGCGCGTCTGTCACCATGTTACCGGTTGAGGTGATTTTTGAGGGCAGCACGTCATGCCCCAATACGCCAGTCATAAGAAGTAAAGCAATACCAGCCGTCAGTAACACGCCCGCTGCTTTATAGCCTTTGACGATAAAGTAACCCACAGCAATGGTGACAACTAAGCCAATTAAGAGCTCTAACATAGGGATCTCCGAATGTTATGAAAAAAAGAAAGAAACTGTTTCAGTTTATGACAAGGAATTTACAGAATTCTTAACTGTGGCACGAGACAAATATGGGGCTTGCATGATCTGAGACAAATAATAATTTAATAATTAATTTCGTTAGATTGTATTGTTGGAATTTGGTTTTCTAAGTGTTATGTGCTGGTTTGAAGCTGTTTGCAGGAAGGAAAATATGACCAGAAATTTGAATAAATAGTGAGGGAATTGATTCAAAATGAGAAAAAGAAACAGCTCAGTGAGTTGGGAGAGGGTAATAATCCTTGCAACAAAAAAGCTTCGCCGAAGCGAAGCTAAATCGTAAGGATGGGTTAAGTTAAGCGTATCGGCGCACCATCAGGTTCCAACTGCGTTGTTGCCGCTCGAACTCCGCTTCGATTTGCTGATACTTTATCTTTGTCACAGAGCACTCGTATTTTTTTACTACACTGGCTGTTTTTGCACCGAGTACTTCCTTTCGCATCTCATAATATTCCTGCATGTGATGAACTAGCGCATCAAACTCGTGTTGTAACTGATCGAGAATCGTCTGCGTATTCGGTTTTGCTCCCAGTTTTTCTTTTGCTTTCTTCAAGAGTTGAGTTGCGCGAGCTTTTTCTATTCTAAATGTTGGCGTTGTGCGTAATTTAGATGTCAGTCCTAGCCAAGAGCATGACTTAATTAACCACTTTGTCGGGTCGTAATGCCACCAATACACACCATTACGATAGTCATTCTCGAAGATATGGTGGAAATTGTGGTAGCCCTCACCAAATGTGAAAAAGGCTAACACGCCGTTGTCGCGAGCGGTGTTTTTGTCCGTAAAAGTCTGTTTTCCCCAAACATGCGCAAGTGAGTTAATGAAAAAGGTCGTGTGGTGGCTCATAAAGAGTCGAGCGGCACCAACTACTAATAACATACCCCAAATATCGCCGTAGATAATTCCAAGAGCGACCGGAAAGCCAATATTGGTGAGTAGAGCAAGTGGAACATAGTACTTATGTTGCCACATGACGATTTTGTCACGCTTTAAATCGCGGCAGTTGGTGTATTCGTTTTCCTGCGATTTGTTGTAGTCGCGTAACATCCAGCCAATGTGAGAATACCAAAAGCCTCGTTTTGCTGAGTAAGGATCTTTGTCGTTATTGTCGACATGCTTGTGGTGTACACGATGATCAGAAGACCAGTGTAATGCACTATTTTGCAAAGAAAATGCTCCTCCAATCGCAAAAATAGCACGTAAAATTGGATGAGCTTCGTATGTTTTGTGGCTCCAGAGTCGGTGATAGCCTGCTGTAATAGAAAGATTCGTAAAACTGAATGCCATCACTCCCCAAACTAGATGCTCCCAACCCAGTCCAAAATGATATGCATACCAAGGCATTACAATAAAAGTCAGAACAAAACTGGAAGAAAATATCAATGTATTCAACCAGATAATGGGTGGTTTGTTTTGAGTCACAGGTGTATTCCTAACTTTGAGCTAACAACTGTTCGCCAGAATATCAGCGTACACGTGTAAGTCAAATTAAAGTTAGACAAATGTGACTGTTCCTTTGGATGTACATTAAGGAACTTGATGGGATATTTTGCTTTTAATTGAATAATGAGTAGTATTAAAAAATGAGCTCTGGCTTAAGGTGTATAAAATCTGCCAAGAAACAAGTGTTATAAAGGTGGAATATGCCGAGACTCTATAAAGAAGTAAAAAATGTAAGAAAATAGGAATACGTAATGGATTTACGATTAGCGGAATATAAGGACTACGAGCGCATTGCGCATCTTCATGCGGATAGTTGGAAGCGTCATTACCGTGGCATTCTTAGTGATAACTATCTTGATAAAGAGGCGATTGACGACAAACTACTGATCTGGCAAACCCGTCTGACCAACCCACCATTCAACCAGCACATTGTCTTGGCGGAAGAGGGTGGTTTGTTGCTCGGCTTCGTTTGTGTGTTTGGCAACCATGACTTCGAGCGTGGAACCTTTATTGACGCACTGCATGTTGATGACAGCTACCGTGGTCGTGGTATTGGCAAACAGCTATTACTTGCTGTCGCAGAATGGCAGCAACAGTACTTTAAAGACACTGGTCTTTATCTAGAAGTCGTATCGCAAAACATTTCTGCAATTGAATTCTACCGCCATATTGGAGGTCAAGAATGTCAAGAGCGAACTTGGCGTGCGCCAGGTGGTACAGAAGTATTGGAGAAGGTATTCCGTTGGAAGAATGCTCAGTCATTAGTTAGTGGGATAGAAGAAAACGTTATTTACTCCTAGTCTGACGTTTTAGCTTAGCAATAAGAGCAGCATCAACGCTGCTCTTTTTTGTGCCTGTCCTAAAGTTTTGTGTTTCAGTGGGCGACTTAAAAGCAAAGCCCCATGGCTTTTAGCTCTGACTCGCATTGCTGAGCATTTTCAAATTGAATGGCTTCCATGCCTACCGCTCGGGCCCCTTCGACGTTGTATGGCATATCATCAAGAAATACCGTTTCCTCGGCCTGAAGCTGATATGTTGAAAGTAGGGCTTGGTAGATCTCAGCTTGTGGCTTTAGTAACTGCACTTCAGAAGAGATGATTGCACCTTCAAACAGCGGCCAGAATTCATAGGTAGCACGAAGATGCTCAACAATTTCGTTGACGTTGTCTGTGAGCGCATAAACGCGATATCCTGCACTTTTTATTCTTTTTAGCAGTTCGACACTGCCGTAAAGTAATATTTGTGTATGTTTTACGTAGTAAAAAAAGCGGTCCATTTCTTCCGCTGTCACTTTGTGCTCACGTTGATAGCACAGTTTGGCTTCCTCTTCGGAAATGATTCCTTTGTTTAAGTCTTTCCAGATTTGTGATGAAAACAGCAACTGGGCCATTTTTCCGCTTCTACTGAGTGACCAAATGTTAAGCGAACAATCTCTACCGGAGACCAGCGTACTAATACATTTCCCACATCAAAAATTACGTTTTTTATTTGTAAAGGTTCCATAACACCCCCCAAGCCAATTGTTCATCACCGCGTTACATCCACAGTGAATGCTGTCGTTAAATCTTTGGAAGTTCGAGCCAAAGGCGCTGTTTAAATGTCTCGAACGTATATGAGATTAACATCCCTTAGGATACAACGCGATTATCGCAAAATTACACTAAACTATATGCAACTTCATTTATTTGGTTGTAAATCAAGTGTCGCTATCTTAAAAGATTGAAATTAAAGACAAGCGTCGCGAAATATTTGCGCCATTTCGCGCTGCTTATAAGCGTTAAGTAATATATAATTACTTAATAATAAAACGATAAGAATGAATGCAAATCACACTATTGGGACGTCAGGCGGAGTAGGCAAAATAGATAATATGGACTCGATACGTAAGGTTTATCAATATGCAGAACCCAACCTGACTCTCGTTGGTTGGATGGGGTTTCTTGGCTTTCCGCTGTACTACTTTGTTTGGGATTTTGTTTTCCCACAGGCTTATGAAAACTTGCCGCTCAGACTGTTTTGTTCACTATTGTTCTTTGGCATCATTTTTAGAAACCGCTTGTCGTCAACGTGGCGAAAATATATCCATATTTACTACCAAGTGACGATAACGATCTGCTTACCGTTTTTCTTTTTCTATATGTTACTGATGAATGACTGGTCCAATGTTTGGGTCATGTCCTTTATGTCCGCGATTTTCTTGCACATTCTATTGGTTCATGTCACAAGAGTTATGTTCGCTCAAACTTTTGCCGGAATAGGTTTAGCGACGTTCTTTGCTTGGGTGGCGAAAGGGTTTCATCTCGATTTAACAATGGACTGGACGCATGTGCCAATCTTTCTCTTTATTTATGTATTTGGCAATTTATTCTACTTTCGGAACCAAGTAGAGCACGAAGCGAAAGTGTCGTTGGCCAAGTCATTCGGGGCCGGAATTGCGCATGAAATGCGTAACCCTTTAAGTGGCCTTTGCACGTCAATCGATGTTATCCAATCAGTCTTACCCAGTAAAAAAGAAGCCGAGAAAGACCAATATCTGATGAGCGGAGAGGATGTCACCCTGCTGCGCGAAGTTAGTGAGGATGCGATGAACATCATCCAGTCGGGCAACGAGACGATAGATTTACTTTTGACATCGATAGACGAAAACCGTGTCTCGCGATCCAGTTTTCAAAAGCATTCTGCTCACTCAGTGGTTGAAAAAGCGATTGAAAGCTTTAGTTATAAGCGTGCGACGGATCGCTTTGCTATATCCCTAGATGCGAGAAGTGAGTTTGATTTTCTTGGTAGCGATACCTTACTCAAATACGTTATGTATAACCTTTTCAAGAACGCCTTCCATCATCGCACATCTGAAGATTTCCACATACATGTCTCCATGACGAGTACGGAGCACTCAAACCAAATCGTTGTAACCGATAATGGTGCAGGCATTGCTCCTGATGTCCTACGTAATATATTTCAGGACTTTTACACAACTGGTAAGTCAGGCAGCTATGGTTTGGGTTTGCCATTTTGTAAAAAAGTGATGCGTTCTTTTGGAGGTAACATTGAATGCCAGTCTCAGCTAGGTGAGTGGTCTCAGTTCACGTTAACTTTCCCGCCGATCACATCTGATATCGTGACTGAAATTAAAAACGATTTGACCAAACTCAAAACCATCCTAACGGTGACTAATCAAGATATTCTTGTGTCGAAAGTGACGGACATTAGCCGTTTTATGGGTTTTGAATCAACGATCTTAGATGTTAATCAAGTGCTCAAAAAGAAAGAGTATGAGTTCGAATTCGACCTGATTTTTATCGATCTTGAGAGCTTGGATGCAAGAGCAAACCAATTGGACAGATTAGAATCTCTTTTGTCTTTCACGGAAGCTCGTATCGTTTATCTTTTTGAGCATCACCCGACACAGAGAGCATGCAAAGCGGCATATGAGCCTATTTGGGTCGAGACTCAAGCCTGGTTATTGAATACTAAGCCAACCATTGACCGTCTCTTGTATGATTCAAGCTATGTGTCGACACCAACGGCCTCAGTGGCTTTGGATACGTCAAATAAGCGGACAATTATGGTCGTGGATGATAACGAATCTTTGCGAAAATTTACCGCGATGTTACTCGAAAAGCAGGGCTTTGAAGTGATTCAGAAAGAAGACGGGCAGCAAGCACTGGATACATTAGAGCAAGAGAACGTTGACCTCATTCTTATGGATATCGAGATGCCCATCATGGATGGTGTAGAAGCTTCAAGGCGAATTCGAAGCTCGGATAAAAACTATGCGTCGGTACCTATTATTGCGCATACTGGGGATAGCTCACCTGTTACGCTGGACAAAATAGGCTCTTCTGGCATGTCTGACTTTATCGTGAAACCAGCGGATAAAAATCGCTTATTCGACAAAATCGCAAACTGGATTTAATCACTCGCAACTGTGTTATCTTGAGACGAGTTGATCATAACGCGAATACGGATAAAGAGCTCAGCAAAACTGCTGAGCTCTTTATTTTTACCTACGCTCTAGCTTATACAAACTCTAGATCGGGATGAACAAACGCTTCTTGGCAGGCGGAAAGAACGTGATCGACTTCGGCGGCAGTCATGTCCGCATTGACAGAAAAACGAATGATGTTCTTGTTTCTTCCTGTTGCAGGGCGACAGAAAACTGCACCAAAGACATTCCTTTCTTCTAGAAAGTCGCGAACTCGCTCAGTGTTTCTTTCGTTGCCACATTCTAGCGCGATAATTTGCGACTCACTGCGAATAGTAAACCCAATACGTTTTAAACCAACGGCTAGAGACTTCGCTCTTTTAAACAAAATCTCCCGCTTGTCATCGGCTTTTTTTATGACGTCCAGTGTTTTTTCTAACCGAATAATCTCTTGCGGTAACACGGTAGAGCTGAAAATGGCAGGATACGCGACAAATGGAAGCGTCTTCGCCAGCTTTTCTGCCCCTAAAATTGCGCCAGCACGATAAGCAAATGTCTTTGCAAGACTTACGGTTACAAAATCCACCATATGAGTCAAATCCAGCTCTTGCAGTAGCCCCGCGCCTTGCGTACCGTGCGTACCTAACGAGTGCGATTCATCCACAACTAAGCCGCAGTCAAACTCTTGTGCTATTTCGTAGATATCACGTAGAGGAGCAATGGTTCCGATAGTGCTGTAAACCGAATCCACAACAATAATTCCCGAACCATGGCGTGAAATCTGTTTTCGCAAGTGGTTGGTGTTGTTATGCATGAACGGATGAATTTGTGCTCCTGCGATACGTGCACCTTCCCATAAAGACATATGCGCAAAGAAGTCGATATACACAGGTATGTTCGGTGCACAAATAGTCTGTAATAAACCGACATTCGCAGCCCATCCCGATTGAGAAAGCAGACAGCTAGGCATGCCGACAAAACTGGCTAGTTGAGTTTCAAATGCAGGTTTCGACTCATCATCTTGCAAGAAAATCGCGGACATCACGACGTTGTCATCGTGTTGAGAAATCGCATCACGATGCGCGTTTTGAATCTCCTTGTTATGAGACAGTGCAAGGTAATCATTGCTTTGCATAACAATGGCATTACACGGTGGACGTTTACCAAGAACAAGGTGTTTCTTGTTCTCGTTCGGTTCAATTAGATCTTGAATATGAAAATCTAGGCGTTCCTCAATAAAGGGAGGAAGTGGTTTGCTTTGTATAGTTTCACTCATAATAAATCTCTTCTTCATATGGAAAAACGCCAGCGCTGACACTTATTCATATTGCGGATTTTGGGGAGAGTGTCACTAACCAGGTTGCATAAGTTTGCAGACCCTTGCAAACTCGACATTTGAGGGTTGGATGGTGGCTATAACTCTATAGGGGCCCGGGGTCTAAACTAGTTTGTGCTTAAAGTTTATACGGCGATTTTGCGGTATTTTTTCGTGCTTCATGTCTGGGTTTTGTATGAGGAATATAAAGTTTGAAAAGTGAAAAAATGGGCGCATTAGATAACAAAAAAGGCGCGAAAATCGCGCCTTAAAATATGATTGGGAAAAAATAATATCAGTTTATCGCTTATTACGTAGGTAGCGCTTGCGGCGCTCTTCTTTACGCTTCGCTTTTTCTTCTTCTTTACGAGCGGTTTCAATCTCGACTTCAATCAGCTCTTGAGTGATCATTTCTGGGCGCTCTAGTGTAATTTGGCCTAGTGTGCCTTGGCGAAGTTCGTGCAACAAAATCTCTGATACTTTGTGCAAGTCCACACGTCCACCTGCGCGTAGTGCGCCACGGCGACGACCAATCTCTTCCATGATCTCGATATCTGATTCAGGAAGCTCTTCGATTTGGTAACGTTCTTTAAGCTTGTCCGCATAGTGGGCTGCTAGGTACTCAATGGTGTAAAACGCAACCTCGTCGTATTCCATTGCAGTATCTTTTACAGCGCCAGTAGCAGCTAAACGGAAGCCACTGTGTGGGTTTTCCACTTTTGGCCACAGAATCCCTGGTGTATCGGATAAAACGATGCCATTTTGCAGGTTGATGCGCTGTTGACGACGTGTTACCGCTGGCTGGTTACCTGTCACCGCGATCGTTCGACCAGCTAGAGTATTGATGATTGTCGATTTCCCAACGTTTGGGATCCCCATGATCATGGTACGAATGTTTTTACCTATCTCTTCACGGTGTGGGGCAAGTTTACGGCAAAGCTCCATGATTCGATGCACTTCTTGCGGTTCTGACGTCGTGATTGCCATTGCTTTTACGTGTTGCTCTTGCTCCAAGTGCTCAATCCATAATTGAGTTAACTCAGGATCGGCCAAATCACGCTTGTTCAAGACTTTAACGACCGGCTTGTCACCACGGATTTGAGAAATCAAAGGGTTTTCACTACTGAAAGGAATACGAGCATCCAGTACTTCGATGATCACATCCACTTGTGGGATTGCTTCTTCGATCTCTTTGCGTGCTTTGTGCATGTGGCCAGGAAACCACTGGATTGAGTTATTAACCATTTGAATTTAATACCTTAATTTTCTTACTGCTCCAACGGGCGTACGAGTAGTAATTTGAGCTTCGAGCAGCATAGTTTTAGACTGAGTGTGTTAAAACCGTACTTACTTTTGTGGCTCTGTACCGCAAAGTTGAGCGTTTCTTTCGTGTTAATGAGCTAGTTTATCACGGAATGAAGGCGAAGCATTCAAGATGGAGACAAAAAGCCATGGTTTACAAACGAGCAAGCAAACATTTGTTGAGTATGCTCGCCAACGGACTTACAACAAGTATTCACTTTGGTGAGATATTAAGCGCAAATATTGTGTAGTCAAAGGTGGATTGTTTTGTCGGTTTTTTCTGACTTATTTCAAATTTTTATCTTTATATCAGTAATTTATGTTTCATTTCGCTATTAGTCGAAATTTGACTTTTAGCCAACACAAATTAATCTGACTGCCCAGTCCGAGTAAGGCTTTATGCTCAGTACGATAAGTCGTATTACAGCGTTGTCCGTTGCCACATTTTTGCCAGTAGTTTCTTTTTTAACTCATTGATAGTGACAGTTATTGAGAACAGACAAGCAGACTGAGTTTTACATTGAGGCTGAGTAATGCTGGTCGATTTTGATCAGCGAGTGGCAGGATTAATTTAACCAATCGAGCAGGAGATCGAAAATATAGACTATTGGATAGAGATAAATGAATACACAGCTTAATGTGATGGTGATTGATGGTCATCCTCTACAAACCAAGATACTTACCCAAATATTGGGTCATAGTGGCGCTTCAGTCAGTACATTCAATTGTGTGGACACTGCTAGTCAATGTGCACAAGAGCAATATTTTGATGTGATCTTTTGCGATCTCCAGATGCCGGGAAAAGGCGGTATCGACATCTTGGAAGTATTCGATCAAATTCAGTATCACGGGCAAGTCGTGCTAGTCAGTTTGTTGGAGCAGAGCATCATCTCGGCAGTACGAGAAATGTGCGAAGGGTTTAGTTTTGAGATATTAGGAGAACTGCCTAAGCCGTACGACGAAATGCAAGTGGTTAAACTCCTCAACCAAATAAAAGATGAAAGAACGCGAAAAACAGCGTTTGCTCAACCTATCGTACTGCAAGACCAAGAGTTTTTATTTGCTTTGGGTGAAGGGCGAGTGAAGAATTATTACCAACCTTTGGTAGACGCACACAGTGGTGAGCTTTTAGGTTATGAAGCGTTAGCGCGTTGGGTGCATCCTATTTATGGCGTGTTGTTACCAAACCACTTTCTTCCGATCGTAAAACGATGCCATTTGTCTTCTGAACTTTTTCAATCAGTGCTGATTAATACAATCTATGACATCAACAATAGGGGATTAACCCAAAAGGTCTCGATTAATGTCGACCACGAAAACTTGAACGACCCTGACTTCTCGCATCGTTTTATTCAACAATGCTCGGAGAGTGGTGTCGACCCGTCACAAATCACCATTGAGATTACAGAGCGGGAAGCTTTCCAAGCTAGCACGTCTATCTACAAAAACCTCATCAAACTCAGAATGAAAGGTGTCACGGTATCAATTGATGATTTTGGTACGGGCTCATCTACATTTGAAAAGTTGGCAAAGTTACCTTTTAACGAGATCAAACTTGACCGCGTTTTTGTCTACGGAGCGAGTGAAGACCTGAAAAAGAAAAGCATTGTCATCGCTATTTGTGCTTTAGCGAAAAGCCTCAATATTCGTATTGTCGCAGAAGGTGTCGAAGACGAAGTAACCTATAAAACCATGCGCGAATGTGGAATAGACATCTGCCAAGGCTTTTACATTGATAAGCCCATGCCGTTAGAGGTAATCACTATTTTGAAGCAAAGATATGAAAACATTGAACGGTTTGATCTTTGATGATCAGATGCTTATCTGTATGGCTATCAGTGATAAAACCGTGAGTATCAAGAAACGTCGATTTCTAGACAAGTTTAATGTGAATAATGTTATTGAACTTGCAAAAGTAGTGGGAACATAAAGTGTTATGAATGTAAGAAGTTTTGTTTCTTCTTTTGCGGTTGCGATGTTGTTATTTATTGTATCGGTGACCATGATTGGTGCTGTTCTCATCTCTTATGAGGAGAAGCAATTTAATACGTACGCTAACAATTTAGCAAAAACAAAGCAGAAGGTTATTCTGCTAGGCTTGTTGACCGAAGCTCAATTGGCGCAGTATGAAAACTTCAGCATCGAACAAATAGAAGCACTGACTGACTTCAGTTTTCAAGATGCAATTTATGCTTTAAGGCCGTATAAAAACCTAGATTATGTAGAAACTGTTGCTCGTAAAGCCCTACACCAAGCAGAAGCTCATTTGTCCAATGTCTATGATAGAGAAGACGCCATATTGTACTTTCGGTCTTACACTAGTGACAAACTCATCTTAGAACGACCAATCCCAGATCTAGAGGGCTCTAAAGAGACGTTTGATATAGAATGGTGCAGATTGAATTACGCTTGTATTCTTGCCGCGTGGAAAGAGCAGCTCTCCGACCGAGTTCTTATCTCTAAGCCCTTTAAAACCACGTATTCAGATGAGATGGCATTAAGTATCATGAGTCCCGTCTACTATAGAGGGAAGCTTGTCGGCGAATTTTCGGAACAACTGTATTTATCATCGCTTTATAATGAAGGCAAAGCCGTTGACGTAGAGGTTAGTAACGGAAATAAGCAGATAATTATTTACTTTCCGAGCTACCCCTTAGCTCATTTTGCTTACACTCAATCCTATGTTGCCGACAATAATAATCTTGTCATTTACCAATATCCGTTTAGTAAAATTGTGGTGGACTACAGCTTTATTCTTGTCATCTATTTTGTCGTAGCGTTCGCCTATTATCGAAAAGCCAATGAATCTAAACAGAGCAAAATTCAATTAGAAAATGCGCTGAGTGATGTAACGCAAGATGACTTAACCGGATTATTAAATCGGCGAGTATTTAAAGAAGAGCGGTTTAAACATCGGATGGAGGTTGAACCATACTCTATCATTGCGATTGACGGAAATCGTATCAAGAAGATTAATGATCGTTACGGACACCATGTTGGCGATGAAGTCATTGTTATTATTGCAGACTCAATGAGAAAGGTTTTTCGGAACAGTGACTACTTAGTCAGGACTGGTGGTGATGAGTTTATTGTAATTTTGCCCGGATGCAGCATGAGCAAAGCTTCCATGTTAGCGAAAAAGCTCCGTAGCGTTGTTAAACACAATCGTTTAAATACATTAGATATAGAGATCAGCGTTAGTACTGGTGTTGCTGTGCGCGAAGAGGATGAAACGCTGCAAGAGGTGATCGTGAGAGCAGATGAAGAGTTATATGAAATGAAAAAACAGCGTGTTTGAGGACAACAATACATAACCATGACATAACTGTTTGATAAATTTGACCAAGCAGTACCCTTGGTCTTTTATATTAGTCGAGCAATGCATAATGCTCCTTTGATTGCTGATTAGCATAAGACCCAACTGGTACTGTATCGTGAACAAAGACCTTGATCTAAACCTATTAAAAATACTGGTTCTGCTAGAAAAGCATCGTCAGCTTAAACCCGTAGCGAAAGCCTTGGGCAAGAGTGAGGCGTCGATCAGTAAATATCTTGCTCGCTTACGCATCCAGCTTGGTGATGAACTATTCATTCGTCACCCACATCATTTAGAACCCACCAACTTTCTGATGCGTCAGTTACCCAAAATAGCAGATGCATTAGATAACTTAGATACATGCTTAGTTCGATCAGAATTCAAACCAGAAAAATACAGTAAGGATATAACGGTCTGTTTACCCCAAACGGCTCAGTACTCATTTGGACACTTGTTGGCGATGGATTTAATGACGCTGTTTCCTAAAGCTCATATTACTGTCGCAACCATCACGGAATATACGGTGGACGAAATCCTTTTAGGCAAAGTGGATGCCCAGCTTCATTACTTCAATGATGAATTGCCAAAATCTATCCATCAGAAATTTATTGGCTACGCGCCTGCTGTGGTTGTTGTTCCGGAAGAGCTTGGGATCACCACTCTTGAAGAGGCTGCCAAACTGCCATTTATTATGCTTGAAATTATCGGTTGGAAAGAGAAAGAGCAGCTTGCAAAACGAGCAATGGAAAATCACGGTATGGTGATCAATCGAATTGCAGCGCTAGATAACGTGAGCAGTGTGCTAAAGCTGCTCAAACAAAAAAAGGCGGCGACGGTTTTTCTGGAGTATCAGGCGCCAATCGAAGGATACCGTTTTATTCGTATTCCTGAATCTTATTACCCCAACGGCTGGCCAAAGGTTGTAATTCAGATGAAGCAAAGCCATCGTCACGACGCAATGCACCAGATATTAACCGATGCCATTGCAAAATATATGAAGAACTAACGATCGCATTGAATGTTTTCAGCGCTTGGGATCGTATGCAGTAATTCAATCAATGAATCTGCATGGTATTTTTTCAAAATACGAGTTTTGTAAGTGCTGATGGTTTTAGCGCTGAGCGATAGTTGTTCTGAAATACGTTTATTTGAATAGCCCTGAGCTAAGTAGTGGAACACCATGGCTTCGCGATTGGATAGCGTGACATCACCAGTAGAAGGAGCGTGAGTAGACTTAAACATAGAGTACCCACGTGAGACACTCACAATCGCGTCAGCAATCGCTTCTTTTGTCTCGTTTTTATTCAAGAAACCATGAGCTCCCATCTCGTAAGCCGCTTTAGAAAGGCTGGAATAGTCGCGTGAAGAAATGAAAAGTAATTTACCTTGATAGCCCGTTGCTAAAATATTCTTCGCCAAACGCATACCATCTCGATCACCAAGGACAACGTCTAGAATAATAAAATCAATTTTTGTATTTCGAACTAAGTCCATTACTTCTGCGCTGTCTTTCGACTGAATGACTTCGGCTGTGTTGATTACGCTCTCAACAAGAGAAGTCAGTGCTTCGCTGTAAAGTGGTTGGTCATCAATGATAAGAACATTATTCAAATGGAGCCTCACTACTATCCGAACTGTCATACCGCCCAACGCAATATGATTGTATTAAGAGGGATTGTAGGAAAAACCTTGCTGATGGAAAGGAAAATGACATTTTCTATAATTGAAATTCACTGAGCACAATTGAATAAGATACTGTCGAATACGCCAATACACGAGGGATTTCATATGTGTGGGAATAGTGATAGGCCAACGAAAAACATCAATATTAACCCTAAACTTTTTATCGAAATGGCCGCTAAAAGTGGGAAGGTAAGGTCGCACTAAGTTAACTCATGTTATCCTGTTCAAAAATGAGACATTTTTTCACAGTTTGATATGGAAATGTGCGTTGGCCGTCCTTTTGGTGGTTTACAAACTTTGTTGTAACGACTAAAAAGGATGCTTGGATTTTTAGCCTGAGAATGGCTTCTCATGGCGTTTGCATCAAACTTTTTCTGATGCGTATTTTGGTTGGATAATTGGCTTTATGAGTAACGTAACCAGCACCATTTTGACAGAAAGTGGTACCAATGAGCTTGAAATCATCGAGTTTCATTTAGAAAAAACATTGCCGGATGGCAGCACAAAAACTTGTTATTACGGCATCAACGTTGCGAAAGTACGAGAAGTGATTCGCGTACCAGAGACAACCGATTATCCAAACGCACAACCTCACATGATCGGGGTGTTTTCGTCCAGAGATGTATTGACGCCTTTAGTAGATTTAGCTGGTTGGTTAGGTGTACCAACACGCCAGGACCTAGAGCGTAAGTTTGTTATCGTTACTGATTTCAACAAAATGACCAATGGCTTTCTGATTGATAGTATTTCACGTATTCATCGTATCTCTTGGAATGATGTGGAATCACCAAGTCAGTTTTTGGAAGCGGGCGAACAAGATTGTGTAGTGGCCGTTGTTCGCAAAGAAGGCAACCTGATCATGATTCTCGACTTTGAAAAAATCATCGCGGATATTAACCCAGAGCTGAGTATGGAAAAATACGATGTGAAAGGGGATAAGTCGGTAGATCTAAACCAGAGAATGGTGGGTAAGCGTAATGCTAAAACGATCATGGTGGTGGATGACTCAGCATTTATTCGCTCTTTGATTCAAGATACATTAGCTTCTTCAGGTTACAATGTGATCACTTGTAAAGACGGTGGTGAGGCTCATGAGAAATTAATGAGCTTAATCGAGGTCGCGAAAGAAGAAAACTTGCCAGTTAAAGAGCTGTTAGATGCGGTGGTTACAGACGTAGAAATGCCTCGAATGGATGGTATGCACTTAGTGAAGAGACTACGCGATACTGAAGCGTTTCATGAAATGCCGATCATTATGTTCTCATCATTGATGAGTGAGGATAACCGAGCGAAAGCACTGTCTCTTGGCGCAAATGATACGATTACCAAGCCAGAGATTGGCCGTATGGTGAATATGATGGATAAATACGTATTTAACTTTGCGTAAACAAACCCGATAAGATTAAAAATAAGGCTGCCGATGGGCAGCCTTATCTTATTGTGGGCATGGAAGAATTTTTAAGGTGTAACTTTCGTTTGGAGCCTGCGGTGGTCCATATAAAATCCCGCATTGTGTCAGGCTTGCTCTTTTTTCGTCTACTGCTGCAATGACCATTTCTCGTGTTGTTGAACCCGCTGGGTGATGAAATGTTTTCCAATCTGAGCCTTCTTCGTTCAGCCCTTGCACAAGCAATTTCATCGACTCGCTATCAGAATCAGGATACCCATATAAGAAAACACAGCGTTTTGAACCACCAATATTACAACCGTCAAATGGTAAACCGGCCATTAAAGCACTGTCTACGAAGTTTGAAACGTAAGATTTGCTCTCCAACCCTGCAATCGCCATTTTCCCATAACCGACACCAAGCGCTGATGCAATTGCGCCCTTCATGCCTTCTAAACGCGCTTCACGCGCATCACTTTGAAGGTTTAAAAAGCGTGGTGCGGCAGTGACAGCAAGAATGCCGAGCACGACAATAACTACGACTAACTCTATTAGAGTAAATCCAGTTTGTTTTCTCATATTATTTTCACAGCAAGTTAAAGGTAGAAAAAGTAACACTGACCGTACACTTGTTGTTGTGTAAATAAGTACGGTAATGACAGAATGATCAATAGTATAAAGCGATGAGTCATAAAGTGCTATACCGACGTAGTGAGAATCGATTACGCCTATATAGAGCGGGAGGAGGGTTCAAAGATCTAATGCGGCCGTTTTTGAGCAGTCATTAATTCCGTGGAAGAAATGCTGCATGAACAGTCGAGCATGAATTCGCCTAGATATAAGCATACGCGTACATCGGCTGAATGAAAGACGAAAAGAAGTGACGGCAAACCGCACAAATGGATTGTCTTTTTGTTCACTTTGATGAATGCTACGCGAGATTCATATCACAACACACTCGACGCATTCATCGTGCGAATGTGCTTTGCTTTCGTGTTTGGCTTTCAAATATAAGAATAATCTAAATGGAATTCGATTCGATAAACTTGCTTGCGATAGGGCTAATATTTCTTGGCTCTTATGTACAAACCGCAATAGGCTTTGGCTTGGCAATTGTTGCCGCACCTTTACTGATTCTTTGGGCGCCGGAGTATGTGCCTGCACCAATCTGTTTAGTCGCGTTATTTATTTCGTTGATGAATGCGATGAAGCACCGCAGTAGTGTTGAAATCGGCGGTTTAAAAATGGCATTGATTGGGCGTGTGCCCGGATCGGTCGCTGGCGGCTTGCTACTGTTTTTTGTCTCGACTCAAGCCCTTACACTTTGGATTGGTTTTTTGGTGTTATTCGCGGTTGTGGTGAGTGTTTTACCGTTTCGGGTTGAACCCACACCATCGCGTATGACATTAGCAGGATTCTTTTCAGGATTGTTTGGTACCAGTTCGGCGATTGGAGGCCCACCGATGGCGTTGTTGTTGCAACATCAAGAAGCGAATCAGTTACGTGGTAACCTATCGGCATTTTTTGTTTTCAGTTCCATCATTTCGCTCGTTGTTCAAATTCCCGCTGGTTTCTTCACATTACACCATTTGGTGATTACTATTCCGCTGTTACCTGCGGCAGCACTTGGGTATTGGCTCGCGATGAAAACCACCCAATCGTTACCAAAAGAAAAAATTCGGTTTGGAGCACTTATGTTGTGTTTTGTGAGTGGGTTTACAGCAGTAGTACAAGCGTTGAACCAATAATGCCCTCAGCATCTTAAACTCACAGGGATATCGCGTTCCTTTTATTATGCATAGCGCGATTTGTTTGCGCTGACTTATTCGTTTAGATGAGCGATAGTTTTATGAATAACACTCGTTATGGCACTTTTATGGCAGCATTCTCCTTTGTAATTTGGGGGCTGCTACCCATTTATTATCGTTATTTACCGAATGCTTCAATGGATGAGTTGCTGGCATGGCGAATCATCGGCTCAGTTCCGGTCGGTTTTTTAATTGTGCTTGGTATAACCCGTCGAGGACCGAATTGGAAAGAAATCTGGTGTGACAAAAAATCTTTGTGGTACACGTTTGTCGCGAGCAGTTTGATGTGTATTTCATGGAGTGCGTTCACTTGGGCTTTGACTCACCATCGAGTCATTGATGCAAGCTTAGGCTTTTTTATTGGACCGTTAGTGTCAGTGGCGCTAGGCGTGTTTATTCTTGGAGATAAGCTTTCAAAAGGTAAACTCATCGCAATTGTGCTAGCAACAATTGGTGTGATGTATCAAGTGATTCATTATGGCCAGTTGCCTGTTATCGCACTAACGATGGGGTTGTTCTTTGCTTTGTATGGCTTGTACAAGAAGAAGATAGCATACGACTGGAGCACCACCTTGTTTGTTGAGGCCCTGCTATTGACTCCAGTTGCCGTGGCGTATTTGTTTTACAAACAATGGACAGTGGGTGAGTTGGCTTCAGGCGTAGATATCAAAACATTGCTTTTGTACTTTGGCAGCGCACCGATCACGCTTTTACCACTGATTTTTTATTCTATCGCGATACGTATAACAAACTTATCGACAGTTGGTTTAATGCAATATATTGAACCAAGCTTGCAATTTGTTTTGGCTGTGATGTTTTTCGGTGAACTGTTTGATGAAGTTAAAGCAGTGACTTTTGCCTTTATTTGGGTGGGGCTGTTATTTACAATCTTTGAAAGTATTGTCAAAGGGCATAAGCGTAAAAAGCTGGCCAATCATCCTTTATAGTGCACCATTCTTGAATATTCACGATTTCACTCTCACGCCCTCTATTCGAGGGCGTTTTTAGTTCCATAAAGTATTCTCTTACTCGTTTTCTTATATTCGAGTCAAAGCATAATTTGAGGTTAATTGACGCATTATCATTAGGATACCGCTATATTTATAGCCAAGTGACACGCTATATAATGAAAACCGGATCAAAAAGGACGACATATGATCACAGCTCTATACGCTAGCATTCTTGCAATACTGATTATTTGGTTGGCCGTTCAAGTGATTAAGCAGCGTCGCTTAAATCAGGTTGCTTATGCTGACGGAGGAGTAGAGGCTCTCCAAATCGCTCGTAGTGCACAGAGTAACGCGACAGAATATATCCCCATTACTCTGATTCTAATGGCACTATTAGAATCCAATAGTGCTTACCCAACCTGGATACATCTCACAGGCATTATTTTCGTGATCGGTCGAATTATCCATGCTCGAGGTATATTGAAAGAGGACTTAAAAAGGCGTGTTAGGGGCATGCAGGTGACATTCCTAGTGATACTTTCGCTGGTTGTGTTGAATATGATTTATCTTCCGTACGATAAGTTATGGTAAGTCTTCGTAGCTATATCCCGCCGCCATGGGTACTCGTTCTGATTGGGTTAGTACTGAATATTGGCGCGATCGTTCTTACTAGCTTGGTCCTTGATAGGCTTGGCAAACAGTATTCGCAACTCGCAGAGCAAAAGGCGGAAAACTTGTATTCCATCCAACTCGCGTGGAATAGCGTTGAAACTCTAGAAAGAAAAAGAGAGGCGTTGCTGCTTCACTTGCACATAGGTCAGAGCGCAGCGATACCTTCGGAGATAGAACAGATATTGGAAGGGCACTTATCCTCTTGGACTCATCACGAATCGGATGAAATACAAATAGATAAACTCCCTCAGCTAATGTCAAAGATAAACCAAGCACAAGCTTCGTATAGAGATCGCATTGATGACTATTACATTGAGAATGTAGAGCTCAATGAGGTAATGGCAAAGCAAGATGAAAAGATCGCTTGGTACAAGAATATCGGGCTCTTCTTACAAGTATTCGGACTCGCATTAATCCTCGCACGTGATTTGGCTAGGAAGCCATAGAACAAAAGTTAACGGTAGGGTTTATTGCGAAATGCTAATTATAATTTGCAAATTGCAATTCATTGCGTGAGCAAACAGTGGCTATTGGTGAAGTTTTAATGAAAGTGGTCAAATAACAACCTGTTTTTGTGCGCTACAAAGTTGGCACGTCTCATGCTTTAGTATGAGTGACCCTTTCTAAGCCGAGGGTCACCTAGCCAACTGACGTTGTTAGTGAACCACTTTGTTCACAAATATATACAGCCAATCACGAATCCTTGTGGTTGGCTTTTTTTTATTTAAATGACACAGTTTAGAACTGTGCTTTAATCCAGATCATGCGATGGTCGGAAGACACATCTTTGCCATCACCATACTTGCCGATACGCGCATCGTTAAATAGCTTACGACCTTCTTCATAAGAAGCTGACCAGTATACACCAGAGTCCACCACATTTAGGTTTGCAGAAGGCAAGGCATAATCTACACCCAAGCCAAACGTCGAAGTGATGCGATTCGGATATGGGTGAGTGGAGCTGCGGTCAACAGCGTGTTCGGCTGCACCAAAGCTTGTCGGATAAAGCTCGCCATTCATCACGGTTTGGTTAACCAATGGATCATTATGCAGTTCTTGCATTACAGAGCTAATACCGTCACCGGCCACGGGATCAAGGTTTTGATCGCCCATCATTACGAATTTAGCCCCGCTCGATAAGCCACCTTGCTTACCTGCATCGTCGTAGAAATAGTCTTTACCTTGAATGTAGTGATGCCAGAACTCTACTTCGGCTGCGTTTTGCGCTTTGTTTTTACCTGGGTCGAATACTGGTGGAGTAGGGTGCGACATCAGTAGATGCACAACTTCCTCGCCATTGCGAGTCGGAATGATAATTGGTGCATCTACGTGGTTTTTAGAAGATAGGCGTACTTGATCCCATTCTTCTGCAGAGTACCACTCATCACCACACTTCATGCCATCTGGAATCTTTTGTGAGCCGTCACAGATAGTTATGGTTGGAATCTTCGCACCTTCCATATCTTTCCATTTAAACGCTTGGAACGTACGCGTATTTGCCGTATCAATCTTGTATTTAGACATTAGGGCAAAGGCATATTGACCGTGGTACATGCCAAAGCCCCATGCATCGCCCGGCATTTGACCTGCTGTTCCATTGTTGTCGAGGTCAAACTCGCTTAGCAAACCTGTGTTTGTAGAGTAAGACTCCGCGTAAGGATATTCGATAGGTTCAAGGTTCGCTTCACCGCCTGCACCATTGATGCTTTGCGCGAAAGACAGGTAGTTCTTCTGGAAGCCTTCAAGGGCAGCTTTGTTTTCGCCTGTTCCGTCGTTGTTGTATTCCGCCATCATAAGAACATCAGGGCGATTCTTCTGAATAATCGCAGCAACGTTTCGAATTTGAATGACTTTTTCCGCAGTGGTTTTGTCTTCAGCGGCGATAGAACCGTCTAAATAGGCAGTAACCAATACAGTTTGCTGCGCTGGTTCAATTTGCATTTCACTCACTAAAGCTTCAAAAGTTGCACGGTCAAAAGAGAGGTTGTAAGTCGCTATTTTTACTTCTTTAGGCTGAACATTGACGTATTCAGTGTCGTCATTACATCCAGATAATAGAGCGGCGCCAACCAGGAGAGCGATAGAGGTTTTAATTGTTTTTATGGGTACGTCATACCTTATAATTGGTTCTGCTGAATATTAAAGTCATCAGTAATTGTTTTAAGCGATATCAATCACACAAACGTTTTCATATTTACATATTCAATTAGTTTTTGTGTGATTTGTGCAATAAACGCAACACTTTCAACACCAAAAGGTTATATGCAAATTGTTAAAAAACGGTGTCGTTTTTAATAGATGAAATGGCACTAAAACATAAGCTGTATGATTGTGTGTGCTAAAATCAATGAGCGGGATAATTACGATAAGTTTGACTTCACTTTTGGGTGAGAAACAAACAAATAAGAACTGGTCAGTTTGGCTTTGCTATTGATGCAAAATAGGGGGCTAACCGATGGGTTCAGTATCAAACTATCAGAGCAGGTTATTTGTCACGGCAATGCTTGCTTCACCACTTCTTTTTTCAACACCTTTATCCGCCGCTCAGTCCGAACGGTTAGAGCAAAACCATGGTCTTGTTGTTGCTTTAGAAAAACGCAACCTTGCAGCCACACAAAATATAGATCGTGTGTTAGGTTTACAAAATGGAAATCGTGTACAAAAGCTGAAAACCAACCAAGGTAAAAACGGCGGTACGCATAGTCGTTATCAGCAGATGTTTAAAGGCGTCCCGATTTGGGGCAAGCAAATTGTCGTACATCGTGATAAAAAGGGCAAAATCAAGCATATCAACGGCACTCTCGTAAAGGATATTGCCCGAGATATCAATGATATGGTGCCTAAATTGTCGCTTTCTCAAGTAATGTCTTCAACGCAAAAGCCGTACCGTGAAAACGGATACCAAATAGAGAATCAGCGCCAAGGTTTGCGTATTTATGTCGATAAAAGTGACGTGGCGCACTTAGCTTATATTGTCCAGTTTTTTGCTGATAATGAGCATGGTGGTAAGCCTACGCGTCCCACCTTTCTTGTTGATGCTAAAACAGGAAACATTTTGCTGCAATATGAGGGGTTAGCGTACGTAGAAGCGAATGGTCCAGGAGGAAACCAAAAAATTGGTCGTTATCATTATGGTGTGGACTTTGAGTCTCTATTAGTCCAGCAATCTGGTGATACGTGTTTGATGGACATTCCTGGCGTGGTCAAAACCATCAACTTGAATGGTAGGACGTCTGGCAATACGCATACGTTCGTTTGTCCAACCAATAGTGTTAAAGAAATTAATGGAGCGTACAGCCCGTTAAACGATGCGCATTACTTTGGCAAAGTGGTATACGACATGTACAAAGATTGGCTGAATACCGCGCCCTTAACGTTTCAGCTTCAAATGCGAGTGCATTACCGCAAACGCTATGAAAACGCCTTTTGGAATGGCTCGAGCATGACTTTTGGCGACGGTGCGAGTTATTTCTATCCTTTAGTGAGTTTAGATGTCTCAGCGCACGAGGTTAGCCATGGATTTACAGAACAAAACTCTGATCTGATTTATTCAGAGCAATCAGGCGGAATCAATGAGGCTTTCTCAGATATGGCAGGTGAGGCGGCTGAATTCTATTCACGTGGTTCTAACGATTGGAAAGTTGGGTACGATATTAGAAAGGCTGCCAATGCGGCGTTGCGCTATATGGATAATCCGCCCCTTGATGGTCGTTCAATTGATCACGCGTCTCAGTATGTGAGTGGCATGGATGTGCATTATTCAAGTGGTGTGTTTAACAAAGCGTTTTATCTATTGGCGGTTGAGTACAATTGGGGAACGCGACAAGCGTTCGAGGTTTTTGCGTACGCTAACCAGAACTACTGGACGCCAAGCGAAACGTTTGACTCTGCAGCTGCGGGTGTATTGGCGGCCGCCCAAAGCTTAAACGTGGCGGCGAATGATGTAGCCGACGCTTTTGCTCAGGTCGGTGTTTCAGTTGATGGCGGAGTCGTCGAGCCACCATCTAGCACGTGTGAGGCTATCGCCCTAAACAATGGTGTTTCCAGCAACATAGACTCTTCATCTACTGGTGAGTGGCATTGTTTTACGATTGATGTGCCTACCAACAGTTCAGACTTTATTGTTACCACATCGGGAGTAAACGGCGATGCGGATCTTTATGTTAAGCTGGGAAGTGAACCAAGTTTAACCAACTACGATTGTCGCTCATACAGTGGCAACAGTAATGAAGCATGTAGTATTACTTCTCCGAATGAAGGAACGTGGCACATTGGTGTGTACGCTTACAGCAGCTACAGTAACTTGAATGTGGAAGCAAGTTATGTAGGAGAAGAGGCGCCACCACCATCTGATGAAGTTACTACACAATCGATCAACAATGGTAAAACATGGACGGCGATTATTACTGGTTCTGGCTTGATGAATGGCGTGTGGAATGTTATTTCAAATACGCCGTGTGATAACGATAACGAGTGCAGTTTATCCGGTATCGGAAAGAAAACCAGTGAGGTTAGCTTTACGTTGACGGATGGTACCGTATTCATCATCGCTAAGCCCTAGCGATTTTTATGTAAAGAGGCCCTGAAATATCAGGGCCTTATTTTTTACGTTCAATTTTCTGTATATAATAGCGAGTCACAAAGAAGTGAGGACGACCTCACCGCTCTATCTTTTCTCGGGGACGACCCCATCTCGTTGGGAAATATGACATGGCTTGGGGAATTCTCTTCATTGCTGGCTTATGCGAAGTGGCATGGGCTGTCGGACTAAAATACTCACAAGGTTTTACCAAATTGGCGGCATCTGGCTTTACCGTTACGTTTATGGTGTTGAGCTTTTGGTTACTTGGAATTGCATTAAGGACGCTACCACTCGGTATCGCTTACGGCGTTTGGGTAGGTATAGGAGCGATTGGAACGGCAATCGTCAGTATCTACATATTTAACGAGCCCGCGACGCTGATAAAATTGCTGAGTTTACTGCTTATTGTTGCTGGTATCGCTGGATTAAAATTATCCGCTTAACGTCAGGTTAAACATAAAAAGAAAGCCAGAGTCGACTCTGGCTTTTTACGTTTTAGTGTTATCTCGCTTTGGGGCTGAAGGGTTAAGCGCTGCGCTTAACGAATGGCAATCGCAAATGGTGGCCAAATACGTTAATGAGTGCTCCCGCTACAATTAGTGCACCACCGATGTACGTCCAGATGAGCGGGATTTCGCCGAAGAAAATGATGCCTAACAACACAGAAAATACGATCTGAATATACGAGTAAGCAGACGCTTTGCCCGCTTGCTGAGTTTGCATTGCTTTGGTTAATCCCAATTGCCCAACTTGGGTGAATACACCAACCAAAACCAACATGAAAGTCAGATACAGGTCGGGCATAACAAAATCATCGCCAATCAGTAAGAGTGAAGCGGGTAGAGCAACCAGAGGGAAATAGAAAATGATCACTGAACTATCTTCAGTTTGGCTAAGTTTTCTAACAATAACATAAGCAATTGAGCTACCAAATGCGCCCAAGATTGCAATCATTACGCTAAACATAGGTAAAGTGCGCTCTGCTTCTTGTCCTGTTTCTGGACTTACCATTATATAGATGCCGAGTAAGCACAAGGCAATGCAAAGGAACGTCGATGGTTGAATGCGTTCCTTCAAGAAAAAGACGGCTAGGAGCGCAGTAAATACTGGGTGAATGTATTGGAAGATGGTCGCTTCTGCCAAAGGTAAGGTAGTCACCGAATAATATACGCACATCAATGCCATGGTGCCCACTGCGCCACGCGCAAACAGTAATGGCTTATTATTGCCCCATACAGAAATTCGTTTTCGCTTAACATCTAAATAGCTGATAACAAGTGAGACGAGTGCCCTCGCTGCAACAATCTCAAATACAGGGATACCATGAAGACTGACATGCTTTACTGTGGCAGACATTAGCGCGAAACCGAATGCGGAGAGCACCATAAAGCGCACACCAATGGGAACCAGAGTGTTGAATGAATTAGACATTTTACTGCTCATTTGTTGCGAAAGATCGCACTTTAGCATACTCAGCTCACAAAATGATCCGTGATATTTAAACACATCTGCCGAGAGTGAGAATAAGCAGTAGACTATGGGTTCTCAAGCAACCCTATCTTTCATTCGCGCATGGAGCGAATCTAGGAAATATCTAGATATTTAAGGAGCATACATGATCCCAGTACAAGCTACGCATACTTCTGGCGTTGTCATTTCTAAAATTGATGGCGTCGATAAAATGCTGTTGCTCAAACGTGTTAATGGTGGTTATTGGTGCCATGTTGCTGGTGGTGTAGAGGCCGGTGAAACCGGATGGCAAACTATTCTCAGAGAACTGAAAGAGGAGACGCAAATTGACGATGTTGAGTTACATACTGCAGACTTTCTAGAACAGTTCTACGAAGCAAAAAATAACCGCATCATGGTTATTCCATGCTTCGTAATGTTTTGTCCACCTAACCAATCGGTTGTACTTAACGAAGAACACACTGAGTATTGTTGGTGTACGCTTGAAGAAGCAAAACGACTAGCCCCGTTTGCAAATCAACACCACCTTTACGAACATGTGTGGAGGCATTACGTGGATGTGGAGTCGTTGACGCCATTTACGTTAATTGAACAAACAGACTAGACGAGATAGCCATCCTTTTAAGCACGTTTGACATAACGAATATGGAAGTTTGTTCTCAACGCAATGAGGCGGTAGGATTTGTGAGTAGTGTTTACTGAAAAAAGGGATAAAGTGGATGGATGAGGTCATGTGCCAAAAGGCGTATCAAGGAAATAGCATGCAGGCCAGTTTTTCTGTTTCAGAAAGGGTCTCAATTGAGCCTCTCACCACCAAACACGCGACCGTTTTACTGGAAGTGGTGAACACGTATCGAAACAGCCTCTCTGGCTATTTGCCTTGGACGGACTTTGTGACCAACCGCAGAGAAGCAGTGAACTACATCTCTCAGCGCGTGAACAGCAAAGCGTTAGATGCACACTGGTGCGCGATTTATTTTGATGAGCAGTTTTCGGGTGTTATTGGCATTAAAGGTGTGGATTCGCACACACACGTCACTGAGATTGGCTATTGGTTGGCGAACAATGGGCGAGGACACCGAGTGATTGACCAAGTGCTTGCGGTTTTGATTCCTTTTTTGAAGCAGAAAGGGCACGCGCAATTCATCCAATTCCACTGTATGGAAGACAACATTGCCAGTATCAATATTGCTGAGCGTGCTGGTGCTACATTAAAAGAATACATTGATCACGAGTTCGAGACGCTTGACCGCTCTCAACGGCTCGGCATTTATGAGTTGCGTCTGACTTAGCTCCAAACCCACTGATATTTTAATCAGAGTTCGAACTCTAATTTCGCGAGCGCTACAATAGTAACATTGTTGCGCTCGTGTTAATTTGGAGCGTCATTGGTTGAAACTAGGTTAGGAGAAGCATCATGAACGCAATCGCAGAGGTTGAAGTGGACAACCTGTTACAACAAAGCCTTGATCGCTTAAAAGCGGCGTATGCCGCCGAACCTTATCCTAGTTTGGATGAGCGTAAGCAGCGCCTTGTCTTGCTAAAACAAGCTCTGATAGCGAATAAACAAGCATTGGTGGAAGCGCTGAGTGACGATTTTGGTTATCGTTCCGAATTTGATACCGCCATGACCGACGTTTTGCCGACGGTCTCGCACATCAATTACACCATCAAGCAGCTAAAAAAGTGGTGCAAACCAAGTAAGCGTGAATCCGGTCTGTTGCTTGCTCCGTCGAAAGTGACTGTTCAGTATCAGCCACTCGGCGTGGTCGGGATCATTTCGCCGTGGAATTTTCCTGTCATTTTGAGCCTTGCGCCTTTAGTTACTGCTTTGGCCGCAGGTAACCGTGTGATGATGAAGCTCAGCGAATTTACGCCCAAAACCAATAAAGTCATCGTCAATATTTGTCGCGAGTTGTCTGAATATGTCGAAGTCTTTGAAGGAGAAGCGGACGTTGCACAATCCTTCAGTCAACTGCCATTCGATCATCTTTTGTTTACTGGCTCGACAAATGTTGGTCGCGCTGTGGCAAAAGCAGCGGCAGATAACCTGACTCCAGTGACGTTAGAGCTGGGCGGGAAATCTCCGGTGATCATTGCAGAAGATGCAGACATGAAGAAAACCGTTGATGCGATTTTGTTTGGTAAATGCATCAATGCTGGCCAGATTTGTGTGGCGCCTGATTACGCGTTTGTACCACAAGAACGCGTCGAAGAGTTCATCACGCTGTTCTTAAAACGTTTTGAAAAACTCTATTTGAAATCCAACAAGAATCAAAAGCTGACCCATATTATCAATCAACGACAGTATGATCGTTTGACTGCGCTACTTGAGGATGCCAAAGCTCAGGGCGCAAGCATCCATACTGTTGAAGCGTCACCTCAACAGGAAAGGCTTTTGTATCCTCATTTGATCACTGACGTGTCGAGAGATATGCGCATCATGCAAGAGGAAATATTTGGGCCATTTCTACCCATCAAGCCTTACAAAGCGGTAGATGAAGCGATTGACTACATTAATCAGCACCAGCGACCACTTGCGCTGTATGTTATGTCGGACAACAAATCGACCATCAGACATATTGTACGCAACACACACAGTGGCGGCGTCGGCATTAACGACACGGTATTACACGTTGGCGCTGAAGATGCGCCTTTCGGTGGCGTTGGTGAATCAGGCATTGGTCATTATCACGGAGTGGAAGGATTCAGAACCTTTAGCCACGCGAAAACCGTACTCCACACGCCGAAATGGCTACCAAGGACGGGGGCATTAATGCGTCGCAGAGCTATGGCGATAAAAGCGATTCAAAAGATATTTGTTCGATAGTGGTTGGATTGATAAAAACCGCCCAAACGGGCGGCTTTTTTGGTTTCTATGCGCTATAAATTGCGGATTACCAAAAGCCGAGAAGTTTCCACCATGCGCTGCCAATAGAGAAAGAAAGGCTCTTTTTGAAAGAGCCTTTTTCACGAAATGTCGACAGGTTTTTGGAAGTTTAATGCAGAACTTCACTGCTGAATCTTAAGTATTTGCAGTCGTTCATTAGCTCTTTAAATGCCTTTCTATCTAGCTTAATCAGAGTTTCATGATCGCCGGCTTCAAGATAGACATGTTCCAAGTTTGCTAATCTTTCATCACAAACGGTCGACATGTGGTAAGGACTACCAATCGGTGGAATCGCGCCGTGCTCACAATCAGTGAAGAGTCGGTAAACCATACGCTCTTTCACTAAGTGGAAAGTAGCGTTAAATTCATCGTTTAATCTCGACAAACTGATTTTGTTGTTGGCAGGTAAGACCGCCATCATATGATGCCCTTCATGATCCTCAAGAATGACGCCTTTTGCGATATTCATTAAAGGCACACCTGCGGCAACACCACTTTGTAGCGAGCTATGACTGTGGCTGTGATTCACGGTTTGAAAGTGAATGTTATGCTCAGTCAAATATTCATCTAATCGGGTTGCAATCGTCATATAGCCTCCACGTGTATGAGACCCATAAAAAGTATAGGTTAGTCGGGCGACAATCGCGCATTTTACTCGGCGACACTGACGCTCTTTACGCTCCTGTTCTACGCTTATTGCAAGCCAGCGAGAAAGCATGGTTAACAATAATAAATAGGGGGCAACATGAGCAAGCCAATCATCGCTGATAACAAGCCGATCAAAGTAGAGTTGAAAGCTGGGCAAGAATATTACTTCTGCCGATGTGGGCGTTCTAAAAATCAACCTTACTGCGATGGGTCTCATTCGGGAACCGGCTTAAAGCCAATGAGCTTTAGTGCGGAAAAAGACGAAGATGCCTATCTCTGCCAATGTAAGCATACCGCCAATGCTCCTTTTTGTGATGGTACACACAAGCGATTTACCGCAGAGCAAGTCGGTAAAGAGGGACCGGAACAAAAGCGAGAGAAAAGAGACAAACCAACGGCGTCTGCTACTCAAGAAGAACCAACCCTCGAGTTTATCCACCAATTAGCGAGAGAAGGACTCTCTAAACTCGGTCATCATGGTCCGATGGCTGCAATGGGGGTTCCTAGGCATTTGCTACCACATTGGGATGCTATACAAATCATGGTGGCGCAAATGGCGACACAACCGTTGTTGGAAGACGTTCCTGTGTCTACCGAGTTGATTGTGGGACCAAACGCGCGTAAGCCGCTCAGACTCGCCATTCCTTTGTTGGTGTCGGACATGAGTTTTGGCGCGCTTTCGGAAGAAGCGAAAATTGCACTAGCAAAAGGTGCAGAGTTGGCAGGGACTGGGATTTGTTCTGGTGAGGGTGGCATGTTACCGGAAGAGCAAGCCGCCAATTCACGGTATTTCTATGAGCTTGCTAGTGCTCAATTTGGCTACGACGAATCTAAGCTTCTTAATGTTCAGGCGTTTCACTTTAAAGGTGGGCAAGGAGCAAAAACGGGCACGGGTGGTCATCTGCCTGCAAATAAAAATGTAGGTAAGATCTCTCAGGTGAGAGGCATCCCCGAAGGACAACCAGCGATATCACCACCAACGTTCAAAGATCTTCACACTACTCACGATTTCAGAAAGTTTGCTGACAGAGTTCGTGGCATCACAGGCGGTATTCCAATTGGATTTAAACTCAGTGCCAACCATATTGAGCAAGACATTCAGTTTGCGCTTGATGCTGGGGCTGATTACATCATCTTAGATGGTCGCGGTGGTGGCACGGGTGCGGCGCCAACTATGTTCCGTGATCATATTAGTGTGCCCACCATTCCTGCATTAGCTCGTGCACGTAAGTACTTAGATGAAAAAGGTGCAAGTGACCGTGTCACATTAATCATCACCGGTGGGTTGCGAGTTCCTACGGATTTTGTCAAAGCGTTGGCACTTGGAGCAGACGGAGTAGCGATAGCAAACAGTGCGATGCAATCGATCGGTTGTGTCGCGGCTCGCATCTGCAACACCAATAATTGCCCGGCAGGCATTGCGACACAAAATGCCGATTTGAGGCAGCGTCTCGACGTTGAAAAGTCATCCCAGCAACTGAAAAATTTCTTCGAATCTTCGGTTGAGCTCATGAAAGTCATGGCGAGGGCGTGTGGTCATCACGCTCTGAATGAATTTAGTCATCATGATTTAGCTACCTGGGATCACAACATGGCGAGGCTGTCTGGGATTAAGTATTCAGGTATGGACTTAAACTGATCTCTATCCATATTTTCTGCATATAGGTACATGTTTGATAACAATTATTTATTCGCTGAAATGTTTGAAATTTTGACTTGGCGTTAACTAAAAAAACAGTGTATGAACTACGCTGTTTGAGGTGGATATTCGATTTATTGAATAACAAAGAGTGGTTACCACAACCACGACACGAAGGAGCATTATATGAGCAAAGCAAACGGCGGTTCGGTAGGTAAATGTCCAGTTATGCATGGTGGGCAAACATCTACAGATAAGTCGGTGATGGATTGGTGGCCGAATGCCTTGAACTTAGACATCCTGCATCAACACGACTCCAAAACCAACCCATTTGGTCAGGACTTTAATTACAAAGAAGAACTGAAAAAGCTAGATGTCGAAGCACTTAAAAAAGATTTAAAAGATTTAATGACTGATAGCCAAGACTGGTGGCCTGCCGACTGGGGACACTACGGTGGTTTAATGATCCGAATGGCATGGCATGCAGCGGGTAGTTATCGTATTGCGGATGGCCGTGGCGGTGCTGCTACAGGCAACCAACGCTTTGCTCCTCTCAACTCTTGGCCAGACAACGCCAACCTCGATAAGGCTCGACGCCTTTTATGGCCAATCAAGAAAAAATATGGCAACAAACTAAGTTGGGCAGACCTGATTGTCCTTGCCGGTAACATGGCGTACGAATCCATGGGTTTTAAGACCTTTGGCTTTGCGTTTGGACGAGAGGACATTTGGCACCCAGAAAAAGACACTTACTGGGGGGCTGAGCAAGAATGGTTAGCCACAAGTGACGCTGATAACAGCCGCTACTCTGGTGAGCGAGATTTAGAAAACCCGCTTGCTGCGGTAATGATGGGTCTTATCTATGTGAACCCTGAAGGGGTAGACGGTAACCCAGATCCTCTCAAAACAGCACATGACATGCGAGTGACCTTTGCGCGAATGGCAATGAACGATGAAGAAACCGTCGCGCTCACAGCTGGTGGTCACACGGTGGGTAAGTGTCATGGTAATGGTGATGCCGCAAACCTTGGCCCAGAGCCCGAAGCAGCAGACGTTCATGAGCAAGGTCTTGGCTGGATTAATCACAAAACACGTGGTATTGGCCGTGACACGGTAACGAGTGGTATTGAAGGTGCTTGGACAACACACCCTACACAATGGGATTACGGATACTTCCACCTACTATTTAAGTATGACTGGGAACTGAAAAAGAGCCCAGCCGGCGCATGGCAATGGGAGCCAATCGACATTGAAGAACAAGACAAGCCTGTCGATGTTGAAGATGGTTCTAAGCGCTACAATCCAATCATGACCGACGCCGATATGGCGCTCAAAATGGACCCTGAATATCGTAAGATTGCAGAAAAGTTCCAAAATGACCCTGCGTACTTTGATGACGTTTTTGCTCGTGCCTGGTTTAAGTTGACACACCGCGATCTAGGACCAAAATCATGTTATTTCGGCCCTGATGTGCCAAGCGAAGATCTTATTTGGCAAGACCCAACGCCCGCAGGTAAGACAGACTACGATGTTGATTTAGTAAAAACAAAAATCGAAGCAAGTGGCCTATCCATTAGTGAGTTAGTAAGTACGGCGTGGGATAGTGCGCGTACTTACCGTGGCTCTGACCGCCGAGGCGGTGCAAATGGCGCGAGAATTCGCTTGGCTCCGCAAAAAGATTGGCAAGGGAACGAACCTGAACGTCTAAGACGTGTTCTTGCGGTGTTAGAAAAAATAGCAGCAGAAGAGGGCTGTAGTGTTGCAGATGCTATCGTGCTTGCTGGTAACGTAGGTATTGAACTGGCTGCGCGTGCCGCAGGTCATGATGTATCTGTGCCATTCGCGCCAGGCCGAGGTGATGCCACCCAAGAGATGACGGATGTTGAATCATTCGAAGTTCTTGAGCCTGTCGCTGACGGTTTCCGAAATTGGTTGAAGAAAGACTACGCGGTTAAGCCAGAAGAGCTTTTATTAGATCGTGCTCAGCTTATGGGACTAACGGCGCCAGAAATGACGGTACTTATCGGTGGTATGCGCGTTCTAGGCAGTAACTACGGCGGTGGAAAAGAGGGCGTATTTACTGACCGAGTAGGCACTTTGTCGAATGATTTCTTCGTGAACCTTACTGACATGGCATATACGTGGAAACCAGTGAGTGCTAATCAATATGAAATCCGTGATCGTAAAACCGACGCTGTGAAGTGGACGGCTACTCGAGTGGATCTTGTCTTTGGTTCAAACTCGATCCTGCGTTCGTATGCGGAAGTGTATGCGCAAGATGATAATCAGGAAAAATTCATCCATGACTTCATCGCCGCATGGACGAAAGTCATGAACGCGGATCGTTTTGACTTGCAATAAGTGAAACGATGCCCGTCGGTAGATGGGTTGATGAATAAGTAAGAGAGGCGGGCGAAAAGCTCGCCTTTTTCTTTACCTATCTTTTTACTTTGATTGTTACTTTGATTGAAAGTTAAGCTCATTTGAACCATAATAACTGGACCATATGAACCATGGGAGCTTGATATGGCAACTGCAGCATTAAAAAGCTTCAAACCGAAACAACCTCATAAAGCCAATTTCTGGTTTATGTTGGGTATTGAAGACGCTGAAACAGGTCGCACTGATGCGGTTCACAAAGGCTTTGAGCCAAAGGTGTATCGCAATATTGTTGAGCGTGTGAAGCTTTCTCAGAGTGAGTTTCAAAACGTCACATTGATACCTGTTAGCACGATCAAGCGTCGTCTAAAAAACGATGAGCGCTTCAATACGCAAGAAAGTGATGCAATCTATCGATTAGCGATGTTATTGAAACTCGCGACAGAACTGTTTGACGACGAAGAGCGCGCGTTAAAATGGATGAGAGAGAATGTGTATGGCTTAGGTGGAAAACGTCCACTTGATATGGTCTCGACCACGGTGGATTTTGAAATCGTAAAAGATTTGATCGGCCGTTTAGAGCACGGGGTATTCTCGTAATATGAAGCTCTATCGTCTCACACAAAAGAAATTTGCTGACACGCCATTCAGCCCCGTTGGCGCAAAGTTATTTGGAGGGCGATGGAACTCAAAAGGAACCGAAGCCCTCTACTTCTCTGAATCGGAATCCCTTTGCTCGTTGGAAGTATTTGTTCACGTAAACAACGATCCTGCTATCACCAAACTTTACGATTTATATCGTATTGAAATGCCAGAATACCTCATCGCCACCTTAGATGAAGAAGATCTCCCTGTGACGTGGCGAGCAATACCGGCGAGCGAGTCTACGCAGTACATTGGTGATCAGTTTCTCAATGATCCTCATCCAGAGTTTGCCGCGCTGCAAGTGCCTTCAACGATTTCACCTCGTGATAAAAACTACGTGGTGAATCCAAATCATCCCAAAATGAAAGAGATCATCAAGAAAGCCGAAAAGCTCGATTTCGCGTTTGATCCGCGCATTTTCAAATAGACGCCTAGCTTTGTCTTGCTTTAAAGCATTCAGCGCTTACCTGAGATAAACGCTGAAGCATAAAAGTTTATTTCCTTGGTTATTGTCGGTCGTAAGTGAACTGTTGCGCTTCATTTGTAGTGTTGAGGTAATGCCCAAGCACCAACTCAGCACCTTTGTAAGATAAATGGCTGTCATCCGTATACATCGCATTGTTTGCTCCAACTCTCATTCGACATACGCCATTTCTGCAAATGGCATCGGTCAAGTCGACAAACTCAACGTGCTCAAATTGCTCAAAGTAGTTCACTAACTTCGCCACGTTTTGAGGGTGATGTTGTTTGGGAGAAAAGTCGCAGGCAGACTCTTCTGTCTCGCCAAACAAACGCGCTTTCCAAAGGCATTCTCCTACCGCAAACGGTGCAGAAGGGGTTGGACCGAAAACGACCACTTCCTTTCCTTTCAGTTCATTCAATAATTTGGTTAATGATGCTTCATAATCGGCTTGTGAAAGCTCTTTATTGAAATTAGAAGAGATAACAACGCGACGAATGGAAGGGGTACTTAGAATTGTATCGACAGCCTCATTGAAGAACTGTCGGCAAGAAATTGAGCCAGCAGCTTCTAGGATGTCGACATAACCGACCGCACAGGAATCTTGAGTAAGTTGCACCACGCCAGTTGGTGTTACTTCGGATAGACGCTTCACGTAAACCATGCTGTGACTATTGCCCAACACAGCGATGGCGGGCTGCGGCGCAGACGAGCACACATCGTTAACGTTGGTGTTGCCGTTGCAATCTAAACCATAACCGTTGTTAACGCGCATGGCCTCGAAAAATGCGCTTCTTTCTGGAAAACCACCGTTTTGATGACCGATAACGCCGAGCGTTAGCAAGGGCAACGTCAACAACACAATAACCGCGGACACAGTGCGCATGCTCATGGCTTTTCGGCTACGGAACGGCTTTTCAATAAAGCGCCAAGTGAAGTAAGAAAGTACAAAAAGAGTGACAACGTAAAGTGGGATATTGATGTCTTGTGTTGTGTCCAACACGTAGCGGTAAAAGACAAATAATGGAATGTGCCACAAGTATAAGCTGTAGCTGATTAAGCCGACGAACACGACCCACTTTAGGCTCAGTAATCTACCGCAGACATTGTCTTTAGAGGCAAACAAAATCACCAACGCGCTACCGATGACCGGCACCAGCAGCGTAATGCCCGCGCCATCTTGCGATTTTTCAAACAAAAGCGCGGAAGCCAATATCAAAACGATGCCAATGGTTGCTAGAGTATCGTTAGATTGAACTTGGACTTTTCTCATCACTAATACGAGTAATGAACCGGTTGCCAGTTCCCAAGCGCGAGAGAAGATCATGTAAAAAGCGAAATCAGGATCGTTGCTCGCGTAGACAATAGTCATCAAACTCAGCGCAAATACCACGATGAAAAAAGTTAGGTAAAACGCGTTTTTGCCACGAGCGAGTAGCATGAGTAGCAAAGGAATGACAATGTAGTATTGTTCTTCAACGCCCAAGCTCCAAGTGTGAAACAGCGGGTTGGCTTGATCTTCTAAACCGAAGTAATTGTGGCCTTTCAAATACAGAAGAATGTTGGATGCGGAAAGAATGGAAGACACTGCAAATTGACCAACGTCTTTGTGTGCTTGCGGCAAAAATAGCCACCAAGACATCAAATAGCTGACGGCGATCACCACCAGTAAGAGGGGGAGTATGCGACGAATGCGTCGCTCATAAAAATCACCAAGGCTGAACTTCTGGTTTTCTAAGTCGTTAATCACGATGGTAGTGATCAAATAGCCGCTGATCACAAAAAATACGTCGACGCCAATAAAGCCACCAGCGAATTGCTCAACTCCTGCATGAAACAAAATCACCAACGTGACAGCAATCGCCCTTAATCCGTCTACTTCTGCTCTGTAAGTCATATCGTGTTGCTCCAACATTCCGTTTAATGAAGTAGAGCAAAATATGAACCAGAAATAATGTTTATTTAAATCAGTGCCTTAAAGTGATTGTCAAAATGAAAATGCTAGGTGGGTTAACGAATTCCCAAATTGAATTTCAATATGGAAACCCCATAAAGAATGATCTTAAGAGGCGCTAAATCAAAGAACGTAAAGCGCGAGGCACTTAGACTTCATTGAAAATGATTACGCTAAAGAAACGATGACAGAGAATACGATTCAGGAAAAAATTGCCAGCTTTACTTGTATCGAAGAGGCTTTGGATTACTTCGACATCGAGTTTGATAGCCGATTTATCGAAAACAACCGAACCGAGTTGGTTAAGAGGTTTAACGGCTACTTAATCCTCACCAAACCGGATGATTGGTTTTCAGGTCGTCGTGCTTTAAAGAATGCCTACTGTAAAGTACAACGCCGTTTGCTCAGTAAAACGACGCGCTCTGCGTGCCGAGGTTGTACATCTTGTCAAAGACGTTAATTCTGGTGGCTTGCCTAAAAAGAACCCTGCATCTTGGCGTCACAGGGGGAAGAGCAAGGTTCTTTTGGGTTAGCTATTGGTTTGTCGCGAGTTGCGAATCAGCTTTACGTAGATGAATTAACCCGCGTGATACGCAGGGTAGTCCACTAAGCCTTTTTCACCGCCGCCGAACAATGTGGCAGGGTCATGTTCTGCCAGCGGATAGCCATGCTTGATGCGGCTTGGTAAGTCGGGGTTTGCAACAAACGGACGGCCAAAGCCAATCATGTCAGCTAAACCACTTTCGATCGCGTGTTGCGCCTTTTCATCGTTGTAACGACCGGCATAAATCAGTGTACCTTTGTACGCCTCACGAACTGCGGTTTTAAAGTTGTGCGGAGTGTCTGGCGCGTCGTCCCAATCCACTTCTGCAATGTGAATGTAAACCACATTGAGTTTATCAAGCAGCGCTGCAGCGGCGGAGTAGGTTTCGACTGGCGTACTATCAACGGTGCCATTTAACGAAGTGAATGGTGCAAGGCGAACACCAACACGCTCAGCGCCAATAGCTTGCGTCATCGCCTCTACCACTTCACCAAGAAAACGCAGACGGTTTTCAATTGAGCCGCCGTATTCATCGGTGCGGTTATTCGCTTCAGAATCGATAAACTGGTTAACCAAGTAGCCATTCGCTGCATGAAGTTCGATACCATCGAATCCGGCTTCTATCGCGTTTAGTGCGGCTTGGCGGTACTCTTCAATAACGTTCTTGATGTCTTGCTTGGTCATTTCACGTGGCTCAACCACGTCGACAAAGCCAGGTTCGTCTGTGCCATTGTCGATAAATACTTTCACGTTTTCCGCTTTAAGCGCAGAAGAAGAAATAGGTTGCTCGCCGCCGATGTTGTCAGGATGAGTAACACGACCTACGTGCCATAATTGCGCGAAGATAACGCCGCCTTTCTCGTGCACTGCATCAGTTACTTTTTCCCAGCCAGCAATTTGCTCTGGGCTATAAATACCCGGTGTCCACGCGTAGCCTTGACCCATTGGTGAAATTTGCGTGCCTTCAGCAACAATCAATCCCGCTTCGGCGCGTTGAGCGTAGTAGGTCGCCATCATGTCGTTAGCGACATTACCCGGTTGAGAGGCTCGAGAGCGCGTCATCGGAGGCATAACGATGCGGTTTTTTAATGAGAGAGAGCCAAGTTGAATCGGTTGAAATAATGCGTCTGTCATAGGAAACCTCGTTATTGTTCAGTTTGAATCAGTTCGATTGGGTAGCCGTCGGGATCTTTGATGAATGCGATGTGCGTTTCTCCACCTTTCATTGGACCGGGTTCGCGAGTGACGTTGCCACCAAGCGCTTTGATTTTTTCGCAAGCTGCGTAAATGTCTTCACACCCAAACGCCATGTGTCCGAATGCGTTACCTAAGTCGTAACTGTCGGTATCCCAGTTATAAGTTAGCTCGATGGTCGCGCCATCTGGTTGATCAGGGTTACCAACAAACACCAGTGAGTAACGGTATTCTTGGTTTTCAAAACGCTCCAAAACGCTCACTCCCAGAACGTTTGTATAAAATTCGATAGATTTGTCTAGGTCAACAACACGGATCATCGTGTGGAGAAACTTCATAAGTCGCCTTTCATAACGTTGCGTAATCACGGTGCAAACCTTATCGCTACTCTAAATAAACTGGAAATTATCGTTAATTATAAAAATGATTATTTAACGTTATGGACAATGAGGTTGTTGGCCCTACAACGTGCAAACAAAGATTACTCGCCATTTCTTTTTAATAATTGGCATATGCTAATTACTCTTTTTACAAGCTGAGTACTTAACATGTCCGCAAACAGCCACTTTCATTCCACTCACGAATCTCATTATCAATGTGCGGTTTGTTCTTCAATCGATGCGAATCCGAACTCTTTGGCTGTGAACTACCAGTGCCTAGCCGATGGTTCTGTTGTCGGAGAGTTTCACGTTTTACCTCGTCATCAAGGTTACACAGACCTGTTGCATGGTGGCATTGCGAGCTCGCTGCTCGATGGTGCAATGACGCACTGTTTGTTATTTAGAGACATTCAAGCCCTTACCGCGCAGTTGGATGTGCGCTACCATGCACCTATTGAGCTAGATGAGTACGTCACGATTACTGCACACTGTGAAGGTGAACGCCGCGGTATATATCAATTGGTGGCTCAATTGCTGGTCAATAATGAAGTTAGAGTGACGGCAAAAGGGAAGTTTATTCGTCCTAAAGAGGCGTAAATAAAAACTCGTTCTACGGAGAGATAATGAAGAAATTTGATGAGTTGTACGCAATTGCGACGAGAAAATCTCAATATGACCAAACCAACACTTGGTTTAAAGGCGTAGAGACTTATCTGGAGGCCATTGGCAAGGAAGTCGATGAAGTCCGTGAAGAGATTCGTGAGGATCGCCTTTGTCATTTGGAAGACGAGTTAGGCGATGTGTTGTGGAACTATCTTAACGTATTAAAAGTGTTGGAAAGAGAAAAGGGCATAGATCCTGAGAAAGTACTCGAAAGAGCCTGCGCCAAATACGAGCAGCGTGTATCTGCGATTGAATCGGGACGCAGTTGGGATGAGGTTAAACAGCAGCAGAAACAAGCCTTGAACGCGGAACATGAAGCCGCGCAGTTAGAGACCATGAAGAGCCAATAACTGCGCGTGATATTATTTAAGATGCGGCGGAATGGGGAAGTCTGATCAATCCTTCGTGACATTGACCAACAGTAGGTCACAAGGAGGTTGATCAAGTAACGTGTCTACAGTGCTGCCAGACCAAAATTGGGATGACATGCTTCGCTTACACGCGCCCATAATCAGAATTGCCGCTTGTGATTGCTTAACTGCTTTTGGTAACGCCGTTTCAGGGTTTCCTTCTGGCAGCAGTAGTGGTACTTGAGTTAACTTTTGCGCAGTAATAAAGTCCGTAATGCCTGCTTTTTGGTTGCTCAAAATCTCTGCACGATAGCGAGACAGATAAGGCGCAACGTAGCGGCAGTAAACTAACGTCATTTTTCCGCTCAAGGTTTTTTCTAGCTTTGAGCCTCGCGATACGATGGCTTTATCTACGACCGACTTTGCATCTCCGCGATGAAGCGGATCTATCGCGCAAAGCATGTTGGCGTGAGAAGGCCATGAACGCTCACTTAATAGCAATAAATCACAATCGTTTTTTGCTAGCTCGGTGAGTAAGGTTTGAATGTCGTGCTTGTTAAAATGCCCCACGAGCAGTAAATCTGTGTCGTCGACAAGCCGTTTCGCGACTTGAGCAATCCAATGACCCCCTTTGAAATGCTCGTAAGAGAGGGTTGGCGTTTCAACTTCCTCTTCTTCACAAAGTTCGATAACGAAGTCTTTAAATTTTGATGTCCAAGCTTCAAACTCAGCTTGTCTCTTTTCTATATGGTCAGAGTTGAAACTAAGGAAATGCGCGAACGCGTGATCTTCACTTCGGCGGTGATCTTCCACCAATACCACGATGGGTTGAGCCAGCGCTGTCGCAAACTGAATCACTTTACGAAGCACCTTGCGACTTGGTAAGGCGGCTTGCTGAGTCAGAAAAAATACTGGTGCCATTGATTACTCCATTATCAAACGAGGCAAATGCGCCTAATGCACACTAAAAGTTTATACCATCCCCTTATGCAAAGACGTTCTGTTTCTGCGAGCAAAATATAAATTCCGCAATTGTGCGCGCCATTGCCTAGAATTTTAACATCAGGATCTCATGCCTTTAGATAATAGACATCGTGTTGACACTAACGTGATGTCCAAGGAAATCGGTGACAATGATGATAGATTCCAGCCAATTACAAATTAATCGCAAAGTGCCTCATTTGCTTGCCGAGATCATTAAAGCGATAGAGTCGACCGAAGACCTCAGTTTTTTGAAAGACTATCAGGAAGCGCAAATCGCGAACATTTTGGAGTCGGTCAACATTGCTTATCGTAAACGCGTGATAGAAGCGGTGCCGCCAGAGAAGTACTGGACGGTATTAAATTTGCTGCGATACGACACCGCCAAGCACATTCATCAATCACTCAACAAAGAGCTGCAACATGAACGCTTAGCGTACATCACGGATTCGGAACTGATCATCTTTGCAGACTTTCTACCGACAGAATTTGTGGATGAGTACCTTATCGACCAAAGTGAAGAGTCTGTCGCGCACATTCAACAAGCATTGTCGTATGAAGACAACAAAGTAGGACGATATGCCGAGCCGTATTTTTTGGTCGCAAATCCTAAAAACAGCGTAGGAGGCATCAAAACCGAGTTGTTAAAACGTGGACAAAGCCCGGTGCGATTGATCATTGTGCGCGATGTCGGAGGCGTTATTGGGACGATAGAACCTCAAACCCTGTTGCTGCATGAGAACCATACCAAACTCACAGACTTGACCGTGGTAACGCCAATTCTGGAAGATATCCAAACGATTCAAAGCGTCAGTAAACAGGTCTCGATTGATGGTGGAGCTCATTGGTTTCCTATCATGGCTGGTGGCAAAATTATGGGCGTTTTGTCGATGGCGACCATCGCGATTACTTTGCGCGAGCTCAGCCTACAAGCTGTAGTGGCAGAAAACGTACGAAGCGAAGAAGATTTGTTCACACCATTAACTGTGGCGACAAGGCTAAGAGCACTTTGGTTGGTGATTAACTTGCTGACCGCTTTTGTTGCCTCTGCAATCATTGGTATTTTTGATAATGTGGTCGAGCAAGTCGTTGCGCTTGCGATCTTAATGCCCGTGGTGGCGAGTATGGGCGGCATCGCAGGTAGCCAAACCTTAGCGGTGGCCATTAGGGGTATCGCACTCAACCATTTGCACCAAAGTAACTTGAAGCTATTGGTGAATAAGGAATTAAAAATCGCCACCATTAATGGCTTGATCATGGGATTAGTCATCGCGGGTGTCGTCTACATGGTGTTTGACTCTTGGCCATTGGCGCTTATTATCTGCTGCGCAATTTTTCTCAATAGTCTGGCGGCTGCGGCATCGGGTACGCTGATACCATTCACGTTGAAGAAGTTTAACATTGACCCCGCCGTGGCTGGCTCGGTAGTATTGACGACCGTTACTGATGTCGTCGGTTTCTTTGCGTTCTTAGGCTTAGGTGCCATCTTCTTGATATAGAAAGCCAATTGACGCTCTAACCCGCTGATCCAATCTCTCCATTTTCCAACCCAATTTTTGGGTAAGCTTGGTTCGCTCAAAATTCCTCCGTTTTTCATAAACGCTGAACACGCCGTTTAAGCTTCCATTTCATCAATATTTTTCACTGCTCATTTCTATCCCAAAAACATTCCACTGCTGATTTCTCTTAACGCTGGCGTGCCAAATGCCATGTCAATTTCAAACGCCAGATGATGCCAATTTTCTTGGCTGTACACGCATTACTTCACTCAAACAAAAAATAAGGAAACAATTTTGAATAAACTCATCGTATTCACTGGTGGTCCCGGTGCAGGAAAAACCTCGGTAATCGAACAACTAAAAACACAAGGTTTTATCTGCTCGCCAGAAACAGGTCGTCACGTAATACAAAGGCAGGTTGCGAATCACGGTTCAGCATTACCTTGGAATGACAAACAAGCCTTTCGAGACGAAATGATGAAGGCAGAAGTGAGCAATTACCGAGCTTTCAATGTCCGCCAAGCAGAGGTGTTTTTTGATCGCAGTATTGTGGACGTATATGGCTACAGCAAGTTGGAACAATTACCAATCTCGCATGAGCTCATCACGCATTGCCAGACGCTTCGTTATCAGTCTCAAGTGTTCATTTTTCCACCGTGGTCGTCGATATTCAGCAACGATGAAGAGCGAAAGCAAGATTTTTCTGAAGCGGTCGCCACGCATAAACAGATGGTCAACGCTTATCACAAGTTTAGTTATCAATTGATCGAAGTGCCCAAAATGTCAGTCGAAGACAGAGTGGCGTTTATTCTCGGCTCAGTCATCGAACAATGCTGAAAGATGAACAATGCAAATAAATGCGTAAGGCGATTGTGACCACGACGACAATATGCGTAAAGGGAGTTATTTATACTGGATAAAATTCAATAACTTAATTGAGCATTATGTCTTTTAAATATCTTACCTTATTGCTCGCAACGACGAGCATGAACAGCTTTGCTGATGTGGAGCTGCCTTCGGGGGATGATTGGTTAAACCATGTGACGAATGGCCTAGCCCCATATTGGATGATGGAAAGCGCGCATGGGCAACCTGCGGGGAATTTTCCGACATTTCGTTGTGATAACGGTGTCATTCTCGACCCACAAAAGCCGTGTGAAGAATTAAACAAAGGGTGGATTAGCCCGCACTTCGATCGCGAATACACACGCATGAAATCGCGCCAAACTTACGCTTATGGCGTGCTTTTTCATCTTACGGGTGACAAACAAGCATTAGAGCTGGCAAAGAAAGGGGCTTATTACCTGATTGATCATCTACAAGATGAGAAAAACGGCGGCTTTGTGAGCTTTACGCGTAGTGGAAAACCGGGGATGGAGTGGCAACAGCGAACTTCTCAAGACCAAGCTTACGCCTTGGTGGGCTTGGCGATGTACTACTACTTGACGCAAGATCCAAAGGTTGAACAAGCACTTATCGACCAGCAAGCGTTTATATTTAAACAATACCGACGAAGCGATGATCGCGGTCTGGCGTGGGTTTTGAAAGATGGTGATGGAGAAAGTGAGAAGCAGCAAGAGTTAGTCGCTCAACTTGACCAAATCAATGGCTACCTGTTGTTAACGGCGCCACTTTTACCAGAAACAGCGCAAGCCAAGTGGAAACAAGATCTGGAGTGGTTGACGCAAGTGGTGCTAGATAACTACCACTCCGACAAAGAGCAGCGCTTTTATGGCGCGATACACCACAAAGCGGTAATGATGCCAGATGCGAAACACAATGATTTTGGACACACCATCAAAGCGTATTGGATGACGTATCTCACTGGTCAGTTGTTGGAGAAATCCAATTGGACAGAGTTTGGTTTCAAAGGAATGAAACACACGCTTAAACAGGCGCAATACCAGCAAAACTTTGAGCAAGTCAAAGCGCTCTTCTCGCTAGAATGGCAGAGTCAATGGACGCAAGAGAGCATTCCTGCTTGGCAATCAAGACCACACAAACATTATAGCTCGTCTTGGGAATGGGCAGAACTCGATCAAGCGGCGATGACGGTTTCTCTTGTCGATGGTTCGATGAAAGAAACGCTTCAATACACGTTACCCACCTTTATGGACGTGTGGGTGGATCATCAATACGGAGGTGTTGGTCTTAATCCTAAATCAACCAAAGCGTTCCATTGGGGAAATGGTTACCACCAGTTTGAACATGCGTTGGTCGGGTATTTGTACGCGCAACAAATGGCAAAACAGCCCGCCAAGCTTTACTACGCGCGACCAGCCGAGAGTAAAATGCCACTTAATCCATATTACTTTAACGCGGATATAAAAGCGCTTTCATCGCAAAGTGATGGAGTCACTACCGCAACGTTCACCAATATTCGACCATAACTTGGTAGATGGTGGTGTGGTGGTTAAAGTCTGCGTGCAAACTAACAAAACCCAATGGTAAACTGCGGGTCTGTTTTACATAGTATTTAAAGGTAATTTGATGAACCCGATTCTTGCGATGTTGAAAGAAAACAATATTAGCGACGAGCAAATCAACGAGCTATTTCAGGCGTTAACTCAAAACCCTCTGGCTGCAATGGCAACTATCAGTCAACTAGGTCTGCCACAAGATCAGCTTCAAGCGTTAATGGCGCAGGTAATGCAAAACCCTGTACTGATTAAAGAAGCAGTGGAAGAGCTGGGCCTAGACTTCTCCAAAGTAGTAGAAGCCAAAGCGAAGCTACAGCAGTAATCGAGTTTTTGATAAAAACAGCAGCCGCCAGAGCCAAACGGTTCTGGCGGCTTTTTATTAGATGACAGGCAGAGACTCCAACTTTAAGCGTGATAGGTTCATAAAAATTTAAGTGAGATTCTAATCACGTCGCATGATCTCACTAGTGCTATTAGGAATAAATTGTTTCAAATATATCTAGCATATTAACATAGTTGCAATGAGTCCGTGTTGGTAAATTTATTGGATATACCATTTGAGAGTGTGGACGTAGCTCTAAAAATAATAGTTAGTTGGAATCTAGGCTAAATGAAAATAAAGATATTTAAAAAGCTACAAGTTGTATTTCTTGTGGTGTCAACGTCTTTAATTGTGGGCTGTTCGTCTATAGATGCGCATACTGGTGGTGGATACGGAAAGCCGTTTTCAGGTAAAGCGTTATCAGTCTCGCGACAACCTTGTTATTTAAGAACTGATATTACTTCCACCGCGTTATACCCACTTTCATTGATTGATATCCCTTTATCGTTAGCAACGGACGTGGTGTTTCTTCCTGTTGATCTAGCCATGGTAGCTACGCCTACAACAAGTTATGGCGGTGTTGTTTCTCTAGGTTGTCAAAGCGGCAGCATGATCTAAAGTCTGTATTTTATTTAAATAAATGTAAGGAAATGAAAGTGGAATTAAAGAATAACTATTCAGAATCAGAAGTAAACCAGCCTCCATCGGTACTTCTTGTTACGTCTCTGTTGTGTCTAGCGTCCGTTTGCTGGGCTGCATTGTTGTTGACCATAGAATATATTATTGGGATAGAAATGAGTGGTACAGGTTTTCTGAGCACGTTAATCCCAGCTATGAGTGTTGGATATTACTTCGGCTACAAGACTGGAGATATAATGCCATCAAAAACAAGGTGGTGTGCCGTTTTACTCTGGACTTTAGCAAGTTTGGTAGTGTTCTCAATCATCTTGATGTCGTTAGATATTTCTCTGTTTGATTTATTAACTGAGCTCGGTGAGATAAGTATTTTTATTGCTGTCGTAATGTTAATAACGATTGGTATCGCCTACTTAATTTTGAAAAGTGGTGAAAAAATGGCGATTAAGGTTTTGCTAAAAGCGCAAAAGAGTGCGTAGCTCACATATAACGAACGCTTAAAGATAGATACGTAAAAAAGACGCCAGCCATATCGTGCTGGCGTTATTGTTTTTTCTTTCTTTGTGCCTCTTTGGTCTTTAGCAAAATCGAATGTTTTAGACGAAACGGTCTTTCCACGAAAACTCAACCTGTTTATGTCTTCCCAAACGTGTGTATAATTCGCCGAAAATTACGATTTACAGATAACGAAAGGTAAGTATGGCAGTCCTCGAAATTCTCTCCATTCCAGACCCAAGGCTTAAAGTAAAAGCAGAAAAAGTCACTGATGTATCGACAGTACAAACGTTGATCGACGATATGCTAGAAACACTTTACGCAACGGGCAATGGCATCGGTTTAGCTTCAACCCAAGTGGGCAGAAAAGAAGCGGTTGTTGTCATCGATATCTCTGACGAACGTAATGATCCTTTAATCTTAGTTAACCCAGAAGTGGTGAGCGGAGAAAACAAAGCACTTGGTCAAGAAGGGTGCCTATCTGTTCCCGAATACTACGCCGATGTAGAGCGTTACACATCAGTTGTTGTGTCTGCATTGGACCGTGATGGCAACCCGATTACAATCGAGAGCGATGAGTTCTTGGCGATTGTGATGCAGCACGAAATTGATCACCTATCTGGTAACTTGTTCATTGATTACCTTTCACCGTTAAAGCAAAAAATGGCGATGAAAAAAGTGAAGAAGTACGTAAAATCGCAAGCTAAGTAATATGAAAGGGAGTAACTCACAACCGCGAGTTACTTCCTTTTAAATCAAGAATAAGTAGAGTGCTTTATCTCGGTTTTTTAGGGACATAACGCTTTACGACCTTCATAAGCTTCTGAAATGAAGAACAGTCCATATGTGACTCATCAGGACAGGAAGCAACATGGTTTAGGCTGTCTCGAACCGCTTTCAAACGTTTTATTTGCTCATCAATTTCAAGCGCCTTTTTCGCCAGTAAGTCACGATCAATGTATGCTTCTGAGTGATTCAACATTTCCGCCATTTCGTTAAGTGATATTCCAGCGATACGCCCTAAACTAATTAAGTTGAGTTTATTGAGTACCTCTGGTGTATATTGACGTCTCAATCCATTCCTTCCTATCGAGCGAATTAACCCCAACTGTTCGTAGTATCTGAGCGTTGAGGTCGGCAATCCTGATTTTTTAACCACTTCTGCAATATCCATATTATTCCTCATTGACTTCAAGTTGGCTTTAAGTTGTAGCATGCAACTAAGACCTTAACAAATCAAAAACTTGAGGAGCGAAAAATGCTGTTTTTAATAGGATTACAAGCGGCGCTAATAGGGATTGGTGCGACTTTGATAATGGATTTATGGGCTTGGCTACAAAGGAGAGTGTTTGGTATTTCCTCACTAAACTATGCATTGGTTGCGCGCTGGGTTTTATATATGCCCAAAGGAAAGCTTATGCATGCGCCAATTATGGCAACAGACGCGATGTCGGGAGAAAAAGCACTCGGTTGGTTTTTGCACTATGCCATTGGTGTTGTTTTCGCTTTGGCTCACATTGCTGCTTTTGGGCATCATTGGTTGGTAGAGCCTAGTCTAGTGCCCGGCTTAGCCACTGGTGTGGTCACGTTGGTGTTCCCATTTTTTGTCATTCAACCTTGTCTAGGATTTGGTTTTGCTGCCAGTAAAACCCCAACACCTTGGAAAGCCCGTTTTCTTAGCACATTGGCGCATTTGGCTTACGGCTTGGGTTTATTCATAGCCGGGTTTGCAATCAAAGTGGCGAGCCAGTATTTTGCATAGGGAATATGAGCATCATGCAAACGAGTCTTTTTTGTTTTTATTTATGATGCTCAACTCTTGGACTTTTTTGGCGCGTTGCTCATAGTGGGCCGATATGTTTGAGGTCTGTCGTATTTATCCAAGACGTAAAGTCGGTGAACATTTAACATTACCTTAACGCCAGAATGGCAAGCGGTTTACCAAGAAAAATTAAAATTATCTGGTTTGACATAAAGAATATTAAGGGTTTCAGATGGCTTCAAAAGTGGCAGGGATATCAATACTGAGCTTATTGGCAGCGCCAGTTGCGATGGGAGAAACAGCCAGTGCTTATGATTTATGTTTGCTAGACAAAATCAAGCAAAGCAAAGGTGAGGAAACCATAAAGAGCATTCGCGCGCAGTGTGAGCTTGATGCAGTAACAAGTACAGTGCCCGCAGATCCAGAAATTGAAGAACCTGAGGAGCTTCAGGAAAGCTTGGTCGACAAGCGTTTGGAGTCAGAACGAGAAAACGCCTTTGAACCATTTAGTTTGGTAGCGCATCGTGTTAACTACATCTTGCCGTTCACTTACAGTGATCGCGTAAATAAGCGTGCTTATGCGGACACTAAGTACGGGGATGAGCTGCGTAAGGAAGAAGCGGAGTTCCAAATTAGTTTTAAAGTGCCAATGAACTACGACGATTTGTTGTTTGATGGGGATGGTTTGTTCTTTGGTATGACGCTAAAGTCATTTTGGCAGGTATATACAGGAGCAGCATCGCGTCCATTTCGTGAAACCAATTATCGTCCTGAGCTTTTTTATTATACCCCGACAGACTGGAAGCCACTTGATGGTTCGACTTGGTTAGGTTTTGGTATTGAACATGAGTCGAATGGGCAGAGACAAGAGTTATCGCGCAGTTGGAATCGTGTTTACGCCAACTTAACCTTTGCGAAAGACAATTTTGCGGTTTCTCTTCAACCGTGGTGGCGTATACCTGAGGATGAAAAAACATCTCCGAATGATCCTAAAGGTGATGATAACCCGGATATCGAAGATTACATGGGGCACTTTGAGCTATCGAGTGCGTACAAATGGAATGGTTATGAGTTTACCTTCTTAGGCCGCCAGAACTTCCAAACGCATAAAGGCTTTGCCGAATTAGGGGTGTCATTTCCGATCTGGGGCAAACTTCAGGGATACGCACAGTACTCGACGGGGTATGGTAAGAGCTTGATTGACTATGATCATAATCAGCAGCGTATTGGTGTTGGTATTGCGATCAACGGTGTTCTGTAGTTTTTCGGTAGCCCAATAGAAATAAACGCTGGCAATTGAGATTTCAGTATTTAGAATGCGTGGCTGAAATTGATTTCCAACCTAGAGTGATTTTATGCTTCGTGATTACACCTTCGATTGTCTTGTAACCATGCCTCGTCATGAACTGGAAGAGTTTAGTGCTCGCATGATCAGTAAAATGGTGCCTGAAGACGTGATGAATGAGCTATTTACTTTCGATCAAGAAGAAGTGGATAGCGAAGACCGTATGTTGTCTGCACGTCTTGATGCCATGTTACGCATGACAGCAATCGCACTGAGTGAAATTCAACAAGCGTTTGATGACTCAGACAATGCGAAGCAAAATAGCGAGCGAATGACGCGACTGGTTCTTTGGCATTTCTATGCGATTTCATTCCATTTGGAAGAGGCGATCACGTTAGAAACACACTGTGCACTAGTGGAAAAGCTACTCGAAAATACACCTTCGGATGTTTTTGATTGGGTAAAAACATTGACGGAACTTCTGCACACTTACGCTGAAATCAACGCGAAAGAAAACCCTCAAGACTAAGGTTTTTGTCGTTAATCCTTCAGTAAACAAGGCGAGCCATCCGGTTCGCCTTGTTTTATTTTTGCATCTGTAAAATCCGCAGTTTTGTACTTTTGACGTACACCACAAGCCTCGCTTTAGGTTCGCTTCTCACTAGCGAATAGGGCGATTCCTTCTTACACTAAAATCAAAGTGTTTGTTTTCGAACACTTTAATGCGTCATTAAGGTGTGTCTTCCAATCCACTTAAATACGGATAATTTATGTCGGAGAACGTTCTGGTTTTTAAATTTGAGCCTATTTTGAAGCGTATATGCCTTCTATCTCGGCTACATTTTCGTTGCGGGCGTAAATAATGGACCCGTTAACGCAAGGTTTACTTGGCGCTGCTTTGCCACAGTCTGCAAGTAACAAGCGGCACATTGTGGCTGCTGGCGTGTTAGGCGTGGTTTCAGGGATGGCACCGGATTTGGATGTACTTATCCGTTCATCAACTGACCCATTGCTGTTTTTGGAATATCACCGACACTTTACCCATTCATTGTTGTTTATCCCTTTTGGCAGCTTTCTCTGTGCTTTAGTGTTGTATCCGTTGTTAGCAAAAAAGCGAGGACTAAGCTTCCGGCAGAGTTGGTTTTATTGTGCCCTTGGTTATAGCACCCATGCGCTGTTAGATGCTTGCACCAGCTATGGGACTCAGCTTTTTTGGCCGATAAGCAACACACGCTATGCCTGGAATACGATCTCTGTTATCGATCCCGCTTTCTCACTTCCGATTTTGATCCTGCTTTTCTTTGCCGCACTGAAGCGAAATCGAAGCTACGCGCGTGTCGCATTTCTATGGTCTCTGGCTTATCTGACTCTTGGGGTTATTCAACGAGATAGAGCAGAAGCGGCCGGGTGGAAAATCGTCCAAGAGAGACAGCACAGCGCTTTGCAGCTAAAAGCAAAACCAACCTTCGGGAATCTTTTGGTCTGGAAAGTGATTTATGAAACGGAAGATAACTACTATGTGGATGCGGTAAGAGTGGGGCGTTCAATAAAAATCTACCCAGGCGAATCCACACCAAAGCTCAATGTGAAGACTCAATTTCCATGGCTCGATCCGCAATCGCAGCAAGCGAAAGACATCGAACGTTTCCGTTGGTTTTCAAATGGTTTTGTAGCGCAAGACCCGAATAACGAAATGCGAATTGTTGACGTGCGTTACTCCATCGTTCCAAACCAAATTAACGCGCTGTGGGGCATCAATCTATCCCCAAAAGCCAGCGCGGATGAACACGTCGAATACACTGCTCATCGAGGTAGTACAACGGAAGACCGCCAAACTTTTCTCAATATGCTTACGGATTTTGAGTGATGGTTTTTACTTTGGGTACCGATGCGGTGTCGTAATAACCATCACGCTGACTGAAAGTCCTTCACTAGGGTAGGCTTGCTGGCGAAGAAAACTTTGCCAAACAGAGACTTGTACTTCCAGCCAAGAGACAACAGTCGTTTTGCTAAGCTTTTGTTTTCAATGATAGCGACCTCAACGCCTTGGTAATGATATGGATGGCTTTTAATGTAGTCGATAAATGCAGTAAGCACACCTTGCCCGCGAACGGAGGGCGCAAAGTTGACTGCAACAATGGAAAAGCGCTGACTGCCAACAGGGCAACGGACAAAGCAGTGTCCAAGCGGATGAGTGATGGTCTCGGAAAACTCAGGAAACGCGCGAGACTCTAGATCTTGAGAGAGCGCATCGTATTGCTGACATAAATGATAAAAAAGTTGTTTCGCTTCGCTGTTCATATCGGTGCCGCTTACTTGTAACTTGGTTTAAAGGCTTTGATTTCAAAAACATTGTAACCATAGGCAGCAAGATAAAATGCGGTGAACTTTTACAGTGATGATTTCCTATTTTTGAAACCTAACTTGTTACAAGTGAAGTTGATTAGGTTTTATATGGTACTTGGGGATGAGTGTTTCTAGTTGAAGGGAGAATACGCTGGTTACTGGATTCTTACCGGAGTTCCTGTATTAAAAGGAGAACCACTTGGTTTAATGCCGCTCGTTTAACTACTAGTGGCACCTTTTTGTATTTCGTCATCTTGTACAGCGACGAAGATGCGTGATATCGGATCTTCTATCCTAGCTTTTTATGGTCAAAATTGTCTCTTTAACCACTCAGCACGTTGCTATTAGATTCCTAGTCTCGCCAAGGCTCGCTGGAATGACACAAAAACATCGTTAAGCTGTTGGCATTAAATCACTTGGTCCGTTTTTGCTTATTCTTGAGGGCTTAACTAGGCATTACTCTAAGTGCTTAAATTGCAATGCCACAAGTCGCTGATACAACTCACAGCTTTGCATTAATGATTGGTGGTTACCAACATCGACTAACTCGCCATTGTCGAGCACCGCAATTTTATCCGCATGTTGGATAGTTGAAAGACGATGAGCAATGATCAGCGTTGTGCGTCCTTTCATCAGTGCTTCAAGTGCTTGCTGAACGTGATGTTCACTTTCACTATCAAGAGCGCTGGTAGCTTCGTCTAGCAGTAAGATTTTTGGATCTTTTAGAATCGCGCGAGCAATCGCAATGCGCTGTTTTTGTCCGCCCGATAGCCTAACGCCGCGCTCGCCTAAAAAGCTGTGATAGCTTTCGGGAAGCTTCTCAATAAACTCATGGGCATGGGCTTTTTTCGCAGCCTCGACGACTTGTTCATCCGTTGCTTCAGGATTACCGTAGCGAATATTATGGAAAACATCATGGCTAAACAGCGCTGGTTGTTGTGGTACGAGTGCCATTTGACGTCTAAGCTCGTTTGGATCGAACTGTCGAATATCTTCGCCACCAAACAACACTTTCCCCTGTTGTGGGTCATAAAAGCGTTGCAGCAGTTCGAATAGCGTTGTTTTACCTGCACCAGAAGGGCCAACCAACGCCAATACTTTGCCTTGTTCAGCGGTTAGGTTTAATCCGTTGATAGCAGGTTGATTTGGGCGAGAAGGGTAGTTGAAATTCACCGACTTAAAGCTAACTTCAGCAGACATGTCTGAACGAACAGGCAAATGGTTGCTTGGTGCTTTAATATCGCTTTCTACTTGAAGGATCTCAATCAGTCGCTCGGTAGCGCCTGCGGCTCTTTGCAGTTCACCCATCACTTCAGAAATGGTTGCAGTCGATGAGGCAACCATAATGGCGTAAAACACAAATGCGGCTAGGTCACCCGCAGACATTTTCCCGTGAATCACATCGCTGCCGCCAACCCAAAGCATGCCTGCAATCGCGCTGAACACAATCACAATAACGCCAGAGATTAGGATCGCGCGCTGTTTTACTCTCTGTCTGCCCACTTCATAAGCTTTTTCCACTTCGACAGCGAAAGCCGCTCGTTCATGCGGCTCTGAGCTAAAACTTTGCACGGTTTTAATATGTTCTATCGCTTCTCCAGCGTAGCTTCCGACATCGGCCATTGAGTCCTGACTTTGGCGAGAGAGAGCACGCACGCGTCGTCCATAAAACAAAATTGGTACCAAAACCATAGGCACAGAAGCAAGCACAATCAGCGTGAGCTTAACGTTAGTGGCAAACAACATTATGATGGCCCCAAAGCACATCAAAGCGCTACGCATCGCCATCGAGAACGATGAACCAATAATGCTTTGCAGCAACGTGGTATCGGTAGTCAGGCGCGACATAATATCGCCGCTACTGTTGGTCTCAAAATAGCTCGGATGCAGCGTAATCACATGGTTAAACACCGCAAGGCGAATATCCGCACTGACGCGCTCACCTACGGAAGACACAAGGTAGAAGCGAAAGAAGGTCCCAATGGCAATACACAGTGTGACACCAACAATAAACTGAATCGCATTGGTAAGCTCTTGCAATGATTGCTGTGCAAACCCTTGGTCGATAAGAATACGTACTCCATAACCAACGGATAACGTTAAACTTGCTGTTGCGACAAGTGCAACCAAGGCCGCTGCAACCCGCCATTTATAAGGCGCAATAAAGGTGTTGAGTTTAAGAAGAATGCTGAGATTTTTGTTATTTTTTCGGCTCATGAGTGACTCACAAAGCGTTTTAGGTACCTGGCATAGTAAGCCAGTTTGGTTGGTGAGACCAGCGAACTGCCGCATTCAGATTAGGAAGTTCACTGGGATAGCCAATATCGCATCGAAAATCACTTAAACGTCTAAGATACGAGAATCAGCTTTTAGCTAGGAGGGGGTTAAGCACGGCTTTTGGCGAGTAGCAGGTCGACTTTTCCTTTTTGCTGTTTTACTAACCGTTTGCATCAACTGAAAACTTGGCTTAACGATACCTGAGTTTTCTATCCCTTCGACCATTAAGAGCCAAAGCTTGGCTGTCATTTGCGCATCGGCTAGTGCACGGTGGAAAACACCGTCGTTGTCGATATTTTTATAGCGAACAAGTTCTCCTAGCTTATGTGATGGAGCTTCTTGAATGAGCCGTCTTGCCACTAGTAAGGAGCAAGCAAACTCACCCGAATAACTACAGTTGATTCGTTCAAGCTCTGCATCTAAAAATCGTTTATCGAAGGACGCGTTGTGAGCGATAAGGTTTTCGCCTGCAATGAATTCACTAAATGACGCCATTACCTCTTCGCAGCTTGGTGCCGATCGCAACATATTGTCAGTAATGCCGGTGTAGTTCTCAATGAAAGAACTCACTCTGAAGCCGGGATTCATGAGTTGCTGAAAACTATCGACAACCTCGCCATCGACTAACTTTACTGCACCAATTTCTATTGCGCGATCACCTAAAGTAGGAGAGAGACCTGTGGTTTCAAAGTCGAGTACGACCACAGAGTTTGCTTGAGGCATAAAATTTTCCAGCTGAGTAATATTGCGCAAGAGTATTATTGAAAGCGACAGAAAAAGAAAGGCGAACACAATGGTGAATATCTGTCTATCTTTACTCCACAAAGTCAGTGTTCGTCGTCCACTGTTTATGGACAGGTACGTTCTGGCTTACCCATCGTGGCTTGCGCGTTAGCCTTATATCTCAAATGTTTTTCGGCCTTTTGATTCATTTCAGTTAAGCATTAACTTTCGATACAACATACTGATTATAAATTGATTTTATAAATCAACTTCGGCATCATTCACGGCTTGATTTTGAGGATGAATATCATCACGGCAAAAAATTAGTACAACTTATAATGCGAGGCTAGGGAACGATGGAAACAATAAGAAATCACTATTTAGATATACCTGAAGAAAGAAAATTGCGTATTTTTCGTGAAGAAGACGAAAATTTTTACAGCTTCTGGGAAAGGATGCTTGATGAAAAACAATTTTTTTATAAGCAACCTCTTAAAAGAATGAAAGGCGATGCTTGGGATTCGCTTGAGGCATTCTTCACTGCTTCAGAATACGGACAACATCAGGCCTCGCCAGCTTATATAAAAAGGGCGCTTGAGTTACTGAATAACGTGTACTTGCTGGCCAATCATTCAGACCAAGTGGTTGAATTCTCCGTTGGGCACCGACACTTTTCGGAAGTGGGTAACCGTTCTGTTGCAGAAGGAACAATGGATGCATGGTTGGATGAAATCTGTTTAGCGATGGCCGCGAGAGATTGGCGCTGCGTAGAGCTGATGACCATCATGGATGAGTCGTTAGTGCGTTTAAAAGATCCTTTCGATGTTGCGCTGGTCGAGTTCGTTAGCGGTGTATTTAGCAATTCATCAGCGTTACCTGAGTTATTGCAAACTGTGATGGAGAAATCCTCCCCGCAATATTTAGAATCAACCAGGGTGCCATATGTACACTCTTTGTTTATTCCATTTGTGAATGTGTTTGTTGCCATTATCGATGGTGATGAGGCGCATTATCAAGAAGCACTGAGAGATGCGTTAGAGACGCATTACCAGTTCTACATGAATGAAGATGTTCGTTATTCGCCAAAAGGGAATGTTTCTCTAAAACTGATTGGTCTTGCTGCATTGGCATACGATAAGTATGGCTGGACAATTCCAGAAGCCGCATATTTGCCGAAGTGGCTCGTTTACGGTGAACATGATCTTTGTCCTAAATAAATCATTCGGAGTCTGCGCCCAAGCCCATTCGGATGTTCTGCACGGAAGCATACACAGAAAACATGCCGCGAAAAGGTTGTTTTTTAATCGACCACTCGGTAGTAAGGCATAAACTTATCAATATGCGAGCTTACTAACACGCCATACGTGACACTTCATGTATTCTTAGCCGAAGCGAAGAAGAGGATTTATCAATGTCAAAAAGCTCCAAGCTTCACAATGAAGACAAACTGGTCAAGAAGGCACTAGAGATTGGTGGGAAGATGGCGAAACTACAAGGTTTTGACCTTCCACAGTCACCACAACCTCTGAGAGTAAAAGCGATTTACCTATTCTTGGTCGATGCAAAACAGATAACGCCACTACCGGAAAGTAAGCTAGACGGCGCAAGCATCAAACACCGACTGGCAGTATGGATACACAGTGCATTGCCAGACAACGACCCTCTAAAGTAGAAAACTCAAGAAGTCACATAGGTCATTACTTAACACAGGCCATTAATTAACAAGGCGAGCCAAATGGTTCGCCTTGTTTGATCTTGGCGAGTGCACCGAGGTCTTTTTTGCGTGGCGGTATCATTGATTTACAAAACAGAATCAAAAGGACTAAAGATAAATCCCGAGAAGCGCTACAATGCAGGCGTTGCGAGAGTGCAACCAAGATTACTCATTTACAGAAGCCTTGAAGTAACCATACATGTCTAAAGATTTCGAATTCACTACAGAATACATACTCGACAAACCTTTCTTTGCTGAGTGTTATGATCAAACTAGCCAGCGAACGAAGTTCCCACAAGCGTACTTAAAAGGGATACTGTTTCTTATCTTTGGTGTGGTTTTATTGGAGTTTGAACTGCTACCTAACGGTTATGTCGGTTGGTTCTTTATCGTATTGAGTGTGATTGAAGCGTGCAGCGTTTACTTCAAAAGAACTTGGTGGCTGTGGCGTCAAACCATCAGTTCAAGCCGTGGCAGTAAAGTGGCTTTTGAAGTGAATGCAGATGGCGTGCGCTACAAAAGTGGTAAAGTTGACCGCAGCCTCGCATGGAATGAAATCGACCAACTGGAACAAAATGATTTGGGCTTTATCCTTCATCTTGGTAAACAGCGCCAATACATCAGCAAATCCTGCTTAAATAAAGACGTGATCGCGTTTATGGTAGAGCAGCACGCGGCATCAAAAGCGAGCTAACAAACTCACATCAAGCTGGAATGAGCGATCTAAAAAGTAGGTGATATATGATTGAATATTATAACAAGTACTTGGTCGATTATGAATCAACTGGGCTTGATGTACAAAGCTAATAAGGTTTAGAGATTTCTCTTTCGGACAAACTGCTTCGGTGTCATGCGCGCAATCTGCTTACACTCTCTAGTCATGTGTGCTTGATCGGAAAAACCTTGCTCCAGCGCCAACTCCGATAAAGTAAGATCGGGTTGAGCTCGGAGTAGTTCTAAAGTGTGCTTCACTCGTTTAATACGTTGGTAATGTTTAGGAGTAATCCCCAACCATTTCTGAAAATTGCGCTCTCTCTGGCGTTGACTGAGCGTCCCTGTAGGCTGGTCAATGATGTGGCCGACGTACTGTGGTTCATATTTCTCAATCAGTGCTTGAACCCAGCGATACAACGTAGAAATCCTTGCAGACGGCGAACGCGCTGTTTGCAGAGACTCAAATGTTGCTAGCGCAGAAGAAGCCAAAGGGTGAACATCTTGAATCCGCAATAGCTGTTCTAGGCGTTTACCAAATAGTTGATAACCAACTGCAGGATGAAAGCGTACGCCAGTCATCACCGCACCTGGCGGTAGGCAGACTTGATGTGCCAGAATGCTCACAGGTAGTAGGACAACCCCCGGCGCATGCCATTCACCATCCATTTGTACTTCATTCTGTAAAATGAATACCACACCTGTACCAGCATCACTGAGTAATTGTTTACGTACGGTTTGCGTCGTATCAGGTTTGACGGATGCTGACCAAATGGCTTGAACATAGCCAGCTAAAGCCCTTTGAGGTTTTAAAATATCAAATTCTAAGTTCAAATGAATCATCCTATTTAACCTCAACTTAAATGAGAAAGTGATACACATGAACTTTTCATCATATTAAGCTGAGGAATAAGCAGTGACTTATAAGTAAAAACTGTCAGATAGAATTATCTAGGCTTATAGTCTCCAACCTTTGGCTTAAATGCCTTAACTATTCGGTTCCAACTATTGATCGCGTTGATCGCAATTGTTAGATTGACCATAGCTTCTTCTCCGAAGGTATTCAAGGTCAGCTGATAGGTATCATCATCTACTGGTAGGCCAGCAGTTAGTAATTCAGCCCAGCCTAGTGCAACGTGTTCTGCATCGCTGTAGAATGGCATATCTTTCCACGCACTAAGCCCCCATATGCGTTCCGGCTTTTCACCTAACTTAAGCGCATCTTTACTATGCATGTCGATACAAAATGCACATTGATTGATTTGCGATATGCGTAACTTAACCAGTTCCCATATGATCATGTTCATGGTTTCTGATTGGCTAAATTGTTCATGGAAGTAAGCTTCCTGAGCGTATAGGATTTCTATTGCCTTTGGCGCTACTTCAATATAGTTGAGTCGTTTTTTCATGGTCATTCTCCTCTGTTTTTCACATAATAAGAAACGCTCTTAGCAAAAGATTGAAGATTTTCGACATGCTCTCAATAAAGTTAGATAAAGGAGTGAACGAAGAAAGCGAAAAAGTGTACCTATTGGAAACCAAGAAAACTTATGCCAATTAACAAAGTATTGCGCTAAATAATTCGACTTAAGGTTGGCGTCAATTTTTGCTCCGCCACCCTCCGTAAACGAGCAAAAGGCGCTGAGTTACCTATATACACACCAGCCGCAACGATAAAGACGCCTAAAACATTTTCCCATTGAGCCTGCTCACCAGAAATGAACGAAATCAGTAGAGTGAATACCGGCATAATATTAAATAATGGAGACATTTTATCTGGACCAAGAACGATAGCACCTTTCATCCAAAAGTAATAAGCGATCAAAGTGCCAAACAGGCTCATGTACGCTATTAGTGATAGGTCTTTGAATGTTATGGTATTTAAGCTACGGCTAAAGTCGCCGTGGTAAATCGCTATAGCGACCATTTGAATGGCACCAATACTTAACACCCAACGTAACTGCTGAGTTACTGGGATATGAGATGTTAAACGCTTAGCTAGAATCGTGTATAAACACCCACTAATTAAAGCAAATAACATGTATAGATCACCAATATTACTATTGCGGCCAATAGGATGAATATTTCCGCCTGTAATGACGATTACCACTCCACAAAAACTGATTAGTGCACCTAAAATAGTTTTAACCGAAATGGAAGTCTTGAGAATAAAGCCCGACAACAAGATGGTGACAAGTGGTAGATTTGCCTGAACAACAGCTGCGTTAACTGGGGTAGTAAAGCTCATTGCAGAGAAAATAGAGAAGTTTTGGATAGTTACACCCACGGTCGCTATAACAAACAACGACAACATGCTTTTTCGTGTGAGTTTGGCTCCATTTGGAGAGCGTTTGGTACCCCTTATCAACAAGAGTATTAAAGCTGCAACGGAAAACCGTAACGTCGCTGAATCCAAAGGAGAGACATCGCTACTAATAGCCTTTATTACGTTAAAGTTACTAGACCAAAAAAAGATAGCGACAACAACACCGCACCAAATTGATAAATGCTTAGACATAGATCTTCCTGATAAAAATTAACTTGACGCGATAATGCTATATATTTCATATTTGATTTTTAATAGCCAAATTTAAGAGGGTTAATCCCAAATATGGAACGTCACTCTTTGGATGACCTTTTGTTATTCGTTTCTGTTGCTCGCTATCAAAGCCTAACACAAGCATCTGAGCGTCTTAATATCCCGTTAGCCACGCTAAGCCGGAAGTTAAAAAGGCTGGAAACAAACTTAAATTGCAGACTATTTAACCGCAGTGCACACCACTTTGCGCTAACAACTGATGGCGAAAAATATTATCAACTCTGTGAGCCGTTACTTCTTAGCTTAAATAATGTGACATCGAGAATTGCAACTGAGCGTCAGTCTTTAAGCGGAACGATCAAAATATCAGCGCCAATTAACATGACACAGATGTGGTTAAAGCGGTGTGTTTATGAATTTGCAGAGCAACATCCGAAGATATGTATCGATTTAGATGTACAGAATGAAAAAATCAATCTTGTGTCTAACCGTGTCGATGTTAGTTTTCGTCTTGGTGATCTTATTGAACAAGACTGGGTTGCTCAGAAATTATGGTCGATTCCATTTGCGCTTTGTGCATCACGAAGCTATTTAGAACAACACCAACCGATTACCCATCCAGAACAACTTATCCATCATCGCCTAATTACGATAAACAACGACAGCCAATGGAAATTAGTTAATCAAATCACCAATGAAACATTTGATCATCCGCTAAAGTTTCAATTCACTTCAAATGATGTACTACTAGTTAGAGACGCCGTCATTCATGGTTTAGGAATTGCCTGGATTCCAACCTATTACTTTCATGAGCTAAATCATGATCAACATAACCTGCTGCCTTTGTTGCCAGAATGGCAATGCGCGGGTAAAGAAGTATTCATTATGTATCGGGACCGTGATAAAAGGCCAGCAAGAGTTGATGCATTTATTGAACATGTCTTCAATTGGAAAAATCGCATTCAAATGTTTGCTTGAAAGAGGTTTATCACATTGTGCTGTGCCGGTAACCTCAAGTGAAGCTTCATGACTCTGCTTCAATTGAGTTCATTTATTTAACCTCTAAAAGAATCATGAATACATAGGCAGTTAATGGGATTCGAGTTTACAAGTGATTCGGTCAGCTAAAACTCAAGCTAAGTAGAAAGTATTTGCAGTTGTATTTGCCTCTGAAAATCGTTTAGAGCTTTCTCATCCGCGAGGTTCTATAAGAAATTATTAAGGATATATTTGTGTGTGATTTCGTGAAAAAAATTATTGTAGGTTTACTTTTCAGTGCGTCGTCTTTTGCTTCCTTAAGTCAATATGTTCCAGCAATGAACGATAAGAACGGTTATGTAGAACCATTTCAAATGTTTGATAATGTCTATTATGTAGGAGACAAGTGGGTCTCATCATATGCCATTGCTACAGACGACGGACTCGTTATCATTGATACGCTTGATTTCCCTTACTCTGAGTGGATACCTATCAACCTAGAGAAGCTAGGGCTAAAAGATAAGCCAATAACGCACATATTGGTAACTCATGGGCATTCTGACCACGTCGGAGGCGCCCAGTTACTTCAAGAGAAGTATGGTTCCAAAGTCGTGATGACCAAAAGCGCTCATGAACTATCTATACAGCAATCAAACAAAAGCGAAGGTGAGAACAAGTTCCTTCCTCCAAATTTAGACATAGAGATAAAAAGCGATAGCTCTATGGTTGTTGGTGGACATGAGTTTAAGTTCTATTTCACACCTGGCCACACGGAAGGTGATTATTCCTTAGACTTCATTGTTGAAGATAATGGCGAACAATATCGTGCTTTTATCGTTGGTGGGCATAGCGTAAATAGCAATGATCCAGAAGTTATTGGCCAGTTCCTGAGTAGCATGGAGAAAATTAGAAAAATTTCACTACAGGCACCTATTGTGAACGTTAACCTTTCGAATCATCCACATAAAAATTTCCTTTTTGAAAATAGGAAGAAGCTCGGCACAAGCGGTAACCCGTTTATCAGTGAGGTAAACTTCTTCATGTTCCTTAAGCAACAAGAAGATTTAGCTAAGGGAAAACTAGAAGAACTATAATAACGTGGTATACGAGCAGTCTTCGTTATTAGGTTAGAGATTTGCTCTTGAGTTATAGCTAAGGCTTTAATAAGTTGCTCAATCAAGATTCGACACTTGTGGTAGCTATATTGTTTGTAGGTTCTAGTGACAGAGGCGCTGTGCGTAAACATTCGTATTGTGTGCCTTAAACATTTGCAAGGCGTTACGTGCTTTCTAGAAAAGTCTCAAAATAGCGTACAATTAGCGTTTTGACACAGCGGAAATCATCATGTCCAAAACTGTTCAGCAGCAAATCGGAAACATTGCTCTAGTCGTTGAAAATTACGACGATGCTATCGAATTTTATACTCAAAAACTTCAATTCACTCTGGTTGAAGATACCAACCTAGGAGGTGGTAAATGCTGGGTTCAAGTTTCTCCTCCAAACTCCAATGGTACAAACCTACTTTTAGCTCAGGCAAGTACACCGGAGCAAACGCATGCAGTAGGAAATCAAACAGGTGGTCGTGTTTTCCTGTTTCTGCAAACTAATGATTTTTGGCGTGACTACGAGTTGATGAAGAAAAATGGTGTTGTATTTAATGAAGAGCCTCGTGTGGAAGAATACGGGACAGTGGTGGTGTTCCAAGATCTCTATGGTAATAAATGGGACTTACTGCAACTGAACTGAGAAACTACACAGCACCTGCATAACATAGTGTTCATGAGGAGTTTCCAACAAGCTTTTAAGGTTCTGAGATATTAGTGCTAATTCTAAGGTTCTCAGAAGTTACAATATTTCTAAATCACTTTTGTGCAAACAATAACTAGTTATCATTCCTTCTTGATGTACCAACAAATGTCAGGGCGGCACAGCAAAAACAAAAAGGCGAACCAAACGGTTCGCCTTTGTCTATTTAGATTCTACAAAAATTAGTCTTCGTAGTTATCGATGCTTGGGCACGAGCAGATTAGGTTACGGTCGCCGTATACGTTATCTACGCGGTTTACTGTTGGCCAGTACTTCCAAGATTTGGTCGCTTTAGAAGGGAAGCAGCCAAGCTCGCGAGAGTAAGGACGGTCCCACTCTTCAGCAGAAAGGTCAACTTGCGTGTGTGGCGCATTAACGAGAGGGTTGTTCTCTAGTGGCCATTCACCGTTTTTCACTTTTTCCATTTCTTCGCGGATAGCGATCATCGCATCACAGAAGCGGTCTAGCTCTTCTAGATCTTCCGATTCCGTTGGCTCAACCATTAGCGTGCCCGCTACAGGGAACGACATAGTTGGTGCGTGGAAACCGTAGTCCATTAGACGCTTCGCAATGTCTTCTTCGCTGATGCCTGTTTCTTCTTTCAGTGGACGAATGTCGATAATACATTCGTGCGCTACACGACCATTTTTGCCACGATAAAGAACAGGGTAGTGTTGGCGAAGTGTTTCCATCACGTAGTTTGCGTTCAGAATTGCTACTTTTGTTGCATCTGTTAGGCCTGCTTCGCCCATCATTGCGATGTAAGCCCAAGAGATCGGTAGGATAGAAGCGCTACCCATATCTGCTGCTGATACTGCAAAATCTTCGCCTTCTACGCCGTTCTCGATGTGACCTGGTAGGAAAGGTGCTAGGTGGGATTTAACGCCGATAGGCCCCATACCCGGACCGCCACCACCATGTGGGATACAGAAGGTTTTGTGTAGGTTTAGGTGAGAAACGTCTGAACCGATGAAGCCTGGTGATGTTAGACCAACCTGTGCGTTCATATTAGCGCCGTCTAGGTAAACCTGACCGCCAGCGGCATGAACCATTTCACACACTTCTTTCACTTTCTCTTCGTAAACGCCGTGCGTAGAAGGGTAAGTGATCATAATGCTTGATAGGTTGTCTTTGTGCTTCTCGATTTTCGCTGCTAGGTCATCGATGTCGATGTTGCCTTCTTCATCACACTTAACAACCACAACTTTCATTGACACCATAGATGCTGTCGCAGGGTTAGTACCGTGCGCAGAGCTTGGGATCAAACATACGTTGCGGTGACCTTCGCCACGACTTTCGTGGTAACGTTGAATCGCGATAAGACCTGCATACTCACCAGATGCACCAGAGTTTGGCTGAAGTGAGAATGCGTCGTAGCCTGTGATCTCACAAAGCTTCTCTTTTAGATCTTTCGCTAGTGCTGCATAGCCCGCCGCTTGTTCTGCTGGCGTGAATGGGTGGATAGAACCAAACTCTGGCCAAGTGATTGGGATCATCTCTGCTGCTGCGTTCAGCTTCATCGTACAGCTGCCTAGTGGGATCATGCCGTGCGTTAGCGAGAAGTCTTTGTTCTCTAGCTGTTTCAGGTAACGCATCATTTGCGTTTCGCTATGGTGCGTATTGAATACAGGGTGAGTCAGGTATTCTGTTGTGCGGCGTAGCGCTTCTGGAATTGCCGCAAACTCGTTGCCTGCGATTTCCGTCGATAGTGCTGCTACGTCTTCTTTTACACCAAAGACTGCAAATAGTGCTTCTACATCAGCGACCGTGGTTGTTTCGTCACAGCTAATACCTAGCTTGCCAGGTAGTAGACGTAGGTTAATGTCTGCTGAAAGTGCTTTTGCGTAAAGCTCTTCTGTTTTTGAACCTGTGTTGATCGTGATGGTATCGAAGAAGCTGTTATGAGCAAGTTCAAAGCCGCCTTTGGTTAGGCCAGCGGCGATAATCGCAGTCATATGGTGTGTACGGCGAGCAATAGTGCGTAGACCTTCTGCGCCGTGGTAAACCGCGTAGAAAGACGCCATGTTCGCTAGCAATGCTTGAGCGGTACAGATGTTCGATGTCGCTTTTTCGCGGCGGATATGCTGCTCACGAGTTTGCATTGCCATGCGCAGTGCTTGGTTACCGTTGGTATCGATAGAAACACCGATAACACGACCTGGCATGGTACGCTTGTGTTTGTCACGCGTTGCCATGAATGCTGCGTGTGGACCGCCGTAACCCATAGGAACGCCAAAACGTTGTGCAGAACCGATTGCTACGTCTGCGCCCATTTCACCAGCAGGCTTCAATAGGGTAGAAGCAAGCAGGTCAGTCGCAACAGTGACAAGCGTTTTGTTTGCTTGCGCTTTTGCGATGATGTCCGTTAGGTCACGAACTTCACCTGTTGTGCTTGGGTATTGAACTAATGCGCCGAACACGTCTTGCTCTGGTAGGGATTCTAGCGAACCAACCAGAACTTCAAAGCCGATGAATTTTGCACGAGTTTTTACTACTTCTAGCGTTTGTGGGTGAACATCGTCAGCCACAAAGAATACGTTGCTCTTGCTCTTACCTGCGCGCTTACACAGAGTCATTGCTTCTGCTGCCGCTGTTGCTTCGTCTAGCAATGAGGCGTTCGCGATTTCCATACCAGTCAGGTCGATGATCATTTGTTGGAAGTTTAAAAGGGCTTCCAAGCGACCTTGAGAAATTTCAGGTTGGTAAGGTGTGTAAGCGGTATACCAGCCAGGGTTTTCTAGCACGTTACGTAGAATGACGTTTGGAGTAAACGTGTTGTAGTAGCCCTGGCCAATGAATGTACGTTTAATTTGGTTTTGTTTAGCAAACTGCTTCATCGTCACTAGCATGTCTGCTTCGCTTTTCGCTTCTGCCAACGTCATTGGTTGTTCTAGGCGAATTTGTGCAGGCACGGTTTCTTCGATGAGGGCGTCAAGGCTTACCGCGTTGATGGCATCCAACATTTTTTGTTGGTCTGATTTGCTTGGTCCGTTGTGGCGTCCAACGAACTCATTTTGTGTGCTGAGGCTTTGAAGTAATTCAGTCATTGTCCTTTACCTACTCCTTGGCTCGGGTAACGGAAATGGTCGTTAGTGACACATTTAATTATACGTCCGAACCTAGAAAAAAAGCTGCTCTCTAAACAGGCTAGGGAACAGCTTTCGTCACATCCTAATTACTCTTCTTCGATAGAGTTTAGGTATTCTTCCGCGTCTTTTAAGTCATCCAACTCAGATGGGTTTGAAAGCTTCACTTTTACAATCCAACCACCTTCGTACGGTTCTTCGTTGATTAGCTCTGGGCTGTCTTCTAGTTCTTCGTTGATTTCTACGATTTCACCGGTAACAGGAGAGTAGATATCTGACGCTGCTTTTACAGACTCAACCAAAGAGAAGCTTTCACCTGCTTCTACTTCGTCTTCTACGTCTGGTAGGTCAACGAATACTACGTCACCCAACATTTCTTGCGCATGCTCAGAAATACCAAGTGTTACTGTGCCGTCACCGTTGTCACGTACCCACTCGTGGCTATCTGTAAACTTCAGTGTTTTGTCCATTGCTTAATCTCCAAATAACTTGTCAGGAATTATTGTGATTTTTAAAAAATCGTTTATTGGTAAAGAGGGAAGCGACTGCAAAGTTCTTTTACTTCTTTGCGAACGCGTTTTTCAACGTCTGCGTCACCTTCTGGGTTGTTCACCAAACCATCCAGTACGTCACCAATCCAATTACCGATGAGTTTGAATTCTTCAGCGCCAAAGCCGCGGCTTGTACCCGCAGGCGTTCCTAAACGGATGCCCGATGTAATCATAGGCTTCTCTGTATCGAATGGGATGCCATTTTTGTTACATGTGATCCCAGCACGTTCTAGAGCTTCTTCTGCTTTGTTGCCTTTCAAGCCTTTAGGGCGAAGGTCAACCAGCATTAGGTGCGTGTCTGTGCCACCAGTTACGATGTCGCAACCGCGAGTTTGCAATACTTCCGCTAGGACTTTTGCGTTATTGATCACCGAATCAATATAAGTTTTAAATTCAGGGCCAAGTGCTTCTCCAAATGCAACCGCTTTTGCTGCGATAACGTGCATCAGTGGGCCGCCTTGTAGGCCAGGGAATACGGCGGAGTTGATTTTCTTAATGATGTCTTCGTGGTTAGTCAGGATCATACCGCCGCGAGGGCCACGCAATGTTTTGTGTGTTGTGGTGGTCACAACATGTGCATGTGGCAATGGGCTAGGGTGTGCACCTGTTGCGATAAGGCCAGCAATGTGCGCCATATCGACCATAAGAATTGCGCCAACTTCGTCAGCGATTTCACGGAACTTAGCAAAATCGATAACGCGTGGAATAGCACTGCCACCCGCGATGATCATCTTTGGTTTGTGCTCAAGAGCCAGTTGGCGAACGTCTTCGTAGTTGATTTCAAGTGTTTCGCGATCAACGCCGTATTGAACTGCGTTAAACCATTTACCAGAAAGTGCTGGGCGTGCACCGTGCGTTAGGTGACCACCAGCGTCCAAAGACATGCCAAGAATGGTGTCGCCTGGTTGAAGAAGAGCCAGTTTCACCGCACCATTTGCTTGAGCGCCTGAGTGAGGTTGAACGTTTGCGTATTCGCAATTAAAAAGTTTTTTCGCGCGTTCGATGGCAATGGCTTCCACTGTATCTACGTGCTCACAACCACCGTAGTAACGACGACCTGGATAACCTTCAGCGTATTTGTTTGTTAGGCATGTGCCTTGAGCTTGCATTACCGCTTTAGAAACAATGTTCTCAGAAGCGATAAGTTCGATTTGTTCGTTTTGGCGAGCGGATTCCGCCTGAATTCCAGCAAAGACAGCATCATCTGTCGCAGAGAGGTTGGTAGAGAAAAAGTTTTCCAAGCTGTGGTTAGGGTAACTCTTATTCATGGTAGTTGACCTTCCAAATCTTAAAATGAACCCGCAATAGATGAATTATGATTTGCGGTTGTGGTTCATTTGTCCTCAAAACAGCTGAACTGCATAGCAGAACAGAGTGAACATCCGGCCCTAAATGTGGGCAAAAACTCCGTCGGATTGCGTGTTTCCTTTACCAATCTCTTACGGAAATATGCATCTCTACATCTAACAAGTTGGTAACATAGCGCCTGCGGCGGGAACAATCAACCAAAAATTTCCTATAGGAAACAAGATTTCAAAATTTGTTAACAAGAGCACGGTTTAATTCACTTGGTGGACTTTTATCCACTATGTGCTTCATGCACAATGCTAGTAGGACAAAAATAAGGATATCTATAGAGGGATTTATGGCAGAAAGTATTTACGATGAATACCCATCGATGACGTTAGCGAAAGAGCAAAATGATCAAAATATCGAGCCATTAAAGCTGGGTCAGCGTATCAAGGATATCCGCTCAAAACTTGGTATTACACTAGAAGAAGCCAGTCAGCGAACAGGGCTTGCTCGTTCTACACTGAGTAAAATAGAAAATGAGCAGATTTCTCCGACATTTCAAGCAATGCAAAAATTGGCGCTTGGCTTACAAATTGATATGCCGCAACTCTTTGAGCCACCTAGAAAAAAGGTTGCGACAGGGCGTAGGGATGTTACCAAGAAGAATGAAGGCAAACCACACCCAACGCAAACCTATGAACATGAACTGCTCGCTACTCAACTTTCCAATAAGAAAATGATGCCGTTTAAGAGCCAAATTCGTGCTCGCAGTTTTGATGAATACAAAGACTGGGTTCGTCATGATGGCGAAGAATTTCTGCTTATCTTATCTGGTGAGGTCATGTTCTATTCTGAGTTCTACGAACCTGTGGTTCTAAGCGAGGGCGACAGCGTCTATTACGATGCGAACATGGGACATATGTTGACCAGTGTTAGCGAGGAAGATGCGCACATTTTGTGGGTGACAGCCAAATAGTAATAAATTATTGTAAATTTCCTATAGTGAAAGCAAACGATTGCTGTCGGTGGTCGTTATGATGAAAAGGCGCTTTTTTGATGAGAACACACTCATTAAAGCGCTTTTTTTGTACGATTTGTTGTGATTAAAATGTTAAGAGTCACACTTTTGCAAGTCGATCTACGTCTTGTTCGTGCAAAATAGAATGAGCCGTGTTTATTATTGGAAACACATCGAATGCCGATAGCATTCTCGGGTCTATCTAAATGGAGACGAAAATGACTCAAGAACTACTGAAAACACCACTACACGCACTTCACGTTGAAGTTGGTGCCAAAATGGTCCCGTTCGCGGGTTACGATATGCCTGTTCAGTATCCTCTAGGCGTAAAAAAGGAACACTTACACACTCGTGATGCGGCAGGTCTGTTTGATGTTTCTCATATGGGACAACTTCGCCTAATTGGTGACGGTGCAGCTGCGTTCCTAGAAACATTAGTGCCAGTAGATATTGTGGATCTTGAGTCTGGTAAACAGCGTTATGCGTTCTTCACTAATGAAGAGGGCGGCATCATGGATGACTTGATGGTAGCGAACCTAGGCGATCATCTTTTTGTGGTTGTGAACGCGGCATGCAAAGAACAAGACATTGCACACCTACAATCGCATTTGCCATCTGGTGTTGAGTTAGAAATTATTGAAGACCGTGCTCTGCTTGCGATCCAAGGCCCTAAAGCGGCAGCTGTATTGGCGCGTTTTGCCCCAGAAGTTTCTGACATGCTGTTCATGGATATTCGTAAAGTCGATATTTTAGGCGCCGAATGCATTGTTTCTCGTAGTGGCTACACTGGCGAAGATGGTTACGAGATCTCGGTTCCTGCTGACAAGGCAGAAGAACTAGCACGTAAACTGACCGCAGAAGAGGAAGTTGAATGGATTGGCCTTGGTGCTCGTGATTCACTTCGTCTTGAGTGTGGTCTTTGCCTATACGGTCATGACTTAGATACAACAACTACGCCTGTAGAAGCGAGCTTGTTATGGGGCATCCAAAAGGTTCGTCGTATCGGCGGTGAACGTGAAGGTGGTTTCCCAGGTGCGGATATTATTCTTAAGCAGATCGAGACCAAAGATGTGGCGCGCAAGCGTGTCGGTTTAGTTGGCCAAACTAAAGCACCAGTACGTGAAGGCGCGGAATTGTTTGATGCTGATGGCGTTAAAATTGGCGTTGTCACCAGCGGCACTGCGGGTCCAAATGCAGGTAAGCCTGTCTCAATGGGTTATGTGCGTGCTGATCTTGCTGCGATTGGTACCGAATTGTTCGCTGAAGTACGCGGAAAAATGCTACCAATGACGGTTGAGAAAATGCCGTTTGTACCGCAACGTTACTACCGCGGTTAGGTTACTCATTATTGTCATTCTTCGCGTATTCGCGAGGCAAGAAACAAGCAAAAATGCCGAGCTTTCTAGCTCGGCATTTTTATGTATATCGGTTTTATATACGCTTGGAAGTTATCGTAGTTTCTGCAGCCTTATCCGACCGCTTTGTCGATTGTACAACACATGTCGATAACGATATCTTCAAGTTTTTCCGGATGAATCATGTCTTCTTTTGCAATCCCAAACTGAGACGCCATGATCGTATTGAACAACTCCCAATGTTTGATCAGCATTTTTTCGCGATTATCAGCGATGTCAGGCCATGTCTCTTGCATCATCGGAGTAAGACTGATTGCACCATGTGCAAAAATCAACATCTGCCACTTTGATTCCCACTGATCAAATTGGGCGTTAGGGTTTTCACTGTTGTACTGCTCAAAAATTCCGGTAAATATCGCAGCAAACTCATCTTTTGACTTTAAGAAATACTGCAGCAGGGCACCATCATCGCCTTGGCGAATAGCATCAGCGATCATCTGTACTGGGTGAGGATTAACGAGCGCAAATGCCAGCATGCGAACCATGAACAGATAAATTTTTCTATTCGAAGGTGTGTTCTCAGGCATCTCATTGATTAATTCAGCCATATAGCACTGCATGAATTCATCCATCGCGTCGCTAACCGCTTGCCAAATCTTCTCTTTGCTGCCGAAGTGGTGACGGATCAAACTATGTGAAACACCAGCCTTTTCACTGATATTGCGCAGTGAGACACGCTCGTAACCAAGTTCACAAAACATATCTGCTGCCACCTTAAGGATCAGACACTTAGTTTGTTCTGCGGCTTCAGCACTTCTACGCCCCTGCTTTCTTTCATTCATAGTTCGAATTTTCCCGAATATTAATCAACGCGCTTACTTTTACCAGAAACCGGACGCTTTGACTAATTAATTTGCTTTCCACCTGGAAAATATGTTGATCAATTTCAAATTCTGCATATACTGCACGACTGTGTAATATATAAAACCTACGGAGAAAGCGGGTGCGAAAACAATATTTAAAGCGCACTTTAGTTGGTGCTGTGGTGACATTAAGTCTCTCTGGCATGCTAACTGGGTGTAACAAAGCCATTTCCGAGCCGTCTGAACCTTTAATCAAACCTGTAAAATTACTGGCGGTGAAAGATCTAGAAGTTGAAGACTCGCATGCCTTTTTAGCGCGTATTGATGCGACACATCGCGCACAGCTTTCTTTTCAGGTTGGTGGTGAGGTCGATGAATTACTTGTTCGCATGGGCCAAGAGGTAAAAAAAGGTGAAGTGCTTGCAACGTTAGACCCTAAAGATCTTCAGCTTGCGTTAGACGCCTCTCAAGCTCAGTTCGCGTTAGCAAAAACGCAATGGGAGCGCGCGAAAAACCTTTATGGAAAAAAGCTGATTAGTACAGATGAGTACGACCAGAAAGAAACTCAATATAAAGCGGCATTGGCAAACTACGAACAAGCCAAAACAGATTTGAGTTATACCAAGATTCACGCACCTTTTGATGGCATCGTGTCATACACCTATGTCAACCCGTTTCAAGTGGTCGCAGAGAAGCAAGAGATCCTGAATCTTATCGATAACACGACCTTAGATGTGTCGTTCACACTGCCAGTCAGTTATGCGGAATCCGTATCACTTGAGTCACTGCAAAACTCCGATATGTGGGTGACGATGGATAGCGAGCCAGGAAAACGTATCCCTGGAAAATTTAAAGAAATTTCGACTCAGCCAAATGTCGATACCAACAGTTATGAGGCGATCGTAACCATTACTCGACCAGAAGATCGCAATTTGCTAACAGGTATGACAGGGCAGGTACACATAGCTAAACAACATCTATCGGACGCGATGACGTTGCCTCAATCCGCTTGGGTAAACAAAAAAGAGACGCAAGGCGAAGTGTGGGTAATGGACAGAAACACACAGCAAGTTAATAAAGTCACTGTGTCTCTTGATGCCTCTGGAGGTGTGAAAGCAGGGCTTGATAACAATGATTACGTTGTTGTTGCTGGCGTTGAGCGACTGGTCGAAGGACAAGTCGTGAAAGCTTGGGTTCGTGAGGGAGGCATTTAATGAAACGATCTCTATTTACGATCTCTGCAATTGCGCTTGCAGTTTTAACGGGTTGCAAAAATGAAAACCAAGCTTTCGTCGAGCAGCCGCTTTTTGTGTCGACTATCTCTGTGGATGCGCCGGTACAAAGCCAATATCGAGCTTTTAAAGGAATAGTTGTACCAGCAGAGCAAACACCTATGGCATTCCGCCGCGCGGGAGAAATTCAACACGTGTTGGTGAAAGCGGGCGACGTTGTTAAGCAAGGCCAAATGATCGCAAAGCTGGATGACAGTAAAGAAAAGCAAGCCGTAAATGACGCAGAAGCGCAATATACACTGGCGATACGTCAGCTCAAACGCGGCGAAGACCTACACGCACGTCAGATGATCTCAAAAGCCGAGCTTGATGAGCTAACAGCTAATAAAGAGTTGGCAGAGGCTAATTTCTATAACGCCACCAATCAATTGAACTACACCCGTTTATTCGCCCCGTTTGCCGGTAAAGTGTCTGACGTTTTCAAAGAGCGTTTTGAACGTGTGGCAGTTGGGGAGCCGGTGTTGAACCTATATCAAAACGATTTGGTGTACGTGCGTATTGAGCTTTCCGACAATGTTCTCGCTATGGTGGACCCAAATTCAGATAACATGAGCTACAAACCTAGAGCAACTTTCTCCGGCATTAATGACACATTTGCTTTGGACTATTTAGAGCACACAAGTGAGCCTAACTCCGAAACTCAAACTTACGAAATGTATTTGACGATGCCACAGCCAAAAGCAGAGATTCTACCGGGAACCAGCGTCAGTGTTCTGGTCGATATGGTGAAAGCGGGGATTACCTCCATCGATGGTTACAGTATTCCAGTAACGGCGCTTCAAGCGGGCAGCGAAGAGAATGAGTTCTTTGTATGGAAAAAAGAGGGTGACGTTGTCACTCAGGTGCCTGTGATGATTTCTCAAGTGAATGGCAACGGAGCTATTGTGTCGTCGGGAGTTAAGGAAGGCGACGTTCTGATTAATTCAAACCTACGTAAATTACGTGAAGGGAAACATGTGGATGTTGTGGAGAATAAACAATAATGAACATTGCTGAGTACTCAATAAAAAATAAAGTCATCAGCTGGTTGTTTATTATTATCCTTGCTGTTGGTGGTCTAACGTCGTTTTTGGAGCTTGGGCGACTAGAAGACCCGGCATTTACGATTAAAGATGCCATGATCATTTCAACATACCCTGGCGCGACGTCGAAAGAGGTTGAAGAAGAGCTGACGTATCCTTTAGAAAAAGAGATTCGAAAGCTTCCTTATATAGACAAAATTACCTCTACGTCTTCTGATGGTATGTCTCAAATCACGGTCAGTATGGAAATGGACTATGGTCCTGATGAACTGCCGCAAATTTGGGATGAAATGCGCCGTAAAATTAATGACTTGCGACCAACTTTGCCTCAGGGCGTACAATCTTTGCAGATCATTGATGATTTCGGTGACGTTTATGGTGTGATGTTAATGCTCACTGGTGACGATTACGACTATGTGGAGCTAAAACGCTATGCTGATTACCTGACTCGTGAAATCGAGCTGGTTGATGGCGTAGGAAAGGTGGATATCACGGGCGATCAACAAGAAATGCTGTTTGTTGAGATCTCTCTTGACCGCCTTGCCGCGCTGAACTTAGACATGAACGTGGTTGCGAGCTTGTTGAACCAACAAAACAATGTGGTTTCAGCAGGGGAAGTGATGGTCAATGGCGAAAGCCTTGTCATTCGTCCAAGTGGTACCTTAAACACCGTAGAAGCGCTAGAAAACTTGATCATTCATGGTCGTGACACTGGGAACCTAATTCGTCTAAAAGACGTAGCAACGATTTCTCGTGGTATCCAAGAGAAGCCAAGCAACGTCGTACTCTTTAACGGTCAAAAAGCAATTAATATCGGTATCTCGTTTGCGTCAGGTGTGAACGTGGTTGAGGTTGGCGAACGTTTGGATGCGGAGCTTGCGAGCCTTGAGTCTATCAAGCCTGCTGGCATCGATATGAACTACTTTTACAACCAAGCCAATGAAGTGGATGAGTCCGTGAAAGCGTTCGTAATTAGCCTAGCAGAGGCAGTGGCGATCGTTATCATCGTTCTGCTGTTTACGATGGGCTTACGCAGTGGTGTCATCATTGGCGTCGTGCTGTTATTGACGGTGTTCGGTACCTTCATATTGATGAATTACAACAATATCGAGCTGCACCGTATTTCTCTTGGCGCGTTAATTATTGCTCTGGGTATGCTGGTTGATAACGCGATTGTGGTCGTGGAAGGCATCTTGGTTGGCCTAAAAAAAGGGCGCACTAAAGTTCAAGCGGCCGTCGATATTGTAAAGCAAACACAGTGGCCTTTGCTTGGCGCAACCATCATTGCGATTACGGCTTTTGCACCTATCGGTTTGTCGCAAGATGCAACGGGTGAGTTCATGGGCTCTCTATTCTGGGTGCTGTGTTTCTCACTATTTTTGAGCTGGATTACCGCTATTACGCTGACGCCATTCCTCGCAGATCTATTGTTGAAAGAAGAGGACAAGGGCCAAGATACCAACGAAGAAGATCCCTATAAAGGTTGGCTGTTTGTTGTATTTGGCGCATCGCTGAAATTCGCACTGCGATTCCGTTGGCTCACGGTTGCTGGCATGGTCGCGCTATTAGTGGGTGCTGTCGTGGCATTTGGTAATGTAAAACAGCAGTTCTTCCCACCATCGAACACGCCGATGTTTTACGTTGATATGTGGATGCCAGAAGGTACGGACATCCGCGAAACGATCAAAAAAACTGAAGAGGTAGAAAGCTACATTCGTCAGCAAGATGATATTGACTTTGTTTCTGCTTCAATTGGGCAGGGTTTGCAGCGTTTCGCTCTGACTTACCAGCCAGAGAAAAGCTACGAAGCGTACGCCCAGTTCCAAGTTCGCGCCACTGATCGTGAGAGCATGTTCGGTTTGTTGCACAAATTAGACGCTAACCTTGCGAAGACGTTTGATGCACCGACATTTCAATTTAAATTGATGGAGTTTGGCCCTTCACCAGCGTCTAAGATCGAAGCGCGTATTACTGGTCCCGACCCACAAGTTTTGCGTGATTTAGCGGTGCAAGTTGAAGACATCCTTCATACCGACCCTGGTGCCCGAAACATTCGTCACGATTGGCGAGAGCGTACTAAGGAGCTTGTGCCTGTTTTCAATGAGTCTAAAGCTCGTCGCTTGGGCATTTCGAAAGAAGATCTTTCAAGCACACTACAAATGGCGTTTGGTGGTAGCACGTTGGGTTACTTACGCGATGGTACACACACTTTGCCAATTATGACGCGCCTTCCTGAAGAAGAACGCGTGGACTTTGAATCACTACAAAACGTGACCATTTGGAGCCCATCACTGCAAACGTATATTCCGGTCGACCAAGTGATTGATGGCGTTAAATTGGATTGGAGCGAGCCGCTAATTCAGCGTCGTGACCGCAAGCGCACGTTAACTGTGCTCGCTGACCACGATGTGTTGAGCGACGACACGGCGGCAAGCTTGTTTGCACGTGTGCAGCCTAAAGTGATGGCACTGCATATTCCAGAAGGTTACGAAATCACATGGGGTGGTGAGTATGAATCATCGAAAGATGCGCAAGAAGGTCTGTTTGGTTCGTTGCCGATGGGTTACTTGTTGATGTTCATCATTACTATTTTGCTGTTTAACTCAATTAAAAAGCCGTTGGTCATTTGGTTCACCGTGCCGTTGGCGATCATTGGTGTTGCCTTTGGTTTACTTACCACTAATATGCCGTTCAGCTTTACAGCATTCCTTGGTTTGCTGAGCCTAAGTGGCATGATTTTGAAAAACGGTATTGTGTTGCTTGATCAAATTAACCTTGAGTTGGAATCAGGGAAAGAGCCTTACCTCGCGATTGTCGATAGTGCGATCAGTCGTGTTCGTCCGGTAAGTATGGCTGCTCTGACGACCATCTTGGGGATGATTCCACTCGTCTTCGATGCCTTCTTTGGATCGATGGCAATAACGATTATGGCAGGTCTTGGTTTTGCTACAGTACTGACACTGATTGTAGTGCCAGTAATGTTTGCGATTCTGTTTAGGGTAAAACCGACCACTGCATAGGGACTCCTGGCTATTTGCCAGCTTCCTGCCTAGCCCTGAAGGTCTTCTTCAGGGCTTTTTTGATCTTACCAATGTACACCAATCCATTCATTTACTTGATTCTAATGATTTTCTTACGAATGCAATGCAAATCATGCGTATACTGATGGAACGATACATCAAAGAGCGAGATAACATGAACAAGCGCGTATTACACGGACTCTTCTTCGTCGGTTCTTTCACCTTGGTCGGCTGTACTACGACAGACAGTATGACTACAGAAGAGGCTAAGCAAGCCGTTCCTAAAATCAACAGCGTTAGCACTGAAGTCATCTCCAACTGGATTGATAGCAAGGTTTTAGCGCCTGAAGGGCTTTCACTCGAACAAGACAATCTACGTTATATATCGGGTAGCGCCGACTTAAACAGCGATGGCAATGCAGAACACATTGTATTGCTACAGGACCGTTATTTCTGTGGCAGCGGTGGTTGTGCAGCTTATATGTTTGATAATGGGGGGAACGTTATCAATCGAATGTCTGTCACTCGCACGCCTATTGTACTTGCAGATAGTTACAGCAATGGCTGGCAAGATTTCATCGTTTGGAGTAATGGCTCATATCGACTCATGAGTTACAACGGTGAATCTTACCCGAGTAACCCTTCTTTGGAGCCAAAGGTGGATCGTGACTCAAACCAGCAGGCGGCAATTGCGAATGTAATGGCGACAGAGCTTTATCAGCAAGATGGCTATGACATTGTGCCCGCTGATTCGAAAACTTTGTGGACGCCAGCCAATGTATACCACTTCACCTTTAAACATTACGGTGATCCGCATAGTACTTATAAAGCGACGGTGGATATGAATAGTGGGGAAGTAGACATTGTTGCCGTTCCGGCTGCGGAATAAAAAACACCTCCCTTAACCGGAATTAAAGGGAGGTGCTGAATGCCAAATTCGAGGGTGGCATTGTTAAGCGGAGTAATTCTGTTTATGCCGCGACTTCTTGTTTGGCTTCTGCTTTGCTTTTTAAGAAAGCGTAAGTAAAGCCAGTTACTGCTGTACCAGCTGCGATAGCCACTAAGTACATTAACACTGGTGAAATGGCGTTAGGGATTAACAGTACGAATAGACCGCCGTGTGGTGCCATTAATTTTGCACCGAACAGCATGGATAGGGCACCAGTAAGCGCGCCACCTGCCATACAAGATGGAATCACACGCATTGGATCTTTGGCGGCAAATGGAATTGCGCCTTCAGAGATGAAACACAGGCCCAATACAAATGATGCTTTACCAGCCTCACGTTCATTTTGTTCAAATTTGTTCTTCGCAATGAAGGTCGCTAAACCCATACCTAGCGCAGGAACCATACCTGCTGCCATGATTGCTGCCATTGGCGCGTAAGTTTGCGAAGCCAATAGACCGACGCCAAATGCGTAAGCGGCTTTGTTTACTGGGCCACCTAGGTCGAAACACATCATCGCACCAAGGATAATACCTAGCAGAACTGCACTGTCAGATCCCATGTTGTTTAGGAAGTCAGTCAGGCCGTTCATGATGCCTGAAACTGGGCCACCTACGATGTAGATCATCACAAGGCCGGTGAACAGTGTTGCCACAAATGGAATGATCAGAATTGGTTTAAGCGCTTCCATCGATTGTGGGAGTTTTACTTTGTCCGCAAGGAGCTTCGCTGCATAACCGGCAATGAAGCCAGCTGCGATACCTCCTAGGAAACCAGCACCCGTTGAACTTGCTAGCATACCGCCAACAAGACCAGGAGCCAGGCCCGGACGGTCAGCAATTGAGAACGCGATGTAACCCGCAAGAACAGGAATCATCAATGCGAATGCAGAGCCACCACCAATGTTCATCAATGCTGCAGCTAGCGTGCCTTCTTCTTTAAATGCTTCAATGCCAAACACGAACGATAGGGCGATGATCAAACCACCAGCGACAACCACAGGCAGCATGTGCGATACCCCTGTCATCAAGTGTTTGTAAGCGCCTTTCTTCTCGTCTGCTGCCGAAGCAGAATTTGCAGAACCTGAATGTTGGTAAATCATGGCTTGCTCGAATGCTTTGTCCATCTCTTCGGCTGTTTTCTTCAGAGCTGGGCCTGTTTTCGTGCGGTACATCTTTTTGCCGTTGAAGCGATCAAGTGGCACTTCGATATCTGCAGCAATGATCACTAGATCAGCGTCTGCGATGTCTTGATCTGTCAGTTGGTTTTTCGCACCAACTGAACCACGAGTTTCCACCTTGATTTGATGGCCACGGCGTTTGCCTTCTTCTTCTAGCGCTTCTGCTGCCATAAAGGTATGCGCAACGCCAGTAGGACAAGCGGTGATTGCGACAATTTTCTTCGCTGCTGATGTTGCTTCAGGAGTGATAGGGGCTGCAAGTGTGGTTGCTTTTTCAAGTAAAGTGGCGTTTTCAACCGCTTGCTGGAGAAACGCAGTTGCGTCTTTTGCTACTTCGCGGATTTCCGCTTGGTAAACCTTTTTCCCTACGAAACGAGAAGTATCCACGCAAGTATTTGCCGCAATGATAATGACTTCTGCTTGCTCAACGTCAGCTTCCGTCAGCAATGTAGGTTCAACCACACTTGATTGACATTCGATTTTTGCATTCCAGGTTAATTTTGCGGCTGCTTGTTCTAGTAACCCTGCCGCAAGGATGCTATTTGCAACACCGCTCGGACAGGCAGTAATAATGGCAATATTCATACGATAACCTTCTGTTCCTTAGTTTTGTTCTAAGTTTGTAATAGGGTAAAGCTCGCTAACTTCAGTTTGCTGCTTGATGTTCTCCAGTTCTTCCTGACTGGTTAGCCCTACGCCGATTTGACTAACTGCCAAGGCAGAAAGTGCTGTAGCGAAGCGCAATAAATCGTTTTTCGGCATCAGTTGCATGTGACCCCAACACAAGCCAGCAACTAGCGTATCGCCTGCGCCAACGGTGCTTACCACATTCATTCGAGGGGGTTGTGCACGAAGCCATTCGCCTTGGTTTAGCCACATCACACCGTCAGCACCCATCGACACAACAATGTTCTCGATGCCTTTGTCACTCAGTGTTTGCGCGGCGGCTTGGCATTGTTCTGGTGTTTCTAGGTGTTCGCCAACAAAATCACCAAGTTCTTCATCGTTAGGCTTAATCAACCATGGGTGAGCCTCAATACCTGATTTCAATGCAGCTTTACTGCTGTCGAACAACACCTTTTTGCCTTGTTGATGCAGTGCTTTTATCCACGCAGCACATTGTTCGGCGGTTACGCCTCCAGGTAAGCTACCCGCAAGCACAAAGTAATCATGAGTCTCTGCGAGACGGAATAGCGTCTCCTCAAAGCGAGCAATTTCGTCAGCCGTTACTTGAACACCAGGGAAGTTAATGTCACTAACGTTGCCACTAGCCTCAACGAGCTTGACGTTGATACGAGTGGCACCTTGTACTTCTACAAACTCATTCTTAACGCCGATGTCATTGAAAAGCTGATGGAATAGCTCAGGGTTATCTTTACCAAGAAAGCCGGTAACCGTGACATCTGCGCCTAAATCGCTCAACACTTTTGCTACGTTGACACCTTTACCTGCAGCATGGAGATTGCTTTGCTGCACTAGGCTCACGGAACCAACGTTTAGCTCATTTACTGAACCTGTTAAATCTAATGCCGGGTTGAGCGTAATAGTGACAACTTTACTTGTTTTGTTCGTCATATCGGCTCCTTAACCTTCACCAAGGCCAGAAGCGATAGCATTCCCGATAGACTCCAAGGCTTGCGGTGCATCAGGGCCTTCCGCAGTAAATTGAAGTTGATGACCGTGCTTAACGCCAAGCGCAATGACTTTCATTAGGCTCTTCGCGTTTACTGTTTTGCCATCACCGTCTAGGTTGGCAACGCGAATGGTGGATTCAAATTTTTTCGCTTCCGCCACTAACATTGCACCCGGACGAGCATGTAAACCATGAGAGTTTTTGATTTTAAATACAGCGGTATTGCCTTCTTCTGAAGATGCGGCTGTGACTTCTTCACCTTTAAACAAAGCAAGAATCTGTTCTACTGATGCATCTAAAAGCTTGCCGTGCTCATTGTTAAACACAATATGAGAAAGCGTTTTTAGGATAGGCTGGTGAGCATTGTTACATGCCGCAAACGCGACAAGTGCACGCACTTTTTGACCTTCATATTCGCAGTCGTTTGCCGTCGAGACAAATGACACGCCTGTGCGAGTTACATGTTTGTCACTGCCAATTAACCAAAGGCCATTACCTAAGTGAGTTGGTGTTTTGGTAACGAGATCTGCGACGAACTCGTTATCAGCACAGCCCGTGTTTTTCAAAAGACCACCAGCAACAGCACTCATTTGTAGCATATCGCTCGCAGGGAACATAAGTTGAATTAAAGAAGCGTCAAAGTCTGCTTCAAGCTGAACATCACCGTGGAGCAGGGCAATAATCTCGTCTTCATTTTTTGCATTACGTAGGCGTTCTTCTACGCCGTCAGCGCCTAGCACTTTCGTTAGCTGTTTAAGAATGCCAAGGTGCTCATCAGATTTAGCTGCAATGCCGATAGCGACGAATACCGTGTTACCATCACCCCAGTCGACACCTTGTGGAAAGTGGTGCACAGCAACACCCGTTGTTTTCACCATTGAGCGAGTGTCAGTCGTGCCGTGCGGGATGGCAATACCGTTCCCCAAAAACGTAGAGTTTTGGTTTTCACGGTTTACCATGCCTTCCACATAACCTTGTTCAACAAGGCCTTTGTCTGTCAGGCTTTGCGCAATATTCTTGATTGCTGCAAACTTATCTGTCGCTGATTGCGAGAGGGTAATGTCGTTCTTATTTAGCTTAAGCATGGTGCTTCTCCAGCCTTAAGGTATCAATTTAAAAATGTATTCTGTGTGAGAAGTTGAACGCTGCTTCTGCTGAGCGCTTATCACTCCTCAAACCATTCTATTTTTCAAGCTAAATCGATTCAGCTTATTGGTGAATTTTTTAAAAGACTCAGAAAAACTATTTTAAAAACTGACGTTAACAAATGAGTCTTTGGCGCTGTCCTATAGCCTAGCCTACAAATTGGTTTGTTGTGTATTCAGGTGATTTACGTCAATTTTTAAGTTTTGCTGAATCCTTTCAGCTTTTATACTGAATCGGTTCAGCTTATAATTCAACTTATCGAAAGATCGCTGATGTATTAATATGATCGCGCGCACAGAATAAGGTTTAGAATATGACACTGGATGAAATAGCCAAATTAGCAGGCGTTTCTAAGACAACTGCAAGCTATGTGATTAACGGAAAAGCGCAGAAATACCGCATCAGCGAGAAGACTCAGAAGAAAGTGATGGCCGTTGTAGAAGAATACAATTATAAGCCAGATCATGCGGCGTCTTCTTTGCGAGCAGGTAATTCACGCTCATTTGGGCTTATCATCCCAGACTTAGAAAACACCAGTTATGCGCGTCTTGCAAAACTGATTGAACAAAACTCGCGTAAAGCAGGGTACCAAATTTTAATTGGCTGCTCTGATGATGATCCTGATACAGAGCAAAAGGTGGCGGAAGCGTTAGTCAGTCGTCGCATTGATGCGTTGTTTGTGGCAAGTGGTATGCCCACTGCAAACGAGTATTATCTTAAGTTGCAAAATTCTGGTACGCCAGTTATCGCGCTAGACCGCCCAATGGATGATGAGCACTTTTGTTGTGTCATCAGCGAAGATTTTGACGCCGCACTTGAACTCACTCAGTCAGTACTGTCCGAGGATATAAAGTCCATTGGCTTAATCGGCGCATTGCAAGATCTTCAAGTTTCAAAAGAGCGTGAGCTCGGTTTTCGATCCGCATCTCAACAAGGTGGCAAAACGGCAACAGTGGGTTATGGGCAGCACTTCTCCCGAGAAGAAGGTAAGAAAGTCTTAGAGAGATGGCTAGCAGAGAACGAGCTGCCAGATGCCATTGTCACAACGTCATACACACTGTTAGAAGGTGTGTTGGATGTGATGCTCGAAAAGCCAGAACTCATGAGCAAAGTTCGCCTAGCGACGTTTGGTGATAATCGACTGCTGGACTTCTTGCCAGTGAAAATCAACTCTTTACCTCAACAATTTGAGTTGATCGCGGACAGCGCAATGGAGTTAGCGCTCAACGCTTCCGCCAAACGTTATAAACCGGGTGTTGAGTTGATTCCACGTAAAATTGTTAAACGTCACTAAACAGGTTACTCAAAGCTTTACTTCAGCCGTCAGCGCCACAAATGCGTGGTCGCTGGCGTTTTTATCTCTGTCATAAATCGGGTTGATCAGATGTTGGTTAGACACCTGATAATCAACAACCTCGGCAACCGATATATCTGATAAGGTGTCAAACTCTTGAGAGAGCAAGATATAGTCGAGCACATTCCCAGTGGAAAAATGATAATGCGTAGCGGGGCGTTCATCCTTCAGAGTGTCACTTTGTAATGACCATCCATCTTTGAGTTGCAATTCAGTGACGCTGTCACCAGCATTGGATACCAATGCGCTATTAACACTGGTTAGAGTGATAGGTTGATTCATATCACCCATTAACACCGTTGGCATTGGCTCCTTTCTATACCTTTTTTGCATCGCGTCTCTTAACATCGCTGCTTCCCAACCTCTTTGCTGGGTGGATAACCAGCGCCCAATAATCGTGCTAGACGTTTCTGGTTGTTCTGAGTCGGCTGGGCGTTGAGATTTTAGGTGCGTCACGTAAACGGCGATATGACCGAGTACAGGATGTATGACTTGGGCATAGATAGGTTTTCGACTGAACTCTGGAGCAACACTTACTCCAAAAGGCTCAAGCGTTGCTAAGTCAAATTCTACAGCTTGTACTTTTTCGATTGGAAACCGAGATGCGATTGCCACAACAGGGCTTGAGTAAATGTACTCATCCTCTACATGTGGGGTGTCAACGGTCGCAAAGTAGGGGTAGCCGATGGTTGAAAAGAATGCGCGAGTTTGCTCAATACTGAACACCTCTTGTAAGCCAATCACGTCAGCTTCCAGTTTTTCAACTTGACGTTGCGTCCAAGCAAGTTTGTCTTGCCATTGCTCTAACGAGTAGATGTTTTCGAAATCATAGTAGGCATCAGGAGGTGCGACAAAATTAAACAAGTTAGCCGTGACAAAGGTAATTCTGCTTGGTTGAGACAAAGTATTCGCTCTTTTCAACAATAACTTGAAGAGTATATACCTTCAGACTGCGTAATTGCAGCTTCGTTTGAGCCAAGCCTCGACATACAAGCTAACGAGCAGCAAGTTAAATGGGTTAAGAGGTGCTCAAATGCCAAGGCTAATCAGTGATTGAGCATCGGCAGAGGTTTCTATTTTTAAGCATTGCGTTTAAACTTCAGGGCATCAAATAGTAAGAGTAAGTAACATGACCCAAGATTACGACCACGAAGAGTATTTAGAAGGCGAAGAGATTGAGATCGAAGCGATTGGCATCGACGTTGATGCGCATCCGATCGAACTGTACAAGCTTTTTAAAATCGCGAACTTGGTCAGCGGTGGCGGCGAAGCAAAGCATATCATCGAAGAAGGTTACGTCGCGGTGAATGGTGAGCTAGAAACACGTAAGCGCCGCAAGATGTATGATGGTGACTTTTTTGAGTTTAACCAGGAATATTATGTTGTGGTTTGCGATGCGCCAGTAACTGAACCTGAAACGGCAGAGCAAAAAGCGGAAAAGAAAGCGAAGAAAGAAGCGCAATCTGCACGTAAAGAGAAATCTCGCCAAAGCAAGTCAGCTAAAGGCTCTGGACCTAAGTCAACAGGCCGAAAAGCAGCGCATAAAGAGCGGAAAGCACAACAAAACGCGCTGTCGCAATCGGCGAAGAAAGGTAAGAAAGCTGAAAAGCCGCAAGCGACTCGTGATCCGAAGAGCGGACGTAACTCTATTGACTTTTTCTAAGCAAATTAATACCTAGCTAGGCAGGTCATCGCCAAGCAAAACCAAAAAGCGCCGAGTATATATCGGCGCTTTTTTGGTTTTACTGTATCGTAAGGGGGCAGTGTCAATGCATTGTCGTCTCAATGTTTAGGCTATCGGTCCAGTGATGAATGGCGCAAGGCTTACCTAAGTAAAAGCCTTGGTAATAATCCAAATCAAGTTGATACATCGCTTGCAGCTGCACGTCTTCTTCTACCCCTTCTATGATCACTTTTGCTCCCATATGAGCCGCGAGCTCAACGGCGCTATGTATGGAAAAGGTTTCTCCGGCGCAGTAATCAAGTAGATAGGAGCGATCGATTTTTATGATGTCAGGGCAGAGCTGCTGAACACGTGCGATATCAGAATGTTGAGCGCCAAAATCATCGATAGCAAAGATAAAGCCATTCGCTCTCATTAATTGCACGGCTTTGATCAGTAAATCAGTATCACCGCATGACTCTTCGACTACTTCAAACACCACGTCTGATGGGCTCATACCAAGGTCGGAAAGGCGCTTGTAAAGCAGGCCGTTGTCTTTAAAGCCCATGTCTTTGGTTAGGGTGAGTAGGGTTTGAGGCATGACATTGAGAAACAGTTTGATAGGCGTTCCTGCGAAACAGCGTGCAAAATTTCGAATGTGCATTGCTCTGGATAAAAACTCAACACACAATCGAAAGTAGGGATCGAGGCCATTGTTGGCCAGAAATACATCAGGACGAATTAACAAACCATCAATGCCACGAATTCGCAGTAGAGCTTCCATTCCAATAATACGCCGGTGCTTATCAAAAATCGGCTGATAAACACTGTGAAAAGTGAATTGATTGAGAACTACGTAATATTCACCAAGATTATCTTGCTTAATGTATCGCTCGTAGTCCGATTGATTCTTTAACTCCATGAAAAACGCCGAAAATTTAGCATCTTTTCAATGTAACAGGATGCAATTCTGATTTGAAGATTCAAATGTGTCTAATTACATATACGGTTGAGTTAATTTGAAATGGATTCCGATTTTGCTTCAATGTAGCGAAAAATAAGTGACAACCCGAAACAAATCAAAAAGTAAGCAAGGCCGGCAATGAGCCAAATTTCAAAGGTATACCCTGATGAATTTGCCATTTCGGTACCAACAAACGTCATTTCTTGTATCGAGATCAGTGAAACGATAGAGGTGTCTTTCACTAGAGAGATGGTTTGACCTGCAAGTGCTGGGGTGATGACTTTGAGCACTTGCGGTGCGATAACGAATCGGTATTTCACCCACCGAGACAAGCCCAATGAATCTGCCGCTTCCCACTGTCCTTGGTCGATACTTTGTAAACCTGCACGCACCACTTCTGCAACGTAGGCAGAAGAGAGTAGGCCGACGCATAACACGCCAGAGGCAAGATTTTCCCAAAGGTTATAAGGCCCAAAAAGAAAGCTCTGTAGCGTATTTGGTTCGCCGTTATAGTTTCGTAGAATACCTTCCAAACCGAGTAACGGGATCAACTGGTTAGAAATGAAAAAGTAGAAAATAAAAACAAAAACCAACGGTGGGATGTTTCTTACCAACTGGATAAATGTGTTTGCAGGTGTGCGCAACCAAACGGAGCGAGAGAAGCGTGCTAAGCCTAGTAACGTGCCAAGCACTAACGCGAAGCTGATGCCCCAAATACTGAGCCTTAACGTCGAAATCAAACCTTGGAAGAAGTAGGGCAAGCCACCATCGGCTCTTGGCGTAAAAAGTAGTTCAAACGCCTCTTTCCACTGCCACAAATAATGTACACCAACAGTGGAGCGATGGTACAGCCAAACGCCACCAATACCACAGATAATAAGCAGTACCCAATCTAGCGTGTTTAACCGCGATAGAAAGGAACCTGTGTTGGAATTAGTGGGTACTGTGCGAGTGGTGGTTTGTTCGCCCAAAAATTTGACTCCGATAGATGATGAAAAAGTAAAATGGATGATTGGAAAGTGTAGGCTCGCGAAGACCACGAGCCATTTAGATTACTGGCCTTGCGCGACTTGATCTTGCCAATCTAATGTCGAGAACCAGTATTCATAACGTTGTTTTAACCATCCATCTTGGGTTCTTGCTTCAATCCATTTATTGAAAAAGGCTTTTTTATCTTCTTCCCCCAAGCGAACTGCAAAGGCTTCGTTACCTTTTGATAATCGCTCAGAGAATGGAAGGAATAGTTTGTCGCTGTGTTTCACTGTCTCATGTTCTGGTTTTGGGCTAGAAGCAATGACCGCGTGGGCGTTACCATTCAGCACCTCTTGGAAGGCTTGCGCGTCGTCATCAAATTGCAGAATCTTCGCTTTCGGGAAGGTTTCTCTGGCGACTTGAACGGTGAATGCGCCGCGACGAGCCGCTATTTTTACGCGTCGTGAGTCAAAATCCGAGAATTCGCTAAAACCAGAAGCCAGTTCTTTATTTGCTGCTACTTGAACACCGGAGTGTGAATAGGGTTCAGTAAACAACACGCTTTTGGAACGCTCGGGCGTGACCGACATGCCACCGATGATCACGTCGAACTTTTTCGCCAGTAGTGCGGGAATAATGCCATCCCACGCGGTCGGTACAAATTCCACTTTCAAACCTGAATCTTCTGCTAAGCGTTTGGCCACATCGATTTCAAAACCGATTAACTCACCTTGCTTGTTGCGCATTGCCCAAGGGACAAATGTTGACATACCAACGCGCAAAGTGCCTCGTTCTTTGATTTGATCTACATTGGGTGCGGCAACATCTTCTTTCGCGATTGTAGGCATAGCGATGGCTAGCCCTAATAATGCAGTAATGGTCGCTTTGAATAACTTCATGTTATCTCCTTATAATTTGCGCCAACTGGCTCCGAGTTTGTGTTCTAGCCATGCAGACAAGCCAGAAAGTGATAGAGTGAGAGCAAGATAAATTGCTGCCACGGTAAACCAAATTTCAAACGGCATCGCCGTCTCAGAGACGATGTTGCGTGCCTGTGTTGTTAAATCAAAAATCGCCATCACGCTTACAATGGAAGAGTTTTTGATCAAAGAAACCACTTCATTGGTCAATGGCGGTAATGTGCGCTGTAAAACCTGAGGCAAAATCACGTCTTTGTAAGTGTAAAACGGTGATAACCCGAGTGTTTGTGCTGCTTCGAATTGCCCTTTAGGAATACTGTTTAAACCTGCGCGGAATATTTCTGCAGTGTAAGCACCTTGGAAAAGGGACAAAGCCAAAACGGCGGTGCTGAATCGGTCCAAACCAATCACGGGGCCAAACACGAAGTAGAGCAAATAGATTTGCACCAACAACGGCGTGTTACGTATGACCTCGACATAAGTGGTGCCAATAACATTGCCGACTTTCGAATCGCTAAGCCTTAGTGCCGCGGTGACCAACCCCAACACTAAGGTGAAGAATAGACTAATGGCCGAGATGTTAAGCGTGACCAACAGCCCATCGATAAGTTCTGCCGGCCACCATTCGCCATCTTCATAAAAAGCGATGTAATCAGGTACGCGTTCCCATTGCCATTGATAGCCCATAGCATCGGCACCAGAGTCCAACACCCACACAATCGCGATGAAGAGGAGCATCATTTGCAGTAAAGCTTGAAGGACGGGGTTGATTACGCGAACTATCATCAGTAACTTAAAATTTGGTTCAAAAATGCTTGGGTTCGTGGATGCTGTGGCGTCTCAAATAAGGCGAACGGTGAGTTCATTTCCACGATTTGGCCTTCATCCATAAATACCACGCGGTTCGCTACTTTTTTGGCAAATCCCATTTCGTGCGTGACACAAATCATCGTCATTCCGCTTTGAGCCAGCTCAACCATGACATCCAACACTTCGTTGATCATTTCCGGGTCAAGCGCCGAAGTCGGTTCGTCAAAAAGGAGTAAGTCCGGTTCCATACATAAGGAACGGGCAATCGCGACGCGCTGCTGCTGACCGCCGGAAAGCTGGATGGGGTATTTGCTCGCTTGTTCTTCAATATTGACGCGCTTGAGGTAATGCCGTGCGCGTTTTTCAGCTTCTTGTTTTGACAATTTGAGTGTGCGAATCGGCGCTAAGGTGAGGTTTTCCAGTACAGTCAAATGAGGAAAAAGGTGGAAGTGCTGGAACACCATGCCGATTTTACCGGGCTTGAGAGATTTTGCGTGAGAAGGCTGGTCGAACACATGAAGCTGGCCTTCTTGAATCGATTCAAGATGGTTGATGCAACGAATGAGCGTTGATTTTCCTGAACCAGAGGGGCCACACACCACGACGATCTCGCCAGAATGCACGGAGAAGTTGATATCTTTTAGAGCGTGGTAATCGCCATACCACTTGTTTACGTTGCTAAATTCAACAACAGGAGTGTTCTCTTTCAAAGGGGCACGCTATAAAGGAAAAATATCCTTCTACAATAGCAAGTTGTGCGCATTATTTCATTAAGAACAAGCTTATATTCAGGTTCTAAGATTAAGAACCTGCTCACTTTAGTGCTTGATAAAGTAATGTTTTAAGAATTAGGCACAAAAGCTATTACTAATAAGTCAGTTCAACTGAGATACGGATAACGAACAACGATGGCAACAACGGACATTACCATCAATGTTTGTGCGGAATAGTAGGTCACCATGACGACTTGTCGGGAAAATACGGATCGTCCCCCGAAGCGTTCAAAAGCTAAGACGGTACCAGAAACGATGAAGATAAAGCTTCCGAGCACTGCAAATGAGGACGATTGTGTTTTTCCACTCAAATAATACTCGATAGCAGCCCAACACATGGTCATCAATACCAATATGTAGCTGGCAACCGGGAGCTTTTCTTGACCAAGGTCCGGTCGAAACAACCAATAGAAACACACACCGAGTCCAAATAAAGCAATAGGGAGCCAAGGAGTAAAATGCCAAGCGGACATGATGGTAAAACCGTAGCTATAGGAAAGATGGGCAGAGCAGAAGAGCACTAATCCGGTAATAAACTTATCTCTAGGGAGCATTAATAGTAGATCACCAAGCAACGAGAGCGATAAGCCAACCAAAATCCAATGCGTGTATGGCATATGATAGGCAGGAGACTGGATTAAAATCCCTAACATACAGAGCACTGGTAATGGTTTGGATACGTAGAAGGCCCACTTAGGACCTTTACGGATACTGATGATATGTATGAATGCTAATACGACAACAACTAGCCACATAAAATGGATTCTCGAACAGACAAGCTAATGTAGTGGATAACTACAACAAATAAAAGGTCCATTAAATGAGTAAGTTAGACCTTTGAATTCAATTTTATTTTTGTTTGTGTAAAGCTAGACAGTTGTCTCTTTACTGACCTACACGATCAATGAGTTTGTAGGGATTAATCGTTATTTTGAGGAGTTCCCGAATTTGAACGTGATGAAGCTTACAAAATAGCATAAAAAAACGGTATTGTGACCGTTAAGTCACAATACCGTTAAACCCTAGAAAGGGCAGTGAACTGTTTTTGCTGTTAGGCAACAGCGAGTTCTAAAATTTCACGACTACGTTCAAGAGTAATCGCTTGGTTTTCACCGAGAACGGTCATTCCGTGTTTGTTGAGTTGTTCGATGATGGCATCGATCGCTTGTTCACGACTTTCACCATAGTTTTCTAGCTTAGTTGCGACATCAAGTTGATGATAAAACGCTTCGATCGCTTCGATGGTACGTTCAGCAAGGTCGTCTCCAGCTTCAAGTCCAAATACGTTGCGACCCATTTGCTCTAGCTTAGGACGTTTAAATTGCATTTGGTTGCGAAGTAGCGATGGTTGGACGATTGCAAGAGAACGTGCATGATCGACGCCCCATAGAGCCGTTAATTCATGGCCGATCATATGTGTCGCCCAGTCTTGTGGAACGCCACTACCAATTAACCCGTTCAATGCTTGGTTAGCAGACCACATTAAGTTTGCGCGCCACATATCGTCGTCTCGCTCGGCAAACTGTTCTCCGAGTGTTTTTAAGGTTTTCAGCAGTGTTTCTGCATAGCCATCTTGAACCATTGCGCCAGTAGGAAGCGTCAAGTATTGCTCACATACGTGCACCCATGCGTCAACAATGCCGTTGATCAACTGGCGTTCTGGCAATGTTTTCATTACATCCGGGTCTAACACCGCAAATTTAGGCTGTACTGCTGGAGACATGAACGGAAGTTTGTCTTGAGTTTCTTTTTTAGTGATAACTGCGCCCATGTTTGACTCTGAGCCTGTTGCTGGCAGTGTCAAAATTGCAGCTAGAGGCGTCGCTTCAGTGACTTGGTGTTTACCAATCATGATATCCCAGCCATCACCATCATACTTAGATGCTGCTGCTACGTATTTAGAGCCATCAATGACTGAACCACCACCTACAGCAAGAATAAAGTCAACACCATGTTCTTTTACCATTGCGACCGCTTTATCGAGCGTCTCTTTGGTTGGGTTGGGTTCAACACCAGAAAACTCTAGCCATTCATGTCCCTCTAGTGCTTCTGAGACTTGGTCGTACACGCCATTCTTTTTAATTGAGCCACCGCCGTATACCACTAAAACTTTTTGGTCAGATGGGATAGCTTCTTTGATTGCAGCGATTTGTTTTTGACCAAAGAAAATCTTGGTTGGGTTTACATAAGAAAAGTTCATTATTAGCCCTCTTGCTTCCAGTAAAGGAGATTGAATACGTGCATATTAGTCCTGATTAACGTTCGTTAATAGGTCGATTTCTGCAAATAATCTGCCTATTTCTACAAAATTGATGCTCTTGAGCTAGAAAGTTAAAGTCGAGAGGAAGTATAGTGCACGAAATGATAATAGAGACCAAACTCGTTGGTCATTGATGGAGCGCTCGAATGCACACTCTCGCAGATATCATGCAGCAATATGTTGAAAAGCAGGGACTGCATGACTTAGAAGGTATGAAGAAAACCGCAATAGATGGCGTATGGTTTTATCGCAGTAGCAAAGGAAATCATCGCCAGCCGTTTGTCTATCAGTCTGGAATTATTGTTTTAGGGCAAGGACATAAGAACATTCATATCGGTGATACACCTGTCCAATATGGGCCCGATGATTACCTTGTCGTAGGAGTTCCCATGCCCCTGGAGTGCGAAGCGTTTGCGACAAACAATGAGCCTTTACTTGGCATCTCGATAGATATTTCGCCAACGCTTCTTCATAAGCTCGTTAAAAAACTTGAGGCTGAGAAATTCAGTAATAAGTGCCTGGACACTACCCGTTGCGGCCTTAAATCGGTACACATGAGCGAAGGTATGCTGGATGCATGCAAGCGACTAATGAGCGCGTTGTGTAATGAGCTGGATGTTGTCATGCTCGGTGATCTACTTCTTGAGGAAATTGTTTATCGCACTTTGGTAAGCAAAGAAGGGTATGTTTTATTTGACTTAGCACACCAAGAAGGCTCTTACGCGAGGGTCGCTAAAGCACTGAATCGTGTTCATCAAGCGTACCATGAACAGTTGAGCGTACAAACATTGGCAGAAGAAGCCAATATGAGTGTGTCTGCTTTCCATCAAGCTTTTCGCAATGTCACGCTTGAATCTCCGTTGCAATACATTAAGAAAGTTCGACTTAATAAAGCGCGCGAGTTAATCCAGTTGGAGGGGCGACGTGTTAATGATGCCGCGAGACTGGTCGGGTACACGAGCCCATCACAGTTTAGTCGCGAGTACAAGCGACATTTTAATGAAACGCCAAGGTCAACAAAGGCTTAGTGATCTTTATTTCAAAATAACGACTTTTTTTGCCTTTTTTATTAATTTGCGAGTGACATATTTATTTGATTTATAAAATTAGTTACTGGTGCCAAATAATAGGTACGTTGTTGCAAGCATTTAGTGGATTGTTGCGAGGCGGTGTGGAAAACTCGTAAATAGATAGTGTGAAATCACCAACTTGTACTTAAGTTATTTTACGTCGAAATAAAAGTATAAGTGCGCTTTGTTTAGCGCATTTAGTATTGTTTTAACAATAACTTAAGGAAGAGCGATTATGCACCTTAAAAACGGCAACGCAGTGAAAAGCGTGTTCACACTAAGCACTCTCACCGCTTCTTGTCTTATGGCCTTCAATAGCTACGCAGCGGTTGACTGTGCCCCTCTAGAAACTTGGCAATCATCAAAAGTTTATAACGGTGGTGACCAAGTTCAACATGAAGGTAATGCTTACAAAGCACGTTACTGGACGCAAAACAGTAACCCAGCGCAATCTGGTGAGTGGGGCGAATGGGAAACACTTGGCGCATGTGATGGCACTGGACCGGTTGATCCACCTCAGAATGAAGTCCCGACTGTTACTCTGACATCGCCTTCTGCGTCGGCTTCTGTGACTGCGGGGGATGTTGTTAACCTAGCTGCAGATGCATCAGATACCGATGGAACCGTTAGCAAAGTAGAATTCTTTGTTGATGGCGTATTAGTTGGTCAGGCAACGTCTGCGCCTTATGCTGCGTCATGGACAGCGACTGAAGGCCAGCACGAATTCTCTACTAAGGCGTATGATGATGCAGGTGCAGTGAGCACAGCAAGTGCTGTGACGTTAACTGTGGCACCAGCACAACCTGGTAACGAAGCGCCGACAGTGGATGTTGCGCTTTCTGCGACTTCTATTGACTTGGGTGGCTCCGTCACACTGACTGCGAATGCCGCTGATGCGGATGGCACCGTTGCTAAAGTTGATTTCTATGTGGCGGGCGTCCTTGCTGGCACCGCAACAACTGCGCCATACACGCTTGATGTAACGCTTTCACAAGCTGGTTCGCTAAGTGTTTATGCGAGAGCAACCGATGATGCTGGAGCAACAGCAGATTCTGCACTTGCGACGTTAACGGTAAACGGTGGCGCGGTGACATCTAACTGCCGCCCTGATGGCTTGTATCAAACAACGGGTGTAGACGTTCCTTACTGTTCTATTTATGACGAAGAAGGTCGCGAGAAAATGGGCGCCGATCACCCACGTCGTGTGATTGGTTACTTTACTAGCTGGCGCGCAGGTGAGGACCCTCAATCTACTTACCTTGTTAAAGATATTCCTTGGGAGCAACTTACTCACATTAACTACGCGTTTGTGAGCATTGGTTCTGATGGTAAAGTAAACGTTGGTGACGTTAATGACCCTAACAACCCTGCTACGGGTAAAACTTGGCCTGGCGTTGAGGTAGATCCTGCTCTTGGCTTTAAAGGTCACTTTGGTGCGCTAGCGACTTACAAGCAAAAACATGATGTTAAAACGCTAATCTCTATCGGTGGTTGGGCTGAAACGGGCGGTCACTTCGATACGAATGGCGATCGTGTGGCTGACGGTGGTTTCTACACCATGACGACGAATGCAGACGGTTCTATTAACCATGCTGGCATCGAGAAGTTCGCAACTTCAGCCGTTGAAATGATGCGTCAGTACAAGTTCGACGGTCTGGATATTGACTATGAATACCCAACATCAATGGCTGGTGCTGGTAACCCTTACGACAAAGACTTCATGGAACCACGTCGTCAGTATCTATGGGCGTCTTACCAAGAGCTGATGAAAGTATTGCGTGAGAAACTTGACGCGGCATCCGCGCAAGATGGCATTCATTATATGCTGACTATCGCAGCACCATCTTCAGGTTACCTACTGCGTGGTATGGAAACCTTCGATGTAACTAAGTACCTAGACTACGTAAACATCATGTCTTACGACTTGCATGGGGCTTGGAATGATCACGTTGGTCACAACGCAGCATTATTCGATACAGGTAAAGACTCGGAGCTAGCCCAGTGGAACGTATACGGCACTGCTGCATACGGTGGTATCGGTTACTTGAACACAGACTGGGCTTACCACTATTTCCGTGGTTCTATGCCAGCAGGTCGTATCAACATCGGTGTTCCTTACTACACCCGTGGTTGGCAAGGTGTTACTGGTGGTGAAAATGGTCTGTGGGGCCGAGCAGCACTGCCAAACCAAGCTGAGTGTCAACCAGGTACCGGTGAGGGTGAGAAGAACAACTGTGGTCACGGTGCTATTGGTATCGACAACATGTGGCACGATACCGACCCTAAAGGCAACGAAATGGGCGCTGGCTCTAACCCAATGTGGCATGCGAAGAACCTAGAAAATGGTATCTGGGGCTCTTACGCAGCCGCGTACGGTCTTGATCCAGTTAACGATCCTTCGGATAAGTTTGTTGGTACATATACACGTCATTACGATAGCGTTGCTGTAGCGCCTTGGTTGTGGAACGCAGAGAAGAGCGTGTTCCTATCTACGGAAGATAAAGCTTCTATCGAAGTGAAAGCTGATTACGTTATCGATAAAGAAATCGGCGGTATTATGTTCTGGGAACTGGCAGGCGACTACAACTGTTACGTACTGGATGCAAATGGTAATCGTACGGCAGTAGATGCAACTGAACAAGCTTGTGCAGCTGGTAATGGTGAGTACCACATGGGTAACACTATGACCAAAGCTATCTACGACAAGTTTAAGTCTGCAACACCTTACGGTAATAAAGTTGCGACGGGTCCAACACCAACAGAAGCGGTAGACATTACAGTCAGCGTTGGCGGCTTTAAGGTTGGCGACCAAAACTACCCAATTAATCCGAAGATCACGTTTACAAACAACACTGGTCAAGCGATCCCTGGTGGTACTGAATTCCAGTTTGATATCCCAGTATCAGCCCCTGATAATGCGAAAGATCAATCTGGTGGCGGTTTGAAAGTCATTGCTTCTGGACATACTCGTGCAAACAACATCGGTGGCTTAGATGGCGTAATGCACCGCGTATCGTTCTCTCTACCTGCTTGGAAAGATTTACCAGCGGGCGGTACTTACGAGCTTGATATGGTTTACTACCTACCAATCTCTGGTCCGGCTAACTACTCAGTGATTTCTGGTGGTAAAGAGTTTGCGTTCAAGTTTGAACAGCCAGAACTACCAATTGGCGACCTAAATGCAGGCTCGGGTGATGGTGGTACTACTGAACCAGGTACGTGTGATACGACAGGTTTAGTGACATACCCAGCTTTACCACAAACGGATTGGGCTGGTAACCCAAGCCACGCTAACCAAGGTGATAAGATCATCCACAACGGTGTGGTTTACCAAGCGAACTGGTGGACAGCGGCTGAGCCGGGCACAGATGGTAGCTGGTCAACGGTATGTAACATCTAATCGTTTCTGATTAACTGTTATAGCCTAACGTTAATAGGCTCTTAAACAAAAGCGCACGATGATGATCGTGCGCTTTTTTTGTTGCGATAGTTTGTCGTTTAATCGAATTGATAGCTTTCGGGTATGACGACAATACCTTTGTCTGAGATTTTAAATCGCTTCGCATCTTCTAGTTTGTTGATGCCAATTTGAGTATGTGGCGGAATACGAACATGTTTATCCACAATACAGTTGACCAACTGACTTCCTTCACCGACCTCTACGTCATCAAAAATGATGGAATCGACAACCGTTGCACTGTCTTGAATACGTACGTTAGAGGAAATGATGGAATGCTGTACTGAGCCTCCAGAATTGATGACACCGGTAGCAATGATGGAGTTAATGAAAATACCTTCATTGCCCGTGGCTGACGATACGGTACGAGCTGGTGGAAACTGCGGCTCGTAAGTACGAATCGCCCAATTGGATTGATATAGGTTCATTGGTGGTACTGGCTCTAGCAGATCCATATTCGCTTCATAGAAGGAATCAATGGTACCCACGTCGCGCCAGTAGCAATCCTTATCAACGCGCCCTTTACTGCCACAAAATTGATAAGCATAAACGGATTCCGTATCAATCAGCTTAGGTATGATGTCTTTTCCGAAGTCATGACTTGATGAATCGAGTTTTGAGTCGTCTTCGAGTGCTTCTTTTAAAACATCCATATCAAAGATATAGATCCCCATGGAAACGAGGCTTCTGGTTTTGCTTCCTGGAAGGGTAGGTGGGCATTCTGGTTTTTCTATAAATGAAGTAACTAGCCCGTTTTCTGCGGTGCCCATTACCCCGAATGCTGAAGCATCCTCTACGGGAACATCCATACAGGCAACGGTGAGCTTAGCACCTTTCTCTTTATGCTCTTCAAGCATTGCGGCGTAGTCCATTCTGTAGATATGATCTCCTGACAACACAACCACATACTTCGCGTCATTGCGCGATAGTAACCACATGTTGTGATAAATCGCATCAGCGGTTCCTTCATACCATGCACCACCTTTGCGCATTTGAGGTGGAACCGCAGTAATGTACTCGCCAAGCTCGGGATTGAATATTGACCAACCATCTCGCAAGTGTTTTTGAAGTGAATGAGATTTGTATTGGGTCAAAACAAGGATTTTACGTAAACCTGAGTGTAAACAGTTGGTTAGTGTGAAATCTATAATTCTATACTTTCCGCCAAAAGGTACTGCTGGCTTGGTTCTATCATCGGTGAGTGGGCTGAGTCTAGACCCCATCCCTCCAGCTAAAATTACGGCGAGTGCGTCTTCCATATTATTCCCTTTCCCTTTTTTGCATGCATCAAAACGGTGCTAACCAGGAGGAAGTGGTGTACAGCGCAGAGGTTTTGAAAGTGCATGTGCTGATGTGTTTACTACTGCAAACTTTAGTACAAGATTCGAGCCATAGAATATCTCTTTAAAAATCAAAGAGGTTAAAAGTTCATCGCAAGGTAATTGCACCACATTAGTGAAGTGCTAAGTAGGCCGTGCATCAAATTGGCGCAAGATTATAGGGAAGGGGAGAAAATAAGTATGGATTTACAATGTAAAGTGAGGATAAAACAGTAAGATAAAGATAATCAAGCACGCCTCTTCGTCTGTTCAAAGTGAGTGGATATAGAAGTAAACCACTCACTCTTTAAACGTGCTTCCTTTATAGTCAACTATACGTTGACGTTACACTAAGAGAGACCGACGATATTTCCTTCATCATCAAGGTCTAAATTCATAAATGCAGGTTTATCAGGCAAACCTGGCATTGTCATCACCGTGCCTGATAACGCATACACAAACCCAGCGCCAGCACACAGACGTAACTCGCGGATAGGGACGGTAAAACCTGTCGGCGCGCCTTTGACAGCGGAATCTGTTGTTATTGATAGTGGGGTTTTCGCTATGCAAACCGCTAAGTTGTTAAAACCTAGATTTTCAAAATGGTTGAGCTGTTCAGTAGCAAGAGAACTCATTTCTATATTGGCGGCACCATAGCCAGCTTCACACACAGCCATAAGTTTTTCGTGTAACGATTGTTCTTTACTGTATAAAGGACGAAACTCTGTAGGCTGGGCACAAGCGTCAATAACATGTTGAGCTAACTGAGTTGCGCCTTGCCCGCCTTGCGCAAAAGCGGTGCTGATAGCGACTTTAACTTCCGGATTAAATTTCTGAACCAGCTCTTTAAGTATTTTAAGCTCTCTCTCACAATCTTGCGGAAACTGGTTAATAGCGACAACAGCTGGAATGCCATATTTATGGACGTTATTAATGTGCCATTTTAAGTTTTCAAATCCCGCTTCCAATGCTGCTTGGTCTGGATTAAAAATGGAATCTGGAATGGCCATACCTGGTCGTAAATCGTAGTGTCCAGAATTTGCTTTGAGGCCGCGTAATGTCGCTACTATCACTACACAATCTGGCGCCTTGCTGGCGGCGGCAGCTTTAATGTTACACGCTTTCTCAAATCCCATGTCCGAACCAAACCCCGCCTCTGTTACAGTGTAACTTGATAGTTTTAGCGCGATATCGTCGGCAATAATAGATGAATTTCCATGGGCGATGTTTGCAAACGGGCCTGCGTGAATCAACGTAGGAACACCTTCCAGAGTTTGCATCAGTGTCGGTGCAATGGCCTCTTTTAATGTCACTGCCATTGCTCCTGCAACTTGCAGATCCTCAGTGGTTACCGGGTTTCCGTTCAAATCGTACGCTACGACAATTTTCCCAATACGCTGACGTAAATCTTTCAAATCTTTAGCCAGTGCAATGATAGCCATTAACTCAGACGCGGCAGAAATATCGAACCCTTCGTCGCGTTCGTATCCATTGATGATTTTTCCTGGCTCATTTAACCCAATTTTGACGTTACGTAGTGCACGATCATTATGGTCCATTACTCGTTTCCAAGTAATGCTTGCCGTATCGATTTTAAGTGCCTTTAATCCAGTACGTGCTTCAAAGGCATCATAGCCTTCACGCTGTTCATGATACAAGCGAGCATCAAGAGCGGCTGAAGCTAGATTATGCGCTGCCGTCACCGCATGGATATCACCAGTAAGGTGTAAGTTCAGTTCTTCCATTGGAGCAACTTGGGAATAACCACCGCCAGCAGCACCGCCTTTAATACCGAATACAGGCCCCATAGAAGGTTGTCTAATACATGCGATAACGGATTGTCTAAGCTTAGCTAAACCTTGTGCCAGTCCGACAGTTGTAACGGTTTTTCCTTCGCCAAGTGGGGTAGGAGTGATCGCAGTAACAAGCACAAGCTTACCGTTATCATTCTCTTTGAGCCGCTCCAAACATTTTGGATGGACTTTGGCTTTGCGCTTCCCGTGAGTGTCATATTCTTCGGGTAGTAACCCTACTTTTTCCGCAATAACATCAATAGAAGAAAGTGGTGTGTTTCGGCAAATTTCAATATCTGACTGCATGGATAATCCCTAAAGTGACTCGCAGGTAGTGTTGAAAAACAATCTGAGTTGGAGCAAGTATTATTGTTGGGCAAACGTTTGCCTGGTGATGGTACTGTTTCGATTCGGTATGTAAAGAGTTTACTGCTCTATACTGTGCTACATACTAACAAAATCTACTAATTACTGCGCCAGATCAAAACAAAAAGGCCACCAAATGGTGACCTTGATGTATTTTTAGCTTTAAAGCTGTGATCTTAACGATCCCAGTAAGTTTCTTCTAAGCTATCTTCTCGTTCAGGAAGTGCTCGCGATAGGCGAGGAGAGTGTTGCGTCAACACTTCATAGCTTACTCGGTTTGCATATTTACAGATCTGAGAAAGTGATGAGTAAGTCAAACAGCGTACTTCGTGCTTTTCTGAGTTAGGCACTTCTTTTTGATGGAAAGAGTTTGCAGCCATATCATGCAGTAAAGCAGAAAGCGCCGCATCACCTGCGCCGTTGGTGTTCTTAATCTCTAGTGGACCACCTAGGTAAGGACCAATGTAAGAGTATACCTTCATTGGCTTCTCACAATCTCCTTTACGCATCGCACGACTAAATTCGTATTGGTTAAAGGCTTCAATTGAACCTTCAAGAATGTCGTGTGTGGTTTCTCGTTTTACTTTTTCGTCAGTGTAACCTGCCATGTATAGGCCATTTGGCCCAGCAGTACATAGAACAAGATCGACCCACTCAAGTGCTTTATCAGCAGCCGCTAGCGGTTCTGTCTCGCCTGTTAATGCGGCGCCTTCTTCTTCATTCATTGCAACAACAGATATGTTCTCGCGAATGTACTCTTGCCACCACTGCGCGTTACCTTCGATAACGTACTTTGTGCCTAAAGTCAGTACAACAGGGACATCGTGCTTCTTGGCAAAGTCGATCGCTTTTTGTACTGCTCTCGGCATTGGATCCTCTTCTTTACCGCGCATTAGGTAAGAAGAAACAACCAGAGCTGATGCTTTCTCAAAGATCTCTTCAGGAATGCTTTCCGGAAGTAGTTGGTTCATGTGACCTTCATTGATAGCAAATGTGCGTTCGCCATCTTGAGAAATCAGGGTATAACAACGGCCAATAGGACCATCTACCGTTTGTAGGTGGTTGAGGTTCATGCGTGAAGACGTGCGGCAAAGGTAACGGTAAGCAAAAGAACCAACTTGAATGTTCTTGGACATCACACCGAGCAAAACGGATTTGCTATCCGCCAATACTGAGTAATTGTGGAGCGTGTTGCCAATCGTGTCACCTGGGTATTGGTGTGTGATCAGGCCTTGCTCAACCAGTTCTTCGTAAAGTGCATCTGCTTTGCTTTCTTCAAGAACGAGTGAATGTCCTTTACTTAGGTTGTATTTTTCTAAAAACGCATCATCTACACGCGCTTCGATATCTACGATGGTTTGACCGACACCAACAATAGTTGGGCGATATAGCTTAGGCGCTTGTCGGATTTGGTTTACTAATGGATCTCGAGCGTGAGTTGGGAAGTAGTGTTTAGATTTACGCTGACCAGGAAACTTCATGCTTGTTCTTGAGTGAGAAAAAAAAGAGGCGGGATTGTATCACAAAAAAATGAAAATCGTGGCGTTTTATTACAAAGAAGTTTGCCCGCTGAAAAAATCAGCGAGCTGGAGAAATTGCGACCAAGATAGCCTAAATTACTGATGCTTATAGTACTGCAATTGGTCGCTTTTCAGATTGTTGATCGGTTATTCTCTTTAACAACGAGCTTGGAGCTATCCAAATTTAGCCGCGTTACTTTTTCACTTCAGTTGGCTCAACGTAAGCCTTGGTACCCCAAAGTGGAACTGTCGATAGGCTGTGCTTAAAGCTACCGTCTGTCTCTTTTGTTGTGTAAGACAGGTAGAGTAAGGTTTGGTTGTCTGCATCATAAATTCGGCGAACCTTCATGGTTTTGAAGAAAATACTTTTTGACTTCTTAAATACAATTTCGCCAGACTTACTTTTATCTATTTTTGCAATCATTTCCGGCGTAATTTCGCCAGTCTGACGACAGGATATTGAGCTGTCACTTGGATCCGCTAAGCTAAAATCTGCTTCGATAGAAGCTATATGACACGTTACCCCCGTGACTACCTCGTCTTTTAATTCACCTACTTTGATGTCTTTCAAAGTAAACCAACCGAGTCCTACATCAGCAACATCATTATCTGAACAACCAACCAGCGTAGTAGCAAGCAATGCACTTAACAGCATCTTTTTCATTATTTTTGTCCTTAACTAGGAAAGATATTGATGAAATCTATCAGAGGTTTGCAACTAAAACAAAATTTAGCCAAGGAAAGGTCTACGTACGCTAGGTTTGTTGTAGGCTTCATGCTAATGTACTGCTCTAAACGAAATGATGAGTTAGAGTGACCATACTTTCTCCCAATATGACTTTATATCGCTTGTCGCTCTGTCTAAGCTTCACTCTATGTGAGAATGAAACACTCTGCACATTTCGTTTTGCAACTAAGGTATCAAAATGAATGAACAACAGTTAGCCAGTATCGAGCGTAAAAATACATGGCTGTATGATCTGGTTGAAGTTGAATTTCCAACACCAGAGAGTCTGAAAGGGCGTGATGTCTATTTCAAAGCACTAGAACAAGCAACCTATCAAGTGGTCGACAAAGACACGCTACTTGAGAGTAATTCTGAATTTAGCTCTGACGATATTTTTCTGGTCGATTTTCACCGACTTACTATCATGTTTTCTGTCCTGCAGTCTCAGCGTTGGGATCAACAGTACGATAAAGATATGATTGTGGAATATCTCACTCAGATAATTCTAACGCCAGATTTTGAATTATATATTGGTTTTAAATCTGGAGCTCCAATTGGTGCCGCTATTATTAGCCACCTTGAAGGAAACACGCTTATCTCTGATGTCGCGGTTTCTGAATCAAAATACAAGAGTTCGTTTGTGGCGGATCTTGCTAAAAGACTAAGTACCGAACACAAGCTTTTAGATTCGGTGATTATTGAAAGCTAATTTGCGCACTCAAATGCATAAAAAGCAAAGCAAGATGACGATAGGTGATCTTGCTTAGAAAAACTGTAATTGCTCCCCTCTATTTCCATGAAATGCCAAGCTCGTCGTTTCAACAATCCCAATCTTAAATAAGATTAAGCCAACATTTTTAAAATCAGCTAGGGCATTAGCCCTTAAGATGTCTGGAGATGGCTATGGCAATTACCAATATTAAGTGCGTGATATTTGATTGTGATGGTACGTTGGTCGATAGTGAACGATTGTGTTGCCAAGCTCTCGTCAATGTATTTAACCTGCATGGCGCAGAATTAACGATGGAAGAGTGCGTTTCTCATTTTAAAGGAGGAAAGCTCGCTGACATCCTTTTAGATACTAAAGAGCTGAAAGATATCAAAGTCCCTATTGATGTCTTAGAGCCGCAATACCGTGAAGAAGTCCAGTCTCTTTTTGTTCGCCACTTACAGCCGATGGATGGCGCAAAGCGATTAATTCAGTTTTTAGATTCGCATAATATCGAATATTGTGTCGCGTCCAATGGGCCGAAAGATAAAATAGAATACGCATTGGAGTTAACAGGATTGCTCGATGCTTTCCAGGGGAAAGTGTTCTCTGCATTCGATGCGAATAGTTGGAAGCCTGAACCTGACTTAATTATGTACAGTGCAATGAGCATGGGCTTTTTACCGAGCGACTGTCTTTATATTGATGACACACCTAAAGGCGTAGAAGCGGGATTAAACGCTGGCATTAAAACCGTACAGCTATTTAATGGTGAGGCAATCAATCGTGTTGATGATGAACGCGTAATTCGCATTCAACATTTAGATGAATTAAAAGAGCAGCTATTTAGCTGCTCTGTTTAATCTCTTAATGGCACACCGTACTTAAGCTATGGATATGTTTAAGTTTGGACTGTAGGTAAGGGGTTTGATGTAGGCATTGGATGGATGAGAAGCTTTTTGTATGAAATCCGCAAGCAGCGCATGTGAATTTCTCTCCATCCGATGAAATGAGATATTCATCCCCCTGGCAGAGAGGGCAACTTAGGTTTTCGATGTCTTTTGTATCTTTGTAATTATTCATATTGTTTTCCAGCAGCAAATTGGAATTGGCAGGATTAAGCATAGCGGAACGCTTTGTTTATGAACATTATTTCATCAGGTACAGCGAGAACTTGAGATTCACTTCAAATATCCACTTGTGTGTAGTAGAAAATATCGACGATAACGGCTGAAAACGGTTTAAAGAAAAGGGCTCCTGAGGAGCCCTTGTTGATCATAAATGCTGCAAAGTTATGCTGTGCGGTAGCGTTGTAATACCTCACCAAGAGACACTGACGCCTGAGTGAGATTAGCTACCCCTACGGTAGATTGCTCTGCAACTTCTCTGATTGTGCTCGACTGGCTGCGAATTTCTGAAAGCTCAGATGCAATATCGTTGGCGACTGCGCTTTGTTCTTCTGCTGATGTGGAAATTTGGATACTCATGTCCATCAATGAGCGTGCGGATTCAACAATAGACGTCACATCATGACCAATTTCATCAATAAGCTGGCTACTGGTTTGCGCTTGTTGAACGGTTCGATCAGTGATTGAAGCAATGTTCTGGCTCTCGGTTTGTAGTTTCTCAATCATGGCTTGAATTTCTACTGTTGCCTGTTGAGTTCGGCTTGCCAATGTACGCACTTCATCAGCAACCACAGCAAATCCACGACCTTGCTCCCCGGCGCGTGCCGCTTCAATTGCCGCATTCAGAGCCAATAGATTGGTTTGTTCTGAAATGGCATTGATCGTTGTGATAACGTCATTAATCTGCGTCGTGTTTTCATTTAAATTGGTTACTGATGTGGAAGCCTGTTCAATATAGCTGGATAACGTCTCAATTTCTCCAATCACATTTTGCACGCGATTTCTGCTTAGCTCGATCTTTTGAGCATCCTGATCGGATTGCATCGTCGCTTGTTGGGAAATGCTGGATACTTCTTTTGCAGAGGCTGTCATTTCTTCCATTGCTGTCGCGACGGAATCGAGTGTTTGATATTGATGAGATATCTGCGTTTCGCTCAATTGCATATCTTTTTCGAATGCAGAAGATGTCTCACTCAATGTAGCCGCATTATTTTTCACACTGTTAACCAGTTCACTTAAGGTGTCCATAGATTTATCTAACGCGCAACCAATGGTGCCAAACTCGTCTCGGCCAGGATGAAAACCAAGGCGAGAGGTTAAATCACCTTCACCAATTTTTTCGGTTGTCGTATATAAAACCCACAGGGCGCCTCCTATAAAGGTCGCAACCCAGTAAGAGAAAAGGGCAAAAGGAACAACCCATAAAAAGCTGAGTAACAGAGAGGTTAAGGCTGACGACTTTGCAGATTCGTATTGCGCGGATACGTTTTGAGTCAACTTAATCACTTCGCCAGAATGCAACTTTGCATAAGCGGTGACAGAGCCACCAACAAAAGAGCTCTCGCTTACGCGACTTGATTTCGATACGCCGTCAATTTGTGGAATATGACCTGGTTGAGCGTCAACAATACCAGAAAGTTTCGCTTCGCTAGCAGAAATCGCTTGTTGTTTAAATTGTTGTATTTCATTGAAGTAGCGGCTTCCAGCCACAGAAGTGAGGGCTACTAAAAACAGCAGGAATATAACCCACATTTTGTCGTTGATAGACATCTTGATAAACAGCCTGTCTATCGTTCTAAACTCAACTTCTCTCATTTAAAGCTCCATTAGAGATAAAAGATATTGACCAAATCTATTGCTATATCGAAACAAAATATGCGAAGTTAATCAGCAAAATATGTAACGAAAACTAAATTTAGTTTAAGAAATGAGATCTAAGGACGCCTATAACGGTATGTTATATCTTTAAATTGACATAAATATTGATAAAAAGCTATTTCTCTGAAGTGCTAAGTAGATATGAAATCTGGTTGCAAACGTTTACTTTTGATTCTGCTCATAGGTTTTTAAATCTTTACTTCTCGCTGTCATGAATGTGTCATATAAAGACTATAAAAAGGAGTTGTTGACGTGGATATGGCAAGGCCAAGCCGTCAGCAAGTACAAGCAAGAGAGCTTAAAATAAAGGAGGTCACAATGAGCGACCAATACCAAAACGATGAGAGCCTAGAGCTGTTAGATGCGCTTGAAATTGGCATTATCTTGTCGGAATACGTTGGCTCAGACAACGAAGCCGAATAGCGGAACACTCTCATCTCGTCGTAATTGACGTTATACTAGGTTCATGTCACACCAAGCCTTAAAGGCCAAAACTGGCGTCGGATGAACTTTCTAGCCCACCTGCATATCGCAGACCACTGTAACAGCCATTTATTGGGAAACTTGCTTGGAGACTTCGTAAAAGGAGATCCAAGCAAGCTGTATGAACGTGATATCTCGAACGGCATCAAATTACATAGATTTGTTGACCGCATTACCGATCACCATCCTATTGTTAACGAATGCAAACCTCACTTCAAAGGTACTGCGCGGCGCTTTGCCCCTATCGCTCTCGATATGTTCTGGGACCATTGTCTCGCAAAACACTGGAACGACTTTTATATCGTATCTCTCGAACACTTTGTCGACTCGGCATACGAGCGAGTAAACCGTGACGTTAATGAACATTTGCCGTCGCGTTTTTTGGTGCTCCACAGCCGGATGTGGCACGGTCGATGGCTTCAGTCATACCAAGATCTGGATAATATCGAATTTGCATTACATCGAATGTCGCAAAGAAGCTCGAGAATGGCTGACCTTACTACAACATTTAAAGTGATTGAGAGTGATTACATAGAATTGGAAGAGAAGTTCTCGACACTCTATCGAGACGTTTTACGCCAGTCGTATGATTTTCAGCAACAGCTTATTGATTCAGCCCAATGAGATAGAAAAGTAGTATGGCTATTGGGGCTCTGGTAAACTCTGCGCTCCAAAAATAATGAGGTTACACATGTCTGTTAATTTTGCTGACTTAGGCATTGAACAAAAGCTAATCGAGACGCTAAGCAATCTAAATATCGTGACGCCAACACCAGTGCAAGAAAAGTCTATTCCACATGTCCTTGAAGGAAAGAACTTACTTGCTGCTGCACAAACTGGTACGGGGAAAACAGCTGCGTTTGGTTTACCTATTATACAAACCGTTCAGCAAAAGAAACTCAACGGTACGCCTCAAGCATTGGTTTTGGTTCCAACACGCGAGCTTGCGCAGCAGGTATTTGATAATTTGAATCAGTACTCTGCACAAACCGAACTTCGCATTGTGTGTGTTTATGGTGGTACAAGCATTAGCGTACAAAAGAGGAAGTTAGAAGAGGGCGCTGATATTTTGATTGCAACACCAGGCCGCCTTTTGGATCATCTGTTTAATGGCAACGTAAACATCTCCAAAACCAGTATACTCGTTCTAGACGAAGCCGACCGTATGTTAGATATGGGATTCTGGCCTGACTTGCAACGCATCTTCCGACGTTTACCCGCCGAAAAACAGATCCTGTTGTTCTCTGCGACATTTGAAAAGCGAATAAAGACTATTGCGTACAAACTCATGGAATCGCCGGTTGAAGTTGAAGTGTCACCAGCAAACACGACGGCTGAAACGGTAAAACAGATGGTTTATCCGGTAGACAAAAAGCGTAAACGTGAATTATTGGCGTACTTGATTGGCTCGCGCAATTGGCAGCAAGTGCTTGTATTTACAAAAACTAAGCAAGGTAGCGATGAGCTAGCAAAAGAGCTTAAGTTAGATGGCATAAAAGCGGTTTCAATTAACGGGGATAAGTCACAGGGTGCGCGTCAAAGAGCGTTGGATGAGTTCAAACAAGGTAAGGTGCGTGCGTTGATTGCGACAGATGTAGCAGCACGAGGACTGGATATTCAAGAGTTAGAGCAAGTGGTGAACTTTGATATGCCATTTAAAGCCGAAGATTATGTCCACCGTATAGGCCGTACTGGCCGTGCAGGAAAGTCGGGGTTAGCTGTGTCTCTAATGAGTCGGGATGAAGAATATTTATTGCATGCTATCGAGAATTTGCTTGATCAACGCCTACCGCAAGAATGGTTGGCAGGCTTCGAGCCAAGCCTTATAGAAGAAGTCGAGCCTGAGAAAAATGGTAGTGGACGCCGTCGAAGCCGTTCATCAGAGAAGCGTAAGCTAAAAGCAAAATTAGCGATTCATAAGAACCGTGGTAAATCACGTAACTCTCGCTAAACCGCACAAACTTTTGTTCTTACATAGTCAGGCTGTTTTTGCCTCTTCATAAACGTCTAACGTTTGCGGGATAGCGAGTAGGTATCCTTGATACATATCGAAACCGAGTTTTTTCATTAAGTTAAGTTGATGCTCGGTTTCAATTCCTTCGATAACGGTTTTAGAATGCAACGTTCTTGCCAGTGATAATGCATCGACTAGAGCTTTCCAGTCACCATTTACGTATCTCAGCATTAACGAGCGATCCATCTTTATTATGTCTGGACGAACGCCTTTCACTCGTTCAATTGTCGATGCATTGACGCCATAATCGTCGATCGCCAATTTAAACCCGCCTTGGCTTAATTCACGAGCTGCTTGCGACAAAGAGGACTCGTCTTCTACGTTCAACTCAAGCAACTCCATGACGATTTGTTCATTTACTAAATGAGATTGATAAATGGTTTGTTTTAGCAGCCTATTGTACGTGATGTCTCTGGCTAGTATTTTTGCTGCTTCTGGTAATACATTAAGAAACAGTTGTTTATTGTGAAAGTGAGATTGGGCAAAGTTTTTGATATGAATTAGGCGACTTAAGCGTTCGACATTGAGTAGGTCCTGAGCGGCAATGGTTTTTGATTGGAAAAACTGATCTGGCCTGATCATGGTGCCATTAGCATTGGTAATTCTTACTAGTGCCTCAAGGCCAACGATAGAAATATCTTTTTTATATATAGGTTGAAAGACACTTCGAAGAGTGAGCTTTGCGTATTTCGCAATGTATTGCCCGTCGGCTTGTTTGCGGATGCAACTAAGGAGTTGCGAGGTGCTCATCATTGTTACAACAACCTAAATCAATGCTTCTACATCAGCGCTATCGCGCTAATTTTTTATTTCATTGGCAGTGAATCTAAGTGGGCTCATGAACTCAAGCAAGAACGATGGTAAGAGATGATTAGATTTGTCGAGTGATATCAAACAAATTGATGAAATGACTGATAATCTTCCTATTGCAATTTGATGTTACCATTGTAGTACTGCATACAGTTGTAAGTATTTTCTGACCAACTGTTGTTTGTTCGAGCGACGCAAAGGATGACCAAACTTAATGTAACAAGGGCTAATGCCAAATCGAGTGTCTAACGATTGCGTGAGCTGCGATTCGCTGGTGTACAGCGTGATGCCTTGCTCCGTGTATTCGTTGATCTGATCGGGCAGTTCACCCATCCACCAATGAAGCAACTCTCGGCTCGTTTTGCTGCGACTGATCCAATGATCACAAACTAAAAAGAGTAGATCATTCGGTTGCAGTGCATAACCATATTCGCTTTGCCATTCCGTAATTGATGAGAGTAAGTTTTCTCGACAAGATTTTCCCGCACTGACCATATGGTGACTCAGGACCCAAACCGTGCCTATTTCAGATGAAATACGATAGTGATGAGGCAGATCCGGCGTATTTAAAACTTCAATTGGTTTTACCACACTGTTGTATCCGAAGTGACGGAAAGTGTGTTCCATTCGTCTTGAAAACGCGAGACCAAGATGATGCTCACTCATGCCTTGGTTATGTACCGCAGGGTAATGCTTTTCACACAGCTTAAGACAGTCGTCTTGAAAATCATTAACACTTTGAATCACTAGGTCGAGTAGCAAAGAATATCCCTTAATAATTAACAAAACGAACTGCAAAAGGTTAGCATAGTCTTTTGAGAATAGACTAATTTACTTCGGCAACTTCTTGATCTAAACACCAAATTTCTCACAAATGATCGCGCCTACTCTTTAAGAGAGCAAGACGATAGAAGCACACATAGAACAAAATTCTGAAAAAGGGCAAAGATGATAAAGTTAGAACGTGCGCAAAAAGAAACGCTGGCAACCGCCATTCAAGATTATATGCAGGACGAACTAGATGTTGAGATTGGCCAGTTCGATAGTGAATTTCTTATTGATTTTATTACAGAAAAACTAGGGCCAATTTATTACAACAAGGGGGTGGAAGATGCAAAATCACTGGTTGAACGTAGAATGTTAGAAGTGTCCGAAGAGCTGTATGAGATAGAACAAGAAGTTAAGCTGTAAGTTTCAGTTTTATAAACGATTTAAAGTTCCTTCAAAAAATTCGAACAACTTGATAGATACGGTGCCATTGGCTGGATGTAAATGATGGTAAATAATCTGTTTCATATGACGTAAATAGGTTAATGTAGTGTTTCTTGCTCAACATTAACTTAGGAATATATCTAGGAACTTGAGATGGATACACTGGTAAAGAATTACAACCTTACTGCACGCGTGATGCACTGGTTATCTGCGCTGTGCATTATTGGTCTATTTGCAGTGGGTTTGTGGATGGTCGACCTTAGCTATTACAGCGAATGGTATCGAACTGCGCCACACTACCATCGCTCTGTCGGTATTTTACTCGCTATTTTAACTTTGGCACGCATTGTATGGAAACATGTTACGGCGTCACCAAAGGTAGAAGGCAAACCTTACGAAGTGCTTGCTGCTAAAGCCGCGCATGGTGTTATGTACCTACTATTGGTCACCATCTTTGTTTCAGGTTACCTCATTTCAACGTCTGATGGACGCGGTATCGAAGTGTTTAATTGGTTTACCGTGCCAGGAGCGGGAGAGTTATTCCCAGGACAATCAGACATAGCGGGTGAAATTCACTTCTACGCAGCTTGGGCCGTCATCCTGATAGCAGGTTTGCACGCTATTGCTGCGCTTAAACACCACTTTATCGATAAAGACAACACATTAAGAAAAATGTTAGGAGCTTCAAAATGAAAAAGTCACTCTTCGCTACAGGATTAGCTATCGCTATGGCACTACCATTTGGTGCGCAAGCTGCAGATTATGTCATCGATACCAAAGGTGCTCACGCTTCAATTAACTTTAAAGTTAGTCACTTGGGTTACAGCTTCATCAAAGGTCGTTTCAATACATTTTCTGGTGACTTTTCTTTTGATGAGAACAACATTGCTGATTCAAAAGTGAATGTTGTTGTTGATACAACTAGCTTAGACTCCAACCACGCTGAACGTGACAAGCACATTCGTAGTGGTGATTTCATTGATGCTGGCAAATACAGCGAAGCGACCTTTAAAAGCACAAAAGTGGTTGATAAAGGCAATGGCAAGCTAGATGTAACTGGTGATCTAACGCTACACGGTGTTACTAAGCCTATTACTATCGAAGCTGAATTCGTTGGCGCAGGTAGTGACCCATGGGGTGGTGAGCGCGCTGGCTTCGTTGGTAACACTCGCCTTGAGCTTGCTGACTTTGATATCCCAGTAATGGGTGCTTCAAGCTATGTTGATATGGAACTTCATATCGAAGGCGTTAAGAAGTAACGAACTTCTTTTAGATACAGTAAAAGCGCTCTTCAACGAAAGAGCGCTTTTTTATTACCTCAATCACAATCGACAACATTGGCAAGCCAGTCAGTGACAGCGATTGAAAGCCAACAGACGTTGCAATCGTTTAATGAATTACGCTGTTTCTAACTCGTTTTTTTCTACTAGGTTTAAACGCTCACCAAAAATCGGGCGTAGTGCTTTTAATACTTCAGTACGAGTAACAACACCGACCATCTGGCCATTTTCAAGTACAGGAAGTACTTGTGGCTTGCTCACTTTGATGCTTTTTGCGCGTTCTTCTAAAGATAAAGACGTCATGCGAGTGGCGATGCCCATGCTGCTCGTTGGGTACAACTGCTCTTTATCGATACATAGGAATTCGACAACATCAACGAGACGATCACCAGCCTCAATTGCGACCACATCGCGGCTCATGATGTCGACGACTTTTTGGTCTTTCACCGGAATGTAGTCCTCACACCATAGTTCTACCATCACATCGTGAGCAGAGAAGAAGCCAACCAATCGATTTTGTACGTCTACAACAGGTGCGCTAGTTACGTTGTTATCAAGTAGCACATCCAGTGCGATTGCTATCGGTGTTTCTGCACTGATGGTAACTGGTTTTGGGTTCATAATATCTTTAACAAAAGATGCGTTTTTCATGGTGAAATCCTTAACTGACGAGAGTGTTGTAGTCGTTGTGATAGAAGAGATATTCGCTGCTTTTAGTTCTGGTCGGCGAAAAATACACCAGTTTGCAAGACCAACTAAAACCGCTCCGCCGACGATGTTGCCAAGCGTGACAGGAATTAAGTTAGCGGTAATAAAGTGGCCAATATTTAAGTCTGCGTACTGTGAAGCGGGCACACCGACGGAGGCCCAAAAAGACTCAGGTGCAAAGTTCGCGATAACAATGCCAAGTGGAACCATAAACATGTTCGCGACACAGTGTTCAAAGCCACTGCTGACAAACATGGCCACAGGCATGATTGTCATTGCTGCTTTTGTCATTGCATTTGCAGAGCTAAACGTTAACCAAATCGCGAGGCAGACCAATAGGTTACAAAGGATACCGAGCGCAAACGCCTGAATGAGAGTGTGATGAAGCTTGTGCTGCGCGATGTTAAGCGCATTTAACCCCCATTGACCGCTATCCATTTGATAAAGACCAGCTGCAGTAACTAGCGCAAGTAGGAACATCGCACCAATGAAGTTGCCAACGTAAACCTTGCCCCAAATAGAAAGCATTTTTCCGAACGAGATTTGCTTATTGGCCCATGAGATACTGGAAAGAACTGAGCTGGTAAATAGTTCACCACCGCAGATCACGATGAGGATCAAGCCCATACTAAATGCTAATCCGCCAGCAAGACGGCTTAAGCCCCAACCAGCGCCAGCGCTGCCAGTAGTCACCGTGATGTAAAACAAGAACGCCAATCCAATGAACGCGCCCGCCATGATGGCAAGACTCAGTGTCATACTGCTGGTTTTGTTTGCTTTACTTAACGCAAATTTTTCCGCTTCAGCCATCATTTCTTTTGGAGAAAAGTACTGGTGATTTTGAGAGCTGGTCACCGCCATATTGACTCCTTAATTTGTAATCGCATAAAAATTCCTTGGTTATTAACTCAAAAATGAAATTGTTGTTTTTATTTAGAAGCCTCAATGACTTCAGTCTCAAAGTCATTGAGGCTTGCGGTGTTCCCGAACCGCACAGTCAGAATAAGGAGAAGGGTTTGGTAGGTAAAATTGATAATATTTAGAAACCTCATCAAATTAATTGATAACTTTATGCGGCTAGGTAAAATGAACTCTATTGCTTATTGGGGCATGTTTTTAACGATTGTGAGGGTATGAAAAATACTCACCAATAATGGAGGACACTTTGCGCTACTCACTTAAGCAATTAGCGGTTTTTGACGCAGTTGCAGATACCGGCAGTGTAAGCCAGGCCGCAGAGAAACTGGCTTTGACACAATCAGCGACAAGTATGTCGCTTGCGCAATTAGAAAAAATGCTTGGCAGGCCTTTATTTGAGAGGCAGGGCAAGCAAATGGCGTTAACCCATTGGGGTATGTGGCTACGACCAAAAGCAAAACGCTTATTACAAGACGCACTGCAGATTGAAATGGGCTTTTATGAGCAACATTTGTTAAGCGGTGAGATTCGCATGGGCGCGAGTCAAACTCCGGCAGAGCATCTGGTTCCAGACCTTATCAGTATCATTGATAATGACTTTCCAGAAATGCGTATTTCCCTTGGTGTGCAGAGTACAAAAGGGGTTATTGATGGCGTATTAGATTATAAATATGACTTAGGGATCATCGAGGGGCGTTGTGACGATAACCGTTTGCACCAAGAAGTCTGGTGCCGAGACCATCTTACTGTTGTCGCTGCTTCTCATCATCCTTTTGCTCGCAATCAATCTGTAAGCCTCGCGCAGTTAGAACAAGCGAAGTGGGTGTTGAGAGAGCATGGCTCTGGCACACGAAAAACATTTGATAGCTCTATTCATCATCTAATTGAAGATTTGGATGTGTGGCGAGAGTACGAGCACGTTCCGGTGTTACGCAGTTTAGTTGCTAACGGCCAGTACCTTACTTGTTTACCGTATTTAGATGTAGAGCGATATATAGAAGCGGGTCATCTTGTTGCGTTAAATGTGCCCGAGCTAAAAATGGAAAGGACACTTTCATTTATATGGCGAGCTGATATGGCAGAAAACCCACTAGTCGACTGCATTAAACGAGAAGGTCTGCGAATGATGAAAGGCAAACCTTCGGTATTGTAAGTTACTACTCAATACATGCAATAAACTCTAGAAGCACAGCAATGCCACTCGCTTTAATTGGGAGTGGCATATTTCTATGTACAGTATACTGAACTTCGAAGAATAAGCGTGATTCAGGAGCTTTTATGCACTCACTTGGTGAACCATGATTCTGCACGCCGATATTAGCTTCCAGTCTCGTTAAAGCTTGCTGGAGTGACCTATTGGAACTGTCCTACACACATCCTTTTTTACCGAGTATTAGAAATACTCATTCCCTAAATCTGTTGATTTATCGGTTGCGTCAAACTTTTAGTGCAAGTCATGAAATTGTTATAACCTTATTGTGATCATTATCACCGATAAACAAGACTGATGTATCTAACATGTGTCCTTGATTTCAATGTATGAAGGCAGTTATTGAGCCATATGGGTACGATAATAGCCAAGCAGGTACGACTACCATGACGACACTTTTAGCTATCTCTATCACTACTGGAATTTTATCTGGCGTATGGGGTTGGATCGCCATTTCTTTAGGTTTGCTTTCTTGGGCTGGTTTTTTAGGTTGCACGAGCTACTTTGCTGCGCCAACTAGCGGATTGAAAGGACTTGGTATCAGCTTAATCACTAATATGACGGGTGTATTCTGGGCAATGGTAATTATCCACGGTTCAACTTACGTTGGTTTGGAAATTATCGGTTATGTGATTACCGCTATTGTGGCATTTTTCATGTGTATTCAAGCGAAACAGGCTTGGCTCGCGTACATTCCAGGCACTTTTATTGGTTCCTGCGCAACATTTGCCGCTGATGGAAACTGGCAACTTGTCATTCCATCTTTGCTGCTAGGTGGTGTGTTTGGTTATCTAATGAAAGCGACTGGACTTTGGTTGCATACGAAATCAAGCACTACTTCTTCTACGCTTGCTGAGCAAGCACAGTAGTGAACCCCCGATCTTATTTGTATCCACTGTGTATTGAGTTTTATCCCTTTCAATACCTTTAATCAAAATTAATGATGTTTGATACAAGCACACCAATTTGGTGTGCTTTTTTGTATTACAAGGCAAGGTGTGAGTGTGAAATACTCTAACTCATGTATTACCGTTTGCCATGGTGACAACACGTTTAAGTGTCCAACGCAGAAGTACAGGAATGCACTCCATACCTCTCTCTTCACAGTGAGAGACAATGGCCAAAGCTAAGTCCGGTTTTGCATGCTTTTTCAAAACACGGTTGACGACTTTTTTAGCTGGGATAGGGTGATCATGAGGAACTTTGATGATGTCCTTAAAGAAAAGTTCAAATCCATGATTGTATAGAAAATGTTCGATGTCTCGATCAGGTAACTCTGTAAGTCTATGCCTTTCCTGATCATGATCGAGTTGCGCTCTCACGGCATGCGCGTACTTTTTACCTGCCGGGTCACCATCGGTAACAACATGCCAGTCGATACCGAACTCTTTTGCTACTTTGATCAGTGACTTCAGTCCTGACTGTGCAAATTCAACGATTTGAACTCCTTCCGCAGCTAAGTCATATCCACATTGACGAGCCAGTTCATGAAATAACCAAACTTCAGTTTCGCCTTCTACGAGCAACCAACACCGTGCAAACAACGCCCCTGAGCGATGAAAACGAATGTGGAAACCAATTCGGCGTAACTCATCTCTACCAAACTTGGCAGAGTTTAAGCTCTTGGCAATGGTTCGGTCTGACAAGCGAATCAAACGTCGGATTGAATAAAGTGGAACCGAGCCAAGTAACGTACCGCTGTTGGTAGTTAAAATCTTTTGCATTGGCAACAACTGCAATAATGACCACGCTCTAGCGAGATGAGTCGGATGTAGTCGGCCTTCCGGGTCTTCGATGATCAGTATCGGTCTTGCGCAGCGTCTTAAATCGGTAGGGCCTTTTGCTTGAAGGTAAGCATTGAGAAGCCCCATTAAAAGCAAGCGGCTTTGTTTGTCATTTGTTTCCTTAAGGAATTGACTTAATCCTTTATCAGAGGAAGGGCTCGTATAAAAAAGACCATCACGAGGTTTTCGTGGGTTACCTTTGCTGACGCTGCGGAACGCAAAATAGTGTTCGACAAGTGTTTGCATTGAATCGAGACTACTGCGAATCTCACCCTTGTTTACGTGCCCAGGCATCGCCAATAGCCGTCGGCAGGTGTTGTTGATTCGTTTTTCAATCCGAGCATTTTTGCTGTCGCCGTTTACGTGGTTTAGATCTGGGAAGCGTCGGGAGTCTCGTAGGCGGATAACAGGGTGAAGAGTCATCAACTCTACGGCGAGTTTTTCAGAGTGGTGCAGTTTCTTCGGCTTACCGTTATGATCCAAAAATGCGTATTCAGTTTTAATATCATACTCGTCGCGAGACGCACTAATTCGATAGTAAATGACCTGCTCACCATCCTCGTTTGTGCACCATGCAGGTTTTATCCGTCGATAACGCCCAGCTTTTACTTCGTTCTTGTCTTGTGCTTTAAAGCAAACAATGATCTGCAAGTGTTGGGTTTGTGGATGAGAAATTGAATAATCAACGTGAAAATCTTTTAGTTCGAATTGATACAATGAGCCATTAGCAGGTAGCGCGATAGAAAGGGCATCGAGCAATGATGATTTGCCCCACGTGTTCTCACCGATGAGCGTAGTGAGTTCGTCAAAAGAGAGTGAAAGGCGTTTGATGCCTCTAAACCCGGAGATTTCGATGCGTTCTAGTCTCATCTCAATCCTCCTTGCAATTATTTGAATTATAGAGAGTTATTTTGCTACTCCTAAGCATATATTAATTCGAAATATTGGAGTTAAGCTCAGTTCACAAAATTACGAGAGCCCCTTACTGAATAGAGACCGCAACAAGCGACGCTTGCTTTCAAAAGTAGTGTAGATAGCATCGTGATCACTTAAACATGAAATCAAAAAATCACAGTTTCATAAAATTCATGATTCTGTCATGATTCACTTCTTATTATTATAAGGAATGAAAAGAGAGAAGATGAAGATGAATAACAATCATAAGCCAGTGAGAATCAAACTGGCACACATCAATGACACACATTCCTACTTTGAGCCAACGTCATTACAGTTAAAGCTTAAGATCAACAAAGAACTCACGTTAGAGCCATACGTGAGTGCTGGCGGGTTCTCTCGCATCGCAACCCGAGTAGAGCAGCTACGAGACGACGCTCAGCGTCAAGGGCATGGGATGTTATTTCTCCATGCTGGAGACTGTTTCCAAGGCACACTTTATTTCTCATTATTTAAAGGTAAAGCCAACGCCGATTTGTTGAATGCGTTAAAGATTGATGCGATGGCGTTAGGCAACCATGAATTGGATATGGGTAATGAACCTGTTGCCTTATTCTGTCAACGCACTCAGTTTCCATTGCTTGCTGGTAACTGGGATCTATCAAATGAATCGCTTCAAAAGCCTCACCGAGTCAGCGATAGCAACAATGTGTATAGCTATCAAACGGAGACACAAAGCGCACAATACATCGTCAAAGAGTTTCATGGTGAGCAGGTTGCGATTTTCGGATTATCCATTGATAAAATGAGCGATATCGCGAACCCAGATGCAGATACGCCATTTAAGTCTGCAATTGAAACCGCTAAGGCGACCGTAAAACAAATTCACTCCTCTGGTATTAAAAATATCATTCTTCTGAGCCACTTAGGTTATGAAGGTGATTTAGAGTTGGCTGAACAAGTTGAGGGGATTGGTATTATTGTTGGTGGACATAGCCACCGACTGCAAGGCGATTTCTCATCAATAGGTTTAGGGCAAGATGACCCTTATGGTGTCAAAGTAAAAGATACCTACGTTGTGCAAGCGGGCTTTCATGCTTTGACCATGGGGCACTGCGTCATTGAATTTGATGAAAACGGCAAAGCAACCATGCTGAGTGGTCAAAATGAACTGTTACTTGGCCGACGTATTTTTTGGGACTCGACACTAAATCAACAGCTTGACCAAGGCGTATTCGAAACCGCGTGTGACTTTATCCATGGCCAACCTAATGTGGTGGTCTGTAAGAAACACCCGGAGACTCAAGCAATCCTAAGTGATAAATACATCCCTCGGGTAAGACAGTTACAGTCACAAGTCATTGCTAGTATTGACACCAAAAAGCGTCATGTGCGAATCCCAGATGAGTTTGGTGAGAGCGAGCTGGCTTCTTCTGTTGCGCGTTCATTTTTGTACAGCCTAAATAAACGCGGGCATGAGGTTCAATTTGCGATTCATAATGCGGGTGGCGTGCGAACATCATTGAATCCTGGCAACATCACAGTGGCAGATATTGCCGGACGATTGTTGCCTTTTGCCGTTCCGATCGGCTTTTACGACGTAAAAGGCAGTGCTATTCGCCGAGCACTTGAAGGCGCCATAAACAATGCTATCAACAATGGTGTGGAAGGTACTGGCTCTGGCAGTTATCCATACACTTACAATTTAAACTTTGAGTACCGAGCTGATGCCCCTAAAGGTGAAAGAATTCAGTCATTAGCAATTTTTGATGGTCAACAATGGGTCGACGTTCAAGACGACACCTGGTATCGAGGCACTTCCTCCGCTTATACCATGAAAGGGAAAGAAGGTTACGATGCGCTACTGGAGATGAAAGGCGAGGGGCGTGTAACCAACTTATCCATGGCAGACTGTTTTATTGAACTTCTGACCGATGAGCCAAACTGCTTGAATCAAAGTCACAAACTTTATACACAGCAACACAGGTAGTAGATATTGGTATCGATTTTGCTGTCCTTCAATTGCTACATGCGATGATGAGGGTGGCAGTATGTGGAATAAAGATTGGACAGATACGGCAGTGGTGGTTGCTTGGGTCGCAATTTGGTCAACGTTAGTTTACTTTGTACCTTTGAGCGGCTTTTGAATTGCTAATAACACGGAAGTTAGAAAAGGAGCAGTTATGCTCCTTTTTTGTGTCTATGTTCTCAAAGACAACGCTCTGACTCCTAAATGTATCATCTTGAGTCACTTGCTGCTCTTTACACCTAATAACAAGAGTTCACGTGGTTGAATCAATTCCTTTCTTTTTATATTTCTTTCTGATTTTTAATAGGAATTTTATTTCGATTGGACAAAGTTTTTTTGTTGGAAAGCGTGACATTCGGCGTTATCATTGCGGCGTTTGGGGAGTAGTTAGCGCAAGTTTACTTATCGTCATCTCGTTAAGCATCAGCTTATCCGGTAAGTAAAGGTGTTGCGTGATTCATCCACGCCGACACTTCAACGAGACCAACGCATTCATTGACTGGCAGCACATGATTACTATGTGACTGCTTGTTGTTATTGTCTGCGGAAGGTCACCAAACTCATGTCCTTCCGCCATGGGAGGAAGCATGTCTCTTATCGAAAGTACCACCCAATTGAGCCAATCGGCACCACTTCAAGAGTCATTAGCGATGTATGGCGCTTTTGGTCTTTTTACGCTTGTTCTTGTTGCGCTTGATATCTATCAAACGCGTGGTGGCGTAATAACGATGAAAAAAGCCATCCTTTGGAGTGTTTTTTGGTTCTTACTTGCCTTTGTTTTTGCAGGTTCTATCTATTTATTCTGGGACCTTTACGCACCGCACAGCACTTATACGAACGATAAAGCAACGGTTTCATTCTTAACAGGCTACTTACTAGAGAAGTCGCTAAGCGTGGATAACTTGTTTGTGTTTGCCATCATCTTTGCACAATACAGTGTGCCGGAGCATTTGCGTCCGCGAGCGCTGCTTTGGGGCGTGATTGGTGCGTTGGTTCTGCGGGCTATCATGATTGCGGTTGGTGCTCAGTTACTTGCGCAGTACCACTGGGTGTTATACCTCTTTGCCGCATTCCTTATTTGGACAGGTATTAAGCTTGCTCGCGACAAAGGTGAAGCAGAAGAGGTTAACCCATATCCTGAGCAGTTTATTCGCAAAATATTGCCAGTTACGGATGATTACCAAGGAAATCACTTAATCTTAAAGCAAGCTGGTAAGTGGGTGGCAACACCAATGCTGATCGTAGTCGGTGTAATTGCAGTGATGGACGTAATGTTTGCACTGGATTCTATACCAGCCATATTCGCGGTAACACGAGAGCCATTTTTAGTCTTAGCCGCGAACGTGTTTGCACTGTTGGGTTTGCGATCTTTGTACTTTGTTCTGCAAGCGATGTTAGACAAGTTTGTGTACTTAAAACCAGCATTATCGGTGATCATGATGTTTATCGGTGTAAAGATGTTATTGGTGGGAACAGAGTATGAGATTCCGACAACGTGGTCACTCACATTCTTAATCGTTGTGATGACATCAGCGGTTGTGGCATCGCTCCTCAAAAATAAGTCGAACAGTCGCTCTAGCGTTAAAATTACTAATCAAAAAATATAAGTAAAGCGCTAAAAATAAAATAAATAACGAAACTTAATGTTAAAAATATGTTGTAACTTGAGGTGTGCTTATGCAGGTAACGTTAAGTTATTCAACATAATTAAACAGTTTCTGACTATTTATGCTGTTATTATTCATTTGTATTTTTGATGTTTGTAATGGGCTTGTTTTATTAGATAATCTAATTCGAATAGGTAAAATTTGTCATTTCTTAAACAATAAGAAACTGACTAATATACAACCAACAAAACAGACTACTGCTTTAAAGAGAGGCAATCATGGCACAAGCAATGCAAATGACAAATGTAGCTTTACCAACCTCTATGGATAAGAAAACCTACGCGGTTAACTTCAAAGGACTGATTGCTCACTTACTAGACATTCTATTCGTAGATAATACTGCACCACGCAGTTACTATGCGGAAGATTTGTCAGCTCACATTCAAAAAGATATCGGTATGTACCGTTAATCTTGAAATAATGAATGAAAATACCGGCTTATAAGCCGGTATTTTTTTAGCTGCTCAAACGTGAATAACGGAGCTAAAACTCTATACAGAGTCAATACCGGAGTAGAGGAGCTTATTCCAAATTGGTGTTCATTAGAAATGAAAACGGGGCACTAATAGTGCCCCGTTTTGACTTGTAGAGTAATACGATATTACTTCTTACGGCAGTATTCTGCGATCACGTACATTGACTGACCGCCATTTGCCTTGCCCGAAACTAGTTTCGGATCATCACCAAGGCTGATACCACGGATCACTGTGCCTTGTTTGATTACTTGGTTAGTGCCTTTAACTGGTAGGTCTTTGATTACCGTTACATCGTCACCTTTCTTAAGTTCAGTGCCGTTGCAATCCAGCGTTTTGTCATCATCAGACATACCCTTCATCGCCCAGTTCATTTGCTCTTCTTCCATGTACATCATGTCAAGAGCATCTTGAGCCCAGCTTTCAGAGTTTAGGCGAGTGAGTTGGCGCCATGCTGTCACTTGTACTGCAGGAACCTGGCTCCACATGCTTTCGTTTAGACAACGCCAGTGGTTAATGTCTTTTGGCTCATCGATCTCACCCAGACACTTATCACAAACCATGATAGCAGTATCAACGGTCACGTTACCGTGAGGTGGGACAGCGTATGCTGTTAGTTGAGATTCAGAAGAACACAGTTCACATTTTGACTCGCAGCGCGCAAGCAGAGTAGCTTCAATAGACATAAGGACTCACCTTAGTAATGTTATTTTGTGGCGGTATTATCCACTTTATCCTGAGAAATAAAAGGGTGTTAGCGAATTAAAGCCGAGATTTTACAATATTCCAACCTGATTAGGGTGAATATGTAAAATATTCGCTAAACAAATAATACCTGTATATAAGAAAATGCATTGATTGCTTTGGGTGATGAATTGGTTGCTTCATTTCTTGAGGAAGTTAGAGGTTCGTTGGGAGTATTAACTGCGCTCAGAAGTATGGGGAGAGCCCTCTAAATACATAGAGGGCATGTTGCTAGCGTTCAATAATCTGCACAATTTGATCTTTTGAAATGCTCATTTCTTTCCCATCCATGTCTTCATACTCGTACATACCCGTTTCTTCGTTAAGGTCTGGTTTACCGTAAGAAGTAATAATTTTTCCTTCATTTGTCGACATAAGATATTGGCTACTTCCGCATGCAGCAAGAAGTAAAGCAGTGGCCATTATAGTGAATATGCGCATAGAGTTTTCCTTTCAAACAAGTAAGTTAGGTACGACACCGATTTCACTATAGCAAAGGATATACGGGACGGTTTTTTATGATAGAGAACGAAAAAGCCCAGTCGAAACTGGGCTTTGGTAAGAGAGGTGATACGATTACTTCAGAACGGAAGTATTAGTCACACCCGTTAAAGTGTCATCCATTAAGAAGTCTGTGTTTTCCATTTGCATCTCAACGTGATGGTCAATATCAGAAAGTGTGCCATTTGGAGAAACAAAAGTACTGTGCGATGCAGTAGCGTTATATTGCACAAAGCTTGCCATTGGAGACACGGCTGTATTAGCACTGTTTACGGACGTTAAACCTAGTTTAGCTGCTAGAGGCTCAGTCCCGGCAAACGGTGCATTTGGAACGCTGTTTGGTACATTGCCATCGCCATCAACCTCGGTCATCAGGAATGGTGTTGTTAGTGAACCAGAAGCAACTAAATCTGACGCGTTTGTGAACGGGTCTACGGTATCTAGCGTGGTTTGTGCCGCGTAGATAAACTGGGAGAAGCCAGCTTCTAGTGTTGCTAACTGAGTTTCTGTTGCTGCGGCCTCAAAAGCTTCGTAACACGTTTTATCTTCCAATTGTGTACATGACGCATCTGCATAACTCGCGTAGTCTGCAGACGCAGCATATGCTAAGTTATGCCTGATCTGAGCGCCATAGGCTTCTGAACCTAGTAACAAATTGCCGATTTGGCCACCAGAGTTCTGTACAGAAGCAGAGCTAAATGTGTAAAGTGCATCTGCGTTGGGGCTACCTAGCGTGTTATTTGCTGCTGCCACGGCAGATGTAGCCACAATACCGCCAAGTGAATGACCTAACATTTTGACTTTAGAACCCGTCATTGGGTTAAAGCCTTGCAGAGGCCCTTCTGCCAACAGACCACCTTGCGCCGATACCACTAAGCTCGCGCGTAAACCCAATACATCCAGTACACTTTGGCGTAGGTTATCACGAGCGATTGCCAAGTTAGAAAGATTTAGATACGCCAAGATATTAGAATTAGCTGAACGTTGCTCATCTAAGCTACGTGTGCCGTGAATAGGTAAGTCGATAGCAATAACAGCCACACCTGCTTTCACCATATTAAACGCGAAGGCATATGAATCCTCTTTTGCAGAAGTGATGCCGTGTTGATAAATCACAACGTCGGTCGCGACACCAGATTTAGGTGTGAAGACAAGTACTTCGACATCTTCTACCGATTTAACGACTGGAACTGGGGAGTAGCGAGTCACAATACGTTCGCTGTCGAGTTGGGTACCATCGCTTAATGTGAGTTTAGCACCCACCAGTTTTAGCTGCTCTGTAGGATCGGTTGCAAGCTTTGTCACGTCAACAGGGTTATTTGCGAAAACGCCGGTTGATAGCTGCTGGACCATGTTCGCTTGCTCGTTCGGATCCGCCAGTGCTGCACTTAGCTTCGCTAGGCTTGGCATCGCAGATACCATTGGCTGCATGTTCCAGTTTGCCCCTTTTTCTAGATAATGAGGCAGTCTGACCACACCTTGAGTCACATTTACATCGGCACCTGACTTCGCATAAAGGCCTTTAATTGCCGTTTTTGCCGCGTCTAGGTCACTAACGTACTTACTAAAGTCATCGTCAGAGTCTAGCGCAGTGCTAAAGTCTTGGGTTGCACCAAGTGTCATTGTGTAGGCTGTTGATAAATCTACTGAACCTTCGTTCGCATCGTTTTTGTAAACGGAGTTTAGTGTATTTGCACCCGTTGAGAAACCGGTTGCGGTTACACCTTTAACCGCCGCCAAAGTATCACCTACAGACTGAGTGCTGAACCATGAGGAGTAAACGATGTCGTCAGGGTTAACTTGAGCTAGACCAAAAATGCCTTCCACCGCTTGTGTCACCGCTTGAATAGAAGCAAGAGCACCTGTTTCATAAACGATTTCTTTCGATTTACCTGTCGCGTAACTGGCTGATGTACCGATTGGCTCACCATTCACGTCAGTAACATCTTGTGTTACTGCAAAAATGTATTCGCTTGACTCATCAAGCGCATCCATGAACTGGATATATAGAGAGTTGCCTTTTGCTTGAACAACGTAGTCTTGGTTCTGAACGAGAACGTCTTCGATTGGGTTAGACTTACCATCCCACTCGGTTAAACGTTGATTAATCTTGATGACTTTAATACCAGACGGCAGCATACCCGTTGCAAAACCATCGCCTTTAAAGTTCAGAACGATTGGCATAGACGTTGACCATCCATCCATCGTATTCATCGAGGCTCTAGGGTTGGTTAAGGCATCATCACCGTCAGTTGGCAGACCAAGCGTGCCATCTGTTGTGTCCATTAGTATGTAAGAGGGCGCAGGTACATCCGCATTCGCCCCTTGAAGCGTAAAGCTGATAGATGTTCCACGGTCGAGCAGTGCTTGGACTTCATCTTCAAATTGAACTTTGTCGGAAGTACCAGAGCTTGATGTATTATCACCACAACCAGCAAGAAGGATTGCAGAACAAAGCATTGATAATTTAAACGTGTGTTTCATTGGTTTACTCCGTAATCCCATTATTTGAAGGTGTAGTTCATCTGTACCGCGCTGATGTAAGCAGTACCTTCAGAGTCGAACTTGATCTCTTCATCCTGAGCATTTGTCTCGGTGAAAGAGCCTGATTTACTCTTAACAAGTGCAAAGCCTGCATCGAAAGTTAAATTCTCATTCATTGCGTAAGTCAGGCCCGCGCTGTACCAAAAACGGTCACTGTCAGGGATGCTCAATGTGGCTTCACCTGCTTGTTCGTCGTATGCAAAGCCTGCACGGAATGTCCAATCCGCATTGAGGGTGTAAGTTGCACCAATAGAATAACGGTTGTTGTCTTCGTATTTCTCTGGTTTGTAGAAACATTGACCAGCAGTTCCATCATTACATTGAGGACTCGTCGCTTTCAGTTCTTTAAATGTGCTCCAATCGGTCTGTTGCCAGCCGTAATGTACTGCCCATTGTTCATTCAGTTGATGGAAAGCCGATAATTCGATAATTGAAGGGAGAGAGATTTTTAAACGGCCATCCACTTTTGGTGATGGAGCTCGGCCTGAGTCGTAACTACTAAACTCACCGTCGTCAAAATCTAGATCAACTTTAGAACGGTAACCAAAGCCAAAACGGTTGTTTTCATTTAGCTCGTACAAAGCGCCAATATTCCAACCCCAAGCAAAAGTTTCGCCTTCCATGCCGACAAGGTTATCGGACTTATTACCACCTAAAATACCGGCGAGTGCGCCTTTATGACGAGTCAGCTCCGCTTCCGCGTACACTAGGTTGATACCGCCACCGACACTGAAAGACTCGTTGATACGGTAAGCGACATTAGGGTTGATGTTTACTGAAAGTAGGGAAGTGTCACCCGCCATGTCACCCGCAGAAATATCATCTGGATAATCAGTAGCAACACCGTATGTTGTGAACATACCGATACCCCAAGCCCAGTTATCGTTGATAGGGCTGATGTAATAACCCGCTGGCACGACTTGTAAAGGGGCAACATCTTTCGCATGTTCTTTGTTAACCGTGTCATACACATCGACTTCAGGATCGATGATAGATAACGCGCCCGAGAATTGAGCTTCTTTGAAAAGCGTCATCGCTGCTGGGTTTCGTGCAAGAACGCTGGCATTGTCTGCGACCGCTCCTTCACCTGAAAATGCTCGACCAAGACCAGATGCTGAATGCTCAGCTACCTGGAAGCCCGCTGAATGGGCATTACACGCAAACAATATCGAAATTGTAAGCAGAGAGCAGTGCTTCTTGTTCATCCTTGACCCTCCTAGGGTGTCATAGTGTTGGACCGAAGTCCTTGTAATTGTTGTGTGATACTTACACCAGTTGTTAATACGTGAAATACAACTGTGATGTAAATGTAATGTTAATTGTATGTTTAATAACTTGTCAAAGTTTGAGCGTATTTTGCGTTTTAAATATGATGCATAGGTCAAACGGTGATTCGTAAGGGCATGTATTATCGTTATATTTTTTAAGAGAATGGTACGACCAGAATTGTTTTACGGGCTTTATGGTTAAATGGCATTCAAACCAAGAGATAGCGGGCTTTGCCGTTTCTGTACTTAGCAGGCATAATTCGCGCCTCGCTTTGTTGTTATACAATAGACGCAATAGGAATCGTGTTGGAATTACTGAATGTTGAATTTTTAGGTCGTTCGTTAAGGCTCGAAGGATCGATGGCTGGTTGGCAGCAGTTATATTGGGATAACACCTTGGTGTCCCAAATAGATGCCAGTGATAATGTTGCAGACACTTGTCTTCACCAGTTTAGACTCTCTGCAGGGGAGGAAGTCCTGGTATGTCATTTGGAGTGTTCATTAACATGGCAACCGTTTGAATTGAGTTACAAGGTCACAATTAACGATGAGCTTATAAGCGAAGGTTGCCGAAATGAAAAAGACATCGAACGCCAAGTACCAGAAGTTGAGCCGCCAACGGAAAAGCGTTTAAGTGTGATAGGGCTAGTATCGCTTGGAATGAAAGCACTCAAGAGTGCGAAAGTAATCAAAGTGGCGTTAGCATCTGCAAGTCTTGCTGCATATTCTTGGCTATTTTCTATCGAGTTCGCGTTAGCTTTGATCGCCTGTTTAGTTTTCCATGAGTATGGCCATATTAGAGCGATGAAGTACTTTGGAATGAAGACCAAGGGCATCTATTTGATTCCATTTCTTGGCGGTTTAGCGCTGAGTGATGAAAAGATCAACACACGCTGGCAAGATGTGGTTATCTCGATTATGGGACCATTTTTTGGTTTAGTTCTTAGCATCGCGTTTACTTTGCTTTATTGGATGACTGGAGAGGTGCTCTTCGCTGGCCTAGCAGTGTTTAACGCGTTACTAAACCTGTTTAATCTGTTGCCCATTCTGCCACTAGATGGTGGTCATGTACTCAAAAGCATTACCTTCTCGATGAACACTTGGGTTGGATTAGTCGGCAGTATAGCTGCTGCCTTGTTGGGTATTTTTATCAGCTATTCTTTCGGGCTGACGTTGCTAGGGTTTTTATTGTTAATGGGGATGCTAGAAGTGGTCATGGAATGGAGAGGTCGACATCATAGTCATTTATTGCCGTTAACCCGTTACGGACAACTCTTCTCACTTGCTTGGTACTTGGTTTCTGTCGGTGGTTTTGTCGCTATCATTTGGTATTTTGCTACCCTTGGAGATAGCCTATTGAGCTTGCCACTACAGATACTGGGTACTTAAACTATTCCTTATACCCATTAAAAAAGCTCCTTAGGGAGCTTTTTTTGCAAAAAATAGACACTGGTAGCAGAAGTTTAGCCACATTTTGGCGCTTTCGTGTTATACGCAGGCAACTTATTTATGGTTGCTTGTAAATCTTTAATACGCGTACTGTGCGATGGGTGAGTTGAGAAGAATTCAGGCGGTTGAGAACCGCCGGATGCAGCACTCATATTTTTCCATAAATCGACACTTTGACGTGGGTCGAAGCCTGCTTTTGCCATAAACTCAAGCCCGACAATATCAGCCTCGGATTCCTGTGTACGACCGTATGGCAAAATAACACCGTATTGGACACCGACACCAAGTGCCGCCATCGTCATTTGCTGATACTGTTTGTACTCGGAAGCTCCTATAGCAACGTTTGCCAGAGACAATCCCGCATTTGCTAACTGGCTTTGTGAAAGGCGTTCATTACTGTGGTCAGCAAGGACGTGAGCCACTTCGTGACCAATGACTGTTGCCAACTGATCTTGGTTTTTCGCGACACCTAAAAGCCCGGTGTAAACGCCGATCTTCCCACCAGGTAGAGCAAACGCATTGACTTGTTCACTATCAAAAACAACCACCTCCCAATCTTTAAACCCAGCTTGCGCAGGGATGGTGTCAGTGATGTGTTTGGCAACGCATTGTACGTAGGCATTCGTTTTGCGATCTTTGCTGATTGGGATATCTTTCTTCATTTGTTCGAAAGATTTGGCGCCAAGCGATGACATTTCTTGATCTGAAAACATCAGGATCTGGTTACGGCCAGTCGGTGATGCGCTACATGCCGTTAAGCCCGCGATAGTTAAAAGAGCAGAGGCTTTCATCCATACCTTCATAATAGGCTCCATCTAAATTATTTTTGTTTTGAAGCAATAGTATATACCCAAATAGTAACACGATGCATAGATCAAATTATTCATCAACTGGCAAGGAGGCCAAGATGTTACACCTTGAAGTTAGACCTAAGTAAAGTCTATGCTAGCTCTCTAATAAATCGTTACAATCCGACAAACCAGTTTGTGAAATTAAGAGTAAAACAATGAGTATATGGAAAAAGCCCGTTAGCATAGAGATTCTGAATGCTACGTCAAAAAATACCCTGATCGAGCACCTACAAATTGAATACACAGATTTCACGGATGACTCCCTTACAGCAACCATGCCTGTATGTAGTTTTACTCATCAACCTTTAGGAATGCTTCATGGTGGCGCTTCTGTTGTGCTCGCAGAAACATTAGGCTCTTTAGCTGCAAATTTCTCTGTCGATGAGGGGAGTTACTGTGTCGGTTTGGATATCAACGCGAACCATGTACGTGCAATGCGAAGTGGTCATGTGATTGGTACGGCAAAACCCGTACACCTTGGCGTTTCAACACAAGTGTGGCAAATCGACATAACTGATGAACGAGGCCGATTAGTGTGTACCAGTCGCTTAACTATCGCAGTGAAGCAACATAAAACGAAGTCGGTATAAAGCAAGATGGTGGTTGAGTTTTCATTAGGAAAAATCATTGCTACCCAGCGTGAAATCGTGATTAAGCTCTCCGGCAGTGCAATGGTGACTTTACAAGCGCAAACCGATTCTATCCAGTTACTGGGTAGAGGAGCGAACGTTGTTTTATCTCATGGTGCAGAGTGTAAATGGTCTATCAAGCTGGATAACGAGGAACAACTGGCCGATCTTGCACGAGAAATTGGCATCGATATTCAATAATTTACTGCGTGACGTTTGCACTTTTTGATAAAAATGAGGAAACTTAGCTTATCAACAATAAGATAAGAATTTCCTCTTTATGAGTAGCCCTCGTTTACGTGTTCAGTTCGAAACACTGTTTGAAAAATTCGCCGGTCACGATACGGACGTTCAGCTAGAAGACATTACCGAAGCGCTGTTTTGTACACGTCGCAATGCCCGTATTGTTCTCAATAAATTAGAAGAGGAGGGCTGGATTGAATGGCATCCAGCGGCGGGTCGAGGAAAGCTCTCAAAACTCGTTTTCAAACGTAACCGTAGCGATGTCAGTGAAAACCTCGCCAGACGTTATCTCGACGAAGGGAAAATTGGCCAGGCTCTAGATGCGCTTGATAACGACGCGGCTCGATTAACGCAGGTTATTCAAGGTTATTTAGGGCTTCAGCATCGGCAGGGCGAACAGGTGGTACGTTTGCCATATTATCGACCATTGGCGATGTTAAACCCACAGAAACCGATGCGGCGTTCTGAACAGCACATCGCCCGACAAGTTTTTAGCGGGCTCACTCGTCTTGATGAAAATGAACAACTTCAGCCAGATTTAGCCCACACATGGGAAGCCATTTCTGATACACACTGGCGTTTTTATCTTCGTCGTGGGGTGCGTTTTCATAATGGTGAACCGTTATCAACCAGTTGTGTACTTGAAAGTGTGCTTGCACTAAGTAGCCTGAACCTGTTTTCTCATATAAAAAAGGTATCTTCACCACAGGAATGGACCGTCGATATTGAACTCGTCCGTCCTGATCGCTACCTGCCTTTGGCGCTGAGTGAGTCGCAAGCAAAAATTTTGCTACCAAGCGCTTTGCGTTCAGAAAACTTCGATAGACAACCGATAGGGACAGGGCCGTTCCAAGTTAAAATGAATGATGATAAGCGTCTCATTTTGACTGCTTTTGATGGCTACTTTGGTTTTCGCCCTTTACTTGACCAAGTGGAGGTTTGGGTAATCGATGAGGCCTATTCTTCAATGGTTTATCCAAGCCTGTCAAAACCGAAGATGGATAAACAAGGTTCATCCGATGAAGTCGAGCTGGACCCTGGCTGTACATTCCTATTACTAAACAAAAACACTGGGATTGCAAAAGATCCACGTTGGGCAGAGTTCCTCTCGCAAACCCTCAACAGTCACCAGATTTATGCGCATGTTCCACAAGATAAAGTGATGGAACTGGGAGTATTGCAAGCCTTTGGTCTTAAGCCCGGTTGGATTGACCTTAGGCCAGCAGAAGCGGGCAGCGTGCCGCAGGCTGATAAGGTGATTTCCGTAGCGTATCAGAAAAAGCATCCGATGTTTCCAGTAGTTGCCAAGGCCATCAAGACACTCTTAAAACCGCACGGTATAGAGGTCGAGTTTATTCGTTATGATTCTCAACCGCCCGCACCGGAGGAAGTGGATATTTGGGTGAAAGCCATGGGCATTGCAACGAACCGAAATGACGCGTTAGCGGGCTGGCTTCTGGATTACAGTGATATTGAAAAATTCAGCTCTGGTTACGATTTTAGCGAATGGGCTAAGCTCGTTGATCAGTGGCGTGCTGGTGTTTATCCAGACTTCCCTGCACGTGAGTTAGGACGTCAGTTGGTAAAAAGTTGTCAGGTGATTCCGATGTTTCACTGCTGGTTGGGTGTCAATAAAGACCACAGCGGTGCCTTACAAAATGCAAAGTGTAATGCCTTAGGTTGGTTTGACTTTAATAACGTATGGGTAAAACCTGATATAGAAAATAATCATGGCGAAACCGAATAAGAAACAGCCGACGAAAACCGTCGATATCTATTGCTCAAAGTGTAAAACTCAACTATTCAAGTACCGTAAAGGCGGAAAAGGCGCACTGGTCAAATGCTTCAAAGAGCGCATTGTTGACGATTTCACACAAACCCCATGCATCTGTCCCAGTTGCGGGCGAGAGTTTGCAAGAGATACCCTAGTGAGAGGAACGCCCGCTTACAAAATGATTGGCGGCAAAGTGACAATGAAATAATGAAGGGCTAGAAAATGAGTATAAAACATGACTACTGCATGGTGTTAAGCACAACCAGCAACGAAAAAAATCGAGATCAGATCATTAAAGGTTTGCTAGATGCCCAATTAGCCGCGTGTATTCAAACGATGCCTATTGAAAGTCACTATGTGTGGAAAGGGGAGATTTGTACTGACAACGAATGGTTGCTGGTGATCAAAACTCGTCGAGAGCTCTATGAATTGGTGGAAGAGAAAATAGAAAACCTGCACGAATATGAAGTAGCACAGATCGTACAGGTTCCAATTGTTGATGGGTTTAACCCTTATTTAGAGTGGCTGAGAGAATCGACGCTGAGCCGACATTAAAAATAACGACAACGCTGCACCAACGGTGTCGCACAACATATCTTTCTGGGCGTCCCATATGTCACCTTGCGAGCCCAGAAAGGCGATTCCTTCATCGCCGCCAGCCAATTCTGCATACCACCATTCGATAATCTCATAGCCTGCTGCAAGCGACATGATCGCAAACAAAGCAAACCAGCAAGAGAACGTTTTGTTGAACTTGTTCTTGTGTATCAAGTATTCAGCTATCGGATACGCATAAAGACCAATCGAAAAGTGCGCAACGCGATCAAAGTTGTTTCTATCTGAACCAATCATGTCGTTAAACCAGTCAAATGGTACTTCGGAAAACGTATATTTCGCTCCGATAGTGTGCAAACAGAGCCAGATGAACATTAAAAAGTAAGCCGTATTACTGAATTGATAGCGAATCGAGATTGCCCAAATAGCAACAAGAATACCAATTGCTGGGATAATCTCCGCAAACCAAACGGCACGTGAGTTAGGTTCTAACGCAGAAAATAAAAACACGATGGCATAAAAAATCGTCAATCCTAAGAGTGTCGAGGTGCTTTTCATAGAGTTACTTGATCCTTCAATTTATCTTACAGTGGGACTCCATAGACTTGGGTAATGATTACACTTAATTGAACAGTGTGCAATTGTTATTTTGATGGTGTTTTTGATCACTGAAAATGTTGATTTATTGCCAAACTGCTCAACATTAAAACGTTTGCGCGTGCACTTTTCATTAAAGTTTGATTTACAACATGCCCATCCATAGAATCCGTGATTCAGTCTAATAAAAAAGAAGTAAAGCCATGAAACTGGAAACTGTCGATTATCTTGCTGACGATGCTGCTCAACAGTTCGTTACCTCTCTGCGCGAAACAGGGTTCGGTGTGTTGAAAAACCACCCGATTCCACAAGAGCTTGTAGAGTCAATTTACAAAAACTGGCATGAGTTTTTCTGTTCAGATCAAAAGAATGATTTTCACTTTAACGTAGACACCCAAGATGGCTACTTCCCACCTTCTGTGTCTGAAGTAGCGAAAGGGCACAAAGTGAAAGACATCAAAGAGTACTTTCATGTTTACCCTTGGGGCCAGATCCCAGAGCAACTTAAAGCTGAAATCTTAGAGTACTATGAGCGGGCGAATGCATTTGCTCAGGAGCTATTAGGCTGGGTTGAAGCGTACGCACCTAAGGACGTTCAAGAGAAGTTTTCTATCGCGTTGTCAGAAATGATCAATAACAGCGACAAAACATTACTACGCGTTCTTCACTACCCACCAATGACAGGGGAAGAGGAGCCAGGCGCTATCCGTGCTGCCGCGCATGAAGACATTAACCTGCTAACGGTTCTGCCAGCCGCTAATGAGCCTGGACTGCAAGTAAAGAGCAAAGAAGGTGATTGGATTGATGTACCCTGTGACTTTGGTAACTTAATTATCAACATTGGTGATATGCTTCAAGAAGCGTCGGGCGGTTACTTTCCTTCAACGACTCACCGTGTAATCAACCCAACGGGTGGCCGTCAAGAAAAGTCGCGTATTTCATTGCCGTTGTTCTTGCATCCAAAGCCAGAAGTGGTTTTGTCAGAGCGCTACACCGCACATAGCTACCTTATGGAACGTTTACGTGAACTAGGGGTTATTTAACCTTTACGTGATCTCCTTACAAAGGCCGATGGTTGATGACTATCGGCCTTTTGTTGTTTATGGTACAAAATGATACCCACGCTTCATTCGGTGTCACAGAAATTAGGCCTGAAATACGCGTCAGCAAGCATTTTTACCAGTACAGATGAGCAGCCTTCTCTGAGATTAGTGTGATGCTTCAATATTAAAAACAGAGAGGATGAATGGAAGGACAACGCACGGTCAGTAGTATTGAGACTCATGCAATAGAAAACCCGTTGCTTTGGCCAATGCTAGAAATTCTTAGAAAGCAGCCTTCCGATTGGAAAGTTCACACCTTAGCAAGCAAGTTGAGTGAACAGGGCTACATTTCGAAATTGGATGATTCTCCTGATAAGGATTTATTCAAACGAAATTTCTTAATCATGAACGCGCTATACCAACTGCAAGAAACGCTTTACCCAGATGCCTGGCTGCAAGTTGAAGCGATGAATATCCAGCTGATGTCTTCGTTAGAAGCTTCGAGGCATATCGTTGATATTAACGACCCTTTGCGTGAATATTATCTGGATTGGCGCAACTACGAAGCGGACGAAGATGAAGTGCGTCGATTGTTGAATGAATTTTGGACCACTTATCAAAAATTCATTGGTGGTTCGTCTACAGTCAGTGTGGATAAAACAAAAGCACTCTCACTGTTTGAGCTTACCCCTGATGCAACACCCGCAGAAATTAGAAAGCAGTGGCGAAAACTCGCGCTTCGTTGGCACCCAGATAGAGAGAATGGTGATGCAGAAAGGTTTAGAATTCTTTGTGAAGCGTGGAATGTACTGAGAAACGAATGATTCGGTATGAATAAAGATAAAGGAAGGCAGCTAACTATTAGCTGCTTTTTTCATTGGATTGTCTCAATCAGCGTATCAAAACTAGCATGATGGCTTAAACTGAGATTTTCTCATGCGGTTAAGCGCAGCCATTACGTCTAGTGTGCGTGGTTTGGCTAAGTCCCCTTGCTTAGGGAGCGATGCATGCCACTCACCAGACAGCATTTCTTCAATTTCCTTCGCTGGATGATGACACCAGCCTGGAAGCTGAGCGATTTGGAACCATAACCAGCCAATCGTGTTGACTTCATCTGCGGACTCAATCTGTTCCAAAGCGCTAAGGTCAGTAAACTCTTTGCCAAATCGAAGTGACTCTTTGCCTTTCGCATTCACACGGAATTTACCGTCAGTGAGAATATTCATCAAAGCAACGCGATTCAGGGCGCGAGGCGGGAAGGTTTGTAAACGTTCTTCCGATTCGTTATGACGTTGAGTAGGGTGCTGAGCGATCACTTCTTTCGCTTTTTCTGTCACATCAACCGCTTGGTAGTCGTGCATCTGAATGACTGTGTCGGCAACGTCTAAGTAGTCGCCTGAACCACCCATAACGATAATGGTAGAGATATCGAGATCATCTCGCAATTGACCAATGCGATCGACAAGAGGGGTAATTGGTTCATCACCTTTTGCCACCAATGCCTGCATACGTTCATCTCGAATCATGAAGTTCGTCGCAGAGGTGTCTTCATCAATCAATAACGTGCTCGCACCTGCTTCAATAGACTCTTGAAGCCAAGCGGCTTGTGATGTTGAGCCTGATGCATCTTGAGTCGAAAAGTCCGCTGTATCTTTACCCATTGGCAAATGGTTGATGTAATTCGACAAGTTCAAATGATGCACGCATCGACCATCTTCGGCGCGGATCTTCATTGCCTTGTCATCAGCTACGATGTATTCACGACCATCTCCTGGAATATGGTCGTAAATCGAACGCTCAATCGCATTCAGTAAGGTAGATTTACCGTGGAAACCGCCACCAACGATTAGCGTAATGCCCTTTGGAATCCCTAATCCCGTGACATGGCCTTTGTTTGGTGCATGTAAAGTCACTTGCAGCGATTCAGGGGCCTTGAACTCAACCGCCTCTTTCATTGGGAGATCACAGTTGCCAGCAATTCGAGGAAGAATGCTGCCATTTGCGACAAACGCAACTAGGTTATTGGCTTCCAACTGTGCACGCAGGGCATCTTGGTCTTCAACAACTTGGCAATGCTCAATCAATGCTGTTTTGTCGAGTTCACGTTCTAAGGTCGCTCGACGGATAAACTTAGGCAAATGGAAAGTCAGTATGTTGTTGGCTTTTTTCCCCAACACTGAACGACCTTCAGCAGGCAAGTTAACTCGAAAACGCAGTTCAATACCTTCCTCGGTAAACAATACTGCGGTGCTATCCAACACAGTTTGGCCATTCAATGAAATGGATACGGAGTTTTCTTGTTTAGCAAACTGCTCAAAACTTCGCGCAATAAAATCACGTGCTGCTCGTTGAAAAGCAGGGGACTCGTCTTTTAACCATTCCAGACCAGTCAAGGACCAGGCGCGAGTTGCACGAAAACGTGACGCTGAAGCATACGGGTCTCCTTGTACGTGATCGATGAACAAAGTGAAATCAGTGAAGTCGTATTGACCTTTGATTTGCTGATAAGCGCGGTAGTTCTGCTTTTCAATTTTCTTAAGCGTGGCAGTCAACTGATCCATGAAGATATTGGCCTTTTAATAGAAGCGGGCGGCGATTATAGAAACCACCGCCACCTTAGTAAAGAGAATGCTTAGGAAGAGTAGGCGTATTGTCCGCCTGAAAGACGCTGATTAAACAAAATTTGCTCAAATTCATTACAAGGCATCGGTTTACCATAGAGAAAGCCTTGCCCAATATCACAACCCTCATCAATAAGAAACTGCTCTTGTTGGGGGGATTCAATGCCCTCAATAACCACTTGGAGGTCCAGTTTTTTAGCTATGTGTATGATAGAGCAAATGATCGCACGATCATCGTCCGACTTTTCCATTTGCTGGACAAAGCTCTTATCAATCTTGATGGCATCAAATGGGTATTTCTTCAAATAGCTGAAAGAGGCGTACCCTGTACCGAAGTCATCAAGTGACAATGTCACACCTAGTTCGTGCAATTTGTTTAGCGTTGTGCGTGCTACGATTTCATCGGCAATTAAAGCGCTCTCGGTCACCTCGAGTTCGAGAAAATGTGCTGGTAAATGAAAGGATTCGAGTAGGTGTTGCACTTGCTCCGCAAAGTTCACGTTTTGTAATTGAATTGGAGAGACGTTAACGGCAATTTTGAAATTATCAATTAACTCCGACCACTGTTTAGCTTTGTCTATCGCGGTACGAAGAACAAAAGAGCCAACTTCAAAAATAAGCCCGTTTTGTTCGGCCATATGTATTAATGCTTCGTTAGAGACGTCGCCCAGTATTGGGTGTCTCCAGCGCAGCAATGCTTCTGCGCCAATCCATTTGTGAGTATGGGGATGAACTTTGGGCTGAAAGTACAGCATCAGGTCGTCATTTCTTACCGCTTGCAACAAGTAGCTTTCCAATTGATTGTGGTTGTTTAGCTCATTCGAATGACTTTCACAAAAATAACTATACGCTTCGCCAGACTCTTTACACAGCAGCATGGCATAGCATGCATTTTGAAGAAGTTGTTTGGCATTGCTGGTTTGGTGGGCTTGTACAACACCAATATAAGAGTTGAGGTGAACCTCTGTGTCTTTTATATAAAAGCTTCCCAAGCCAATATTGGTGATATCATCCAGTAGCTTACGCAATTTCATATCAATATCGTTGCCCCAAATGAGTAATACAAGGTCATTCGAGCTCGGCCTCCCGGTAACAAAATAACTCGATTCTCGTTTACCAAGGCGATACCGAAATTCTTTTAATATCTCGTCAAAGGCCTCAAAGCCATAGCGGGTTTGGATACTGCGAGCGTTACTAAAGCCAATGTTTATCACGAGCAGTGATTGCTGGCTATGATCCAACATTCCGAGTGTCTCTCCGACAACACTTTCCAGTGCTGCGCGGTTTAAGAATCCGGTTCCCTGATCGTGTGTTTTTTGGTAGCTCACTTGTTTTTCTGCGGCCTTACGACGATCAATCTCTTTTGTTAGGGAGTAACTCAACTGCGCTAGGTCCGTAGTACGGTTCTCAACTCTATTTTTGAGTTCATTATTAAGACGCTGGAGTTTGTGTTGCTGATACACGACGGAGAGCTGCGCTTCGATTGAGTCTTTGAAAGTTCCGAGCAATTGGCGGTAAGTGTCGCTGTATTCATTCTTCTTGGAATCAAGCATGCAGATAGTTCCAAACGTCTCTCCGTTTGGCCAGAATAACGGTAAACCGCAATAAGATATCATGCCTAGTTTGATGTCAGGGTTATTGCACCATTCTTCATCCTCGAGCGCATTAGGAACCATGAGTTCGCTCTTATGCTCAATGACATGCTCACAATACAAACCGTTGCCGAGCAGTTCAGCATCGCCGGTACGATAGGGGTTAGCTTGAGTTTCACTGGATGTGTTGACTTCAATACGATCTGGATGGATACGCATGATTAATGTGGTGGGTACGTGCGTTATTTGAGCCAGTAAGTTGACGATTTCCTGCCAGCTTTTTTGCATAGACTCAGGGATTTCATAATCTAATGTTTGCAATCTCCCCATATAGGTCATCCTTTACGTGGTTTCACTTCCTGTGAATTTAAAATGTAGACTGCTCTATCTTGTTCTCGGTTTTTAATTAAGTATAGGGTGGCTGGGGCTTGAAACAAAAAAAAGTCCTGAAAAGTGTTCAGGACTAGGAATAGTTATCACATATCTCATACTTGAAACAGATAACAAGCATTACGGTTTAAGCGATTTTAGCGACTCAATAGAAATGTCTTGCGAATAGTCGACGTCTTCAAAGTTAAAGCCATTTAGCTTCATAAACTCATCTTTAAAGCCTTGGTAATCACCAATCTCTTTAAAGTTATTGGCGTTCATTTGCTCTAAAAGAGCATGGACTTCTTGTTGTACTTGCGGGTCAAGCTCTAAGTCGTCTATTCGGATTAAACGTTCGCCGTCAACAGGCACTTTATCTTGATCGTACAATTTAGTGGTAAACAGTCGCTGCATTTGTTCAATACAACGTTCGTGAGTACCTTTTTCCTTCATCACTCGATAAAGTGCTAAAAGGTAGGGACTTAGCGCAGGAATGAACACACTGGCTTTCGTCACCAACGCCTTACACACTGTTGCGTAAGCACCGCCGTCAAAGTTGGCAAGTTTTAGATTTAACGAGTGACTTGTTTGGTGTAAATCTATTTTCGCTCGACCTAACGTACCATCGAGATAGATAGGGTGCGTAACGTCTGGTCCCATGTAAGAAAACGCGATGGTCTTGCAGCCTTGTGCAATCGAGTCGTTATTAATCAGTGTATCAATCCAGCTTTCCCAGTCTTCACCACCCATCACTTTGATAGTGGCTTCGGCCTCTTCCTCTGTTGCGGGAGTTAAAGTGGTTTCTACCCACTGATCGTTTTCCAGCATAATTGAAGCGCCAGTAACAGGCTCACCAATAGGCTTAATGACGCTGCGCCAAAACTCATCAGACTCTGGTTTAGGTCGAACACCCGTCGCTAAGCTATAGATGACTAAATCAACTTCACCTTCAAAGTACGTTTCAATGGCTTCAATCACCTGATTGCGGACGGAGTCAGAGAATGCGTCACCAACAATATTAATGGCGGTACGCCCCGCGTGATTTGCTTCTTGTTTAAAAAAGATGTTGTTATACCAACCCGCACTTCCAACGCCTTTGTCTGAAGGCCCGCGCTCGAAGGAGACACCAATGGTATCAGCTTTAGCACCTCCGAAGGTGAGGGCAATACGAGCCGCTAACCCGAAACCAGAGGAAGCACCAATAATCAAAACCCGTTTTGGACCGCTTTTGATCTGCGGGGCGTGTTTTACGTATTCAATTTGCTCTTTAATGGATGCATGACACCCGTATGGGTGAGCAGAGCGAGCAACAACACCTTGAATTAAAGGGTCTATTCGCATGTTGTTATCTATCCTCGATGAGTGGAATTGAAAATAGATTAACGTAAAGTTAAGTAAAACTTATTGAGCTAGACCATTAAAATTAGAGATGTTTAATTAATTCTTGAGCAACAAAGTCAGCAATCCAAGGCTGTGCATCAGGCTTTGGGTGAAGGCCATCATCCATCATCCACTCGGGTTTGATGACCACATGCTCCAAGAAGAATGGCATCAAGGTAACTTGTTGATGTTGTGCAAGCTTAGGGTAGATATCGTAAAACATATCGCTATAGCGCTTACCATAATTAGGTGGCACTCGAATTTGCATCATGACAACGTCCGCACCTGAATCTTTTATCATGGTAATCATTTTTGAGAGATTCGACGTAATAAGTTTAGGAGGGAAACCTCTTAGGCCATCGTTGGCACCTAACTCAATGAGCACCATATCAGGGCTGTGCTGGGTTAGCAGCTGTGGTAATCGAGCTAAGCCGTTGCCTGTGGTATCGCCAGAAATGCTGGCATTAATAACTGTTACATCTTGACCATGTTCTGACAACGCATCAGGGAGTAAGCTAGGCCAACTCTTTTCGATCGGCATCTGATAGCCCGCGCTCAGGCTATCACCTAAGACAAGTAGCTTTTCGCTCGCATGTGCAGTAGCGGAAAAACAAAAAAATAGAACTAAGGAAAGTATACGAATCATGCAAACACCTGTACTTAATGCACCTATTGTTCAAGCCAATTTGGTTTCTAAACAAGTCTCTACTAATCAAGAGCAATTAACAATCCTCAAAGATGTAAATGTTGACATCAGGAAAGGAGAAAAAATCGCCATCGTCGGTACTTCCGGTGCGGGTAAGTCAACGTTGATGACGTTGTTAGCTGGCCTTGATACACCAACATCAGGTGAAATTACCTTGTTAGGTCATGAGTTATCACAACTTGACGATGAAGCTCGCGCAAAAATTCGAGCTGACTCTCTAGGTTTTGTTTTCCAAAGTTTCTTATTAATCCCGAGCTTGAGTGCATTACGCAATGTCACGCTTCCTTGTCTTTTACGTGGTGAAGCCGAAGATGAAGCAAGAGCAGCCGAATTATTAACCGCTGTTGGATTGGAAAAACGTGTCGATCATCTTCCAAGTCAATTATCTGGTGGTGAACAACAACGTGTCGCGCTAGCACGTGCCTTTATGACACAGCCTGAACTGTTGTTCGCAGACGAGCCTACCGGCAATCTTGACCATCAAACCGCAGACAAAGTGATTGAGCTTTTATTCGATCTTAATGAGCAGCATGGAACAACGCTGATATTAGTTACACACGATGGTCATCTAGCAAGTCGATGTGACCGTATTTATCGTATGGAGGCGGGTGAGCTTAAGGAGGAGGTGTAATGTCTGCAGTATCATCAAGCGAAGCAACATCGACAGAAAGAAGCAGTACAATAAAACACTCGTCAAACAAAAGCCTAATACGTTGGAGTTTCGGCGAAATAAGACAGGGGAACCTTTGGCCTATTAGCGTTGCTCTTATTCTTGTGATTGCGAGCATCTTTGCGCTTTCTGCATTAGCGGAGCGAATGGAGCAGGTGATCGTCAAACAGGGGAAGGATGCATTGACAGCGGATGCGGTGTTTGTGTCTGCTAATCCTATACCTGACACGTTGTTATCCTCGACTGAAAACCTAGAGCGTTCGACGATGACACGATTTGCCACGATGGCATTTAGCGACAATGGTATGCAGTTGATTTCCGTAAGGGCAGTGGACGACAATTACCCTTTAATGGGAGAATTGGTACTAGACAACAACCCATCCGGTCGCGTTAAAGAGAACCAACTCTGGCTTGATGAGCGGATTATGGCTCAACTAGACGTCAAGTCGGGTGACAGCGTCACTATAGGCGATGCCGATTTTACGGTTTCAGGTGCAGTGCTAATGGAACCTGGGTTAAGCTTTAACCCATTTCAACAAATGCCTTCTGCATACATTCATCAAAAAGACGTTGAGAAAACAGGAGCGATTCAAGTCGGGAGTCGAGTTCAATACCGTCTGTTTCTACAAGCCGATGATAAAACGCTAAAAGGCCTGCAAGAAGATACTGTTCTTTCTCCTAGTGATCGCTGGCGCACGCAAGATACTGCCAGTCGTAGCAATGAGGTTTTTGAACGAACGACGCAGTATTTGTCTCTAACTGTTGCGATTGTCATCATTATGGCAGCGACAACATTGGTTCTTACTTGCCAAAACTATGTGAATAGTCGAACACAAACCATTGCGATGCTAAAAAGCCTTGGCGCAAGTCGACGATGGATTGAAAAATGGCTGTTTATTCAAGTCACAATCCTGCTCATTAGCGCCAGTGTCGTTGGGTTATTGTTGGGAAGTGGGCTGGAGTACTTGTTGCGCATTCCACTCAAAGACTTATTACCCGAGCCACTACCTAGTTACGGTGTCACTCCATATCTAGTGTCGTTTATCTCAGCGGTCCTGATCACCGTTCCTGCCCTTGGCATACCATTGTTGGGTTTGATTAAAACTCCAGCCTTAGAAGTGCTACAGCAGGGCAAAGCACAACGTTCTTGGAAGCGAATGTTGCTCGTTCTAGTCCCCGTTGTTCCATTACTTTTGCTTTATGCTGATAATACCTTAGTTTGGATTGTTCTTATTGGTATTGCTGTACTGTTTGTTGTGCTTGCTGCAGTGAGCGTCGCACTCACAAAATTGTTTGCGCGTATTTCAACACAACCAGCCATGAAGCTTGCGTTGAGTCGTATCAACCGCACGCCAGTAACTAGTGGCCTGCAGTTTGGTGCTTTGGCGTTGTCTTTGATGCTGCTATCTATTATCTGGCTTGTGCGCAGCGATATTCTCGCGGATTGGGAGAGAACCTTACCTGCAGACGCGCCAAATGTCTTCGCATTAAATATTGGTGATTACGAACTCGATAGCTACCTAGAAACCTTAGATAAAAATGGGGTTACACGGTCACAAGCATATCCAATTATTCGTGGTCGATTGACAGAGATTAATGGTCAAAACGTCAAAGAGATTGAATACGAAGGAGAAGGCTCTGACGCAATACGTCGTGAATTGAACCTTACGTGGGGAGACAGCCTGCCAGAGTATAATGATGTGCTTGCGGGTGAATGGACAAATAAAGGGAGTGTCTCCGTAGAAGCCGATGTAGCAAATGACTTGGGCATCGAACTTGGTGACAAACTGCGCTTTGTTATTAATAGCCAGAACTACGATGCGGTAGTAGATACCATTCGTTATGTTGAATGGCGTGATATGAAGCCTAACTTTTACTTTATTTTCTCATCCGACGTGATGGCTAATCTACCGGGTTCTTACCTCATCAGTTATAGAATTGATGAAGGGAACGAAGCACTATTAACGTCTATGTCTCGATCTCACCCAACGGTATCTGTTTTAGATATTCGTACCATGGGCGAAAAAATCCAGGATTTGATTCAACAAATCGTATCGGCAATCACTATTCTTGCTCTTTTAGGCGTGGTTGCGGGGTTGCTACTTATCTTTACGCTATTGAGATTAAGCTTATCCCAACGTCAGCAGGAGATTCGTTTGTATCGCACATTAGGCTCAAGTAAAAAACGGATCAATACGACTCTGTGGGCCGAATACGGCATTATGGCGTTGATAGCTAGCGGTGTTGCGGTATTCGCTGCGGAAGTTTGTGTGGCCGCGGTAATGACATATGGCTTCGATCTGAACGCACAAATTCACCCCGAATTGTGGATAGCTTTACCACTGGCAACATTTGTTACGTTGGCACTTGTCGTAATGAGTTTGTTGAAAAGATTGTTAACGCCAGTAAACACTTAATCACTGCAAATGTTATTAAATGCGGAACACTCCATGACACTTTTATTTTAGTTATCCACAAAAACAGTGGATAACTTTTGGGATAACTAAATGGGGTAAAAAGTGGGGTGTTTCTGCAGGCTTTGCGCCATGGGTCTTACAGTGAAATTGTTATTCACATAGGCATAAAAAAGTGTCTTCCTAACCATGTCGTCAAGTACTTTTTTTGCAATTTTTTTCTACTTTAACGCACCATAAAGGCGCAGTTGGATATTTCGCAAACCCATGAACTTTTTGTGATTTTAATCAAGCCCAAACACGAGTAGAATCCACCGTTAGTAAAGAATTTTCCTTATAAAATTTTTAGTGAAGCAATGAAGTCTGAGTTTCCAAATTACAAAGATAAGCACATCGCTGTTGTTGGTGGCGGTGTCGCAGGTGCAACAGCAGCAATTCATTTTGCGGAGCTGGGTTTTAAAGTTTCCGTAATAGAGAAGGGCGTATCACTGGTAAATGGTCCGCCCATTTGCCATTTACATGCAGGTGGCAACTTATATCGAGAGATTTCTGAGCAACAATGTTTAGATTTGTTAGCACAATCCATTGATACCGTTCGCCTATATCCGCTTTCACTGAATATTCGCCCGACGATCATTGCAGTCCCTTATTCTGATGGTGGAGACCCATCCGCACTTATTCCTCGACTAGAGGTGGTGAAAAATGCGTATCAAACGCTCGTTGATAAAGATGAAAGCAATAAAGTGCTTGGTGAGCCAAGTGAATACTACAAATTGTATTCAAAAGAGGCTCTAGAATCACTCGCACAACGTACCCAACCAAGTCACCCTGCAACCTTTGATGAGTGGTGTATTCCTTTTGCTCAACATGCTGATCTAGAAGCGCTAAAGTACCCAGTTGTGGCGGTTCAGGAATATGGCTGGAGTGTTTTTCGCCTTGCCGCAATTGCCAACTTAACGTTGAACGCTCTGCCAAACGCCTCAGTATGCACACAAGCAACGCTCAAACAAGCGGACTGGATGGGTAATCACTGGCAACTTGGTTACGAACGAGATGGCATTGATTATCTTATGACATGTGACTACTTGGTCAATGCATGTGGTTTTGAAACAGGATCCATTGACAATACCATCGGTGCCAAGCGTGATAGGTTAGTTGAGTTTAAAGCCGCTTACGTAACCAAGTGGGCAGACTGTCAACAACTGTGGCCAGAAGTTATTTTCCATGGACCGCGTGGAACTGATAAAGGAATGGCTCAACTGACCCCCTATGGTGATGGTTATTTTCAGCTTCACGGCATGACGAAAGGCATTACGCTATTTGAAGATGGCTTAGTTGAGAGTACGCCGTCCTCAGCTCAGCCCGAACTGCCAGTTCCTTTACTCTCAAAGATACGTAACGGTTGGCGAGAAGAAGTCTTAGAAGAACGAACCAATAATGCTATCAAACACATGGCACAGTTCATTCCCGACTATCACTCTGCTATCAAAGGGGGAAAAGCCCTGTTTGGTGCCCAGCAAATTCCTGGAACGGATCCGGTACTCAGGGCAGCCGACGTGACCTTTGAAGACAACCATTACGCACGAATAGAAGTGGTAAAAGCGTCATCAACACTACTCGCAGCGCAAAAAATGCTTCAGTTCTGGTTTGATATCGAACCTAACCAAAACGTGGAATCCCAACATCCTGTCGCAGTGCATTGGTCTGAACAAGAAATTGAGCAGTACGCGATTAAACTCACGCAAGAGCGAGACTATCCGCAAGCGTTAGCAGAGCGTTATGGGATGCCTGCATAACCGTTACGTATGGGCTCAGAGGTTGTACTAATATCCAAAAAACTGAGCCCATTGGCACCATACTTCTTGCAAGCCTTGTCTATCACCTTTCACAAAATTGACTTCTTGCCCAGGTTTCGCCTGTGCCAACCTTGGCAGGTCAATACGTGCTACACAGCCAAACTTAGGATAGCCACCGATGGTTTGGTGATCGTTGAGCAACACAATGGGATTACCATCGTTAGGAACTTGAATCGATCCTAGCGCAATTCCTTCCGACAGTACGCCTTCGTAAGGCGGTTTGATTTTGTTTCCCTCAAGACGGTAGCCCATACGATTTGAATCAGGGGATATGGTGAATCCTTTGCTATAAAAGGCTTGGCTAGCGTCTTCATCAAAGTCCTCATTTTGATAGCCTTCAATCACTCTCAGCTTGATAGGTAAGTTGTAATCCGGCTTAAAGCGAAATGTCATCAGCCTTGGTTTGTGTTTCGGTAAGTTATGAGGAAAAAAGGGAAGAATATCGCCTGCTTTTAAAGCGCCACCATTTGAGTCATAACCACCAAGAGATTCTCTCGTGACTGTAGAGGCACTTCCTAAGTGCTGAGCAATATCGAACCCACCTTTAACCGCAAGATAGGATCGAAGTCCATTTTTTGCGACTCCGAACTGCAGCTTCTGCCCCTTCTTCAACGTAAAGTCAGACCAATTTGAGATAGGCTCACCATCTACTTTTGCATTCAAATCACCACCACATATTGCAAGATGGCAGTTATGTAGTGCGACAAAGCAAGCGTTCCCCAAAGTAATTTCAATCGCTGCACAATTGACTACGTTACCAAGTAAATGGTTTGCCCAACTGTAGGCGTAATCATCTACGGGCCCACCTTGAGTCACGCCAATATGCGCTAAGCCAAAACGACCAAAGTCTTGAATCAAAGAAAGTGGCCCTGACTTTTCCACCAGCAATCCAGCGTAACTCATAGAACACCTCCTAACTCGATAAACTTTTGTTTGGAAATGGCATCAAACGTGACCTTGTCACCTACTTCAAACGGTATAAAAGGTGGCGTATCAGAGAAAAGGGGAAGCGGGCTTCTACCGATAATGTTCCATCCGCCAGGACTATCTGATGGATAGACGGCCGTTTTAGAGTCTGCGATTCCCACGCTTCCGGCTGGTACTCGCGTTCTTGGTGTAGCTAACCTTGGCATATGTAATTGAGTATCGACATCGGAGAGGAATGCAAAACCTGGAGCAAAACCAATCGCTGAAACCGCATACTCGGCTTGAGTATGTAAGGAAATGAGCGCGTCTAATGATAGTCCACGATCTTGAAAGCGGGGAAAATCTAGCGCGGTTTCTTCGGAGTAGTATACGGGAATAGTGATGTGGTTAGGTTGAACAAGGCTGAGCGATTGAGTATCAAACTTACTGATCATTTGATGCAGTTTATGCACTAAATCTTTTTCATTGATTCGAAAAGGCAAGTAATCAATGAGGATGGTTTGATAGGAGGGGACCACGTTCATAATGATTGACGCTAAAGTGTCTTTGATGTTTCGAGCAAGTTCTCCGACCGCATTTTCAGAGATATTCTCGTCAAACTTAATGAAAATACTGCACTCAGAGATCAAAGAGATACTAAATTTCTCTTTATGCATTAATTTCCTCCCGCGTATAGGCTTTGACGGATCTTTTGGATCAGCGCGATCGACTCTTCATTGTCACCATGAACACAAATCGTATCGGCTTCCAGTAAAATGTAGCCGCCAGAAGCGGTTTTGACACGCCCAGAGTCTGCTAACGTACGGACTTGCTCAAGTATCGCATGCTCATTCTTTAACACGGCATCAGGCTGTGTCCTAGGTGTAAGTAATCCGTCATCTTGATACAAGCGGTCTGCAAATGCTTCAAACAGCAAGGGAACGTCATAGTCATCTGCGATTTCTAAGTATTTTTCGTTTTCCTGTGACGCTAAAATCATTAACGGCACTTTGAATAAAGCTGCCGCCTTTACGACTGCTCTAAATATCGCATCACTTTTCATCATGTCGTTGTATAACGCGCCATGAGGCTTTATATAGCTGATATCTGTGTATTGAGCCCGACAAAGTGCCTGTAAAGCGCCTACTTGGTATATAACCATGTTAGTAATTTCATCACCCGTCATGTTTATACTGCGCCTGCCGAAGCCTTGGAGGTCGGCGTAGCCCGGGTGTGCTCCAATATCAACATCGTTGTCGTTGGCGAGAGTGATAGTGTCGTGCATGACATTAGGATCGGAAGCATGAAAACCGCACGCGATGTTTGCCATATCAACATGAGGCATAACATCTTCGTCTGCCCCCATAATCCAAGAGCCAAAGCTCTCACCCATGTCACAGTTCAATGTAAGTTGCTGTTTATTCAATGTCATACGTTTTATTTCTACACAAGCAATGGGTTCACGATGCAGGAAAATGCATCTAGGTTCAGTGACTCACTTCATTCTTCTATCATGAAAGCGAGGTTTATGATCTGATGGCTGACGAAAAAGATCACTTTAGTCCATAAAGATGTTGCCGTTATTTGAGTTGATCCGAATTTTAAGGTATTTCGTTCCTTTTCCATCCAATTTTTGAGAATTTAAGGTTATTTTGCATTGTCATCGTGTTAATCTTGTCGCCCTTAATGGGTAACAGATTGCATAACAACGCTTCTGTCATTTTTAGTGGTTGTCTGCGACAGGAATACATATGTCATTACGAGCAAAGCTTATTTGGCCAATTTTGGTCTTTATAACGGCTATCTTTGTTATCTCAAAAGGTTATACCTCGTATACTGCATACCAATCGTCTAAGCATGAGTTGGTCGAACAAACGAGAAAGTTGATTAACAATGTTTCTTTCTCAATTAAAGATGCGCTAACGACAAAGAACAAGCAAAAAGCTCAAACTACTCTCATCAACTTTTTAAACCAGCCAAATGTTACGCGGGTCAAACTTTACGACCAAGATGATCAACCTTTCGTTGTTCTTGAAGGAAGTGGGGTATCAGCTCCCGTCCCTAATCAAACTGAAAGAAGCAAGTTACACGCGCTAGGTTATGCCTTATCAGCCAAATTTCTTTATGTTCTAGAACCGATTATTCACGATGGTCGTGTCATTGGCAGTATGAGGGTTACGCTTTCCCATCGTCCAATCATAGAAGCCCACCAATCTTTACTTCAAGATGGTGCTGTACTTCTTCTGTTGCTGTTCGCTGGTGGCACTATCTTTTACATAAGTATCGATAGGCTTGTTCTCAAACCTGTCATAGAACTGAGTCATACGATAGAGAGTGTGACACACGGACAAAATACGGATACTCAAGTTCGCTATTACTCCAAGGATGAAATTGGAGAACTCGCACATTCCTTCAATCAAATGATGAACAAGTTGACAACACGCGAGAAACAGCGGCAACACTCATTAGAAATGTTAGAACAAAAGCGGGCGTTTTCAGAAGAAGTCATTGAATCTATTCAACATGCATTAGTTATTACCGACAACTTCGGGCGTGTTATTTACTGTAATACTGCGACTCGGCAGATATTTCAAAAAAAGTCAGAGGAACTTGAGCATGCCAATATCCGTGATCTAATTAAAACGAAAACACCGAATGAGCTGAGCCAAATCCTAAGTAGGGGGTTAGAATGCGATGATATTCACCTCAAAAATGCAGACAACGAACAGCAATTGAGTTTAACCAGTCGTCGTTTGTCCACACATGGATACTTATTGTTCTCGATTCAAGATATCACCGAAATTGAAGAGGCCATGAGCAGGCAGCGTGTTGCGGGGCGTGTTTTTGAGAGCAGCCAAGATGGCCTCATCGTTCTTAATCATCGAGGTGTTATCACAATGGCTAACCCTGCGGTCACTAAGTTAGTTGGACTAGAGATGGATCAGCTTATTGGGAAGTCATTTATCCAAACACTTAAGTGGCGCAAGTTGCAGGAAATGATGCCTAGCATCATTGAATCGATAGAAAACTACGGGGTATGGCAAGGGGAAGTTATTGAGCAGAACCATCTTGGCCAGTTTGTGCCGATGTTTGCAAGGGTTAATCGTATCGTTAAATGTGAAGACCATGGGTTCTACGACCTAGTCATTGTTCTTACCGATCTTTCTGGTGCAAAAGAGATGGAACGACTTGAGTACTTAGCTCATCACGATGCACTAACGGGGTTAGCGAATCGCTCCAAGTTCCATTTAGAGTTGGAAGAATTAGTACAACGGTCGGGATACTTACGTGACGAATTTGCGGTGCTTTACCTCGATCTCGATGGTTTTAAAGAGGTTAATGATACCTATGGCCATGACGCAGGTGATGAAGTTCTGAAAAAAGTAGCCGAGCGTCTAACATCTGCGACTCGACATAGTGATTTAATCGCAAGACTTTCGGGTGATGAATTTGTCATGTTGGTTAATCCTGCCAACCAAAAAGTCGTCACCCGAATTGCAGAACAACTGCTCGAAAGCGTATGCACACCAATCGAGTACAAAGGTAACTCGCTCAAGGTTGGCGTTAGCATCGGCGTAAAATTGGTCGGTGTTAATGAGCGAGATGCCACTCGAGTCTTAAAAAGTGCAGATACTGCAATGTATCAAGCTAAAAAAGCCGGAAAAGGCCAAGCAATATTAATGGGATGTGAATTGCAGGAGACAGTTTAAATCGTAACGTCAAAGCTTTAAACTAAACCCATTCGCGTCAGAAGGAATGATAAAATGAAAGTACTTGTTACGGGTGGTATGGGCTATATTGGTAGCCATACATGTATTCAAATGATCGAAGCTGGTATGACGCCAGTGATTCTAGATAACCTGTACAACAGTAAGTCTACGGTCTTAGAGCGCATTGAAAAGGTATGTGGCGTAAAGCCAACCTTCATCCAAGCCGATATCAGAGATAAATCGACAATGGTAGAGGTCCTAAAATCGCACGATATAGAAGCGGTTATCCATTTTGCAGGTTTAAAGGCCGTCGGTGAGTCCGTAGCAAAACCTCTAGAGTATTATGACAACAATGTGAATGGCACTTTGGTATTGGTTGATGCAATGCGCGAAGCTGGAGTTAAATCGTTGGTATTTAGCTCCTCAGCAACTGTCTATGGCGATCCTGCATCTGTTCCAATCACAGAAGACTTTCCAACTAGCGCAACTAACCCTTATGGACGCAGTAAATTAATGGTGGAAGAATGTTTAACGGACTTCCAAAAAGCGAATCCAGATTGGAGCATCACACTTCTTCGTTACTTTAACCCTGTAGGTTCGCATCCAACTGGTGAGTTAGGTGAAGATCCTCAAGGTATTCCAAATAACCTAATGCCGTTTGTTTCTCAAGTTGCGGTGGGCCGCCGAGAGTTCCTTTCTGTATTCGGTAGCGACTACCCAACGAAAGATGGCACCGGCGTGCGTGACTACATTCATGTGATGGACTTATCCGATGGTCACGTCGCTGCTTTGGAAAAAGTAGGTAACAAAGCTGGCCTTCATGTCTATAACCTTGGCACTGGCAATGGCTACAGTGTGCTTGAAATGGTGAAAGCATTTGAAACTGCAAGTGGTAAAAATGTTCCATACCAACTTGTTGAACGTCGTCCAGGCGATATTGCGGAGTGTTGGGCTGATCCATCAAAAGCAATGAATGAGTTAGGTTGGAAAGCGTCTCGCACTCTAGAAGAAATGACTGGTGATACATGGCGTTGGCAATCTAACAACCCTCAAGGTTACCCAGACGCCTAATCTTGATTTACATAATAATAACAAAAAGACGCATAATTGCGTCTTTTTTGATCCAAATCGGAAAAAATCGTAAATTACTGGTTAAAAGGTAGCAAGTCTATATAGAGCTGTTAAACTATGTCCGACTCTTAATTTGGGTTATAAATTTTCTCATAGCTATTGGGGTAGTTCATGGAACTCGGTCTGATCATCACTTTTATCATTGCAGCAGCAGTAATGGTGAAAAAAGAGATGGCAAAACAGTAAACTTTCATTTTTCATACTTTTCTTTACATTTTTGAAATGAAAGCCATAAAAAAAGCCAGCATTAAGCTGGCTTTTGTGTTTTTAAGGTTTAGAACTCGTATTTAACACTAATGTTGTAATTACGCTCAGCTTGCGTTTTATCTCGACTTAACTCAGTCTTACCGCGAACATCGTTCCAAAGATGGTATTCTTCATTCGTCAGATTCATAACACCAGCATGAATGGTTATATCTTTCATTGGTTTGTAGTACGCCGTTAAGTCAACGACTGTCGCAGACGGCAAAGCAACTTGGTCTTTGATTCCGCCTTTATCACCATCAGAGTTGATATCACTGTTCGATTTCTTAGCCGTGTAGTTTACTTTTAGGCTTGTCCCCCAAAGTGCATTTGGTGAATCGTAATTTACCGCTGCCACTGCATTCCATGGGTTGACGCTGTTCAATGGGTTACCATCACCATCTTCACCTTCTGTGTATGCTGCAACAAAACGAGTTGTCACGCCTGATGGAAGACCGGCAATAGCATGCCAATCAAGACGGTTAGAGAGCTCAACCCCTTTAATATTTGCTTCATTAATATTGATATTTGTGAATTCAGTTAAACCACCATTATTTGATGAAGTTTGCTCAATAAAGTCACTGTAATCGCTGTAGTAGAACGCCACTTCAGTTACCGACGCTACAGTGTTATGACGGTAACCAAGCTCATAAGATACACTCTTTTCAGAGCCTAAATTTGGGTTAGGGCGATTAATATAGCCATAAGACGGATTATCGTAGGTGTAATAAAGCTCGTCGAACGATGGCGCTCGAAACCCTTGGCTCACTTGCGCGAAGATCGTGCCAGGTTGCGATATAGAGTAAGTTGCTCCTAAACGACCAGTTAATGCAGAGTCGCTAAACTTCTCGAATGACTCTTCAGAGGTGTTGGAAGGATTAGTAGAGAAGTAATCGTAACGCACACCTGGAGTCAGAATTAGCTTGTCATTAAGAAGTGAAATTTCATCTTGCAAGAATAAACCAAAGCTTTCTTCTTTTGCATCCGGCGTGTAAACGTAAACGGTATCTGGCGTGCCGGGATCGGAATTCAACTCGCGATTGGTATTACTGATGTCACTATGTTTATACGATATTCCGTAAACAATATAGTGATTTTGAATCTCTTTATCTAACTGAGTTTCGAATTCAAATTTGTCTTCAGTATATTCGTAATCTTTTTTCTGTTGGTTGTCACCACTAGGCGGTACGTAAGGTGGATAACCTGGGCTGGCTTCGATAAAGCGATTAGACACGCCGTTTTCTTCTTTACCAATCCATGTAAGCTTGGACGTGATCGTATCCGAGATAGCTGCATCTGCAAACCAAATGTGCTTGAGCCCAATGCGATTTTGCTTGGTTGTGTCTTCAGCGTTGAAGTTTTTGTAACTTTTATGTGCGATCTCTGAGTCAGTCTCATTGTAAATAACTTCTCCCAAGAACTCCAAGCGATGAGCGTCATTCAATTGAGATTGAAGTTTTACCAATAGATCGTTTTTGTAATAATCTTGGTTGTCCACAGAATAGTTATCGTAAGGCGCCTTAGAGAAATTTTGTAGCTCTGCACCATCACGTCGTGTAAAGGCAACAAGTGCTTCTGTATTACCGAAACGCTTTGCTAAAGCTACGTGCTCACTAAAAGAGTTATCTTCCGATGAATAAGAAAGTTTTGCTTGACCGCCAAAGTCTTTACCATCTTTGAGGAAATCCTTCGGATCTTTTGTTTCGAATGCGACAACACCGCCAATTGCATCACTACCATGTAGGCTAGAAGCTGCACCTTTAACAATTTCGACACTCTTTAGCATATCAGGGTCAACGGTAACGGCACTAGAATTGATAAACGAATATGGTCCACCGCTGAATACACCTGGTTGAGATGCACCGTCTACTAATATTTTAACTCGTTTACCTTCCGTCCCGCGAATGTTAATACTTTGAACGCCTTGGCGTTGAGTGCCATTAACAGTAACTCCTGGCGTATACTCGAATAGATCATTCAAGTCCTTTACCATGTTTTCTTCGATTTCTTTCTCTGATACAACAGCAACAGAAGCCGCAACAGTGTTTATGGTTTGGTTGGTACGGGTGGCCGACACAACGACTTCTTCAAACTGAGAAGCTTCTTCCGCATAAGCAGTATGGGAAAGGGCAATCAGAATAGAGGCTGACAAAATTGTTTTTTTATACATTGGCTTCAATACCTTAGATCCATAATAGGTAACAACAAACGGGATATTAATGGATCTAAATAATAATTACTATCATTATCATTGTCATTTGTGGTTTTATCTTGAGTAGAACTCTTAGGTTATGAGCATTTCTAGTCTTTAGTTATCAGTGTGTTATATTGTTTAACGTTAGTTCTTGATAAGATCATCCAAATACAATCAATGTGACAAAAATCACATTAAGAGAGGCCATGTGCAGAGTCCAATTACGTTAGAAGCGCTCCATATTCTGGATGCCATTGACCGAAGAGGGAGTTTTGCAGCTGCTGCGAATGAGTTAGATAGAGCCCCGTCATCACTGAGCTATCAGATCCAGAAACTCGAGCAAGACTTAGACATCATTATCTTCGATCGCTCTGGCCACAAAGCCCATTTTACTGAAGCAGGAAAGCTCATCCTTGAAAGAGGACGAGCCATTTTACAAGCCAGTGAAAAGTTAGTGAATGATGCAACGTTATTGGCGAATGGTTGGGAACTGGATATTACCATTGCCTTTGATGGCATTATTCCTATATCCAATTTCTTCCCTATGGTTGATGCATTGGCTGAAGTAAGCTCAACACGAGTCAGACTGCAAGAAGAGATCTTGGCTGGTAGCTGGGAATCGCTGAATACAGGTAGAGCGGATTTACTGATTTGCCCATCACTGGATACACTTCCTCAAGAAGTCAAATCAGAAAAAATTGGTAAAATGAGCATGTTTTGGGTAGCGGCAGCTGATCACTATGTTCACAAGCGTAGTGGTAAGTTTGATGAGGCGGCGCGAGAAAAGTACCGAATCATTGCCATTGCAGACACTGCACGCGAACAACCTGCGCTCTCAATTAATATCATTCAAAAACAACCTCGCTTGACCGTCACCAACTTTACGGCAAAAGTAGATGCGCTCACTGCAGGTTTAGGCATTGGTACGTTACCAAGCCAAATTGCACAACCTTTGATTGATAGTGGCGTATTGAAGCGAATCGAAGGTACAGAAGAGCAGCCGATGGATATTATCTTAGCATGGCGCCGAAATACCATGGGTGAGGCGAAATCCTGGTGTATTCAATACTTGAAAAAGAATTGGAAACTAAAGTAACAACGTAACTTTTACTTCTTAGGTTACCATTGCTTATCGAATCTAAGAAGTAAAGTTATCGCTAATGCTTTATTTTTCAATTTAAAGGGAGCACCATATCTGCCGTACCATCGGCAAACTGAACATCGACTTCAAATCCCAGATTTTGAGCTAGCATCAACATCCCTCTGTTTGTAGGCATGGTCATTCCAGACATTTGCTTTGTGCCTTTAATCTTGCAATAGCTGATAATTTTCTGCATCAGCACTTTACCTAAGCCTTTTCCTTTCAAATCTGAACGAACCAAAATAGCAAACTCAGCATCACTATTATCTGGTGTAATCAATGCGCGGGCTACGCCTATGATAGACGGTCCGTCGGTATTAAACGCTACCGCTACAAACGCCATTTCGCGGTCATAGTCGATTTGAGTGAAGTTTGCCAAAGCCTCATGGTTGAACTCACCAACCTCAGAAAAGAAACGCTTATAGAGATCTTCTTTCGATACGCTATTAATGAATTGAGCATGCAGCGGCTCATCTTCAGGCAGGATAGGGCGCAGCAGGATAGGCTGTCCATCTCGAAGCGTCACTGTTTCGACAAATTCTGCCGGGAAAGGACGAATCGCCAGACGTTTTTGCGCATCTCCCTCGTATTTACACAGTGTGATGTCCGCATCGAGGATAGTTAAATCGCTTCCCGATACCAGCACTGGATGGATATCCAGCCTTTGTATTTCTGGCAACTCAACCGCCATTTGGGAGATACGAACTAAGAATTTCGACAACTCACTAATATCGAGCGCATCTTTGTGTTTCTGCAGACGAATCTTTCCAGACTTTAAAGCCACAACGACAAGGTAGCGCGCAAGCGTCATGTTCAAAGGAGGAAGTGCAGCGACGGCATCTTGGGCGATATTCCACTCCGAGCCGCCTTGACCAAGCAAGATCACAGGTCCAAAGACCTTATCTACTGCAATACTAATCCGTAGCTCTTCAGCGCTGCCGAGCTTTGCCATACCTTGCACCAGCAGACCGTGTACATTGGCAGAAGGGTAACTGAGCTTTACGGTATCTAAAATGGATAGCGCTGCGTTAGAAACTTCTCGACTGTTTCTTAAATTCAGGGCGACACCGTGTACATCCGATTTATGAGGAATGTCTGGAGATCGCAACTTAACCGCAACAGGGTATCCGATATTTTCTGCCATATGCACGGCTTCAATTTCGTCAGATGCAATCCATGTTGGCAGAACATTAAACCCGAACAGCTTAAATAATGGGCTGGTTTGATGCGTATCCAAGGTGACTGTATTTTTATCCAGTAGTCGTTCATTTACCCATTCTTTTGCAGAACTCACACTTCCAGAGTGCAATGGCTCAGCCGTCGTTGGCGTTTCCATTAATTGCTTCTGGTTTCGTCGATACTCAACCAAGTGCATGTATGCAACGACCGCACTTTCCGGCGTTCGATAGGTTGGAATGCCAGCTTGAGTAAATGCTAGTCGTGCCTCTCTCGACGTTTGTTCTCCTGACCAGTTGGTCAAGATATTAAAATGCTTATGCCGAGGGTGAGCCTTGATCGCCTCAATAACAGCTTGAGCAGTTTCAAGAGGGTCGGAAACTGCAGAAGGACTATGCATAATCAAGATCGCATCTGCACAGTCGTTATTCATCAGTGCGTTAATGGTATCAATGTAGCGTTTTTTTGTTGCGTCACCAGACAGATCAATCGGATTTCGAGCGCGCCAGTTGGACGGGAGTACAGTTTGTAATTGCTCAATGGAAGCGTCATCAAGCGTTGCTAGCTGACCACCACGTTCAATCAAAGTATCAACGGACATAACAGCAGGGCCGCCGCCATTGGTGATGATCGCTAAACGCTCCCCACGAAGTGGCACAGAATGCGTGAGTGTTTCTACCGCAGCGAAGAGCTCATGCGTATTGCTGACTCGTAACATACCAGTTCGACGAATGGCAGAATCGTAAATTACATCAAGCGTATCACCATCTTGCTGTTCGAAAGTATTCATCTCTTTAGAGCGGCCCGCTTTTAATACCAATATACGGCGGTTCCGTGAAGCAGCTCGCGCAGCAGACATAAATCGTCGAGCATCCTGGATGTTATCCACATAAAGCAGAATAGCTTCCGTATTCCCATCCATACTTAAGTAATCAAGCAAATCTGCAAAATCGATATCCTGTCCGCGTCCAATCGAAATGAACGAAGAAAAGCCAATATTCTTATCATTTGCCCAGTCTAACACTGTGGTACAAACCGCAGCAGATTGTGAGATGAACGCAATTTTTCCAGGCTTAGCCGCAACAGGAGAAAACGTGCAGTTAAAATTGTTCCAAGGCAAGATAATACCTAAGCTGTTCGGTCCTAAAACTCGAATATTCAATGATGAAATATTTAAAGGCTTAGCGTCATCAGAGATAACAATCGCAAACGGCGTGCCTCTCTCATCTAGCTCTTTAAGCAGTTGCTCGTTGCGTGAAACGTTCGTACATAAAATCGCAATATCTGGCGTATAGGGTAGGGAAGCCACATCAGGGTAGGCTATAACTCCGGATACCGCTTTGTATCGCGGCGTTACTGGCATAATCGCGCCACCAAATCCACTTTGTAGAAGGTTACGCATAACGACATGCCCTGCTCGCAATGCTTTTTGAGATGCACCAATAACGGCCACAGAGTTGGGTTTAAAGAGTTTATGTAGTTTATTCATGCTGACTCCTAGCCGTTTGCAAGTAACGTTTGCCTATCGGTTTCATATCAATCATAAACGAATAATTTATTGATAAAACGCCTTCAGACCAGACATTGCATAAAATGTGGGCGATGCTTATGGAGTTTGTGTTATTCATCACATCAAAATCACAGATTATTGTATTTGATGCTTGATAAACGGCCCTGCTATCGGCATGATTTATCGTAATATTTATCCAGAGCATTTGTTACTTCATGAAAAAAATCGCAATCATCGGCTTGTCAGTCCTGCTTTCTGCTTGTGCATCTGAAACTTACATCACAGACGTAACTTCTGAAAGTTATCGAGAGGACTACAAATCAGATCGTATCTCTAAGCCAATTATGGCGTCTGAAAACGCTGTAGTAGAAAAAGACGTACAACCAACTGTTGTGAAAATGACGGCAAAGCCTGAAGAGAAGAAAGTAGTCAAGCTAACGCCAAAAGAGCAGGCGAAGCCAGTTAAGATCGTACCACCGAGTAAAAAGCAAGCAGGTATTCAACGATTCGGCTATACCATTCAAGTCGCGGCTGTGGGTAGCCAAGCGAAAGTCGATCAGTTTGCAAATAAGCTGCCACAGAACGGTCAGCCAATTTGGGAAAACTACAAAGTCATCAACGGTACTAAGTGGTTCTCAGTTTTATACGGAGACTACGCAACAAGCGCGGAAGCCAAGCAAGCGATTTCGACTTTGCCTGCTCAATTTCAGCAGTTAAGACCATTTGTTAAAAGCATTGACGCCATTAAAAACTCAGCTTACCCAACGCTTAACAAATTAAACTAACACATCAAATAAGGGAGCGAATAGCTCCCTTATTTATTTGTTCAAATCCTACTCGAACAAAATTCCTCACACTAAAATTACTGTACGTCACACTTCAAAGGTTTATCATAATAAATAGTATCTTTTGTAGGTCACGGAAAGATTGATTCATGATTAAAAATATTCTTCTACTATGCGGCGGCGGCTCTTCTGAGCACGAGATTTCATTATTGTCTGCAAACTTTGTCGAACAACAATTAAATCTTATTGAAGACGTTCACGTTACACGCGTAGAAATAAAAAACGAAGGTTGGATGACCAACCAAGGTGAGTTGGTTTACTTGGATCTCAATACCAAGCAGTTGTGCTCAAGTGAATCTAATCAAACCATCGATTTCATTGTGCCTTGTATACATGGTTTTCCAGGCGAGACAGGCGACATTCAATCTCTGTTTGAAATCGCAGGTATTCCTTATCTTGGCTGCGGGCCAGAAGCGAGTAGCAATAGTTTCAATAAAATCACATCTAAGCTTTGGTACGACGCTATCGGTATTCCCAATACGCCATACTTATTCTTAACGCGCAACGATGAAGAAGCTCATACTCAAGCTCATAAAGCATTTGAGAAATGGGGAAAAGTCTTTGTCAAAGCCGCTCGTCAAGGATCATCTGTTGGATGTTACAGCGTCACAGAAAAAGATAAACTTTCCAATGCAGTAAATGATGCGTTTGGGTTTTCTGACCAAGTGTTGGTTGAAAAATCAGTAAAACCACGAGAGCTTGAAGTTGCTGCATATGAGATGAATGGCCAGCTGCACATAACCAAACCAGGCGAGGTTATTGCACCTGACGGTGCTTTTTACTCGTACGATGAGAAGTACAGCAGTTCAAGTCACTCGCTCACCGAAGTTGAAGCGAAGAATCTAACCCAAGCACAATTAGATGCAATTCAGCACGCATCTGAAAGGGTATTTAAGCAAATGAATCTTCGCCATTTGTCTCGTATCGACTTTTTCTTAACGGAAGATGATGAGATTTACTTAAACGAAGTAAACACCTTCCCAGGTATGACTCCGATCTCGATGTTCCCTAAAATGCTTCAAAATAACGGGCACAAATTCCATGAGTTCTTGGAAGATTGTATAAACAGTGCAAAGTGATTAACGTTATCGAGGCGCGTTTTATGATAGAAATTGTTTTCTAGAGCAAGGTTTATTCAAGCCGTATTTGAATATTGCTCAGTAGCAATTATGATTATATCAACGCATTAAACAGATGACTCAGTGGTATGGCGATTTCAAACTATAGAGGTTTTAACCTGCAGTCAGGCGGACCAGATGGCAGTATTTGGAAGGTTAAAATCAAGAACCACGTCTTACAAGGTAGTTTGACGGCGGTAAAGAAAAGCATTGATTGGTGGTGCGATACCGCATCAATTATTGATCCCAAAGAGTTTGCTGCGCTTGGACAAAGAGCGCAGCAAGTTGGTGGTGCAAAATCAGAAGTCTTTAACGGTTATACGATTCAAAATGATACAGGTCAGCCCAACTCTTGGTACTGTATGTTTAATGGTAAACTGATTAAGGGTAGTAAAACTGCTATTCAACGTCATATCGAAGCTTATTTAGTTGCAAAGCAAAAAGCGATGCAAGCTCAACAACAAAAGAAACAATAGAATGACTCTGGTATATTCAACAGAAACCGGTCGAATTAAGCCGGAAGAAGAGAAAACATCTCGCCCCAAAGGCGACGGTATTGTACGAATTCAGCGCCAAACGAAAGGACGTAAAGGTAAAGGTGTATACATCGTTACAGGTTTAGACTTGGATGATGCACCTTTAAAATTATTAGCTGCAGAACTAAAAAAAGTCTGCGGCTGTGGTGGCTCGGTAAAAGATGGCAATATCGAAATCCAAGGTGATGCTAGAGACAAGATCAAAGCGCATCTTGAAAAGAAAGGCATGACAGTCAAATTAGCCGGTGGCTAATTTGCATTCAGGAAAACTCAGAATGGCGTCTAAAAGTAGACGCCATTTTTTATTTTAGTAAGTAATACGCTAATTGAAGAACAAGCAATCGCAGATTGATAGATCGATATTAGCTATTTTATGGTAAATAGCCATTATGTTTAATACTCATATTAAAGGCTTTAAATTTCAAATTCACAGGGGAATAGGAGTGCTCATTGGCAACATTTGGCGTACGATCATATTTAATTTAACATAATATACATAATGCGCACTTAGCTATAGCTACTTTAAGGTCGCCAAGCCACAACGCAAACATGCCACAAATCATTGAAATACTTGATAATCCTAGCCCGTTAAACTTTTTTGCAATCTTCGCCCAAGCTTGTTGAGCTTCATACGTTTTGGCTTTATCAGCAGCTAAATACACCAAAACGGATTCTGTATCTGCTCCAATTTCTTTAGCAAGAAAAAGCGCTTCATTTTCAGTTAGATAGCGTTGTCCATTTCTAATTGCGCTAATCTTTTGGCGGCTTAACCCCAAATCATGAGCAATTTGCTTATCTTGAACATAGTTCTTTGCCTTTTTATAGGCATCTAGCAGTTGATTTGTGTACATAGTCGCACCTCCTGTCTTGATTATTGTATACCCGCAGTCCACAAAATGCGGTCTTTACAGTCCTGAATTTTGTGGCTTATAGTCCACTTAAATCAGGATTTAGACCGCCTTAGCTTGGGGCGTTTGCCCTTGACGCTTACGTCTTGGCTTTGGCGGTCGCTCTCTCAACTAGTCAAGGTGGTTGTTATGGTCGTATTAGAAACTGAAGTTCAAAACGTCAACGTTAAAACGTTAACGCTCCGTCATTTCGCTGTGTCTCACGTTCCCGCTTTCAAGCTGTGCTACATCACTACAACAGACATCTTTGAAGAAGTCGTTGTTCCTTTCAATCATTTTGGCTACTGCATTAGCACATTCGAAAACAACCAAGAGTCCTTTGGTTATCTCTCGGTTGGTGATTACGAGTTTCGTTTTGAATCTGACGAATATGAAGTTCTATGCCGCTTCCTAGGCACGGCACCTCAAAAAGCAACTGGTTTGGAAGCTTAATTATGGATTCCATTTATTTCGATGATGAACCCCAAATCGGAATCAATGTGTATTTTCCTTGGGGTCACCATTTCTTTAAGAACCAAGCTGAATTCAACCAGTTTTTACACATCCATTACGGCAATGATGCTTATCAACTGGTTGAAATTACAGATGAAAATTACAACGAATTGCTATTAAAGGGGGTCTTTCATGCAATTTAAAGATGAAACACGCCCAGTCAAAATTGACCACTTGGCTTTTACGTTTAACTACGGTGATTTGCGCCATCTTGATAAGTCAAATGACCAAGATTTCATTAACTTGCAGATGCCTGAGTTTCGTCAACCTACTTCTAGCACTCCAGATGCCATTGAAAGCGCAATGGATCGTCATAAAGACAAGGTTCGTAAAGTGCTCTCGCATCGCTTTGATGAATTCATGTCAAAGATTTTCGGCTTTCGTTTATCGCCTATGCGTGGCCGTGGATTGCATGGCTATCAAGATTCGATGGTGATTCTTGATAAGACGGGAACCGTTGAATGTGGTTTGGTTGGTATTGGTGGCAACAATGACACGGTATTCGTCCAAATCAACGGTACTGGCTGTACCAAGCTTTTTGATTACACCACGCATAAGAAAATACATTTCTGGTTAGCTACGGTGCTTGGTGTTACTCGCCTCGCCCGTCTTGACTTGGCTGTCGACGATTACACGGGAGTTTTTGACTGTGGCTATGCAGAAATATGTTTTTACAACGGTGCGTTTCGTACGGCTAAGCGTGGTCGTGGTCCCTCAATGGTTCCACATAAGCGCATTACTGAATCTGGTGAATTAATGGAAGAAGCAACGATAGTAGGTTCACGTTCTTCAACCGTTTATTGGCGCATTTACAACAAAAAGTTGGAGCAAAAAATTACTGACCCTGAGGTCATTTGGTATCGAAATGAAGTTGAACTGAAAAAGTGCGACGTCGATATGCTCGCCTCTCCTGCTTCGGCTTTTGCTGGTCTCTGTGATTTTGCCGCCAGTATTGAACCGTCTGAACCCGTCAAGTTTTCCAAGAATAAAAAGGCTCAAGGTTTGGAGTTTTTCTCTCGTATCGCTTGGGCTCGTCGCCAGTGCGGTAAAGCGTTATCTGAGGTCATTGCGATGACTGAGGGTGACTTAGGGGAAGCGTTTGGAATGCTTATTCCCGAAAAATACAGACGAACAAATTTTAACGAGCTAGGCGTACCGGACGCTTACGCTCATCTCAAATCCTTAACTTTGGAGAGTCAAGGCTATGCCAACAATTACAGCAGTAGTTATTAAGAAGTTCCCGAAATCGGGTATGGAGTTCGCGGAGCTTTCAGTTCTTCGTACGGTTGAAGAAGTTGACGTTGAGAAGTTTCAACAGCGTGGTATCGGTTTAAATACTGATATTCCTTTTAACAAACAACCAATTCGCATCAATCTGGAGTACGCAAACCAGTTAATCAACACCAGAGCGTTTGTGCCTAATCGCGAATATGAACTTCGCTTTGATGTGAATATTGATGACCCTCTTGATATTCAAGTTAAGGAACTTATCCCGCTTGATGACGATATTAAAAAACACTTTCAAGCGAGCCTTAAATAATTATGACTCTCTCAGTCTGTGCGGAAATCCTCACTGATGGAACGATTAAAGCTTTCCCCTACGAGCCGTTAGCCAATTGCACGTTCGTAGTGGTGAGCAATGACGACTATCAGTTGATGGCGACTCGCGCAAACTTGGAGTTTGATATTGATGCAGCATTTTACGCTGAGATAACAGGTTATTTGCTGCTCTCATTTGTGTCCGGTCATGTGCTCGGACGAATCGTTAAAGGGCTTGGTAAAGCCTAATCCTGTAAAACCTTTTGGAGATATTCCTATGAAAAAACTATCTGTTCTTTTGGCTACTGCGGTGGCGTCTGGCTCTACTTTTGCTGCTGACCACTCTGAGGCTATCAAGGCGGCTACAAACGAAGGTCAAGCAAACTACACGCTAGTTGTGGTTGGTCTGATTGGTCTAGCGGCTATCGGTTTCGGTCTTCGTATGATGATTAGCGCGATGCGTTCGTAATCACTATGCAAGAGACGTTAACCGCCATACTCACCCTACTTTTCGCTCTCTCGATGTTCGGTGGATTCGTTGGGGGTTTTAAGTCTGGTATTAACGCCTCCTAGTGGGGCGTTATTTTTTTATAAGGAATATAAATGAGTATTAAACAAAGCATTGCGTCACTGGTTATTTTGCTGAGTGTTTCGTTTAGTGCTTTTTCTGCTACTGAAACTATTTACTATATGGCAGATGCTAGGGCTTCTTGTGGTAGGAATAACGTGTATGGTTTATCACACTCTGAATTGGCTGATAATTTTGCCGCTGAAGTGGCGACTTGTACTCACAATCCACCTGTAACTAGACAGCGTATTTTTTTTCAAGGTGGCGGTCAATATGGTGTTGAGGCGTATGATGCGGCTAACACGCGCTTTTCTGGTAATATCTATGAGCGTTCTGCAATATGTAACGATGGTGAAACGTTTAATCCTTTTACGGGCCAATGTGAGGGGGCTCCTGTTCCTTTCTGTGAGAAGCCTGACACTATAAATCAAATTAACCAATTCAAAGATGCCTGTTTTGATAAGGGTAATGGTTGGTCTCCTTATGTCTCCTGTAGTGATGCAACAGAATCATTAAATATGACATGTAATCCACCTCCACCCGAATCGTGTGAACCTGGCTCTCCCTCATTTCCTGCATGTTTGGATGACGATAGTAAATGTGATGAGACTCACCCTGATTGGAATCCAGAATACGGTATGTGTTGTAGTCCAGAAAATAACTGGTGTGACGTTCCTCCACCTGAGTCCTGTACCATCTTTTCCCCAAATTGGCCGGAATGTTCGGGTGATACTGATATAGACCCTCCGACGGGTGGCGATTTAGGCGACCCTGATAAACCATCTGGCGGTGGCGGTGGTGGTTCTACTGACCCTGATAAACCTGAGCCGGATGTTGATAATACTAGTGACACTCTAGCGGCTATTAAGGCGATGAATAAGGATGTTAACTCTCAGCTAACTGGTATCAATAACGACATGAATAAAAACCAAGCTGAAACCAAATCCGCTTTGGATGCTCTCAAGGCGTCGGTTGATTTAAATACCGATACGGTTGTCGATAATGCAAACCATGTAGCTAATGCAATTAGTGGTCAGTCCGATATGTTGTCTGATATTGGCAATAACACAAATCGCTTATTAACTTCTGCAAATAACCTTTTAAACAATGGCTTTGGTCAACTATCCAAAGACCTTGGCGACTTGGAATCAACTAACCAAAAGGGCTTTGGTGATGTGGTCGATGCTATTGAGGGGTTAGGTAAACCTATGGTTGACGGTGGCGGCGGTGGTGATGCTGTATCTCTCTATTCGGCTACCCAATTACACAACTTAAACGCTGAAGTTAGTGCTCTTAGAAATTAGTATCAGGATTTATTAAAACAGTACCGCGCTTACTTCAACTTTACGTCTGATGTTAACGGCGGTGATTACAACGCTCATAACATCGAACTCACGGTTCGCGGCAATGTAGTCCGTCAACAGAATGCTGTTATGGCGGCGTTACAGGATAACGCCGGAATCATCGGGGCGGTGGTTCTGTTTGTATTTGGCTTGCTAGGGATAAGAGCAATCGGAGGGGCTTTCTAATGTATGAGTTTTTTCAATACATCACCAACATGGGTGACACCATTATTAACTATTTCAATAACGCAGGTAGCTATTTTGACCAGTTCTTTGTTTGGTTTGATATTTGGTGGATTAAGAAAAAGCTTGAATGGTCTGTTGATTTTCTGCGTATCTCTTATTTGGTGGCGACAACATTATTAGATGAGATTGGTTTTAGCTCCCTATTCTCTGATTTGTTTAACTTGCTCCCCTCTGAGCTTCGTTACTGGGGGATATTATTTAAAGTGCCTGATGGGATGGCTATTTATGCGAATTGCGCAACTACTGCACTTGTAATGAGAATGTCGAGGTAATTCATGATTAGTCTTCGTACTGGTGGTAATGGTTCTTACAAATCAGCGTATACGGCTTGGTTTGTGATTCTTCCTGCTCTTAAAGCTGGTCGCGTTGTGGTGACTAACTTTGAGGGTATGCAGCCCTTAGAAGAAATTGAAAAGCGCTTGAATATTAAATTCCCTTCATCTGCTAAGTTGATTCGTATTTTCTCGCGCTCTGAAATTGGTATTGAACTTTGGCAGCATTTCTTCTGTTGGTGCCCTCTTAATGCGCTCATTGTCATCGATGAGTGTCAGGATATCTTTTCTAAAAACATCGGCTTTGATGGTCGAAAAATTAAATATCGCCCTTTAGAGGAATTCCTCCCAAACCTACCTAAAGGCTATAAGGAGTTTTTCGATTCTCGCCACGTTCCTGTCGATTTGAGTACGTTGCAATCGTGTGAGATAGACGATTTAGGCGTGGCTGAATACGACGAAAATGGTCGCATAATCTACCCGTTAACTTATAACGAGGGCTTTATGCGTCATCGAAAATACAACTGGGATATTGAGTTGCTCTCTCCTGATTGGCAACAGATAGATAGCTCAATCAAGGCGTGTGCTGAGCAAGCTTTCTTTCACAAAAATAGGGATGGTTTTTTCTTTGCTAAGCGTAAACCGTGGATATACAAACACCCTACCAATGTGACTAAACCAGTTATTCCGCAAAAGAAAGACGCAAACCTATTCCCTCAAAAAATCCCTTTGGAAGCGCATCTACTTTATAAGTCTACGGGTACGGGTGCGGCTACTAAATCAGGTGGCTTGAATACGCTGTTTCGTTCTCCGAAATTCTTTCTAGCCTTGTTCTTAATGATTGCTTGTCCGGTGTATTTTATTTATGGCGCTATGGATTTACTTACTGAAGATGAAAGTCAGGTTTCAACAGATGAATTTGAGACGAAAACTAACAGCCAAAATTTGGAACCTGTTCCGGCTGGACGGGCTTCGACGTCTACTCAAGGGGATTCTGTTTTATCTAGCGGTGGGACTGCTAATTCGAGTAGTCAGCAAAGCGGCTCTCCTTTTGTTCCTGTAACGGATGTTCTCTATTTTGAGGGGCTTCAATCTGCTTATCTGTCTGGTTTTCATAAGAAGACGATCATTAAACAGAAAAACGGAATCAATCTGAGAACGGCTAACTTTGATGTGGTGATTAACGCCTATACCGACGACGGGCTTTATTCAATCAACAAACGTTATCTCGAAGCGGTGGATGTCCAATTTGAGCTATTGGACGAATGCTTAATGGTTCTCAAGCAAGGTGAGCTTAAAAGCCTGATAACGTGCGAACCATCCACTAATGACCGTGGTGGTCGTGATGATTCCATTGAGACGGATGTCGCCAGTATTGGCTCTCTACGTGGTCAAGCGATGACTGAAAACTCTTTTTTGATGTGAGGTAAGGCTGTATGAATTTTATAGACAAGTTGCAAGGGATAAGCGCTGGATTCTTCGTGGTGGCTATGACTTCGCTGATTTGTATTACTGGGTTTGTCAGTTGGGCTACAGTGAGTTTAAAGGGGGCTGAGTTGCTCTTTTGGGTTTCCGCTTCCTTGGAGTTCTTAGATTTGCTTTGGATATTCTCTTTGGGGATTTTTCTCGGTTGGTATTTGTCTCCACAAAAACAGCCCCGCAGGGATAAGGAGTTGCGGAGCGACGACGGGGCACCAAGCCGCCCACTTAACTAAAGATAGCCACTCCACTTAATCGGCGCGGTTAGCAACCCAAACTCACTTGGGTTCTGCCGCCCTCCTTTCCTGCTAGACCATTCAAAACGCCCAGGGCACTCCCAAGTGTCGGCTCTATCTCACCTCTCCCATAGTTCTCTAAATCAATCGAGTGTCGAGATTGATTCTTCTATTTGGCGGTTGCCCGACAATAAGTGACGACGACGAAGACTGAGGAGGAGGAGCGCAGCGGAGGGCAAACCCCCGTTCTGTATCACGGGGGTAAATTCCACCATGCTTCAACTGTTCGATGAAACCGTGATTAGGCTCAAATAAGCAATCAAACACCTATGCAATAGATTTATCTCATTGAAACTATGAAGTTTGCCTATTGAGCATATCGAAAGGAAACTGCACAATGTGCGGATAATAGGAGGCGAATAGCCGTATACAAGCGTTATGTGAAAGGAGGTAAAAATGGATGAAGCACGAGTACTAAAATCCGGTGAAGTTGTCACGGCTGAAGATCTATATTTTATGGAAAATGTTGAGAAAACAGATTTTTGCTGTGATGAGTGCGAGGTACCACTGGTTCCTTGCTCATACATAAAAGACTTCAACTTACGAAAGCCTTACTTTAAAACGTTTCCTGATCGGAACCATAAATCATGGTGTGAAACTGAAAGCGCATCAAAAATAAGGAAAAAAGGACTGCGCTCTAGGTTAGCTTCTGAAGAGGGTTTTCCATTGATATACCCCAACCGCTTTAAGTTAAGGAAAGAAAGTGCCTCAGAAGCATCTGGTACTTCCAGTAAACCCGGAATTAGAAAAGCAAGGCTTGGGACAAGGAACTCCAATGAGTTTCCAGACAACAATCGCAAATCAAACTATGAGACGAGTTCGTTCAAAAGTATCGTTAATGAGTACTTCGACTTCCCCCATGACAGAGATAGGGAGCTGTTTTTTGAAGGAGTTAATGCAGATACATATGCTACAGTTTTTCAACGAATTGAAAACACCTTAGGAAAGCAACGTTTCCGTTTGCAGGGTGAGGAAACTAAAGTTTACTACTCTACATTATCGTGGAAATTAGCAGAAGTTGTTAATGATATTTTGAGGATCGAGCTTTCCCGGGGTAAGTGGGTTGATAAGAAAAACGTACGGCCATACTACGTTGAAATCGATATGTCAGATTGGCCAAAGCAAAGTAAAACCAAATTTATCAATCGTTATAAGGCTGTAGTTGAAACCGTGCGTGGTACGTCAAAGAGAGCTTTAATAGCCTTTTTGGGGAAGCAGGACATTGAAGATGATTACTTTAGGTTCTTTGCTCAACACCGTCTGCTAATTGATTTTAAACTGTTCCACGATGTGTGAATTCACATAACAAACTGTTTAAGGGGAGTTATGTTCTTATCGAAAAAGGAAAATGAGGTCAAACATGGTAGTAATTGATTCGAAGGGAAAGTGTTTCATCTGCGGAGAGAGAAAAGTTACAGGCTCCTGGATAGGTGCACAAGGAGAAATAGGTGTTTGTGTTATTTGTGCTACCAATAAACTGCCTCAGTTAATAGCGGATGCGGTTTATGGTGCAATGCCTCCCAAATCATACCATTCACGTCCAGTCGAAAATGCCCAAAAACACTTAGACACAATAAAGTCCAACTATTTTGAAGCATTGGCAAAAGCTGCTTTACCGGATGCTAAAGGGGTATCTGATGAAGAACTGACGGCTTATGAAGAGCGAGTATCAAGTACATTGTTGGAGCCAAGAACATAACAAAGCGTTTAACATAGATTTGGCACGCGTGGTATTTGACCACGCGTTTTTAATCTTTGCTACTTGATCCAATATTTCCTTAGTCTTAGCCTATGTGTGCTAGGTTTTATATGTTAAGGATATGAAATGGCAAAGTTTTTAAATACAAGTGCTACAAACTACTATCTCGAAGAGCTTATCAAGAACGCATCGGAAAGACTGATCCTTATCAGCCCTTTTCTTAAGCTTAATGATCGAATTCGAGAGCTTTTAGAAGATAAAGACCGATTAAAAATCGACATCAGAATTGTCTATGGCAAAAGCGAACTACAACCTGATGAGATCAACTGGCTTAAAGGTCTCTCCTTTGTACGTACGAGTTTTTGCAAAAATCTCCATGCAAAGTGCTACATGAACGAAAGTGCTTGTATCATTACAAGTTTAAACCTCTATGAGTTCAGCCAAGTAAACAATAACGAAATGGGCATCTTCATTGATCGTGACCAAGACCCCGATGTCTACAAAGATTCTTATGAGGAAGCGCAACGCATTATTCGTATTAGCGATGAAGTTCGTATTTCGTTAGAGAAGATTACATCATCTGTCAATGACCCTGCTAAAAGTGAAGAACCAGAACAAGCCAAGCTTACTTCATCCAAACTAGCCAAGAAGCTCAAGATTAAAACAGATGATTTCCTTCAGATGTGTGTAAGCAAGGGCTACTTATCTTTCGATGATGGAAAACATTCTTTAACCGAAGAAGGAAAATCGTTAGGTGGTGAGTTCAAGTACAGTAAGCGTTTTGGTCCTTACTTTATTTGGCCAGAATCATTAGAAGTGGAATAGAAAAATAAGGTGTATTAGATCGTAATCGACCTCACAGGTTTGATGATTAGTTTATGATCAAATCCTAGAGATGTTCCGTTGGAACCCTGACTCAAAGCTGGACATTTTTGTGAGTTAACTAACTGATTTGCGCTAATGGTTATAATGAACACCTTGAAATGTATATTTTCATCCACATATCCAAATAGGTGCAATGTTGCACTGCATTCTATTTGTAGGATTTATTATGAAAGATTCAGAATATGTAAATTTTTCAGAAGATTATGAGCTAGATCGTCATCTTGAATTGGTAGGAAAGTCTAAGTCTATTAAGAACCGAGCGTATCTAAGAGAACATACTGGTCCAAGAGCTAAAGAAGAGTTAGATAAGACATTCTTAACACATGATGAGTTTAAGCCATATGTTAAGCAAGACAAACCATACTTAGATAATCCGGCTTAGTTTCCATTGAGGCTCCAACCGGAGCCTTCAATTAAACTATTTTCTTTAGTGCTCTTGCATACTTCAATAGTTGGTGAGCAATCTTAATATCATTTGAAGCACCTAACTCTAACAGAGCCACACCAATCAGCACTTGTTGTGCAGTAACTAGTTGGCCAGTTGGAAGCTCTAATCGATCATGCCTCATTACGAAGTTTTCCCAATCTTCACAAGAGCTCAATTCCCTACCCTTATTCATCCTCATTAAGCGTTTACACTCTGGCGGAATGGATTTCCCCTTATCCCATTCTTTGACCGTTCTCACAGTTTTCAAACAAAGTTTGGCAGCTTCTTCGACGGTTAAACCACATTCAAATTCACGAAAAATATAGTTTTTAGTCATTTCGTGATACTTCATTGAATTGTCCCTCAAAAGAGAGACATTTTATAGGACACGCATATGCAATCATATTCAACATAAGCGCCCATAATACGCCGTAGAATAGGTTATTCATCACCAAGTTTCATTGTCCAATATTGTTCCAATACATTTGGTATCTTTCTACATATTAGTATCAGTAAAAACCCCACCCACCTATGTGCACCTTAGTGAATATCAAATGAGATGAACGAGTGCAGTTGTGTAGTTAGGGTGATGTTTTTTGTAGGAAAAATAACTATTTGTGGTCATTGAGATTAAAAATGCTCGAGCTTTTTAATATAATTGTTCGTCATTTCAACATTAGGTATAAGTCGTGCTTAATATTAATAATCAAAAGAAAGCGATCGTACTATTCGCATTTTTAACTGTCGGTTCTGCGTTTCTAAATGCTTATGGCATGGTAGCTAGTGTCTTAGAACAAGTAATTTCTTTCTTTTCAACATTGATTACATATGCCGTCATTGTGACTTTATTTTCAGTTTTCATGGGCGCTGATGTAATCGACTCTAAAATTCGAACCTACATTGGCATCAGTTTTGTGCTCATGACCATCGTTGAAAATGTTTGTCCGATGATACTTTATAGTAACCAGACTCTCCCTGATGATTACTATTTTGTATTCTTTATTCAGTTAATACTTAATGTATACATAGCGAAGGTAATAGCTCATGAACGCAATTCTTGAACAGTTAGGAAAAGCATCCCCTCTAGGTTCTCTTTTAATGAAGATGAAAGGTCAACTAGATTCAAAAGCTGATGCAAACCGAATTTATAAGGATTTGTATCCAGTTTTAGAAGATCTTTTGTCTCGTGGATATGGTTTTGACACTCCAGAGGTTCAAGGAGTAATTAGTGTACTTAGAGAATTACCCGCCTGGGGAGCTAAACGAGCAAATTTCGAGAAGCGTTACTTACAAGATGAAAGCACGCTGCGCAAACTGCCTCGTGACCCGTCTTATTTTAATGGACAAGGTTGTTGGCATTAAATATTTTGCTAAATCATACAGGCTCCACTCGGAGCCTTTTTTATTACACCATATTCTTCAACACTCTCGCATACTTCAGGATTCGGTGAGCGACTTCTCTATCATTTGAAGCCCCCAATTCTAATAACGCTACGCCAATCAATACTTGCTGAGGCGTCACCCGTTGACCAGTCGGCAACTCTAAGCGGTCATGCCTCATTACGAAGTTTTCCCACCCATCGCAGATGCTCAGCTCTCTACCCTTGTTCATGCGCATCAGCCTTTTACACTCCGGCGGAATGGCTTTTCCCTTATCCCACTGTTTGACCGTCCTCACACTTTTTAAACAAAGTTTGGCAGCTTCTTCGACGGCTAAACCACATTCAAGTTCACGAAAAATATAGTTTTTAGTCATTTCGTGATACTTCATTGAATTGTCCCTCAAAAGAGAGACATTTGATAGGATACGCATATGCAATCGTATTCAAAATAAGCGCCCATAATACGCACTTTAGAGTTAGAAGATTAGCATTGGCGATGATAGCTTAGTTACACCGTATTTGGCTGCTGCGGCCTTGCAAGCTTCATCAGCTGTCTTGTATGGGCCGTGAACTTTTATTTCACCGCAGCGGCCACTTGATAAGAACCAGTCATCAACTTTAAAACCGTGTAGCTGATTAAGTTCCTGCACTGTGTCTTAGGTTACGTTCGACACCATGCACGTTGGTTCTGCATCTTGCTCATTCAAGTAACCGAACAACTGGATCGGATATTCCATTATTTCTCTCCAACTTTCTGAGTTAACAAGATCTTTGGCTGGCGTTTTTTAAGTTCTGATACTAACTCTGCTGGTCATGACTAGTGTTTAAGTTATATCAGATAAGCAACCTAACGATTGCTTAAAGCCTTTGTCTGCAAATTTACTGCTCATTATATCCTTTCGATAACTTATGTTTTAAGTTATCGAAAGGATGAGAAAATTCAATGTTCTCACTTATGGGCACGTATTGTTCATCTCCAAAAGTGTAATTATTACATTAGCTTTATAGGAACGTAAACTCTCTACTTTTCAATCTATACCTAGATCTTTCTTCATATGTTCACTCAACTCACTAGTGGTTCTTACATTAATTTTATGTTTGCAATGATGGATTCTCAACTCTTCACCAAATAATTTTACTAACGATTTTGTATACAAAGCACTAATATTATTTATTATTCTATACAATGTACCTTTCTGATAAACAGATCTTTTCGAATTTTGTATTGCAGTCTTCATATTTAAATATTCTCACATTTTTAACTTTATAATTTAAAGGATTATTTTCAAGTTCGATCTTTATTATTGCTTTTGTCGATTTTGAATGAGTCATTATCAATGATGCGCAATCGACAATTAAATCACCTGAATCTAACTTAGTAATTTCACGAGAGAGAATTTTTATTTTTAAATTTTCCGTTTCGTTATTTAAGTCGATTGAGTTAATTTCTTCAGGATATTTGTTTAACTTAATATCCAATATAGTTTTATTAAGGTAGTAGTCTGCCATTATTTCATGACGGCTTTTAAATATCATTGTCCCCCTCCGTTGATGCAAGTTATACTTTCGCTCCCGTTAAAAGACAACGTGACTCAGAGTTGCAAAAAGGTAACAATCATGGAATTGATGAACAATGAGCTGGTCTGCTTTGCAGCCATTTGTAAACACCTCTCTCTTACAGAGGCATCAAAAGAACTTGGAAAGTCGAAAGCTCAAGTCAGCAGGCAGTTAGCGGCATTAGAAAAGCAACTTGGTGTAACACTCGTCCACAGGACAACAAGAAAACTCGTTTTAACTGATCATGGCGAAAGCATTAGAGAGCTTGCCATCAAAACGTTAGAGAGCTTGCAGGAGTTAAATTACAGAGCTAGCTCGTTGAGTGAATGCATTAATGGAAAGTTTAAAATTACAATGCCCAATTCTATAGCCTCTTCTATTTTTGGTTCTGTTCTTAAAGGCTTACAAGAACGATATCCAGCAGTGAACTTTGAAATATCATCAAGTAACAATGTTGAGAATTTATTAGAAAGCAATGTAGATTTAGCGATTAGGCTTAATAATATTATTGATGACACTCTGATTGCACATAAAATCGGTGATTATAACGATGTTTTAATATCTACATTTAACAATGCCAATAATAACACGCTATTAATCTACAAGAATCACTCGAATAAGGAATCGATTAAAAGGCAGTACACTGACGTTATCGAAGTTGATAACACCTCTATTTTAATAAACTTTGTCTCTGAGGGGGTTGGGGTTGGCGTCATTCCAAATTACCTTGTAAAAGGTAACCATATAGGCAAAAATATCCAAATTTCACAAAATTTTGATATAGAACGCTCCATGTATATCGCCTACCCTTATCAAAACCCTTTACCAAGAAAGCTAGCTGAAATATCTACTTTTATTAGGTCTGAGTTATCAAAAATATTGAAAAATGAATCACTTTAGGATGGCTTTTCAGGTTTATAATTTTCCTTTGATAACTCATGAGGTCTAGCGAGAAGCTTTGTAACGTATTGTTTCAAAGAGCCTCGGCAAGCATTTATGAAAATCCCCAACTTTATGCTTGCTATCACAACATGAGATGCTATACCGTTTCATTATCAAGGCTTTGCGTGGAATAAATCACGCGGGTTAAACGATAGATTGACTTACATTAAAAATTTAATCGAAAGCAGTTTTATATTAAATTGATTTCATACTGTTCTGCGTGTATCTTCTACCCATATCCCCACAATAACCAAGGAGAATGCCATGGATAAGTTACTCGCGTCTGCACTAGAAATTAAGCAGCGAACTATGGTGACTGGCTTTTTTGCTAGAAATGGATTCAAAATTGCTATGACCGATTTTGATGATGTCACTTTTGAGCGAGAAGGTGTGCAAGTTAACGTGCATTTTGATTTACAGTCAAACGCAGAGTCTGCATCTATTTTATCCCAAGAGGCATCTGCCATTCCTGGTTAGTTATTTTGTTGTCAATCATACGCAAAGCCGAACGCAAACGTTCGGCTTTTTAATATGCGAAAAACGGGATTACAAAAGATGCGGCACAAACCTGCGTTACTGTCACTCATCCAAGTAAACAATCAATAAATCCGCTTCAACCTCATTCGCTACCCTTGGTACCGATGAAAAGAAACGGCTCAATAAATTATGATGATGACCGCAGACAACTAGGTCTATTCCCTCTTTTTTTACGATTCCCGACAATTTGATATGCAGGTCGCCGATAACTGCCATCGTCTCGTGTACTGGATATAGGCATTTATCAGCGAGTTCTTGTAGCTCCTTTTGCAACTTTTGTTCTTCTTTCGGCTCCATGATCACACGATCAACATCCACATAAACGAATGAAAGTTTGGCGTTCGAGTTCTTTGCTTGAGTTATTGCTTTTTCGATAACGACTTGGCTAGATTGAGATAAATCAACAGCGACTAAAACGTGCTTGTAACTCATTCTTTCTCTCCTAGTTAGTTTTCATGTGCTTATAGTAAGTCTAGTTCACTAAGAGCGAATGCAATGTCTAAACTGATATTTCATGAAAATATGGGAGTTTGATATAAGAATGTGGAAACAGCCGAGCGATCAGCTATCTAATAGCCATTGAAGGCTCGTGAAGTCAACTAGTGACTTAGGAACCAGTTATTGATATGTGGCCCATTTTGTTCTCCTCCTTAAGATGTACATAACTATGTAACTAAAGCAAATAAACCCACGTTACGCCGTCACTACGCTTCTAAACCCTGTCAATTTCTATTGCAGCTTGTTTTATATTCCTAATTACAACGTCGCCTAGTTTAGTAAAACCACTTGGCAATAAGTAATTTTTTCGTGTAATCCATCGATCAAGATTAAGAGTTATTTCATAGACGACACTGAATTAAAGACAAGATTTAGAGTTAAAACAGAGTCCAACACTCCTATGTTCAACTTAAAACCGACATACGTCTGCGAGCACTTACTGTCTATATAACGTCACTATATAAGTATATTCAGATTTTATTTTTCTGTTACAACGTGTCTTTTTTATCTTTGCAGCATAATCCTCTACTTGAAAACATACCCAATCATCATCTTGTAACTTAATTACACCAAAAGGTGTTCAAAACATAACCACAAGATAAAAAGACCAACACAAGTTACTGAATTTATTAATTTTAATTTAAAAGATAGCATTTCACCCCACACTCGTTCAAGCCAGAACGCATCAAGGTTAACTTAAACAAGTAAAATTTTACCAATCGCTTAGTACGGAATAGAGGAAGTTGAATAAATTGAAAGGTATAGAAATAACGTTACGACGTAACTACGTTAAGGTGTGAAAATATTTGAGGATAATATGAGACCAAAAAAAACAGGGCCAAAGCCCTGATATGAATTAATTAGTTTTGTTGCTGTTGTTTTTCTGCGTACTCAGATCGAATCTGTTCGGCAACAATTTTGATGGCTTCTGCTGTACTTGTGCCCTTCGCCATCAATTCTTGAATTTTCTCTACAGCTTGTTGTTGCTCTTGGTGAGATAGAGGGGGTAAATCGTCAAACATAAAAAAGCTCCTCATTTTGAGGAGCAGACTATAACGATTCAATTAATAGGTCGCAAGGAAATTAATGGATGCCCCCATTGCGTTCTCGTTCGTGTACTGAGCAGCAATATCTAATTCGATCAACTTAAGTGGAGACAGTCCAATACCCGCAGTAATGGTACCTTCGTCGCTACTTCGAGCTAAGTTTTTCATATAACCCGCTCGCAATGCCAGTTGACGCAAGATATCAAATTCAATACCAGCTCGAATCATTTGCGTATTATCATCAAAGGATGAAAAACGTTTTTCTTCATTAAGATCGTAGTCGACACTCATAGTAAAGTAATCGGCAACAATCCCTGCCCCGACCGTATATACGGGACGCATGCTGTATTCGTATGATTTTATCGTATCACTGCCATACATGAACGATTTTGTTTTAACGTCTCTTCCGATCAAGTTTTTTGCTGAAATACCGACACGATATGGGCCAAAGAACCAAAGCGCGCCCGCATCCAAGTTAAACATCGTTTCCGCTGTCTCATGTTCACGTAAGTCTTTGGTATCGAAATTCTGAAAACTCGTGGCGTAAGAGTACGTATAAATACGCTGAAGTTTAGGCGTAACACCAAATGAAAGGTGTTGATTCATAAAGTTGGTGTATTTAGCAAGTGATACACCTGCTTCAGCAACACCAATAGAAACACCTTGTACGTAGCTATCGTCTAACGGATTAGTACCTGACGTATCTACTTTTGGTTGTACGAATGATTCAGTGTATAACTTACCGTAAGCAGTTGCAGATAAAAATTTATTAGGAATACCTATAGCGACAACGCCACCAAGATCAAAGTCAGTTTTTTTTCCATCTATGGCATTCATCGATTTTTTGATTTCATCGACATCGGTCAATTTGCTGATGCGTTCGATTTCATCGACAAGATCATATTGATCATCGTAGTTACCACCAAAACTTGGCACGATCATTCCTGCGTCGTCGTTTCGGCGATAAATTGCAGTAAGTGCCGGGTTGAAAAAAGGAGCAGTCAGATAAGTTGCTGATACCGTACCAACACCACCCATCGCATCGCTACGAGCTTCTATCGCATAAGTGGCAGCCGAAGCAACGTTTGCGAAAAGTGTGGTGGCAACAGAGGTGGCTAGAATTTTATATTTGGTTTTCATACTACACTTGTGATTTTGGTTCTTCCTGAACCTTTATCGGCACAAATGGTATTTCTTTAACTATTCTTCTTGGGAAAGATCATAGGTTCGGCTAATAGTTTGAGCTTGCTCAACAATTATATCGCCCTGCCAACGACGACTGTTGATACTCACTGCTAGCACGTATCTATCATTTGGGACGCCCGCAAGCTCTAGTGAATTGGGATAGTTAGACTCGTACGTCTTTTTCCACATTTGCTCGTATTGACCATCAATGTAGTCATATAAACCAACTTCAAGTTGCGGTAATGGACAATGGGGATTACGAAGCGCGCTCTTTTCTACTTTCCAATTCTCTTTAGATGTCCAACGAACATATTGCGAAGAATTGGAATCTCCTAATATTACCCAAGTTCGATACTCTTGTTTATCTTTAGAAACAATAGTTAAGTGATACAAGCCTGCTTCAAGCTTACCCGTGAGGTTATAGCGTTTCGAATAACTACGCTCATTGGCTAATTCCGTACCGCTCGGCTGTTCTTCATAACTGAATGAACTGTCTGCGGATATAGAATCATCCACCCATCGATTAAATGAAATATTTTCGATGTCAGTTGTAGCTCTTAGCTTGATCACTAACCTAAATGTATCTCGCCCAGGGCTTTGGATGGTCTGACGAATAACGTTCACGCCACTTATCCATTCAGGCAGCGTTACACCAGTGAGAGACTTGCCACAGTTTTTAGATAGAGACTGACCAAGAAGGTCATTGAGATGAGGAGTCAAATCTTTACTTGGTTCCGTTTGCCACAGTTCAACAAGAGAGTTGAACATACCGGCAAGATCATCTTCAAGTAAGTGTTGATGTGCCTGCGTTAAAGGCGTGTTGGTTTGAAACCAGTCCATTGCATGGACTGGTTTCACTAACGCTAATGAGAGAACTACGGGGAGTAGTGTTTTCATTATGACTTATGCTTTCATCTTGTAGCCAACACCGCGAAGTGTTTCAATTTCCAGTCCTGGCAGTTTTTGACGAAGCTGCAATACGTGCGTATCCACAGTACGTGTCGTTGGGAAGTGATTGTAACCCCAAACGTGGTCAAGTAGCTCATCACGAGTAAACACGCGACCTAAGTTCGACGCTAAAAATAGCAGTAGATCAAACTCTGTACGAGTTAACGTAATTAGCTCATCTTTATAGGTAACTTCACGAGTTGAACGATCAATTTCTAAGTCTTTTGTGATCACTTTATCAGCGCTGCTTTGCTCTGCTGAATCCGGTGCTCGTAGCTGTGCACGGATTCTCGCAAAGAGTTCCGCTTCAGCAAAAGGCTTCGTTAAGTAGTCGTTCGCGCCGGAATCAAGGCCTGCAACTTTATCTTTTACGGTAACAAGTGCCGTTAGCAAGATAACTGGTACGTCTTTAATCTGTTTCCATTCTGGGAGACATTGTACAGAGTCACCATCTGGGAGTTGGCGATCGAGAATAACCAAGTCAGCTTTTTTCCATTGTGGTTCTACGTCTGCAATACGTTCCACATGTAAACACTCATATCCTGCTTGTTCCAGGCTTACTAACAGGCCATCAGCCAAGTTTTTATCGTCCTCAACGAGAAGCAGTGTCTGTTTCACAAGGTATCTCCAATATAAAGGTTGTAGGTGGTCCCATCAGGGACATTTTTCCGCCCATGCGGCCTACCATAGATTCAACGATTGTTAACCCAAGTCCTAACCCGCTCTTACTGACGAACGGTTTCTTCAAATTTGCCCAATCTTTAGCCGTTAGGCCACCAGCATCTCGGACTTGGAATACTATTTTTTCTTCACTAGTTGAAACATCCAATTCAACTGGTGCAATACCGTACTTAAGCGCATTACGAAGCAAGTTATCGATACAAGTTCCTAACCAGTACACATTAACTTTAGCAGCCACATCTTCATTGATGTTGAAAAGCACGGCACTATCAAATTCTTCTTCGATCTTAAATTCTAACCAGTCTGCGACAGACGGAACCCAGTCTGTTGCAAGCATTTGGTTATCAGATTGCAAATAATCTTTACTCGCTTCTGCCAATTGACGCAAACGACGTGTATCTTCACACAATCTGCGGAACTCGTCATATACGCTTTCAGGTAGATGCTCGAACTCTCGGCGAAAGCCCTCAACCGTCAGTGATAGAGATGCAATCGGTGTTCTGAGCTCATGCGTTAAAATTTGCAACACAAGCATTCTACTACGGAGCTCTTCTCGCTTACTATTCCAGCGGTATACAGCCCAACCAATCACTAGAAGAATATTTGCGATTACCAGTATGATCATACTGATCCGCAAAACTTGTGAGTGATCTTCTACATCCCAACAAATATTGCCTCGTTTAACAAAGCAACTTTTGCTTTGAGACGCTAGAGCGTACGACAGACCCGCATTAGCGACGTTTTCTTCCCAGATATCTTTCTCGAAAACAAAGTAACGGTCACCACGTCGTAACCAAAGTTCGTTACCTTCGATAAACATGCTCGCGCCTGCAATCAAAGCATTAATGGCGTCGTCGTCCATGTTTTTCAAGCTTTCTAACAACTCATCCCCTTCCTCATTGTCACGCTCTTTAATATGCATGTATTGAGCAAGCTTTGGTTTGAGTTCTGGATACTTATCCACATAGCGTGCAGCATAAGTCCCACCACCTGGGTGAATGAGGCCACTACGCGAGAACCAACGTGGTGTCAGTTGCGTCCCTTTACAGATAGCTCTTGTAAATACTAACGGCTCAGTAATTAAAGGACTTAGTGGCAATTTACCACGACAAGTATTCGCTAAGCTGTAAAGCTGTTGTATATCTTTTAACGGATAGTCAGACGTTTGCGGCAGAAGCGAATCTGGCGCAAGTAACTTGGTAGGATAATTTGATTGCAGAATACGAATATCATACGATTTAAGAGCTACTTCATAATTAAATAGCTCTGTAAACGTATCTATTCTTTCTGGTAGTGAATCGGAAAATGCAGGTGCCGAAAAAAGCGGCAATACAGTTGCAAAACCGAGCAAAAACTTTTTAATCAAACTGTTACCGTCACTTGTTACATTAGCCAAAACTATACATCAATCTACAAGCAATTGACATCTGCTAACAGAAGGATTTGCATTACTATAACATTGAAACGGAACAAAAAAGGGCCAGCGATTGCTGACCCTGTATAGTTTTAAATCAACAATGGTTAGAGTGCTTTAAAAATAGACTCGACACTTTCCTTCGCATCACCAAATAGCATTGATGTATTTTCTTTGAAGAACAGTGGGTTCTGTACACCTGCGTAACCAGTATTCATTGAACGCTTGAATACCACTACATTTTTCGCGTTCCAAACCTCCAGTACAGGCATACCAGCAATCGGGCTGTTCGGATCTTCCAGAGCTGCTGGGTTTACCGTATCGTTAGCGCCGATAACCAGTACGGTATCTGTTTCAACGAAGTCATCATTGATTTCATCCATTTCAAGAACGATATCATACGGTACTTTCGCTTCAGCAAGTAACACGTTCATATGTCCCGGAAGACGACCTGCTACTGGGTGAATACCAAAGCGAACCTCAATACCTTTTGAACGAAGTACGTCAGTAATTTCATGCACTGGATACTGCGCTTGCGCTACAGCCATACCATATCCTGGGGTGATGATTACTGATTTTGAGTTCTTCAGCATTTCAGCGACTTCTTCTGCCGTTGTTTCGCGATGTTCGCCCTGCTCTTCGTCACCTGAAATCACAATCTCTTGACCAAAGCCACCAGCAATAACACTGATAAACGAACGGTTCATGGCTTTACACATGATGTAAGAAAGAATCGCACCTGAAGAACCAACCAACGCACCTGTTACGATTAATAGATCATTTGCGAGCATGAAACCTGCTGCTGCTGCTGCCCAACCTGAATATGAGTTCAGCATTGAAACGACAACTGGCATATCAGCACCACCAATTGAAGCAACTAAGTGGTAACCGAACGCGAACGCAATCAGTGTCATCACAATCAGAGCGAACATGCTGCCATCTGCTTTTACGAAGTAGATCATAAGAAGCGTAGAAATCACAACCGCTGCAAGGTTCATTTTGTGCTTGTGAGGAAGGTTAAGCGGCGAAGAAGAAATCACACCACGTAACTTACCAAATGCAACAATTGAACCCGTGAAGGTTACGGCACCAATGAAGACACCCAAGAATACTTCTACAAGGTGGATAACATGTTCAGCATGAGTTGCTGCTTCTGGCGTATCAAGGTAACTGTTGTAGCCAACTAAAACCGCAGCTAAACCTACAAAGCTGTGTAGTATCGCAACCAGTTCTGGCATCTCGGTCATTTCTACTTTCTTCGCATAGAAAATACCGATCGCCCCACCTATCGCCATCGCAATAATGATCCACCCAAAGCCTTGAGCATCAGGGCTGAAGATCGTCGCGATCAGCGCGATCGTCATACCTGCGATACCATAGTAGTTACCATTACGAGCGGACTCTTGCTTTGAAAGCCCCGCCAAACTCATGATGAAAAATAATGCAGCAACAATGTAAGCTGCTTGTACTAATCCTGCAGACATTGTAACTCCTATTTATCTTTGCGGAACATTTCAAGCATACGCTTGGTGACGGTGAAACCACCGAAGATATTGATGCTGGCGATCAATACAGCAATAAAGGATAGGAATGAAACGACCCCATTACCTTGCCCAATTTGCAGTAATGCACCAACCACAATAATGCCGGAGATAGCATTCGTTACCGACATAAGCGGAGTATGAAGTGCATGGGTAACATTCCAAACCACGTAGTAGCCGACAGCACAAGCTAAAACAAATACAGTAAAGTGAGAAAGGAACGCTGCCGGCGCAACCGATGCAATCCAAGCAAAAGCACCTACTGCCGCGGCTACACCAATAATTTTCTTCGTTGGAGAGGTAGGTTCTTCTACTTTAGGCTCTGGTTTCGCAGGTTGCTCTTGTTTCACTTGCGGCTGCGCTGAAACCTGGATTGGTGGCGCAGGCCATGTAATTTCACCTTCTTTAACCACGGTGACACCACGGATAACAACATCTTCGAAATCAATATTGATGTTACCGTCTTTTTCTTTACACAGCAGTTTTAGAAGGTTAACAAGGTTTGTCGCGTAAAGTTGAGAAGATTGCGTTGGCAAACGGCCGACCATGTCAGTGTAACCAACAATTTTTACGCCATTATCTGTCATGATAACTTGGTCTTTAACTGTGTATTCACAGTTACCGCCATTAGCAGCTGCCAAGTCAACAATGACACTGCCCGCTTTCATGCTGTCGACCATTTCCTTGGTGATCAGCTTCGGAGCAGGTTTGCCAGGGATTAGTGCCGTTGTAATAATGATATCAACATCTTTAGCTTGCTCTGCATATAACTCTGCCGCTTTTTTGTTGAAGTCATCGGACATTTCTTTTGCGTAGCCGTCACCAGAACCAGAGTCTTCTTGGAAATCCACGGTCAGGAACTCTGCTCCCATGGACTCAACTTGTTCTTTTACTTCTGGGCGAACGTCAAATGCACGAACAATAGCCCCTAGGCTACCCGCAGCACCGATTGCAGCCAAACCAGCCACACCCGCACCAGCGACCAATACTTTCGCTGGTGGTACTTTACCGGCAGCCGTGATTTGACCTGTAAAGAAACGACCAAACTCATGAGCTGCTTCCACAACCGCACGATACCCAGCGATGTTAGCCATCGAAGAGAGCGCGTCTAAGGCTTGTGCACGAGAGATACGAGGAACAGAATCCATGGCAAGAACGTTAATGTTCTTACTTGAAAGTTGTTCCATCAACTCTGCGTTTTGAGCAGGCCAAATAAAGCTAACAAGTGTTGCACCATCTTGTAGTAGTGCGATTTCGTCAATGCCTTGTTCTTCATCTACGATTGGCGCATTAACTTTTAGAATAAGACCAGATGCCCAAACTTCTTCACTAGAAACGATTTTCGCACCAGCAGCTTCATAAGCAGCATCATCGAAACTCGCAAGCACCCCCGCTTGGGATTCAATCGCGATATCGAATCCCAACTTTATTAACTGCTCAACCGACTTCGGCGATGCAGCTACTCGCGATTCACCCGCAAGTATCTCTTTAGGTACACCGATTTGCAAAACGCATACTCCTTGTATACATATCAATAAATTAGTCCCAAAACAGAGCGTCGCTCTACTCTAACTCTTTTTTATTTCTATCTGTTTACCACGCAAGACAATTGCAAACGAAAGATGGTGTTTGGGGCCACCCATTTGCACAATAACACCTTGACTAACAGCCCTGTTATTATTCTGTTTGTATCGAACGCGTCTCATTACTTCAAGTGTTTTGTAATTTAAATACTAAATTTCATTACATATAACGCTAAGTAATGAATGATTGTCGCTCTGAGCACGAAAAATAACAACGCCATGCCTTACTAGACTGAGGTCTAACCAGATCATAATTAAATACTGACTTAACAAACATTTAAGCTCTAAAAAAGAAAGAGCCATCAGCATATACACTAATGGCTCTTTTTAAGATGATTGGAATCAAGTTGCGGTGAATTGTTAGTCGAAGATTTTATCGCCCATTTGATCGATAAACATTTGAGATTTCTTCAACATAAGTTCATTGGCATCTTGTTCCGAGCCGAGCAAATCTGAACGAATAAATCGATGCGTTTTTACCTCATCGTCGTATTGCTTTTCTATTCGACCAGCAATGCGGTATTGCCCACCCTCTGAAAGGCTCTCTTGGTAAATAAGGAAACCTTTGTACTCAACTGGTTCCACAGTTTTTACTTCAGCAGTCTTTTCACTACCACCAAACAAACGCGAAAAAAATCCCACGGTTCCTCCTTGGGTAAGCTCATCGATAGATTAAGCTTGTATCACTTAATATTGACATTGAGGATTGGTCTTTCATACCAGTCCAATTCTTTGTCTTCATCATAACTGGTATGGGTAAAAATTACAGGTACATCATGATCTCGGTTTTTACGCCGGTCTTCTTTCACCATTTCTGCCGCGTTTTTCACCGCGATATCTGCACTTTGCTTAAATTGGGTGAGCTTTTGTTCCGGAAGCGAAGATAGAAAATCAATATCATGACGAATATAGACAGGTTTAAGCTGAATAAGTGCAAGGCACGCAATATCTGCGAGTTGCTCGTTGTTATACTGCTCTACAAACTGAGGCAAACTGAGCACTTGTCCAACAAGTGTTTCCATGTAGTTATGCACATCTGAACTTATCTGCATTGGCAAATCTCCCTTGTTCTATGAAAACAAGTATAGCAACGACTTGTTTATAACAACTTATTGATTGCTCTTAATTTAATCAATCTCTCTCTTTTTGTCGTAATGTCTCCCAAAATACTTGGGAAAATGAGCAAATAGACGTATTCTTGCTAGTTCTCGAAGCATGAAAATCGATAGCAGATTAATATCTATATTGATGAAACGCTTAACCTAACCAATTATATAATCAACTATTTTCAGGCAATTTGTAATAGATGTCCTCATCATCAATGACTTCATCAGGCTTTCGATTCCTTTTCCCATTTATGTTGCTGGGATTAGTGAGTTCGAGCATGAACAACATCATTCAGATGACTCAGTCAAACTGGGGTATTGCCGCAAATTTGCCGTACATACTGTTAGGCTGTGCACTGCTCCTTTGCTATTCATTTAAGCAAGGTCGGGAGTCAATGGTGTGCTTAGCGACGTTACTGGCCTATTTCGTGATACAGCACAGGCTACAAGTTCCACTTCAAAGTGGTACAGCCTTACTTGAGCTGACCATTTTAGCCACGCTACTTCCTGTTTCTTTTCTTGCGGTATTTTTGTTTAGTAAAGACGGTTTCGACTCAAGAGCCATGTTTACTTACCTCTTGATGTTAACGATGTTCGTTCTTTGGTCTTACCTTACGTTAGCGTATTACGTTGAAGGTGGGTTTGAACAATGGACAAGCGGCATTTTATTTATCGTACCTACGGTTTCTAAACTGCCTTTTATTCTAGTTTTATATTGTGTGGGTATTGTCTGCTTCCTCGGAATTCTTGTTTTAAAGAAGAATGAAATCATCCATGCTATGACCTACTCTGCAATGGTGCTGGCGTCCGCGACGTTCATTTTCTTTGATGTGCAATACATATCTAGCACCATGTTTACCCTAACGGGATTGCTTATCATTATTTATGCTGCCTCTGCCAGCCATCAATTGGCTTTCACAGATAGCTTAACGCGGATCCCGAGTAGGCGCGCACTCGACCTTGACTTAAAACACATGGGCAAAAAGTTCACGATCGCAATGCTTGATGTTGACCACTTTAAAAAGTTTAACGATACCTACGGTCACGATACGGGTGATGACGTATTAAAAATGGTCGCTTCGCGTCTAACTAAAACTCCCGGTGGCGCAAAAGTATATCGATTTGGCGGAGAAGAATTTACCATCGTCTTTAAAGGCAAGTACGCAGATGAGTGTAAAGAGTTTTTAGAAGAAGCACGTAAATCCATTGCAGAGTATGAGATGATTTTACGTGATGAAGAATCCCGCCCAGATAACCATAAACAAGGTCAAAAAAAGCGTGGTAACGACAGTTCGAGGAGAAAGTCGGTCTTTGTTACCGCAAGTTTCGGAGCGGCCGACAGCAAAAACGGGCAAGCACCTCAGGACGTGATTAAGTTAGCGGACGAAGCGCTTTACAAAGCGAAAAAAGCTGGACGCAATTGCGTGAGGCTTCATTAATCCCCCAGAGCGAAAGTTAGCTGACTAATCTTGATTAAAGAACAAGACTAAGCTTCCTCCTTTTAACGCACTGCCATAATTGATCGTTAATCCGATCCCGATATTATCTATCCAATCGGAGTCAAATGGTGGTGTCATTAACCATCCAACACTAGCTTCGTAGTAGTGTACAGTATTCATGGGTTTTCTTGTATCACCACCAATATCAACTCGATTGAAGCTCGAATACACTGACTGCACAGTATCTCCAATGTGGGTAAAATCATAAAACACCTTTATTCCATTGACCCAATACCAGCCTTCCGGATTGCCAATATCACCATTATTTGCTTTACCCCAGCCAGTACCATAAAAATAGTGAGGAGCCGACCAGAGGTACCATTTCCCCCACGATTCATGCTCTAGGTATTTGAGCTTTGTGTTGACTTCTCCGACAACCGCCCAAGCACTGGTGTTTAGGTATACACCTTCTAGAAATGGTTTTAGGTCATTCAGTGCATTACTACGATAACTATAATCGTTTTGATAGTACATTAAGTGTGAGCCGATTGCGCCACTAAGCGTTAGCTTATCAGTGAGGTGTTTTTCTCCAGCAAACTCAATATATCCGCCCATGACTAACTCTTTACTTTTATCTGGAATCTGTCCTTGTCGGTCTACATACACATCTTGCTCTGTACTTAAGGCATAAACTCGGCCATTTAATAGATAGTGAGTTTGTATTCCCTCTTGTTCAAACAAATCAAAACTAAATGGTAGCGTTGATACAGCGATCTTCTTTCTGAGATCAACCGAATCTTGAGTACCAATGTCTTCGTTATCTATGTTGAAGTATTCGTTCGGATCGAAATCATGAAATCCTACCGTAAAGACATCGCTATCCGACAGAACGATCCCAATAGCAAAGTTCCTTTCATACTCTTTTTGTATCTGATCTTGAATCGAATTAGCCTTAGAACATAATGAAAAAAGTGACAGTGTAGCTAAGGCGTAACTATTGATAACAGCTTGTTTCAACTTGCATTTACCACCGTATGTGTATTTCTTCCTAAAGATTTTGAGGTATACAGCGCTCTATCCACCGTCGCATACAAATCAGACTGCTGCTCTTTTCCCGTCGGTTGAAAAACAAAAACACCTTGTGACACTGTCACTCTACTAGACACACTAGAATACTCATGTGGGTAATCCAGAAAATACATGGCCTCTTGTATACGTTCTGCTTCTCTCTCTGCGGTTTGGGCGTCTGTGCAACCCAGTAAAACCACAAACTCTTCTCCGCCATAACGCCCTACGTATTCGCCAGAGCGACAAAATGTTGCTTTAAGTTGGTTCGCAATGGCTTGCAAGCAACGATCTCCTTCTATATGACCGTAATTATCATTAAACGGTTTGAAAAAATCGACGTCCAATAAAATCAAAGCCATTGGCATGTTGTGACGGCCATGCCATGCAACCATCGATTCTAACTTATGATCGATATAACGACGGTTATAGAGTTTGGTTAAGCCATCTTCATTCGCTTGCTGGGTCAAAAGTTGATTCACTTTCTCCAATTGAGCTGTCGCTTGTTTAAGCTCTCGTCTCATATGGGCAATACGCTGCATTGCGATAAGCTTAGAGTTCAGTACGAGTTTATCTACGGGTTTAATTAAATAATCATCACCGCCGGCCTCTATGGCTTTTGCAATCATTTCTGGCTCTTCGTGACTGCTCAGGAAAATTATTGGGATCCAGTCGGGAAAGGTTTCTCTGATATGAAGAGAGACTTCAAAACCGTTCATATCTGGCATCGATATATCGAGTAATACCAGTTCAGGATCAAAACTCTCGTAGGTGTTTAGTGCTTCTAGCCCACTACCCACCGCTTTTACAATATGTCCAAGTTGCTTAAGACGAATAGCCAACTGCATCCTGTCTAGCTGAACATCGTCAACCAGGAGGATTCGCATTGATGTCCCTGTCGGTTGCATAACGCGTTCCATTTCTTATTTTGTCTTTATTAAACATATACCATACTCATAGAGTTGTTGCATTCGACTCATAATTAAGTGCTATATTTTTGTTTAAATATCACGGAATCAATTGTCTATAACGATTACACTGAGAATTGCCCTACCAAAACATGACCAACGAACGTTAGTTCAACAAACTCAGGTATTCTGGTCATCTTACGGACACATGGGTATAGCTATTTGATGCATTTGGTATTAATATTCCCGCCTTTTTGTAATGAGAGACACACCATGTCAGAAGCAACTAACAGCGAAAGCAAAAAAATCGATCTAGCAACAATTTCTCCTGAACTACGTAAAGTTATTGAGTTTGACGAAGTTCCAGAGCAAATGTTCGAAATGGTTACCTCTATCCATGAAGTGTCTGAAGAAGCAGTGCGTGAGTCTTGGGACGAAATGCCTGCAAGTGCTCAGAACATTCTAGATAACTTCGAGCAATTTCATGCTCTAGTTTCTGTTGGCCAAGCATTTGCTGGTATCAACGTGATGGAAGAATTCCCTACTCTTAATCTGCCAGAAAACATGACAGATGAAGATAAAGAAGAATACCGCGCTCAATTACTTGATAATGTGCTTCACAACTGCGTGAAAGACATGGTTAAGCAACTTAAGAAAGCACGTCGCGACCCACTTCTTAAACGCGAATTCAAAGAAGTGTTCGCAAAATAACGTTTTTCCGACAAAATAAAGGCCGCGTTTGCGGCCTTTTTTGATCATTAAGCGTGCGTAGCTTTAAATGATTAATGCGGCGCTAATGCCACGTCTTTCTGCGTGACACTGACACCTTTAATTTGTGCGAATACACTATCACCTGCCTTTAAGTCGAGATCATCAAGCGCCCAAGGTGTTATCGTTGCCCACAAATAACATCCCTCATCTAGCTTTAGCGATACATTAATACTCTGTTTATCATCAGCCGCGTTAAACACCTCGATTGAATCGACAGTCGCAGGCAGGATATTTCGAATAGAAGTCGCCTTAGGTTGCTCTAGCGTAATAGAAACGTCGTTGGCACGCACTTGTAAGCGAATTGGCGTCTCTGGCTCACCATCAATCTTTTGCACCCATAGTGATGCATTAGGTGCAAGGCTGACACAAGTCAGCGCATAGCGCTCATGATGCTCAGCAATTCGGCCTTCAAATAAGCTGCTTTGATCCGAGAAAGACTGCCATGGACGCATCGCATGAGAAGCCCACACGTCTTCAAGCTTACCTGAACTCGTAATTCTACCTTGATCGATAATAGCGAGGTGTTGAGCGAGCCTTAAGATCTCCTGCAGGCTATGCGTGACATAGATAATCGGAATATTAACCTTATCCGACAATTCCTCCAGAAATGGCATCACCTCACGTTTTCTCGGCATATCAAGCGACGCAAGTGGTTCATCCATCAAAAGCAAGTTGGGTTTTGATAGTAATGCGCGCGCAATCGCAACACGTTGCTTTTCACCACCAGACAGTGAGATCGGGAAGCGCTTTAGTAACGGTTTGATAGACAAGAGTTCGGTGACTGCATCAAAGTACTCGTCATCTTTTTCTTTAACGCCATACAACAAATTGCCTTGAACCGAATAGTGAGGAAATAAACGCGAATCCTGAAACACGTAACCAATGCCGCGCTTGTGTGTTGGTAAGTTGACCCCCTGTTCACTATCAAACAAAACGTGATCACCAATCGCAACATGTCCCTGCTTTGGTGCAACTAATCCGCTGATGATATTAATTAACGTGGTTTTTCCCGCACCAGATCGCCCAAACAAAGCGCTAATTCCGTTACAAGGTAACTCAAGTTTGATATCGAAATCAGTATCACCAAGCATTTGTTTAAATTGAACTTTAATCGTCATTACTTCGCACCCAATCGACTTACCGCTTTGCGATTTAGCCATTCAGAGATCATTAATGTAGACAAAGCTAACGCGATAGAAATGATACATAGGCGAGCCGCCTGCATTTCCGCGCCTGGCGTTTCAATAAAGTTGTACATTGCCAGTGGAATCGTTTGGGTCTCTCCCGGAATGTTAGAGACGAAACTGATCGTCGCCCCAAATTCACCAAGACTACGAGCAAAGGACAGCATCGTCCCAGTAATAATTCCGGGAATGGTCAGTGGTAACGTAATGGTGAGAAAAACTTTTAAAGGAGAAGCGCCTAACGTTGAAGCGGCATGTTCCAGTTTTGGGTCGACGTTCTCTAAACTTAACCGCACAGACCGAACCATCAAAGGCAAGGCCACCACAATACAAGCGACTACTGCTCCTTTCCAATTAAAGCTAAAGACTAGCCCTACATGTTCATAGAGCCACTTGCCAAGAAACCCTTGCCGCCCAAGAGAAACCAACAACAAATAGCCGATAACCACTGGCGGCAATACCAGTGGTAAATGAATTAAGCTATCTAGAATCGATTTACCGAAGAACGTTTTTCGAGAAAGTAGCCAAGCAAGAAAAACGCCGAGAGGAATGAGCCAAAGTACTGCGTACGCGCCCACTTTGAGGCTTAACATTAAGGCTTGGTATTCCAGTTCTGTCACGCTTCGTTCCTATAATTGAAAGCCGGTTTATTGCTGAAAGCCATATTGAGCAAAAACGCGTGCGGCTTCGTCCGATTTTAGGTACTGGAAGAACTGCTCGGACTCAGTAGAATCATTCACAACCGCAGCCGGATAAACAATAGCCGCATGCGTATCACTCGCGAATTCACCAACAATTTTGACTTTGTCGGTTAACTGCGCATCGGTTTTGTAGACCACGCCTAAAGGTGCTTCCCCACGTTCAACCAACGCCAAAGCTAGGCGCACATTCTTTGCTGGTGCGATTTGAGTTTGAATCTCTTTCCATACACCCAGTGTAGTCAGTGATTCTTTCGCGTACATACCAGCAGGCACTGACGTCGGATTGCCTAACGCAAGGCGATTTCCATGCAATGCCTTTTCCCATGCTGTTGCATCAGAGAAGTTAAATGAGGTTAATTCTGAAGACTGAGGCGCAATCAACACTAAGCTATTGCGCACCAAGCTTGTGACATTGTCACGAGAAATAACGTCTTTATCGACCAAATAATCCATCCATTTTGTATTCGCAGAAATAAATATGTCCGCTGGTGCGCCGTTGATAATTTGTCGAGCGATAGAAGAAGAACCACCATAAACGGGAGTGATAGAAACGTCATACTTTTCTTCAAAGTTTTGTGCGATTTCGTCGATCGCATTCGTCATCGAAGACGCCGCATACACTTTGAGGTTCGTAGCTGCGTTAGCTGAAAATGAAATGCTTAATATTGCCGCGAGGCAAGCATGCGTTTTCCATGCTTTCATAGAGAAACTCCAATACAAGGCAAGCGAAAGAACTGGTTATTTGGGTAGAAAGTTCAATCAGTTAATGTGCTATTTAAACAAAAAATCAAGGTTCATATGTTGTTCTATCGCATCTGCAATACGATTAATTCCTTGCTCCTTTAACTCTTCAAAGTCTTGTTGTTTGATTTGAGTGCCGTTTACCCATTCTGACACCAGGCTTAAGACATCTGCCTCATCAAAGAACCCGTGAAGGTAGGTTCCCATGATTTGGCCACACTTGCTGATAGCCCCCTCTGCTTCATCGGAACTCAATGTAAGAGGTTGAACGCCCTGCACTTCACTTTGTCCTACGTGGATTTCATAACCCTTTACATTGGCTGTTTTGCCATTAAGAGAAAGCTGTGCTTGTGTATTTGTAAGCTGTTTGCTGTTAGTTAGCGTCGTGGTGATGTCTAGTAAGCCAAGCCCTTCGCTTTGACCCGGCTGGCCTTCGACGCCATTTGGATCATCAATCAAGCTTCCAAGCATCTGGTAGCCACCGCAGATACCAATCACTTTTCCACCAAGACGAATATGACGTAAGATATCTTTATCCCACCCTTGGCTTCTTAGATACTCTAAGTCGTCTCTAACTGATTTGGTCCCAGGCAAAATAACAAGGTCGGCTTTATCTATTTTCTCGCCTTTGCCTACATAACGTAGATTGATGTCGGGATTCAATCGCAACACATCAAAATCAGTATGATTACTAATCCGGGTTAAAACAGGCACAGCGACATTCAGTTTTACCTCAGAGTGCAACTCTTGCTGCGCGGTGATCGCGTCTTCTGCTTCTAAATTCAAACCATGAAGAAAAGGAAGCACGCCGAGTACAGGTTTGCCTGTTTTTTCTTCTAGCCAGTCGAGGCCCGATTGCAATAAACGAATATCACCTCGAAAACGGTTGATAACAAATCCTTTTACTCGCGCTTGTTCAGATTCAGAAAGTAACGCGAGTGTTCCGTACAAATGCGCAAATACACCACCACGATCAATATCAGCAACAATGATCACCGGAACATCAGCGGCCTCCGCAAAACCCATGTTCGCGATATCGCCTTCACGTAAATTGATTTCAGCAGGACTCCCTGCACCCTCGATCATGATCGAATCAAATTCTTGAGTAAGACGAGAGAAGGAATCTAACACCGTGTCCATCGCAACTTTCTTGTAATCATGAAAACCAGCCGCATCCATATTGGAAATTGCCTTGCCCTGCAAAATGATCTGAGCACCTGTATCGCTATTGGGTTTAATCAAAACCGGATTCATATGCACGGTTGGCTCAATATTACACGCCTGTGCCTGAACTGCCTGAGCTCGACCTATTTCACCGCCATCTTTGGTTACCGCACTATTTAGCGCCATGTTTTGTGGCTTAAATGGGGCAACGTTTATCCCTTTTCTCGCTAATACACGGCATAAACCTGCCACAAGGACACTTTTTCCGGCATCCGAAGTGGTGCCTTGAACCATTAAAGATGGGATCGCTGATTTCATGAACATTTGTAAGGAATAGAGGAAGATGAACAATCATAACGTCATCGTCCCCACTTACTCAAGCAAATGAATAGAATATGAATGTTGAAATCATCATTGGTTCAAACAAGCTCTGTTTTAATGAATCCATCAAAGCAAACCGATGAGGATGTAACATGAAAAAGAATACAATTATCACAACAATCGCCGCCTTAGTTATTGCTCCTTCTATCGCATTCGCGAAAGATCACGCTCAAAACCAATCAAACTTGCAGTTTAATGGTCCTGTCACTGTGGAAAAATTGGACGCCTTGCTAAACGACTCCAATATGTTTACTGAAAAAGATGTAGTCGTTGAAGGTAACTTATTACGTCAAGTTCGCGCGGATAAGTTTGTCTTTAGCGATGGTTCCGGTGAAGTCATGGTCGAACTGGATGACGATATCCGACTAAACTCTCCGATTGATCACACGACTAAAGTCCGTCTGTTTGGTGAATTTGAAGGCGGAAATAAGCCAGAAATTGAAGTCGAGCAACTGGTGATCATGTAAAACAACCCTGCTTGCTTTGGATATCAGCATGATGTGGTGACCATTACAGCTAAATGGTGACGGCAAGCACTTAAAATGATAGCTTTATCAATCTTGGTCTGCTTTTTGCAGACCATTTTTTTGTTCATTTTAATCATCTTGCCCGGAGACTCCATGCTAGGTAAAGCTCTAAAGGTTGCAGCCTTTGGTTTGTGCGCTGTTTTGCCACTTTCCGCACATGCAAATAATTTCAACTACAACACGATGGAATTTCGCATGGGCACTAGCCCTGGTACATTTGGTGGCGAGTTCAATACCTACTTTACGGAAAACACCCACTTCATTGCTCGCGCAGACAGTGAATTCAGCGGAGACTGGGACATTGCTGGTGGTATTGGCTTTAATGGTCCTGCGGGTCAATTTGCGGATATTTATGGCCAAATGTTGGTACACAACATTAAAGAAAACGGCAGTGATAAAGTGGGTGACGAGTGGCGCACTGAGGTGAATATTGGTACTCGTATTTGGTTCATGCAAAATGTTGAGCTACATGCCCGTATCGGTCAAATAATGGATAACGACGATTCCAATACCGTTTATAATTTTGGCGCACGATTCCACTCTACTCAGCAACTATCACTTGGCGCGGATTTCAAAAATAATGGTGTCTATGGCCAACAAATTGTGATGTCTGCTCGTTTTGCATTTTAATTAAGTAACTAAGCAACTGCATTAACAAGTGTGTGATTCAATAAAAATGGCCTCCGGTTTCGGAGGCCATTTTTGTTAAGTACCGATTGTTAGCAGGAACTAGTAACAAGGCTTTAATTTTTTCCGGATTTTTTAGGTTTATCTTGGACATACTTTTTCGATACATCCACAACGGCGATATCTCTAAAAAAGCTTCGACCAAGTAAAATTGGAAACTTCATATGCCCACGCTCAGCTAACGTAAACTCTGTCTTTTCTTTGTGGTCACCGACGGTAATATACGCTTTTACTACCGCTCGTTTATCCACCTCTTCTGACGATGACTGCTTGATTTTAGCCCAGCGCTCTACAGGTACTTTAAACTCTTTAGTTTCTTTATCGCCCAAGTCGATCTTAAACTGAACCCAATCTTTACCATCACGCTCAAACGGAACAATGTCTGTCGCGCTAATTGATGATGTTGTCGCCCCTGTATCAACCCTAGCTTTGAAGGTTTGATCAATTTCAGGAACGTAAACCCACTCTTCAGAACCAAGAATCAACATGCCGTCTGGTGTCTTTGTCACTTTGGCTGGTTTTGTCGGTTTTGGCTCGGGCTTTTTCTCAGGTTTTACTTCAGGCTTAGGCTCAACCTCAGGCGTTGGATCAACCTCTGGTTTCACTTCTGGCTCTACTTTGACAGGTTCTTCGACCTTCGGCGACTCAGGCTCAGCAGGTTCCTGCGTCGTTTGAGTTGACGTACAAGCAATTAAACTGCCGCTCATCATAAGCGGCAGAATCAGTTTCCAGTTTTTCATCCACACTCCAATTAAGCTTGAGATACTTTCTTAATTGCGTCCGCTACGTATGGAATATGAGTTTCGGTAAGTCCAGCGATGTTAATTCGACCATCGCCAACACCATAAATGCCATAATCTTCACGCAGTTGCGCCATTTGGTTTTCACTAAAGCCTAGCACAGTAAACATGCCTTTGTGACCCTCAATGAAGTCAAATTGATCGGTATTATGGTTGTTTCTCAATTCGTTACACAAACTTTGACGAAGACTAACCAAACGATGTTGCATTTCACTCAACTCTTGCTTCCAAACGGAAGTCAGGTTGTCATCTTGAAGAATCGTCTTAACCAAAGCCGCTCCATGATCGGGTGGCATCGTGTAAGTAGAACGCGCTAACGTAAGTAGCTTGCCTTTTGCGTTGGCCACGTCTTGCATGTTCTTACCAACGACAATCGCCGCACCTGTGCGCTCGCGATATAGGCCAAAGTTCTTCGAACATGATGTCGTAATTAACATCTCTTCAACGTTATCTGCCATGAAGCGAAGCCCTTTTGCGTCTTCCTCTAGGCCATCACCAAAGCCTTGGTAGGCAATATCAACAAATGGTGTGAAACCGTTCTTCTGTGACAATTCCGTAATGGCTTGCCAAGCAGAAAAATCGATATCTGCGCCTGTTGGGTTGTGACAACAACCATGCAGCAATACAACATCAGAAGGCCCTGCTTTCGCAAGATCATCCATCATTTTTGCTGTGTCTATTTGTTTCGTTTCTGGAGAAAAGTAATGGTAGAACTTAACTTTAAGACCTGCCGCTTCCATCACTGGTTTATGGTTTACGTAGCTAGGGTTTGAAATCCAAACCGTCGTATCTGGCTGTGCGACCTTCATCAGGTCACCTAACATACGCAGCGCACCACTTGCACCTGGCGTTTGAATGGCAGCAACACGATCCATTGCTGACGTTCCCGTCAGTAGCAAATCGATCATGCTTTTATTAAATTCTTCGCAACCCGCAAGACCAACGTACGATTTGGTTTTTTGAGTTTCAACAACGACATCCTGCGCCATTTGAATGGCTTTCATGATCGGCGTTTCGCCTGCGCTGTTCTTATAGACGCCAATACCAAGGTCAACCTTGTTTGGACGGTCATCGTTACGGTATGCAACGGATAGAGATAAAATAGGATCTAATACGGGAGTTGGGAGATTAGAAAACATGAAAGTCATAACCCTTTGAAATTCAAGTACCGAACCTCACGTTAACACCATCGCAAAAAATGGCGAAATGATTTTTCACTTATTTCATCAATTAGAGAACAAAATTCTGGGTTACGATAAGTTTTGTGCGCTCTATCGGTTATAAAAAGAACGATTCACTCCTCAATATACCAATCCACTCTTCCGTTTTTCCTAAATTCTCTTGGCGTCATGCTCGACCACGCTTTAAAACGTGTACTAAAGTTGGCACTAGTTGGATATCCGACTATCTCTCCAATATGTTGAATCGGCCATTCTGTTGAACGAAGTAACCTAGCAGCGTATTCCATGCGCATACGTGTTAAATGTGCCATCGGGCTTCGACCAAACTGCTTTTGAGTCAGACGGTGCAAATGTGGCTCCGAACATGGATATAAAGCTGCCACTTGCTCGACACTCCAATCCTTATGGAGCTGACGCTGGACAAGATCGAATACGCGCCGAAGCCTCAATTGGCTGCGTGATATCGACTCTGAGGGCGGCATGTTTAACATCAGCTCTAACTGAGCCACGCTATGTGCACCAACCGCACCACCATAATCAATAGGAAGATTAATACTGCGTAACAACGTTTGGATACACGCATACATCACCTCGGGTGCAGATGTGAGCTGGTAACTAATATTACTCTCTATCATTGGCCATGCTCTATCAGGAGCAAGAAAAAGCCATGCGATCTGCCAGAGTTCCTCTTCCATACCAAAACCGTTTTCAACACCTGCTGGCACCGTGATCAACGAGCCAGGCTCCAAATCATATCGACACGCCCCACTTTCTAACCAACCTTTACCGCGCACGGTGTAAAGCAGCATGTGTTTTTTTTGGTTTTTACGATAAACAGAGAAGAAGTCACGACAGGTTGCAATTCCGCACTGCACAATGCCTCTCTCCTCCAATGCCAGTACTCGACTGTGATCAATAAACTCTTGATAGGTTTTTTCTGAAATCGCGTAGCGTTCTTGTTTATCTTCCATGATTTATTGGCTCACATATACACTAGTGGAGAGTTTTACAAAGGTTTTGGATGCCTTTGAAAAATACACCGCCAAATCATAGGGATAAACTACTCGCATTAATCTTTAAGGAGAAATGCGATGCTCTTAACACGCGAATACATCGATAAAGCATTTTGGCAAAAGCTGATTGCGATTGGCCTTCCTGTTTCACTTCAATCCATGCTTTTTGCGTTACTCGGCGTCGTGGATATTTTCATGGTGAGCCAGCTCGGCGAATCCGCCACTGCAGCCGTTGGAGTCGGAAACCGCATTTTTTTCTTTAACCTTGCAGTCATTTTCGGTCTTTGCGGTGCAGTAACGGTGCTGGCTTCTCAATATTACGGCTCAGGGAACCTGGCAGGAATCCGCAGAACATTGGCGCAATCTTGGTGTATTTCCATTTTAGTGACGCTGCCGTTTATTATTCTCTACGCGATTTTTGATGAAGAGATCGTCTCTTTCATGTCAGACGATCCTGAATACGTCACTTATGCACGCGACTATCTTGTCGTTACGGGCTTTAGTCTCATTGCAACAGCGATAGTGGTACCGATTGAAGCGGTATTGCGCTCCGTAGGCCAAACCAAACTGGCAACCAACGTTAGTATCTCCGCGATTGTCGTGAACGTCGTGCTTAATTATGTTTTGATTTTCGGTTTATTCGGCTTCCCTCAATGGGGCGTATTTGGTGCAGCCGTTGGCAGCTTTGTTTCTCGATTTTTCCAAACGGCAGTGTTGATTTACTTTTTCTGTAAACGCTACGCATACCTTATTCCGATCAAGTTCGATTGGGCGCAAGGCCGTTTAAAGCAGTATCGTCAAAAATACTTTAAGGTTTCTCTACCCATGTTGGTCCACGATGCGCTCTGGACTGGTGGGCTGATCGTTTACAGCATCATCTATGGTCGATTGGGTGTTTCAGAACTTGCGATCATCTCATTCTTATCACCGATTGAAGGTGTACTGATTTCAACCTTTATGGGATTTGCGGTCGCTGCATCCGTTCTTCTTGGGAATGATATTGGCGCAAAACATTGTGATCGGGTCGAGAAAACGGCGTGGTGGTATGTGTTAACCAGCGCAATCTTAGCCACCTTATTGTTTTTCCTAGTGTGGTTGAGCTCGCCTCTGATTCATCATCTATTGGTACTAAGCCCATTAACCGATGCAGAAATGGCACTTAACGTATGCTTAGTCATGGCGCTGGGTATGATTTTGAGAGTGTTTAACATGGTAGGGATTGGCGGCGTACTAAAGAGTGGCGCAGATATTCGCTACAGCATTTTTATTGATACGTTCGGTCAGTGGGCTATTGGTATTCCCCTTACCTATTACACTGGTATGGTACTCGGGTTGCCTTTGCATTTTGTCTTGATGTCTTTGCTAGCTGAAGAATTTGTGAAAGGCGTACTGACGACTTATCGTATCCAATCTAAACGTTGGATAAACAATATGGTCGAAGATGACCAAACAGTGACAGCGTAACTGCAAATGCACTGACGAACTCACACCAAAAGGGCTCACCCGTTATGCACGTGTGAGCCCTTTTTATGTTTGGATAATGCTTGATTAAATATCCGTAAAGCGATGAATGATTTGGTTTGAACTGCCACGCCATTCGAGATTGAGATCTTTCTTGTCTTGTTCAAACTTACCATCAATCAAAACATCGATGTATTGCACCACTTCTCTTTGCGCGTCATCCAGTTCAGCCAGCGTGTAGCCTGTCCAAACCCAGATGTCTTTACCGGGACACTCTTCTCTCACCCTTTTCACGATCTTTAAAATATGAGGCACATTAGCAGGATGAAGCGGATCTCCGCCCGACAACGACAAACCTCGACGTTTAATGCGCGTGTCATTCAAATCATTGATGATCTTGTCTTCCGCTTCTTGCGTGAACAACACACCTGAATCCAAGCGTTGCGTCGACTGGTTATAACAGCCACGGCACCCTTGCGAATTTTTATGACTAAAGCTATGACAAAAAACACTAAAAGGTAATAAATAGAGCGACTTACCAAAGTTTAATCTTAATATTTATTACCTTACAAGAAAATCGAAGTTTTTATGATTATTTTTGCAATTGATCATAATGATCTTTAGCACGTTGACTTAGGTAATGAACCCTTTGGTTGCTACTACCACGCCACTCTAAGGATAAATCTTTCAACTCATCAACAAACTTCCCATCGACAACTACATCTAGAAGTTCAACCAACTCTTGTTGATGCTCATCCAACTCTTCAAGAACGTAACCTGTCCAACACCAGATATCTGATGAAGGAGATTCCTCACGGACTCTTCTGACTAACTTAAGCACCTCAGGAACGTTAAATGGATGAAGAGGATCACCACCAGACAAACTTAACCCTCGGCGCTTAATGCGAGTATCGGTCAAATCCGCTATGATTTTATCCTCAAGTTCTTGAGTAAATAGGTGTCCCGCACTGAACGACCATGATTTTTTTTGGAAACAATTGAAGCAGCGATGCTGGCAACCCGAAACAAATAAAGTGCATCGAGTGCCCCATCCGTTTATAACATCAAGATCATAATATGCCATATAGTTCATGGATAACACCTACTGATAGATTAATTCTTCGGGCATTATACATCAACTAACCGCGGGGTTTGCCAGTAAAACATAGTGATACGAAAATGGAACAGCGTGATGGAGAATTACACAACATAATTAGTTCAATATTCAACCAATCACAAATGAAATTGGCTAAATGGCTTCATGAAAGAAATGAGACATGAAGTCACACCAATAATAAAGGTAGATAAAAGTATACAAATGCGCACGCATCAGACCAGCCAACCTGCTACATACCCGCAACAACTCGCTTTGGAATAATATTACCTCCTCAAATTCTCTAAGTTGGCCTTGCAATAACAACCTCCCCTCAAAACTTGGTAATGCATTACCAATCAACAAGTTAAATTAAACAACCCCTTGCAAATTACAATTTCATCATTTAGATTCGTTTCACTTTTAGGCGTCTTTAGTTATGCCACTTGTTGGATAAATGTAAATACCAGAGGGTACATGAAGGCTTCATTACTTGACTATACATATCTTATTCTACCTATAGGAATGGGTATTATAATTGGCTTCATAGTAGGAATGATTGGTACTGTCTTATACGTCCGTTCCAAAAGGCGGTCGATCAAAAACACAAAAAGTGCGTCAAGTTAATATGACCTCTGTTCAGAGGTACTTACGTTGTTTGTAGTCTACACCGCTCACCATTTCCTAAATCATTTTTATGGCTCTTTCTAACAGGAATAGATAACGGTAAGGAAGGTGCGCCACGAATCGTACATTGTTTACGAACGGGAGGTTAAATTGACCCATGCAGCAATAAGTAATGCAAGACCTAAAATCCTATATATTGATATTGGATCTCTTCTATTGTCGACTAGTTACCTCAACCAACATCCAGAAATGCGAACGGTAATCGAAAGTTCACTGTCGCTCTCAATAGAAGAATTTTTCAAACGAATAGAACTTGATCCTAAAGGAGTAAATCGCTTAAACAATTTTAGCCATCAATACAACATACTCTTGTTTCCATTTGATTCCGTATTTCAGCGTGAATTTCTAGTTGCCCAAGGCTTCGACAGTATGTGTCTAGCATCAGAACAAGCTGTCAATCTTCGATTGGATGACAATGATAAGGTCAGAAGAATGCTATCACATGTATATAAATCAAATGCCGATTGGTGTGTTGTTGGCGACCTTTATCTCAGTGAGATAGAGCAGTCCAGCAAGCTATTTTCTGGACGCTATATTAAAGCAGACAACGTTAATGGTGTTACAGAGAAGTTGATAGAAAGCATCAAAGCGTCGTTTGATGCTTTAATTGCCAATCATTAACACGAAAAACAAATAGAACTAATATAGATATCAGTTCATTGTTTACTTTCTATAAAACTTTATATAAGAAATCGCGATGGATTACACAAAAAAAATCAACTGTTCATTTGAAGAAATGGCGCAAGATGAACTCATAACAGACTTAGTTGATCTATCTATTGTGCTTTATAAAAAGTATTTAGAGTCGAATAAGATAGAGCAACACTGTATGTTAATTAGTGATTGCAATGATAACGAACTAATTGAACTATGTTACCGAGTTGATTTTGTCTATTTCTACCATTTTGAGCTATTTACAGACCAACTTATAGAGACGTGCTATAAGCAGGGTTATCCTGTCGTTTTAAATGAAATTTCATTTGATAAATGCTTACTTCCACAGGATGAAGTGAACTTTTCAGAGTTTACGAGAGTGTTGAGCGAAGAAATGCGAAAGTTGTCCCTCAAAGTAGCTCAGATTGAATGCATCGCGTTACATCCATCACTTCAGAGGAAAGGAATCTTTACCAGAATCGTAAAGAACCTTTTAGATATGGAGGAATGCGAGTCGGTTATAGTAACTAACATTAACAACGATAGCTGGTTTAAACACCTCAAGAAAAATGCAACCGAGACATCTTCTCTTCTCAGTTCACGTGCAGTGTTATTTAATTAATGTTTCCGGCTAGTCCAGTCTTTCTCCATCTTATAGCTAGCATATTCGTTGCTGAACCATGCTACCCAACTACGCCTTGATGAGGCCGATACTCAATACTTGTCCGTCTCGCGACATAACAAGCTCCAAAATGCCCCTTTTCACAAGCCTCATGACAATTTGCTTAAAAGCTGTATCTTTGAAGAAGGGTCGAGTTACATCGACGTACTTATAACTAATGTTACATCACACCACATTAAGTGGACATTAAGGTATCCTTGTTAATACCTTAATGTTTACTTAGTTGATGACTCCCCGACTAATGGCGTATGTGCACATAAAACAGAGGGTTAGTTAAGCAATCCGTTAGCCAATTAGTTAGTCATGACTAACCAAATGCTTGGCCTTACTAGATCTTCTTCTAATAACAGATAGGGGTAGCGGCGTTTTTCAAGGTAGTTACGCATTTCAGCTGTAACACGTCTCTAGACAGCTCATTGCAAACCTTGAGGGGGGCCTACATTGCTTTTTGTCTATCCATTAGCTCAAGTTTTAAAAATTAGATCCTAATAACTTGCTCTAAATTAGCAAATCACGCATTAGCAGAAATAATACTAATTTATTTAACAAAGCCTCCAGTTAAACTGGGACAAGCCAATTAAAAGGCCAGATAAGGCTGATTAGCTAGATAAGTGTATAATGGGACAGGTTGAAAAATAGCTGGCAAGCCCCATTAGACAGTGGTGATATCACACAAACCCTCTCTATATGAGTTTACCATAAGTAACAATTAGCGGCGTATTTGACAGAGCTGAGTAGGTAGCTGTGGGTTCGGTCATTTTTGACGGGTGATATGCCTGTAAATGTTATATTTTCCTTTCGAAGGTGAAACGTCCATAAGTACTTCTATTCGTGAAGTAATTACCAGACAAAGTATTCAATGTACCGTGGTTAGCTTTTAGTACGGCAGCACCTTTATGCTCGATAACGCCTCCACTACTTGGCTCTATGCTCTCACTTTTGTACATATAATAGAAAGCAGGTTGGTCTGATTCCATATCTTTAAATGGCTTGACGACCAATGTAGTAGATTCCGATTCATCAGTAATTAAATCAACACTAAATTTCAGTAGCGACTGCTTAATGACTACACGACCATTTTTTTTGCCTGTTTTTGTTATGTCACCATTTTTCCAGTTCCAAGCAATTTTCGCATCCCATTCACCATTAAGATCAGGGAATATCCATTGATTCAATGCTGGAATATACTGCCAAAAAGTTCTCCATCCTTTAGTAAAGAGAAAAATAAGAAAAAACTCTAAGACAAGACCAATTATGCCCAAAAGCCTTAAATCGCTGTATGTTTCAATACCAGCAAGAGATAACAGGTAGGATAAAGCTGTAACTAGCAGCAACGATAACATCGCAAACAGTGAAAACATTTTTGTAAGAGGTAATAAACTAATCATTGAAATTTACAACATTTCCGTCTTTGAACATTATAATGCCGTAAGAGTTGCTAACTACAGCTGAAAGAGCAACCCCTTCGACTTTAGATGCTAGAATTGCAGCCATATACCTAGCCCCAAACCCTTTAGTTACATCAATATCAATATCGTTGGCTATAGGGGGGGCAACAAAAACATTTGTGTATAGCAAACTCATATCCTTGCCAAGTATATTAAAGCCATCATGGTTGACATTTGTGGCTAAGCTACCTTCAACAATTTTGGAAACAGTATCTATTTTGCTATTTACCCTTGCCCCCTCACTCATTGGCAAAAAAGGCAAATTATCCAATGAGTTGCACACGATAACGCCAGCACCTGTAAACATATTACCGGGTACTTCTGCCCTCACTTTTTCCAAAACCTTAAGTAAATTATGTTCCAACTGTACCTCCAAATAAAAAGTCACCCTCAAAGAAGGCGACCTTCGTTTTCAACACCCGATAAAGGGAGCTAACCACAGCTAAGCAGTGGTTAGTATTGACAACAAAATATAGCGCTAAACTCCCCTTTTCTCGTTAAGTAAACGACTTATAACCAAACTTGCTTTTGTTGAAATTCAGAGGAGTCGTAATGTGTAGCGAAAGGACGGAGTTCTTTAAATATTGCTTGTGCAAGGTCTTCTACTTCTTTCGTGAGAATCTGTAATGCTTCAACCTTCTCGTCACTGTCAAATATTTTTCTTGTCTCATCTGGGACAGTGAGCATGTTACGATACGCTTCAGATGAGTTAATTATTAATAAGTGCATGCGTAACGTTTCAACGAGCCCTAGTCGTGCATAAGTGGGAACAGACAAGTCATTATGATTCATGTGATACGCAAGAGCCGCTAGATCAAAGCTAGATAACCTTTTTGCAACGCGGTGTTTGTATTCAGGCATATCTGCTACAATATTTTTCATAAGACGAATTACACACTTTAGATTACCAGAGTAAGCGTTATCCTTATCGTTAATCAACTTGATATGTTTGAACGGGTAGTTAAGGATAAACTCATGTTCTCCTTTATGGTATATCTTTACTCCTCGATCATGCTCCTCCTTGCTCCTCTGATATGGAATACTATCGAACCATATCGCGGGAACGATATCCACTTTTCTTTGAAGGCTACCTCCTTCCATAGCAATCGACTTATTATTGCTACAGTCTACATCAGCAGCAGGAAAGTTCACTGGTAAAATATCCTCTGATTTGGTTCGTACATCACGAGCTATTTCAATTAATGAGCGATGATCAGTCGCAGGTGTATAAAAACTTTCATTAACCTTTGGATACTCAACGTTTACAGGGTTGTTGACCAAAATGAGCATGTCTACATCAGAATGCCCTTTGATGTGGATGTCGAGAGCAACAGAACCTTGGATCCGTTTACCAACATCCTCTCCTCGATTGGTGAGGCTTTTGATTAAGCTGTCTGCAACCCGCTCACCCTCCGCAATAGGTTTCTGTGTGTACTTTTCTTCAACAGCGGCCATAGCACCAACGGCATATTTTACTCCTGCTTTCTCATTGAGGCGCTCATATGACTCTTTTTCTCTAATATCAGAACCCTTCAGAATCGCTTGATTTGCAGATATTGAGTCCATTGACTCATAGATTGCTTGTTCCCGTAACCCCTGACGGCGATCCTTAAGTGAACGAAGGCGTCGTTCAAAATCAATCATTTTTTTTCCTTAACTTCATAGACCCAAAAGTGCGCCTTCCAGCGCTGTTGAAATACGATGCTTGTGCTGTCGTTAACTCTCGATCGAAGTCGACTTCGCAGTAGCCCCTATGGGGGCTCAGTTCGTGAGCGTTAGTCACTTCAGGTTCGTTGCGATAGCTATATGTCAACCTCCAGCCCCCAGTTGGACCACGTCGCTTGGATAATATCGCAGTATAACTATCGCTTTGACTACGCTCAGTCTTAAGGTGGATAGCCATCTGCTTCCAGTCTTGTGCTATCCCAACTTCTGCCACCCAGTCAAATCTAGTAGAACCATCTTCATCAAGAGTTCGGCCTTCAACCTCCCAGTGTCCACTTAAGTCAGGAATATCGAAAAAAGGAATCTTCCACGCATACTTGTTGAAAAGCCAGTGAAGACCAAAGTAAACAGCACCAGTCGTAAGAGTGGCCCTTAAGAACGCATCAACTCCAGATAGGGATGCAGCCCAAACAGCTACCTGAGATAGACCTCCCGCAACCAATATAGAGCCAACCCCAAGCCACCGACCAATAGTTACCCTGTCATGTCCAAACACTCCGTAATCGTGCACAGCTGTCTCCTAAATAGCTAAAAGTCATTATCTATCATTCGATTATCAAGCTGCCGCTTAAAGCGCTTTGCTCTTTAAGCCTGAAAATGAGTACACCTCTAGGTAACCATTGAGTTACTGCATCATGCCCAACCATTTACTTTGCAATGATAAACAAATAAGTATATTGGTTCATATTAAGCGTAGTAGGTTTATTAAGTCAAAATGTGGTTTTGTAGGACAGAGGCAGTCAGCTACTCTGGCATGTTATGGGGCAAATGTGAGCTTGCCACATCAGCTAGCTCGAAGGTGGACAAAAGCACGTTAGAGTATGGGTTCTAATGTGCGAGACTTGGATTAGAAAAAGTATCTTGAAACCTTAAACGTTTGTATGGCGCTTGGCTTATTGGCAAAGCTCGTCAATCATTTGCTCAAATTAGCGTACTTTGATTTGGCCACGCTTATGATTTTAGACACAGAGCTTTCATTTGACGGTGCAACCTCCTGAGCAAAGTGCAAAAACTTACTATTTAGGGGGCGCTTCAAATCAGGATAAGCAACAGCCTCGTATGGGCCAAGACCATGTGCAAACAACCAAACATAGTCTCCAAAATTTTGTGCAACCACCCCAACTTCACCTTCAGAGCCAAAGAAAACAATAGGTTGTTGCAAAAGATCTTCGACATTGTTGACCAGCCAAAAAGCAGCGTAACCGCCAGAACCATCTTGACCAAAAATTAAATATTCATGCCCATTGAGTGAAGAATTACCAGTCCATGCTTTAATCCATTCTGATGTTTCCTCATGTGAATAGAAATCATCATATGGTTCAAAATCGATTCCCTCACCGTCCGCGTAGTCAATGTCTATTGAGTGCAGTTTTTCTAATTGATCTGGAAAAGTTCTATTAATCTTATCTCTCCATACTTTCTGGACAACGCCTCACACCCTGTTAAGGGGTGAGCAACGCATTCCACCTAACTTAAGTCTTTGTGCCGCAAACACATAAACCAAACTTTGAACCAAAACCGCCGAGCGTTGATAGTCCCTCTTGAACGCTTTGTATGGGAAATTATTTTAGACTTGCTTGAATGATGAGTAACTCAATTTCATTGGCCGATGTATTAACCAAACCATGAGTGCCAAAACGTTTATTAACTATCATATCTCCTGAAGTCACTTTTCTTTCCTCACCTTCAATGGTCATAGTGCCTTCACCTTTCAAAATGATATACATTTCTTCATCGTCTCCGTGAGTATGCTCACCCATAGAGCTTCCTGGTGGCATAACTACACGGATAGCGAAATCCCAAGCACCATCGAAATCTTTACGCCTAAATGCACGATAGATATCAATTGAACCTTCCCCATCATGGCTATTTTCGTCGACTTCTCTATCACAAGTGTAAAAGTTACGTATCATTTTTTCCGAATCCCTTTGTGATTATTTTCCGCAGATCTGTAAAGCGCCATAACGCCGCGTTAAGGGGTGAAGGCACACAATACCAAAGTTTCTGCAAAGCACCTTAGACACTACACCCAACGCAAATTGAAAATGCCACGCGTGCCAAGTCCCTCTTAAACGCTTTGTTATAAGTCATACTTTAGCATCCCCAAAGAAAAAGTTAGTTAAATCAAAGTGTTTTTATGCCGAAATTCTTTTGGAAAAACTCATCCGCGGCTTTATGAGCTTGCCTTTCCTCGACAAACAATGCGTTTAGTGTCTCACGGTCAATTTTGCTATCATGGAATTCTTTAATCCCATCTATATATGCCTGTTCACATTTTTTATGCTCATCGCGCAGCTTTTCCAATTTAGTAAATGTATCCGCTTCAATTTTTCTGTATTCAACCATTTTAAAACTCCTTTTTACTTGTTGGTGGTTACTGGCATTACGCCGTAAACACGAGCCCAACCTTGAACTGAAACCGCCAAGCGTTGGGAATCACTCTTAAATGCTTTGTTATACGGAGATTTTCTGCCTGCCGACTTTATGAGCAAAACCACCAACCCTAACCTTAATAATTCCCTGGTCGTTAAACTCCACAGACGCTGTAATTCTTGATACACACTCCATCGCCGACCTTGCTCAAAAGTAAAGCTATTCGAATGTGCATTAGGAAGGTGTTTGGCTAAGTAACAAGCTAATGCACCGCTCGCACTTCGTGTCGCTGACTCCTCTGAAATCCCAACCAATGGAGCGAAATTACGACAGCTTGCTGTCACTTTACTTGTTTTCTCACACAGCTCAAAAGCATGGATACCAATTACACCATGCCTTTTACAGAACTCACTAGTTAAATTTTCATTCACTTGAATTTGATCAAGATACCCAAAGGGCACTGGGACAATAATATCAGGTAAGCCTGTTGAAATAACCTCAATCGGTAACCGAGTTGACTCAAGTAGCGTCAAGTCTAGTCCAATTAACTCTGATATGACCTCATAACTAAACTCCCCACGAAATTCTGGTAACTTCAGGTCCATTACTATATGACCATTAGCCTCTATAGTTACCACAAGCAAACCTGCTTTAGCCCTTTGAAGGTATTTACCTCAGTTATGATTCCGTCTTGATACATAGTCGAAAATGCTGCCAATGTGGCGTGTCCACAGAAATCAACTTCACCTGTTGTGGTGAAAAAAGACAACTCAAAGTCGGCTTCGTCATCGAGAGATACAAACGCAGTTTCCGAGTAACCAACAACTTGTGCTATTTGTAATTTTTCTTCGTTCGACAAGTGATCAGCGTGAAGCACTACACCAGCAGGATTCCCACCAGTTCCATTCGAAGTAAAGGAATTAACCAAAAAAGCTTCAACATTCTTCAATATTCATATCTCCGTATAACGCTGCATTAAGTGGTGAGCAAAGCCTGCCACCCCACCTAAACCATTGTGCTGTAAACACTAAAGCTAATTCAAATTGAAAATGCCACGCGTGCCAAGTCCCTCTTAAACGCTTTGTTATAACCACATGTTCTCGCGGACTTCATAATGGCTCACGTGGAGATCAGGGTTTAATTTGTACTTCTCATCTTCTGGGTACAACTTAGCAATACTGATATCTTCACCAGCAAACGACTTAATACAATCTAGGTCTTCCCAGTAAGTCAGCAACGTGATTTCAGCATCATCTCCTAAATCTCGATTCAGAATTTGTGCCCCAAGGAAACCTTTGGTGGCTGATGTGTCTTTTATGCCTGTCTCGTAAAGGTACACAATAAACCCCTCTTCATGCTCCTTCGGACAGGTAGCTTTCCATTCCCTTGCTATCATAAATACTCCATTTTATGCCGTGGTTATAACGCCGCATTAAGTGGTGAGCAACGCCTGCCACCCAACTTAACCCATTGTGCTGTAAACACTTAAGCCGAATCAAACCGAAAATGCGAAGAGTTGGGAATCCGTCTTAAATGCCTTGTTATGCAGCTTTCTAATACGGTAACTCATCAGCTTCAATGCCAACATGATCAGGAGCTAGATATTGAGGAAACCTGACTGCTCGGATTATATCGTGACCAAGTAACACTGCTTTACACACTCTGTGCATACCATCCATTACTCTACCTTTATGACACATAATGATTGGGTATGATAAGTCAGCTTTTTGGATGAGTTTCGTGTGCTCCGTAATATTTCTACAGGTTGGTTTTGCACCACCTAGCTCAAACCAAAATTCTTCGTCTAACTCACTGATGTCTGCTAGAGAGATTTCGATAACTGGCAAATCTTTAGCTAGTTCAATTAGCCGGAAAATATCCCACGATAACAGCCCTTCATCTGAGCTTCGAAAATGATACTGTTGTCTCATAATTCTCCTTGCTGCATAACGCTGCGTTAAGGGGCGACAACGCAATACCACCCAAACTTAACTGTTGTGCCATAAACACTTAAGCTAAATTTTTAACCAAAACCGCCAAGCGTTGGGAGTCCCTCTTAAACGCTTTGTTATAAGTAATTTACGGAATACTTTGTTTGAATGTAATCATTAGGAAACACTATTGCTGAAGCTTCTCGTAACTGAATAGCTTTTTCCAATTTACCAAAAAGTGGAATACCTCCACCTAGAATCACTGGAACTCTTGTTATTGTGACTTCATTGATCAGTTGTTGATTTAAAAATGAGGTAATTGTAGAACCACCATCAATATAAACGTGCTTATAACCTTCTTGCTCAAGTTTACGCACTAAATCAGGTAGGCCTCCAGAGTACATTTTAACTTTACCTGAAAGGTTTTCAGGTGCTGCTTTAAGTGTATTACTCAAGACATAAACTTTTATATCACCATAAGGCCACTGTTCAGAGGTAAGATTAAAACTAGAGAGCGTTTCCATACATTTTCGCCCCATGACCATACAATCAACCGAGCTTACATAATCAGCAAAGCCCATATCTGGATTTTCACTCATATCAGCGTCCTGGTTACCTGATACATGAAGCCAATCCAAACCACCATTTTCATCTGCGATGTAACCGTCTGTACTGGTTGCAATAAACACTGAACACTTCATCTTTTAATTCCTAGCTCCGAAACTGACAATTACTTATAACGCCGCATTAAGGGGTGAACAACGCGATGCCACCCAACTTAAACCATTGTGCTATAAACACAAAAGCTAAACTTTGAACCAAAACTGCCAAGCGTTGAGAATCCCTCTTAAACGCCTTGTTATGTGCCCGAACTCATTGTGTACTCTGGGCGTCCCGTATGCTCGTCACATTGCTCACTGACGACTGTAAAGCCTTGAGACAGATAGAACTGATAACTAGCCTGATTTTCCTTATATACGGAAAGGCTCAATATCGCTCTTTGTGCTTTAGCATGACTTAACAATTGCTTACCGATACCTTGCCCCTGAAATGCAGGAAACACGAATATAGCTGCCAAGTTGTTTTCATACAGCGCATAAAAGCCGACTATTTTCGACTCGATTTCGTATACGAAAACTTCTGACGCCGGGATATAAACATTACGCATGCTCTCAACTTGAGACTCCCAAAAGTCAGCCGAAACAAAATCATGAGCTTTAACAGATGCTTCAAGCCAGATTTTAAGGACTGAATCTAAGTCATTTGAATTGTACTTTCTTATCATTTTAGAACTCTAGATTGCCAATTTATCGGGGCAACATAACGCCGCATTAAGGTGTGAGTAACGCAATACCGATGTAGCTGCAACCACCTTAAACACAAAAATCAACGCATGAAAAAATGCCACGCGTTACGAATCACTCTTAAATACTTTGTTAGCCATCTTGCCCCACTCGGTTCGAAGGACTGCCAAAACCACTGTATCCCACCACTGTTCTTTGAAAAAACGATGTTCTCTAAAATGTGCTTCTTGGCGCATGCCCAGAGACTTACAGAGCTTAATAGCTGTCAGGTTTTTACTGATTGTCTCCGCATAAATGCGGTGAACTCCCAACTCCGAGAACCCAAAATCTGCCAGAGCCAAGGCGGCTTCATGACTTAACTTATTACCTTGAGATACTCTGGAAAATGCACACCCCATCGAAGCCTGCTGATTGTCCTCTAGCCGTAAACAAACAGTACCAACGAACTCACCTGACACCTTGAACTCGACAGCTAATTGGTATGATTTTCTTGGCTTCTCAGAAGCCTGGGCTATAAACAAGCTTGTTAACTCTCGGTATTTATTAGGGTCACAATCGCTTTCGTCATAGAAACGCTGATATTTAGCATCCTGAGACATAGTAACAAAAGCGTCTTCATCATTCGGAGTCATATCCCTGATAATCAGACGCTTAGTCTCGATTTTAAACATCGAAAGTTCCTTTTACTTGTGAGGCATAACGCCTTGTTAAGGTGTGAGGCACGCAATATCGATGCTTCCGCATGACACCTGAACCACTAAAACCACCGCATAGTAAAAATGCCACGCGTGCCGAATCACTCTTGAACAATTTGTTATGCCTTTTGTGCTTTTATTAACCACCAAGGTCTACCGTCAAACAATCTAGACCCTACCTCATTTGCTTCGTTTAGAAGAAGATCTACAACTTGCTCCGATAGTTCCGCTCTCAGTCGCTGCTCATTCGCTAACCATTCATGATAGATTGAAGCCCAGTACTCTGAAACACCTGCTCTCTCTATAACTTCAGCTGAATTTACAAAGCCAGAATATGTTAAAGCCTTGTTCCAAGTCTTGCCCAAACGTTTGAATTTTGAAGAGTTAGCTAAAGGGGCACGGGTAGTAAAAAATAACTGCCCACCGTTGTTTAAATGCTCATATATATCTGTTAAGACCGAATATTCATCGCTTGCAAATGGTAGTGCATCAATACTAACTACCATGTCGAAATTACCCTCGAGTTTTTTAATGTCATCAAACGAAGCAACTTCAAAACTCACTTTTTCACATAACCCTTGTTTCTCTGTTCTTTCCCGAGCGAATTGTATTGCTGCAAACGAGCGATCTAATCCTACAACTGTACAACCAAACTCTTTTGCCAACCAAACACTCAAACCACCTGACCCACAACCAAGATCTAAGATCCTTTTAGGTTTTAAATCTCTGATAGTCTCAGCTAGGCTTGCTAATAATTCATTTGTACAACTACTGTATGGTTGAAGATCTTGTGGATAAGAATCACCTACAGCTTTGACCCAGAGGGAATTAAAGAACATATTTTGAAGTCTCTCTTTATAGCTATCCATGCTTTCTCCGAACTGTCAGAATACCTTGAGGCATAACGCCCTGTTAAGGTGTGAGCAACGCAATACCGATGCCACCGCATACCACCTTAAACACTAAACGTAACGCATAGTAAAAATGCCACGCGTTGCGAATCACTCTTAAACAGTTTGTTAACCCTCACTTTTTACCATTATCGATTTTAATTCGTCTATTGATAGCGGTGGGCTTTTGGTATGAAGCATTGCATGGCAATTAGGGCAAACTGGCACTAGATCCTTTGTTGGCTTAACTTCATAATTTTCTGATATCCCAGCCAATGGCTTGATATGATGCACATGTATGAAGCCCTTACCGATCTCACCATAAACTTCTAAGAACGAGAAGCCACATACTTTACAACTGTAACCATGTTTATCAAGACACGCTTGCCTTGCTTTGGGGCATCGCTCATAGGAGTTAACTGTAACTTGCTTTTTTGCTCCCTCAGTGAAAATGCTGTTATCGACTATTTCACCGGAAAAGTTTTGGTCTGCTTCGACCTCCTTACGCCATGCATATTCAGGTACAGTCGACAAACGTCGCTTAGCTTCATTGATCTCTATTTCAGTGAAAAGCGATTTGAATTCAGGTTTAAGTACGGAATATTCCATAGATAATTCCGGACGTCCCACTTCTATCAAAGTTTGGAAGCCACCTTGGGTGGTATCTATTTTTGACAACGCTGTCTTCGCATGTAAAACAGCACCATTTTTTCTTACAGACCTCAGGTAGTAATTAGCCCAATATCCAGTAGCTCTACCCACAACTCGATAAAGGGATTCCAATTCATGTTGAAATAGTTCTTCCTTACTCATAATTTCCTCGTGAGGGTTAACGCCGCATTAAGGTGTGAGCGGCGCTTGGCTATACTTGAGCGAAGCGAAACTGCCAAGCGTTGCGAATCACTCTTAAATGCTTTGTTAGTTGCACAATGCGCACTCAATTTTTTGTTTATTTTCAGTGATATATTCTATGTCATTTAGATAGGCTTGAAGATGACCTTGCTCTATGTTTTCAGGCAAAGGTTTCATTACCATTTTCAGCTTCACTGCGCATGAACAAAACTAAAGCCTGTAATCGCTCAATCATTGCGTCCGCTAGTTGATTTCTTTCAGAAGTAGTTGCACCGTAACTATCACAGAACAACTTAGCTCTAGTTACCTGCTCAAAGATTGTGCCTAACTTATCATTGCTGTCAGTTTTGAAAGGCGACCAGCAATAAACTGAATATGCTAAATCCCATATTCTTGGCGCGGGGTGCGCAGTATCAAAGTCAAATACACCTACAACTGTGTTCTCGGAGAGAGCAACACTGTATGGGGTAAAGTCACCATGACAGATAACTTCAAAAGGCTCTCTTGGCTCTAGCATCCACTTGTGCGCATTGACATCTACTTGCTCCAAAAGTGGCACAGTTGAGTCATGTATTTTGCGCAATAGTTTACCTGCTGATGTGAGTGCATCCACAGTCGTAATTGCACCGACTAGAGGGTAGTTATAAGTATTACCAACAACAAAACTTAGGACTTCCTGTTCTTGGTTAACACCAAGAAATCTTGGACATTCATCTACATTTTCTCGCTCGAGGTGTTTCAAAATAAGGTGAATTGTAGGACTCCACGACTGAAGAGGACGATAGACAACTTCACCATCTCGATATATTGCTGATTCTCTTCCACCTGATAATTCTTCCACGAAACCTCCTCGTGCAACTAACGCCCTGTTAAGGTGTGAGCAACGCAATACCAAAGCCACCGCATACCACCTTAAACACTAAAACCAACGCATGATAAAAATGCCACGCGTTGCGAATCACTCTTAAACAGTTTGTTAGCCATACTTAGACACGCTTCATTTTGCTTGCTAACTTGTTGTTAATTTGAACTTTTTATTAAGCTGATTTGGAGTAAGTTTGCGCTTTCGCATAACGTCTAAGTAAAAGCTTTTTTCCCAATCATTAATCCAGCCTTTGTCGTAAGCGTGAGCTATTGCCTCTGCATTTAACGATTTCTCATCGTCTTTTCTAACCCGCTTTATTGCTTGGAAAATCTTATCTGAAGGTAAACCAATGAACTTCTTAACACAGCAGTTTCCAACGGTCGCATAATTAGAATTTAACTTGTTCTTAAGGTTACAAATTTCAATGATAGGGAAGTGCCCACACAAACAACGTTCGGGCTCATCAGCTTCGTATATCTCGTACAGAGTCCATTCAGATTTAGCTACATCCCATAGCTGCGATTGAGACAGCTTAATTATTTCTTCTGTTAATTTATATTCCGACATACTTACCTCGTATGGCTAACGCCTTGCTAAGGTGTGAGTAACGCAATACAAAAGCTACCGCACAGCGCCTTAATCACATAAGCCACCGCAAAGTAAACATGCCACGCGTTACGAATCACTCTTAAGCAATTTGTTAGTACATGCGCTACTTCTATTTATGCGCTCCAAGATATTGAAAACTAGCATGATATGAAAGGCTTTGAACACTGAAGTGAGACGGGCAGCTACAAAACTTAATTCCAGTTGAAAGACGAAAGTTGGCTAGAAGAAAAACGCACTTAACTCCCCTACTTTTACTGGCTTCAAATTAGAAAAGGATTCGATCCTCGCACTTTGATGGCAACACCCAACGAACGACAAGATTAATTCAGGAAGTACAACGAAAACGAAGAAGCGCCAAAGAAATAGGCTAAGAGTTAGAGACCGTAAACGGTGAAATCAAAGCAAACACTCCGCATATAGTGCCACCGGAAAGAACGTGAAAGGCACAAACTGAAAGGTGTAAAGGCAAGCGCCAAAACAGATAAACACCAAAACTTATGACCTTTGATGTCAAACCCGTACTAACGCCGCGTTAAGTGGTGAGCAACGCTACCACCAAACCTAAACCATTGTGCCGTAAACACTAAAGCTGAATCAAACCGAAATTGCCGAGCGTTGGGAATCCGTCTTAAACGCTTTGTTATGTTTGTATTTGAAGGATGCTCAGGTCAGAAAAGAGAGGCGGCACGTCAGCCGAACTGTTACGTGCCTAAGCAGTTACACTTTTGACAAGAAGATAGTAGTAAGCACTGTAAGACAGAACGCTACAGGAGGCGCAAAAAACACCACTAAGGTTCCAAACAGCACACCAAAAGCTCCGAGCCTCAGGTGTAAGCTTGCTGAACTCGCCAACGACTGATTTACCATAGGCAAACCCTCCATTAACTGTCCCCAGTCTTTCAAAATACTAGGCATAGGGACGTCCAGACTTTTGCTACTTTTTTTAAACCCGCTTATTTAAGGAGTAGCAAACCTAGCGGGACGGTTGACAGCACTGAGATAGCCTCAATGCCGTACGTTCGTAAACTGTTGCATATTCTATCTGTATAACTCTGAATTACAACAGAAATTGGTAAAAACATAACGCCGCATTAAGGGGTGAACAACGCCACCACCTAACCTAAGCCATTGTGCCGTAAACACTAAAGCCAATTCAAACCAAAACTGCCAAGCGTTGTGAATCCCTCTTGAATGCTTTGTTAGTTGCCAGATCTAAAGCTTTGATTTGAAGTTTGTTACCGCTTTGACAACACTAGATTTACGTGTTTCAGAAAACTCAAATCAGGCGCAGTTTCAAAGCGACTGTCACTGAAACCACTTGGAATTTACAACGCCGTAGAAAACGGGCTTTGAACACCAAACAAACCTTTTAGAACGACAATACAGCAGAGCAGACGTTCAACAAGCTAATCAGCGTCTGAAACAGAAAACTCAAACCGCTCAAGGAACCAAAGCACGATTTTCACAACCCCAAATAACTAGAAATTGAAATACGAAAACCTAACCAAAAACACATGGACATTAGCCCTAAACATTCTGCTTTAGGTACGTTTTTTCTCGTTGGCAACTAACGCCTTGTTAAGGGGTGAACAACGCAATACCGATGCCGCCGCATACCGCCTTTAACACTAAACTTAACGCATAGTAAAAATGCCACGCGTTGTGAATCCCTCTTGAACAACTTGTTAGCTGT
>NZ_JAKKCN010000007.1:0-124908 GCF_021728155.1 Vibrio sp. J2-4
ACACCGCCGTAAACTTTAGCAAGAGTAGTACAGATAGCTGCAGTTAGAGTTGTTTTACCGTGGTCAACGTGGCCGATAGTACCAACGTTAACGTGCGGTTTCGTACGTTCAAATTTTTCTTTAGACACGATCGTGTTCCTTCCTAGTTATGATTCGTCGTGATCATTATTGATCGACGACGCGCCAGAAATTGTTATTTTATGCGCCAACGCCCGTTAGCGCAATATTTGGACGCCCTGATCTCGCAAAAAGTCGTAAACTTTTTGTAGTTCAATCGTCAATTAGTAACCACGCTCTGCAATAATTTTATCTGCGAAGTTTTTCGGCACTTCAGCGTACTCGTGAAACTCCATAGAGTAAGACGCACGGCCTTGAGTTGCAGAACGTAGATCAGTTGCGTAACCGAACATTTCAGATAGTGGTACTTGAGCACGGATGATCTTAAGACCAGCCACACCTTCGTCCATGCCTTCAATGATACCGCGACGACGGTTTAGGTCACCAACAACGTCACCCATCCAGTCTTCCGGAGTGGTTACTTCGACATTCATCATTGGTTCTAGAATCACAGGTTGTGCTTCTAGTGCACCTTTCTTGAATGCCATCGAGCCAGCGATCTTAAACGCCATCTCGCTTGAGTCTACATCGTGGTAAGAACCATCAAATAGTGTAGCTTTAATATCTAGTACAGGGTAACCCGCTAGAACACCACTATTCATTTGTTCCTCGATACCTTTCGATACCGAACTGATGTATTCCTTAGGAATCACACCACCCACGATTTCGTCTACGAATACGAAACCTTCGCCAGGTTCAGAAGGCTCAAGTTTGACCCACACATGACCGTATTGACCACGACCACCTGATTGACGAACAAACTTACCTTCAACTTCCGCTTTACCACGAATGGTTTCACGGTAAGCAACCTGAGGTTTACCAACGTTACAATCAACGCTGAATTCACGCTTCATACGATCAACGATAATGTCTAGGTGAAGTTCACCCATACCTGAGATCAGAGTCTGACCTGATTCGTCGTCCGTTTCCACGCGGAATGATGGATCTTCCGCAGCCAGTTTACCTAGCGCGATAGCCATTTTCTCTTGGTCTGCCTTAGAACGAGGTTCTACAGCAATCTGAATAACTGGTTCAGGGAACTCCATGCGCTCTAGAATCACTTTGTGGTTCTGATCACACAGTGTGTCACCTGTTGTTACGTCTTTCAGACCGATAGCAGCAGCGATATCACCAGCGCGAACTTCTTTCACTTCTTCACGCTTATTCGCATGCATCTGAACGATACGACCGAAACGCTCTTTCTTCTCTTTTACAGAGTTGTAAACAGCGTCGCCGGAGTTTACTACACCAGAGTAAACACGCATGAACGTTAGCGTACCCACGAATGGGTCAGTCGCGATCTTAAATGCTAGCGCAGAGAATGGTTCGTTGTCGTCAGCGTGACGCTCAACTTCATTTTCTCTTTCGTCAACACCTTTAATTGCAGGTACGTCAACTGGCGATGGCAAGAACTCGATCACAGCATCTAGTACCGCTTGAACACCTTTGTTCTTAAACGCACTACCACAAGTGGCCAGTACGATTTCGTTGTTTAGTGTACGAGTACGTAGAGCTTGTTTGAGCTCAGCTTCAGTCAATTCACCTTCTTCAAGGTACTTGTCCATCAGCTCTTCGCTAGCTTCAGCAGCGGATTCAACCATGTGGTTGCGCCACTCTTCAGCAAGTTCGATCATGTCAGCTGGGATGTCTTCGTAAGTAAACGAAGTGCCTTGATCGGCTTCATTCCAGTTGATCATCTTCATCTTGATAAGGTCGATGACTCCTCTGAACTCATCTTCTGCACCAACATTCAGTTGGATGGGAACAGGGTTCGCACCAAGACGATTTTTAATTTGGTCCACAACGCGTAGGAAGTCTGCGCCCGCACGGTCCATCTTGTTTACAAATACCAAACGTGGAACGTGGTATTTGTCTGCTTGACGCCATACAGTTTCAGACTGAGGTTCAACACCAGATGAGCCACAGAACACAACCACAGCACCATCAAGTACACGAAGAGAACGCTCTACTTCGATAGTAAAGTCAACGTGTCCAGGGGTATCAATGATGTTTACGCGATGCTCAGGGAACTGTGCTTCCATACCACGCCAGAATGTAGTAGTCGCAGCGGATGTGATAGTGATACCACGTTCCTGCTCCTGCTCCATCCAGTCCATGGTTGCTGCACCATCGTGAACTTCGCCGATTTTGTGAGAAAGGCCAGTGTAGAACAGAATACGCTCAGTTGTGGTTGTTTTTCCTGCATCTACGTGAGCACAGATACCGATATTACGGTAGCGCTCAATAGGAGTTTTACGAGCCACGATTGTATCCTCTTACTAAGGTGTACCTTAGAGTATAGAAAAGTGCTGCGAGAGAACCTCGCAGCACAGAAGGTATTACCAGCGGTAATGAGCGAACGCTTTGTTTGCGTCAGCCATGCGGTGAACGTCTTCACGTTTCTTAACCGCAGTACCTTTGTTCTCAGACGCGTCTAGCATTTCAGCTGCTAGGCGTTGAGCCATAGATTTTTCACCACGCTTGCGCGCAGCTTCAACCAACCAACGCATAGCAAGTGCGTTACGGCGAACCGGACGTACTTCTACAGGTACTTGGTAAGTTGAACCACCAACACGGCGAGATTTAACCTCTACCGCAGGGCGTACGTTTTCAAGAGCTTCTTCAAAAATAGCTAAGTGGTCTTTACCAGACTTTTCAGCCATAGCATCTAGTGCAGTGTAAACGATTTTCTCTGCAGTAGATTTTTTACCGTCAACCATTAGGATGTTAACGAATTTTGCCAGCAATTCAGATTTGAATTTTGGATCTGGAAGGATCTTACGCTGACCAATGACGCGACGACGTGGCATGGATTTATCTCCGTTGTCTTCTTCAGGTTTTATCCAAAACTTTTCAGTTTTTTCAAAAAATTAAAAATAATTTAGTGTTTGGCCTTACTTAACGGAATCCATTAAGACTTAGGACGCTTCACACCGTACTTAGAACGACCTTGTTTACGGTCGTTAACGCCAGCACAGTCAAGTGCACCGCGAACAGTGTGGTAACGTACACCCGGAAGGTCTTTTACACGACCGCCACGGATTAGTACAACACTGTGCTCTTGAAGGTTGTGACCTTCACCGCCGATGTACGATGTAACTTCGAAGCCGTTTGTCAGACGTACACGACAAACTTTACGAAGTGCTGAGTTAGGTTTTTTAGGTGTAGTAGTGTAAACACGAGTACATACACCACGTTTTTGTGGGCACGCTTCTAGTGCAGGCACGTTGCTTTTAACAACTTGCTTTGCACGAGGCTTACGTACCAACTGGTTAATAGTTGCCATTAACTAGCTCCTGATTTACTTGAAAGTAAGCTTTGTGAAAAATCTATCCCCAACTACCATTGCAGTTAGGGACGCAAAATTCTATGCAGCAGTGAGAGGTGTGTCAAGAAATATACGGATCTTTTTTGTTCAATTAGGACAATTCATCCGTAAAGCTTTAGCGACAGTAAATCACGTTCAATCCCAAGTAAGCGATTTATCCTGTTTAACTGTGAGCTCAACGAAGCCTGAGTAATTCACGATCGTCAGTGATGGACTGATACGATTCGCAATACCGCGAGCGTGAATATCGCTCTCTAGCACAAATACACTGCGGTTTTTTAGGTGGGAGAACGCTTTATGCTGCGAATTAGCAGCGTACACGGCATCTTCTATAAGTAAGATGTCATCCTGTGCACTGCATAAGGGCATGGCGTCTTCTAGAGCGGAGACCGTTTTTATAATATGTAGCATAACTTCCTCAGAACGACAGTAGCTTGCCAGCGTGTTGCAACTTATCTTTGAGCTGCTCTGAGCTTAACGCTTGAGCTTCAATGACTAAGTCCGCTTGAGCCAAACCTCGCTGAGCTAATGACTCTGAGCACACAAAGACTTGTTCAATATCGTATAAATCGAAAAGCTTCAGCATCGGCGCATAATCTTTGCTCAAGATCTTACTCGGTTCTTGTCCTAGTAGAAGCTGGTAAACCCCATCGCCCATGAAAATGGCGCTGATATCTTCACAGTAAGCCGATGCGGCTAATAGTGCATCCACACCTTCACGGCCAGCCGCACTGCCATGCGGTGCGCTACGAAATAGATAAGTTAGCTGACTCAAAACTGTACCACTCTGTCTTGGGTTAACATCGCTTCGGCTAAGCTACCTAAGCCGGCTTGCTCAAAACCTTCCGCTAGATTGCTCTGGAGCAAACCATGTTGATTCGCTTCTTCTTCACTTACGATCCCGCGACGCAAAGCCGCAGCAACACAAGTTTCTAGACGAACACCATGCTCTTTTGCCAAAGATTGCCATGCCTTATTGAGATCAAATTCGTCGTTGGCAGGCACACTCAAAGCAGTACCATTGGTCACGCCCTCTTGATAAAAGAAAACGCTCACTAACTGATGGCCTTGCTCAATCACCGCCTTGGCGAACTGATAAGCACTGCGCGCTGACTGGCTACCGTAAACAGGACCGTTCACCACCAACGTGTAAGTCAGTTTACTCACTTTTCATCGTCCTCGGTTTTACGTTGACGAATGTATAAGTAGACGGTGTGTTTTGAAATGTTAAGACGATCTGCAACGCGGTTGATGGCATCTTTAATATCGAAGATGCCTTTGTCGTACAATTCCATCACGATTTGGCGATTCTTGGTGTTGTTCGATACCGATTTATCCGCATTGATCTCTTCGATGGTGCGTTCAACAGTTTGGTCCACCAGCTCTTCTACGTCACTAGCAAAGTTAACCGAGGAAGCCGCTTCTTTTGCTTCTTGCGTTGGCATGAAAGATTGAAGGACTTGCGAGAAGGGCGCGTCCAAGTTGACGTTGATACACAACAAACCAATCACGCGATTTTCACCATTACGAATGGCAACAGTGATCGACTTCATCAACACGCCACCTTTTGCACGGGTAAAGTACGAACGTGAGAAGTTGCGCTCCGAGCCTTCGATGTCTTTTAGCATTTTAAGCGCTAAATCAGTGATCGGTGAGCCGACTTGGCGACCCGTGTTTTCACCGTTAGCGATTTTAATTGCAGAGGTATTTAAGTCTTCTAGCGAGTGAAGAACGATTTCACAAAAGGGACCTATCAGGCTGGCGATACCATCAACGACCGCCTCATAAGATCTTAAAATGATTTTGTCGTGCTCGGTAAACGGCATCACGTTAACGGATTCCATTTCGAGCAACATCTCCGCGTTTATTGTTTCTGTAGTTGTCATAAGCCTTCGAGCGAAAAATCAACAAATTGGTGTAAGTTTATCAGAAAATTTGAAAATCAACCTAGCAAACTCACCAACTAGTGACCTAGAACAAAAAAGGCCCGTTAAACGGACCTTTTTCAATAACTTATCGCTGCTTATTGTTATTGCTCTGCGTTGTCGTTCTCGACTTTTAGCAGCTCAACTTCAAATACTAGCGTTGAGTTAGCAGGAATGCTTGGTGTGTCCTGGTCACCGTATGCTAGCTCTGGCGGGATAACGAATTTGAATTTAGAACCCACAGGCATTAGCTGAACACCTTCTGTCCAACCTGGGATTACACGGTTAAGTGGGAATGTTGCAGGTTCACCACGATCGTAAGAGCTATCAAATTGCGTACCATCGATTAGCGTACCTTTGTAATGTACTTGAACCGTATCAGTGTCTTTTGGCTTCTCGCCTTCAGCTGGAGTAATAACTTGGTATAGAAGACCTGTATCTGTCTTCACTACGCCTTCTTGCTTCTCGAACTCAGCACGGAACTCATCGCCAGCTTTTTTCGCTTCAGCTGCTTTCTCAGCCGCTTGTGCTTGCATCTTTTCAGCAACACGCTTATCTAGAGATTCTAGTGCTGCACGTGTTTCTTCTTCATTCAATTCAGCATTGCCTTTGAAGACGTCTTCGATACCTTTTAGTACCAAGTCTTTGTTAAGATTAATGCCGATTTCGCTTGGCTTGTCGATGCTTGTGCTTAGGTAGTTAGCAAATGAAACACCGATTGCGTATGCCGCTTTATCGTCGTCGGTTTTAAAGTGAACCGCTTTACCGGTTTCTGCTTGAACTTGTTCTGCTTGAGGTGCGGCTTCTGTTTTAGTTTCTTCTTTCTGACAACCTACCGCTAGCATAACTGTTGCAGCAAGTAGCGACACTTTTAAAACTGATTTCATTAAATTCTCCCAATAATGGCTTTGCCATTGGTTGTTGTGCACAAATCTTCTATGAGACTAGTGAAGACAATCGTTATACCAATATACTAGCTATATGTCTTAAGACACAAACCGGATTATTAGATGTGATGCAAAGAATTTCTCATTTATTCCTATATTTAATTGTCATCACCACGTTAAATGGTTGCTTTTTCGCCGAGCGTGAAGTGCAGCGTTGGCCGATAGAGCCTCAGGGTGCGACGAGCTTCGCACTTAGCAGAGATGGACGATTTGCTCTGCTCTATTCTCAGCAACACCATTTGATGTTGTGGGACCTAGAGCAAAATGAACAACTAGCCAACCTAGGTGAGCTCGATGCCGATGCCAACGTGGTATCCCATATTCGTATCTCAGACAATGGTCGCTATGCAGTCACAGCAAGCCAAATGAACTTCGCAGTTTGGGACTTAGGTTGGACGCAATCCGAAGGCCTTTGGTCTATTTCTGATGCGCTCATTCGCGACGTTGATATCACCAGTAACGGTGAACAAGTTCTGCTCGGGTTATCCAACGGTAAAGCAATTTACGTCAACTTAGTCACCGGACGTCGCTTGGAGTTCCTTGCGCATCGTGAAAAAGTCAATTCCGTCGCCATTTCTCCTAATGGCCGCTTCGCACTGACTGGTGGTAATGACTACAAAGCGTATTTGTGGGACACCGAAACCGGACAAGTGCTGCGGACCTTCGAACATGAACAACGGGTTGTTCGTGTTGCCCTGCAACGAGATGGCAAGTTAGCAATGACATCCGATGGCGGAAACCAAGCGGTAATTTGGGATTTAAAAACTGGACAAGAGGTCACACGGTTGAGCAGTTGGTCACGCCAATTGATCTTCTCTACTGCGCGATTTTCTGATGACGGAACTCAGTTAGTGACAGGAACGCCTTCTGGCCGCGTTTCAATATGGGATACTCAAACCGGAAAACGGATTGGCGGATTTGAAGTTGAGCCCAAAAAAGACACTCGCCCTCCCCGTGCGGTCGTGTATGATGCAGCCTTTGATTCAAAACAACGCGTAATTACTGCTACTTCAGCAGGTATTGCCCAAGCTTGGCAGTTAGAGAACGGATCATGACAGAAAAAATCATTCAGCAATTGGAAGCTCGCATTAATGACTTAGAATGTCAGCTTGCGTTCCAAGAACAGACTATTGAAGATCTGAACGGCGCCTTATCGCAGCAGCAACTGCAAATTACCAAGATGCTCGATCAGATGAAATATGTGGTAGGTAAAGTAAAAAATATGGACTCGTCGAATTTAGCCGATCCGTCAGAAGAAACCCCACCACCGCATTATTAAAATGCAGGCTCAAATAGCACAAAGCCCAGAACGTGTTCTGGGCTTTGTTGTATTGATTACTTAAGAAGGTTGCTCAAGAGGAAGCTATTCGTCAGCGTAGATTTTGACGCTCAACTCGCCTTGAGTATTGATGCTAGCTCGGTACATACCAGAGCTGTTCATCGCAAAGTGCAGCTCACCTTGCGCGTCAATTGCGATTAAACCGCCTTCGCCGCCCATCTCTTTCAGTTCCCCCTGAATAATATGCTCACAAGCAGTATGAATATCTTCTTGTAAGTAACGCATCCGCGCGGCGACGTCTTCTGCGACACGTTTACGGATAAAAAACTCACCGACACCCGTAGTTGAAACCGCGACAACGCCATTTTCGGCCACCGTGCCACAGCCTATCAAAGCCGAATCCCCAACTCGATTATATTGCTTATTCGTTACGCCACCCGTGCTGGTGGCAGCGGCTAAGTTACCTTGTTGGTCCAACGCTACTGCTCCGACGGTGCCATGTTTACGATCATCCGGGTAACGAGATTCCGACAAAGCAAACAGCCCTTTCTCACGCATAGACAGCAACTGCTCATAACGGCGATCAGTAAAGAAGTAATCTTGCTCGGTATACTCATGGCCTTGTTCAAAAGCAAACTTCTCTGCGCCCTCACCCACCAACAACACGTGATTGCTGTTTCGCATCACGTCACGAGCGAGCTCAATTGGATTCTTGATATGACGAACACCAGCGACCGCGCCTGCGGCTTGGTTTCGACCATCCATGACAGAGGCGTCCATTTCTACCATTTCGTTGTTGGTCAGCACCGAGCCTTTACCCGCATTAAAGTTAGGCGAGTCTTCCAACACTTTTACTGCAGAAACAACTGCATCCAAAGCGTCGCCGCCTTCCTCAAGAATTTGATGGCCGGCTTTTACCGACGCTTCCAAATCAGCCAAGATGGATTGCTGAAGTTCATTGCTCATCTGTTCACGTAAAATGGTGCCTGCGCCACCATGAATCGCAATCGAGAAAGGTTTTGTCATCGCTTTTTCCATGAGTTGTTCTTTTCTTCTATGCACTACACCTTAGATAAACAAAAAGCGCAAGTTGAAACCTCAACTTGCGCTTTTCAAAGCTTTACTAGATAAGATTATCTAGTGAAGGAGCTTGTGATTAGTGAGAACCACAGCTACCGCCGCCACAGCAACCTTCATCGTCGTGATCATGGTCATGACCACAACCACCAGCTTGATGGATATGACCGTGTTCGATCTCTTCTGCTGTTGCTTCACGTGTAGACATAACTTCTACTTCGAAAGTTAGTGTTTGACCAGCTAGCATATGGTTACCGTCAACAACCACTTCGTTGCCGTCAACTTCTGTTACTTCTACAGGGATTGGACCTTGGTCAGTGTCAGCTAGGAAGCGCATGCCCACTTCGATTTGATCAACGCCTTGGAATACATCCGCAGGAACGCGTTGTACTAGCGCATCGTTATGCTCGCCGTAAGCTTCTTCAGGAGCTACCGTTACTGAGAACTTGTCGCCAGCCACTTTACCTTCAAGCTCTTTTTCAAGACCAGTGATTAGGTTGTTGTGACCGTGAAGGTAATCTAGAGGCGCTTCTGCTGTTGATTGATCAACAACCACACCGTCTTCCAACATTACTTTGTATGCAAGGCTTGCAACAACGTTCTTTTCAATTTTCATACTAACTCCAGGGAGATTAATTGACTTAACCTGAATGGGGTTAAGTACTGAGATATCTGGGTGTATTATGGGGATCAATTATCGAAGTTCAATTATTCCGGCTTAAAAATTCCGATCATTTCCTGATCTGAGTGTTTATTTTTCTCTACAGATTGCGGTTTACGCTGCTCAGTAAACTCACACTCGACACACTCAACTAACTCGATATTATTTTCAATCCACCAGCGCAGGGTATCTTGCTGGCTGCAATTTGGGCAGCTAGCGCCGGCAATAAAACGTTTCTTGATTTTCACGCTATTTCCTTAGCTTGAGTCTTGGCTCAAGTACTACTTCCAATGATTAGGTGACTGATGGTCGCTCTCCATCTCACGACCAAATATTTCTTCTAGCTCTTTGCGTGCCTCTTTCGCTCTCTGAGCCAATTTCTTATCTTCATTGTGCTGAGGCAATAAGTCCTTAAGCATAGCATTATCTAACTTACGAAAATGTGCTTCTGCCCGCTTTGCTTGATAAGGGTGCATACCAAGTTCTACGAGCGCTTGGCGACCGAGATCTAATGCCCCTAAAAATGTTTCGCGAGAGTAATTCTCGACACCGTGGCTCATTAACTGATACGCCTCGACACGGCTTCTTGCTCGGGCTAGCAACTTAAGTTTCGGGAAGTGCACGCGGCAGATATCAACGATGGCCATCACCTCATCAGGTGAATCGGTACAAATGACCAATGCTTCTGCTTTATCTGCGCCAGCAGCCCGCAAAAGATCAATTTGGGTAGCATCGCCATAAAACACTTTGTAACCATACTTGCGCAGTAGGTGGATTTGGCTGGCATCACTTTCTAATACCGTCACTTTGATTTTATTGGCATACATTAAACGTCCAACGATCTGACCGAAACGTCCAAAGCCTGCAATGATCACACGTGGACGACGATCCACTACTTTCGTGGTCATGCCCTCTTCTTCTTGATTCAGGGTATGAGCAAACCATTTTTTTTGTCCCATCAGCAAAAGTGGTGTCGTCACCATGGATAAACTAACCACCACCAACAAAAAAGCTACTTGCTCTTTGGATAAAATGCCCTCTTGGCTCGCTGCGGTAAATATGACAAAGGCAAACTCACCACCTTGGCTTAAAATCGCGGCCATACGGCTTCTCGCTTTGGCTCCGACACGGGCAGCTCTCGCCAATGCATACAAAACCAAGCCCTTAACCACGACCAAAGCCACCACCGCGCCCAGAATCTCTAAAGGGTGTAATGCCAATAACCCCAAATTTACCGCCATGCCAACCGCGATGAAGAACAACCCCAACAACAAACCTTTAAACGGCTCGATAGCGATTTCCAATTCATGTCGATACTCACTCTCAGCCAGCAGAACGCCGGCTAAGAAAGTCCCTAGAGCCATAGAAAGCCCGAGCTTTTGCATCACGACAGAAATCCCAAGCACAACCAACAATGCGGCGACGGTAAAGAGCTCACGAACGCCGCTCATCACAACAAAGCGAAATAGTGGACGCAATAAGAAATGGCCACCAATCAACAGGGCCACTACACTGCCTAATACCGTGAAGACATCCAACCAACTACCGCCACTCTGCCCGCCAGCAAGCAAGGGCAACATTGCCAACATTGGGATCACGGCAATATCTTGAAAGAGCAATACAGCAAAACCAGATTGACCCGTTTCGGTGCCATTGAGCCCTTGCTCTTCAATCACTTTTAGAGCAATTGCCGTCGAGGACAGTGCCAATCCCATCCCAATCACCAAACTCACTTGCATGCTTACGCCGAACATACTGACGACACTGCCCAGCACGGCGGTCGTAACCACCACCTGCGCGCCGCCTAAGCCTAGAATCGGTCCTCGCATTTGCCACAGTTTTTTAGGATTTAGTTCAAGGCCGATCAAGAACAGTAACAACACGACCCCAAGTTCAGCAAAGTGCAAAATAGCATCAACATCACTGATTAAGCCAAGGCCCCAAGGGCCAATCAACACACCGGCAAGTAAATAACCTAAAACCGAGCCAAGTCCGAGACGCTGAGCAATCGGTACCGCAATAACCGCGGCTGAGAGAAAGACCACGCTACTTTGAAGAAACTCACTGGTTATCGCCATACTGACCTCCTTGGTCTGTTGCTTCCCAGTTTTCAAGTGGGTTGTTCAACCACCGACGATACAATTCGGCGTGCTCATACCGCTCAATATCCGAGACATTACGCGACCAATACAACACCAAAGGTTCAATCCAGTGCATTTGACACAAGGCGGCCGTCAGTTCAAACGGTTGTAAGATTTGCTCTAATGGATATTTGTTGTACCCCTTCGCGCTAAAGGCCTCTTCTTTCCCCCCCGTTGTAATCACACTGCGCCAGTATTTTCCCTCTAGCGCCGAACCTCCGCCAAAAGCAAAACCTTTGCCCAGCACTCGGTCCAACCACTCTTTTAACAGGGCTGGGCATGAATACATATAAAGCGGGTGATGAAACACGATCACATCATGCGTGAGCAACAACTCATGTTCGTAATTCACATCAATAAAGAAGTCAGGGTAAACACCGTAAAGATCGTGCACAGTGACGTGTTCAAGCGACTGAGCTTTTTTAATCATCACTTGATTAGCAATCGAGTTATGTGGCTCTGGATGAGCATAAATGACCAGAACTCTTGGGAGAATAGACGGTGCAACAGCCAAATGGTCGTCCTTGTGGTTATTTTTATCCGTTATCAAATTGTTATACTTTTTTGTACAGCATAATGCAATTAAAGCGAATCAATCGACTTTTCCGGCCAATACCCCTACTATTCACCGCTAGATATATACCCAAGTGGCTTTAAAAACGATTGAAACCACTTCGCTATGTAACCAAGCAACGCGCACTGCGCAAAGTGAATGAAAACTTTATGATTACCTTCTCTGATATTCAGTTACTGCGTGGCGGTAAACCTCTTTTAGATCAAGCTTCAGCGACTATCCATCCTGGCGATAAAGTCGGCCTTGTGGGCAAAAACGGCTGCGGTAAATCAACGCTATTTGCATTGCTGAAAGATGAACTGTCGATTGATGCAGGCTCATTTAGCCAACCTCAACATTGGGAGTTGGCCTGGGTCGCACAGGAAACGCCTGCGCTAGAGCGCACTGCACTGGAATACGTCATTGATGGTGATCGCGAGTACCGAGCGCTCGAAAAGCAGTTGGCTGAAGCGGAAGCACAAGACAACGGCACCTTGGTTGCCGAGATCCACGGTAAAATTGAAACCATCGGCGGTTATAGCATTCGCGCTCGCGCGGCAGAATTGCTCGACGGTTTAGGTTTCAGCCAAGAGCAAATGAGTTGGAGTTTGACTCAATTCTCTGGTGGTTGGCGTATGCGCCTTAACTTAGCCCAGGCGCTATTGTGCCGTTCTGACTTATTGCTACTCGATGAGCCAACCAACCACTTGGACTTAGACGCAGTTATGTGGCTTGAACGTTGGCTACAAAACTACCCAGGCACACTGATCCTGATCTCGCACGACCGTGACTTCCTTGACCCAATTGTTGGCCGTATTATCCACATCGAAAACCAACAATTGAACGAATACACGGGTAACTATTCGTCGTTCGAAAACCAACGAGCGCAAAAAATGGTGCTGCAGCAAGCGATGTTCGAGAAGCAACAGAAACAGATGTCGCACATGCAAAGCTACATCGACCGCTTCCGTTATAAAGCCTCTAAAGCACGCCAGGCTCAAAGCCGTATTAAAGCTTTGGAGCGTATGGAAAAAGTGTTACCCGCTCAATTCGATAACCCATTTAGCTTCCAATTCCGTGAGCCCGCGGCGCTGCCAAACCCAATCATGATGATGGATGAAGTATCGGCAGGCTACGGTGACAACCTGATCTTAGAGAAGATCCGCTTGAACTTGGTTCCTGGCAGTCGCATTGGTCTGCTCGGCCGTAATGGCGCGGGTAAATCGACCTTAATCAAATTACTCTCTGGTGAGCTTAACGCGCAAGGTGGCGATCTGACTTACTCACAAGGCGTAAAAATAGGTTACTTTGCTCAGCATCAATTAGAAACGCTGCACCCAGAGGAAACGCCGCTGCAACACATGATGCAGATCGCGCCGGATCAAACCGAACAACAGCTACGTGATTACCTAGGCAGCTTTGGCTTCCAAGGCGACAAAGCACTGGAGAGCGTCGCGCCGTTTTCGGGTGGTGAAAAAGCCCGTTTAGTGCTGGCCTTAATTGTGTGGCAAAAGCCAAACCTGTTGCTACTTGATGAACCAACCAACCACTTGGATTTGGACATGCGTCAGGCATTGACGATGGCACTGCAAACGTTCGAAGGTGCAATGGTGATTGTTTCGCACGACCGTTACCTATTGCGTGCTACAACCGATGACTTGTACTTGGTGCACGATCGTCAAGTTGCGCCGTTCGATGGTGACTTAAACGACTACTACAAGTGGTTAACCGAGCAACAAAGAGCGGAACGCAAAGAGGCACAAGCCACACAGCCAGCCAAAGATAGCGCCAACAGCGCCGCAGCGAAAAAAGAGCAGAAACGTCGCGATGCAGAATTTCGTAAGCAGACGGCGCCAATTCGCAAAACGCTGACACAATTAGAAAATAAAATGGATAAGTTAGGTGCTGCACTGGCCGAAGCTGAAGAACAATTGGCAGATAACTCACTGTATGAAGCCGAAAATAAAGCTAAACTTAACCAAGTGCTGGCTCTTCAAGCTTCTAGTAAGGCAGAGCTCGAAGAAATTGAAATGGAATGGATGTCTGCTCAGGAAGAACTAGAGCAGATGGAGCTAGAGTTTAATCAATGAGTAATCAACACGCTGAATACACACTCACCCTAGAACACCTTTGGCAGTTCAGTCTGCAGTTTTATGGTGTGCGAGAAGTGAAAGAAGCGTGTTTATCATTGCAGAACAATTATCACGGCAACGTGAACCTACTCCTGCTGCTCAGATGGCTCGATGAGCAGCAACTCATTTTCCAAGAAAAAGACTGGCCTCTGGTACAAAGCTGTCTGGGCCGAAGCGAAACCTTATTGCACTCTTTTCGCGACTTACGTCGCCATCTTAAGTCTCAAGTCAATGACGCTTTATATCGTGAAACCTTGCAGTTTGAGCTGCAACTAGAAAAGCAGCAACAAGCGGATTTGGTGAACTGCATTAACTCGCTCACGCTGGTCAAAAATGATGGCGCCCCACTCACGCTGAGATACTGTCGTCAACTTGGTGGTGAGCATTTGCAACAGGCCTTTGCTATTCCGGTGCCAAACATTCCCCCACCAAAACGCCCATAAATCTGTAGAATACCTATAATCTTTATAAAGGATTATATTAATAAGTTCTTCAACTGACACCGAAGAACCGCATAAGAGCAGTTAGGTATGACACAATTTTTCGCAGCAGCCGGGATCAAAAACCCGCATCTTCAAACGCTTTTACCGCGTTTTATTCGCAAAAAAGCGTTGTTTACGCCGATTTGGCAAACCCTCGATACATCCGATGGCGATTTTCTCGATCTCGCATGGAGCGAGGACCCAACCCAAGAGCCTGCGCAAAAAAAGCCGATTTTTGTTTTATTTCATGGACTAGAAGGCTGCTTCTATAGCCCTTACGCCAATGGCCTAATGAATGCATTTGCTCAATCCGGATGGCTGTCGGTGATGATGCATTTCCGCGGTTGTAGCGGTAAGCCAAACAAGAAAGCTCGCGCCTATCATTCTGGTGAAGTGACTGACGCCCGCCACTTCTTAGAGCACCTTGAGCAACGCTTTCCTGATAACCCCAAAGTTGCGGTTGGTATTTCTCTTGGCGGTAACATGTTGGCGAATTATTTAGCCCAATACAAAGACCACCCCATTTTGAATGCGGCGACCATTATCTCAGCGCCTTTAGACCTAGCAGCGTGTGCGAACCGTATTGAACAAGGCTTTTCGAAAGTGTATCGCCGTTACCTGCTCTCTTCGCTCAAACGCAACGCGTTGCAAAAACATCACTTGTTGCATGGCGAGCTCGCTTTGTCCTACAACTCAATAAAACGTGTCACACGATTGTATGAATTCGATGATTTGATCACGGCACCACTGCACGGTTTTAAAGACGCACAAGATTATTACGATCAATGTTCTGGCTTAAGTAAATTACAACAGATCACGCTACCGACACTGATCATTCACGCCAAAGACGATCCATTCATGACCGACGATGTGATCCCGAAATTTGTTCTGCCAGATAATATTGATTACCGTCTCTTTGAGCACGGTGGGCATGTTGGTTTCCTTACAGGTTCAGCGCTCAAGCCGAAATTTTGGTTGGAAGAAGCGCTGCCAGCGTATTACGAAAGTATTGCCGCAGATTACCTTTCTGCTGTATCCAAGCCGCGAAAGCAGTAAACTAGCCGCTCATCATAAAAGTTCGAGGTATTTATGATCATTCCATGGCAAGACATTGCGCCAGAAACATTGGAAAACTTAATTCGTGAATTCGTCTTACGTGAAGGCACGGATTACGGAACCGTCGAGGTTTCTTTGCAAGACAAAGTGGATCAAGTAAAAACTCAATTAGAAAAAGGCGAAGCGGTTATCGTGTTCTCTGAACTGCACGAAACCGTCGATATTCAGGTAAAAACAAAATTTTAGACCCTTCACATTTTACCGTACCCCACTCAATGACAAGGCATTGTTACGTGCTATAGTGGGTTATCGACCGTGCAGTAGCAGCCTACTGCACATTACAGGTAAGTAATTTTCGACAAGGTTTGTCATGTCAGCTAAACACCCAATTATTGCGGTTACTGGTTCATCCGGTGCCGGCACGACCACTACATCTGAAGCCTTCCGTAAGATGTTCAATATGATGAACGTTAAACCCGCATGGGTTGAAGGCGACAGCTTCCATCGCTTTACTCGCCCTGAAATGGATATAGAAATCCGTAAAGCGCGCGAGCAAGGTCGACACATTAGCTACTTTGGCCCTCAAGCTAATGACTTTCCAGGATTGGAAGAGTTTTTCCGTAAATATGGTCACGATGGCGCAGGCAGCGTACGTCGCTACCTACACACCTTTGACGAGGCCGTACCTTATAATCAAATGCCTGGTACCTTCACACCGTGGCAGGACTTACCGGAGAACAGTGACGTTCTCTTCTATGAAGGCTTGCACGGCGGTGTTGTGGATGGCGATGTTAATGTTGCGCAGCATGTGGATTTCTTGATTGGTATGGTACCAATCGTAAACTTAGAGTGGATCCAAAAGTTTGTGCGTGATACTCGTGACCGCGGTCATTCACGAGAAGCAGTAATGGATTCTATCGTGCGCTCGATGGACGATTATCTTAACTACATCACTCCGCAATTTTCTCGCACTCATATTAACTTTCAGCGCGTCCCAACGGTCGATACCTCCAACCCCCTTAATGCGAAGGGTATCCCAAGCCTGGATGAGAGCTTTGTCGTAATTCGCTTGCGTGGGATAAAGAAAGTCGACTTCCCATATCTCCTGGCTATGATTGATGGCTCATTCATGTCACGCCACAACACGATTGTCGTACCAGGCGGTAAGATGAGCTTTGCAATGGAGCTCATAGTTCGGCCTATCCTACAACAGCTCATCGAAACAGGGAAAATTGGCTAAAAACCTGCCTGCGAAGATGTTTACTTTTCATACCGTGATCATGTGCACAGTTTTGCTTACAAAATCTCAATCATGGCACGATTAAAATCAAGAAATCGTTTTCGAAAAAGGATACTATTTCTTACCGAAACACAAGAGAGCTTGCAGCATATAAAAAGTGCTCTTATTCTAGTAGACCTAATTCAGGCTTAGCTAAAATATGGATAGCGCAAGCGTACCCTGCAGAGGAAGTGAGATATTATGGTTCTAGGTAAACCTCAAACCGACCCAACATTAGAGTGGTTTCTTTCACACTGTCATATTCATAAGTACCCTTCAAAGAGCACGCTAATTCACGCGGGCGAAAAGGCAGAAACTTTGTACTACATCGTTAAAGGTTCTGTTGCGGTTCTTATCAAAGACGAAGAAGGTAAGGAGATGATCCTTTCTTACCTAAACCAAGGAGACTTTATTGGTGAACTTGGTCTATTCGAGGAAGACCAAGAGCGCACAGCTTGGGTTCGTGCTAAATCTCCTTGTGAAGTTGCTGAAATTTCTTTCAAGAAATTCCGTCAGCTTATCCAAGTAAACCCAGACATCCTAATGCGCCTTTCTGCGCAGATGGCTCGTCGTCTTCAAGTAACTAGCCAAAAAGTGGGTGACCTGGCGTTCCTAGACGTAACTGGTCGTATCGCTCAGACGCTTCTGAACCTTGCAAAACAACCAGACGCAATGACTCACCCAGACGGCATGCAAATCAAGATCACTCGTCAAGAAATCGGTCAAATCGTTGGCTGTTCTCGTGAGACAGTAGGTCGTATCTTGAAAATGTTAGAAGAGCAGAACTTAATCTCTGCGCACGGTAAAACTATCGTGGTTTACGGTACTCGTTAATCTCAAACCAGAGTGACGCGAACAAAATTATAAAAGCCACCAATGGCGACATTGGTGGCTTTTTATTTGTCTTGTAACCACATTAAGCTCAGAGCAACAAAAGACTAATGAGCAAGTTGGTTAGCCGAAAGGTTAACCCTAAAAGTTAGCCATTCGTACTTTCAAAGATTTTGTCCGCTGAAGCCGCCACAAAACCTGGGTACAGCTCACCGTTTTCCATCGGGTAGCGCTTAGCAAACTCGTAAAAGCCACCAGGGATAATTTCAGTGCCTTCGCTAAAGCGAACCGCCACTTTATCCGCCATGGTCGATGATTGTTCTAGCAGCACCTCGGGAGTGCCCTTCACTTCCCCGCCGTTTTCATTAATGGTAAATCCGGCCGTACGTAAGTGATCGTTTACTTGCTTCACTTCTTCGTATTCATTGAGCTGGTTAACGCTCACCGTGAAGTGGTTTGCGCCGTAACCATGCGCAGCCAACCAAGATGCATACTCACTTTCTTTAGCCAACGTTTGGTAGTCAGCAAAGCTTAAATCCCACAATCGTCCACCATGTAAGAATGCGCTATCGTTTAGCTTGCCTGCATCGACTTGTGCCACCAGCTTTTTCACAATCTCTTGCAGCTCAGGCGAACACTCCTCAACTTTTAGCTCACTAATAAAGACTTTAGGTTGCTTCGGATCAGGGTGCTCATAGTGTTTAGCAACCAGCTTTTTACTTTCGAAAACGTAGTCACCACATGCCTGGTAGCCAATGGCTACAAATGGTTTAGCTAAGGTTTCGATACCAAGAGGCGCAATATTGAAGGTACGTAAAGCTATATGATCATTAATCAGAGGCTCATCTTCTTGAAGCAGCTGATGTACTTTCGCAGCTGAGGGGCAAAGACGTTGAATGTAATCTTGCCATAGCGATTCAAATAACACATCGGGCGTCATAACGACTCCTTGTTACGAGATGTAGAGTTAAAAGGTAAGCGGAAGTTGACTGCTCGCTCACAACGAAAAGTTGTCCAGAATAATGAACGAGCAGCCATCAACCTGTGACGGTAAATGCCAGTCAGTCAACACGCTTTTCCGAGTCTTTGCTCACTTTCCGTGTTCTGCCAACGATCACTACAACCCATACCTAAATGATTCGCCGGCAAGGTGAGCCGCAATACATGGTTGCGACTCTGTTATTAAAACTTATAGCGCCACACCTGGGCTTAATGTTGCAGGCAAGATAGTCTCTTGACCTTCCATTGATGCCATCGGGTACGCACAGTAGTCTGCTGCGTAATAAGCGCTTGGACGTAGGTTACCTGACGCACCAGGGCCACCAAATGGCGCATCACCACTTGCACCTGTGAGCTGGCGGTTACGGTTCACGATCCCTGCACGAATATGGTCAACGAAGTGTTCCCATTCTTGGTCGTCAGTTGAAACTAAACCAGCAGAGAGACCAAAGCGCGTGTCGTTCGCCAGTTCTACGGCTTTTTCTAGCCCTTCGTAACGCACCACTTGCAGAAGTGGACCGAAGTACTCTTCATCTGGTAGCTCAGCAATGTTCGTTACATCAATAATGCCCGGAGAAACAAACGCCGCCTCTCCTGCTTTAGCTTCAATCAAGCTTTCACCACCAAGTGATTGAAGGTTCGCTTGTGCATCGAGAATGAACTTGGCTGCGGCAACGGAGATTTGCGGCCCCATAAATGGAGCAGGCTCTGCAAATGGTTGGTCTACGCGAATATTCTTCGTCGCTTCAACCAGTTTCGTGATGAGCGCATCACCTTTCTCACCCAATGGCACGTACAAACGACGAGCACACGTACAACGTTGACCAGCACTGATAAACGCTGACTGGATGATGGTGTACACCGTGGCATCCAAATCACCGTATTTATCAGAGATCACCATCGGGTTATTACCCCCCATTTCTAGTGCTAACATTTTGCCTGGTTGACCCGCAAATTGACGGTGCAATACATGCCCCGTGTTCGCGCTGCCCGTGAACAGTACGCCATCAATGCCTTTCGCATCAGCAAGCGCAATACCGGTTTCTTTCGCACCTTGGACAAGGTTGATCACGCCTTTCGGCAGACCTACTTCTTCCCAAAGTTTCATAGCTAGCTCGCCAGTCCAAGGCGTTTGCTCGGATGGCTTGAACACAACGGTGTTACCCGCTAGTAACGCAGGCACAATGTGACCATTTGGTAGGTGGCCAGGGAAGTTATATGGGCCAAATACCGCCATCACGCCCAGTGGGCGATGACGTAACACAATTTGGTTGCCCGCCGCTTCACGGCTCGCTTCACCAGTGCGGTCATGGTAAGCACGAATAGAGATTGCAATTTTACCTGCCATTGCCGCTGCTTCAGTGCGCGTTTCCCAAATTGGCTTACCAGTTTCTTTGGCAATGACTTCAGCGATTTTCTCGCTGTTCTCTTTTACTTTCTCAGCAAAAGCCAACACGATCGCTTCACGCTCTGCAAATGGGCGTTTTTTCCAGTCAATAAACGCTTCACGCGCTGCAGATACCGCTTGATTCACCTGCTCTGCCGTTGCACCGTTGCCTTGCCAGATCACTTCTTGGTTGTAAGGTGACAGAGACGTAAATGCTTCACCCTGACCTTGTACCCATTCACCTGCAATCCAATGTGTCATTGTTTCTATCCTTAAATTCTGTCGTCTGTTACTGCGGAAGAAGGCGAACAAAATCCCCTTCCTCAACCAAAAGTGCATCCGCAACGTCTGGTGCGATCATGACGCTTTGTGTTTCAGGGTCATACGCCGCTTTAGTGACTGCTGCGCGGAAGTTTTCGAACGATGAGTTGCACATCAAGAAGTCTTGCGTACTGCTATGTTGTGCAATTTTCACTTGCGCACGGAACGAGTGACGTACCGATTCAATATTGCGTAAGTCACATTCAACGGTTGGACCCGCATCGAAAATATCCACGTAGCCACGGTTAGTGAAGCCTTCACGCTCAAGCAGCTTTAATGCTGGGCGAGTATTGTCATGCACTTGACCAATCACGGCTTGCGCTTCTGGACTCAACAGGTTGATGTAAATAGGCAGCTTCGGCATTAAGTCAGCAATAAAGCCTTTCTTGCCGATACCTGTCAGGTAATCCGCAAGCGTGAAATCGATGGAGAAGAAATGCTCTTGTAACCATTGCCAGAACGGCGAGTTGCCTTCGTCGTCTGAAACACCACGCATCTCCGCAAAGATCGTTTCAGAGAAACGCTCTGGGTGCTCAGCCATCATGAGGAAACGACACTTCGACATGAGACGACCATTCAGACCTTGGCGGAATTTCTCACGCAAGAACAAGGTACAAATTTCGCTGTTACCCGTGTAGTTATTACCAAAAGTAAGCAGTTTGACGACATTATTGACGCCAAGCTTTGGTGACGAGTGCACCACTTTACTAATGTGATACGAGTAAAATGGGACATCCCAGCCGATAGATGCTTCGATTCCGGTGGTACCCGCAACCTCACCCGTTTCAGAGTCAAAGCCGACCATCAGGTAGCCTTCATCACCTGGTTCTGCCACATCTGGCTTACCAAAGCTGTACTCTGAGTGTTTGATTCGATTGGTTAACAGTTCTTCGTTAACCGGTAGAGATGTAAATCCGTGACCAGACTCCACCGCACAAGTGTGCAGCGCGTCATAATCCGACATCGCGATAGGGCGAACTACTAGCATCAATACTCCCTCCAGATGCAAGAAGATCCTAACTATATTGTAGGAACAATTCCCCCATCAGAGATCCTTGACGGGGGTGTCTGCGTTGACGTTGAAACTGATATCGCGCTTAAACTAAAGTCGCGATCGCTTTATCCAGTTTCGCCAAGCCTTCTTCAATTTCTTGTTGTGTGATAACGAGTGATGGTGTGAAACGTACGACATTGGCACCCGCAACCAATACCATGAGACCTTGTTTTCCTGCAGCGACAAGAACATCACGCGCACGGCCTTGCCATTCTTCATTTAGTGCAGCGCCAAGCAAGAGACCTTGACCACGAACTTCTGAGAAGATGTTGTACTTAGCATTGATCTTCTCTAGACCTTCGCGGAACATCGCTTCGCGTTCTAGCACACCAGCCAACACTTCAGGCTTAGTAACTTCGTTCACAACTGCTTCTGCTACAGCACACGCGAGTGGGTTACCGCCGTATGTTGAACCGTGCGTACCGACTTTCATGTGCTCTGCTAATTTTGCAGTAGTAAGCATTGCACCGATTGGGAAACCGCCACCGAGTGATTTCGCGGTGCTTAGAATATCAGGTGTAATACCTAAACCTTGGTAAGCGTAGAAGTTACCTGTACGACCATTACCGGTTTGCACTTCATCGAAGATCAGTAGCGCGTTGTGTTTGTCACACAGCTCACGCACTGCTTGAGCGAACTCAGGCGTTGGTGGCACGATGCCGCCTTCACCTTGTAGTGGCTCCATCATCACCGCACATGTGCGATCAGACATGTGTGCCTGTAGTGCTTCGATATCATTGTAAGGTAAGTGGGTAACGTCACCAGGCTTAGGACCAAAACCGTCAGAGTAAGCCGCTTGACCACCAACCGTTACGGTAAAGAACGTACGACCGTGGAAACCTTGTTTGAATGCGATGATTTCTGATTTCTCAGCACCATGTACGTCAGCAGCGTAACGACGTGCCAGCTTAAGTGCCGCTTCGTTCGCTTCTGCGCCAGAGTTAGCAAAGAATACGCGCTCAGCAAAGCTCACTTCTGTTAGCTTTTTCGCCAGACGAAGTGCTGGTTCGTTCGTCATCACGTTACTTAAGTGCCAAAGCTTGTTAGCTTGCTCTGTTAATGCGTTTACCATTACTGGATGACAATGGCCAAGACAGCTCACTGCAATACCACCAGCAAAGTCGATATATTCATTACCTTCCTGATCCCAAACACGTGAACCTTCACCTTTAACAGGGATCATTTCCATCGGGTTATAGCAAGGTACCATTACCTCATCGAATAAACCGCGCTCTACTTTAATTTCCGTTGTCATTGCACATTCCTTCTTGATACCGCATGCGTAGCAGATAAGCGAATTTAACCGGCTCTCTTTGCCAGCAAATAATGTTTTGCATTTAAGCTATTGCGGCATTGTATTTACATTTAATTAACCATTTCAATAGTGATTTATTCTTTTCGTTCTCCAAAGCAACTGCCATTAATCACTGCTTATGACTATTTATGCATCAAGAAAGTAAAATAGAGAAGCGATTTTTTATAAATGTTATGTAATACAGGGGATAGAAGGTTTAAAAAGACATGAATAGACAAAGAGGCCAGAATGAACCGCATAGTTTTGCAATCCACTCACCTCGGCAAAAAGATGAATGATTTGTTAAGAAAAGTGATCGCGATCAGATCGCTTTACGTGCTAAAAAGTTCGCGAGCAACTCGTGACCTTGCTCTGTTTTGATCGATTCTGGGTGAAACTGCACTGCGTCAATTGGCAGAGTTTTATGTTGGTAACCCATGATTTCGTCCATACTTCCATCCGGCAGCTCAGTCCATGCGGTCAGTTCAAACACATCGGGTAACGTACCGTTTTTCACCACGAGAGAGTGATAACGGGTTACGGTGAGTGGGTTATTCAGGTTTTTAAACACACTGCGACCATTGTGACGAATAGGTGACGTTTTCCCATGCATCACTTGTCGGGCGCGCACGACTTCCCCACCAAACACTTGCGCTATCGCTTGATGACCAAGGCAAACACCCAATATTGGAAGCTTACCAGCGAAGTATTCTATAGCTTGTAGAGAGATACCTGCCTCGTTTGGCGTACACGGTCCAGGTGAGATTACCAAGTGAGTTGGGTTCAACGCTTCAATCCCTTGAATGTCAATTTCATCGTTACGCACGACTTTTACACTAGCGCCAAGCTCGCAAAAGTATTGGTAGAGGTTGTAAGTGAAAGAATCGTAGTTATCGATGATCAACAACATAGAGTGTCAGCTGCTCCAATCCGTTTAGGCAAGACTTAAGAGATGATTGTCTGGTTTGCGACAATTAAGGGCGGTATTTTGCAACACCAAACTAGAAAGGCAAGTCTTTGTGCAATAAAAAGGCCAGCATCGGCTGGCCTTTGGTCTTTACAGCTGTATTTTAGGAGATAAAGGCTTAGTTGCGGCGACGTAGTAAGCCAAGTCCAAGCATCGCGAGTAGCGCGCCAAAACCAAACGAACCACCATCTGAGTCCTTCGAACCTTCTGCACCCGTTTCAGTTTGCGTCATTGAGACATCACGAACAGAGCTAAACTTAACGACGTTGCCTGTCGAGTCTGTCACTTTCTCTTCTAACTGGTAATTACCTTGTTCTGGCGCTTGTTCAAACTCAATATTCACGCTGCGTGCGTCAATGTCAGTTTGAGTCAAGGTTTGGCTAGCCGAGTAAACTTTTGCATCACTGCTTGTCGCGGCCGCTTGTGTGGATGCTGTTAAGTTCACTGTCACAATATCGCCCGCAACCGCAGTTGGTGGTAGACGTACATCAATAGCTAAGTTTTCACCCGCTTTCGGTAAATCGATATCATCATCTGGCAAATCAATAGCAATAATCACTGGATCATGATCAGACGCTGAGAACGCATCTTTGTACTTCGGCATGTCACCCGTGTATTTGCTGCTGTATTCAAACAAGTTACTTTCTAGGGAGTTGATGTGCCAATCTTCAATCGCCACCACCTTTTGCGCTAAACTGCTGCTTGCCAATGCATGGTCCAAATTCCCCAACTCGCCTGAATAGGTGTACGAGAACGTATCAGTGCCATGCAGCAAAGTGTTTAAATTGTGTAGGCCATAGCCTTTTTCAATCTTGGTTTTCTCTACTTGAAGCTCACCGCCACCAATGGTTGTGTAAGCGGCAGTGTAGATATCACGGCCGTATTTCTCTTTTGAGTAATCAGTGAGGGTCAGTAACGGATCTTCTTTGCCGTAAGCGTTCAAATCGCCCATGACGAGCACATCGCCATCAATATCTTTCAGCGCTTCACCAACGACTTTCGCAGCAGAAACACGGAAGTTGTTGCAGTTACCTTGCAGATCCGCGGGTTCTGAGTCTTCTACACCAGCAATCCACTCTTCAATACATTCAGAACCTTTCGATTTAAAGTGGTTCACGACCACTGAAAGATCTTCGCCAGTCTCTTTCACTGTAAAGGTCTGTAATAAGCTATGGCGTTGATATTTGTCGTATGCAGGGTTACTTTCTGTGCCCTCTTTACGAGTAATGGTGTTCTCAGCAATGTGTTGCTCTGGCGTCACAATGACTTTTGCTGCTTCTTTTGGTGTTACTGCGTTAGCACGATATAAGATCGCAACCATGATCGCATCACTGCCAAAGTATTCCTCTTGGTATTTGTCTTGCTCTTCGATTTCGACATACGTGTAATGATCTTCCACGTCATCAATCTCAGCGTTTAAAGCATCAACCAAGTTTTGGATAGCACTGCCATCACCAAAGCCGTTGTTTTCCACTTCCATCAAGCCAATGATGTCCGCGTCCATCTTATTCATCGCTGAAACGATTTTCGCTTGCTGGATCAAGAACTCATCAAGGTTTGTCGCGCCACGATTTTGCCCGGTTGGGTTGTCGTGCCCGCTGTCAGCAACCGAAGTGAAGTAGTTAAGAACGTTGAAGCTCGCTACTCGTAAATCAGAATCGGCTATGGCTGGCGCCGCTTTACGCGCAACGTCAAAGTCATCACCTGACGTGACAAAGTTGCTGCTATCGACTTCATTGGTCGCAATTAGGCGGTACTCGTTGTAGCTGTAATTCACTACACCTTGCAGGCCTTCGACGCGAGAGCCTAGGCGAATGTGCTGCTCTGAAGAGCCATTTTGATCTAGGTCTTGTGCAAACGTTGGGAAATATGGGATTTGACCATTTGGCGCTTTGCTATCCGATTCCAAGTAAATACGGTTGGCCGCATTCTCTTTGGCAAGGGTAACCGCAGCGTCACTCTCTGCTGCATGCAATTGAGTCGGCTTAAACAACGGTGCTTCATGAGATAGCATCATGTTGTTGCGTCGAGAGTCATAATCGTAAGAAAAGTTACGAGTAACGAAAAGTTCGCTAGCCGAGCTGAGCTCAACTTGCATACCTTCATGACGCTCTAGTGCATCACGTAGTGTTTCTCCTTCCTTAATCGTTAACGGAGTAACCAAAGAGGCGTTTGATGTGCCTGTTTTTACATAACTGTTTGCATCAGAAGAAAGCTGAGTGTTGCTGTAGTACTCTTGTACTTTCCCTTTCACACAAACAACATCACCAGCTTTCAGCTCTGTATCGGCAACATCGGTGTGAATAAACAAACCTTCAGATGTCTTGTCGTTGCCATCATTCTCAAGTGCTTGCAGGTAGAAGCCTTTAGTTAAGCCTGTTGTTACAGCACTGACCACACCAGTTACGAAGTGATCTTCGGTCGTGATGTAAGGGTAGCCATCAATAAATGGAGAAGAAGCGCCTTCACCTTGAATCTCTTGGATGGTGGTAAAGGCTGGTTCTTGTCCATCTACTTCACAAGCAAATGGCGCAGGTGGCTCAGTTGTATTTAATTCCCCTAAACCATCAATATTATCTTTAGGTAAGGCTGTCCACTGAGTGGATTGGTAGGTAGTTGAAGGTTTAAGCGCATCACTGTTACGAACTAACGTGGTGTCTTTAGCGAAATCCACGTCCCCCATCACACCTAATATATCGTGCACTTCCCCATCTTTAAGAAGTGCCAACGGATCGTCGCCGTTAAAGTTCGCTACATTTTTATCAGTGTAATCCGCAACCGCCTTTATTGCTTCGCTCGCATCGCCATGAGCAAGCACATACACTTGCTTCGCTTGTAACGTTACGTCACTAAGATCAAGAGTGCTGCCCCACGAGCCGCCACCATTCGAAGATTTTGCTAATTCATAGCCTGTGAGTGTCACCGCCGTATCACCTGTATTAGCGATCTCGACCGCTTTATTATAAGCGCCGCCTTCCACATACTGGGAAATAATAATCTCTGCGTTCGCGTTTGCGCTAAGTGCACTGGCGATGGTTAGTGCGAGTATTGAGGGTTTGATTAACGTGTCCATTGTCATACCTGATATTTATGTAAATGCAAACTTAGCTCTGATCAGAGCCTACCATTTGCGTCTACTATCAGGTTTATTTATGAAATAAATAAGAATGAGCAATTAAAGCCGTGAAATGAATCACATGTGAATGTAAGAAAATATGCCAGAACATCCCATTCAAACATTTTTTGTAATAAATACAGGACGCTATTGATAAACAAATCAAAATTTAGATTAATTACTCAGTTTATTTTTTCACTTCATGTTAAGGAGTAGAAAATACATCGCTCGTGAAGTGGCTTATTAACCAAGCTCACTTTGTTATAAATGAAAATATAATTAATCACTAATTTAGAAAGCTGTGATTTTCATTTTTATAGCCATGTCTAAACTTAAGTCACCTATTATTCGCTTGGCTTTTTCTTACACATGACCCTTATACTTCAAAATTTTCATCATTTGCTCAATAACTTCTCCTTATTCACTAGCCAAATTCATACACAAAAGATATAACATCTGCGCGAGACATTAAGATCTCATTAGCAGTAAACCCAGGAACGATAAATGAAAAAAATTCAACGCAGTGTGCTAGCTCTCTTCTTACTTGGCTTGATAACGGGATGTCAATTGACCGCCAGTGAGCCACTTCAACCTACCGCGAATCAAAACATCATCGAATCAGCCAAAAATGAGCTGGATGGAATTGAAGAGTTAGAGGTCAGTGACGAGGGTGTTATTACTTTTACCCAGCGTCTAAGAACACCAGGAACCTACTGGATCCCAGCAAGAATTAAAGAACTTAGCTACGATATATCATGCGTGCAGCTCAGTTACTTCATTGATAGAGGCATGGTGGTGAAGTCCGCCTTTTTAGGTGCTCGAGGACGTGTTGAATATTACGATATGGAACGTTGCATGAAAGACACGCCATTCCAGTAAAAAGTATAAAAAAAGCTCCACCAACGTGGAGCTTTTTGTAATCTATTCTTAGCGACTATGGGCGAGCGACAAAGCCTACCGCTTTGTATGCTTTCTTCAGCGTTTCAGCAGCGCGAGCCGATGCTTTTTCTGCACCTTGCTGCATTACCTCATCCATGTAAGCACGATCAGCGCGAATACGATGGTATTCTGCTTGAATTGGCTCCAGCATTGCTACAACCGCCTCGCCAACATCTTTCTTAAATGGACCATACATTTCTACGCCTTTGTACTTGGCTTCGATCTCTTCAAAGCTCATGCCTGTCGCCGCAGAGTAAAGTCCCATTAGGTTCGCGATACCCGCTTTGTTCTCGATATCATGGCGAATGCTTGGTGGGGTTTCGGTGTCTGTTTGCGCCTTGTTGATCTTCTTGATGATCGACTTTGGCTCTTCAAGCAGAGTAATCACGTTCTTACGGTTATCATCTGACTTCGACATTTTCTTCGTCGCGTCTTGAAGACTCATCACACGTGCATTGACTGTTGGAATGTACGGCTCAGGAACGGTAAAAATCGGACTCTCTGGTGAGTAGATGTTGTTAAAACGCGTTGCGATATCACGTGCTAACTCAAGATGCTGTTTCTGGTCGCTACCAACTGGCACTTGGTGTGCGCCGTAAAGCAAAATATCTGCTGCCATCAACACAGGGTAATCAAACAGCCCCACGTTTACGTCATTTGCGTAACGTGCCGATTTGTCTTTAAACTGAGTCATACGGCTCAGCTCACCCATTTGCGTGTAACAGTTAAGAAGCCAACCAAGTTGAGCATGCTCTGGTACGTGTGACTGAACAAATAGCGTGCTCTTCTTCGGATCAACACCAACTGCCAGACAAATTGCCAGTGCGTCTAATGTCGCTTCATGCAGCGCTTTAGGATCCTGACGAACCGTAATCGCATGAAGGTCTACTACACAGTATTGGCAATCATAATCGTCTTGCATCTGCTGCCATTGACGTAGAGCACCCAAGTAGTTACCGATACTTAGTTCACCTGACGGTTGAACACCACTCAATACAATGGGTTTGCTCATTAGAATGATTCCTTTGACTTCTTAATCTAATTAAAATGAAAAACCGTGCGGCTTTTAGCGCACGGTTTACTCAGTGTACTCATTAACAAGTATTTTGGAAGATCTTTTGTTGCCGTTATGCAGAAACAGCGACGACTTCCAGTAATTCCGCGAGGCGGTTCGCCACTACGTCAGGGTTCGAAGCTGAAATGGGCTCGCCATGGTTATAACCGTAAGTTAAACCAAATGAAGCACAACCCGCATTTTTCGCCGCCAAGATATCGTTTTTCGAATCACCAACCATCAGCATCTCTGCTGGTTTTACCTGGTGCTTTTCCATTAGCCAGTTCAGCGCCACCGGGTTTGGTTTTTTCTCTGGAAACGCGTCACCACCTAATACGTCTACGAAGTACTTGGCGATGTCATGCTGCTCTAGAATTTCTGGTACGAATTTCGAGGGCTTGTTCGTCACAATCGCCATCGTAAAACCAGCTTGGTGTAGCTCTTCAAGCGTCTCTTTTACTGTTGGGTAAAGGTGACTTAGCTTATGGCCGCTTTGCTTGTAGTATTCATCAAACAGCTCACGCGCTTTAGCACGCAGCTCATCACTCAAATCACTGCTGATGGTCATGCTTTGGCTTAATGCACGTCCAATCAATATATCAGCACCATTACCAACGTAATCACGCACCTGCTCTTCTGATACAGAAGGATAGCCTAACGCCTGAACTGCTTGATCGGCCGCTACGGCAAGATCTGGCACGCTATCAAGCAGTGTTCCATCCAGATCAAAAGCAATCAATTTAATATCTTGTTGGGTCATAAATTCCCTAGCTAAAATAACACAGGATGGTTCCCCATCCTGTGTGCTTAATCTTGATGTCACTCAGTGTCACACTCAGCGACGCTTAGTGTGCTCGCCTTATTTTTGGGCAGCCAAACGCTGACGAACCGCTTCAAACAAACAGATACCAGAAGCCACTGATACGTTCAAGCTTGATACACTGCCCGCCATAGGGATCTTAATTAAATCATCGCAGGTTTCGCGAGTAAGACGACGCATACCATCACCTTCAGCACCCATCACGATAGCAAGAGGACCAGTAAGCTTAGCTTGATAAATGTCGTGCGTAGCTTCACCAGCCGTACCCACAAACCAAATCCCTTTTTCCTGTAGCGTACGCATTGTACGTGCAAGGTTGGTTACACGAATCAAAGGCACAACCTCTGCAGCGCCACATGCTACTTTACTTACCGTGGCATTCATTGGTGCCGAGCGATCTTTCGGTACAATGATCGCCGCAGCGCCTGCTGCGTCTGCGTTACGCAAACACGCACCAAGGTTGTGCGGGTCCGTCACACCATCCAGCACTAACAGTAGCGGTGATTCATGCTGCGCTAAGATGTCATCAATGTCGTTCTCGTTCAGCTGTTTTGCTGGTTTTACGCGAGCAATGATGCCTTGGTGATTTGCACCACGCGCTTTATCATCCAGAGTTTTACGCGTCATTTGTTGAATAGAGACACCACAAACCTGAAGATCATTTAGGATTGGCATTAGGCGATCATCTTGACGACCTTTTAAAACGTATGCCTCGATAAAACGCTCTGGTTCGCGCTCCAATACCGCTTTCACTGCGTGAATGCCGTAGATAAATTCGTTACTCATTGTTTAACCTGTTGTTCGGGTCGTATTGCCTGCGCCAGCCGAGTTTGAACTGAGCTGGCGCTTCAGCCTACTACGCTTCTTTTTTAGTGCGCTTGGTTTTCTTCGGCTTACTGTGTGGCTTTTTTTTACGTGCTTTTTTCACTTTAGGCTTCTTTTTACCTTCGGCGTCATCACGTTTGGGGCCATTGCGCTTACTCACTGCGCCCGTTTCTTCTGGACGCTTAGTTGGCTCTATCGCAGGAACTGCGCGAGGCGCGCCACCTTCTTTCGATGAAGAGCGAGTCGCAGCGCGTTTTTTATCTTTCGCTTTGCGTTTTGCTTCCGCTGCGCGTTTCTTCGCAGTCTTACCTTCACCGCGTAGCTTACGACTTGTTTCGACCAATTCAAAGTCAATTTGCTTATCATCGAGGTTAACAGCCAGTACTTTTACTTTTACTGCATCACCTAAGCGATAGATGTTACCGAAACTTTCACCAATAAGTCGTTGACCAATCGGGTCAAATTGATAGTAGTCGTTCGCAAGGGTAGAAATATGCACCAAACCATCGATGTGCAAATCCGTTAAACGTACAAAGAAGCCAAAGCTAGTGACATTAGCAATCACGCCGTCTAGTTCGTCACCGACGTGATCTTGCATGTATTCACACTTCAACCAATCCGCAACATCACGTGTTGCATCGTCCGCACGGCGCTCTGTCATCGAACATTGTTCACCGTAAAAGTCCATATCATCGAACGAGTAATGGTAGCCACCCGTTGGTGTCCAGCGATCTTGATTACGACCTTCTTCTTTCGCAATCAGATACTTGATTGCACGGTGAAGTAACAGGTCAGGGTAACGACGAATTGGCGACGTAAAGTGCGCATAGCGTTTCAGTGCCAATCCAAAGTGCCCCGCGTTATCTGCGTTGTATACCGCTTGCTTCATTGAGCGCAGCAGCATGGTTTGAATCAACTCTTGATCTTGACGCCCAGAGATTTGACGTGCGAGATCAGCATAGTCCGTTGGTGAAGGCTCTAAACCACCTTTTAGCTCAAGACCAAGTTCACTTAAGAAGTCTCGGAAACCTTGCAGGCGTAATTCACCTGGAGATTCGTGGATACGATAGAGCGCAGGCTCTTTCGCTTTTTCTACCAGCGATGCCGAAGCAATGTTGGCTAAAATCATACATTCTTCGATGATCTTGTGCGCGTCATTACGAATCACTGGCTCAATGCTTTCGATTTTACGTTCCGCATTGAAGATAAATTTGGTTTCAACGGTTTCAAATTCGATTGCACCGCGTTGATCTCGTGCTTCTTTCAGCACTTTGTACATCTTATGCAGCTCTTCTAGATGAGAAACAAGCGGCTGGTAGCGCTCACGTAGTTCTTCATCCCCTTCTAGAATCGCGCTCACTTTGCTATATGTGAGACGAGCGTGCGAGTTCATCACCGCCTCGTAGTGCTTGTAGCCCGATAGTTTACCCGTCTCTGAGATGGTCATTTCGCACACCATACACAAGCGATCAACTTGTGGGTTAAGTGAACACAAACCATTTGATAGCACTTCCGGTAGCATTGGCACTACTTGCGATGGGAAGTACACCGAGTTACCACGGTTGATGGCTTCTTTATCCAGCGCAGAGTCAGGGCGAACGTAGTAACTGACGTCAGCAATCGCTACCCATAAACGCCAACCACCTTCTTTGTTCTTCTCACAGTAAACAGCATCATCAAAGTCTCGTGCGTCTTCGCCGTCAATGGTCACAAGTGGTAACTCACGTAGATCCACACGACCAACTTTGGCTTCTTCTGGTACTTCTTCGCCTAAGTTTTCGATTTGTTTATCGACGGCCTCTGGCCACTCGTGAGGAATTTGGTGTGTACGAATCGCAATTTGCGTTTCCATACCTGGTGCCATATTTTCACCAAGTACTTCAACCACTTTACCCATCATGCCACGTGAGCGTGAGCCACGATCAGTAATTTCAATCACGACCACGTTACCCATGCGTGCACCCGCTTTGTGCTCATTTGGGATCAGAATATCTTGGCTGATACGCGAGTCATCAGGGACAACATAGGAATAACCATATTCGAGGAAGAAACGACCGACGATTTGATCATTACGCTCCTCTAACACTCGAACCAAGCGCCCTTCACGGCGACCGCGCTTGCTGTTGTCTGTAGGTTGCACTAAAACAAAGTCACCGTGGATGATGTTCTTCATTTGATGGTGCGGTAACAGAATATCATCATCCTTGCCGACGCTGCCTTCTGGACGCACCCAACCGTGGCCATCACGATGACCAATCACGTAACCTTTCACCATTTCAAGTTTTTCAGGCAATGCGTAGCACTGACGGCGGGTAAACACCAGTTGACCATCTCGTTCCATCGCACGTAGCCGACGACGCAACCCTTCGTATTGCTCTTCGCCCTCAAGCTTTAGTGCCTCAAACAAGTCGTTGCGATTCATTGGAACGCCCGCTTGCTCTAGAAACTCGATGATAAACTCTCGGCTTGGAATTGGATTTTCGTAATTTTTGGATTCACGATCTGCAAAAGGATCGTTTGGAATATTGTCTGACATAGGCACGCCTATCTAGCAAGGAAGGTATATGGCTAGTATATCTGAGTCTCTCGATAAGCTACAGAATTGCTTTGAAAAAAGAATGATCGAGATCGACTCTAGACGTGCAAATGAGTTAAGGACGAGCCAGTAAGATCAACAACTCAGAATTGTCGCTCAGCAAGGATTCGATCGTGCAATCATCCAGCTCCGCCAAGAAGGCACTTTTTGCTTTTGCCAATTTATCTTTGAGGCGACAGGCAGGGGTAATATGGCAAAAATCTACGCCGCAATTGACCAAATCTAACGGCTCTAAATCTCGCACGACACCACCTACTGTGATTTCAGAAGCAGGTTTCATCAGTCGAATACCACCGTTTTTTCCACGCACGGTGTGGACATAACCTAGTTGCCCTAAACGGTTGATAACTTTGACCATATGGTTACGTGACACACCAAATAAATCCGTCACTTCAGTGATATTAGTTAACTCATCTTCCGGCAACGAAGCCAAGAAAATTAAGGTTCTCAACGCATAATCAGTAAAGCTCGTTAACTGCATATTCTCTCCCAAAGTGCGACTCAATAACTCGCTGGTGACACTAAAACGCCAAACTTGAGCTATCGATAAAAGTGTAAATCTTTTCTTGATCGAAAGATACATTTGAGATACAACTTTAAACATGCATTATAAATACAACTTAAAGTAGGAAGCCCATATGCTCAGCAATCAAACCATCGAGATCGTCAAAGCGACCGCACCACTTATCGCCGAAACGGGACCAAAACTGACCGCGCACTTTTACGAACGTATGTTTACTCATAACCCAGAGTTGAAAGATATTTTTAATATGAGTAACCAGCGTAACGGCGATCAGCGTGAAGCGCTATTCAACGCCATCTGCGCCTATGCTGCCAATATTGAAAATTTGCCAGCTCTACTTGGCGCAGTAGAAAAAATTGCGCATAAACACACGAGCTTTTTGATCACAGAAGATCAGTACCAAATCGTTGGTAAACATCTACTTGCGACGATTGATGAGTTATTTAATCCAGGTCAAGAAGTGTTGGATGCTTGGGCTGAGGCTTACGGCGTACTTGCGAATGTATTTATTCAGCGCGAAGAACAAATTTACCAACAAAATGAAGCTTTGGAAGGCGGTTGGCGCGGTCTACGCGAATTTGAATTAGTCGATAAACAAATCGAGAGCGAACACATTTGCAGCTTTGTGTTTAAGCCAACCGATGACCAAAAAGTGGCACCGTATAAACCGGGACAATATCTTGGCATCTATATCAACAGTGACCAGTTAGAAAACCAAGAAATTCGCCAATATAGCCTATCTTCTGCGGTTCAAGAGAACACTTACCGTATCTCGGTAAAACGTGAAGAAGGCGGAAAAGTATCGAACTACCTGCACGACAGCCTGAACATTGGCGAAAAAGTGCAGCTTGCGGCCCCTGCCGGTGATTTCTTTATGGATGCCGAACCACAAACACCCGTTGTTCTAATTTCTGCTGGTGTGGGACTGACGCCAACGCTGTCAATGCTAGAAAGTCTCTCAGCACATCAAGCACCTGTAACTTGGGTTCATGCAACCGAAAATGGCCAACAGCATGCTTTCAAGCAACACGTAAACCAACTCGTTGCAGAAAAAGAAAATATGAACGCGTTCGTTTGGTATAACCAACCAACGGCAGAAGACAAGCTAGGTGAAGACTTCCACTTCACGGGCTTTGTCAATCTGTATGAAATTGAAGCCGCATTAAAGCAAGATAACGTGCAGGTGTACTTCTGTGGCCCTGTCGGGTTCATGCAGCACGTAGCGAAACAACTATTAGAACTTGGCGTACCACAAGAGCAATTCCATTACGAATGCTTCGGTCCACACAAAGTCGTTTAATCGCTCAAGATTACTCTTCGGGAAACAACAAAGCCCACATTATGTGGGCTTTGTTGTATGAAGTTGTTTGCCTTGATAGGACGTTACCAAAAGGTGTCTCGCCTTTTAGCTCGAGCAATAACGTTTTGTGGCATGCGCTGCTCAAGGCCATTTCTCAATACAGTGATACGCTTATGCTGCCGCTTATCTGCTGTGACAGAGTTATATAACCAACGATACGCATCTTCGTAATCAAGTGGGCTGCCGTAATCACGCAGGAGCAATTCGGCTAAATGAATACGCGCATTTAGGTTTCCCATTGAGGCGGCTTCTCGCAAGTAAGGAATCGCTCGCTCTTTATCTTGCTGCACTAAAGTACCACGCGAATAGTATCGACCAATCTGCTCTAGCGCGGCAGGTAATCCCTGATGTGCTGCATTTTCGATGTAGTAAAGGCCTAGTTCGACATCTTGCTCGACACACACACCCCACGCCAACATGTCGCCGTACAGAAATTCATAAGCGGGCAAGTTAATTCGAGTCGCACGAGCAACGATATCCTCCACCAGCTGGCAGTTATCAGCGCGCACACGTTGTAAGTGCTTATTTTGCTCAATAAGCTTTATCAGCTCTGCTTCGGTGTAGATAGGAACTGGCGCCCCCACATCAGCAACATTGGCTTTCGCTGTGGTAGCTACCAAGGTCAATAACAGTGAAGCAGCCACTGTTCGTAACTTCATAAACGTACTCTTTAAGGTATCTAAGAAACCAAAGATCGATGAAGGATCTCCTCTGCTTGATAACCTTATCGGCAAAAACCAGCTAAGCTTTAGACAATTTTTGCCTCTGACTTAGACTCAGCGGCAAAAATTTGCCATATGAGAATCACTGCCGTTTTTGTTCAGATACAAAAAAGCCGACCAGAAGGTCGGCTTTTGCAATCTTTAACGACTATCAATTAAGCTTCGAATGGATGAACCTTGATGATAGTTTCGTTACGGTCAGGACCTGTTGAAATGATATCTACAGGCACACCTGTTAGCTCTTCAATACGCTTGATGTAGTTAAGAGCCGCTTGTGGTAGATCTTCTAGCGCTTTAGCACCGAATGTGTTCTCAGACCAACCAGGCATTGTTTCGTAGATTGGCGTTGCTTTTTCGAATGCTTCAGCAGCCATCGGAGAAACTTCTAGCACAGAGCCATCTTCCATCTTGTAACCAGTACAGATTTTTAGCTCTTCTAGACCATCTAGTACGTCTAGTTTAGTTAGACAGAAACCAGATACAGAGTTGATTTGGATTGCACGACGCATAGCAACAGCATCGAACCAACCAGTACGACGTAGACGACCAGTTGTCGCACCGAACTCGTGGCCAACTTCACCTAAGTGCTTACCAATTGGATCTTGCTTATCTAGACCGTCGTATAGTTCAGTCGGGAATGGACCTGCACCAACGCGAGTACAGTACGCTTTCGCGATACCCAAGATGTAACCGATATGACGAGGACCAAAACCAGAACCTGCTGCAACACCACCAGCTGTCGTGTTAGAAGACGTTACGTATGGGTAAGTACCGTGGTCGATATCAAGTAGCGTACCTTGTGCACCTTCGAACATGATCTTATCGCCGCGCTTACGTGCTGCGTCTAGTTCGTCAGTTACGTCGATAACCATTGAAGTAAGTAGCTCTGCGTAGCCTTTTGCTTCTTCAAGCACAGCTTCGTAGCTTACTGGTTCCGCTTTGTAGAAGTTAACGAGTTGGAAGTTATGGAACTCCATGACTTCTTTTAGCTTCTCAGCGAACGATTCCATATCGAATAGGTCGCCAACGCGTAGACCGCGACGAGCAACTTTATCTTCGTATGCTGGACCGATACCACGACCTGTTGTACCGATAGCTTTTTTACCGCGAGCGATTTCGCGAGCTTGGTCCATTGCAACGTGGTAAGGAAGAATTAGCGGACACGCTTCAGAAATGAAAAGACGCTCGCGTACTGGAATACCGCGCTCTTCAAGAGGTTTCATTTCTTTAAGTAGAGCTTCAGGTGATAGTACAACACCGTTACCGATAACACATTTTACGTTATCGCGAAGGATACCTGATGGAATTAAGTGAAGAACGGTTTTTTCACCGTCAATTACGAGAGTATGACCTGCGTTGTGACCGCCTTGGTAGCGTACCACGTATTTTGCATCTTCAGTTAAAAGGTCTACGATTTTACCTTTACCTTCGTCACCCCATTGGGTGCCTAGAACGACTACGTTATTTCCCATCTTTCCAAGTCTGATTGCTAGTTAAAAATGGATTCTAGCACCGAATCACGCTTCTTGCAGTCATTTTTTGTTCACAGAGTTGCTACCAGAATGTCATCTTGCTGCTTTGCTCATTTTGAAATCAGCATATCACTGATAGTATTTAGTTTTCTTTATTCGACTGGAAAGCGGTATGTCTGAATCCATATGGTTGGCGATTGGGCTCGTCCTGATCGTGGAAGGCATTGGACCACTCATTGCTCCAAACGGTTGGCGGAATATGGTGGCTCAATTAAGTGAACAGCCCAACAATCAGCTACGACGCATCGGTGGCTGCCTAGTAGTTGCTGGAGCCGTAATCGCCATAATGATGAGCTAGCACTTAGCATCAGATACAAAAAAGGCTCCCTAAGGAGCCTTTTGTTTCATTTGACGCTGAGATTATTTCTCCATGCCGCCCTTCGACTGGTTCATGTATTGGAAGAACTCACTCTTCGGATCAAGTACCAGGATATCGCTCTTAGAGCTGAAGGACTTCTCATACGCACGTAGCGAGCGTAGGAAACTAAAGAACTCAGGGTCTTTGTTGTATGCTTCAGCATAAATCTTCGCTGCTTCTGCATCCGCTTCACCTCGAGTTACACGAGCAGTCTTATCAGCTTCAGCTAGAATGGTTGCCACTTCTAGCTCAGCTTGAGCACGAATAACTTCCGCTTTCTCACGACCTTGAGAGCGGTGCTTACGAGCTACAGACTCACGCTCTGCACGCATACGACGGTAGATAGACTCACTGATTTCATCAGGCAGGTTGATTTTCTTCATGCGGAAATCAACAACACGAACACCCAAGTCTTTCATCGCGCTTTCACGCGTGTCTTTCAATACTTCAGACATAATTAGGTCACGTTCACCATCAATCTCAAGCGCTTCACGTGCCGCTTCAGTTGCGACAACATCTGCACTTGCATCTTCTGGTAGTACATCATCGTTACGTGGACCAGATACAATCTGTTTGATTTCACGAGCACCGATTTCAGAACGAAGCACATCTGTTACTTTACGCTCAAGTAGTGCCTCCGCCGTTAGCGAATTACCACCGCCTGTCGCTAGGTAGTAACGACCAAAGTCTTCAATACGCCACTTCACGTAGGTATCAATAATAACGTCTTTTTTCTCAGACGTTACGAAACGGTCTGCACGGCCATCCATCGTTTGGATACGTGCATCAAGTTGTTTCACACGGTCAAACAGAGGCATCTTGAAATGCAAACCAGGCTCGTAAATTCGAGTGATGTCGTTGTTGTCTTTAAGAACACGACCAAATCGAACCACGATACCGCGCTCACCTTCAGGAATCACAAACAAAGACATCAACATTAATGCCAGTGCGATTACCAATACAGGGATCATTAACTTACGCATTCTTAGTATCTCCCTTGACGTGAACCTGTTGAACGAGACTGCGTGTTCGAAGTGTCTTCTTGTGTACGCTCAGACTCCAGTTGAATTTGATCGTAGGTTGAAGATGACTTCGATTTACGTTTGGTGTCTGCCTGACCTTCTTGGCCCGCCAACTTATCGATTGGAAGGTACAGAAGATTGCCGCTTGATTCAGAGTCAATCAACACTTTCGAAGTGCTTGAGTACACTTCTTCCATTGCGTCAATGTACAGACGATCACGCGTTACACCTGGTGCCGCTTGGTATTCTGGTAGTAGTTTTTCGAACTGTGCTACCTGACCAAGAGCCTCGTTAGTGACACGTTCATTGTAACCTTGCGCTTCTTTCTTCAAACGTTCAGCACGACCCGTTGCCTTCGGCAAAATTTCGTTCTTGTATGCTTCAGCTTCACGGATGAAACGCTCTTCATCCTCACGTGCAGCGATTGCATCATCAAACGCATCTTTCACTTGCTCTGGTGGACGCGCAGACTGGAAGTTTACGTCAACAAGTACCAGCCCCATATCATAGCTATCAATGATTTGGTTCAGTGTTTCTTGCGTAGTTTGACGAATTTGCTGACGACCACTAGTTAGAATGCTATCCATCAATGAGTCACCAATTACTGCACGTAGTGCAGAATCCGTTGCTTGACGCAAGCTGTCGTCTGCATTGGTTACACGGTACAAGTATTTGTATGGGTCAGTCACTCGGTACTGAACATCCATCGCTACTGTTACGACGTTTTCGTCTTTAGTTAGCATTAGACCAGATGCACGTAGTGAACGAATCGCTTGTACGTTTACCGCTTCGTATTCATCAATAAAGCGAGGGCGCCAGTTAAGGCCTGGGTCTACGATACGATCGTATTTACCTAAACGCAGCACAACACCACGCTCTGCTTCACCGATGGTGTAAAAACCAGCGAAGAACCAAACTGCAACAGCAATAAGAGCAATCACGCCAAAGCCAATTGCACTACCACCACCGCCGCCGATTGGAGAACCACCGCCGCCTTTTTTACCAAACTTGCCACCCAGTTTTTGACTCAGTTTATTGAACACTTCATCTAAATCTGGCGGACCTTGATCTCGGCCACCAGGACGCTGGCCACCACGATTATTATTACCCCAAGGGTCATTATCGCGGCCATTGTTGCCGTTGTTATTTCCAGGCTCATTCCACGCCATTAGAAAGCTCCATCATTTGATATGACGTTATACTGTAGCAGTCCTTTAAGTGACTATAAAGCCAGTCAAAACTGCCCCTTCTCTTTTTTCAAGTCTAGACCAATCTACTTGCTGCATTCGAATATCGATCAACAAGTTACCATCCTGGTCATATTCCTCACGTTGAATACACTTCATTTGGAAGAAGGTACTACGGAATCGTCCTTGATACTGTGGAGGAATTCGCAACTGATGCTCGACCATTTGTGACGCCAGACGTTCCGTCAGTGCCTCAAACAGGACATCAATGCCCAACCCATCCATTGCTGAAACCCAAACTGCGCGAGGTACGCCTTCCTCGTCTCGTTCTATACGTGGTTTCTGCGAATCTAGATTGTCGATTTTGTTCATGACAACCAGAGTCGGCACTTCATGTGCATCGATCTCTTCTAGTACTTCATGAACAGCTTGAATATTCTCACGAAAACGCTCATCACTGGCATCAACAACATGTAACAAAATGTCAGCTTCTTGCGTTTCCTGCAAGGTTGCCTTGAAGGCCGCAACCAAGTCGTGTGGCAAATGTCGAATAAAACCAACCGTGTCAGCCAATATGGCAGGCCCAACATCTGCTAACTCTATCTTACGTAAAGTCGGGTCCAAAGTAGCAAATAGTTGATCAGCGGCATACACGCCAGCTTCTGTAATACGGTTGAAGAGTGTCGACTTACCCGCGTTGGTGTAACCCACGAGTGAAACCGTTGGGATTTCAGCTCGATTTCGGGCGCGGCGCCCTTGTTCACGCTGCTTCGCTACTTTGTCTAAGCGTCGCAGGATGGCTTTGATTCTGTCACGCAATAAGCGACGGTCGGTTTCCAGCTGGGTTTCACCCGGGCCACGTAAACCGATCCCCCCTTTCTGCCTTTCAAGGTGCGTCCAACCACGAATCAAACGAGTAGAGATATGACGAAGTTGAGCCAGCTCTACCTGTAGCTTACCTTCGTGTGTTCGAGCTCGTTGAGCAAAGATATCGAGAATAAGACCAGTGCGGTCGAGAACTCGACATTGGCACAGTGCTTCGAGGTTACGTTCTTGGGCAGGAGAGAGGGCGTGATTAAAAATCACAATTTCGGCACCTGTCGACTGTACCGCAGTAGCAATCTCTTGGGCCTTACCCTCTCCGACATAGTATTTCGGGTGTGGGGATTGACGACTACCAGTTACCACTTGTAGCGCCTCTACCCCAGCAGAAGAAACCAGCATTTCGAACTCAGCCAGATCTTCCCATTCACCTTCTTGCGTGAAGTTGATATGAACAAGTACGGCTCGCTCACCGGATTCATAACGGTCAAACAAGCAATCAACTCCTTATTTTAAAAATACTCGATGAAGAATTAATCTTCTGATTTCTCTTGTGGACGCTCACCTTGTGGACGTTCACCGCTGTGATGGCTCACTGGACGAGCCGGCACAACTGTTGAGATCGCGTGCTTGTACACCATTTGGTTAACAGTATTCTTCAGCAGGATCACAAATTGATCGAACGATTCGATCTGACCTTGTAGTTTAATACCATTCACAAGGTAGATAGATACCGGGATACGCTCACGACGTAGCGCGTTTAGAAATGGGTCTTGTAGAGATTGCCCCTTAGCCATTTTATTTTCCTTATTTAATTTGTAGTTGTAATTATTTAGCTAGTGGTGCAATGCAAAAGATACTGCTTTTGCATCTGAGCTAAACGAATCAAAAATGCACTCTAAGTAATTAGCAGCATAGTATAAAAACCGCCAACAACAGATCCTTTGAGAGTGCGTTCACGCAAAAACGATCACATTATACACAGCTATGTCAATCAGATGCTATTGCTTCCGACATCGTTTCTAATGCCTGTTCAATGTTCTCGCTATCCAACCAAGTTAAGTCATCCCAGCTGCGTAACCAGGTGATTTGACGCTTGGCCAATTGACGAGTCGCGCATACGCCACGAAATACTGCTTCGTCACGTGTACACTCTCCATCTAAATACTCCCACATCTGTCGATAACCGACGCATCGTATGGAAGGAAGATCGGGGTGAAGATCTTTTCGCGAATGTAGCGCTTTCATTTCTTCTTCAAAGCCCGCTTCCATCATCTTTTCGAAACGAAGTTCAATTCGACGGTGAAGTTCTGCCCTATCCTTGGGAGCTATTGCAAATTGCTTGACTCGGTATGGCAGGCTTTCACCTTTCGTTTGAGTCAATTCAGTCAAAGTTTTACCTGAAATACGAAAAACTTCCAATGCCCGAGATAAACGTTGGGGATCATTGGGATGGATTCTCGCTGCTGACACAGGATCAACCTCTTTGAGTTCATCGTGCAACACTGACCAACCTTTAGTCAATGCTTCTTGTTCAATTTGCTGACGAATTTCAGGATTTGCAGCAGGAAGTGGGGATAAACCTTCAAGTAGCGCCTTATAATACAGCATTGTCCCACCCACTAAGAGTGGAATTTTTCCTTCTGCAACAATATCATCCATCGCTTTCAATGCATCACGACGAAAGTCGGCTACAGAGTAAGACTCGCTCGGATCCAAAATATCAATCAAGCGATGAGGCGCTAAACTTAACTCTTTTTCATCCGGTTTCGCCGTACCGATATCCATCCCTTTATAGATCAAAGCAGAATCAACACTGATGATCTCAACCGGGAACTTTTGACGAAGACGAATCGCCAACTCAGTTTTTCCTGATGCAGTTGGCCCCATTAAAAATAGCGCCAAAGGTAGTTTATCTGTCATGGTTTTAATTTGGCTATCGTGGCAGAGAAATCAACAGCGGATACAAATTTTGTATCTTCTAATGGCAATTGACCATCTCTTAGCTGTTCAAGTTCCGCAATAATTTGAATTGCTTCAGAAAAAGTATAATGACTCTTCACTGTCGTGACCTGCAATGCGAGCCAATCTATCAACTCAGACAGCATCTGAGCCGTTGCTATACCTTCCTTCACACAAGATTGCGCGTAAGATAACAGATCTGGTACTAGATTTTGTAAGTTTTGTTGACGTAGCGGCGCGGGAACGCCCATCACCATTAAGGCTTGCTCATTTCTCGCTTTCAATTGAATGCCAAGTAACGCCAAATCTTGTTGATAACCTTGAGCCAGCTTCACTAACTCGGCCTCTAACTTAATAGATAGAGGAACGAGTAAAGGCTGTGCTTTAAGCGCGCCATCGCTTGGAGTGAGCTGCCCTTTTACACGATAAAATTCCGCTCTAGGTAACGAGACTAACGCCGCCCCACTGTCACTGCTCATCAAAACAAATTGCTCATCGACCATCACTAGCGCTTTGCCTAATGCATTAATCGATGGAAGTGATGCATGCGAAGTTGCCTTTTGGGGCACTATCGGCGTTACGGATTGAGACTCAAACTCTGGCGTTTTCAACAACTCGTGATAAGCGCGCACTTCTTGCTTGCTTGGTGCTGGCTCAACATGGCGCTCTTTACTGTGATTCGGCTTTGGTGCGGATTTGGATTCCACCCAATCATTACGTTTGAATGACTCCACTACGCGCGCCTCTCGCACGGAGGTTTCACTAGGACCGCTATTACGAGGCTTCACTTCATAATCATTGCGTCCAGGATAAGCCGGTGTACTCTCTATCGCTTGATAAACCCGCTCTGGTACTGGTGAAGGTGTCGGCCTTTGCACTTTTTCAGGCTCAGGCGAATGCTCAACCTCTTCGGACTCAGTCGGTTCCACACGATGAAATGCGGATTCATTAACCTGTGGTTTATCAATCACGGCGCTTTGCGCAAGTGCATCCGCCAAAGCTTGATAGATGAAATCATGCACTAAGCGAGCTTGGTGAAAGCGCACTTCATGCTTAGCGGGGTGGACATTCACATCTACCTGGTGCGGGTCTAACTCAATAAAGAGCACATAGGCAGCGAACTGATCTGGCTTTAAGCTCATTTCATAGCTTTGACGAATCGCGTGATTGATTAATTTGTCACGCATCATTCGGCCATTCACATAGCAATACTGTAAATCGCTTTGCTGCCTTGCTCCTTCTGGTGTGGTAATCCAACCATGTAGCTTTAACCCTTGATGCTCAAGCTCGATTCTAAGCATATGCCGCACAAACGCATTACCGCAGACAGCTGCAATACGTTTTTCGGTTTGAAGCTGATTTTTCGCCGCGCGATATTGACGGATGATCTTGCCGTTATGACGCACATTGATGGTGACATCAAAGCGACTTAACGCAATGCGTTTCAATAACTCATCAATATGAGCAAATTCGGTTTTCTCCGTACGCAGAAATTTGCGACGCGCTGGAGTATTAAAAAATAAGTCCAACACCTCAACAGTCGTACCAATCGGGTGCGCTGCTGGCTTAAGCTTCACCTGCATATCACGCCCTTCGGAGTAGGCACTCCAGGCTTCTTCTTGTGCCGCAGGACGCGATGTGAGCGTCAAACGCGAGACTGAGCTAATACTGGCTAACGCTTCACCGCGAAAACCTAGACTCATGATGGCTTCGAGATCATCCAAGGTATGTATCTTAGATGTAGCATGACGACTGAGCGCTAAGCCGAGTTCATCTTTCGCGATACCTTTGCCGTTATCACGAACACGAATCAGCTTTGCGCCTCCTTTCTCGATATCGATATCGATTCGAGTTGCGCCAGAATCAAGACTATTTTCAACCAGTTCTTTAATCACAGAAGCAGGTCTTTCGACCACTTCCCCTGCGGCGATTTGGTTTGCAAGTCTAGCTGGCAAAATTTTAATCGTCATAATGAGTTAGAAGCTCACCTACTTGTTTGGAATGATAAGAACTTGCCCAACCGCCAGCTGATCAGAGCGTAAGTTGTTCGCTTTACGAATGCTCGAAACGCTGACGCCGTATTTGGATGCTATTTTACCAAGGTATTCACCTCGAGAAACTTTGTGCTTACGGATCGGCTTATCTTTGACAGCGACGGTTATCTTCAACTTTTGTCCTACCCACAAGGTATCTGACTTCAGGTTGTTCTCACGGCGGATATCTGAAACCTTCACTTTATAGTGACTCGCAATCTTACCTAAGAACTCACCTGACTTAACCTTATGAATAATGGTTTCTGTCTCAACAGTAATCGGTTTACTTGGTACTTTAATCGTGCCAGCAGAAGGGATTTTGAGCTTCTGACCAATTGCTAATCCAGTCGACTTCAAGTTGTTTGCCGACATCAGCGCTTTAGAGCTAAGCCCATATTTATTCGCAATCACCGATAACGACTCGCCACGTTTTACGGTATGCACTATTGGCTTCGCTGAAGGCGAGAATACCGTACCCTCTGGTGGATTATCTTTTAAGTACTTAACGACCGCCTTGGTGATCGCCTGAGCTAACTTATCTTGGTGCGCTCGTTGAAACAGCAACCGCTCTTCTGTTGGGTTAGAAATAAAGCCCGTTTCCACTAATACAGACGGAATCTGCGGAGAGCGTAAAACAGCAAGGCTAGTATTAATCGGTTTAGTGTTATGCAGGTGCGCAACACGCCCCATCTCACCAAGAATTTCTGTTGCTAGCTTATACCCCTCTTTTTGTGAATGACTAAACTGCAAGTCCAACAAAGTTTGGTTCACGTTACGATCTTTGGTCTTAGTGAAGAACGCATTACCCGAACCACCTAATATTTCAGATTGTTTCTCATGGTTCTCAACCCAGCGAGCAATTTCAGTATTTGCACGACGGGTATTCAGCACGAAAACCGAACCTCCGCGAGGCTTCGGTGAGGTAAACGCATCAGCGTGAATGGAAATCAGTAAGTGCGCATCATTTTCACGGGCAATGGCTACACGACGGTTTAGATTCACAAAGTAATCTCCGGTACGTGTCATACGCGTTTTAATCCCAGGCGTAGCATCGAGCTGAGCAGCAATTTTTCTTGAGATACTCAATACCGCGTCTTTCTCGTACTTACGGCGTGAAGGGCCAATAGAGCCAGGATCTTCACCACCGTGACCAGGGTCGATCACGATCAAGACTTCTTGAGCTCGTTGAACTGAACTCATGTCTTTGCTGGTCGCCGCTGGCTTGCTCGGTTTAGAAGCTGAAGTCGATGCTTTCTTACCGTGCGGCAGGTCAATCACCAAACGGTGACCATATTGCCCGCCAGGCGTTGGGCTTAATTTAAACAATTCCGCTTGAACGCTCTTTTTCAGTTCAAACACCAAACGGTAGGTGCCCTTCTCTGGCGGAGAGCTTTTTCGAACTAGCTTTAAAACCGGGCTATCCGTAACAGTAACAGGCAGTTTGGCCTGCATGGTCGTGCTTTTTAAATCCACGACAAGACGATCCGGTCCGGATAAAGAGAAATAGGAATAGTCAGCTTCCGAGCCTAAATCGATGACAACACGCGTTTCATCAGGAGAAGGCCAAACTCGAAAACTCTTTACGACGTTAGCAAATGCTAAATTGGGGATGAGAAGGAGAAAAGTGGCGACAAACGTCGCCACTACTCTAAAATTTGAAAAACTCAACATAGCTCCAATCGACTGAGTAACTGCACACCATAATCATTATTAGCTGTTAGTTCGGCTACACGCTGCTCACCTTGGTAGCGAATGTTCACATCAAGATCCGGTTGTGGCAACAAACCATGCCCTTTTTCAGGCCATTCAACCAAGCAAATTGCATCATCTGTGAAGTAATCTCGAATCCCCATGAACTCAAGCTCTTCAGGATCCGCAAGACGATAAAGATCGAAATGGTACACTTGCCACTGATCCAACTGATACGGTTCGACTAGAGTATAAGTTGGGCTTTTCACGTTACCTTGATGGCCAAGAGCACGGACAAAACCACGACTAAAGGTTGTTTTACCTGCACCCAAATCACCATGCAGATAAATTGTGGTTTGTTGCGAACAAAGGTGAGCCAGAGCGGTACCTAGTGCAACCGTTTCGTGCTCATCTTTTAAATTGAATTGTTTCGTGCTCATTGATGCTTCTCTAACTAATGATCGTTGACTATATAAAAATCAAAAGAACAGGAATAGTAAACCGTGTTGGTTTTGAGAGACAAGCTTTCAAATGTCATATGTGCGAAAAAAGTATCCAAGGAACGGTATCTTAATCACCTTAGTATCGACCTAGATTTAGAATATATGCAAATGACTTCAATAAGCAGTATTCACAGCATCAAAAACGTTCATAACTGGGTAGCACCAAAGCCAGAGATCCGTTAAGATCCGCCCCCCTTTTATTCCGGTGGTTAGCATGAACTACGAACAACTCGCACAACAAATCAAAATTTGGGGAAAAGAGCTCGGCTTCCAAAAAGTTGGGATCTGCGACGTTGATCTGAGTGAGCATGAAGCCGCACTGCAAAAATGGCTCGATGCAGGCTATCACGGCTCAATGAACTGGATGGCTCGTCACGGTATGATGCGAGCTAGACCCAATGAGCTACTCCCGGGAACCGTTCGTGTGATCAGCGTTCGGATGGACTACCTACCACCAGAAGCACAATTCGCTTCGAACCTAGCGAATAAAAATCATGCCTATATTAGTCGCTATGCATTAGGGCGTGATTATCACAAGCTCGTCAGAAAACAACTGAATAAACTTGGCAAACTTATTGAACAAGAAGTTGGTCAGTATGGTTACCGACCTTTCGTCGACTCCGCACCAATATTGGAGCGACCACTCGCCCAAAAAGCAGGCTTAGGCTGGACAGGGAAACATTCCCTGATTTTAGATCAAGACTGTGGCTCGTGGTTCTTTTTAGGCGAGTTACTTATCGACTTGCCACTTCCCGTTGACGAGCCAAGCGTTGATCAGTGCGGTAAATGCAAAGCATGCATTACCTCATGCCCAACACAAGCCATCGTTGAAGACAAAGTTGTCGATGCCAGACGTTGTATCTCTTATCTCACCATCGAGTTCGATGGCGTGATTCCTGAAGAGTTTCGCAAGCCAATGGGTAACCGCATTTATGGCTGTGATGACTGCCAATTGGTTTGCCCATGGAATCGCTACGCCGACATAACGGAGCAGAGTGATTTCCATCGTCGCGATAGTTTCAAAAACCCGGATCTCGTAGACATGTTTAACTGGGATGAAGCGACTTTTCTAAAAAATATGGAAGGCTCCGCTATTCGTCGCATTGGTCATATACAGTGGCTGCGTAATATTGCTGTCGCACTTGGTAATGCAGAATACAGTCAACGAGTCATTGATGCGTTAGAAAGTCGACAAGGTGAAAATAAATTACTTGATGAACACATCAAATGGGCTTTGGCCGAGCAACTGAATCAACTCCCCATTGAGAATAAAGCATCTACAGAGACGAAAAAGCAGCGCTTAATAAGAATAGTCGAGAAGGGGCTACCAAGAGACGCATAGTGCGTAGTCTATATGCAAGAGATTGAAAGCACTTTTACATGTTCAATTCATGACCTTGTTCTCAATTTTGTAATGTGGAAAAAAATTTGAGATTCAAGAAAAACAAGCTAGCAGAAAAAAGTTAAACACAGCTTAGAGAAATGACTAGGATCAAAAAAATACCAGTTAATGATCGTATTTTAACGTATCCGATCCGACGAAAAACTTATTTTTTTCTTGATTAACAAAGACTTAATCAATATTTCGTTATTATTTCGACTTTCCTTCAGCGAAAAGATCTTTCTTCTCCATCGCAAAAAGTCAAGCTAAAAACACTTTATCAACTAACTTATCCACAGAACGACGTATGTGGATAACTCTGTTAATTAAAGTAGATAAAACATGCAGAACCTCATCATGCTTGTACGCCAGCCGATTCATATCGTGTTTTAAACACAAACGAAATCGTCCGACATCATATGATGCGGATAAAATTTAGTTTTTGGGGATTCATGCTTCGCAGCATTATGAAAAGAGCGATGTGATTGGTTGCGAGAAGCAGGAATTGAATCAAGCGGCGCATCCGTCGACGACTTAGGATTGTGCTAATAAATAAGCATTCAATCTATCGTCTTGTATTGGTTGCGGGGGCCGGATTTGAACCGACGACCTTCGGGTTATGAGCCCGACGAGCTACCAAGCTGCTCCACCCCGCGTCCGAGTGCTTCATCTTTGTTGATGATGAAGGCTTTGCTTTCATTTATAAAAAAGAAACTGGAGCGACACACGAGGTTCGAACTCGTGACCTCAACCTTGGCAAGGTTGCGCTCTACCAACTGAGCTAGTGTCGCTTTTGTCACCGTTAAGCACGATGAAGGCTATATATTGGAGCGACACACGAGGTTCGAACTCGTGACCTCAACCTTGGCAAGGTTGCGCTCTACCAACTGAGCTAGTGTCGCATTTCGTCACCGTTAAGCACGATGAGGGCTATATATTGGAGCGACACACGAGGTTCGAACTCGTGACCTCAACCTTGGCAAGGTTGCGCTCTACCAACTGAGCTAGTGTCGCATATCAACAGCAGTCGCTATTGATAGAATTTGGTTGCGGGGGCCGGATTTGAACCGACGACCTTCGGGTTATGAGCCCGACGAGCTACCAAGCTGCTCCACCCCGCGTCCGTATTGTGTCACCGTTGAGTACCGTGAGAACTATAAAACTGGAGCGACACACGAGGTTCGAACTCGTGACCTCAACCTTGGCAAGGTTGCGCTCTACCAACTGAGCTAGTGTCGCATTGGTTGCGGGGGCCGGATTTGAACCGACGACCTTCGGGTTATGAGCCCGACGAGCTACCAAGCTGCTCCACCCCGCGTCCGTATTGTGTCACCGTTAAGTACCGTGAGAACTATAAAACTGGAGCGACACACGAGGTTCGAACTCGTGACCTCAACCTTGGCAAGGTTGCGCTCTACCAACTGAGCTAGTGTCGCATCAACAACGTTTCCGCTGTTTAGGGCTGCGAATTATAAGAGCATTTTTTTGTGATGCAAGTCCTTCCTTCAAAAAAACTTTATTTTTTTACTGAACGATGAAAAAGCAATCAAAAGCGATATAAATTACAACAATTTGGATCGCAACCTTAACAGTTAAATCTTGAAAATAGTACCACGATAGTACTTAAGTTCTGCAATCGACTCGCGAATGTCGTCCAAGGCCAAATGTGTTCCCTGTTTTGTGAACCCATTTAATACTTCAGGTTGCCAACGACGCGCCAATTCTTTAAGAGTGCTGACGTCAACATATCGGTAATGAAAGAACTCTTCTAATTCCGGCATGTGTTTGTACAAGAAGCGACGATCCTGCCCAATGCTGTTACCACATATTGGCGACGCCCCTTTCGGCACCCATTTTTCTAAGAATTCAATGGTTTGTGAGGCCGCATCTTGTTCTGAGATTTTACTGTTGCGAACGCGTTCCACCAAGCCGCTTGCCGTATGCGTATTGGTGCACCAATCGTCCATTTTCGCTAGCTCTTCTTCCGGCTGATGAATCGCTAATACTGGACCTTCAGCTAAAATATTTAGCTCGCTATCCGTGACAATAGAAGCAATTTCAATGATTTTGTGCGTTTCAGGATCAAGCCCTGTCATCTCTAAATCAACCCAAATTAGGTTTTGATCGCTAAAGGACATGGTTACGCCGCCTATTTGTTTATCGATAAAAGAGGTACTATACCTCAAAATACGGGAAACACGATACTCACTCAGAGCCAAGATCACGGCTCAACCATTTGAGTAAATTCACATAAAGTACAGAATTGTGGCAAAGAAGAAAAAGTTAACCAAAGGTCAAGTGCGACGCGTACGCAGCAACCAACAAAAGCGTTTAAAAAAGCAAGAAGAGTCCATCCAGTGGGATGAAAACATGCTAGGCGCAAGCAAACAAGGTCTCGTGATCACTCGTTTTGGCCAGCACGCGGATATTGAAGACCTTGAAACAGGCGAGATTCAACGCTGTAACCTTCGCCGTGGTATCGAATCTTTAGTATCTGGCGATCGAGTTTTATGGCGCGAAGGCTTGGAGTCTATGGCTGGCATTTCTGGCGTTGTTGAAGCGGTAGAACCTCGTTCTTCAGTGCTCACTCGTCCAGATTACTACGATGGCCTAAAGCCCGTAGCTGCCAATATTGATCAAATGGTCATTGTCTCCTCGGTACTGCCCGAGCTATCACTGAATATTATTGACCGTTACCTCGTAGCATCAGAAACACTGAATATCGCACCATTGCTGGTCTTAAACAAAGTCGATCTTCTAGAAGCCGATGATCGTGCAATGTATGAAGAATGGCTCAAAGAATATGAACGCATTGGCTATAAAGTGCTTCTGGTCAGCAAGAAGTCTGGAGAAGGCATTGCTGAACTAGAAACCCTGCTGCGTGACCGAATTAATATCTTTGTTGGTCAATCAGGCGTAGGGAAATCTAGCTTAGTCAACGCGTTAATGCCGGAACTAGAGAGCGAAGTGGAAGAAGGCGAAGTTTCCGAGAACTCAGGTTTAGGCCAACACACCACGACAGCAGCGCGCTTGTATCATATTCCGACGGGTGGCGACTTGATCGACTCGCCTGGAGTGCGTGAATTTGGGCTTTGGCATTTGGAAGCAGAAGAAGTAACGAAAGCATTCGTTGAATTCCGACCATACTTAGGCGGTTGTAAGTTCAGAGATTGTAAGCACAATGACGACCCTGGCTGCCTTCTACGTGAAGCTGTTGAGAAAGGGGAAATCAACGAAACTCGCTTTGAAAACTACCATCGCATTTTGGAAAGCATGGTTGAAAACAAAGCAAACCGTCAGTATTCACGCAATAAGAAAGCCGATCTGTAATTAAGTTAAGACTGTAACTGTGTAAAAAGTCTTCACCTAATACTGACAAGCAAATTAAATTTCAGTAACATCACGCGCCCTAAAGCGCGAATCTAACAGAAGTATCGGAATTAAAGATGGACAAGTTTAAAGTTGGACTGCAGTACTGGATCCCACAACACGGCCTCACTCGCCTAATGGGTAAACTGGCTTCAGCAAAAGCTGGCGGTCTAACAACAGCAGTTATTCGTTGGTTTATCAAACAATACAATGTGAACATGGATGAGGCGAAGCACTCAGATCCTAAGCATTTTAAAACGTTCAACGAGTTTTTCGTTCGTGAGCTAAAAGAGGGCGCACGCCCAATTTCTGAAGGCGAAAACGTCATCACTCACCCAGCCGACGCTTGTGTTAGCCAATTTGGCCCTATTGAAGATGGTCAACTTATCCAAGCAAAAGGTCATCACTTCTCAGCGCAAGAGCTGCTGGGCGGTGACGCAAATTTAGCAAACGAATTTAAAGATGGATCTTTTGCCACGCTGTACCTGTCTCCGCGCGATTACCATCGTGTACACATGCCGTGTGACGGCACACTGCGCCAAATGATTTACGTGCCTGGTGACCTGTTCTCGGTAAACCCACTTACGGCAGAAAACGTTCCAAATCTATTCGCACGTAACGAGCGTGTGGTGTGTATCTTTGACACTGAGTTTGGTCCAATGGCACAAGTGCTTGTTGGTGCGACAATTGTTGGCAGCATTGAGCAAGTGTGGGCTGGCACGATCACTCCGCCTCGTGGCAATACTGTCTACAAATGGGATTACCCAGCTGAGGGTGACAAGGCCGTGATCTTGAAAAAAGGCGAAGAGATGGGCCGCTTCAAACTGGGTTCTACTGTTATTAACCTGTTTGCCAAAGACGCGATTGAGTTTGACGCAAGTATGGAAAACGGTAAGCCAACCGTAATGGGCACACCTTACGCCTTGAAAAAATAAGCAAAACCCCGTTAAAAGAGCCCTTCCTCAAGGGCTCTTTTTATTGATAAAAAGCAAAATTCCGTTCAAAATTTAGCCTCTATTTCTCAAACTCATACCTGCCTCTAAGACCTTCATTCCACAATCAATTATCCTGCGCTTAGGATGAATATTTAGAGGGGCAGCCAATGCCAAAGATGGGTGTAAACACGCTGGCGAAATTGCTGGTGTGCTTTTTAATTCCGCTCGGTGTTTTGATGATGCCGATTGATGCTATTCCTATTGATGATCTCACTTTAATTCAGCATCGCCTGTTGGCTATTTTTCTTCTTGCTGCCCTACTTTGGGTTCTTGAGCCGGTCCCCGTTTTTGCTACGTCCATTCTTATTATCGCTCTTGAACTGATCATGATATCGGATAAAGGTTTGCATCTATTTCGCAATCCACCAGAGGGGCATGATTTGGGAGAGTTAATTGCTTACACAGATATTTTCTCTGCCTTCTCTTCACCGATCATTATTCTTTTTATGGGTGGTTTTGCCCTCGCCATCGCGGCTTCCAAATACGAACTCGACAACAATCTCGCCCGAGTGCTACTAAAACCATTCGGCACACAACCTAAGTTCATCATGCTGGGTTTGATGCTCATTACCGCCGTTTTTTCAATGTTCATGTCCAACACTGCCACGACTGTCATGATGTTGGCGCTGCTTGGTCCAATCGTCGCTTCTGCACCTAAAGGGGATTTAGGGATTAAAGCGCTGGTGCTGTGCATTCCAATTGCCGCGAATACTGGCGGCATTGCAACTCCGATAGGTACGCCACCTAACGCAATAGCGCTCCAATACCTCACCGGAGAAAACGCCATAGACTTCCTATCCTGGATGACAATGGGCCTACCATTTGTGCTGATACAACTCACTGTTGCTTGGTTTTTGTTGCAGAAGCTGTTTCCGTCCAGCGAACCAGAAATGAAACTAAAGCTGGATGGTACGTTCAAAAAGAGCTGGCGCGCGATCGTCGTCTACATCACTTTTGCACTAACCATTGTGCTTTGGATGACGACAAAAGTGCACGGCATGAACACGTATGTTGTTGCGATTATCCCGCTGGCGGTGTTCACGTTAACGGGCATTATGGGAAAAGAAGAACTCAAGCTGATTAACTGGGATGTTTTATGGCTGGTTGCCGGTGGTATCGCAATTGGTATTGCCTTAGACAAAACAGGCTTAGCCGAAGCATTAGCACACGCCATTGATTACAGCTTACTATCACCATTTGCCGTTGTCTTTGCCCTATCGGTCGTATGTTGGTTAATGGCGAACTTTATGTCTAATACCGCAACGGCAAACTTATTAATGCCTATTGCTGCCGCTATTGGTACATCCATGCCAAGCCTTATTGCGGTTGGTGGCCTACAAGGTTTACTGGTTGTCGTCGCATTCTCCGCATCACTTGGCATGATCTTACCGGTTTCCACGCCACCAAACTCTTTGGCTTATTCAACAGGCCTAATCGAGAGCAAAGACATGGCGAAAGTGGGGCTGATTCTTGGTTTGATTGGTCTATTTATCGTGTATGGCGCAGTTCTGGTGCTGTTTTAATCGATAAGCTCCGTGACAGAGCTTGTTGTCATGGAGCTGTTCGCCAGCTATTGCCCTCACAGAGCAGCTTTTACATCCATTAAATTTCGTGCATATTAAGACTCCTCTACTCTACAAGGACGTCGACACATCATGGGTTACGAATGGCTTGCTTTATGTGCCGCTTTTCTGTGGGCAGTTTCTAGCCTAATTTCGGTCATACCTGCACAACACCTAGGCGCTTTTTCTTACAGCCGCTGGCGCATGGGCTGTACGGCCGTGATCTTATCAACAATGGCCTGGATAACTGGCGGCTGGTTAACGGTTTCTTGGGAACATGTAACGCCAATGATGGCGTCGGGTCTGATTGGAATTTTCATCGGTGATACCGCTCTGTTTGCGTGCTTGAATCGTATGGGACCAAGACAAGCCGGACTACTGTTTTCCTGCCATGCGGTATTCTCTGCCATTTTGGGCTACTTCTTATTTAGTGAAGTCATGACCACAATAGAACTACTGGGCGCATCCTTGGTATTTAGCGGCGTGGTGATGGCGATATTCTTTGGTCGAAGAGGCCAAGTGAATAACGTCTTGGAAGACATTAAAGGTAACATCTGGGTGGGCATTGGACTTGGCTTAACCGCAGCAATGTGCCAAGCATTGGGCGGCATCATCGCCAAGCCAGTAATGCAAACCAGCATTGACCCCGTTGCGGCTTCTGCTATTCGAATGATCAGTGCATTTTTCGCCCACAGCATGTTGTTAGTTCTGGGGGTCAAAATCGCTCGCTCGACACAACACATTACTTGGCGAATATTTGGTATTACTGCGCTTAACGGTTTCTTGGCGATGGCCGTCGGCATGACGCTGATCTTATACGCACTGCAAGAAGGAAATGTAGGTATGGTTGCACTGCTATCTTCAACCACGCCAATTATGTTGCTACCGCTACTCTGGATTTACACTAAACGCCGACCAAACCGATTTGCATGGTTGGGCGCAGCCCTAGCTGTGATTGGTGCTGGCATTTTGGTTCAATAACCTTACAGACCAGCCCTTGTTGCCAGATACAAAAAAGCCCGAGTTTAAACTCGGGCTTTTGTCATTCTGAGTTGTCAGTTAATTACTTAACTAGCACTTCACCCGTCATTTCTGCTGGGATTTCTAGACCTGCTAGAGAAAGCATGGTTGGTGCAAGGTCAGACAGTTTGCCGCCTTCTTTGAACTCAACCGCTTTATCACCTACGTAAATAAGAGGAACCGGTAGGTTAGTGTGCGCTGTGTGAGTACCACCCGTTTCTGGGTCAACCATCATTTCTGCGTTACCGTGGTCCGCAGTGATCAGTAGCTGACCGCCAACTTCTTTGATTGCTTCAACTACTTTGCCAACACTTTCATCTAGCGCTTCGATTGCTTTCTCAGCTGCTTCGTAAACGCCAGTGTGACCAACCATATCTGCGTTCGGGTAGTTACAGATGATAGTGTCGAACTTACCAGACTTGATCGCCGCAACCAGTTTCTCTGTAAGCTCAGGGGAGCTCATTTCTGGCTGAAGGTCGTAAGTGGCTACTTTTGGAGAAGCAACAAGCTGGCGCTCTTCGCCTTCAAATTCGTTTTCAACACCGCCGTTGAAGAAGAAAGTCACGTGTGCGTATTTCTCTGTTTCAGAGATACGTAGCTGAGTTTGACCTTGCTTAGACAGCCACTCACCGTACGTGTTTTCTAGAGACGCTGGTGGGAATGCGATTGCTAGAGGGATATCTGCCGCGTATTGAGTCAACATAACGAAGTTAACTGCCGGGAATACCGCACGCTCAAAACCATCAAAGTCAGGCACGAATGCGCGAGTGATTTGACGAGCACGGTCAGCACGGTAGTTCATGAAGATAACCGCATCACCGTCTTGCATGATTGCGTCTTCTTCGCCTTCCGCTTTAATTGCTGTCGCTTTCACGAACTCATCGTTCTCTTCACGAGCGTAAGCGGCTTCTAGACCAGCAACGGCGGTTTCTGCTGTAAACTCAGCTTTCGCTTGAGTCAGAAGATCGTAAGCCACTTGAACGCGATCCCAGTTGTTGTCACGGTCCATAGCGTAGTAGCGACCTACTAGAGAAGCAACACGACCTTTACCTAGTTTCGCGAATAGATCTTGGAAACGTTGTAGCGAGTTTTCAGCACTACGTGGTGGCGTGTCACGACCGTCTAGGAAACAGTGTAGGTAGATTTTCTCAGCGCCACGAGCCGCTGCCATTTCAACCGCTGCGTAGATATGGTCTTCATGAGAGTGTACGCCACCTGGAGACATCAGACCCATGATGTGTACCGCTTTCTCTGCTTTAACAGCAGCATCAACTGCTTCAACAAGCGCTGGTGTTTCAGCGAACTCACCGTCAGCGATCGATTTAGTGATACGAGTTAGATCTTGGTATACAACGCGACCTGCGCCAATGTTAGTGTGACCAACTTCTGAGTTACCCATTTGACCATCAGGAAGGCCAACATCCATGCCTGAAGCAGAGATTAGAGTGTGTGGGTTATTCGCAATCAGAGCATCCATTACTGGTGTTTTCGCATTCGCAATTGCGTTACTTGCTGTGTCTTCACGGTAACCGTAACCGTCAAGGATAACTAGAGCCAGTGGCTTCTTAGCTGACATAGTGATGACCTCATCAAATTTAAGTAACTTTTGGCGTAGGGCCTCGCTGCCCTATCTAACCTTGAAACAAAACTAGCGTAATTTTACTACACTTTTTAACCAAAACTGTAGGTTAAGATCAAATAATGTTTGCGATTTATTGTTGCTATCTTACAAGTTAAGCGAACAACGAGTCAGTGCCGACAAACGTGTTCCACAAGCATAGTCATTCCTAATACGCTTTGTACACCCCAGTCTAGGTTCGGTTTTCTTACGCTTCTGATTCTTGTTTTTGCACCCGAAACAGCGCTTATTTAAAGCATTATCGAACAAGATTGGTTAGTACCTATTGTTCGCTTTTTTCGGTAAAACAAAAGTCACTTAAGTCGATAAATCCAATAGGCAAAAACAATCAAGCTACCATAGTCCAATGCACGGATGGCAATAACATAAAGGGTTTATAGAGATCTCAATTATTCGTTAGAAAATTTTAACCCTCTCGCCTAAGAGGCTTAACCCCGCTATACTCCTGCTTTATTTTTCCGCCAACAGCGTAAGAGCTCAAGACATGCAAGAGTACATTGAATTTTTCCAACAGAACATGATTCTATCTTTGGTTTGGGTAGGTCTTCTTGTCGCCTTTATCATGAACATCGTGAAGTCAGCGACGGCCGCATACAAAGAAATCAACGTAAACCAACTGACTCATCTTATGAACCGTGAAAACGGCGTTGTAGTGGATATCCGCACAAAGGACGAGTTCAAAAAAGGTCATATCACCGACTCACTTCACATTTTACCGTCAGATATCAAAGCGGGTAACTTTGGTAGCCTTGAAAACCACAAATCAGACCCAATCATTGTGGTATGCAAGACAGGGCAAAACGCTCAAGAAAGCGCGAACCTATTAGTAAAAGCAGGCTTTGAAAAAGTAAGCCTACTGAAGAACGGCTTGATTGCATGGAACGAAGCGAACCTGCCTTTAGTACGTGGTAAAAAGTAATACCCGGCAGCTTCGATAACGTGGCAGAGGCAAAATACAAGGTACGCACCAAGCGTGTTTTTGCCAAGCTTCGTGGATAATAAACTGAGCAAATTGAAAGCAGTTGAAGCATTAAGTTGTGACGCTTTGCACGTAATACACGCTTCATCTAGTCAAGGTAGATTGGCTCAGTTAGTCTCGGGACATACCAGTTTTCTGAGTTTAGACGTTTCTAGGCTCTACAAATATTTATTTAAGGATTAAAAAATGGCTGAAGCAGCACCTCAAGAAGCACAACAAAACTTCGCAATTCAACGCATCTTCCTAAAAGACGTTTCTTTCGAAGCGCCAAACTCTCCAGTAATCTTCCAAAAAGAATGGAACCCAGACGTTAAACTAGACCTAGACACTCAAAGCCGTGAGCTTGGTGAAGGCGTTTACGAAGTGGTTCTACGTCTAACTGTAACTGTGAAGAACGAAGAAGAAACAGCGTTCCTATGTGAAGTTCAACAAGGTGGTATCTTCACTGCTGAGCAAATGGAAGCAGGCCAACTTGCACATTGCCTAGGCGCATTCTGCCCGAACATCCTATTCCCATACGCTCGTGAAACTATCTCAAGCCTAGTGGTTAAAGGTACGTTCCCTCAACTGAACCTAGCGCCAGTTAACTTCGACGCGCTATTCATGAACTACCTACAACAGCAAGCTCAACAAGGCGAAGCTGAAGCGTAATTCACGTTTTGTAAGTGACGAATAGCCTGAGTGCTGACGTCACCGACTCTAATAAAATGCACAGAGCGTCTACCATCCGATGCAATGTGCATTTTTTATTTCTGACAAAAGTTCCTAGTTCCTAATCGCCAGAAGGCGTAAAATTTGACGATTAGGAACTAGATTCTACTAGTAGAAAGACAATTAGGCGGTAGCATGACACAAGCAAATACAAACAATGCTTACGGTAAAGACATCGCAATGACGGTGATTGGCGCAGGTTCATACGGTACCTCTCTGGCGATCTCACTCGCTCGTAACGGCGCGAACGTAGTCCTTTGGGGACACGAGCCTGAGCACATGGCACGTTTAGAAGCGGATCGCGCGAACCACGCTTTCTTACCTGACGTTGATTTCCCTGAAAGCTTGATCATTGAATCGGATTTAGAAAAAGCCGTACAAGCAAGCCGAGATTTATTGGTTGTGGTTCCAAGCCATGTTTTTGGCATCGTGCTGAACAGCTGTAAGCCTTTCTTACGTAAAGACTCTCGTATCTGCTGGGCAACCAAAGGTCTTGAGCCAGAAACGGGGCGTCTGCTGAAAGACGTCGCTTATGACATTATCGGTGAAAACTACTCACTGGCTGTATTGTCTGGCCCAACATTCGCCAAAGAGCTCGCGATGGGCATGCCTACTGCAATTTCAGTTGCGTCTCCAGATGCTGAATTTGTCGCTGACCTACAAGAAAAAATCCACTGCAGCAAAACCTTCCGCGTGTACGCCAATAGTGACTTTATCGGGATGCAATTGGGCGGCGCGGTGAAAAACGTTATCGCAATTGGTGCGGGTATGTCTGACGGCATCGGTTTTGGAGCCAACGCGCGTACTGCATTGATTACTCGTGGTTTGGCCGAAATGAGTCGTCTTGGTGCTGCGCTTGGTGCAAAACCAGAAACCTTCATGGGTATGGCTGGTTTGGGCGACCTTGTCCTAACGTGTACCGACAACCAATCACGTAACCGCCGCTTTGGTTTAGCGCTAGGTCAAGGTAAAGACGTCGACACGGCACAAGAAGAAATTGGCCAAGTCGTAGAAGGCTACCGCAACACGAAAGAAGTATGGATGCTCTCTCAACGCATGGGTGTTGAGATGCCAATTGTTGATCAAATTTATCAAGTATTGTATCAAGGTAAGGATGCACGCCTGGCAGCGCAAGATTTACTTGCTCGTGACAAAAAAGCCGAAGGAAAGTAGCACTCTACGCCCCTTCGCACCTCATCTGAGAAGAATAGAAGTTGTCGGGTCACGGAAGAACCACTCAGGATATTGAGAATGAAACACTGCGAAAAACAAAAAGTCTGGAACAGAATTGTCTCAGAAGCCCGCGAAATGTCAGAGCAAGAGCCAATGCTGGCCAGCTTTTACCATGCCACCATCATCAAGCATGAAAGTTTCTGTGCCGCGCTCAGCTACATTTTGGCAAACAAGTTAAACACGGCATCGATGCCAGCAATGGCAGTACGTGAAGTGGTAGAAGAAGCGTTCTCTGCCGACCCAACCATTACCGATTGTGCCGCTTGTGACATTTGTGCCACGGTTAATCGCGACCCTGCAGTTTCGATGTACTCTATGCCGCTGCTGTACTTAAAGGGCTACCACGCTCTGCAAGGCTACCGCGTGGCAAACTGGCTATGGAAGCAAGGGCGCCATGCACTGGCCACCTACCTGCAAAACCAAATTTCGGTTGCGTGTCAGGTAGACATTCACCCGGCAGCACGCATTGGTAGCGGCATAATGCTCGACCACGCAACGGGTATTGTCATCGGTGAAACTGCAGTTATCGATAATGACGTCTCAATTCTACAAGACGTTACCTTAGGCGGTACGGGTAAAGAGTGCGGCGATCGTCACCCGAAAATCCGTGAAGGTGTGATGATTGGTGCAGGTGCAAAAATTCTTGGCAATATCGAAGTGGGCGAAGGCGCGAAAATCGGCTCTTGCTCTGTGGTATTGCAAGCAGTGCCACCACACACAACTGTGGCGGGGGTTCCTGCGAAAATCGTCGGTCGTCCAAAAACGGACAAACCTTCTCTCGATATGGATCAAGGCTTTAATGGTAAATCACAAAGCTTTATCCATGGAGATGGTATTTAATTGTCAACAAACCTTTTGACAACAACGTGGTAGGTAAATCTCAAGTGCGAAAACAAAATCACCCTGTTCTACGCTCGGCTATTTTATTAACTTGTGCTTTATCTGCCACATATCCCCTCGCCTCTTCTGCCGCTAGTCAACAAGAGCTCAAAGGCGTATCAAGTGAGATAAGCCGTCAACGCAAATCTCTCTCGTCCCAAGAAAAGCAACTCAATGAGCTACAAAAATCGCTCAAAGAGCAAGAACTTGGCATTTCTAAACTTGAACGCGAAATAAGACAAACCAAATCTGAGCTCGCACAAGCAGACAAAAACATAGACAAGCTAGAAGAGAAAATTGCCTTGCAAGAAGCGCAGCGCCAAGAGCAAGAGGAAGAGCTCAAACAGTTGCTGCAAACGTATTACGTGACCGAACGAGCAAAAGCCAATGGGCACTTGTTGAATCAAGGTGTGGAAGAAGACCGCATGAGTCAATACTTCCAGCACTTAGCCAAAGCGCGTGCTGAAGTGATTGATGCAATCACCAAAACCACTCAAGAATTGGCACACAACAAAAACCAGCTTGAGCTAGAAAAAGAGCAAATCGAGACGTTACTCAAACAGCAATCTGAGAAACGTACTGCGCTGGCAAGTACACAATCCAAACGTAAGCAAACCCTGAATAAAATTCAGAGCAGTATCAAGAACGATAAACGCTACCTTGCTGAACTGCAGCGCAACGAAACACGCCTAAAAGCCGAGATCGCCAAAGCGGCTAAGCGTAATGCCGTGCCAATGGACGGACTGGGCAAACAGCGCGGTAAACTGCCATGGCCACTCAAAGGTCGTGTATTACACAACTTCGGTACTCGCCAAACCGGGCAAGTAAACTGGAAGGGCATGGTGCTTGCGGCCAATTATGGTCAACAAGTGAAAGCCGTTTACCCGGGCACTGTAGTGTTTGCGGAGTATTTACGCGGTTATGGCTTAGTGGTATTGCTTGACCACGGCAAAGGTGACATGACGCTCTACGGCTACAACCAAGCGTTGACGAAAAAAGAAGGCGATCGAGTGACCGCAGGCGAAGTGATCGCTCTTGCGGGTGATACTGGCGGGCAAGATCGCGCATCACTCTACTTCGAAATTCGCCGCAACAGTGAAGCACAAAACCCGAAATCTTGGTTGAAGCGCTGATTATCTGACTCATCGACTTATAATAAAAAAGGAGCCACTCGGCTCCTTTTTTGTATTCATATTTTGGCAAATGCTATACGTAGTACGTTTCTACCGCATCAATAAAAGCACTTACATCATCTTTGCTTAAGGCGTTGATGCCTGCCGCCGCTTCTCGGCCGCCACCAGTTGGAAACTGCCCACACACGGCAACGGCGCCTTGTTTGTTGTTCAACGGGGCACGTAGAGAGACCGTGTAAGTGCCATCTGCATTTTCGGTGAGTACTGCATGAGCAGAATCTGGGTTTTGATTTGCCAGCCAGTTGCCATACACACCGCTGATTCGACGTGATGCGGCCGTGTTTGGTAGTTCGAACAGCTTTAGCTTACCGCTCTCATGCGTGGCAGGCAGTGCCAGAGCTGCATCCATATCTTGTTGGTAAGCAGACTGCAGTTGGTAGTAAGGCGAGGTTTTATCTTCAATAGCGTCAAATGGCGACGCGTACTTCAGCAAAGCTTGGTACAAATCCGCTGGATGGAAATGTAAGTCATCCACTTTCGAACCGTAACCGTTGTAATTAATCAAAGTGCCAAGCTCTTTAAGCTGCGCTTTCTGATCGTGTGACAATCCGACCTTGTCAGCCAATTCATCTGCTTTCGCGATCATGTTATCGCCATAAGCCGCCGTAATCGCCCATGTGTGAAAACGTCCATTTAGCAATTGATCGACAATTAAAGCCGTACACGTGTTGGCATCGAGATCGATGTGCGCATCCAAGTTGCCATGCTGAGGAATATCACCCGCCTTATGGTGATCGGCGTAAAACACGTGCGCGCCTTGAGCCAATGCTTGCTCTAGGCCTACCATGTTCTTTTCCATCGAAATGTCTAACACCGTTAGCTCATCACCCGCTTGCACGTCTACTTTTTCCACCAGCTTGATGTCGCGCTTTACACCAGTAATTAACTGAGCCTCGATAGGATCAGCCAAGCGTAATTGTAGAAGCGCAATGATGCCATCAGCATCGCCATTAAAAATGTCGTAATTCATGGAGCGATAGTTCCTTTATCGAGAGTCATATCCCAGAGAGGGCTGAACGGTATGAGGACATTGTGCGTGGCATATTTGACAAGTCAACTCGAGCCACGACTCGAAAATGAGAGTGACTCTCGAAATATTAAGCAGTTTGACGTTTAACTGTGTAGATTGCTGACCGCATCTTCCAATAACAGTAGCTGCTCTAACCCCTGCTCAGTTGCTAATGGCTTAACGACATTAAGCATCTGCAACATCCCTTGCTTCACCATTTGCTCAGTGATGCTGGTTTTCGAAGCCATTGCAGATTGATACGCCAACCAGCTACACGCAATCAAATGCAACGTACACACCAGTGACTTCAACTGCTGTTGATCAACATTAAGCAGCTTCAGCGATACAAACTCTTGCATGATCGCAATGAGGTTCGCTTGCAGCTTTTCTTGCACATCGATGTACTGCTCATGTAACTGCTCATCTCGTGACAAGATCTCAGGTAGATTCGCGTAGAAAAAGCGGTATTTCCACATTAGCGTAAAGATGGAATCTAGGTAGCTCTTCAGCATAGTCAGGCTTTCTTGTGAGCCTTGAATAGGGGTAAATCTTTCTAAAAGTTCTGCTGAATAAAGCGCAAAGATCTCACGAACGATTTCTTGCTTATTGCGGAAGTGGTAATACAGATTACCAGGGCTAATTTCGATGTGATCGGCAATGTGATTGGTGGTGATGTTGCGCTCACCATGTTGGTTGAACAACTCCAGTGCCGCGTAGACTATTTTGTCGCGCGTTTTCATTGTTATCGTGTTCCCTCTTCATTAACGAATCGAGTATAGCGACTTCACCAACCTAGGTCGATAGAGGCTCCAAATACGGTAACATAACAGACCAGTTAGAATACCCGTTGAGTTGGCGACAAGGTCTAACCAAGAAGTTTGTCTTCCGACATACCCTTGTAGCCATTCGATGGCAGCACTAAATAATAAGATACCAATCGCCACCGCCCAACGTTGACGCCAACGCCACACGCAAAAGCAACCTAAAAACGCAAATCCGCTGTACGCCATGGCGTGCTGCATTTTATCAAGATACGCAATGTTGCCCCAGTCTTGCAACTCTCCCGAGCTCAACGATAAGTAAGCGATCAGTATTGCGTAGCAGAGAATGACCAAACGTGCAGCAGCCAAGTTCATTGAATATCCTTATGCGATTGGGAATGGAAAAGCCGTCACTTGATCAATGTGGTCACAGCCGAGCGCTAGCATGATCAAACGATCGATGCCTAACGCAACACCCGCACAATCTGGCAACCCTGCCTCCAATGCGGAGATCAAATGATAGTCGATTGGCTGCGGTTTTAAACCCATGTCGAGACGCTTCGCGTTATCTTGTTCAAAACGCGCCAGTTGCTCTTTCGGGTTATCGAGTTCATGGAACCCATTTGCCAGCTCAATTCCCTTAAAATACACCTCAAAGCGATCCGCAACACGATGGTCTTGAGGATTGATTTTCGCAAGCGCCGCCTGTGATGCCGGGAAGTCGTACACAAAAGCAGGCACATCCTGACCAATTTTGTGTTCGACTCCCACGCTAAATAGCAATTGCAGTAACGTATCGCGATCTTCTTCAGGCTCTGCAATGTCACTCAAACCCAGCTTGCTTGCCGCCGCTTTCAGCTCCGTCATCGAGCCTTCTAGTGGGCACACACCCAACACATCAATGAAGGCTTGTTGATAAGTCATGCGCTGCGCTGCGCCACACTTCAATACCAGTTGCAACAGATCATCCATTTCATCCATCAATTTATGATGGTCAAAGCCAACGCGATACCACTCCAACATCGTGAATTCTGGATTGTGGTAACGACCATTTTCTTCGTTACGAAATGCTTTGTTGATTTGATAAATACAACCGCTGCCAGCCGCCAGCAGGCGCTTCATGTGGAATTCAGGGCTGGTCATAAAGAACAGCTTGCTACCATCGGCATAACCCGGGCCAACAAACTCGGTTTGGAAAGTATGCAAATGAATGTCAGTCACGGTTGCGTGACTCATGGCTGGCGTGTCGACTTCCATCACCTGTCGATCAGCGAAGAATTGGCGAATCGACGCGATTAACGTCGCACGTTGACGAAGTTGGTCAATGGAAGCAGTAGGTTGCCAGTTGGTTTGCATAACAAGTCTCTCAAACTTTAATTCAGCGAGGAAAGTCTCATTCTACATGCTTTTTACTCTTCAAGAAGAGAGGAATATCCCTTCTTCTTTTTACTAACGTGCTCGCCTATTTGAGGCAAGTATTACTCGTGCCGCAGCACAAAAAACACTCAGTTAAAATCCTATTATCCATGCGGTTAATGTCACGCAACACAGGTTTAACATCCCTAATGTTAATGCTTGAGGGCCAAAACCTCGATGCCGTGATAGCAGTCACATAACCTATAAATTCTATGCCCTTAAGTGCATTACCGAAGCAAAAACCCAATTACATCAATTTTTCTGCCATGTGGCTCATCTACACTAACCCTACTACTTTTGGGGAGTTCTTTTTAAAGAGCGCCTCGTAATGACAATAACAAGCGGATTTCCGCAATCACACACTGGAGGATAACTGTGCAAATTATCACCACAGATATCGCAGTCATCGGCGCAGGCGGCGCTGGTCTTCGTACTGCTATTGCAGCGGCTGAAGCAAACCCAGACTTAGAAGTCGCTCTGATTTCTAAAGTTTATCCAATGCGCTCCCACACGGTCGCTGCAGAGGGTGGCTCAGCAGCAGTTATCAAGGATGAAGATAGCTTAGACAACCACTTCAACGACACTGTTGGCGGTGGTGACTGGCTATGTGAACAGGACGTTGTTGAATACTTTGTAGAGAACGCGACTCGCGAAATGATCCAAATGGAGCAATGGGGTTGCCCATGGAGTCGTAAAGAGAACGGTGAAGTCAACGTACGCCGCTTTGGTGGTATGAAGGTTGAACGTACTTGGTTCGCTGCAGATAAAACTGGCTTCCACATGCTTCATACGCTATTCCAGACATCCATGAAGTACAGCAACATCAAACGCTTTGATGAGTACTTTGTGGTGGATCTGCTTGTTGATGAAGGCGAAGTTCAAGGTCTGATTGCTATTCACATGTCTGAAGGCGAGCTTGTTACTATCAAAGCAAAATCTGTTGTTCTAGCAACAGGTGGCGCGGGCCGAGTTTACCACTGTAACACTAACGGCGGTATCGTAACGGGCGATGGTATGGCAATGGCTTACCGTCACGGCGTTCCTCTACGTGATATGGAATTCGTTCAATACCACCCAACCGGTCTTCCTGGCACAGGTATCCTGATGACGGAAGGTTGCCGTGGTGAAGGCGGTATCATCGTTAACAAGAACGGCTACCGTTACCTACAAGATTACGGCATGGGCCCTGAAACTCCAGTTGGCCAACCGAAGAACAAATACATGGAACTGGGTCCTCGTGACAAAGTTTCTCAAGCTTTCTGGCACGAACAACAGAAAGGCAACACCATCAAACACCCACTGGGTGACGTGGTGCACCTAGACCTTCGCCACCTAGGTGAAGAGTACCTACAAGAGCGTCTACCATTCATCTGTGAGCTAGCAAAAGCTTACGTGAACGTAGACCCTGCAAAAGAGCCAATTCCAATTCGTCCAACGGTTCACTACACCATGGGTGGTATCGAGACAAACGGCGGCTGTGAAACTCGCATTAAAGGTCTATTCGCGGTTGGTGAATGTGCGTCTGTTGGTCTTCACGGTGCAAACCGTCTAGGTTCTAACTCACTGGCTGAGTTTGTGGTATTTGGTCGCGTAGCGGGTGAAAACGCAGTGAAACGCGCTGAAGAATTCAAAGGTTGGAACGAGTCTGCAATCGATGCTCAAGTGAAAGCAGTTGAAGAGCGCATCGCCAAACTGATGAACCAAGAAGGTGATGAGAACTGGGCAAACATCCGTACTGAAATGGGTCATACCATGGAAGCGGGTTGTGGTATCTACCGTCAAGAAGATTTGATGCAAGAAACCATTAACAAGATCACCGAACTAAAAGAACGCTACAAACGCATCAGCATTAAAGACAAAGGCAAAGTGTTTAACACTGATCTTCTGTACGCAATTGAAGTGGGTTACGGCCTAGAAGTCGCAGAAGCGATGGTTCACTCTGCGATTCTACGTAAAGAATCTCGCGGTGCGCACCAACGTCTGGACGACGGTTGTACAGAACGTGATGACGTGAACTTCCTAAAACACTCACTTGCCTTCTACAAACCAGATTCAGCGCCAAGTATCGATTACAGCAATGTGACTATCACTAAGTCACAACCAAAAGCTCGTCTATACGGTGAAGCAGCAGAAAAAGCCGCAGCTGAAGAGAAGAACGCAGAGGAGCAAGCATAATGTCAGCAAATCGCATTCAAAAAGTAGACATTCTGCGTTATGACCCAGAAAAAGATGCAGAACCATACAAGCAAACATTCGAAGTGCCATTCGATGAAACCATGTCTGTGCTTGACGCACTGGGCTACATTAAAGATCACCTAGACAAAGATCTGTCTTACCGTTGGTCTTGCCGTATGGCGATCTGTGGTTCTTGCGGCATCATGGTGAACAACGTACCGAAACTTGCTTGTAAGAGCTTCCTACGTGATTACCCAGACGGTGTGACTATCGAGCCTCTAGCGAACTTCCCAATCGAGAAAGACTTGATTGTTGATATGACGCCGTTCATCGAACGTCTTGAAGCAATCAAACCGTACATCATTGGTAACGACCGTAAACCAGAAGACGGTACGAACTTGCAAACGCCAGAGCAAATGGCGAAATACAAGCAGTTCGCTGGTTGTATCAACTGTGGTTTATGCTACGCAGCATGTCCTCAGTTTGGTCTAAACCCAGAGTTCATCGGTCCTGCGGCACTAACGCTAGCACACCGCTACAACCTAGACAGCCGTGACAACGGTAAAGATGAGCGCATGAAGCTTATCAACGGTGAAAACGGTGCTTGGGGTTGTACGTTTGTTGGTTACTGTTCTGAAGTTTGTCCGAAGAACGTTGACCCAGCAGCGGCAGTAAACCAAGGCAAAGTGGAGTCTTCTATGGACTTCGTGATTGCTATGTTGAAACCTGATGGTTCACCAAAGAAAGTGGAGGCATAAGGATGAGCAATCGTAAACCTTACGTTCGTGAAGTAAAACGCACTTGGTGGAAGAACCATCCTTTCTACCGCTTCTACATGATACGTGAAGCGACTGTGCTGCCTTTGATCCTATTCACTCTGTTCCTAACTTTCGGTTTAGGTTGCTTGGTGAAAGGCCCTGAAGCATGGCAAGGTTGGTTGGATTTTATGGCAAACCCAATCGTAGTCGCAATCAACATCGTTGCACTACTAGGTAGCCTATTCCACGCTCAAACTTTCTTCAGCATGATGCCGCAAGTAATGCCAATTCGTTTGAAAGGCAAACTGGTGGACAAGAAAATCATCGTATTGACTCAGTGGGCCGCGGTTGCGTTCATCTCACTGATCGTTCTCATCGTGGTGTAAGGAGCTGAGCATGAAACCGAATTATAGTGTAAACACATCACCAAAACGTTCTGATGAGCCAATCTGGTGGGGTCTATTTGGTGCTGGCGGTACTTGGTTCGCGATGATCACGCCAATCACGGTATTGGTGCTGGGCATCTTGGTCCCACTAGGCGTGATTGATGCAGAAGCGATGAGCTACGAGCGTGTCTCCGAATTCGCAACCAGTATCATCGGTGCGCTATTCATCATTGGCACCCTAGCTCTACCAATGTGGCATGCGATGCACCGTGTACACCACGGCATGCACGACCTTAAATTCCACACTGGTGTGATAGGTAAAATTGCATGCTATGCATTTTCAGGCCTCATTACTGCACTAGCCGTTATCTTTATCTTCATGATTTAAGATACTGACTAAAAAGAAAAAGCTGGCTCTATGCCAGCTTTTTTATTGCTTTGGGTTACCCATGATCTTTTTGCTTTTTAAGCTTTTGACCACCCATGATCTTATTGCTGTATGACCTTCTTCGTTTGGTCCATAAGACCCAGGGCGCCAAAGCCAGTAATCACATCTAGGTTTGTTTTCAAGCCCGTTTCTTCGCTACCACCAATGTAGTTTTGTGGCATCTGAACTTGGAAGTTTTGCAAGTTGTTGTACAACGAGTTCGCTACGTCTCGATTCAACTCTGCCAAATAAACTTCACGGTTTGCCCCTAACGCCGAGTACTTCGCTTTTAGGACCTCAGATTCTGCACGACCTTTCGCTAATATCGCTTTCGCTTCAAACTCAGCAGAAAGTGCGTTCGCCTTTTGAATGGCTAAGTTAGCCTCTGCGATAGCTAGCTCTTTCTCCTTCTCGACTTCAGCAAGTCGTTTGGTTTTTTCCACTTCAACGATTTCACGCTCTGCAATCTGACGTGCAACTTCCACTTCTTTTTGCTGAGCAATAATAGCGAGTTCTTTACCACGCTGAGCGTCTTGCACTTCACGTGTTCGTTGAATCTCTTTACGTAACTGCTCGGTCTCAGCCTGTGCTTTCGACGTTTCTTGTTCCTGAATCGCGCGAATACGATCCGCCACTAAACGCTTTTTATCCGCCAATAGCTGATCCAATTGCTTTTCTGGCTGTGGGTCACCAATGGTCACCTGCGTCACTTGAATGCCGTATTGTTGTAACGGGTTGTCTTGACGAATTGGTTGCCCGGTTTTATCTACAACTGGCACCGTTTTCCAAACCAGTTGATTGGTGCGCTGTAGTTGGTTCGCATTGGCCTGATTCGCCCCAACAGGCGCAAGATTCAACTCTTCCACTTCAACCTGACGTCGCTCTGTTAGATAAATCCCCTCTCGCAACTGATCGCCAAGTTTCGATTTGAACTGGTTCAAACCACCTTGGAAAAACTCTTCACCCGTGTATTGGGTAGCAGTTATCACCGTCACGTTACGTGCGTTCTTTACAAGCAGCGCATCAATCAAGTTACTGTTGTTACGGAACTCTTTGTGCATCTTCTTAACCGCTTCAGGGTCATTACTGAGCTTAAAGCGGAATGTTACGGGGATCTGACCAATGTAGGTGTCGGCAAATCGAACCTGAATCGCATCAAGACGTTGATAAAAATCTTCGCCCTTGCTGTTACCGAATGACACAGTGATCACTTGGTCATACTTGGTGATTTTGGACAGAAATGGCATGCGAAAATGAATGCCAGGTTCAGTAAACACATCCAACTCACCAGTGATATTGTTCTGATGCACGTAGCTGTAACCTGCATCGGTCATCAGCACAGAGCTATTAATCGTTAAGCCTATTGCCAACAGCGGTACGCCAAACACCGCAGCTTTCAATCCTTTGTGTAGTAACTGACGTCTTTCTTCCACCTTTAAACCCCTTCCTAAACCTCTGCTTTCCATTTTGTTCTCCTTTTTGGATTGTTACTGAGTTAAATCGATAAAAATCAGATTGCTATGCAACTCAACAACAAGAACTAATGTATCAAAATGTTACATTAAGGAATAATCGACAGATTCATGAAATAAATAAGATTTTTACGAATAATACAAAATCATCGAAAATTTGCGGAGGATATCGATTTTCTATGCAGGAACATTCAAGAGAGAATTACAGGCAATAAAAAAGGCCGCCGAAGCGACCTTTCTAACAATCAATCTAAAGTGCTTACTTCACACGGCCTACGTATTCAGCCGTACGAGTATCTACGCGAATCACTTCACCAATTGAGATGAACAGAGGAACACGAACAACAGCGCCAGTTGATAGCGTAGCTGGTTTACCACCAGTACCTTGAGTATCACCTTTCAGGCCTGGATCTGTGTCTACCACTTCTAGCTCAACGAAGTTTGGTGGAGTAACAGTAATTGGGTTACCGTTCCAAAGTGTGATCATACAAGTGTTGTTTTCTACCAACCACTTAGCGTTGTCACCTACCGCTTTTGCGTCTGCTGCGATCTGTTCAAACGTTTCACTGTTCATAAAGTGGTAGAATTCGCCGTCTGAATATAGATAATCTAGGTCGATATCCATTACGTCTGCCACTTCACAAGTGTCACCAGACTTGAATGTTTTCTCTAGCACTTTACCAGAAAGAAGTTTACGAATTTTAACGCGGTTGAACGCTTGGCCTTTACCTGGTTTAACGTATTCGTTTTCCAGAATTACACAAGGCTCGTTATCAAGCATTAACTTAAGACCGCCTTTAAATTCATTGGTGCTAACTGTAGCCATTTTTTCCTCTTACATTCTTAGAGCTAAATTCAATGCCGCACATAATAACCCGAAAAGTCGAATCTGTTGAGCAAAACTGGCTCAAACAGTTGGTGAATGGGATCTCTGATCCTGCAAAATTGCTCGAAATACTGGAAATAGATCCTTCACCGTGGCAAGACGGGTTTGCCGCGCGCAAGCTGTTTGCACAGCGTGTACCGCAAAGTTTTGTCGATAGGATGGAGAAAGGCAACCCTAAAGACCCTCTTTTACGTCAGGTTTTACCATTAAGTGACGAATTTGAAGTACATCCGGGCTATTCCAACGATCCGTTAGAAGAGCAGGATAATGAAGTCCCTGGTCTGCTACACAAGTATCGCAACCGCGCCCTGATGATTGTCAAAGGTGGCTGCGCGGTAAATTGCCGTTACTGTTTTCGTCGTCATTTCCCATATCAAGAAAATAAAAGCGGCAAGCAGGCATGGGCAAAGTGCTTAGAGTACATGGCTCAACAACCAGAGTTGAACGAAGTCATCTTCTCAGGTGGTGACCCATTGATGGCAAAAGACGATGAAATTCATTGGCTTTTAGAGCACATTGCTCATATACCTCACATCAAACGTCTGCGTATTCATAGCCGTTTACCTGTGGTGATTCCCGCTCGAGTCACTGATGAACTATGCCAACTGCTGCAAGCATCAAGGTTACAAATCATCCTTGTGACTCACATCAACCATGCCAACGAAATCAATGACGAATTTGCTGAACAGATGTTCAAGCTCAAAAGAGCGGGCGTTACGCTTCTAAACCAAGGCGTTCTACTGAAAGGCGTGAATGATTCGGTAGAAGCTCAAGTGGCGTTAAGTGAAGCCTTATTTGACGCGGGTATCTTGCCTTATTACCTCCACGTTCTTGATAAGGTGCAAGGCGCGGCGCACTACTTTATTTCGGACGAAGAAGCAAAAGCCATTATGCGCGGACTCATCACACGTGTATCGGGTTATCTGGTACCAAAACTGACACGAGAAATTGGTGGCAGGCCAAGTAAAACGCCGTTGGATTTGCATTTAGAATAGGTCCTGACGCTCAATTAAATTTGTCGTCACGACCGTTCCTTTTTGTTCGCTTTGCACGGTAAGTCTATGCATACTCCGCTCTTTTGGAGGTCAAGATGCATACAGCACTCGAACAAATTTTCGATCTTGGCCCATTCAGCTGGCCTGCCCTACTATGCTGTGCCATTAATGGGCTAATGATCGGTATCGAACGCCAAACTCGTGGTAAACCTGTTGGCATTCGCACGGCAATTCTTATTATTTCAGGCACTTACCTGTTTATGTCGATGGCAGTATCGTTATCGCCAAATACACTCGATCAAGCACGCGTGCTTGGTCAGATTATTACTGGCGTCGGCTTCTTGGGTGCAGGGGTGATGATGACACTCGATGGAAAAATCCACGGCGTAACATCCGCAGCGGTTATTTGGGTACTGGCAGGATTAGGGTTGATGATCGGTTTGGGTTATTTAACGCAGTCGGTGGTCATTACCCTACTGGCTTTAACGGTGTTGCTGGGCGTGGATAAAGCAGAAAACCACATCAAAGCATTGCGCCGAGGGGTTCACCAAAGAATTCAACAACGCAAAACCTCATCCCGCTTAATTAAATAGTTAACGCGCCGATAACTCGCTTCACCCCATCAGTAATTAAAAAGCCCTCGACGAATATCGAGGGCTTTCGGTATCTAAAGATTCTGACTTGCTCAGGGATTATTTAGCGAAGTTGATGAGTGGGAAACACTTGAAGAAACCGTTATCCGCACAGTTCAAAAGACCAATTTGTACGCCATCAATTTGATCGGTCATGTTGAAGAAGCCAAACTGGAAGTTAGACTTTTTAGAGATACTCGCTAAGCCCACATCCGCCATGGTGTAGCCTTCAGAATAGTTCACCGCGCTCCAGTTCAAGCCTTTTACATTGTTCGTAATGTTGACAGCACCCAAGTTAACACCCGTCGTCTGACCTTGGTTCCAGTTAACTAAGCCTAAAGACGCACCTTTCATTTCTTGGTTTACTTTTGCTGCACCAAAAAACAGACCGAAGTTCACACCTGTCGTACGATCCGTTTCTGACATACCAAGCAGTGAAAAGTCGACACCTTTAACCTCATTCACCTGTCCATGCAACACGGCTAAACGAACACCACCAACTGACGAATTAGAAGGTGCGTTTGTGTTGTCGATAGTAGAGAACATCACAGGTGTACTGTCAGCAAGAGCAACTGGTGATGCGATAGCGGCTGCAACCGCCAATGACGTCATAAGCTTTTTCATTTTCATCTCCATGATGGGAAGCAACAATTTACAACATAGTGTAATGTTCAGATTTTGCGCTATCTACGTTCAAAAAGTGTTAGCGGTAGGTCAGATTTAACCATCTGACTCAAAAGAAAAAATTTTATCGCTTCTATTTTCATGTTTTTCCACTGACATTTCTTGAACTCGCCTCTCACAATCGAAGCCACATCAGAATGCTATATTTCTCGGATAACGCGCATAAAAAAGTCGAGGCAAATGCCTCGACTTTTAAAGGTTTGGTCGGTTATCTTTCCGCTATAAGGATTCCCTTAGAGCAAAGAGATAAGCTGGCTTACATCATGCCACCCATACCGCCCATGCCACCCATGCCGCCCATGTCAGGCATCGCTGGTGCGTCTTTTTGCGGTAGGTCAGTAACCATTGCTTCAGTCGTGATCATCAGACCCGCAACCGATGCTGCAAACTGTAGCGCAGAACGAGTTACTTTCGTTGGGTCTAGAATACCCATCTCTAGCATGTCGCCGTATTCACCTGTTGCCGCGTTGTAACCGTAAGAGCCTTCACCCGCTTTCACGTTGTTCGCAACCACTGAGTCTTCCTCACCTGCGTTCTTCGTGATTTGACGGATTGGCGCTTCCATTGCACGTAGTGCAACGCGGATACCAACGTTTTGCTCTTCGTTGTCACCCGTTAGGTGAGCAATCTTAGATGCCGCGCGGATAAGTGCAACACCACCACCAGCAACAACACCTTCTTCAACCGCTGCACGAGTTGCGGCTAGCGCATCTTCTACACGGTCTTTCTTCTCTTTCATTTCAACTTCAGTTGCTGCACCAACTTTGATTACTGCAACACCGCCAGCCAGTTTCGCTACGCGCTCTTGTAGTTTCTCTTTGTCGTAGTCTGAAGTTGCGTCTTCGATTTGTTGACGAATTTGAGCTACGCGGCCAGAGATCATCTCTTCTTCACCGATACCATCGATGATAGTCGTGTTTTCTTTCGTGATAGAAACACGCTTCGCTTGACCTAGATCTTCTAGTGCTACTTTTTCAAGCTCTAGACCGATTTCTTCAGAAATCACAGTACCGCCAGTTAGGATAGCGATGTCTTGTAGCATTGCTTTACGACGGTCACCGAAGCCAGGTGCTTTCACTGCTGCAACTTTCACGATGCCACGCATGTTGTTGACAACCAATGTTGCTAGCGCTTCGCCTTCTACATCTTCTGCGATGATAAGCAGTGGACGAGACGCTTTCGCTACAGCTTCTAGCGTTGGAAGAAGTTCACGAATGTTTGAGATCTTCTTATCAACTAGCAGGATGAATGGGTTTTCTAGATCAACACTGCCTGACTCTTGGTTGTTGATGAAGTAAGGAGATAGGTAACCGCGGTCGAACTGCATACCTTCTACTACGTCTAGCTCATCTTGTAGTGCCTGACCTTCTTCAACAGTGATAACGCCATCACGGCCCACACGCTCCATTGCTTCAGCAATGATGTTACCTACGCTTGCGTCTGAGTTTGCAGAGATAGTACCAACCTGTGCGATCGCTTTCGTGTCGTTACATTCAACAGAAAGCTCTTTTAGTTGCTCTACTGCTGCAGCTACTGCTTTGTCGATACCGCGCTTAAGGTCCATTGGGTTCATACCCGCAGCGACTGCTTTTAGACCTTCGTTTACGATAGATTGTGCTAGTACTGTTGCTGTTGTTGTACCGTCACCTGCCGCGTCGTTTGCTTTAGACGCAACTTCTTTAACCATTTGTGCGCCCATGTTCTGGAATTTATCTTCCAGTTCAATTTCACGCGCTACTGATACACCATCTTTCGTGATAGTCGGTGCACCAAAAGATTTGTCTAGAACGACATTACGTCCTTTAGGACCCAGTGTTACTTTTACTGCGTCAGCCAGAACGTTTACACCCTCTAGCATTTTAACTCGTGCGTCATTACCAAATTTAACGTCTTTAGCAGCCATCTTTGATTTCCTTTCTAAAATTCTTTGTGTGTAATTTCGTAATTGAATCTGAGCAAAAAATTACTCAATGATTGCTATTATTCAACGATCGCCATGATGTCGTTTTCAGACATGACAAGCACTTCTTTACCGTCGATTTTTTCAGTTTTTGTACCGTAACCTTCAGCGAAGATAACAGTATCACCAACTTTAACGTCCAGCGGCAGTACTGTGCCGTTTTCTAGGATGCGGCCTTTACCCACAGCTAGAACAACACCGCGAGTTGATTTTTCTGCAGCAGAACCAGTCAGAACGATGCCACCAGCAGACTTAGATTCAACTTCTTTACGTTCAACGATAACTCGGTCATGTAATGGACGAATGTTCATCGGTCGTCTCTCCTGAAAATTTCCATGTTTATTTGATAATTGTCCTTAGGGACTGTAGCCCCAGACACGTGATCCCTATATAAGGGGTCGAAGCAGCGATCCCAAGGGGGTGGCACAAAATTTTTGTGACTTAGTTAAAATAACGAACAACTAAGCAACGGTTTGCGTTCGAAATGCTCACTCGCCCAGCATCTCGCTTTCTTGTATCCTTGCAGTTTGCTCACCACATAGTTGTCATACATGCAGGAAAATAACAAGCTGGAACCCCAAGCGACCGATAAGCATGGTTTGTTGACCGCACCCATTCCTGAAACGCTGCGGAAAATGACCGTCCCCATGACCATGGGCATGATCGCGATTTTGATGTTTAACTTGGTGGACACGTTTTTTATCTCGTTGCTTGGTACTCAAGCGCTAGCGGCGATCAGCTATACCTTCCCTGTAACCTTTGCGGTTAACTGCATCACGATGGGGATAGGGATGGGTCTATCGACCAATATTGGTCGCTTACTTGGACAAGGTCACGCCCCACAAGCCGCTCGGTTTACCACTCACGGTTTGTTATTAGCGGTGTTACTCGTGGCTATCGCCTCTTCGATTGGCTTTGCCACCATTGCACCACTGTTCCGCTTTCTTGGCGCAGCCGACGACCTAATTCCACTCATCGAAGAGTACATGCAGGTGTGGTATCTCACCATTCCATTGTTGGTGATCCCAATGGCAGGCAATAGCGCGATACGAGCATCTGGGGATACAAAAACACCAGCCAAAATCATGATGTTGGCGGGCTTGATTAACGGCATGCTCGATCCACTACTGATCTTCGGACTTGGCCCATTCCCCGAGCTTGGTATCCAAGGGGCGGCAATAGCCAGTGCTTTTAGCTGGTTAGGTGCACTATGTGGCTCATTCTATGTGCTAGTTAAACGCGAAAAGTTGCTCGCTCAACCCCAATGGTCCTTGCTGAAACAAGATTGGCAGCAAACTTTAAAAATCGGCACTCCTGCCGCACTGTCGAACGCGATGAATCCATTGTCCGGTGCCATTCTGATGATGCTGTTATCCAACCACGGTACGGCAGCAGTTGCGGCTTACGGTGCGGCGCAGCGTATTGAGTCTATTTTGATCCTAGTCTTGATGTCTCTGACCTCAGCACTCACGCCATTCATGGCACAAAACTTAGGGGCAAAAAACCCTCAACGCGCCTTTTCCGGCTTATTTATCAGCATGCGTTTTGCGGTGGTGTTCCAAGGGTTTATCTTCTTGATGATGGTGCCATTGAGTATTCCTCTAGCGGCATTGTTCTCGCAGGAAGAAGCGGTTAAAAATCTGCTGTGGCATTACCTGCTTGTGGTGCCGTTCAGTTATGGTTTTCAAGGCATTGTGATGATGTTAATCAGTGGGTTGAATGCGATGCACAAACCATTACGAGCATTCCAATGGAGCTTTATGCGTTTGTTTGTGTTTACCCTGCCATCGGCATGGATCGGAAGCCAAATTTACAGTATTGAAGGCTTGTTTATAGGTATCGCAGTGGGGAATACGTTAGGTGGCCTACTTGGCTATATGTTTGCACTGCGCGAACGTAAATTGACGCTCATTGAACAGAGCAGCGCTTCGTAAGATTTTGTCCGATGCGTCAGCTTCCTTTTGCTAATACTCAAATACAAAAAAACCGCGGAAAGCCGCGGTTTTTCTTTATCTATTTCAAACTTGCTTAGAACAGTTCTTCAGCAACTTTGTATAGATCGTTGCGTACTGGACGCTTCATGTTTTCGATCGCGTCGATGATGTCGTGGTGAACAAGTTGCTCTTTCACGATACCTACACAGCGACCACCATGACCTTCGATCAATAGGTGAACAGCGTAGTTACCCATGCGAGATGCTAGAACGCGGTCAAATGCCGTTGGACGACCACCACGTTGGATGTGACCAAGTACTGTTGCACGAGTTTCACGACCTGTCGCCGCTTCGATGTCACGAGCCAGTTCATTGGCATCCATCATTAGCTCAGTCAACGCGATGATTGCGTGTTTCTTACCTTTTGCAATGCCGTCTTGGATATTGCTGATCAGCTTGTCTTTGTCTAGGCCAGTTTCTGGAGTGATGATGTACTCACAACCACCCGCGATTGCAGACATCAGAGTTAGGTCACCACAGTGACGACCCATGATTTCTACAATTGAAATACGTTGGTGAGATGAAGAAGTATCACGTAGACGGTCGATTGCATCGATAACTGTGTTTAGTGCACTTAGGTAGCCCACTGTGTAGTCAGTACCAGCGATATCGTTGTCGATTGTGCCTGGAAGACCGATACATGGGTAACCCATTTCAGTCAGTTTCTTCGCACCCATGTACGAACCGTCACCACCGATCACGACTAGCGCATCAATACCATGTTTTTTCAGGTTCTCAATCGCTTTTTCACGCACTTCCACTTCTTTGAATTCAGGGAAACGTGCAGAACCTAGGAACGTACCACCTTTGTTGATCACATCTGAAACGCTAGAACGATCTAGCTTCTCGATGCGGCCTTCGTATAGGCCTAGGTAGCCGTCGTACACACCGAATACTTCCAATCCCTCGGATAGTGCTGTACGTACTACGCCGCGTATCGCCGCGTTCATACCAGGTGCGTCACCGCCACTTGTTAAAACACCGATCTTCTTAATCATGCTCACCCTCGATCTTTGGCAATCAATTATTTAATTTTCTTTTAGGCCCCTTGTTACCAAGCAACCTGCATAATCCAGAACTGTGCGTTATGTTACATTTCCTCTACAGGATTACCAATGAAAACGCACTTTTTTATGTAACTTTTCTACTTATGTAAGAGTATTACAGTTTCTCTATGAAACTTTGTTGATTCACATCAGGATCACGAATCTTAATAAGTATTGATGGAAAGATAGTCAATAAGTGCCTGTTTGTCGTCAGGCACTTATGGATTTTTCGAGCCCTACCAATCTTGCGCTTTTTGCTCTTTCTCTGGCCCAAAAACGACAGACAATGGATCTTGATGGATCAAAACATCCGCATCAGGAAACAAAGCTAAAAGGTTTTCCTCAACTTTATCGGCAATATAGTGCGCTTCGATTAAACGTAAGTTATCGTCTAGCTCCAAGTGCAACTGAATAAAGCGTGTCGGCCCTGACATGCGGGTGCGCAGTTGATGAACCCCAAGAACCCCTTTCACATTCAAACATTCATTACGGATTTGCTCCAATTCGGAATCCGGTAGCTTTCGGTCTAATAACGTCTGAATCGCTTCGCTGACCATTTTGAAGGCGCTGTAAAGAATGAAGACACCAATGCCAATCGCAAACACCGCATCCGCTTGCGTCACGCCAAAGTAGCTGAGTCCCAGAGCCACCATGATCGCAGCGTTCATATACAAATCAGTCTGATAATGCAGAGAATCCGCCGCGATTGCTTGGCTCCCTGTCACGCGTACCACATGTTTTTGGAACATCACCAAGCCAAGTGTGACCACAATCGCAAACAGCGATACATAAACACCGAGCTCCGGCGCATGTAGTGCGTGCGGACGGAAAAATCGGTCAATCCCGTTCAGGATCAAAAATACCGCCGACCCCGAAATAAACATCGCCTGAGCTAAGGCCGCTAAAGACTCAGCTTTACCATGCCCAAACGTATGTTCGCGGTCTGCTGGTTGTAAGGCATAACGGACAACAACGAGATTTACCACCGACGCGGCGATATCCAACATTGAGTCGATAAGTGATGCCAATAGGCTAACTGAGCCGGTTACCCACCACGTGATGACTTTTACAATCAAGAGAAGAGTCGCCACAATAGTTGCAGTCCAAGCTGCGGTCGTCACTAAACGTGCATATTGCTGTTTCATAATCAAAGAGTTAACTCAAACCATACGTTGAGTATATTGAATGCCCATGAAATAACCAGATCAAAAAAGAGGCAACCAATGGCTGCCTCTTTATATAACATCAATTCATGACTTAATTATTGCGGTATTTTTCCATGCGCTTATGCATTCTGTCGCCACACTCTTGCATGCGTTCATTTTGCAACTTCACAAACTCTGCTTTTTGTTCTGACGTTAATACGCTCAGCATTTGGTGCTTTCTTTCTAGCATTTGCACACGATGCTCAGTTTGGCGTTCAACCATTTCTTTTGCTAATGCGGTCGCTTGTGCTTCATCAAAACTATCCGCTAGTAAGAGTGATTGCATTTTTGCATGGTGTGCTTGTCGCTCAGCCATACGAGCTTCGCGATTTTCAGAATATTTGCCTTTCATCTGTGCGCGGTTTGCTTCACGGAAAGACTTAAGCTGATCTTTTTGAGCATCCGTCAAATTCAAATCACGCATAATGCCGCGGTCCATTCCCATGCCACATTCATCACGCGGGCCTTGATGATGGTTTTTACCACCGTAAGCGAATGCGCTTGCTGCGCCGAGGGTAAGAGGTAGAACAACAGCAGCTAACACAAGTTTTTTTGCAGATTTCATAATTTGATTCCTTACACAGGTGAGTGATTCTTTTGAGCTGTTCTCACAGCGCTTGAGTATAGAATACGACCCACTAGGTAAAGCGACGTATAGGGAGCGTAAAGAATCGTAAAGAGTGATTTTTACCCTCTTCGCAGCACATCATTCCAATGTAATATTAAGCTATCGGTAACTTACTATAGGTGCCCCCATGGCAAACATTCTTTTAATTGATGACGATATCGAGCTAACCAGCTTATTAAAAGAAGTACTCAGTTTCGAAGGATTTGACGTCAGCGAAGCAAATGATGGCGAAGCAGGCTTAGCTGCGGTCAATGATAAGATTGATTTGATTTTGTTGGATGTCATGATGCCGAAGCTAAATGGCATGGAAACCCTTAAACGCTTGCGTGAAAACTGGGAAACTCCTGTCTTGATGCTGACCGCTAAAGGGGAAGAAATTGACCGCGTGATCGGTTTAGAGCTAGGCGCGGATGATTATTTACCGAAACCTTTTAGCGACCGTGAACTGTTAGCGCGTATCCGTGCGATCTTACGCCGTACCAGCAGCACACAAAAAAACACCAAAAACAGCGATTGCATTGAGTATCAAGAGCTCCGTCTTTACCCAGGTAAACAAGAAGCATACTGCGATCAACAGTTGCTCGATCTCACAGCAACCGAGTTTGCTCTGTTGACCCACTTTGTGCAAAACCCAGGACAAGTGCTAACTAAAGAGACATTGAGCCTAGATGTGCTTGGTAAACGACTCGCCGCTTTTGATCGCGCGATCGATATGCATGTTTCGAACTTACGTAAAAAATTACCAGATCAGAGCAATGGCAAGCCGCGAATCAAAACCCTGCGTGGTCGTGGCTATATGCTGCTTGAGGAGGATTAATGCGCCTATCACGCATCAAACTGCCAAACATCAATAGCTTGTATGGACGCATCTTTGCCATTTTTTGGTTCACTATGTTATTGGTGTTGATAGCCGTGCTATCACTGCCACATTTGGACCCTCGCAAAGCTCGCGACATTCCAGAAGAGCACTATAAACGTATGGTAGAAACGCGTGACGCAATCCAACAAAAATACCGTCAGCAAACTGATTTAGGTCGAATACTATTTCGTATCGAGGGTAACCGTCACGGTAAGCATGACCCTCGTCCGCGCGTATTTTTTTCTGACTACAGCGGTAATGTTCTTACGACAGAAAAACGCAGTAATTTCCAATTACGTGCCATGCAAAACTTTGTCACCAGTATCGAAGATTACAACCAGCCAAAGCAGAAACTGTATGGTCGATACATGATTGCAGGTCCAATCCCGATAACTTTGGCTGGCTCCGATATCTTGATGTATGTGGGCTTCAAGTGGAATGAGCCACCACCACTACTCTTGCGTCTGTTTGATCACCCATTCCAGCTGTTGCTCGCGGTCATGCTGGTTAGTACACCATTGCTGTTATGGCTTGCCTGGGCACTAAGTCAGCCAGCGCGTCGTCTTGAAGCCGCCGCTCAACGTGTGGCGAAAGGCGAATTTGTCACAGACCCAAATTTAGAAAAAGGCACGGCAGAGTTTCGTCAGGCTGGCAGCAGCTTCAACCAGATGGTCGAGGCGGTTAATCAAATGATTTCAGGACAACAACGCCTGCTATCCGATATCTCTCACGAGCTGCGCTCACCTTTAACTCGTCTACGCATGGCAAGCGCATTAGCAACGCGTAAACAAGGCGAAAGCCCAGAACTGACTCGTATCGATACCGAAGCGCAGCGCTTGGAACAGATGATCAGCGAATTGCTTGAACTGTCTCGCATGCAGGCGAACAGCCATATGACTCGCGAAACGCAGCCACTGGAAAGTTTGTGGGAAGAGATCATTAAAGATGCGCAGTTTGAAGCTGAGCAAATGGGTAAGCACCTACACTATTCTGAACTGCCAAAACGAAGTATCTCCGGCAATCCTAAACTGCTGATGAGTGCGGTGGAAAACATCGTTCGTAACGCCATTTATTACGGGAAAGATGAGGTGCAAATCGACATCAAGGCCGATGATGATACGCTGCATATCACGGTTGATGACAATGGCGAGGGCGTTCCTGAAGAAGAATTAGCCGCGATTTTTCGTCCGTTCTATCGCGTTTCAACGGCCCGCGATCGCCACTCCGGCGGCACGGGTCTCGGCCTAACCATTACCGAAAGTGCCATCCGCCAGCACAGTGGAACGATCGTCGCCAGTCGAAGTCCGTTAGGCGGATTGCGCATGAGTATCACCTTACCTATCAATCGTTAACTTCAAGCCGATGAGCTAACAGTAAGCCACACCCTATTTCTAGAGTGAGAGATTCACGGCTTCATCTTCACTTTAGAAATTGGGTGGGAACGCCTTCGAATACCCTTACAAAGATCAAAGTTGATAATAATTATCGTTAGCATTAAAGTGAATTTTCCAATTAAGGAGGATTTACTATGTCACATACATTTCCCGCTCTGCCTTACCCGTACGATTCACTAGAGCCGTACATCGACGCGAAAACCATGGAAGTGCATTACAGCAAACATCACAAGACTTATTTCGATAAGTTCGTAAGTGCCGTTGAAGGGAGCGAGCTCGAAACTCAGTCATTAGACGAGATCTTTGACAATATCTCTAAGCTCAGCCCTGCAGTGCGTAATAATGGCGGCGGCTACTACAACCACATCATTTATTGGAATTGCATGTCACCAAATGGTGGCGGTGAGCCTCAAGGCGCACTTGCTCAGGCAATTAACGATAAATTTGGTAGCTTTGCGCAATTTAAAGAAGCGTTTGCCCAAGCCGCGATTAATACCTTTGGTTCTGGCTTTGCATGGCTGATCGTAAAAGATGGAGAGATTCACATTACGTCCACCAGCAATCAAGATAACCCTCTGATGGACGTAGTGGATGTACGCGGCGAGCCAATTCTCGCTCTTGACGTGTGGGAGCACGCGTATTACATCAGCTACCAAAACCGTCGCCCAGAATACATTGATGCATGGTGGAACGTCGTTAATTGGCGAGCGGTTGAAGAAAATTACGCTCACGCTCTATTATAAAGAGCATCGATACTTACGGTATTAGCGTCCGCGCTAATGACTGCTTTCATACCCAGGTCAATCTTGCTGAATCTCGCATATCTTGCTGACTTGGGTATATACTGCCCCTCTATTTGACCAACTCTATTTCAATACCATGTTTGATATCGCTTTATACGAACCAGAAATCGCGCCGAACACCGGCAACATCATTCGACTTTGTGCCAACTGCGGTGCAAACCTTCACTTAATTGAACCTCTGGGTTTCGATCTTGAAGAGAAGAAAGTCCGCCGCGCTGGTTTGGATTACCATGATTTAGCTCGCGTAACGCGTCATAAGAACTATCAAGCATTCTTAGAATATTTAGAGAAAGAGAAACAAGGTAACTACCGATTGTTTGCCTGCACCACCAAAACCACAGGTCACCACGTTGATGCACAATACCAAGCAGGTGACGTATTGATGTTTGGTCCAGAAACTCGTGGCTTGCCTGCTGAAATCATCGATAGCTTGCCAATGGAGCAGCGTATCCGCATTCCAATGATGCCAGATGCGCGCAGCCTAAACCTTTCGAACGCCGTTGCGATCATTGCTTTTGAAGCATGGCGTCAAATGGGGTTTGAAGGCGCGTTGTAAGCACCACGATTTTCAGATACAAAAAAGGGCGCTTAGTGCGCCCCTTTTGTTTTCTGTACACTCTGACTCAATCAGTTGAGCTTGTTGCGATCATCATCGTCTTTACGCTCGTATTCCCCTTCGAAGGTATTGCCATCGTCTGACTGGGAATTAAATGGGTCACGGCGGAACGGGTCTTGCTCAAATGGCCCTTGGTTAGAGAAACCACCTTGGAAGCCACCACCATGCATGGTTTTCACCACCATTTTACTCATCAAGTATTTGGCAATCGCGGCGCGTGGAGCAGGAAGCAACACCAGCATACCAAGAGCATCGGTCATAAAGCCCGGTGTTAACAGCAGCACGCCAGCCACCGCTAGCATTACGCCTTCAAAAATTTGCTGTGCTGGAATTTCACCTTGTTCCAGACGCCCCTGCACAGACATCAGAGTTTGGATGCCTTGGCTGCGCACCAACGATGCACCGACAAATGCCGTGATTAATACTAATGCGATAGTCGGCCACAAACCTAAAAAGCCGCCCACCTGAATAAATAAGCCGATTTCAATGATCGGGACAAAAATAAACGCCAATAATAAGATAGGAAACACACGCCCTCCTTTGTTTAATTCAGTGTAATGGTAAAAGCGGACTAAGCTCAAACGAATCGTTGTAAAAAAGCGTGTTCATACTGGTCTCTTCCTACTCAGAAAAAGCGGTAGTGGAGTGTTTCATTCAATTGCATACCGATTTTTTCGTGCTTTTAAAGTGCTAATTTCGAACTCTAAAAACCCATGTTTGTCGAGGAAAATCGCGTACCCATAAAGGGTTATTAATAACCCGTTCATACTTTGCAAATTATTGACTCATGAAAAACGAAAAAGGTGATCTAGTTACTATTTTTATGCGCTAGGTGCAGTATCATGTGCCACATAAGTCAGGACGGATTTTCCAGCCAAAAATTCTGATGAATGGATTCTAGATTGCAGAAATGGCTAATAAATAACTTTATTATCAGAATTATCATCTAAGGATCCTGCTATGGCTACCCTATCTGATGCTCCAAAAACAGCAAACCCAGCCACTCGTATTGAAGAAGATCTATTAGGTCAACGTCATGTCCCTGCAGATGCGTACTACGGTATTCATACGCTACGTGCGATCGAGAACTTCAACATCTCTAATATGACCATCTCTGACGTACCAGAATTTGTACGCGGTATGGTAATGACCAAAAAAGCAGCGGCGTTGGCAAACAAAGAACTTGGTGCGATTCCAAAAGACGTTGCAAACTACATCATCGAAGCGTGTGATTTGATCCTAGAAACTGGCAAGTGCATGGATCAGTTCCCATCAGACGTATTCCAAGGTGGTGCGGGCACTTCCGTGAACATGAACACGAACGAAGTGATCGCAAACGTTGCGCTTGAGCTAATGGGTAAAGAGAAAGGTCAATACGAATTTGTTAACCCAAATGACCACGTAAACAAGAGCCAATCAACCAACTGTGCGTACCCAACGGGTTTCCGTATCGCGGTTTACAACAGCGTACACAAACTAATGGAAGCAATTGAGTACCTAAAAGGCGCATTCGAACTTAAAGCAATTGAGTTTAAAGATGTACTGAAAATGGGTCGTACTCAGCTACAAGACGCGGTACCGATGACTGTAGGTCAAGAGTTCCACGCTTGGGCAGTAACACTAAACGAAGAGATTCGTGCTCTAGATTACACCTCTAAACTACTCCTAGAGATCAACCTAGGCGCAACCGCAATCGGTACAGGTCTAAATACCCCGACTGGCTACCAAGCGCTTGCAGTAAAACATCTAGCGGAAGTAACAGGTCTTGACGTTGTTGCGGCAGAAGACCTTATCGAAGCGACTTCTGACTGTGGCGCATACGTAATGACGCACAGTGCACTAAAACGTCTAGCGGTGAAACTATCGAAGATCTGTAACGACCTTCGTCTACTTTCTTCTGGCCCACGCGCTGGTCTAAATGAATTGAACCTACCTGAAATGCAAGCAGGTTCTTCAATCATGCCAGCAAAAGTAAACCCAGTTATCCCAGAAGTAGTAAACCAAGTTTGCTTTAAAGTTCTAGGTAACGACAACACGGTTTCTTTCGCAGCAGAAGGCGGTCAGCTACAGCTAAACGTAATGGAACCAGTTATCGCACAAAGCATGTTTGAGTCTATCTCTCTACTACACAATGCGTGTGTGAACCTACGTGATAAATGTATCGACGGCATCACGGTCAACAAAGAGACTTGTGAAAACTACGTTTACAACTCTATCGGTATCGTCACTTATCTAAACCCATACATCGGCCACCACGAAGGTGACATCGTAGGTAAGATTTGTGCGGAAACCGGTAAGAGTGTTCGCGAAGTTGTGCTAGAGCGCGGCCTGCTAACCGCAGAAGAGCTTGATGAAATCTTGTCAGTCGAAAACTTCATGCATCCAACTTACAAAGCGAAACGCTACGAGTAATAACTAATTCGAAGGGGGCCACTCAGGCCCCTTTTTTAGGCTCTCATACGGTTAACCACATTTTTTATATGCTTTTATTGCCATTAGGCCACTGGGTTCTAATTCTCTGAGCATTTACTCCTGTTCCTGAGTGTTCAAAAAATCAGAATCAATAAAAAACTAAAGAGGTATCAATATGGTCATGGTCGAACTCTTCGTGGTTCTGCTCTTCATTTATTTGGGGGCTAGAATCGGCGGTATCGGCATTGGTTTTGCTGGTGGTGCTGGGGTCATTGCGTTGTCTTTGATCTTAGGTGTGCCAACAAGCCAAGCTTACATCCCAGTTGACGTAATTTTGATCATCATGTCGGTCATCACGGCTATCGCAGCAATGCAAGTGGCAGGTGGTTTAGACTGGATGGTGCAAGTTGCTGAAAACTTTTTGCGCAAGCACCCTGAGCGCATCACCTTTTATGCGCCTATCGTAACTTACCTAATGACGCTGATGGCTGGTACCGGCCACACGGCATTCTCTACTTTGCCAGTGATTGCAGAAGTCGCGAAAGGCCAAGGCGTGCGTCCTTCTCGTCCACTGTCTATCGCAGTAGTGGCATCGCAAATCGCTATCACTGCCTCGCCAATCTCAGCGGCTGTTGTAGCGTTTGCGGCAATGCTGCACCCATTTGGCGTTGACTACCTAACACTATTAGCAATCTGTATCCCAACCACGTTCATCGCTTGTATGATCGGTGCGTTTGTTGCGAACTTCATGGGCTGTGAGCTAAAAGACGATTCTGAATACCAAGAGCGTCTAGAAAAAGGCTTAATCAAGCTAAATACAGAAGCAAAACGCGAAATCCTGCCAACAGCGAAAAAAGCAACCTTCATCTTCCTAGGCGCGATCGCATTCGTAGTGTGTTACGCAGCAGCAATTTCTGGCTCTGTTGGCCTTATCGAGAACCCTGCTCTAGGTCGTAACGAAGCTATCATGACGGTAATGCTAGCAGCCGCGGCAGCTATCGTAATGAGCTGTAAAATCGACGCTGGCAAAATTCCAGCCGCAGCAACATTCCGCTCTGGTATGACAGCGTGTGTGTGTGTTCTTGGTGTGGCATGGTTAGGTTCTACGTTCGTTAACGCGCACGTTGACGGCATCAAAGAAGTCGCTGGAGCACTACTAGCAGACTACCCATGGATGCTAGCGCTTGTTCTATTCTTCGCGTCTATGCTGCTTTACTCGCAAGGTGCAACCACGGTTGCGCTGATGCCAGCAGCACTTGCTATCGGTGTGGCACCACTTACCGCAGTTGCATCTTTCGCAGCAGTAAGTGCGCTATTCGTACTGCCAACTTACCCAACGCTTCTAGCAGCGGTTGAGATGGACGACACGGGTTCAACGCGTATCGGTAAGTACGTATTCAACCACCCATTCTTTGTACCTGGTGTGGTAACCATTGCTTCTGCGGTAGCACTTGGCTTCGCATTCGGTGGTCTACTGATCTAGTAGAAACAGAGTCTTACTCGGGGAGCTTCGGCTCCCTTTTTTATTGCCTGTTGTCTTGATTTATGCTCAATAAATCTTCATTTTCATGAAACTTATTGACTCGCCTCCGGGTCTGATTGAGTTACACTAACGGCAATTATCTAAGATGAATTGACTCTTTTATGCGCGCATTACTTTCCGTTTTACTCTTAGGGCTCATTACCTTTTCCACTCCGTCTTTAGCTTTATTTGGCAAAGACCAGTTTACCAATAGCCAGAACAACAGTTTTGGTAGCAGCAGCGACAGCTTTGTTCCGGTCGATCAGGCATTTCCGTTTAATTTCTACCAGCAAGACGACAAATTGATGCTCGATTGGCAGGTACGCGATGGTTATTACCTGTATCAAGAGCGTTTATCTGTGTCTGGTGAGAACATCTCACTGGGCGAACTGCAAATGGAAAACGGCACGCCACATAAAGATGAATTCTTTGGTGATGTGCATATCTATACCACACCACTATTTGTCAATATCCCACTGAGTAATTGGCAAGAGGGCGCGCGCGTCCTTGTGCAATATCAAGGCTGTGCGAAAGCGGGCTTCTGCTACCCACCAGAAACACGTGAGATTCCAATCAGCGCGTTTTCTTCATCCAATTCCGACACCGTAGCACCGACTGCCAAGGCACCGACGACAGAAAAAGCACAGCCAGCAACAAAACCAACCACCACTTCAGTACCAGTCAGTGAGCAAGATAGCTTAGCCGCGAATCTAGCCGACAAGTGGTGGACGCCGTTGTTGTTTTTGGCACTTGGTGTGGGTCTAGCATTTACCCCTTGTGTGCTGCCGATGTACCCAATTTTGACCAGCATCGTGCTTGGCAGTGGCAAGCTGAGCCAACGTCGTGCGCTTGGTTTGTCATTTGTTTATGTACAAGGTATGGCGCTGACTTACACACTGCTCGGCCTTGTAGTGGCGTCTGCGGGCATGCAGTTCCAAGCGGCGATGCAACACCCTTATGTGCTGATTGGTTTGAGTGTACTGTTCATTGCATTAGCTATGTCGATGTTTGGTCTGTACTCATTGCAGTTACCAAGCAGCGTGCAAACGTGGCTGAATAACTTAAGTAACAAGCAGCAAGGTGGTAGCAGTGCTGGCGTGTTTGCAATGGGGGCAATATCTGGCTTGGTTTGCTCTCCGTGTACTACCGCCCCACTCTCTGGTGCGCTGCTTTACGTCGCACAAAGTGGCGACTTACTCACCGGTGGGGTCGCCCTTTACGCGCTAGCGATGGGCATGGGTATTCCGTTGATCCTTGTAGCGGTATTTGGCAACAAGTTGCTACCAAAAGCCGGCGGTTGGATGGACCGCGTGAAAACGCTGTTCGGCTTTATTCTGCTTGCTGCGCCTATCTTCTTGTTGGAACGCATCATGCCAGAAATGTGGTCAACAATTCTGTGGTCAACACTGGGCATCGCTGCCTTTGGTTGGCTGTATCATGTGAAAAACAGCTTGGAGTTTGGTGGCTGGAAACAAAGCGCCGTTGGCATCATCGCCGTATTGGGTTTGCTCGCGTCAGCACAGCCAGTATTAAATTACTGGTTTGGTAATAACGCAACGCAAGCTCAACAAACTTCCGTAAGCTTTACACGCATTGCCAATGTTGCAGAGTTGGAAGAACAACTAGCGCTAGCCAAAGCAGCGGGCAAACCTGTGATGCTCGACTTCTACGCCGATTGGTGTGTGGCGTGTAAAGAGTTTGAGAAGTACACCTTCCATGATCCAAGCGTCGAAGCCAAGCTAAAAGACTTTGTTCTTTTGCAAGCTGATGTAACCAAGAACCAAGTGCAAGATATTGAGTTACTCAAACACATGAACGTACTTGGCTTGCCAACCATCGAGTTCTGGGATGCGAATGGCGAACACGTTTCAAACGCACGTTTAACCGGTTTTATGCAAGCCGAGCCTTTCTTAGAGCACATCCAACAATTCTGATCACCAGATATTCAAACGCCAGTGATGACCACTGGCGTTTTTTATTACCCAGATTTGAATGAGAAAATTGCGCTTATATGCAATTTTCCTAATAAAAGTCGATTTGGTTCAGACTTTTAGCGAATAAATATTGTCCACTCTCTCAAAGCTGGACAATAATAAATTTAACGAAATAGTAAAAAGTGTTTAACGTCATGGATTCGACCTACACCATCATCATTGCAGATGATCACCCACTCTTCCGTAATGCCTTGTTTCAATCTATCCACATGGCAATCAGTGGGGCAAATTTGCTGGAAGCGGACTCACTCGACGCACTACTGGCTTTGTTAGAGCGAGAAGAAGAGCCAGATTTGGTTCTATTGGATCTCAAAATGCCAGGAGCAAATGGTATGTCTGGCTTGATTCACTTGCGAGCAGAACACCCAGACTTACCAATCGTCGTCGTCTCGGCTAGTGAAGAGCCAGCTATCGTGACACAAGTGAAAAGCCATGGTGCGTTTGGTTTTATTCCTAAATCGAGCGACATGCGCGAATTGGTGAATGCGCTCAATCAAGTGCTCAATGGCGACCCGTATTTTCCTGAAGGGCTGATCACCAATAACGCGGCATGTAATGACTTAGCGGAGAAGATTGCCGCGCTAACGCCACAGCAATATAAGGTGTTGGGGATGTTGTCAGATGGCTTACTGAACAAACAAATCGCCTACGAATTGAATGTTTCAGAAGCCACCATCAAAGCGCACATGACGGCGATTTTCCGCAAGCTCGGCGTAAAAAACCGCACACAAGCCGTCATCATGCTAACGGAGATGAACGACTAGGCTCACTCCTCGTCAGCGAGCAGGCTTTGCTCGCTTGGCAAACGGATACCTACTTTGGTGACTTGTTGGTCAACGACATCGGCAATGATCCATTGCAAGCCTTGCCACTCGAATTGGTCCCCTAACACTGGTGTACTCCCCAATTGTTCTTCTACAAGGTTTCTTAAGCTTTTATCGAGTGACTCATCGCCCAAGTTCAAGCCATACATCATCGCAATATCGGCAAGGTTCACTTCAATATCTAGGAAGAAATCACCAAAGAATCGTGCCAATGACGCTTTCTCAGGCGCTTCACTGAATAGCAAGCTCAGAGCATCCAAATCCTTTTCTTGCGCCAACACACACAAGGTATCGTCTTCTTCGAGGCGCGTGCTGCCTGACGGATGCAATAACGCCTTATTGCGAAATACTGCGGCGATGCGCGTTCCATCCGGCATCGAAAGACTACGCAATGGTTCACCAATACACCATTTATCCGCTTTAAGCTTATAGATAAACAGTTCCCACTCACTAGTTGGGTAAATCTCCACACCTGTGCGTGAAATTGGCTCAGGTTTAGAAGGTAGCTCTACCTTCGCCAGAGACATCGCTTTAGTCAATGTGCCACCTTGTACAATCAAAGAGACCATTACCACGAAAAACGCCAAATTGAAGTACAACTGCGCATCTGGCAATCCTGCCATCATTGGAAATACCGCCAGAATAATTGGGACAGCACCGCGCAAGCCCACCCAAGAAACAAACCACTTTTCACGTGGTGTGAAACTCTTGAATGGCAGTAAACCGATCCAAACCGAGATTGGACGGGCAAATAAAATCATCCCAAAGGCCAGCGCCAAACCAGGCAACGCAATAGAGAGCAAGTTGGAAGGCGTAACCAATAAACCAAGCACGAGGAACATACCGATTTGAGCTAGCCACGTCATGCCATCTAGCACATGAAGAATGGAATGGCGGCTGCGTGTTGGACGATTACCTAGCAGTAAACCAACCAGATAAATTGACAGAATACCGCTGCCACCTAATGCATTAGATAAAGCGAAAATCAGCAAGCCACCACTGACGGTTAAAATCGAATATAAGCCATCCGGCAGTTGATTACGATTGATGACCTTCCACAAAATCCAGCCACCAGCAAAACCGAGTAAAGCGCCAATACCAAACTGCTTAAGAAAACTGAGCGCCAAAAAACCCACACTCAAATCTGCATCTGGGTTCGCTAAAATAGCAATCAGAGTAACAGTCAGAAACACCGCCATAGGATCATTGGTGCCGGATTCAATTTCCAGCGTTGAGCCAACACGTTCGTTAAGACTACGACCTTTGAGTAGAGAAAAAACCGCGGCGGCATCAGTGGAGCCGACAATCGCACCAACTAATATACCTTGCAGCAAGTCTAAGTCGAATAACCACGTTGCCATCAGCCCGGTCAAAATAGTGGTGATTGCAACCCCAAACGTTGCTAAAGACACCGAAGGCCATAACGCCACCCTAAAGCTGGCAACCCGTGTTCTCATACCACCATCAAGCAAAATGATGGCTAATGCGAGGTTACTGACCAAGTAAGCGATCGAAAAATTATCAAATAAAATACCGCCTAAACCGTCTTCCCCCGCCAGCATTCCAACGGCTAAAAATACCAAAAGAATTGGGATTCCCAACTTAGAGGAAACTGGGCTTAAAAGAACGCTAAGTGCGATTAACAACGCACCTATAAGAAAAAAACTGTTAATGGTGTCTGCGTCCATTCTCACCCTCCCTTAATGAAAAACGATATGCTTGTGATGAGCTAAGGCGACTTCGTTAATAAGTTAATGCCTTAATCTGCCTCCTCCTTAAACCGTCCCAAAGCGCGAGGTTGTACGAGAATGACTCAGTTATATTACTTTATTGTGCGCTAAAACGGTGATTTGGTACGAAAACTTTATGTAAATAAATTACTTGTGAATTTTTCACGCCAGTTTTTTCGCTGATTGATAAAAAGAAGAACGCAGAATGTTTCTGTTAAGGATCGCTAAAATCAATGAAGAAAAAATTAATCACGTCTCTTATTCGTGCTTTTTATCATTTCTCTCCTTAGACCTTTGGCTAATTTAACAGCTTTTTAACATTAACAAATAACCCTAACTCTTCTCTAAGCGCCCATATCACGGGAGTTTTTTATTTTTCATACCCCGACTAAAGTTGAAAAGAGTTCTTGCCAACACCTTGCTAATGTACATGTTGAAACATTTTTTTAACAACAATACCAATCGTAAGGAGACGGCAATGGCATTTGAAAGCGAAGAAAGAGCCAAAGCCTATTGGGACAAAAACGTGAAGCTCATGATTGGCCTTATGGTCATCTGGTTCGTAGTGTCTTTCGGCTGCGGCATTTTATTTGTCGACGTACTTAATCAATTTCAATTAGGTGGATACAAACTTGGTTTCTGGTTTGCTCAGCAAGGCTCCATCTACACCTTCCTAGGTATTATTTTCTATTACGCATGGAAGATGCGCCAAATCGACCGTGAATTCGGCGTAGATGAGTAAGGAGTAACTCAGATGGATTTGAAAACTATTACCTACTTGGTTGTTGGTGCAACCTTCGTCCTCTACATCGGTATTGCGATCTGGGCGCGTGCGGGGTCAACCAAAGAGTTCTATGTCGCAGGTGGCGGGGTCAACCCAATCGCTAACGGTATGGCAACCGCTGCTGACTGGATGTCGGCGGCATCGTTCATCTCAATGGCGGGTCTGATTGCCTTTATGGGTTACGGCGGCTCCGTATTCCTAATGGGTTGGACGGGTGGTTACGTACTGCTTGCACTGTTGCTCGCCCCTTATCTACGTAAGTTTGGTAAGTTTACGGTGCCAGAGTTTGTTGGTGAACGCTTCTACTCGAACACGGCACGTATCGTGGCGGTTATCTGTCTTATCATCGCATCGGTCACTTATGTTATCGGCCAGATGAAAGGCGTTGGCGTTGCCTTCGGTCGCTTCCTAGAAGTTGATTACTCAACAGGCCTACTGATTGGTATGTGTATTGTATTCATGTACGCAGTACTTGGCGGCATGAAAGGCATCACATACACGCAGATTGCTCAATATTGCGTACTCATTCTTGCTTACACTATCCCTGCAATCTTTATCTCTCTGCAACTTACAGGTAACCCGCTACCTCAGATTGGCCTCGGGAGTACCATTCAAGGCACCGATGTTTATCTGCTCGATAGGCTCGACCAAGTGGTGACCGAACTCGGCTTTAGTGAATACACTACGCAGGTTCGCGGTAGCACACTAAACATGTTCGTTTACACCATGTCATTGATGATCGGTACTGCAGGTCTACCACACGTTATCATCCGTTTCTTTACAGTACCTAAGGTGCGTGATGCGCGTACTTCTGCAGGCTGGGCACTTGTGTTCATCGCTATTCTATACACAACGGCGCCAGCAGTATCAGCAATGGCACGTCTAAACCTAATGGATACCGTCAACCCTGCGCCTGGTCAGCACCTTGCGTATGATGAGCGCCCTGATTGGTTCAAAAACTGGGAAACAACAGGTCTATTAGGCTTTGATGATAAGAATGGCGATGGCCTGATCGAGTACACCTCAAATCCTGATACCAATGAATTGCGAGTTGACCGTGACATCATGGTACTAGCAAACCCAGAAATCGCTAAACTACCAAACTGGGTCATTGCGCTCGTAGCCGCTGGTGGTCTCGCTGCAGCACTATCCACAGCAGCGGGTCTGTTGCTTGCTATTTCGTCGGCGATTTCCCATGACTTAATTAAAGGGGTTATAAACCCGAACATATCCGAGAAGAAGGAGCTGCTTGCCAGCCGAATCTCGATGGCGGTGGCAATCGCAGCCGCAGGCTATCTCGGATTGAATCCTCCTGGCTTTGCCGCTGGTACGGTGGCGCTCGCCTTTGGTCTTGCTGCATCATCCATCTTCCCTGCGTTGATGATGGGTATCTTCAGCAAAGGCATCAATAAAGAAGGCGCAATCGCCGGTATGATTGCCGGTATCAGTATCACGCTGTTCTACGTATTCCAGCACAAAGGCATCCTATTCGTTGCTGACTGGAAATATCTAGAAAGCTGGGGAACCAACTGGTTCCTGGGTATTGAGCCAAACGCGTTTGGTGCTATCGGCGCACTATTTAACTTCATCGTGGCATTCGCGGTATCGAAAGTTACGGCGGAAACACCTCAAGAAGTTAAAGATCTTGTTGAACACGTTCGTGTCCCTGTTGGTGCAGGCGATGCCGTGGACCACTAAAATATAACGCAAGCCACAAAAGCCCCACTTGGGGCTTTTTTATTCACCTAACTTATTCTAATAATTAGATTCCCTGAGCCGTAGCAAGGAAGCACAGGAATGGCTTTGGTTATATGTTCGGGGAACGCAGAAACAATCGTTTAGAACAGGGCAAAGATTGCAGCAAGCTAGTTGCTCTACCTTCAAAATCATTAACGAAGTTATTAGTGATTTTAGCCAGTTAAAATGAACAGATAATTGATGGAATTAGTATTTTATGTTCAAAAACAAGCACTTTATTCTCGCTCTGCTGATTGCGCCGATTCTTTCTTTGATCGCCTACTTCGGCACCGATATGGCACTCAGCGAGAAACCCCACGCGGCACAAGAAGGGGAAACTTACAAACTCGCGAGTAAGTCTAACTGTCGTTACACCAGTGGACTGTGTGACATGGAAAATGGCGACTTTAAAGTGAAGTTTCGCTCAGAACAGCTCACGAAAAATGGCTTAGAATTGTCACTCAATGCCGCCTATCCACTCGAAGGGGTCAAAGTTTCCATCGTTAATGACGAAGAGAAAAATGCTCAGCCGATTGATATGAAGCCCGCCGATCAGGCTGGAAAAAGTTGGTACATTACCTTACCAAGACCAGCATCCGCAGAAAGTTGGTTAAGAGTCGTCATTCAATCTGGAGGCACACTTTATTACGGCGAAACACAAACCGCGTTTGTGAAGTACGAAACCTTATTTACAGAGTAATGGCCACAGATAAAGACACCGATATCCAAAACGTCGATACCTCATTGTCACCTCAGGACTAAATAATTCCCTCCCTGCCGACGCTTTTACGTCGGCTTTTTGCTTTGTAATGCTTTCTTTGCAAACCTCTTACTCTGAAAATGGTTGCCAACTCGCCACTTAATTGATAATAATTATCATTACATTAAATGAGAGGTGGTTATGGACAACAAACGGGACATCTTCAACGCATTTTTTAAAGCACAAGATAGATTCCTTCTCGCCGCACCACACGGCTTTGAGCCAGACGTAATTCATGACTATATTCATTGGGGAATGGTGTTGTCTTCCTGCTATGAACACGATGCCGATGAAGAAAATCTATTGTTGTGTGAGCTGTTTTTGCGTCAGGTTTATTTCCATCTACTAGACGCAATTCAAGACTCCACTCGCAGTCGCATCTTCCGTCGTGTCTGTCTCGATTCTATCCATACGCCATTATTCTGTCTCAAACGCTATTACTATCAGTTTGAACAAGGCGACGTGAAATTTCTCGCATTACAACAACAATTACGCCTGATTCAAATCTCACTCGATTAACCAAAAGGATCCCTACCATGAGCACCGAATTCCGCATAGAAACTGACAGTATGGGCGAAGTGAAAGTCCCAGCAGATGCACTCTACCAAGCCCAAACTCAGCGCGCCGTCGATAACTTCTCATTCAGTCAACATAAGATGCCATCTGGCTTCATCCAAGCGTTGGCACACATCAAGCAGACTGCGGCACTCACCAACGCACAATTGGGGCTGCTTGAAGGTGATATCGCTAATGCGATTGCTGACGCAGCTCAGGCGATTATCGAGGGCAATCATATTGAGCAGTTCCCAATTGACGTATTTCAAACCGGATCAGGCACCAGCTCAAATATGAATGCGAATGAAGTGATTGCAACACTGGCCTCCCAGCATCTAGGCGGTACCGTCAGTCCTAATGATCACGTCAACATGGGACAAAGCAGTAACGATGTGGTGCCAACCGCAATTCAAGTTAGCGCAGCATTAGCCATTGAAAAACAGCTCTTTCCGGCCTTGTCACACCTCAGCCAAGCACTACATTCTAAGCAGCAAGCACTGAAAGATGTTGTAAAAACCGGGCGCACTCACTTAATGGACGCGATGCCTATAACCTTTGCTCAAGAGCTTGGCGGTTGGCAGTTCCAAATCGACCATGCTAAGCAAGCGATTGAGCAAGCACTGCCAGCGGTAAAAGCCTTAGCCCAAGGTGGTACGGCAGTTGGAACGGGGATCAATGCCGATCCACGCTTTGCAGACTTATTCGCTAGCAACCTAACCCAGTCAACTCGTATTCAGTTCACGGCCAGTGATAACTTCTTTTTCAATTTAAGCAGTCAAGATGCGATCGTCGCCCTATCGGGACAGCTCAAAACAGCAGCAGTTGCGATCATGAAGATCGCAAACGATCTTCGTTGGATGAATTCAGGCCCATTGGCTGGTTTAGGTGAGATTGAATTACAAGGCTTGCAACCGGGTTCTTCCATCATGCCTGGCAAAGTAAACCCTGTGATCCCAGAAGCCGCAGCTATGGCATCAGCGCAAGTCATTGGTAATGACACCACGATTACCGTCGCGGGCCAAGCAGGCAACTTCCAACTAAACGTCATGCTACCTGTCATTGCTCATAATATATTGGAGAGCATCGAGTTGCTCGCTAACAGCGCAACGGCTTTAGCTGATAAAGCCATTGCAACATTCGAAGTTCGTCAAGATAACTTGGATGTAGCGCTCGCCAAAAACCCAATTTTGGTCACGGCCCTCAACCCGGTCATTGGCTACCTGAAAGCGGCAGAAATCGCGAAGAAAGCCTATAAGCAGGGTCGTGCGATTATTGATGTCGCGGAAGAAGAAACCGATTTAGATAGAGCCACGTTAGAACGATTGCTTAATCCCGCAAAACTCACCCAAGGTGGTGTTGCGGAATAAGCGGCAAACTCAGCCTACAAACCAAAATAAGATTACAAACACAGAGACCTCCATTCGGAGGTCTCTTTTATAGCAACGCTAAAACACTCTAAATCTATGCGACGCGGTTGAGCACCGAACGCAATTTAAGCGGCTTAACTGGCTTCGCAATAAAGCTGAACCCATTTGCCTTGATGCCATCAAGCATATCATCGGTGCGATCCGCGCTGATGATGACACCTTCAAAGCAGCTGCCTAGTCTCAAGCGACATTGCTGTAGCACTTCCAAGCCAGTACGACCATCATCAAGTCGGTAATCGGAAAAAATCACGTCCGGAATCCAACCATCCTCGAGAGCTTGTAGACTTTCGACCAAATCGGTCGCCACTCGCGTATCGCAGCCCCATCGAGACAGTAAGTTTTCCATACCGACTAAAATATCGGGCTCATTATCCACACATAGAATTCTTAGATGACCAAGTTCAGACTGGTTACTTGTCGTGACTTGAACTGGGTGCGGCTGCACATGATCGGCTTTATCAAGCGTGATAGAAAAGACACTGCCTTTACCAACCCAAGAACGCATCGAAATTTCATGCCCGAGCACTTGAGCAATTCCCTTGGAAATCGCCAAACCAAGCCCGAGACCTTGGTCGGAACGAACTTGAGTTCCGCGATTAAACTCTTCAAAGATCTCTTGCTGCTTCTCTTCTTCAATACCTACACCGTTGTCCCACACATCAATACGCACTCGCCCTTTTACCCGGCGAACACCAAGCGCCACTTTGCCATTCGGGTTATAACGAAACGCATTGGTCAGGAAGTTTTGCACCACACGGCGCAGCAGTTTGGGATCCGATTTCACCATGAGTGAGGATGGAATCATGGTGAATGCTATACCTTGTTGCTTGGCTAATGCGCTGAACTCCGCATTCAAATTCGACAACACATCGTTTAACGCAAAACCGTGCACATTGACTTCCAGCTTGCCCGACTCCAAGCGCGAAATATCCAGCAAATCTCCTATCAGGTCTTCGGCCGCCTCTAAAGCACTCTCAATGTGAGCCGACAGCTTTTTGGCTTCGCTGTCTTTGGCTACTTCCGACAATGAAGAAGCGAACAGGCGCGCAGCGTTGAGTGGCTGCATCAAGTCATGGCTTACTGCCGCCAAGAACCGTGATTTGGACTTCGATTCCAAATCGGAGCGTTGCGTCGCTGCCACCAGCTGCTTGTTAAGTTGTTCTAATTCCCGAGTCCGCAGACGTACCCTTTCTTCCAATGTCTCGTTGGCGTCTTTCAGCGCTTGCTCTGCATCTCGGAATACGGTGATGTCGGTAAAGCTCATCACAAAGCCACCACCTGGCATTGGGTTACCTTGTACCTCAATCACGCGACCATCGGGGCGGACCCGAGAAGAGGTGTGCCGAGTCCCTTGCTCAAGGTGATACACACGGCGACGGACGTGGTCATCAGGATCGCCTGGGCCACATAAACCTTGCTCTGCATTGTGCCGAATCACATCCGCAATCGGTCGCCCAACTTGGATCAAGCCTGGCGGAAATTCAAAGAGTTCTAAGTAGCGTTGGTTCCAAGCCACCAAGCGTAATTGCTTATCGACCACCGCAATACCTTGCCCGATATGTTCAATCGCCCCTTGAAGTAGGCCTCGGCTAAAATCGTACAGTTCAGAGGCTTCATCGACGATAGTCGCCACCTCTTCAAGCTGCATGTTTCTTCCCTGCAACGCAGAAGTGAGTACTAACTTAGCAGAAGAAGCGCCGAATACCCCGGCTAATACACGTTCGGTATGTCGAATCAGAGAAGATGGCGCCTGCTGATTCGGCATTAGCTCTTCTCGTTGCTGGCTCCAATACGCTTGAAAAGCCGCTTTTACTCGCGTTCGCCCAACAAACCTAGACGCTAGCATTTCTAGTTCCGCAACCGTAACACGACTCTGGTATAGGCTCATGTTTTCGCTTTCAGGCAGTGGCGTACCAACGAATGATGCCGATTGTAAGCGCTCACTTAGGCTTGGTCGTGTAGTCATAGAAACCACGACAAAACACACTGCATTGGCGACCACGCTGAGGATCATCCCCCAATCTGAAATCGCAATGTCAAAGCCAGCCAATACCTCTGGTGGGGTGATCAACCAAATCAAAAAGTTGTTACTGGCATTCCCGGCAAGCATGTCCGTTTGGCTCATTAACGTAATCAGCCAAATGGTAAAGCCTACCGCCAAGCCAACATACACACCCTTCTTATTCCCTTGACGCCAGTACATACCGCCCACCAGCGCAGGCGCGAATTGCGTGATCGCCGCAAATGAGAGAAAGCCGATCGCTGAGAGTGAGTGAATGGTATCTAACGCTTGATAAAAACCCCAAGCGCCAATTAGTAGGACTAAAATCAGACCACGGCGGATCCGCAGTAATAATTCAGAGAAGTGATGATGGTTACGCTGCGTCAATCGCATGCGACGCAATAGTAGTGGCATAACCAAGTCGTTCGATACCATGATCGCTAAGGCAATCGTCGACACGATAACCATGCCACTGGCCGCCGAAGTGCCACCTAAAAATGCAAGCAAAGCGATTTCACTCGCCCCTACCGACATCGGCACACTGATCACATAAGTATCAGGCGAAGCACCACTCAACAAACCTTGCCCTACCCACGCAATAGGTAAAACAAAAATCCCCATCAAGATCAGATAAATGGGAAACAACCAACGAGCAACATGCAAATCTTGCGCGCGTTCATTTTCCACTACCATCGTATGGAATTGTCGTGGAAGACAAACAATCGCCAGCATCGTGAGTACGGTATGAATCAATATGGTCGGGATGTTTGGTGACTGATACGTCTGTGCGGCAACATCAACTAAGCTCAAATTCTCGGTGTTCATCGCCAACCAAACAATGAATACACCGACTACTAAAAACGCCAACAGTTTGATAATCGATTCGAAGGCAATCGCCATCATCATCCCACGATGGTGTTCCGTGTTATCAATGTGCCGGGTACCAAATAGCATGGTAAAAATTGCCAGTGCGACCACGACAAACCACGACACGCTATCGTTTTGATAACCAAAATCGGTAGCCAGTTCTGGGGCAATGATTTCTAGCCCCATGGTGATACCACGCAACTGCAAAGCGATGTACGGCAAAATTCCCGCAACTGCAATGAGTGTAACAACTACGGCCAAACCTTGAGATTTGCCGTAACGAGCTCCGATAAAATCAGCAATCGACGTGATGTGTTCCCGTTTAGCAATCAAAATAAGCCGAGCTAAAACGCGCCATCCGATGGTAAACACTAAAATGGGGGCAATATAGATGGGCAAGAAAGACCAAGGGTTACTGCTGGCCTGCCCGACCGTGCCGTAGAAGGTCCACGATGTACAGTACACCGCAATGGAAAGGCTATAAATCCACGGCCGCCAGCGTGCTAACCACCTTTTCTGAATGTCGCCGTACCACGCGATGATAAATAAGGCTCCCAAATACGCCAAAGAAACGGGAACCACCAGCCATCCTTGCATCCGATATCCTTTCTTGCCTTTCTTGCCGTTTTAAAGCAAGAGAATAAAAAAACCTCTCCATTAGGGAGAGGTTTCATTTAACACTGCTTTCACAACGGAGACAAAGCTTAGTTTTTAACCTTTGTCACAGAAGTCTAATTCTGTGTTTCCAGTGACTTGTCTGATACATCGACCACATGATGTGGCTCTTGTGGTTCGAGCTTGATGAACAATGCCAATAAACCCATCGCGGCCATGCCCCAGAACACAAGTGGTCCCCAGTGCTCATAACCCCAACCGCTCAACACGGTCATCAGTGCGATGAATGCGCCTAGCGGAATCGCGTTATACAATGCTTGCAGCGCCACTATCTTATTCTCTTCCGAGTTTTGGATATATTGAATCGCAGCAATGTGTGCCGTTGCGAATGTCACGCCATGCAATAATTGAACAATCACCAAAGCAACAATCGACGTTGTCGATGCCGTAATGCCCCAACGCATCATCACACCAACGGCAGCAACAACAAATAACGCGCGCATTGACCAACCGACGAATAAACGCTTGCTCAGCGCAAACACTGCCACTTCGGCTGCAACACCCAAGCTCCACAGATAGCCAATCACATCTTCCGAATGACCTGCGGCTTTCCAGTGAATAGCGCTAAAACCGTAGTAAGCCGCATGACTGCCCTGAATTAATGACACCAACACTAAGAATTTAAGTATCGGCTTGTCTGTCAAAAGAGCACTCAGTTTTGGACGCTCCGCGCTTTGCCCACCAAGCGTAACGGGCATCGGGTTAGTCATACGCATTGAAAATAGCAACGAAACTAATACCCCGGCCATCGCCGTGTACAAGATCATATCAGAGCCAAATTCAGCCACCAGATAACCCACGGCCGTCGAACCCGCGATAAAGGCGATCGAGCCCCATAAGCGCGTACGGCCGTAGTCGAGCATTTTCAGACGAGCGTAGTAGTTTGCCATCGCGTCCGATAATGGAACAATCGGCCCACAACAGAGGTTAAATAGCACCGTCGCTAACGCCATTAACCAAAAACTGCCACCTGTAAAAAAGTGAAATCCAACAAAAAGGAGGGCAGCGAAACTCAACCAACGTAAAGCAGGCATAAGGTGTTCAACTTTGTGCACTCGTGGGGTGATCACGATATTGGCGACACAACGTGTCGCAAGACCCAACCCAACTAGCAAACCGATGTCGGTCGAAGAGACACCTTGCTCCTTAAACCAAAGTGACCAAAATGGCAGATATACGCCATACGCAAAGAAGAATCCGAGAAAGTACTGGGAAATCCAGCCATACGGAGAAGGTTTCAACATTACTAATATCCTAAAACGGGAACATCAACGTTCGAACCGGGAATTATGGATCGCTATGCGTATTATAAAAAGGGAAGAATAGGCAACTTATCGTTTCCTCGATGGAATACTAACTTTGCGACATTGGCCATCTTAAAGCGAAATCATCGTGATTTAGACCAAAGTCGTCTGGCTTCCGGTAGGAAATTTGTCAGACTTAGAGAGTGTTCCTTCCATCATTGGGTGTTCTCATGCCTGACAAATTTAACATGCAATCTCCACCGTTCGACCGCTTAACCGAAGCACAACAGACACGACTGCGCTCGTCTCTGGACGTTGCCTACTATCGAGCTCGAGATGTAATTTTATCTTGCGGACAGAAGAACCCTCACTTGCATATTCTGATCAAAGGCGCGGTAGAAGAGCGCTCCCAAGATCAGCAGGAAGTGTTCGCGCATTATGCCAACGACGATATGTTTGATGTGCGCTCGTTACTTGAAGACAACGTACGTCATCAATACATCGCACTTGAAGACACGCTCTCCTATCTGCTACCGAAAGACGTCTTTCTGGCGCTTTACAACGAGAATGGTCAGTTTGCGGCCTATTTCGATAACAATTTATCAAAGCGACAAGAACTCATCGAAGCCGCTCACCAACAACAAAACTTGGCAGAGTTTATCCTCACCAAAGTTGACCGCAGCATTTATCACCCACCGATGATCCTTGAGCCAAATACGCCGATTAACGAGGTGACGCACACCCTAAAAGCAAATGGGATCGATGCAGCACTTGTCAAACTCAATGATGACGATCCGCGATTAGAAAAATGGCCCTCGGCTCATCCATACGCCATCGTGACGCGAACCAACATGCTGCACTCCGTGATGTTAGATGGCAGCGCACTCAATACCCCTGTTGGTGATATCGCCACCTTTCCTGTCTATCACGTTGATGATGGTGATTTTTTATTCAATGCCATGATCACCATGACCCGAAATCGAATGAAACGTCTCATGGTATGTGATGGCAACCAAGCCGTCGGCATGCTGGATATGACCCAAATTCTCAGCGCGTTCTCCACCCACTCTCACGTGTTAACGCTCAGTATTGCCAGAGCAAGCAGTGTGGAAGAGCTCGCATTGGCCTCAAACCGCCAACGTCAATTGGTCGAGAGCTTATTGAGAAACGGCATCCGCACTCGCTTTATCATGGAGTTAATTTCCGCCGTGAACGAGCAAATTATCGAAAAAGCGTTCGAGTTAGTGGTTCCACCAGCCTTGCACGATCATTGCTGCTTAATCGTACTCGGCTCAGAAGGTCGAGGAGAACAAATTCTCAAGACAGACCAAGACAATGCTCTAATTATTCAAGATGGTTTGGAATGGCCTCATTGCGAACAAGTGATGCAATCCTTCACGCACACTCTACAACAGCTCGGTTATCCACTTTGCCCGGGTAAAGTCATGGTCAACAACCCGAAATGGGTCAAAACGCAGCAAGAGTGGATAAACACCTTAGACCGCTGGATAGCCAAAGCCGAACCACAACAAATCATGGACTTAGCCATTTTCAGTGACGCCCATGCTGTTGCGGGAAATCGCGAACTGCTGGCTCCAATCGCGACCCACCTTCGCGACACAATGAAAGATCGCATGTTGATACTGTCTGATTTTACTCGCCCTGCCTTGCAGTTTTCTGTGCCCCTAACTCTGTTTGGCAACGTAAAAAGTGCTAAGGACGGGTTAGATATTAAACGCGGCGGCATTTTCCCAATTGTGCACGGCATTCGCACCTTGTCTTTGGAATATGCCATTGAGGAGAAGAACACGTTTGAGCGCATTGAAGCACTTCGGAAAAAACGCATCTTAGAGCCTGAAACGGCAGATAACCTCAACGAAGCACTGAAATTGTTCTTTAAGGTTCGCCTTAATCAACAACTCAAAAAGCAAGAAGCATTGAATAACATTGATATTAAACAACTGGATAGAACCGAGCGTGATTTACTTCGCCACAGCTTACATGTAGTGAAAAAATTTAAGCAATTTTTAGGCTTCCACTATCAAATTCGTGATTAACCATGATTTTCATAAATCATACAGAGGCGTAGGCAATGAACTGGTTACAACGCAAATACTGGCACTACAAACTGAAAGGCTCTCCTTATCAGTCGCTTTTTTGCACGCCCGATAAAACGGAATACGTTTCGCTCGACTGCGAAACCACCAGCCTTGATCCAAATCGCGCCGAGTTGGTGACCATTGCGGCCACGAAGATCATCGACAACCGCATCATCACTAGCCAGCCATTTGAAGTCCGCTTACGCGCGCCGCAATCGCTCGATTCTGGCTCAGTCAAAATTCATCGAATTCGCCACCAAGACTTAGTCGACGGGATTAGCGAAAAAGAGGCGCTGCTCGAGCTGCTCGACTTTATCGGCAACCGACCACTTGTCGGTTATCACATTCGTTACGATAAAAAGATCTTAGATCTTGCTTGTCTGAGGCAACTTGGCTTTCCACTTCCTAACCCGCTCATCGAGGTAAGTCAGATTTATCACGACAAGCTGGAAAGACATTTGCCGAATGCCTATTTCGACTTAAGTCTGGATGCCATTTGTAAACACCTCGAACTTCCTATCCAAGATAAACACGACGCTTTACAAGATGCGATTTCTGCCGCTTTGGTCTTTGTTCGCTTAACGAAAGGCGATTTGCCCAACCTAACCGCGCCGTATACATAAAAATCAGTTGACCTAGCTCCCAGAAATACTTTTGTTTCAGCGATTTCACGGCGCTTCCTTCACTCTCATCCTAAAGTCTAATTGTAGAAATACGCGCAGTGACTGACAGTTATAAGCACAACGTCGTCATTACCACGACCAAGTTATTTAGAACCAAAAAACAGCCCTACAAAAACATATTCAAAATCTTATCTAGATTGGTGTAAGGCCGAGAAATAAGGCACAAGGAGAGAAGCCATGAGCGAAGCCCACGTTTATCCGGTAAAAGAAAATATTAAAACTCATACACACGCGGATAATGATACTTACTTAGCCATGTATCAGCAGTCGGTAACCGATCCAGAGGGCTTCTGGAACGAACACGGCAAAATCGTTGATTGGATCAAACCTTTCACCAAAGTAAAAAGCACCTCTTTCGATACTGGTCATGTCGACATTCGTTGGTTTGAAGATGGCACACTGAACGTCTCGGCGAACTGTATTGACCGTCATCTCGCAGAACACGGGGATGACGTCGCAATCATCTGGGAAGGTGATGATCCAGCCGACGACAAAACACTCACTTTCAACGAACTGCACAAAGAAGTATGTAAGTTCTCCAACGCATTGAAAGAGCAAGGCGTACGTAAAGGCGACGTGGTGTGTTTATACATGCCAATGGTGCCAGAAGCCGCAGTGGCTATGCTCGCTTGTACCCGTATTGGTGCGGTTCACACCGTAGTATTTGGCGGTTTCTCACCAGAAGCACTCTCTGGCCGTATCATCGACTCTGACGCGAAAGTCGTGATCACCGCTGATGAAGGCGTACGCGGCGGGCGTGCCGTTCCTCTGAAAAAGAACGTGGACGAAGCACTAACTAACCCAGACGTAAAAACCATCAATAAAGTGTTGGTGCTTAAACGCACAGGTGGTGATGTCGAATGGCATGAACACCGTGATGTTTGGTGGCACGAAGCAACAGCTAACGTTTCTGACGTTTGCCCACCAGAAGAGATGAAAGCCGAAGATCCGCTCTTCATCCTTTACACCTCAGGTTCAACAGGCAAACCTAAAGGCGTACTACACACAACAGGCGGTTACCTCGTTTACGCGGCGATGACCTTCAAATATGTGTTCGATTACCAACTAGGCGAAACCTTCTGGTGTACCGCGGACGTGGGTTGGATTACCGGTCACACTTACCTAATCTACGGTCCACTTGCAAATGGGGCGAAGACCATCTTATTCGAAGGTGTACCAAACTACCCAAGCACAAGCCGAATGAGTGAAGTGGTTGATAAACACCAAGTCAACATTCTATACACCGCCCCAACCGCGATTCGTGCGCTAATGGCAAAAGGTGATGAAGCGGTTGCAGGCACATCTCGTTCAAGCCTGCGCATCATGGGCTCAGTGGGCGAACCAATCAACCCAGAGGCGTGGGAGTGGTACTACAAAACGATTGGTAACGAGAACTCACCTATCGTCGATACTTGGTGGCAAACGGAAACTGGCGGCATCTTGATTGCGCCACTACCAGGGGCAACCGATCTAAAACCAGGCTCTGCGACTCGCCCATTCTTCGGCGTCCAGCCTGCTCTTGTCGATAATATGGGCAACATTCTTGAAGATACCGTTGCTGAAGGTAACTTGGTTATCCTTGATTCTTGGCCAGGCCAGATGCGCACGGTTTACGGCGACCATGAGCGCTTTGAACAGACCTACTTCTCAACCTTTAAGGGGATGTACTTCACCAGTGATGGTGCGCGTCGTGACGAAGACGGCTACTACTGGATCACTGGCCGTGTTGATGACGTACTGAACGTGTCGGGTCACCGTATGGGTACCGCTGAAATTGAATCAGCGCTAGTGGCGCACCACAAGATTGCAGAAGCGGCGATTGTTGGTATTCCACATGACATCAAAGGCCAAGCTATCTACGCTTACATTACATTGAACGATGGTGAATTCCCGTCAGCTGAGCTGCACAAAGAAGTTAAAGATTGGGTGCGTAAAGAAATTGGTCCAATCGCGACACCAGATGTACTGCACTGGACGGATTCCTTACCGAAGACTCGCTCTGGTAAGATAATGCGTCGAATCCTGCGTAAGATTGCAACGGGCGATACAAGCAACCTCGGAGACACGTCAACGCTTGCCGATCCAAGCGTGGTAGACAAACTTATCGCAGAGAAAGCAGAATTGGCATAAATTCAACCAACTGTTTTAAAAGCACTTTAAAAACCGCCATCACTCATGGCGGTTTTTTGCTTTTGCGCACAAATTAGCCACATAAAGAACATGGCAATTATGTTGTTTTTGTTAACTTGGTTACAGAAACGAAGGTGGCTATTAGGAGATTAGACCAGTAAATTGCTGCTAATTGCTATGAATTAGCTATAATCTTGGTCGATTTTTTAAAATTTGCTCGGTTTTAACAAAAAAATCGTGCTGAACTATCGTATATTTGGGAATATAAACGTTCCACTCACGATAAGGGAAGATAGCAACATAATGTCTGCAAAGTCACGGATTCTTGTTCTAAACGGACCAAATCTTAACCTATTGGGTCTGCGCGAACCGACACACTATGGTCACAGCACCTTAGCACAAGTTGTGGATGCTCTTACGAAGCAAGCTCATAACGCTGGGGTGGAACTGGAACACCTACAATCAAATCGTGAGTACGAACTGATTGAAGCCATTCATGCTGCTTATGGCAAGATTGACTTCATCATCATCAATCCAGCGGCTTTCACTCATACCAGTGTGGCACTGCGAGATGCATTACTTGGCGTCGCCATCCCATTTATTGAGGTGCACTTATCAAATGTGCACGCACGTGAACCATTTCGTCATCACTCTTATCTGTCAGATAAAGCAGAAGGCGTGATTTGCGGTTTAGGCGCACAAGGTTATGAATTCGCTCTGTCTGCCGCGATTAACAAGCTACAGGCAAAGTAACCCTAACACTCTGCAACCCCACGAGGGTTGTCTTAATCACAAGATAAAAGAGAAAGAAAAGATGGATATTCGTAAAATCAAGAAGCTAATTGAGTTAGTTGAAGAGTCTGGCATTGCTGAGCTAGAGATTTCTGAAGGTGAAGAGTCAGTACGCATCAGTCGTCACGGCACTGCAGCCCCTCAAGCACCAGTTCACTACGCAGCAGCTCCAGTAGCGGCACCTGCTCCAGCAGCAGCGGCACCAGTAGCAGAAGCGCCAGCAGCAGAAGCTCCAGCAGCTGCAACGCCTGCAGGTCACCAAGTTCTTTCTCCAATGGTTGGTACTTTCTACCGTTCTCCAAGCCCAGACTCTAAAGCATTCGTAGAAGTGGGTCAGAAAGTAAATGCTGGCGATACTCTATGTATTGTTGAAGCAATGAAAATGATGAACCAAATCGAAGCGGACAAATCTGGCGTTGTTACAGCGATCCTAGCTGAAGACGGCCAACCAGTTGAATTCGACCAACCTCTTGTTGTAATCGAATAAGCGGGGCTTGCCTTATGCTAGACAAAGTAGTCATCGCGAACCGAGGTGAAATTGCACTTCGTATTCTTCGCGCTTGTAAAGAATTAGGTATAAAGACCGTCGCTGTTCACTCGACAGCTGACCGCGATCTTAAGCACGTACTACTCGCAGACGAAACCGTATGTATCGGCCCTGCTCGTGGTATCGACAGCTACCTAAATATCCCACGAATTATTTCTGCAGCAGAAGTAACTGGTGCTGTGGCTATCCACCCTGGTTACGGCTTCTTGTCAGAAAACGCAGACTTCGCTGAGCAAGTTGAGCGCAGTGGTTTCATCTTCGTTGGTCCAAAAGCAGACACTATCCGCCTGATGGGTGACAAAGTGTCGGCTATCAACGCAATGAAGAAAGCTGGCGTTCCTTGTGTACCTGGTTCTGACGGTCCTCTGGACAACGACGAAGAGAAAAACAAGGCGTTTGCTAAACGCATTGGTTATCCAGTCATCATCAAAGCGTCTGGTGGCGGCGGTGGCCGTGGTATGCGTGTCGTTCGCGCAGAAAAAGACCTAATCCAAGCGATTGCAATGACGCGTGCTGAAGCAAAAGCAGCGTTCAACAACGATATGGTTTACATGGAGAAATTCCTAGAAAACCCTCGTCACGTTGAAGTGCAAGTTATCGCTGACGGTCAAGGCGGCGCAATCCACCTTGGTGAGCGTGATTGTTCAATGCAACGTCGTCACCAAAAAGTAGTGGAAGAGGCGCCAGCACCAGGTATCACTGAAGAGATGCGTAAGTACATCGGTGAACGTTGTACTCGTGCATGTATCGAAATTGGTTACCGCGGCGCAGGTACGTTCGAATTCCTATACGAGAACGGTGAATTCTACTTCATCGAAATGAACACTCGTATTCAGGTAGAACACCCAGTAACAGAAATGGTTACCGGCATCGACCTAATCAAAGAACAGCTTCGCGTTGCAGCGGGTCAACCTCTGTCATTCACTCAAGATGACATTAAGATCCGTGGCCATGCGATTGAGTGCCGTATCAACGCAGAAGACCCAGAACGCTTCCTACCATCTCCAGGTAAGATCGAGCGTTTCCACGCGCCTGGCGGTATGGGTGTACGTTGGGAATCACACATCTATTCTGGTTACACAGTACCACCTCATTACGATTCAATGATTGGTAAGCTAATCACGTACGGTGAAAACCGTGATGTGGCGATTGCGCGCATGAAGAATGCTCTGGGTGAGATGATCATCGAAGGCATCAAAACCAACGTGCCACTGCAATTCTCTATTATGAATGACGAAAACTTCCAGCATGGTGGTGCAAACATCCACTACCTAGAGAAGAAGCTCGGCTTACAATAAGCCTTAGCTAACGTCTTAAAAAATGCCCACACCCGTGGGCATTTTTGTTTTGTATGTACTCTAAGCATTCAACAAATACGTAGGCTTATTTGGGTATATACTCAAACAAATCGTAGAGTTCTGGTAAACTCTGCGCCACTTCATTCACTTTAAGAGCAAAAACCAATGCCTTGGATTCAAATCAAACTCAACGCGACCAATGAAAACGCTGAGCAAATCGGCGATATGCTAATGGAAGAGACTGGCGCGCTGTCTGTTACATTCTTAGACGCGCAGGATACACCTGTATTCGAACCTCTACCTGGCGAAACTCGCTTATGGGGCGATACTGACATTCTGGCACTGTATGATGCAGAAGCAGACACCAACTTCATCATCGACCAAATTAAAGCGAGCAATATGCTGGCTGACAATTTTGCTTACAAAGTAGAACAGCTTGAAGATAAAGACTGGGAACGCGAATGGATGGAAAACTTCCACCCAATGAAATTTGGTGAACGCCTATGGATTTGTCCAAGCTGGCGCGACATTCCAGATCCTGACGCTGTTAATGTTATGTTGGATCCTGGCCTTGCATTCGGTACGGGTACTCACCCTACAACAGCACTTTGTCTTGAGTGGCTAGAAAGCATGAACTTAAGCGGTAAGACCGTTATCGACTTCGGTTGTGGCTCGGGCATTCTGGCGATCGCGGCGATCAAACTAGGCGCTGAAAAAGTGATAGGGATCGACATTGATCCTCAAGCACTGCTTGCTTCGAAAGACAACGCAGAGCGTAACGGCGTTGCCGACAAACTAGAAGTTTACCTTCCTCAAAACCAACCAGAAGGTCTGATTGCAGACGTGGTTGTTGCTAACATTCTTGCTGGCCCATTGCGTGAACTTGCACCAATCATTAAAGGCCTAGTTAAGCCACATGGCGACCTCGCTATGTCTGGCGTATTAGACACTCAAGCCGAAGATGTTGCGAACTATTACCGTGACGAGCTTCACATTGACCCGATTGTTGAGCAAAGTGAATGGTGTCGCATCTCTGGTCGTAAGCAAGGCTAGACAAGGTTTTCAGAGCTAATTGTTTGAAATTCATACAATTTACAAAAACAATTTGTAAATGCTCAAATATTAGTCTTTTCACGCAGTGAAAAAATGCGTAAAATGCGCGCCCTTGCTGGTACAGAACTGTGATGACGTTTTGAAAATCGGAAACTATCAACTTAAGAACAATCTAATCGTAGCCCCTATGGCTGGTGTAACGGATAGACCGTTTCGCGAGTTGTGTCTTCGCTATGGTGCGGGAATGGCCGTCAGTGAAATGATGTCTGCTAACCCAAAACTATGGGGAACGTCAAAGTCGAAACAGCGCATGGTACACGAGGGCGAATCGGGCATTCGCTCTGTACAGATTGCGGGTTCCGATCCACAGCTTATGGCGGACGCAGCTCAATTCAGTGTTGAGAACGGTGCACAAATCATCGACATCAACATGGGCTGCCCGGCAAAAAAAGTGAATAAGAAGCTAGCGGGCTCTGCTCTGCTTCAATACCCAAACATTATCGAAGAGATTTTGAAAGCGGTCGTGAATGCAGTGGACGTTCCTGTAACGTTAAAGACTCGAACTGGCTGGGATACAGACAACAAGAACTGTGTCCAGATCGCTAAATTAGCCGAAAACTGCGGCATACAAGCTCTTGCTCTGCATGGCAGAACGAAAGCATGTATGTACAAAGGTGAGGCCGAATATGACAGCATTAAAGCGGTAAAAGAGGCGATTTCAATTCCGGTTATCGCGAACGGTGATATCGATAGCCCGGAGAAAGCCAAATTTGTACTGGAGTACACCGGTGCGGACGCTTTAATGATTGGACGCCCTGCCCAGGGTCGTCCGTGGATTTTCCAGGAAATCCATCACTATTTGGAAAACGGCACCACAATGGAGGAGCTTCCAACTGAGGAAGTGAAAACCATTATGCTTGGTCATGTAAATGCTCTGCATGAATTTTATGGGGAGTTCTTAGGTCCACGTATCGCGCGCAAGCACGTTGGGTGGTACCTGAAAGAGCATGAACAGGCAAGTGAGTTTCGCCGTACCTTCAACGCTATCGACGCAGCTCCGCTGCAAATTGAGGCGTTAGAAGGTTATTTTGATAACGTTGCATCATAATTAAGAGAAGAGCTAGACCGAATATGTTCGAACAAAATCTGACTTCAGAAGCATTAACAGTAACTACAGTAACGTCACAAGACCAGATTACTCAGAAGCCTTTACGTGACTCTGTTAAAGCGTCTCTTAAAAACTACCTTGCTCAACTAAACGGCCAGGAAGTAACAGAACTATACGAATTAGTTCTAGCTGAAGTTGAACAGCCACTACTAGATACCATCATGCAGTACACTCGCGGTAACCAAACTCGCGCGGCAACTATGATGGGTATCAACCGCGGTACTCTTCGCAAAAAACTTAAGAAATACGGCATGAACTAAAAATCCTGCAAAAAAGTCTTTTAAATCAGGCCACTAGCGTTATCTCGTTAGTGGCCTTTTTTATTTATGTACCCCTATATGTACACTTAGGCATTTCTTATGATATGTAATTCAGTCTCTCTACAAGAACATGCACTTAATACACTGCCAGTTGGTACAGGTGCATCACAACAACCCTACTTAGTAAAAATAGGTGGCATAAAAATAGTTAATATGTCATCACGTGGGTGGCAACTAGCCCCAACGTTAGAAGAATTGGAGTCAGAGCTTCAACAAGTAGCGCCATTAAATCCAGCTAGTGCATTTGTACGCCTTGCCTTAAAGACCAAAGTGGCACAAAACTCAAAACTTAAGAACCTAGAAGCTCAAATTGAAACAAAAGCATTGCAACATGCGGACATCAGACAGCGTGATAAGTCTCCTCATCCCCTAACAACGTATGAGCAAAAGCATTTTAAAAGCCTGCTAGAACGTATTATTGGTGGATGTATAGTTCAAGCTCCATACCTACCTGCTATTGAAAAGACTAAAGAATTCGCAAAATCAATTTACGCACATTTAGACGTACAAGTTGGAGCCGTTATCAACTTCATACAGGGTCACTGTCAAAGCTCCGTGTTTAAAGGAATGCCTAAGTTATCTCACAATACTCTGCGCAAAGTTATAAGTGAGCTTGCACCAAAGTCAGCTTTCAGAAGAGGAAGAAGCACTCTTTCGGACATAGAAAAGCTAAAAGCAGTAACACAAGAAATATTTGGTAGAGAAGCTCTTCTCATTTAATTACCAAGGCTAGCTGAACTTACGAAAGCAAATTTCCCTATTGGCAAAATAGAACCTATTGAAAACAAGCCTAAACAAGGGAAAAAAATGCTAAAACACTCAGCTAATACTTATAACTCACCCAATAAACCTACCGACCGTCTTATTCGAGAAGATGAGCGGAGAACTCTCACGTCTATATCTCGCTCACAAGCATGGTTATTAGAGAAAAAAGGGCTCTTTCCGAGAAGAATCCGACTTGGTAATCGCTCTGTTGCTTGGCGTTTATCTGAGGTTCTGGAGTGGATCGAAACACGAGAAGGAGTTCAATAATGAAAACGACTCGCTACTACGATTACAGTAGAAACATGACAAAAGAAGAGCTCAGCAGGATCCTAACGAAAAAAGAAGTCGCCCTACTTTTAGGTAAAAGTATCTCAACCGTAGGTCGAATGATTAAAGATGGTCGCTTACCTGTGCCGTTGAAAACTCAACAAGGTCGAAATGGTGGATGGACACAAAACACAATATTGCAATGGTTAAAAAAACAAAGCGAATCACAACCAAGTAACACTTGAGGCCTCTGCCCAAACTAAATGTTGGTTTCTTTTGACCCATTTTGACTCTAGATCCCAACTTTATGATAACCATAAATCGAACCGTTCCTCCTTGCTGGCGGAGCGGCTCGAGTAAACAAAAGTCATCAATATGCAGGTTACTATATATTGTATGTGCCCTATTCTTCTCCACCCGTCAAAAAAACATTTGGCTTACTTTGTATACCAAGGAAAGCCTCAACTCATATTCCTTAGTAAAAAAGGAATAATCCAAGAAATACTCAATAAGTCTTATCGCATAATAGACATCATGCTCAGCTACTACAGCAAGGTAACCGCTGTGCTTGTCCAACTTCATCAAGCTCAATCCACTGAAGACAATAAGCTACTGACACGTATGATTCAAAAGCTAAAGGGCAAATTAAAGAAACACTACAAATGTGAGATCGGATACTTTTGGGTTAGAGAACAAGACAAGGCTGAATCTCACCACTATCACATGGTAATTATGTTGAATGGTCACAAGTGCCAACAAAGCACACTAGTAGACAAAGTCGTTCAAGAAGCGTGGCAGAGCATACATCCAGATAACTTTTCTTTTAGAGTGAGGAACAGAATCTATCGTATTCATCGCAATGGAAATGGTCATGAGTTAAGAGCACTGAGAATGCGTCTGAGCTATATGGCAAAAAAGGAGGGCAAAACGGAATTTAGCAATTATACAAACGTGTTCAGATATAGCCGCCTTAAAAACAGTGCACAGTAACAACTCAATTTTTTCATCAAATCAAACCCCATGAACCGAATGTATTGTGTCATTTTCACCGAAGCATTCTGCGAGGTTTAGGATCTTTATAACAAACAATTATGTCTAAAAAACGCTTCGATCTGACAGCTCTACCATTGTGTGGGGCAACAACACGAGCTGGAACACCATGTAAGCGACGAGGCTCAAAGCTCAACGGAAAGTGCAAATTACATGGAGGACAGTCTACTGGACCGAGAACTAAGTCAGGGAAATTAAAATCAAGCCGTAATGCGGCAAAGAAAATGCCAACATGGGCTATGTGCAAAATCACTGATAAAGAACAAGCCCTCTTCAATCAAGCTTATCAAGCCTTACAAGTAATAAAGACTCTTGGACCAAACATCCCTAAACATGGTGATACAACCCTAAATACAGTCGTTGAAGTGAACAGGGAAGCTCTAGAGGTAATGAAATTCGCAATACTACAAGAGTTCGGTATGCAGGACTTTATATTGTTACAAGCCGCTTTAGACCACTACTACCAAGACTCTGGGGCTCCTCACTTAGAGTGTCACGTGCATTACACTCTATTTAGCCATCCACAATTCAATCGCTGGCGTTCTCAAAGGCAAAGTGACTACTTGGATGAGCACCTAGATAAGGCTGCTACAAAGGAAATGAGGAAGCTTGAACGTAACTTCAAGAAAATGCAGTTAGGACAGTAGCTATGGCAGGTTTTATACCGTAATTTCACTTTTGCGTCGCTGGTGGCTTGCCACCAGCACTTGATTAGACAACTTAAGCTATACTACCAAAGACATAGCTAAATGGTAAATAGCAAGAAGGCTGTTTACCGGAGGGTCGATCTGATTCAATAATTCCTAAGTTAGTAAAGCAGATTCATAACTATTTGAGATTTTAGTGTGGTAATATCGCACCACATTTTTAATTGCATCATGCAAGTTTTCCATCCTATTGAGGTTCACCATGTACACCATGCACAGCTAGCAGCTCCAAGCAGTTACCAGTTTCTAACTGGAATTTCGAGTGTATGAAAGATTGTGTGGAGTGAACAGAAAAATGGCAAAGTCGGATAAAATCATTAGCTTAGTAAGAGCTGGAGCTATGGGGGACAAGGTACAATTCAAAAGAGTTGTAGAATCTCTGATAGCAGATGAAAGGCAAAAAAGACATCACGTAATAGCGGAAAGATTAGAACAAGAGCTGGTCAAGCTTAGTACTTCTAACTCTACGGTGGAGTCGCCTACCGCTAAAGACAACCGTGTATCGTCCCTCGTTGATGAAATTTCACCTAAACTTCGATTCGAAGATCTTATATTACCAGGTTCGGTAAAGGATTCTTTAGGCGAATTAGTTGAAGAACAATCTAGAGTTGATTTATTGCGATCCTACAGTTTAGAGCCTAGAAACCGTGTTCTTTTAGTTGGCCCCCCTGGTAATGGTAAAACATCTCTAGCAGAAGCTCTTGCCGAGTCAATGATGGTTCCTTTATTAGTCGTACGCTATGAGGGAATTATTGGTTCTTATCTTGGTGAGACTGCCTCAAGACTCAAAAAGGTAATCGACTATGCTGCTACACGACGTTGTGTTCTGTTGTTCGATGAATTTGAAACTTTGGGTAAAGAGCGTGGGGACACGCATGAAACTGGCGAAATAAAACGTGTCGTAAGTTCATTATTGATGCAAATTGACTCCCTGCCTAGCCACGTTATTGTGATGGCTGCAACAAACCACTCAGAGTTGCTTGATAGAGCAGTATGGCGCCGCTTTCAATTGAGATTAGAAGTTCCTCAACCGACCCGAGCTCAAATAGAGTCGTGGTTTAAAGCGTTTGAGAAAAGGCATGATATCTCTTTGGAGTACGCTTATGAAACTTTATCTAAAAGGCTTTATGGTTCTAACTTTGCAGAAATAGAAGAGTTTGGCAGAGTGATATTACGCAAATATGTGCTTACTCAACCTGGCTCACAGATGCGTTCTATAATATCATCGGCTTTAAAAACGTGGTCTGAGAGGACTCTGTCCTCTAACTAAAGAGGATTAATTAATGAGCCGCCGTCCCCTACTTCTATTTCCTGCGCCTGATACGACTAGCCCATCAAGTCGAAATGGTGGAGGTGGGGCTCCAAATCGTCCAACTGTTACTCGCCAAGCTCAAAGGCTAGGTCCTAAATTTTCACGCCTAGAGTCTGCATTAGAGAATCGCAGAATTGAAGTTCAACGAGATACTCCCGGAATCGATCCCGAGTACACCGTAGTTATTGAAACATATGGTAGTGTGTCTGACTTTTTCAAAGCTGTAAAAAAGATCGAAGGTCTGGAGTGGCTCGGTGAGCATGAACTTAGAGGACTAGAGCCTGACGATGATTTTTACAGTACAGGGAACGACAGAGATAAACCTCTGAATGGTCAAGTCATGCTGATGCTATCAGATAGACGAGCAATTGATGAGCTTTTGTCTCTCTGGCGTAACTACGGTCAAAACCCAAACATGCAGTTCATGCGAGGGTGGGCAAAGTTCAGAGATTTATTCCGTCTACTGAAAGACATCCGCTATTGGGATACCCAAGATAGACTCAGAAATACAGGTATTCTTGAATATTGGCAAGAACGCTTAGAGTACGACCCCGATCAGCCAGTTCGATTTGAAGCAGAATTATGGTTCAGAACAAATGAAACCAAGCGAAATACTGCAGAAGAGAGGATATCTCAATTAGCTCAAGAGTTGGGTGGGCAAATTCTTTCAGCTTGCTGTCTTCCCGATATCCACTATCAATCTCTGCTGATAGAGTTGCCAGCAGGTCAAGTTGAACGCATTCTAAATCAAGACGAAGTTTCACTTGTGCGCTGCGATCAAATCATGCTGTTCCGACCGCTGGGGCAAATGTCTGTGGAGCCTCTATGGAATAATGATGACTCAATTGCTGCTGGGGAAGAAACGGAAAGCTTTCATGACTTAACTCCTCCAGAGTTTGAAAAAGCTCCTCGAGTAGCTCTGTTTGATGGATTACCTCTTTCTAACCATTCTGACCTGCGTGGTAGTTTAATAATTGATGATCCTGACAACTTTGAGGCGGGATATTCAGCTCAATATCGTGTGCATGGAACAGCAATGGCTTCTCTTATCGTTAATGGGGATCTTACTGATGGTGGAAGTAAATTATCTACTCCTCTATACGTAAGACCAGTAATGAAGCCTGATCCACATACGTACAATAACACCGAGACTTTACCAGATGATGAACTTCCACTGGATATTATCCATAGAGCTGTCAGACGTATTTTTGAAGGTGATGGGGCTGAATTACCAGTAGCACCATCAATCAAAGTTATTAATCTCTCAATCGGCGATCCTAATATTCACTTTGATGGCAAGATGAGTCCTTTTGCTCGACTGCTTGATTGGTTGAGCTCTAAATACAATGTATTGTTCGTCGTAAGCGCAGGTAACCATCCAAAAGCTGTGACTGTTCCACAACCAGGAAGTACATTCCATCAGTTCTCTGATGATGTAAAGGCAGTAGAGTTCTTTAAAGCTGTACAGAATGATAGCTGGGATAGAAAGCTCTTATCGCCAGCAGAGAGCGTAAATGCAGTAACAGTCGGTTCTCTTCACTCAGATGAATCCTCTCCAGTGCTACGAGCAGGACTTTACAATATATATAGTGAAGAAATGCCAGCAGCCTACTCTGGTCAAGGGAATGGCTATGCTAGATCTGTTAAACCAGATATTTCAATGCCGGGTGGTCGAATGCTTTACAACGAAGCCATTGGTCACTCAAGTTTAACTGCTGTAAGCAACTATACCGCACCAGGACAACAAGTCGCTCATCCACATACATCAGCATTTAATCATCGAGTGTATATTCGAGGAACAAGTAACTCAGCAGCTCTAACATCAAGAGGTTGTGCGGAAATTTGCGATGTTCTTGAGGACTTGTTCGTAGAGAGCAATAAGGTTGGTCAGTTCGAACAGTATTCTCCTCTCCTTCTTAAATCTCTTATCACCCACGGAGCCTCATGGGGAGCAATGTATGATCGGATCTCAAACTGCTTAGGGAGCCCTGATTCTAAGTCGTTAAAAAATGTTATTACAAGAAACATTGGTTATGGGAAACCAGATGTTGATAGAGCAAAATTCTGCTTAGATACCAGAGCTACCATTCTTGGTTATGGAAGCTTAGAGAATGACGAAGCTCATGTATACAAACTCCCTATCCCAGAAGGTTTAGGTGGTGCTGATATTTGGCGCCGTCTCACAGTTACGTTATCTTGGTTTGCCAAGCCTTGCCCAACTCACATGAAGTACAGAGATAGTGCATTGTGGTTCACGGTGGAAGGGGACAATAGACATCTTACATCTAGAAGCTCAAGCTCCGCTGATTGGATGCAGGTTCGCCGAGGGACATTACAGCATGAGATTTTTGAAGGTGAAGAACTTGCGGTCATCACAGAAGACCGAATGCTTGAAATAAAAGTTAACTGTAAGGAAAACGCTTCGAAAATTGTCGAGCCTATACGCTATGGTCTGGCAATTACTTTAGAAGTTGCGGAAGGCGTTGATATGCAGCTGTATCAAGAAATCCAAGAAGTGATCGAGGAGCAAATTCGAGAGCAAGAAAGAGCTCAAACTCGAGAACAAGTCCCTACCCGTTAAGCTTAAATACCAAGGTTAGCGCTGCTTTAAAATATAACAAAAAGCAGTTTTACCTTGTAAAGCGGTACACAAAAGAGGCCTGCTCAGGGGGCTGTGCTACAACAAGATAGGATTTAGAGTTTCATAAACTAAATCCTCATCTACCTTGGGGTACAGCACCTCACCATCTTGGCTTAATACGTAAGAAGTACCCTATGACTACTAAATTCAATATCTATCCAAAAGAAGTAGATAGATAATTTTTGAGCACTTTTGAATGAGCTTTCCACATTGCTTTATAGCTAGAATATGATGCATTCCACTCATAAATAACTTCGCAATCGATAGGCAGCTGGTGGAAGTTCAATCCCAAAACTGGATGCTTACTCATTTACTGCTCTCAAAATGACGAGATTCTTGTGGTCAAAGCTCAATACATCCAATCGTTCTCCCCAAATCAACAACGCTTCTCTTTTTTCAGGGATATACTGACTCCGGTTGTAAATCTGCATAACCCCTCCTAGGCTATGACCGAGGAGCTGTTCAACGACATGAGGTGCAATACCAAGTTCATTCATTCTCGTGGCTAACGTTCTACGAAGGTCGTGCATTGTCCATTTTTCTTCATGCTCTAAGCGTTTCCACAACAACCTTCCGTACTGACTGACTGCTTCAGGCGTTTTCAGTTCACCCAAAACTAAAGTACCACTACAAGCATCACCTTTTAACTCCAACAACCATTGCTCTAGATGTTGAGGGATGGGGCGAAGAATCTTTTCTCCACCTTTACTATGAGCTTTCGGAACTGTCCAAATCATCTCATTAAAATCCCACTCAGCCCATGTAGACAAGCGAACTTCTTGAGTCCTTGCTCCGAATGTAATGAGTAGCCTTAATAGGTTTCGGTAGTACTGGTTGCTGAAATCCCCCTTCTCAGTAGCCACATTCCAAACATCACTTAGCTCTTTATTGGAAAGGACACGATCTTTTTTCTTCTGTTTATTACCAACATCAGCAATCATCAAATCATCCAAAGCTCGGCTAAATGCGTAGTGCCGAACACGACAGAACCGTAGTGCTTGTTTAGAGTTTTGTAAGATATAACCAGCGGCTACAGGAGCAGGTTTTTGCTTCCCATTATCACCATTGCGAATACGGTCAAAGCACTTTATCCAATGGCGCGTTTCCGTTTTTTCTAATGGTAGGTTTCCAATATAGGGGTAGATGTGTTTTTCAAACTGTGCACGATGTTTTGAAGCATTTGCACGTTTACCTTCTGCGTAATTTACTAACCAGTACTCTAATGCCTCTTTTACTGAGACTGGTTTTAACGTTTCACTTCTGGCTAATGAACGTTGATGTTTCGGGTCATGTCCTTGAACTAACCACTCACGACATTGCTGAGCTTCCTCTCGCGCTTTTAAAAGAGAAAGGGCAGGATAGTCTCCTAGATCGATACGCTTACTTTTGCCATCAACTTTGTAGCGGTATTGCCACCGGACTTTACCTTTTTCAGAAACCCTAGCCCCCAAACCTTGACCATCAGTTAAGGTAAAGACCTTAGGATGAGCCTTGTTCAATACCGCTCTTAGATTTTTGTCGTACAGTTTGCTCATTTAAACCTCTTAATGGTGCACATAGTAAATATGTACCCCTATATGTACCCCAAAGTTATAATAAAACTAAAGACAATTGAAAACAAACTGAAACCAAAATAGAAGCAAGACGCTGTTATAAAAGGAATTAAACCAACAACCCAAGTCTTTACAAAACCTATCAAAACAAGAGATCTGATAATACGGCATGAACTAAGACCGGCTTTCAAAAAGTATTTGGAACAAGCCGTTACCTTTTTAGGTAACGGCTTTTCTTTATCTACTAAAACACTACGAATAACGCTCACTTTGTTCAGCATTACCAACTGGCTTTAATATAACTACCGCTGAGCCAAACAATAACAAAGCCACGACAGCGACCCATTCATGACCTACAGAATAAGCAAAGCCCGCCAAGGCAGACCAAATCGCGACACCAAAGTGCATCATACTCATTCCAGAAGACATCAGCACACCTCGATGTTCATCAGATAAGCTTGCTATATGTGCTTGTAACGCCGGAGAGCCTACCCCTCCAGCAAGAGACCAGAGCATTAGAGCTGGAAGATAAGCAGTCACCGTACTCATCTCATTTGAGAACACCCATGCACTGCAAGGTATGCACACCATTAAAGCCACTCGCATAACGGCTCGAGAGCTACCAAGCCAACGGCAAGCTCTCCCCACGCACATATTTCCAACCACACTCACGATCCCTAGAACAGCATAAATAGCGCCCACCCAACCGAGCGCCAACTCGCTGGTATCTCGAATATGAAGGCCTATCAGGTTAAATACACCAATACCTCCCCCTAGGCCTAAACACATCGCTAGAATCGCCCTCAACGCGCCTGGAAGATGAATGACGTCTGTGATAGGTGGCAGAGTGTCTGACTTCTTGGACTCATTATGCTTGTTGTTCATGAACACTACGCTCATGGCACCGACAAGAAGAGCCGCAACGCCCAAAATAATAAAAGCGGCACGCCATGATAAAAGCTGGGTCAGCAATGCTCCGATCGCTGGGCTGGTTATCATACCCAGCGTTAATCCCGCCTGAACCATCACAATTTGACGCATCGCTCTATTACCCTTCGCGTCTCCCGCCAACGCAAATGCAATTGGCAACATGCCTGCACTTGCAATACCTGTGATCACTCGACTTGCAATCGCAAGTTCAAAATCATGAACTATGCCCGTCGTAATAGACGCAACCCCAAATACGAAGCAAGCAGGCAACATGATACGAATACGCCCAACCCGGTCTGATAAACGTCCCAGGTAAGGAGCGCAAATTGCTATAGCTAAACTATATGCCGTAATAAATAACGTAACCTGACTCGGTTGAACACTTAAATCATTTCCGATAGGTTCAAGAATAGATCCAAGCATCAACTCATCAGCACCAACAAGAAAAGCAACAAGAAATAGGATCATGGACTGCATCATAGCTCCACCTCCTGTTCTGTTTCCGATTCAGCATAAGTGAGCAACGAAATATCTAAAACTCTATCAGGCCAAGATTGTAAAAACGCCTTCTCATGAGATACCACAATCACACTACCAGAAAAGCGCTGGAGAGCCTCTTTAAGCGCATTTTTACTGCTGCTATCCAAATGTGTCGTTGGCTCGTCCAACAGCAAAACATTGCATTTCTGGACTGATAAACAACAAAGTTTCACGCGAGTTTGCTCACCTCCACTTAATGTATCTAGGTGGCGCTGCGTCTTATCTCCGGTGACCCCAAAGCGAGCTAATATCTTGCGTGATTCTTTGCTTGATATCGTTGGATCACAAGAGCATAGCTCCTGCTCAGGCGTGTGCTGAGGGTGACGCCAAGACAAATCTTGAGAAAAATACCCAATCATTGCACCTTTTGCCAATACCACCTCACCAGAGAGCGGCTCGATCTCCCCCATAAGGGTTTTAAGCAAAGTCGACTTACCTACGCCGTTAAAACCAGAAACGACCAACTTCTCCCCGCGCGCTAACGTGATATCAAGCGCAGGAAGCAGAGGCTGCTGATAACCTATCTTCAACGCTTTTGCGTCAATCACATACTGTTGCCCAATAGGCTGGTGAGCAAAGTCAAACATCGATACTTTCTCTATATGATTCAGTTGAATACGTTCGATTTTATCCAGTTTTTTCTTGCGTCCCTTAGCAAGACTCGCGTTAACTCCAGCGCCATTTTTGGCAATAAATTGCTCTAGCTTTCGAATTTCATTTTGCTGAGCCTTATATTGCTTTTCTAACAAAGCACCGTCGTGATTCTTTTGCTGCATTGCTTTGACATAAGTGCCGCTGTATTTTCGGACCGTTTGATAATCAATATCACAAATACTGGTCGCTACTTGATTAAGGAAGTCAATATCATGAGAAACCAGTAAAACAGTGCCAGTGTACTCGTTGAGAAACGTGACCAACCATTCAATGTGCAGAGCATCAAGATAGTTTGTCGGCTCGTCGAGAATTAACACATCGGGGTTGCGGAGTAACAACCTCCCTAAAAGGACCTTGTGTCTTTGACCCCCACTTAGCGAGACAAGCGGTGTATCTAAGCCAAATTGATAAATGCCAAGACCTACAGCAACTTGTTCAATTTTGGTATCAATTGCATAGAAGTCTTCATCTTCTAAATATGCCTGTAGTTGGGCGACTTGGCTTAAAAGAGATGTAGAGTGAGACTCGGTCATCGCCTGATACAAAGTCCAAAGCTTCTGCTCGGCAGCGTATAAGTTCTCAAAAGCACTCTTTAAGCATTCATAAACCTTCAGCGCATTATCCATCTTAAAATGTTGCTCTAAATACCCCACCTCAAGGTTTGGTAACCAGTCAATGCAGCCCTTATCTGCAGATAATTCACCGATAAGCAGTTTTAATAAGGTGCTTTTTCCAACGCCATTCGCTCCAGTGATACCTATTTTCTCTCCCACGTTAATTCGAAATGTCACGTTGTTATATAAACTCTTATCAGCGATCTGATAAGACAAATTTTTAACTTGTAAAATACTCATGTTTTTAACCAAATAAAAAGGGCCGGTGATCAATACCGGCCCTTATTTCAATACTGGATAATGCTTTGTAGCTGCTTAACAGATACAAAAAGGCCGATGATGAAATATCACCGGCCATCTCTTCTCTTTTATCAGGTGTACAGACGCCTGCGTATAACTTCAGCGAAGTTATACGCATAAAACACCTGATGAAGATTAATTTAAGACTCCGAGCAACACTTCATCGCGTTTTTTGCACGGAGTTCAGCCTTCTTACAAAGCTTTTAAACAAGAGATATAACATGGTTTACTGTCGAAAAAACATTCGATGTGAAGCGTACACCTTTAGAATAAAAAGTACCAGATAATTATTAGAACTATCGTGACTTACACGAAGGTCCACTGAAAGAAGACCTTTCCTCAGTCAATGTGCCAGGTGAACGACTTACTCAGCAAACACAGCTATGAGAGCACCTATACCGCTCACGTTATACGTACGTAGTGGTGGCTTTATCGGTTGGAGACGGTTAGAGGGGAAGAAGTAGCAAATATCCTTTAAGGCAGACACTGGCTTAAATAGATCTACAAACAAAATCCATGTTAGGAAAGTTTTAAATACGCTGAGCTTATTTTAATGAGCGCCGGTGGCTAAATCACAACATCTAAAGCAAAGAAATCCCCCCTGAAAATAACATAACCTAGTGAATAAACTTTCCAGGTAATAATAAAGGAAGCTTTGGTAAGTAAGCACAGGGGCTCAAAACTAGCGCTCGAGACTGGGACCCGGTTCAGCAGAAACCGCATAGAATTGCGCATCAACTCGTCATGACAGGGCTTAGAAAGTATCGCGAGAGAAGAGCCTGCCTCTCGATGCAAGGTTTCAATATGGAAATGGGGTTAAGGTAAGTCGGGTAACCAAAACGAAAAAAGCCCCAGTCTTTCGACAGAGGCTTAATATAAGTGGCGGAGTGGACGGGACTCGAACCCGCGACCCCCGGCGTGACAGGCCGGTATTCTAACCAACTGAACTACCACTCCGCAGTGGTATCACTCGCTTGTAATCAGCAAGTGTCCA
>NZ_JAKKCN010000008.1:0-123354 GCF_021728155.1 Vibrio sp. J2-4
ACATGCTAACAAACTGTTTAAGAGTGATTCGCAACGCGTGGCATTTTTACCATGCGTTGATTTTAGTGATTTAGGTGGTGTGCGGAGGCTTTCGTATTGCGTTGCTCACACCTTAACAGGGCGTTAGAACAAAATGGAAATTACAATGGAACAAAATATCAGCAGTTACCAAAGTGTGTTTCAACTGCTAGCCGCAATTTACTTGGTTGCGGAATGGGTAAGCCTTGAAAAAACTGGTCTTCATTTTCAGAAAAATTCCGAGAGTCGTTCCGCTATAGGCTGAAAATCAATCGAAATTATAGTTTGGTAATTCGTGAAATCTACGAAGAGTTTGAAGAAAAAGAATGGGTATTTCAGAGTACGAGACAACTCAATAAAAATTATGAAAGGTTTAAGTCTTTGTGTTGGGTATTTTTCGTACTCAGTTTTGGAACATTATTGATTTCTTCATTAATACCTAATTATCAGATAGATATCAGAGTGGCTCTTGGAATCATTCTTTTGCTATTGATTCCTTTTATTTGGGTTGTTTTTGCTCTTTGGAGACCTGCTTATCGTCAGTACAAATTCAATGTGTCCAGTTTGGAAAAAGTGCTCAAAGAAGTAGAAAATGCTAAGGCTGACTACAAGAGCACAAATCCAGAGCCAACTTTAAACGACGCTTTTAAATTACAAGACAGCGGTGATGAGTTTGCTTTGATCAACTACACCAAGTCTAAGCGAAAGTACAATGAGCAACTTTCTAAGTATATGCGAAGTAAGTTTGACGAACAGTGATAGATTTTGTTCTAACAAACTGTTCAAGAGGGATTCGCAACGCGTGGCATTTTCACTATGCGTTGGTTTTAGTGTTTAAGATGGTATGCGGCGGCTTCGGTATTGCGTTGCTCACCCCTTAACAGGGCGTTAGCACTTTCGAGAGTTGGTAAATGATCACATTAAAAGAAATAGAAGAAGTATTGAGTGAGTTTAAAGCTACTGAAAGGCATGAAGTTAAATATGCGATTCAGTTCTTTTTACCATCGCTAAAACAATACGTTTACATTAATAAACAGGCTGGAGCCAAACCTTCGGGGTTAGTGATCCATCCTCGTGCAGAAGTCTACAAAAATGAACTAGCTTTGCTCGACGGAGTAGAGACTACAGGCTCTTTGAATCACAAGTCTAGCATGCGCAAGTTCCCTAAAAGACTCAACCGAGGGGAGCAGCCTATACCATTTGGAATCCCATTTGGGTTTCAAACAAAAGAATCCATGCGCTCGTTTTTGATTCATTTGTCAGAAGTAAAGCCACTCTACTTAAGAAACCCAGAAGACGAAATAGCAGATGCTAAAGCAAGTGGTGAACTTGATAAACTTACTGAAACAGAAGTTGAGTGTTTAGTTAGTAGTCGCAGGGGACAGGGTAAGTATCGAAAAACCTTAATCGATCTTTGGAAAAGATGCTCTGTAACTGGGTGCGAGCAAGTTGGACTCTTAAAAGCTTCGCATATAAAACCTTGGCGTGACTCTTCAAATGAAGAACGATTAGATCCTTACAATGGCTTATTGTTGACACCAAATCTGGATACCTTGTTCGATAGTGGCATGATTAGTTTTGATGAGAATGGAAAAATTTTAATTTCAGAATCACTAGACCCTTCAGCGCTATCTGCATTGAATGTTGAGCACAGTTTAAAACTTCGCAGCTTGAGTAAAGAAACAGCTCAGTATTTAAAGTACCATCGAGAGTTTATCTACCAAGCGAGATAAAGTGCTAACAAACAATTTAAGAGTGATTCAGCACGCTTGGCATTTTGGTTTTGGGTTAAGTTCAGTGTTTACGGTGGTCAAATTGAGTGTCGTGGTCGCGTGCTTCACACCTTAATTGGGCGTTATGAATAATTTGGTTAGGTGGCACATTGGATAATATTGTAGTCTCAATCTTACTTGCTGCTCTAGGGTGGATGGCAATACCGACGTTTGTCTTTTTTGCCTTGTTTTTTGTGGTTTGGTTGGTTTTGAAGTCGCAAAATAATGAGTTAATTAAAGGGCGCTATGTGATTTTGAAAGAGGTTGATTGTGTTCGAGGGCTGTGGTTTAGTATGTCTAGTTTCATGGAAGAGAAAGCATTTCTCCAACTACAAAATGGTTGGTTAAAAAGTCTTTTAAAGTTTATATACCCTCTGTACTTTCTTTGGGATCTAACCTTTTTACTTGCGACGGTAGCATTCTTACTAATGGCTGGCTGGTTATGTTTTTCGTGAAAAATTATACATAACAAACAATTTAAGAGTGATTCACCACGCTTGGCATTTATGCTTTGGGTTTAGTGTTTACGGTGTCCAAATTGAGTGTCGTGGTCGCGTGGTTCACACCTTAATTGGGCGTTATGCATCAGGGGGCTTCATGGAATTTATAGATAGACCTGTAGGCGCAAATCAGGAAGAAATACACAAGTTAGAAACTATATTTCAAATGACTCTTCCTGAAAGTATGTTGAATTGGTGGCGTGTTAGCGATGGCCCTATAGTCTATTTTGGGTTCAAAGAGTTACAGTTCTTCTCTTTGTCGGAGATATACGGCGAAGATATTTATGGGGTAAAGCACGATATGCTTGGCGCAATGCCAATTTGCTTAGATGGTAATGGAAATATTTGCGTGGCCAGAATTGCAGGTGGTGTTATATCTGGCTTTTATGTCGTTGATTCTAGTGATTTAGGTTGGGAGCAAGCGAAAATTATAAGCTGTGAATTCTTAAAGTTTGTGAACGATAGTTTTTCACCCGAAGAACGACTAAATGCATAACAAAGCATTTAAGAGTGATTCCCAACGCTTGGCGCTTTCGCTTCGCTCAAGTATAGCCAAGCGCTGCTCACACCTTAATGCGGCGTTAGCTTTCAAGGAGGAAAATGAGCGCAAGTGATTATATCAAAGAGGTTCGTTCTAAGATTGGAACGATGCCACTTCTTACCCCCGGCGTTGCGGGTGTAATTTTAAATGAAAACAAAGAGCTACTATTTCAACAAAAATCAGATGGTACATAGGGCCTTCCTGCCGGAATGATTGAACCTCAAGAGTCGCCAGTGCAAGCACTGTTCAGGGAAGTACGCGAGGAAACAGGTTTAGCTGTAAAAGTAGATTGACTACTTGGTGTATTTGGTGGTGAGGGTTTTGGTTTTAAATACCCAAATGGTGATCAAGTTGAATACACAGTCATGATGTTCAAATGTGTAGTAGAAAGATGTTCTCAATCCGAAATCGATGATGAAACGGTATGCCTTAAATGGTTTTCAAAAGGTAATATGCCAAAGCTTGAGCTTCCTTACCCGTTAGATTGTTTGTTTGCAGAAAATGATTCAGCGTACTTCGTTGGCTAGAAAGCTAACAAATTGTTCAAGAGTGATTCGGTACGCGTGGCATTTTTACTATGCGTTGGTTTTAGTGGTTAAGGTGGTATGCGGAAGCTTAAGTATTGCGTGTCTCACACCTTAACAAGGCGTTATGTGCTTGGAGGGAAATAATGAATTCAAAGGAAGTCGTCTTAGCTTTTTGGGACGCAATGAATACTAATGATTTCGCGAAAGCAAGTGAATGGCTTTGCCCAGATTTTGAAGGGTTTTGGCCTCAATCTGGTGAGCTTACTGTTGGACGAGACAACTTCACAGCAATCAACTCTTTCTATCCAACAAATGGTACTTGGGAGTTCATCGTTCACTCAATCGTCTGCGATGGCGAAACAGTAGTCACTGATGTATCTATAACTGATAGCGCTCAAAAGGCGCGTGCTATTACTTTCCATACGGTAGAAAATGGGCTTATCCGTAAACAAAAAGAGTTCTGGCCAGACCCAATGGAAGTGCAGGAGTGGCGTTCCAAGTGGGTGAGGGTCGTGCAAGAGCAGGCACGCACATAACAAAGCGTTCAAGAGGGATTCTCAACGCATGGCAATTTTGGTTCTAAGTTTAGCTTTTGTGTTTATGGCACAATAATTTAGATCTGGTGGCTTGCGTTGTTCACCCCTTAACGCGGCGTTAGGGCTAATTACTTAGAGGAAGAGTAATGATATCGAGAAAGAATGATGTTCAATCTAAATTAGATTATGCAAACGACCGTTTTCAGGCAATGATGGATGAGTTGTTTGCTGCGAAGCGAGAGCAAAGAGATCCTAAGAACCTTGTTCATGCAGCAGCGGATGTCTTGAGTAATAGCCGAGAGTGTTTTGATTATCTAGGTCAGGACATTTTATATACACATATACTGCCTTTGACTGACAATGAAACGATTTTGAATAGCCATAAACAAGGCAAGCTCAAAGCTTATTTCCCGTTTTATGAATCTCAATTAAAGAAGAAAGCGGTATATGCAGAGTTGAGGCGTACAAACCCTAGGTTGCATCAAAGGCTTTTAGTTTTAGCTGACGATATTAAAAATAACAACACGATACCAAAGACGCTTTTTAAATACGGATTGTTTGAAGAGCTAAAAGATATAATAAAAAACATGACCGTTTAATAGCATTAGTTTCTACACATAATGCTGAAATACTCATAGAAAATCCAAGTTGTAAGATACTCATCCCACGAGATAGGCAGCAGGGCTGGAATCAAGTTGTAGCAGCCCCTGGCTCTGTGATCTCAAAGGTCTCGGAGTATCGCTTCGAGCACAATAATCGTGAAGTGACTGATTTTTGTATGTTCGCAAGTAATGCAACCAAGATTGTTATTAATGAAATATACGAAGATTTCTTTAATTAGCCCTAACAAACTGTTTAAGAGGGATTCGCAACGCGTGGCATTTTTACTATGCGTTGAATTCAGTGGTTAAGGTGGTATGCGGCGACTTCGGTATTGCGTTGCTCACCCCCTTAACAGGGCGTTATACCGCAATCAATCATCTAACCTTTTCATAGCTTTACGGTAAACATCGCTACGTTCGCGTTTTCCGACTGCTAAGACGGTTACAATGATGACATCGTCTTCAACTTCGTAGACGAGACGGTAGCCCGATTGGCGCAGCTTAATTTTATACATGTTGTCAGCTCCCGATAGTTTTGAAGCTGGAACATGCGGGTTGTCTAAGCGCTCGATTAGCTTTTTCTTAAATTGTTGTTGCAGTGTTGAGCCAAGCTTTTTCCACTCTTTGAGTGCGCTCTTTTTAAAATCGAGTTTATAGGTCATCAATGTTTACCGAAATGCTCTCTTCAGATTCACGCTCTTTAGCGATAGCTAATAGTTCAAGATCTTCGAGTCTGTCCATCATCATTTCGTACGCTTCGGCAGGTACGCAATAAAATGCCGGCTCATTTCGGTTCAATACAGCAACAGGTTCACCGTAAGCGCTAGTTGCAACTTTCATAGGGTTAGCTTTCAACTCAGTAATGCTTGCAGCAACATCGGCTAAAATTCTAGTGGTCATATAATCGGTCTCTTAAGTGGTCTTTTTATTGGTCATTTTAGCCTCAATCAAGCGGTATAACAAGTTGCTTAAGAGTGATTCGCAACGCGTGGCATTTTTACTATGCGTTGGCTTATGTGTTTAAGGTATTATGCGGAGGCATAGGTATTGCGTTGCTCACACCTTAGCAAGGCGTTATGCGCTTGCAGAAGTGGAGATAATCAATCATGGAAGATTTAGCTAATTCATTAAGAAGCTCTGGCATAAAAGTCAAAATTAAAAAAGGAAAAATTGCAGTTAGGCTTGACGGACTTTCAAATCCGGTTTCGATAATAAAAGATATATCTGCTGATGAGTATAAAGTGAAAACGAATGATTCGATTTTATCGATAATTGCCAGTCTTTTACTATTTAGTGGTCTATCAGGTATTTATGAGTTTAGTGGTAATACCTTGATAAATATTGCACTTATCTCCGTTTCTATATTGTCTTTTGTTACAGTGTTACTTACAGAGTTTAAGTTGACTAGATTACGCGCTACCGTAGCTGCGTTCAATCGTGGAGAACGCGCATAACAAATTGTTCAAGAGTGATTCGGCACGCGTGGCATTTTAACTATGCGTTGATTTCAGTGGTTAAGGTGGTATGCGGAAGCTTAGGTATTGCGTGCCTCACACCTTAACAAGGCGTTAGTTGCCAACGAGGAAAACGCAGCTAAAGCTAAATGTTTAAGGCTAAGGTTCGTTTGGTTTTACCCAGTCTTGTTCTCTGATTTTTAAGGTTTTGGGTGTGAATAAATCGCGCTTCGTTCTTCTGCTGGTTTGCTGTTTCAGAAGTCGATTAGTTTGTTGAATGTCAGCTCTGCGTCTTTGTCTTTCCAAAAGAGCTTTTCGGTGTTGTTAGTCCGTTTTCTACGGCGTTGCGTGTTCCAAGTGGTTTCAGTGACAAACGCTTTGAAACTGCGCCTGATTTAAGTTTTTCAAAGCACGTAAAAACAGTGTTGGCAAAGCGGTAATAAACTTCAAGTCAAAGCTTTAAGTTTGGCAACTAACAAAGCATTCAAGAGGGACTCACAACGCTTGGCAGTTTTGGTTTGAATTGGCTTTAGTGTTTACGGCACAATGGTTTAGGTCAGGTGGCGGCGTTGTTCACTACTTAACGCGGCGTTATATCCTCACGCATTCAATTTTAAAGTAGATAGATGATAGAGAGAGCAAATGACGTTAATAAGTTTTGCTGACATGGAAGATAAGTTCATAAAAGAAGTGTTAGAGCAGGAAGCTTCTTGGCACCCAAATGCGGAGTTAAGTACTTTTTCAATGGCTGCTGGGTATGCGATGGGACATGGTTATAAGCAAGGTAAAGCTTATATGTTTGCTATGGATTTAATGGACAAAGGCTTGGTATTCGATGACTAAAGAACAAGGTTTGGTAAGTAAAGAGAAGTTTTTAGCGTTAAAGAAGTCGTTTATTGAAAATGTAGAAAGCAAAAGTGGCGGATTTGAGCCTCATGATAATTATTGCTGGAGGTCGGTGATAACAGGTTACGCGCTAGCGAATGGTTTTTCACACGATGAGGCGTATCAATTTGCGCGCGAAATGTCTCTCTAAAAAAAGGCTCTGAAAGCAAATTAAGAACGGATATAACAAATTGTTCAAGAGGGATTCGCAACGCGTGGCATTTTTGCTATGCGTTGCGCTTAGTGTTTAAGGTGGTTGCAGAAGCATCGGTATTGCGCTGCTCACACCTTAACAGGGCGTTAGTTTGCAAGAGGAAAAACGCAGCTATATCGCAAGATCTAGTGGTAAAAGCTCAAAGTTTAAGTTGTCGTATTGGCTTTCAATTTTAGTGTCAACTAGCGTGGTGAAAATCCAAAATTGGCATTGTTTCAACGGTTGATTTGTTCTTTTGTGCGGTGACTTTGGGGTTAACAGAGTCGAACTTTTTTGCTGAAACTCTGCTCGGTTAGTTTGTTGGTACAAAAGCCGATTTACTCGCTGAAATGGCGTTTTCTCTGGTGTGGTAAGTTCATGTGGTTTTAGTGGCTTTGTTGAAAGTCCGCATTGTGAGATTGGTTTTCCAAAGGCGCTTTTTGGTGTTGTGAGTTCGTTTTCTGCGGCGTTGTTTGTTCCACGTGGTTTCATTGAGTAGCCGCTTTTAGACTACGCCTGACTTGAATGCATCAAAACACATAAAGTTTATTGTTTGCAAAGATTAAAATGACTTAAAATCAACGCTTTGGGTTTGTAAACTAACAAACTGCTCAAGAGGGATTCGCAACGCGTGGCATTTTTACTATGCGTTGGTTTTAGTGTTTAAGGTGGTATGCGGGAGCTTCGGTATTGCGTTGCTCAAACCTTAACCGGGCGTTATGTTCAAGGAACGTTAATAATGAAAAACGCAATTTTTATTGCATTAATATCAATGTTTGTTGCTGGGTGTGTTGGTTTAAATGATTCGCCCGAGGCTAGACTAGTTCACAATGCATCCTTGATGAAAGTGCGAATACAAAATGAATTGAACCAGCAAGATGAGTATCTAGGGTTCGATGTCCGTGTAAACTTCAAACTTAATGATAAAGCTGAGGTTACCGAATTCTCGGTGCTAAAAACTAGTGGGCTTCGCTCGTTTGATAGCGCAGTCGAAAAAGCAGTAAAGAACAGCTCCCCATTCGAATTTTTATTGAGTCTAAGTCCGCAAGAGTTCGAGCAGTTTAAAGATATTAACCTTACCGTTGATTTCGAGTAGCAGTGAACATAACAAATTGTTCAAGAGTGATTCGGCACGCGTGGCCTTTTTACTATGCGTTAGTTTTAGTGGTTAAGGTGGTATGTATATCGTTTGCGTAAATCATTGACAACAGTGTAAAATTGCATATTATTCACTTCGGCACTATGGTCTAATGCGGAAAGACGGCGGTTACTAAAATTTCTAGTTAAACCCGACGACGTAGGTTCGATTCCTGCTGGTGCCACCATACCTCAAGATACCCCATGTCAATTGAAAGCAATCATTTAAAAGAGTTCTTAGACGATGTAGGTCATAGTGTTCATTGTATGAATACTATCGCAGTTGCGTTGTCGACAATAACAGAAGAAACGACAGCACCTTCAACTTTAAATATTTCTTGGAAACCCGGAAATGCAAAACAGTCATCAATGAACTCTAGGCGTTTTGCTGTAAAGTCTACAATTGTCTATTCTGTTGAAAGTTTGTTTGAATACTTGTCTAAGGTTAGCAACTCCGAATTGTGGCTAAACGAAGACATGAACTTTAATGTTAAAAAAAAATCCTACCGACTCTAAAGCGGACAGGGTCGTTCGATTTCTTGAAGCTACACCAGAAGTGGAGCCTGAATGGATCATTTTAGTTGAGCTTCTATGCCACTGGGGAAACAAAGTTGTTCATGCTAAAGCATCTAATGCGAAATTGTCGAAAGCATCGATACAACACTTAAAAGAGAATGCTCAAGCAATATTCGATAGTTACCATCACTTTGATGTTAATGAAGCTTTATCCAATTACGGCACGGGAAAGTTTACTTTAAAGGATGTATCTACGTTGATCACTATGGTAATCAAGAGCATCCGTACTGTTGATAAAGTTTATGTTGAACAGGCTTCATCTCTACCAGCTAACGAGTTAATTGCTTATTTGTCTAAGGATGAACAATTCATTCAATTTATGAAGCTTGCTGATGAACATAAAAAGGCAAGAAAAATAGAAACTTGGCTGGAGATGCACTTTGCATTTTTGGGAGAAAGCCGAATCAAAGAGATCATCTCAACCCTCTGATATACATAACAAAGCATTTAAGAGTGATTCGTAACGCTTGGTGCTTTCGCTTCGCTCAAGTATAGCCAAGCGCTGCTCACCCCTTAATGCGGCGTTAGCAGTTTGTGCAATGTTGTATTGGAGAGTGTAACTAAATGGAAGCAATATTTAATAAGTTATTAGCGTTCAGTATTGTTTTAGTCCATTTTTTTGCTTTCTCTGGTCTACTATATAAATCTCAAATTTATGGGCATATAGCGGTCTCACCCGGAGAACCTTATGGGTTAGGTGACGTTATAGATTTATTGTTTGCTTGTTTAGTTGTCTTGATGTGGTGTTGTGCGATGGTATCCTCAATTGTGGTGACTTTACTTAATATTAAAAGTAACTGGCTAGCTTCTCTGAAGGCACTTTTATACGGCACGGTTGGTCTTGTTGGTTATTTTTACGTTAATAGTTCAGTCTCCTAATACGAAACAGCTAACAAACTGTTTAAAAGGGATTCGCAACGCGTGGCATTTTTACTATGCGTTGGTTTAAGTGTTTAAGGTTGTATGCGGCGGCTTATGTATTGCGTTGCTCACCCCTTAGCAGGGCGTTATGTTTAATCACTTAAAATCAGTGGCTTGTGTCTTTTCTTTTATCCCAAAGTCATTCTGTTTTGGTCTTTTAGCAAATTGGCATCGTTTGACGCTGTTTTCCGAACGTTTTCCCCAATCTTTATAGAACTTCAGTTTTTGTGTTTTCTGTTTTCAAAGTTTAATTTAGTCAACTTTATGATTAAATCAGGTTTTTAAGTTTTGGTTTTGTTTACAAATGTAAGTCGGGTTAAACTTCCGTATAGTTAAACGTAAGGTATTGAATCTTAAACATAACAAACAGTTCAAGAGGGACTCGCAACGCGTGGCATTTTAACTATGCGTTGTTTTTAGTGTTTAAGGCGGTATGCAGCGGCTGCGGTATTGCGTTGTTCACCCCTTAACTGGGCGTTAGGTGTAATAGTTGGAGATAGTAAGTGGAAAAGTGGAAACAAGAGTTAAAATCTGAAGTTGTTAGAAGTGCTTATGAACGCTATTTAGAACGTTTAGAGGCAATATCCACGGTGTATTCAGTTGTGTTATACACAGATGCGAAGCTTAAACAGGGTGGTGAGTTCATTAATGATAATGAAAAAATCCGGTTAAGTGATTATTTTAGCGACGGCTTCACTACGATTAAAACTAAAGGTGATATCGAGCGCTCAAGCATGTCTGGATCTTTGCATCAGATAAATTGTACTCAGGCTATTATTGCAATTCTTGCAAACTTCGAAAATTTTGTGGATGAATGCATTTCCATTTTTTCTGTGCCCGGCGCAGCTGTTCGAAATGCGAAGGTACCTACTCTATATGGGGAAATTGATAACTCCTCGGTCTTAAAGAAATTTACTGCCATCCATCAACATCTAGATATCGAAAGTAATGCATTCCGTGAAAGGGAAATGACTACATATTATAAATACACGCTTATTCGTAATAGATTGGTGCATCAACAAGGAAAATTAAAACCCGGTGATCAAATTTTGGATTATTGGGATGTTGATGGTTTCCTACATTTTGATGATGAGGCAGTTGACTCAATTATTCATTTCTTTTTAATACCGTTAACTACTTTTGTCAGAGCTCTAAGCGATGTGCACGTAAACAGGGACACCTGACAATCTGTTTAAGAGTGATTCGCAACGCGTGGCATTTTCACTATGCGTTGGTTTTAGCGTTTAAGGTGGTATGCGGCGGCTTTGGTATTGCGTTGCTCTCCCCTTGGCAGGGCGTTAGTTTGCAAGAGGAAAAACTCAGTTATATCGCAAGATCTAGTGGTAAAAGCTCAAAGTCTAAATTGTTATATCGGCGTTCAATTTGAGTGTTAACTAGCGTGGTTAAATCCAAAATTGTCTTCGTTTCAATGGTTGATTTGTTCTTTGGTGCTGTGACTTATGGGTTAACCAAGTTGTACTTTTTTGCTGAAAATCTGCTCGTTGAGCTTGTTTGTACAAAAGCCGATTTACTCGCTGAAATGACGTTTTCTCTGGTGTGGAAAATTCACGTGGTTTCAGTGACTTTGTTGAAAGTCCGCATTGTGAGATTAATTTTCCAAAAGCGCTTTTTGGTGTTGTGAGTTCGTTTTCTGCGGCGTTGTTTGTTCCACGTGGTTTCATTGAGTAGCCGCTTTGAGACTAAGCCTAGCTTAAGTGCATCAAAACACTTAAAGCTTATTGTTTGCAAAGTTTAAAATAAGATAAAATCAACGCTTTGGATTTGCAAACTAACAAACTGATCAAAAGGGATTCGCAACGCGTGGCATTTTTACTATGCGTTGAATTTAGTGATTAAGGTGGTTTGCGGCGGCTTTTGTATTGCGTTGCTCACCCCTTAGCAGGGCGTTAGGAGTTTGAACATGAAATTGATTTTTAGTTTCGCCTTAACATTTCTTGCATTCAGCTCTAACGGAGCAGAGCAAGTAACCACAAAAGATTTGTACGAGAAATTCAACATGAGAACTGTTTATAGCTCTTATGGTCAGAATTTAAAGTGGTATTGTGAAAGTTATCCTAGAGAGTTCTTTTCTACAGAAGAGGCTTCGTTTGTTTCTGATAGTCGCCTTGAGTTAGTTTCAGGTGACAATGTTTGGATTTTCACTATTTCAGAGCCAAATATAGTTACTATTGGAAATCAGATAACATCGGGTACATATAACAGCGTCTCAACGTATGAGCTTTACTTTGACCCTCGGACTCAGGACTGGAGGGCAAATGAAACATATATAGACATACCGAAAGATTGTGAACGCTATGAATAAAACTCCTAACAAATTGTTCAAGAGTGATTCGGCACGCGTGGTATTTTCAACATGCGTTGGTTTTAGTGTTTAAGGTGGTATGCGGCGACTTCGGTATTGCGTTGCTCACACCTTAACAGGGCGTTATGTGCTTCGTGACGTATAATCAGAGGGAGCTTCAATGTGAAAGATTGGATGGAAGAGTTTTTAACAGTCTTTGCAAAATCAGGGAAAATGCAATTGGCTTTTTGGCTTGGGATTATTGCATTTTTCATGACTTATGTTGTTGGTTGGTACATGCTTGAAAGTGGTTCTGCACAGATTCAAGATGAATATCTAAATGATGTTTTTGTAAATAAAATTGCTCGAAAATATGATAAGGCAGCACTAGTTTTTTTGGTTATTTCGTGGGTAAAAATGTTCCGTCTGTTCAAACAAGAGCAACTTAGGATATATCGCTGAATATCTCTAGTTAAATACACAAGACTGGACCATTTTCGCTCCTCTTGAAGACGCACATAACAAATTGTTCAAGAGTGATTCGACACGCGTGGCATTTTTACTATGTGTTAAGCTTAGTGGTTAAGGTGGTATGCGGAGGCTTCGGCATTGCGTGCCTCACACCTTAACAAGGCGTTATGTAACAAATGGAATTGTAACATTGACAATACAAGTTAACAGAACAATAGAGGTGTCTGCTGAATTCTCAAACGACACTGAGTCAAGCTTACGTTTTTCTCTAACCAAAGCTTGGGGAAGCGGCGAGAAGAAAGCTTTGTTTATATTACTCAACCCAAGTAAAGCAGATGTCCTCCTAATGGATAATACTTTCGCCTATGTAGTTAACTATTGCGTGGATGCAAACTTTGCTGCTGTAACAGTCGTTAATCTATTTCCCTATAGAACGACAGAACCCATGAATTTAGTTGGGAACTATGATTTAGGGCTTTCAGAGAATTTAAAGGTGTTTGAGCGTGAACTTGGACTTGCCAATGAAGTGTTCATTGCCTGAGGAACTGAACATAAGAAATATAGCCAAGCGAAAAAGAGGTTTGAGTCTGTTCTTAAAGAAAGTGCTGATGGGAAGCGTATTTCTTGTTGGTACGGTGAAAATAGTAACTATCCCAAGCATTTACGCATTCTAGGCAAAAACTGGGTAAATAAAGACTATGAGTTTGTCTTTGATTCAATTACATAACAAGGCGTTTAAGAGGGATTCCCAACGACAGCTAGGCCATCACAGATGTACTATCTATCGGAATTCCAACGGAATTCGCGATACAACGCATACCGACCAAGCGCGTCTTACCAACCTGCTTGCGCACAACAAAAGTCGCGGAATAGACTGAGTCGTTCAAGGCGGAACAAACGTTATTCTAAAACCGACTTTAGGTTAGTTGAAGCCTTGTTAAGACTGGACTGGCGCCCAAAACGAATTGTTGGCTATTTAAAGTTAAGAGGCTATCCAACGATGAATCATGAACTCATTTACCTGTATATCTGGAATGACAAAAGCGCTACAACTCAAAAGACTGTCGAAGACGACTCGCAAATAAGCGACATATCACCGATTGACCCGCTGAGGCAGAGCTAAGAAAAGAGCCTGCACATTAAGAAATTGATACCGTCGTGGACCATGGGACTAAGCATTGTATCGTCACTTTGGTCGACAGAATGACTGACTACACTTTTATTAGTTAAATGGACGATCGTACAACTGAGTCACTGAACGTGAGAGTGAGCAAAATAATGAGTAGTTCCGATTTACCATTTAAAACAATCACAGCAGATAACGGGACTGAATTTTATCAATACGCACTGTTAGAAGGGTTCCATAATGGTTTGTTTTACTTTGCAAGTCCATACACTCCTGGGAACGAGTTGCTAATGAAAATACCAATGGCTTGATAGGACAATTACTTACCAAAACGAACTTCCATGTCACATGTGACACAGAAGCTCAGCAATGAAATTGCACACAAAGTAAATACGTGCTCACGCAATAGACTTGGGTATAGAACACCAACGGAGTATATTCATACGCATCTGTAGAAAGTGTCGCACTTCAAACTTGATCCTAAGGACTCCACATAACTGAAAGTTAGTGGTAATTAGGATAAACTCTAGGTGTTGGCTGTAAGAATATAGTTTAAGAGCTATCTCCAACGGCGATGGGGGGCTTAAAGGCTCTTAAACTTTGAAAAATCGCCGCATTTGTATCAATTTGAGTACTTCACCCTTTGGGTTTGTGGTAGCTGGGTACTGTGTTATAGTGCGCTAATCAATCTAGTTTAATGAAACTCGCGTTGAAGTTAAGAATAAAAGATGTTTAATACAAGAGGTGTTGTTAACCGTGGGGCCCCCATTTTACTGCTTGGATTGATGGTTTTAAAATCTACATAGACAGCCTAAGGCCAATCCAGATCAACGAACTCACCAATGTAGTTAATCTGCAAGACCGCACCCTACTGTCGTACTACAAAGAGAACCATTTCACAGTTAACTTCTTCCGTTTGGTTGGCCCTAGGTTTGGCCAACGGTTCTTTGATCATCGCAGCCACATACACGACAAGTGCGCAGAGATGTGTTATACAAGCGCTATATCAATGGGTATGATGACAGTGCCTCCAATATCACCTATTCGGACATCGACTTCTTTTACCTATTGACTCGGTTTCATCCTGCTTGGACGCCAAAGATCCGTCAGCTCACACGAAGTGGTAGTGAAGGTAATTATTTCTCCAATGAAATACGTTGGCTATCCGAGTTTAAAGGAAAACACTGGCAACCCACGCTGAGTGATATGCCGTTTCTGAAAAGCTCGGTTTATTCTAACTTGCCTTACTACAACAATACGCTTGAAGTTGTGGCGCGTTACCACAAATATTGGCAACCTTCACCGGAGCTTTTGGATACCACACTAGCGATAAAGCTCGATAGCCATTACTTCAGTCAGCGTGGAAGAAGTACTCGTCTTTAACAGTGAGACATGGACAACCGCCAATCCGGCGCGTTTTGTTCAACGCTTGAGCTATCTACAAGCAAAAGGTCGTAGCATTGCCTAGTACAACCTGAATAAAAATTCCTTTGGTTGCCGACATTTACAGACGAAGCACAAGAGGTTGAAATTTTAAGCCTGCGCCTCGAGGGCCTATATGACGATACCCTGGCCACCTGCTGGCGAGGAATCATGATAGCTGGACGACCTCCAATGAACAGATCCTCGCGATGACCGATCGGTTCAATCGTACCGTGGCTGAGTGAATCGCTCGGCGCGATCGCTGGAACTGAGCCTCGCTTACAGACCTAAACACGCATTGGTGTCTCCCCTACATAGTTCTCATATTGAATTTCTCGTACAGATCTTTAGTTATTACTTGGTAACTATTCAGCCATAAGCTGTTGACAACCTATGTTGCAGGTAGCTTCAAGAATCTAGAAAAGATACAGGCTATACGAGAATCTTTGATTAGTGTTGGTATTGAAACAACTATCTCTGAGTCTCTTCAAGCTAGTGGCATTGATGGTTGCTAACAGCGGATTAGTGAGGCTGACATTATCTACATTCTAAATTTTGGTGATTACGTTGGTAAAAGTGTATCAATGGATATTGGTTATGCTTTAGGTCTTGGCAAACCAGTTCATGCTCTTGAACCTATTGAAGACACAGACACCACTCACTTGCTAACACATGTGCTCTCGCCAGAAGAAGTTATTGCTGAGCTCAGTAGAAATAGCAAAAACTAACAAAGCATTTAAGGCGGATTCCCAACGCTTGGCATTTTCAGTTCAAGGTTGGGTTTCGTGTTTACTGTGCAATGGTTTAATTTGGTGGTAGCGTTGCTCACCCCTTAATGCGGGGTTAGGTAATACAAGGAAAATAATGAGTTATCCAAATGGGGCTGAATGGTCTGCATTAAAATCAATAGTGATTTCCAATCAGGGCGATCAAATTGAGTTAAGTACTATCTCGGTGTGGAAAGTTGAACCTCCCTTCAGGGAAGTTTGTCACGTGTGATCCTTTCGCTGGTATGACTAAATCTGGAAACGCCTTTGTTCAAGTTCCGCCTGGAGAGTATAAAGTTATAGTCACATTGGCTGATGTTAGTTCTAATCTCGATGGGACGCATATAAGAGAGGCGTATACTAGCTTAATTATAGATAAGACGAAAATAGAGAGTTCTCGTAAATTTTTAGAGCTAACTAAGAATGGTGAACCAACCAATCAGATTTTACAAGCTGATGAGTTTGGGAGTATGGTGTAGATGCAGGTACAGTTTGCTTTGCTGATGCAGATGTAATCGAAGCAATAAAGCCCGAGGAAGATAGTTGGTATGAAGGACTTTTTGACAATGGTAGAGATGACTGCTGGTTCAATCAAACGAACAGAAAAATACTAATACGTGAAGGGCTTGCAAACATACAACTGCCTAATAGCGATAAGAACCTTATTCTTTTCCATTCAGGGGGGGGAGAGATGGTTTCTATCCGGTAATTGGCGGCTACGACTCGAATAATAATTTAGTCGCAGTTCATACAGATTTCTTTGTTGTCGACATATCTGAAAATAAAGTTGAATCAGCGTCCATAACTTTGTTGAGATTTTGGTAAAAGTATTACCTAACAAAGCGTTTAAGAGGGACTTGGCACACGTGGCATTTTCAATTTGCGTTGGGTTTAGTGGTTAGGGTGTTATGTGGTCACTTCTGTATCGTGTGCCAGCGTCCCTTAACGCGGCGTTAGCTGTCTACACTAAAGTTGGTGTAAAAAACTTAATGCTCAATTTCATTTAAGTTAGCGATGTCTCTATTAATGATGAAACGGATCTGTTGTAACAATACTCTTCTGTTAATTTCATTGATTTGATAGCTAGGATAAGAGCAATGAAAAAACTAGATGAAGTTAAACTAAATCTAAAGCGAACAAATCAAATGGGAGAGACAACTTTAGGTAAGTTGACGATTGAGGGAGTAAGTAAAAGTTGGTTTGTATTGGAGCCCGCAGGACCAGACTCGATAACTGAAGGATCCGATAAAAGGATCAAGGCAGGGGCTTACAAATTATTGCCTTATAGCTCACCGAAGTATCCTAATGTATATGAATTACAAAATGTTCCAGGGAGAACGTTTATTCTAATCCATGCCGGAAATTATCACAAAGACACTCTTGGGTGTTTGATGCCTGGTAAAACGTGGGGGAGTGTGGCTAAATCTCATTACTATGTAGGTAATAGTAAATCGGCTCTGAAAGAAATTTTTGCTGAAATCGCGAGCTACAAAAAAATTACCATAAATATATCTAATCAGTTGGAGCAGCAATGATGATAAGGAATATGGCAATCTTAATTGTGTCTGTTTTTTGTTCAGGACTACTGTATGCTAAGACGCCAGAAGTAAGTCTCTTACATAACTGGATGATAGAAAACTACAAATCTATTGAATCAAACCTTGAAAAAAAAGGCGGTTCGAAAATAGTTCCTACGCTTTTTTCTTTGGTAGAAATTTGGAAACGTAGAGACGGAGCTATTTCGGGAGAAGTTTCTCCCTTATTGTTGGTTGCACTAAAAGTTGAGCCTCAGAATACTTTACTTTTACTATCTGAAAACCCGGAGTCTTTTGACAAATGGTTACGTGAGCTAGAAGGGATGGTGTTCACAGACCATACAGGCAATGAGGCGAATCGGTTAGAAAAGTTAAGAGTTGATGTATTAGCAACAATGAAATCCTACTCTATAAAACAGCCGGATAAGTTAAAGTTAATGGCTGACGCACTTGTTGAAAGGTTGGAGGTTATCAAGGTGAGCGTGATAGATTAAGCCAGTGCTAGCAGCCAGCTAACAAAGCATTTTAGAGTGATCCGCAACGCGTGGCATTTTTACTATGCGTTGCGTTTAGTGTTTAAGGTGGTGTGCGGCGGTTTCAGTATTGAGCCTCTCACACCTTAGCAAGGCGTCAGTCGCCAGAGAAAGCTAGCAATCAAAATCATGTTTCTAAGCTCAAAATTTGGCAGCTGCTTGTTTGGTACACAGGTTCATCGTCGATGGTCAAAACTCAGTTTCTGCTGCTTTTAGTCCAAAGTTTACAATTGTCCTAGCGGTTGTTTTATTCTTTGGTGCTGGCAGAGTAGGGTAATCGAGAGCCTATTTTTGGTTGAAACTCCGCTCGGTAAGTTTCTTGGTACAAAAGCTAATTTGTTTGCTGAAAGAACGTTTTCTCTGGTGTGGTAAGTTCCACGTGGTTTCATTGAGTAGCCGCTTTGAGACTATGCCTGACTTAAGTGCATCAAAACACATAAATTTTGTTGTTTGCAAAGTTTAGCTCAGCTTCAAATTGTCGCTCGGTGCCTCGCGACTAACAAACTGCTCAAGAGGGGTTCTCAACGCTTGGCTATTTGGGTTCTAAGTTTAGCTTTTGTGTTTATGGCACAATAAGTTAGGTTTGGTGGCTTGCGTTGTTCACCCCTTAACGCGGCGTTATGCAGCCACTTGAAATTCATTTACAATTATAGATTTATTAAAAGAGATGTAAAATGTACAAGAAACTAATCATTCTTAGCTTGCCTATTCTACTGGCGGCATGCGCAGCGCCAAAATATACAGTTGAAGCTATTTCGGAAGAGAACCAGAGCAAGGAAATTACTATTGTAAAAGATGACGCCACACGAGATGTTTTCTTGGAATCGGTACAAGAATGGTGTTTGGATACGGCACATAAATGTACGGTTGTAAGTGATGGAACTCTTCCTAAGAGCTCTGAACTTACGTTGACTTATGTATCGCGCTGGAGTTGGGACTTTAGAACGTTTATTGCAGATGCCCAAGTTAAGGCATATAAAAACAGTGAAAAAGTTGGCGAAGTAGAGTTCAAGGCGCCAAATAGTGCCAATTCAGATAAGTGGGGAAATGACAATAAAAGAATCATCGCGATGATGGATTTACTGTTTGGGAAACAGTCGGTTAATGAAGCTCAGTACAAAATTAAATCGGGCGAAATGTAGCGACGTAACAAATTGTTCAAGAGTGATTCCCAACGCTTGGCATTTTCAGTTCAAGGTTGGGTTTCGTGTTTTAGGCACAATCGTTTAGTTTGGGTGGTAGCGTAGTTCATGCCTTAACTGCGCGTTATGCGCTTTACGAATTGAAACATGGAGAGTGTAATGGTTGTATATGGAGATTTGCAGTCAGGTAACTGCTTAAAAGTAAAATTACTATTGTCATTCCTTGGCATTGAGCACCAATGGAAACACGTTAATATCTTAGATAACGAGACTAAAACAACAGAATTTTTAGCCCTCAATCCAAATGGTAAAATCCCGACAGTCGTTTTAGATGACGGTCGAGTACTCTGTGAGTCCAATGCAATATTGGGGTACTTTGCAGAAAATACACCTTATCTACCTAAGGACAGTTATCAAAAAGCAAAAATGTACGAATGGCTTTTCTTTGAGCAATACTCACATGAGCCTTATATTGCAGTAGCGCGTTTTATTCAGAAGTATCAAGGTATGCCGGAGCACCGTCTAGAAGAATATAAATCACTACAATCAGGCGGCCATAAAGCATTACAAATCATGGAGCTACAGCTGTCAAAAACTAAGTTCTTAGTTGGTGATAATATTTCTATTGCTGATATCGCACTGTATGCTTATACCCATGTCGCAGATGAGGGTGGTTTTAACCTAGAAACTTACCCAAATATCGAGCGTTGGATTGGGGTAATTCGCAAGTTGGACGGTTATGTAGGTATGTATTAACCACGCGCATAACATAGCGTTTAAGAACGATTCGCAACGCGTGGCATTTTAACTATGCGTTGAGCTCAGTGATTAAGGCAGCATGCGGGAGTTTCGGTATTGTGTTGATCACCCTTTAACAGGTCATTAGCCCTCAAAGGTCAAATATGGATATTTACCCAGAAATAGAGTTATCTAAAGCGCAGCATAATGCAATTGAAGCTCTGAGAAACAAGTCGTTTCCTGAACATCAGGTTGCTCGTTCTTACTATAAGCAACTCCCACATATGAGAGTTTTGAAGTACGAAGGTGATCACTTAGTTGGTTACATGGGATTAGACTACAGAGTTGTTCGCGTCGGTGATGAAATTTATAAAGTATTAGGTGTGAGTGATTTTTGTGTCGAGAGCAAACTTCAAAGGCAAGGTATTGGCACAACAATGTTGTCTCAACTCAGCGAGTATGCGTCAACTAAAGATGTCGACTTCATCATTTTAGTCTCCGATTTGGATCGTTTTTATGTGGCTAATGGTTATGTGCGCCTTAACTCTCTAAGTTCTTGGTTGCGAGTTCATGAACATAAAAATTACGGTGTTGCTGTAGAGCAAGTCGATGATTTATATGTTAAACCTATCAGCGGAAAAATTTGGGCTGTTGGTCATATAGATTGGTTAGGGTATATGTACTAGTCTGTAGTGGGTTAATAAACTGTTTGAAAAGAAACGCTACACGTGGCGCTTTCAATTCGCGTAGCTTATACCTTACGAGAGCGTTTTTCCACAAGGAGTAATATGTGATTGTAGTAGCAAGGTTTTCTTTTCCTCATGAAGCTCATATTGCGAGAGCAAGCCTAGATAGTGTCGGAATAGAAAGCCACATTGCTGACGAGCACACGGTGAATACTCAGTGGCTTTATTCAAATGCAATGGGCGGCGTTCGTCTGATGGTGGCCGAAAGTGATGCAGAAGACGCGAAACAAATACTTAGCAGTGATTTCTCAGAATCATTAGAAAATGAACTTGCCGTTGATGAAGGAAAAGATGTTTGCCCTAACTGTGGTAGTAAAGAGCTATTTGCATTTACAAAAGGTAAGCGTCCAGCTTTCTTAGTCTTTATTTTACTGGGTTTTCCATTGTTCTTTTACAAGCATGGTTACAAGTGTAAGCAGTGTGGGGAATTCAGTGAAAGGCTTTAATTTAAGTCGTTAGATAACAAAGCGTTGAAGAGATAATTTACACGCGTAGCATTTTTACTATGCGTTAGGTGAGTGGCTACGCAGAAGTCAGAGTTCGTTTGCTTCCAAGCAAAGCATTATACGATAGTGAAGGAACAACATTGAATGAGTGAAATTAAAACAATAGAGCAGTTAAAAGAAATTTACGCAGAGCCAAGTGCGAGAGCTAAAAATAAAGCGTTGCCTGCCCTGGATGTTCATGCGATTACATTAATTAATAATTGCCATTTTGCAGTTCTAAGTACCGCCGATACTCAAGGCTATATCGATCTCTCTCCGAAAGGAGGGGAGCCTGGCTTCGTAAAAGTTTTAGATGAATCAACATTGTTGCTCCCAGATAGCTCGGGGAATAATCGTATAGATAGTCTAAAAAATATCATTAGTAACCCCAAAGTTGGGTTGTTATTGATGGTAAATGGTATTGATGAAGTACTCCGTATTAAAGGAATTGCAAGTATTCACACAGACTCCAAATTGATATCTGCTTGCCCCGATGGAAGTAAAGATCCTAAGGTTGTTATCAAAATAGTCATCGAGAGTATGTACTTCCATTGTGCGAAAGCTTTGATGAGAGGGAAACTTTGGTCTGATGACTATAAAGTCAATCGCTCAATTCTACCTTCATTAGCTCAAATCTTTAAAGATCAACAAAAGTTAGAAAATAAAGCGCTTAATCAAGAAGAGATGTTGAAATATTACCAATCCAGCCTTTAGAGCGAGTGTAGTAAAGTATTTAAAAGGGAGAAAAATGCTTGGCTCTTTAGGTTTGACCTGCTTTACGGCACTATGGATTAGGTTTGGTGGGGATGTTATTCAACCCATAACGTTAGTCCACAAATAAACAATTGTTAGTCCAAATTTTAAAATGAAAAATGTAGAAAACTTTACTCTAGAAAATTACGTTTTGGCTAGTCCGGGAATTAGGTGTGTTGGACAAATGATTGACTTTTTTGTCAGTTTTAGCATTTTTACACTCGTTTTGTGGGGCGGCTTAGAAATCGGTATTGAAAAGGAACTTGTTCGCGCTACAGCAGTAACAGCGGCTGTATCGTATTACCTTTTTTCTGATAGTTTCCCAAATGGTCAAAGTGTGGGCAAAAAACTTTTGGGCATTGCAGTTATAAGTGCAAGAACGGGTAAAAGGTGCAATATTTTTCAGTCACTTTTTAGAAATATTATTACTCCATTCTTCGGTTTTATTGACTCAATTTTCATTCTTGGTAAAAAGAGGCAACGGCTCGGTGATATGTTAGTGAGAACAGTGGTGGTAGTTCACCAGCTTGTTTAAAAATTGACAGCGCTGGGGGGCTTGGGTTCAAGTCGGGCTTTGTTTTCAGGGTGGAACAGCTTCGCTTAGGTGGTGGCCTTGCTCACACCTCAATTCGGTGTTACGCAATCAGAATCAGTACGTAATTATGAATAAAGAGCATTCCGAAGCTTTCATTTTGGAGATTGATAAGGTTTTAGCCCCGAGCGGTTTCAAGTTTATCAAATCTAGACGAGTATGGGAGCGCTGGGAAGTGAATGGAGTTGTATCAGATTCCGCAATTTATGGGTTGTTAGCTAAACCCCTAGACAGCGTTTAGTATCCGGCCTTAAAAGTATCTAATAGGTCTAGCCTGCTCGTGCTCTATACAACACAGCCTTACACTTGACGGTGAGGTTTCTTGAATTGACTTAGTGGTCACTGAATGTACTATCAAGGATAGGACTTACTGCAAGGATAGCAGCATGAGCGAGAAATTATTTTGGGTTAATCCCTACCAAACAGAACTTAACTCAAGAGTGACCAATGTAGACGGAAATAAAGTTGAATTGGACCAGACTATCTTTTTTGCGGAGTCTGGAGGCCAAGAGAGTGATAAAGGAACGATTAATGGTATTCCGGTTTTGATTGCTCAAAAGTTAGGTGTTCGACTTATTTACACATTGGAATCCTCTCCAAATTTTACTCTTGGTGACACTGTAACTACGTGTATTGATTGGAAGCGTAGATACGCCTTAATGAAGCTACGCTTTGCTGCCGAAGTGGTGCTCGAGATGTTTTATCAGCGTCGAGAAGGCATTGTTAAGATAGGCGCGCATATTTCTGAAAATAAGAGCCGCATAGATTTCGAGTGGTCTGAAAGTATTGGTCCGTTATTGAAAGCAATTGAAACTGATGTGCAAGATTTGATTAACTCTGATTCAGTTATTATTAGTGACTTTTCCGATCAAGAGAGTGAAAGGAGGTATTGGAGAGTGGATGGGTTTGCGCAAGTACCTTGCGGTGGCACTCATTTAAAGCGCACATCAGAAGTCGGCCAAATTCAACTAAAACGCAAGAACATCGGTAAAGGCAAAGAAAGGGTTGAGATAACCTTATGCTCGTAAGTCGATAGGGCATTCGAAATAGATTCCTAACACGTGGCATTTTAGTTCATGGTGAGATTCACATTTGCGATATGATGATTGAGATTGAGGGCGCGTTGGCTACTTCTTAACGAAACGCTACACGATAGGAGCGGGAGGATGATATGTCGAGGGTAGCATTGAAAGGCTTTATTTTAGTTCCGGAAAAGGATTTAGAGTTAGTAAAACATGAGTTAATAACTCACAAAAGGCTCACGCTAGAAGAGCCGGGCTGCCTTACTTTTCTTGTGACTCAAAGCCCGACTAATCCTTTTCGTTTTGATGTCTATGAGGAGTTCGTCGACAAAGCCTCTTTTAAACAACATCAGGAAAGAGTTCAAGCCTCACATTGGGGAAAAGTAACAGCCAATGTTAAACGTCAATACCAAATCTTTGAATGTGTGCATGACTAATCGAATCGGAGTGATTTAGAGCGTTTACGCTTTGTTTTTTAGGTGATTCTTCTATGTTGCTTTATTCATCTATTAAGCTGGTTTAATGTTCTTGATATTTTGCCGTATTAAATCTAGAAACTTTACTGGAAGTGTTATGTTTAGAGTTGTGTATGAATGGCGTGTGCCAAGTGAAAAAATGGATGAGTTTCAAAATATATGGCGTTCGACGACAGATTCAATTCATCAGTCAGTAGATGGGGCGTTTGGTAGCTTTATGCTTCGTTCTTACGATGTACCGGAAAAGGTTTTAGCTATTGCCAAGTGGCGAACACGTGAAGACTGGGAGCGGTTTTGGGGAACTAGTAACCCAGAAAAAATGAAGAAGATGAGTGAAATTGCAGAGCGTATTTCAGTCGAACCATTCGATGAAATTGAAGATAGAACTAAGTAGGGCAATAGAAACGTTAAAGTGATGCCTAATGCACAGTTTGGCGGATAATATGAAAGACAATCTTAACCAAGGAACAGGGTTATGCAGATTTTAATTGTTGGAGTTAGTAAGGGTCTAGGAAGGTTCTTGGCTACGAACTTACAGGGTATAGAAACTTATACTATTTCTAGATCAAAGCTAGTTGAGGATGGAGTAGCTTCTGTTCGTATTGATGTTAGTCCGGAGAAAAAACCAGATTACACGTGCTTCAAAGGTGTAAAGTTTGACATCATAGTTTATTTGGCGTCGATGTGGGGAGAGTCTTCAAAATTGACAACAAACGAACTGATTGAGTTTATGAATGTTGGCCCGATTGGGTATCTTAATTTAGTCAATGAACTTAACGCTTTAGGTTCACTTAACGATAAATGCAATATTGTATCTATTGGATCTACAGCAGAGCTTTCAGAAAATAGTGAGTACCCTGCATTCAGCCTCAGTAAAAGATTACTCAAAGATATTTCTAGCCAGCTCAAAACGTTTATCGTGATTACCGCTTTACTCACTTTACAATAGGTGGGATCGGGCATGCAGAAGAGGAACGTATTGAGTATTCGAGCGTTTTGGAAATTATAAATACGCTAACTAAGCTAGATCCAAACACATACCTTTCAAATATGCATATAAAGTCCAAGCTAGGAATGTAGCTCTCAAGCTGTATTACGTACCTGCTTCTATGATTTGGCATCATGTGCATTCTTTTTATTGAGCTATGGTTATAACTCCAATGAAAGGAGTTTACTTATGTCATACATTGATGGGTTTGTCGCTGCAGTACCGACAGCGAATAAAGAAAAGTATATCGCACACGCAAAAATAGCAGCAGAAATGTTCAGGGAGTTTGGGGCCTTAAAGGTTGTTGAGACGTGGGGGAGTGAAGTACCAGATGGTGAGATCACATCATTTCCCATGGCAGTTAAAGCTGAAAGCAACGAAACCGTTGTGTTTTCGTGGGTAGTCTGGCCTTCAAAAGAAGTTCGAGACTCAGGGTGGCAGCGGATCATGAGTGATCCTCGAATGAGTCCTGAGAATAATCCAATGCCCTTTGATGGAAAGCGTCTCATTTATGGTGGATTTGATGTTATTTTGGAGCATTAAAATACCAGAGAATCCCAGCTTGATTCGTGACAATTGGTGCTTTAATCAGGATTATGCTTCTGATGTAGATTAAATAGGGTATTCCTCGATAAGCGTTGATAAAACTCCGTGTGGAGGCTTAGAGTAAAAATGGAAGAGATAAATTATTCACTGATTATCGTATCAGCTATCGCTGCCATCGCTAGCCCCGGGCCTGCGATGGCAGGCACGTTAACGAACTACGGTCAACGCCTTGATAACCAACGTAAACATAGACGTTGCATTACTTGTAGTTCGATGAAATGTTATCCCGCAAGACGTTAATTTGGAGAAAAGAATGGATTCAAATTCACTATTACTATTTGTTGTCGCTTGTCTCGCTATCAACATGATTCCTGGACCTGATGTAATTTATATTGTTTCTAATACAATGAAAGGTAAGTTCTCTGCTGGGCTGAAAGCGGCTTTGGGGCTTGGTGTTGGTTACTTTTTTCATACACTAGCGGCATGTTTGGGTTTGTCAGCAATAATTCTGAGTTCATCTTTGGCTTTTAGCGTTGTTAAATGGTTAGGGGCCGCTTACCTAGTTTATTTAGGTGTTCAGTCATTACTGTCCATGTGGCGTGGAGAAAATAAAATCGTTGAAAACAAAAATGTTGATAATAATAAAAATGTGTTTGTTCAGGGGGTTATCGTCAGCGTCTTGAATCCAAAAGTAGCGCTATTCTTTCTCTCGTTTCTGCCTCAATTTATTGATACGTCTGCAAGCTCAACATCAATGCAATTATTAGTACTTGGCTTGCTGTTCAGCGTACTTGCGACGACATGTAACGTTTTGTACGCCTCTGTGGGTAATTGGGTATTTAGTCGTCCACACTCTCAGCGTTATTCAAGAACTCTTGAAGGTGTTTCAGGTATTCTACTTATCAGTCTAGCGAGTAAAGTGGCATTTAGTGATCGTTAGATACAGGGCATTTTATTCTCGTGATTATTATATGGCTAATGTTTGCTCAATCCATACGTTAAATGAGTGCTATTGCATAGGTTGAATCACAAATTTAAAAAATACCAATAAGTGAACGTATTTATTTATAGTATGGTTGGCGCGATTTTATCGTAGCTAGGTTAATAACATGAAAAATAAAGTAATTCTGTGTTCCGCATTCCTTTTGGGTTTGTCAGGTTGTGCTTCTGTTCCTACTGTTGATTCGACAGTATCAAATCAAATGAAATCATTTGAAGCACCTCAAAAGGGGAACGCAGGGATTTACATTTATCGAGAAGATGCTTTTGTCGGAGCAGCGCTTAAAAAGTATGTTTACGTCGATGGGGAATGTATTGGTGAAACAGCTCCTGGTGTATTCTTCTACCATGAGGTCGAAGGCAATAAAGAACATCAAGTAAGTACAGAGTCTGAGTTTTCTGAAAATCACTTAACTATCTTAACGGAAGAGGGCCGTAATTATTTCGTTAATCAATACATTAAAATGGGTGTATTTGTTGGTGGTGCGGGCGTAGAACTCGTGGACGAAAGCAAAGGTAAAGCAGAAGTACTAAAAGTAGACATGGCAGAAAAAGGAAACTGTCCTTCGATCTAGTTTAACTGACTGATTTTACATTTAAAAGTACTTAAAAAACACAACCCAGCGCTTGACATGAAAAGTTCAACGTTGGGTTGCGTTTTTATGGCCAACAGCTTTTACTTGGTGTTGTTATTGGTAATACATAAGCGTAAATCAGCAGCAAGGATGTGTAATGAAAAATAAGATGTGGAACTTCGCAATTATTTTACTCATTGGTGGGCCTTCACTATTGCCATTTAGTCTGGAAGTTATTTCTCTCATCGAGTTATTTGGGCTGTTAGGGTTGTGGACGGTTTATTCATCCTATGCTGAGTATTTGATCAAGCATCCTCGGCTCAAAAGAGGCGCATCTTTAGCTACATGTTGGGATCTTCAACCTCAAATATTATTCTCACTTCGTGATATTAAAGTATTCCCACTGCTGATATTTCATATGTTTCCTGTTCAAAGTGGGTTGGTTTGGTCTTTAATTTTTACCTTTTCGGGCAGTGTTATTTGCCATTACGTAATTTGATCTAACCCATTGTTCAAAGCATTCCTTATTAAGTTTAATTGCTTGTTTAAGCGGTTACGCGGGGATGAAACAGGTCATTAAATAACTTGGCGATCATCAAAATGAGCATGATGTTTACCAGCATGAGTAAAGGTGTTTCGATACGATACTCCGGGGTCAAGTTAAGTGCGCCTGAGGTTAATACCACCAATAAATTGACGCCTAAGACTCTATGGATCATCAGCTGTGGTGTAGAAAATACCTCCCAAATCAAAATAATATTGATGAAATAAAATAACCCTAGTTGCCATAGTTCAGTCATCATGGGCATCAAGAAGATGTATTGCAGCAGTATCACTGAACCTGTTCCCAAAACGCCAAAGAAGGCATCTTTAACAACGCTAGGAGGCATTGTAGGTACTATTGATGAAAAGACACCGGCCAACATAGGGAAGATAAACCCACCTGGTACAGGGAGATAAATCCAAACCAATAACGAGGTGATAAACATCGATAGGCCTTGTAAAACCTTTCTGCGGTCTTCTTTCAAGTGCTGTATGAAAGTCCGGTGTTCACGATGCCAAGATGTTTTCTGGTTCACTTGTTCAGTCAATAAGGTACGGCCAATTAGATGCGTGGTTGGCTGAGCGATATTAAATAGCGTCAGGTTTTGAGCCACAGGTTTCCAGTCAATATCATCACAGTGAGGCTTTTCCACTTGTTCAAGTAATCGTTCTTGAATACGTTTCATCTCTTCGAGGCGCTGATGCCACAGTTTTCGATGTTCTTTGAGGTGGTAACTGCCCGTGAGCGGTAATCCCAGTAGTTGGCACATCTTCTCAATGTTTGCTGTGTTGGTTTCAAGCGCATCAATATCAATGTCATTTGGTTTGTCTATAGCTTTAAGCAACACTTCACGGCTGCTCTCAAAGCGTTGAATGAAATTTTCTTCAGTATTCACTGGCCAAACCAAACGATAAACAACGGAGAAGGTAATGATGCCAAGGATAGTTTCCTGCATTCGAAGTACTGCGAAATGGAACGTCACTTGACTATCAAACTCTCCCATACAAGCGATGATAGAGCACACAGCAAAGCCTATGGAGAACACATAACCGGACTTTTCGTCGCTCGACATGAAAATGCATACACCTAAAAATAGGGTAAAAAAAGTCAGGAACAAAAAGCGATCTTGAGAAAATGCTGTGATGAGGAAAAAGGCATAGCCAATGCCCAGTAGGGTTCCTACTAGGCGATTATGACCTTTGTTTATCGAGTGAGCGAAGCTTTCATTTAATGCCATTACCGCGACGGCGATCGCTGCCCAATAAGGTTTCTCCCATTGAAACAATAAGGCGAGGCAGATTGCGATAACGATAGACAGTGCAGCTTTAATTGCTTCTTTGGTTGAGGCATTGAACATACATTTCACCGCATTTATTGTTTGATGATTTTGATGGATGCCGTCATACCTACGCGTAGTTGAAAATCTTTTGGTAAGTTGTCTAATTTCACTTTAATTGGAATGCGTTGAGCTAAGCGTATCCACTGAAAGTTAGGGTTCACATTAGGCAGAAGGTCGTTACCTGTACTACCGTCTTGCTTCGCGATGCCATAACCAATGCTCTTGATTTTACCTTCCAGCACCATTTCGTCGTGCATCATTAAGGTCACGTATGCTTTATCTCGTGGATCAACACCAACTAAATCCGTTTCTTTGAAATAGCCTTCGATCCAAAAGCTGTCTTCATCAATTAATGCTACAACTGGTGAGTTTGCGACAACTTGGGAGCCGGTGCGCAGATTAAAATTAGTGATGTAACCATTTGTTGGAGCGTACACCTTGGTGTAATCAAGGTTTAGCTTGGCTTCTTCAACATTGGCTTTCGCGAGTTCTACGTTGGCAACGGCTGTCTCCACCGCATTGTCTAGGTTATTCAATGTCAGTACAGGTACAGCACCAGGTGTGCGCTTTTCTAACTTAAGTGCTCGCTGCTCTTCATTTTTGGCCTTTGCTAGTAATGCAATGGCTTGCTTTTGAGCTGCTAGCGCTTTGTGGTACGCCGCTTTATAAATGCTTGGGTCAATCTCAAACAGTAAGTCGCCCGCATTAACTTGGGAGTTGTCTTCAACATATACCTTGATGACTTGCCCGGTTACACGGGGCGTTATAGACACAATGTACGCGCTGACATGACCATCTCTAGTCCAAGGATTGTTTGAGTATGATTGGTAGTAACTGAAAATCACAGTGCCAGCGGAACACAGTAATAAAAATGTGATTAGATAACGTTTTATCACGGAATTTGCCTCAAAAGATGGTTATGAATCGACCAATAACGCCAGTAAAAATCACAATTAGGCTCAGCTCAGCAAGTGCTGGAAACGCAACGTATTTGTGTACCCCTAATTTTGTTGCAACGGTTCCAACCAAAATGGTGAGAATGTAAGCCAATGCAATAACCAGCAACAAGGGGGGGAAGTAAACTTCACCCCACACAAGCTCATGTGGTATTGAGTTCATAGTGCTTTTCTCTATTTATTTGATGAATGCAAAGATAAGAGAAATCCTACAAATGTAATAATCGCTTTTGTAGGATCAAATCCATCAATGTATTTTTTAGAGAGTTCGTAATGAGTTACGTCTAATGTCGAACGTGCTTTAAGGGGAGTGTGAGTGCGATAAGTTTTCGCATTTACGTGCGGAATAACTACGTATCTAATGATGAAGATAAAAGCCTCGGGTTAACCGTCGCTCTTTCGAGCTAGCATTCTCAATAACTTGTGATAGTTTAGCCATGTAGCCCTAAGATATAAGAAAACCTATGAATTTTAGTTTTGAACAACTATTGGCATTCGTTGCTGTTTACGAGGAGCTTTCGTTTAGCAAAGCCGCTGTAAAATTGAATAAGCACAGAACAACCATCGGGCAGGTTGTTACGAACTTAGAAGATTTACTTGCTGTGAGCTTGTTTACTCGGGTTGGCCGTTCCGTAGAACCCACTGAAGATGCTCGCCTTCTTTACCACTATGCAAAGCAAACAATTGAACAAGCCCGTACGTTCGACAAAGTCGCATTGAGCCTTGCTCATGGTGGCTTAGAGAGTGTCAGTATTGCCTATTCTAGTGCTATCCCACATCGTTTGCTGGTGTTACTTCGTGTTCAATTAGCGGCAGATTTTCCGATGATGCGAGTTAACTTTTTTGTTCGTAACCGTAACGAGATCAAAGAAGGTTTAGCGACTGGTGAGTACCAGTTCGGTATTGTCAATGTACATGATAGCCGTGCAATACACAGTCTAGACTCGACGTTTTTAGGTCACTTTGAATTTGTTCCCTTTGTCCAGAAAGGTGGTGAACTGGCTTCTATGGCACCCGACCGAGTGTTAACTGCGTTGAGGAATAGCAAGCAATTTGTGTTGCGATCTTTCATTGAAGAAGGAATGGGTGAAAAAGTTATCGTCAGTTCGAATCATGAAGAAGTCGATCAGTTGGCTCTTGTTGTAAAAATGGTTGAAGCAGGGCTAGGGTGGGCGGTTCTTCCTAGAACGCTGGCTCATTCGGAATTTTCTAATAATGATATAGAGCCCGTTGAAGTCTGTGAATTACTAGAAGGCTTTAAGTTTGGTTTTGGCCTTTGGTGTCAACCCTCTAAGCAAATTGGGGATGTAAAAGACTCTATCATGAGGGTTGTTACGGCGTATCGGGAGAAGCTAATCCGCGATTTTAAAGCGACGCCATAACCGTATTCATCCAGACCACATTTATAAACAAGACTCAATTCGAGTCTTGTTTTTTTACTTGAAAAATTCTTTTCTTCTGATTGGACGTTAATGGTTATTGGGAGGGAGTAATCCTCTGTATGTGAGTATAAGATCGATGCTTTTTTTATTTATTCAAGCTTCGTTCAATGAGAAAGCTCATATCGCTCAGCCGCTGTTAGTTTAAGAAAGAGAGGCTGCAGTTATTTCACCTCTTGCTCTGATCTAAATAAATTGAGAACCAGTACCCCTAGAACTATAGCGATAGAAATAGAGACGAATCGAGTCATTTGAGCAGAAAATGATTCGATGCCCGTATTGTTAATAATCTGGTAAGTCAGCACAGTGAAGTTAGTAAAAAGCAATTGATAGATGGTTAAGTGTGTCTGTCGACGTATTGCAAAACACGCTAGTTGCAGGCCACAAAAGATGGTAACGCCAAGTACAACGTAAGTAGGTGCACCTGTGGCTACTGCAAGCATGCATGGAATAGTAAACAAGATCCCTAGGCTTGTAGTGATAATTCGATACCGCCCAAAGGAATGACTGTCTTGATTAATTGGGTGCTTAATCATGCTGCCAAATGTTATTGCGATCAATAGCGTTTGAGAGCTTCCAGATGATATTAGCGCGTACAAAACAACACACAATGCGGTTGCTTTAAAGACGATAAGCCCGATATGTTCGTCTGCACCATCAAGAGTGGTTTGGTCTGGTTGTATATCTTTTTCGTCCCCAGGGAATAACCAAAAGCTAATATATGTGGCAACCAACGCAACAATGAAGCTAGTAAATAAGACCCATGGCAACCCCTCAAGCGACAACCCCATTTGTTGGCTTGTGACCACGATAATCAATACAACAATCAAAGTGAGTGTCGAAACGATGTCTTTGGGATCGCGATGACCTCGGTAATAACTCCAACAGAGAAGTGACCAAGTAAACAGTAAGAAGCCACTAGGGGAGCTCATGAGCGCTCCTGCTAAAGTTACGATGCCAAAGCTGAGAAGTGAGAGTATTACCAGCAATTTCACCATCATGTTGAACGGGGGCTTAGATGGCATCAGAGTTAGAAAAATCACAACGAATATTGGCGCGATAAAGGGAGTAGGCGCACCTGAATACTGTAAGTAAAACAGTAAAAGAATCGGAGTGAAAACCAATCTAATGATTGGATTTGCTGAACTATGAAACATAAGTCCAGATACTCAACACTCTCATCCAGAAAGAGGCCAGCCACTCTCCAAAGGTGCTTTGCTCAGTTAAAAAAGCGACCGTTGCTTTCGAACCATAACGTACGTTTTCGGGAATATCTCCGCCTTCAAAAACAATATTTACAGGATAGCGCTGTGCATTTAAGGAATTATTGTCTGCAACCAAAAAGCCAGTTGTCGGATCGACGTCGTTACTGCCACCAGTACCCCAACCAATGCTTTCTACTCGCCCTTCAAACACTCTGCCAGGTAAAGCATCCAACACAATCTTTGTTTTTTGTCCCGCACGAACATGCTCGAGTGAGTTTTCGCGAACAAGCGCTGATACCCACACGCCTCTCGGACCAATGAAAGTGACAAGAGGTGAGCCAGTCGTCGCTTTTTGCCCAACAGTGAGTTGTAAGTTAGAAACGATCCCCTTTGATGGAGCAATCACTTTCGTTCGTTGTAAGTCGAGTTGCGCTTTTTCAAGATTTGCTATAGCTGCGAGAATCTGGGGATTATCTTGCCCTTCGGGGCCAAGATTATGCTTGGCTTGAGCTAAGGACGCTTCTGCTGCCTCTAATGTGGCTTGAGCTCGTGCTTTGGCTTCGATGGCGTTGTCTAGCTCAGATTTACTCAATACCCCTTTTGCGGCGAGCTCGGTTACGCGAGCTGCTTGTTCTCTTGCGTTGTCACGAGCTGCGAGTGATTCAATGACCTTAGCTTGTGCCACTTCAACAGCCGCGGTGTTGGCTCCAATGTTTTGGCCAGCAATGGCTAAGTTTGCTTCGGCTGAACGCAGATTAATTTGATAATCTCTTGGATCAATTTCGAAAAGCACATCACCAGCATTGACGACTTGATTATTACGAACATGGATTTCAGTTAGGTTCCCCGAAACCTCTGGAGTAATGCGGACAAGATAAGAATGAATCCGAGCGGTGCCAGTGATTGGTGTTACTCGATCAGCCCACAAGCTATATAGCCAAACCACAAAAACGAGGCCAATAATAATAAAGCTTAACTTTCTGGAAGATGATTCCGCTTTAGACATCCAATTCTCTCTTGTTACAATACGTTAGGTAAGCAATGTTACAACATGTGACATAAACAATGCTTCCAAAAAATCAACTATTTGTCGATAAGGTTATAGGATTGTTCCGAAGGTGCCATTTAGAGAGGCTGAAGCATGCTAAACGAACTTTCCAATCACGTTGGCTAACATCGCCAATAAAAAGGGGCGATACTTCGCCCCTCAGATCGTCCATCAGGTTTTTGATTTGTGATTATCTCTTTGAGCTGTAGAGAGAAATCAACTTAGACTTTCTGTTACAACTGGCTTGTTATTGCGCTTAGCAATCCAGTACGCAACGCTACCCCAAAGCACGGTGAGTGCCCAAAGTACTGTCCAATGTTGTGCGACTTGTTGCCAGGTTGCCCCCATTTGGTTTAGCGCTAAGAAAGCTTTGATCGCCCAAGTACTTGGGCTTAAATCAGCAATCCATAGTAGGGGAGCAGGAATAGCTTCAACTGGCCAAATAAAACCAGCCAAGAAAATGAGCGGCATAGAGCTCACTAGGACGACTAAGGTGACAAGTTCACGCCGAGGTAATAAGTAACCTAGCCAGAAGCCTAGTCCGCAACAACCTAAAAAGAACGGTAACAACATAGCCAGCAATTCGCCCGCGTTGGCGATATGGTTTACGTTTAAGCGTTCGAAGCTAAAACCAAAATAATAGGCGCCGAGTAAATAATAAATTGCCACAAATACTAACGTTCTCACAAGCAGCAGCGATCCCGTTGATACTTGTGACCAATAGCCACGACCATGACGCTGTGTTCCCGTTTGTAATCCAACCGCCATGATCAACGTTTGTTGTAAAATCAGAACAAATACTGCCGGCACTACGTATTCGATGTAACCCATGGTTGGGTTGAACGTTGGTTTCATATTAAGCTTAATAGCAGAGTAATTATGGCTAGCCATACTCATGGGCACACCATCTATCACCATTTTACTGACTTTTACTTGGGCCCCTAATGTGCCTCCAGCTTGGGCCAATCCTTCTACCACGGTTCCGTACACGAGAAAATACGAGGCGTCCGCAGCGTAGGCTAGAGTCGGGCTTTTACCTAGCATTAGGTCTTTGTAAAAGTGTTCCGGTATGACTAAAAAACCGGTGATCTCTCGTTGTAAAAATGCTTGCTTTGCATCGGCAATCGTATGAAGTCGAGTGACTACGTTGACTTGTGGGGTGGCATCAACCATACGTTCCAGCTTTAAACTCGTCTGACTACCATCTAGATTAACAATCGCGATTGGTTGTTCACGAGGCGTTTGTTGTGCATAAGGCAAAGGGTATAAAAACGAGTAAAATACGACACCACCAAACACGGTCAACGTAACGACTGGATTGGTTAGAACGGCCTTAAGTTCCGCTTTAATCAGTTGCCACAATGTCATACCGCCTCCTTCGCTTGGCGTGTTGATGAAGCTGTTCGATGTTTACCCATCAAGGCTGCGGTAATGAACAGGGGCACAACGTAGCCAATCATAGGCCATAGCGAGCTTAAAGATTGTGCGGCCGATGCTCCATAGCTTGCTTGACTCACTTGTACTTCAATGTAATGGGTAATCGGCAATAATGAACGCCATGCATAAGCGAGTGTGTTCATGTCAGAAACTGGGAATGTAATTCCCATGAACGCGAAACTTGGAGCCGTAAACGCGCCAGCAAAACTCATCGCACGTGCAGGATCCATCGACAAGAAGAAGAACAACGCTCCCATAATGATACAGGCGATAACCGTCGCCAATTGTGCTAGTAGCATAACCAAAAAACTGCCTTCCATTGGCCAATCAAGCACGGAATAAAACCAGTATAAGAACAACGCACCTTGCGCCATAAAGACCGGAATGTACTGACTTAATAGGGAAGTGAGCTTGGCGTATGGCTTTTCGCCCAAAAACGCAAAGCCATTCTTTCCACCATAAATGCGAAAGTGCGCGGTAAGAATCAAAATAGTGCTTACTACAATACATATTTGCCAAATAGCTGGCACGATAGCCGTTACCAAAAATTGTGCGTAGTTATTGTTACGGTTAAATAATGCGGTTATTTGTGTCGACACGGGTACAGCCTGTGCAGCCGCTGCTAACGTTGTGGTGTTACCCTTAGCCAAGTTGCTCATTACTTCAACCTGAGCATCGAAATAGCCTTGTGCTTGCGCAACGGCAGAGTTGATCAGTTTCGCAACCAAAATGTACTGACTGTTGTAAAAGACAGAAAGTTGAGGTTGGCGGTGTTGGAGAATATCTTGGTCGAACTTAGATGGGATGACCGCGTAAGCGTAGATATCGCCTTCAATCATCGCATTTTTTGCTTCGCTTGCACTGGTGTAGTGATAGTTAACAGCCAGACTCGACGACGCATCCAAAGATTGAATGAGCTTTCGAGAAAGTTGGGAATGTTGTAGATCAACCACACCGATTGGCAGATCCCGGGCAATGCCCGCAGAGAACACTCCCCAAATCATCATCGCGAGCAAAATCGGTATCCAAGTAAGGCACGAAAGTAACCACTTGTCTCGTCGTAAGATATGCCGCTGTGAAATCTTAATCGTCATAGCATTAACCTAGTGGTTGTGATTAAAGTTCAACGACAACACTCATTCCCATACGCAGTTCAGGTTCGGGTTGAGCTGGACGAGCTTCTACTTCAAAGGTACGAAGATCAAAACCTTGAGAAGCATCGGTTGCTCTCCACGTTGCAAAGTCACCCATAACGGCAACATGCGTTACTTTGAACTCAACATTTTTATTTAAGGCAGGCAAATAGGCATCAAAGGTTGCTCCTTTTTTAAAGTGTTGAAGGTAATCTTCACGCACATTCAGTGTCGCCCAGGCATCTTCTGTATCTATCACAGTAACAACCGGGAAGCCCTGAGGTGCTAATTCACCACTTTGAAGTAGAACTTGAGAGACTTCGCCGTCAAACCAGCTGTAGATCTGAGTATCTTTCGCATACGCTTCTACTTCGGCTACGGCACCCGATGCCATGCGCGCTTTTTCCGCCGCAGCTACTTTGGTTTCACTTCTCGCGCCTTCTTTTGCCATTTCGTACATTTGAAATGCGGCACTTTCGGTGTATTTCGCTGCTTGCCACTGAGTTAAAGCTTCATCGCGCTTTTGTTCTGCAACCACGCCATCGTTATAGAGGTTATTTACACGATTGTAGGTTTTTTCCATTAAATTCGCAGCGGTTTTAGCTTTCATCCACTGATCTTTTGCTGCTTGGATTTGTTGCTCACGTGCGCCTTTCTCAGCTTCTTGAGCTAAGGCGTCCGCCGCTTTTTCACCTGCTTTTGCTTGTTCTAACTTCGCTTCAATTTCAGGACTATGAAGGGTAAAAATAAGCTGGCCTTTCTCTACATCATCGCCTTTACGGACCATGACCTCATCAATACGCCCTGGAACTTTTGAGGAAATGCTGTATTGCTGGGCTTCAATTAATCCCTGTAAGCGGATCGGTTCAGGTTGATAGGCTTGGTAAAATTGATATCCAACCCAAGAGACAACACCCAAAGCACAAAGTGAGAGTAAAACGGTTTTTAGTGATTTAGCTGCCATGATTTATTTCACCTCTTTGGATGTTGAAGCAGGGATATAAGCGGTATTTTGATATTGTTCGAAGCTATTCATTTCACTGCTCAATGCGAGTAGCTTGGTTAAAGATATTAAATAGCGGAAACGTGCCGCTGAACGTTGTGTTTCTATACTCGCGACATAAAGCTGCGCATCCACAACATCCAGAGAAGAAGACAGACCCTGAGTAAATGCTTTTTCACGCAAGCGCAGGTTTTCGTTAGCAAGTTCAATGCTAGATTCGAGCCCTTGTACTTCATCAATGGCTTGCTGAGCCTCCAAGTATGTCTTTTGTACTAGCAGCGATAAATCTTGTTTGGCTTGGGATTTTAATGAGTCGACCTGTGAGACGACACTTTGAGCTGCTTTGACTTTTTCGCTTCGCCCTGTTGATTCAATCAGTGGAATGCTCACACCGACACCAACTAACCAGTCAGGCTTCATTTGGCTTGCGAGAGAATCGTCTTCATACAAGCTGTAGTCGCCGTAAAGGTAAACTTCAGGATAGTATTTCCCTTTTTCTGCTTTGATTAAGCTAGAGGCTTGTTTGTGTTTAGCGCTCAGAAGGTCTAACCCCGGATAGGTAAGCAACGTTTGATCGACAAAAGCGGTTAGAGGGGGAAGACTGTCGTTGATAAACAAAGATTCAGCGGGTTCTACGGCGTCATCTTGTGCAAGTAATTTACCTAATGCTGCTTGAGCGATACTCAAATCGCTGGCGGCTTTACGTGTTTCTACTGATGCTTTATCTAGAGAAGCCTCGGCTTGCAGGCGCTCAACGTGTGCGATTTGTCCTTGCTCTTCAAGCTTAATAGCAAAATCTCTATGCTTTTTTAGTCCAGCTTCAACCGCTTGTCGCGTTGCGAGTACTTCCTTTGCCAGCACGACAGAAAAGTAGTACTTCGACAAATCTTCAAAGCGCGCTTGTTGTTCCATTAGAAGCTGACTTTTCGCCTCATCTGTTTTGCCTTCTGCTGCTGATTGAGCAGCAGAAATACGACCACCAGTAAAAATAGGCCAAATGGCACGAATAGACGAAGAGAAAATATCGCGCTCGGTTATGGTCGAAGTGGTATTAGCTAAGGCACCAAAAATAGGTTGAAAAGCAGGAGGTACGTTAATGTGTGTTCCTGTGCTGTCTAGGATCTGTTTTCCCGACAGCGTGATATCGGTATCTAAACGCGTGTAATTCGCGCCAATGGTAACCTGAGGTAAGTTGAGATTGCTGGTGGCACTCTCTTGGTATTGGTAATTCTCGACGTTTGAGCGTTGAGCTTTAAGAGAATAGTTGTTTTCTAGCAATAACTGCCATGCGGTATCAAAAGTGATCGGTGCCGCATGACAGGCAAGGGAAATCGAGCTGCTAAGTAAGCCCAGTATCCAAAACTTTCCTGTTTTTTTCATAATGGCTGCTTTGTCGTAGAGTATAAGCTCTAATATAAAGGATTCGTAACTTGGTGTTAAGTAGGAGGGAAAATTGGACAGTAATGTGCGCCCAGTTATGTTTGTGCTGGGCGCGGGAGATGTTACAAGTTTACTTCGTATATGGACAGTGAAACTCTGCTCTCCACTCAAGCTGACGAGAACCTCGCATCGTATTCAATAGGTCTTTTCCACTCATTTGAGGGAACGATAACAGGACCTTGAGATCAGAAGTACCGCCTCCGTTTTTTTCATAAGCCCTGACGTGTGTAAACGTTGAATACATATTCTCTGACAGCATGGCCTTATTCAGGCATATTCCAAAGGTATCGCGTTCCATGTTTGGTGTTCCTTCTAACTATAAATGCACCTCTGTTTATAGTTTTCCAGTTTTCAGATGGTGTCTAAGTGTTTGTCATATAGTCAGTATTTGTGTTTTGTTTTATTTTTTCCAAATCACTGACATCAATGTTGAGCTTTTAATAGACTTCCAGCTTCACTGCTTTCTAACCGAAACTCTCAATGGTTTCGTTGATTAAAAATTATACGTTGGAAAGTCTAAAAACGCCTCAAAAACCGCTAAAATCGATGTGATCACGATCATGTTTTAAAGGGCAATTTATGTATGGAATTGAGTATCAGAGAGGAATGCTGAATTTGGTGAATGGTTGTAATTTTATGTTTCAGCTCGTCGATTAATTAACCGTAAACTCTGCGGTTTGCTTGCCTTCCTCACAGATTTATCACCGCAACAAAGCCATGCTGTTAACTGAGTGTTAACGTAATCGATTGGGAGTGAATCATAAGGATGTATCAATGAGTTGGAAAACGATCAGCTTTCGTAAGCGAATGCTCATTATTATGACGCTGTCGGGGTTGATAGAGCTTCTATTGCTTGTCGCTGCAGGATTCACTTATCTCAAAATCAATCAAGAGCAAGAAATGGGAGAAAAAGCACTGGGTGTTGCCCGTTTTTTAGCAGACTCCGCCGTTGTTCGCGAAATGGTCGCAACCCAAAATCCTAAGCCATACCAACTTCGTTTCCGAGAATTAACCGAAGCCATCGGTGCTGCATTCATCGTTATTGGCGACCATGAGGGAGTGCGCTTAATTCACCCCGTTGATGAGCGGTTGGGTAAACCAATGAGAGGTGGTGACAATCGTCGAGCGCTAGAGCAGGGATTGTCTTATATTTCGACGGCACAGGGCTCGTTAGGTTATTCAGTTCGTGGTAAAGCTGCGATTTTTGACGAGCAAGGGAACATCATTGGTGTGGTTTCGGTTGGCTATTTGCTCGACCGGCTGCAAGACCGCATCGAACCATTTTTGGCCTTTTTGATTTTAATGGTCATCGTAGTTGTCGTCGCTAATGCCATTGTATCCAATTATGCGTCGAGAAAGTTTCAGCGCGCCATTTTGGGGTTCGAGCCTGAAGAGATAGGGCGGTTGTACGGCGAATTAGAAGTGACGATGAGTACCATTAAAGAAGGCGTGTTAAGTATTGATGCCCAAGGGATACTTCGTTCGATCAATCGTAGCGCCTGTCAGATTCTCGGTATTGATAGAGAGGCAGCTCTTAATAAACCGTTGACTGAGACGTTACGCGATAGTGACTTATATACGGTGCTAGAAACCGGACAGGAAGATCATGATATTGAGATATTCCTTAATCATAAACGTCTGATCGCAAACCGTTCGCCAATTTATGTGGATGGAAAAATAGTGGGGGCAGTATCGAGTTTCCGTTTAAGGGATGAAATCAATGACCTAACCGAGCAGTTATCACAAACCAAAGAATATGCAGATTTATTACGTTCGCAAACCCATGAGCATCGAAATAAGCTCAACACCATTAGCGGGTTAGTCCAGATGGGTGAGCTGGATGCCGTACAAAAGTTAATTGGGCAAGAAACCGCACACTATCAAGCGATGATCGAATTTTTAAGAGACACCGTTAAAGACCCGTTAATTGCAGGTATGTTGCTTGGAAAAACTGAACGTGCTCGCGAGTTAGGCTTACAGCTGGTGGTTGAAGAAGGCAGCCGTTTGGAGCCTCTGCCTGAGTGGCTAAATTCGGAAGACCTTGTCACCATTCTGGGCAACTTAATTGATAACGCTTTTGATGCAACGTTAACCTCGATTCGTGATGAATCGAATGTCGCATCGGAGCGCAGAAATATCGATGTGTCAGTGAGCGATTACGGAAATGAAGTGATACTTGAGGTGATAGATCAAGGCTGTGGTTTACCAAGCGATATAGAGCCGCAGGCGCTATTTAAAAAAGGGGTGTCGACGAAATCTCGTCAAAATCGGGGGGTAGGATTGCATCTTGTCAACCAGTTGGCTACTCGATATCACGGCCATGTTGAGATGATGCCCAACACAAATTATGGAACAAGAATAACGGTGTATTTACCCAAGGAAGAACAATTATGAGTATGGCGACTCGCGTAATGATCATTGAAGATGATCTGGCTATTGCTGAACTGCACCACAAATACTTGAGCCAATTGGCAGGTTTGGAAGTGGTCGGCATTGCGACCACGAGAATGGAAGCGGAAATGCAACTCGATATTCTTAAGCCAGACCTCTTGTTGATGGATGTATACCTTCCTGATGGAACAGGGCTTGAGATACTCAATACATTACGTGCGAACAACCAAACGTGTGATGTCATTTTGATTACCGCGGCAAGGGATGTCGATACGCTACAACAGGCAATGAGAGGGGGAGTCGTTGATTACCTACTCAAACCAGTGATGTTTCCACGCTTAGATGCCGCACTGAAAAAGTATGTGTCCCAACGCCAACAACTAGACATCGCAGAGAGTTTGGATCAGAACCTCGTTGATAAAATGCTGCAGTCTCACGCCAATCAAGACAACTTGCCGAACCGATTACCAAAAGGGATTGATGGTGTAACCCTAGACAAGATCAGAGAGTTGTTCCCAAATGGCAGTGCGCTGACCGCTGATGAGGCAGGTGAAAAAATCGGAGTGAGCCGAACAACCGCTAGACGTTATCTTGAGTTTCTTATCAGTACTGGTGAACTAGAGGCTGATTTAAACTATGGGTCGGTAGGTAGGCCAGAAAGGTGCTATAAAAAAGTGACGCGGTAGCGTTTATATTGATGCTCTATGCAAAATAAAAAGCGATGGCTTATTGTAGAAACCATCGCTTTACAAATTACGGCTGTTCCGTTCTAAGAGGTTAGAAGTTGTATTCTAACTTCGCTTCGATAGAGCGCTCAGCGCCAAACCAACAGTTATTTTTGTCGTAACAAGAATAGTATTCTTTATCGAATAGATTGCTTGCAGAAAGCGTGACGCTAGCCCCTTTCATTGATTCAGATACCGTTGAGAAATCGTAACTTGCTGCTAAATCAAACAAGGTGTAGTCCGGTACTTTTTGACTATTCTGTGCATCAATTTGTGCTTCTCCGACATAGCGAACGCCAGCACTGGTACGAAGGCCTGAAAGATTTCCTTCAAAGAAGTAATTTGCCCATAGAGAGGCCGTTTGCTCAGGTACCCAAACCGGCGTTTTACCTTCTTGGTTGTAATAACTGTCCTCGGTAATCTCCATATCGGTATATGTATAGCCTAGAGTGAAATCAGCTTGTGCTGTAGCTTGCCATTTTGCCTCAAGTTCAATACCTTGTGATACCACTTCGCCCGCTTGATAGTTCGGTGCATATGGATTATTCGGATCGGTCAAGATCGCGTTTTTCTTCGTAATATGGAAGAGTGCTAAGTTACCTGAGATATCACCAGATAATGGTGCGTATTTAAAGCCTAACTCCCATTGATGACCGGTTGATGGCTCAAATGCTTTACCAGAAGAGTCGGCACCCGCAATTGGCTCAAAACTTTCCGAGTAAGTAAGGTATGGCGAGAGACCAAAGTCTAGCTCATACAAACCACCGACTCGGAAAGATACGTTGGTATCGTCTAACTCTTCCTTGCTGTTGGATACTGTTCCTAGATAATCGCTAACGGCGTCTGTATTTGAATCGTATTTATCCCAACGAAGACCTGCAATCATTACAAGTTGGTCGTAACGAACTTGATCTTGGAAATAAACGCCAATCTGCTTCGTTTTGATATCTAAGTTTTGTTTGTATTGGAAATTCAGTGCATTACGATCAATGCTGTTGTGGTCAGGATTAAAAATGTCCTGAGTTAGCGAATACCCAAGCGTGTCTTTGTATTTTACATCTGAATCTAGATACTGATAATCAAGCCCGAACAATAAGTTATGTTCAAAATTTCCTGTTTTAACGTAGCCAGATAGTTGGTTGTCAATCACAAAGGATTTGGACTTTTCATCGGTTAAATAGGCATTTCGACCAACGGTACGGTTATCCGCTTCAAGTGCACCGTTATATGTGTTTTCCTGATAGGCATCGGCGGTCATGTAGCGGGCATTCTGTAGAAATTGCCAATTGTTGTTAAAGTCGTGTTGGACTTTGTAGCCCATCATCAGAACTTCGCGTTCGTAAGTGTTCCAGTCCTCATCCCCTAAATAAGTGCTTGGTGACATCGAGCCAAGTGGGTTTTTAATCACTGAGCCAGACGCAGGCACAGTCGTGTAGATACCTGCTGATGGATCATTTTGATAGTAAACATTCACGTTCACTAATGTGCTTTCTGTCGCTTGCCAATTGAAAGATGGGGCGAGTACGTAACGTTCATCTTCAGACGTATCGGCTTGACCATCTCGCTGTTTTGCCAGGCCGACGATACGGTAATCAACATTAGAATCATCAACTTGTCCTGTGGTGTCGAACGTCAGTTCTTTTAGGCTGTTAGTCCCTGTACTAATCGAGACAGAGTGTGAGGGTGTTGACTGAGGCGCCTTGGCGATAATATTGACCATACCTCCTGGTGGAATATTGCCGTAAAGAACAGATGTTGGCCCTTTAAAAACCTCGATTTGCTCAAGAGCAACGGAATCGACCTGAGGTTGAAGGTTCCAACCGTTGTACAGCAAAGGAAGACCATCATAAAAGTTGGTGTAGTTAATAAAACCACGAATATTGAATAGGTCGAGTCGGGAAACGGCACCGCCACGCAATTCTGTATTTACGCCAGGCGCGTAACGCAATGCTTCGCTCACCGAGTTTACGCCGCGCAGGTCCATGTCATCTTTAGTGATTACCGTGATCGCTTGCGGTGTTTCCTCCGGTTCTAAAACGGTTTTAGTTGCGGTGTTTCGGTATGTTTCGCCAAGTACTGTGATAGTTTCGTGCTGAGAAGTGCTCTCAGTGGCACTGGCGTGACCAGCAATAAGCGCGGATACCACGACTGCAACCGCAGAACGATGAAATCGATTCGGACTTTCCATATTTATTAATTCCACTACTTTTATTTGTTGATAATGATTGTTGTTTGCATTCTATAGCGAAAGAAATAGGAAAAGTTAACAATTTGGTGCAAAGCCAGAACCTAAGTGCTTAGGCTTCTATCTAATAGGCGTGGCTTCGTTCGGTTTGACAGGTATCCAGTAATGCATTTGGGCATTCTCGCTCTCAACCTCATAGTCTTCTGGATAAACTTCTAACTCGTATCCATCAATACCGTGATAATTGGAATAGGGGAGCCAGTGCAAAATGAACCACTCAAGCGTCGCCGCTAGATTTGATGCTTTACCTATGTGCGTAATCACTGCGTAGGTTTGCTTAGGAACAACCAGAAGATCTGGTTCTTGCGTAGAGCCTTTGGATATTGAAGTTCTTGACGCTGAGTTGTACTCATAACCAGCCCAATACTCGAGTTGCTGGTTGTTTGAATACGCTTTTGTTACGTCAATCACACCAAGATAGTTTCTTTCCAGGTGAGTATGGTTTTCAGATGAATAGAGCTGTGACCATAATGAGGGCACTTTGGATTGGAAGTTGGGCGTTGCGGAAAACAATCCATAAATAGGTTCATGATAACCAGCAAGCACAAAAGCAGGTTTTGTTTCTATTCGAACTTCGATAAAGCACTTATGTCTATTTTCGTCTTCTGGTGTATCGCGCAATGTTAAAGGTTGCCTCAAGCCCGTTAGTTGCTGAGCTTTACGATAATCTCGAGGGCTCTTTGAAAACATATTTTTGAACGCTCGACTGAATGCATGTTCAGAAGCAAACCCCATTTCTATCGCAATATCTAACGAGCGATCTGATGTATGGATTAAGCGTTCAGCCGCAAGGCTTAGTTTAAGCTCTCTAATATAGTGAGCGACGGACACGCCAGTGTGTTGCTGGAAAACGCGTTGCAGTTGCCAACGTGACCAGCAGCTTGCTTTCGAGATTTCATCCACGCTAAGTGCGATATCTAGATTGTTGTGAATGTAATCAAGCACAGAGTGTATTCGGTTTATCGGGTGCAGATTCTTTGTGCTTGGTTTCATGACATTCTACTTTCGCATTAATAGTATCCTCATTATCTTTAATTGAGTATCATTATCAATAGAGTGAGAGGATAAAATTCAGGCCACATAGATCACAATAAAATTGTAATGGATTGCAAGGATGGATAAGGATTGTCCATATTAGAGTTTTTGCTTAATTTTTGTCTTACGTTAGTGCAACTTTTTTTATCCATAAAATACAAATGTTTATGATGTTTTGTGCAACTTATTTAAACGTTTGCACTGGCAAGTGTTGATGTAAATCAAATAGTCGTAGACAATACTGCACCGTGTCGGACTCTCCTCCAGCGAGTACAGTGTGTACTTTTGAGACATAAGTGACCTAAATGACCTTAATACGTCGTGTTTCCAACAGATTTGGGAGTGCTACTTCTTGAGGTTCTTTGGGCCTATAGACTTTACCTATCAACGTAATAGGTAAGACCAATTTTCTATTTTGAGGTGCCATTGATAGGGTTGGCTCATCCTTTAGCCGTATCCGGGCACACAATAAGTACCTCGTTTTTAAGGGAAAGATGATGGTAATACCAGAAAACAGCAGCATCGTTATTTTTGGTGCTTCAGGTGACCTTACATACCGTAAGCTCATTCCTGCTTTATACCACCTCTATGCGAACAAGCAGCTTCCAGAAAATTTTGCCATTCTGGGTGTAAGTCGCACTGAATACAGTGATGAGTCTTACCGTGCGAAGCTGAAAAAATCGCTTCAGGAAATGGAAAAGACTGAGCCAGAAACGCTTGATGCATTTATTAATCATCTGCACTACCAAGCTATCAATACTTCTGACACACAAGATTACAGTAAGCTATCTTCTCGTTTAGACCAACTTGCTGACGAATATCGTTTCGATCAGCGCAATACGCTTTTCTACTTAGCAACCCCACCAAGTTTATACAGTGTGATTCCTGCAAGTCTTGCAGCACACGGCCTAAACAAAGAAGAAGATGGTTGGAAACGCCTGATTATTGAGAAACCATTCGGTTATGACCTTGAATCAGCGCGTATTCTGGATAAAGAAATTCACGAGCACTTCCAAGAGCATCAAATTTACCGAATTGACCATTACTTAGGTAAAGAGACGGTACAAAACCTTCTTGTACTTCGTTTTTCAAACGCGATGTTTGAGCCGCTTTGGAACCGTAACTTCATTGATTATGTTGAAATCACGGGAGCAGAATTCCTCGGCGTAGAGGAGCGTGGTGGTTACTACGACAACTCGGGTGCCGTGCGCGATATGTTCCAAAACCACCTGCTACAAGTATTGGCGATGGTGGGTATGGAGCCACCTGCACAGATCAATGCAGATTCGATGCGTGATGAAGTCGTTAAAGTACTCCAGTGTTTAAAACCTTTGGACGAAAACGCTCTGCGTAACGATCTAGTATTAGGTCAATACACCGCTTCTGAAGTTCGTGGACAAAGTCTACGTGGCTACCGTGAAGAGCCGGGGGTTGCAGATGATTCTCGTACCGAAACGTACATCGGTTTGAAAGCATACATTAACAACTGGCGTTGGAATGGCGTGCCATTCTACGTGCGTACTGGTAAGCGTCTTCCAACACGCGTGACTGAAGTGGTTATCCACTTTAAACAAACACCGCACCCAGTGTTTGGTCAAAACGCACCAGAAAACAAGCTGATCATTCGCATTCAGCCAGACGAAGGCATTCAAATGAGCTTTGGCTTGAAAGAGCCAGGCGCAGGTTTTGAAGCGAAAGAAGTGAAAATGAACTTCCATTACGCTGACCTACAAGAAACGCAAATGCTAACTGCGTATGAGCGTCTTCTACTTGATGCTTTGAATGGTGATGCTACGCTATTTGCACGTAGTGATGCGGTGGAAGCGTGTTGGCAGTACGTACAGCCAATTTTAGATTTTAAACAAGATCCACAATCCCTCTTCGGGTACGCATGCGGCACATGGGGTCCTAAAGAGTCAGACGACCTGCTACAGCGTGATGGTCGCGCTTGGCGCTTCCCATGTAAAAACTTAACAGATACGGATTACTGTGAACTATGATCAACCATAAGATCTACCAAACAGCAGAGCAGGTAGTTGAAAGCCTAGCTAACGACATGAAAGCGTTCAGCGAAATGGGCCGACCTGTTCACATCTCTCTTTCTGGCGGCAGCACTCCTAAAATGCTGTTCAAACTGTTGGCTTCAGAGGCTTACGCAACCTCTATTCAGTGGCAAAATCTCCACTTTTGGTGGGGTGACGAACGTTGTGTCGCACCTGACGATGCGGAAAGCAACTACGGAGAAGCGAACGCGCTACTGTTTAGCCAAGTAAACATTCCAACAGAAAACATCCACCGTATACGCGGTGAAGATGACCCTAAAGTGGAAGCGGAACGCTTTGCGAAAGAGATGTCAGAGGTGATTCCGACTGAAAACGGAACCCCTGTGTTTGACTGGATCTTATTAGGTGTTGGTGCAGATGGTCACACAGCTTCTCTGTTCCCTGGCCAAACGAATTATGATGATGTGAACCTATCTCTTGTGGCGTCTCATCCTGAGTCGGGCCAGCTTCGTGTGTCAAAAACGGCACGCGTTTTAGAAGCAGCAAAACGCATCAGTTACTTAGTGCTTGGTGCAGGAAAAGCGGACATCGTTGAAGAGATCAACAGTTCACCTGCACACGCACTGCCATACCCAGCGGCTAAGATTCAAGCGAAATCTGGTCTGACGGAATGGTATTTAGATTTGGACGCAGCAGCAAAAATTGCTTAAACGCTGCTCGTCAATGAAACAAAATTGGAGAGAAACAATGAAAGGTGATATCGGTGTAATTGGCCTAGCGGTAATGGGTCAAAACCTTATCCTAAACATGAACGATCACGGCTTCAAAGTGGTCGCTCACAACCGTACTGCTGCTAAAGTAGACGAGTTCCTGGAAGGTCCAGCAAAAGGCACGAACATCATCGGTGCATACTCTCTAGAAGAACTAGTAGAGAAGCTAGAAACGCCACGTAAAGTGATGCTAATGGTTCGCGCGGGTGACGTGGTAGACAAGTTCATCGACGCTCTAGTCCCTCTACTAGACAAAGGCGACATCATCATCGACGGTGGTAACACGAACTACCCAGATACAAACCGTCGCGTTGCTGCACTACGTGAAAAAGGTATCCACTTCATCGGTACTGGTGTATCTGGTGGTGAAGAAGGTGCGCGCTTCGGTCCATCTATCATGCCTGGCGGCGCTCCAGAAGCTTGGGAAGCGGTTAAGCCTATCTTCCAAGGTATTTCTGCGAAAACTGATGCAGGCGAGCCTTGTTGTGATTGGGTTGGTAACGACGGTGCGGGCCACTTCGTTAAGATGGTTCACAACGGCATCGAATACGGCGACATGCAGCTGATCACAGAAGCTTACCAGTTCATGAAAGACGGTCTTGCTATGTCTGCAGACGAGATGCAAGCGGTATTCGCTGAGTGGAACAACACTGAGCTAAACAGCTACCTTGTTGAAATTACGGCTGACATCCTTGGCTACAAAGATGAAGACGGTGAGCCTCTAGTTGAGAAAATCCTAGACACTGCTGGCCAAAAAGGTACAGGTAAATGGACGGGTATCAACGCTCTAGACCTAGGTATTCCTCTAACGCTAATCTCTGAGTCTGTATTCTCTCGCTGTCTATCTGCATTGAAAGATCAACGTGTTGAAGCTGAGAAACTGTTCGGTAAGACAATCACACCAGTTGAAGGTGATAAGCAAGAGTGGGTTGACGCACTACGTCAAGCGCTTCTAGCGTCTAAGATCATCTCTTACGCTCAAGGCTTCATGCTAATGCGCGAAGCGTCGAATGAAAATGGCTGGGATCTAAACTACGGTAACGTTGCTCTTATGTGGCGTGGTGGTTGTATCATCCGCAGCGCGTTCCTAGGCAACATCCGTGATGCATACGAAGCAAACCCAGAACTAGCATTCCTAGGCTCTGATGATTACTTCAAAGGCATCCTACAAAACAGCCTAGTAGCATGGCGTAAAGTGGCAGCTAAGTCTCTAGAAGCAGGCATCCCAATGCCATGTACGACTTCTGCACTAACATTCCTAGACGGTTACACAACAGCTCGTCTACCTGCGAACCTACTGCAAGCTCAACGTGACTACTTCGGTGCTCACACATACGAGCGTATCGACCGTGAGCGTGGTGAATTCTTCCACACGAACTGGACTGGTACAGGCGGCGACACAGCGTCTACAACTTACGACGTTTAATCGTTTTAAGTAAATCGACTAAGTATAAAAGGATGCCTAAGCATCCTTTTTTGTGTCTGGCTTTATGAAACTCAAAGAGCGCCTAGGCGCTCTTTTCTGTGGTCGTTTTCTTGTTTTGATAAAACCTGTCTTTGAGGTAGAGAATTGCGCTGACCACAAGAGCCACTACAGAAACAGTAAATAGGGCATACATGCTAAGAATCCATGCGAATGTAGCCGTCAAAAACGCAATGAAGGAAAACATTCTGCTGAAAGACATCACATGGCCAAGTTTGTTACTTTTCATAAACGCCTCCCAAAGCTGAGTGGGGATAGACAAGTGTGGTCATATACCACGCTTTGATTGTCTGTTCTTTTTTTGCGTTTCACACAAAAAAGCGGCTAAAGATTTCTCAAAAAAGGTGAAATATTGAACTGGTAGACAAATCCATAAACGGATTTACAAATATATGAATGCATTTGTCTATCACTTCAAAGTTTTTGCTGTGTGGATTAAGGCCTTTTAACGCTATTATTGCAGCCTTCGAGTTTACTAGGCGTAATTTCAAGTCAATAATTTCGGGAAGCTCATCCTCATGATCAGTCACGATGAAAATCACTTTTCTTTGCTTAACAATACTTTATTGAATATGTGTGATTGCATCAGATTTGAGAATGAAACTAAGGTTGCAAGAAAGGCGAAAAAGAGTGCTAGGTAAGCCTTTGAACTACGCCTATAATTGGCGCCCACATGGAGGATGTTTAATAAATGAACATCCTCTATTTTTTGAAACCAGCAACAAGGATCCAGTAAAACGTGTTTTTCTGGTGTTGTTTACGTTGACCAAGAAGGTGATTAACACAACAAATTGAGGTTCTAAGATGACTCTTAACAAGTACTTTGTTTTCATTCCGGCAGAATTGGATCAGGAAATACACAAGGACAACCAAGTGATCTCTGAGAAGGAAACTCAACGTCAGGCATTAGTAAAACAGGCTCAACAACAAGGCGGCCTGTAAGCTAGGTTTCAAATAGAAAGAGCACCGCAAAGGTGCTCTTTTTGTATCTGAGATTATGGATTAACCCAATATGCCGAGGTTTTTCAGCTTTCTATAAATCGTATTTCGACTGACGCCAAGCATACGAGATGTTTTGCTGATGTTCCCCTGATTGGCTTGATATGTTTTGAGCAGTTTGTCTTCGACGGTTGCACGCAGTTTTAATGTCGGCTCTGTAGCGGTTGTTACGTCTTGAGCTTGGCTGAGCTTCTTACTCAGGTGAGTCGGTACGTGAGCGAGCTCCAACGTTTCTTCACCTTGCGCCATTAACGCGGATACTTTGATTAAACTATCGAGTTCTCGCAGGTTTCCTGGCCAAGAGTAAGAAAGCAGTAGAGAAAGTAGGTGAGGACAGAGTTGTTGTTCAGATTCAGCGTGACGTCGATGAATATTCTCGATCAGTTGTTGCTTATCATCTCGCTCTTCGAAGCGAGGCAATTCGATGATCAAACCATTGAGGCGATAGTATAAATCTTGACGGAACAATCCTTCGCTAACCAAGTTCTCGATATCTTTATGTGTGGCCGCAATGATTTGCGTATCGACTTGAACACTTTGGTTTGAACCCACAGGAAGCACGGTTTTATCTTGCAATACATGCAGCAAGCGGCTTTGAGCTTCCAAGGGTAAATCTGCGATTTCATCCAGAAATAAAATCCCTTTGTGTGCTTGGCGAATTTTTCCCTGATAGCCTTTGCTGTTTGCGCCAGTAAATGCACCAGCCACGTAGCCAAACAATTCGGACTCAACCAAATCTTTTGGTAGTGCGCCGCAGTTTACGGAAACCAACGGCCCCTTTTTTCTCTGGCTGTTTTTATGTAGCGCTTTCACAAACTCATTTTTACCAACACCAGTCTCTCCGAGAATCAGTAAACTGATGTCTTTATCGATAACGCGATTGGCTTGTTGCCAGCAATGCTCGACAGTGGAATCACCATAATGCAGATCATTGGAAGCGGTAACAGAACGAGACTTCACTTTTTTTTCGGTCAGCGGCTTTGTTTTGAACACGAAAGGGTGCTCGTCACTTTGGATAGAAAGAATGTCGTCGAGCGATTGCCCGATGACGTTTTGTTGCGCGAGGAGCTGAGAAGCAACTTGATTGTGCGCAAGAATCTGTCCATCTTCATTGGCGATGATAATCCCTTGCCACCCACTGTTCAGTAAGCCTTTCTCACATGCCAAATCCACACGAATATGCCCTTGTGGAATCAAGTTAAGCAATTGATTTTCAACTTGCTGGACCATGTTTTGCACCAGCACCTGAGTTGAGAAATCATGTTTCTTTTGTTCGCTGGTGATATCTAGCACGCCAATCAAATGACCAAGATGATCGAAAATAGGATTGGCCGAGCAGCTAATAAAACGATGATGTTGGATGAAGTGTTGATCGCCGATGACTGAGACCGGTTTTGCTTCAACTATCGCAGTCCCAATCGCGTTGGTGCCTTTGACCTTTTCTTGCCAGCACGCACCAGAGCTTAGCGCAATTTCGGTCAACTTCTCGCGGAACTTAGGTTGTCCCCAACTGCCGATGATGACGCCGTCGGCATCCGTCAGAATTAAGCGGCTGTCACTATGAGCAAAAAGCTGATTAAACAGCGGGAGAGCAAACTGGGTGACGGTTTCCAATAAGAAGTTGAGTTGGTGACGCCTATCTTGAAGTGTCGCTGGTGTCACTCGAATATCGTCAGGGCGTCGACGCTGTTTTAAACCCGCCTGTTCACTTCGGATCCATGAAGTTGAAAGCCAATTGTTATCGCTAATGTGTTGAAGTTCCATGACTGTACCATTTTGTCACAGTGAGGGTGTGCCATTTTGGAACACTTGAACATTGGTGTTCACACCATACATCCGCTCAAACATCGCTCACTTGGTTTGTTATCGCTTGGTAATCATAGTTTTACATTTAATTAACAACAAGTGTGGTGTAGTTGGCGTGTGACTTGCGTAATGCTCTTTGTGAACAGTGCGATACGACACTGCAATAACACATTGAACGAGAAACAAAAGGAAGAGTTATGATCTATGCACAGCCAGGTAGTGAAAATGCCATTGTTAACTTTAAATCGCATTACGATAACTTTATCGGTGGGGAATGGGTAAAACCAACGGGTGGTGAGTATTTTGACAATATCTCACCAATCAACGGACAAGCGTATTGTAAAGTTGCTCGTTCTGGCGAGGCAGATATCAACTTAGCATTGGATGCGGCACACAACATCAGAACTAAATGGGCAAAAACCAGTGTGACTGAACGCTCGAACATCTTGCTGAAAATCGCTGATCGTATCGAACAGCATTTAGAAGAACTTGCGGTTGCAGAAACATGGGAAAACGGCAAACCAGTTCGCGAAACCTTGGCGGCAGATTTACCTTTAGTGGTAGATCATTTCCGTTACTTTGCTGGCTGTATTCGCGCACAAGAAGGCAGTGCGGCGGAGCTGGATGAGCACACCGCAAGCTACCACTTCCCGGAGCCGATTGGCGTGGTTGGTCAAATTATTCCGTGGAACTTCCCAATGCTGATGGCGGCTTGGAAACTAGCACCGGCACTAGCGGCGGGTTGCTGTGTGGTATTGAAGCCAGCAGAGCAAACGCCAACGTCGATTCTGGTTCTTATGGAAAAGATCGGTGATCTGCTTCCTCCGGGCGTCATCAACGTTGTAAACGGCTTTGGTTCAGAAGCAGGCCAAGCATTAGCAACCAGCAACCGCATTGCAAAACTCGCGTTTACGGGCTCAACACAAGTTGGCAATCACATTCTAAAATGTGCAGCAGACAACTTAATCCCATCGACAGTTGAGCTAGGTGGTAAATCTCCAAACATCTACTTCTCAGATATTTTCGACTATGAAGATGAGTATCTCGACAAGTGTATTGAAGGTACGTTACTTGGGTTCTTCAACCAAGGCGAAGTTTGTACCTGTCCATCTCGCGTATTAGTTCATGAAGCGATTTACGATAAGTTCGTAGAGAAATTGACGGAACGTGCGCAGTTAATCAAGCAAGGTAACCCGCTCGATACCGATACTCAAGTTGGTGCTCAGGCTTCTCAAGAACAGTTTGATAAGATTTTAAGTTACCTCGAAATTGGCCGTGAAGAAGGCGCAAAAGTGGTCTTTGGTGGTGGCGTATCTGAACAGCCAGAGTCAATCAATCAGGGTTACTACATTCAGCCAACGATGTTGGAAGGCCACAATAAGATGCGTATTTTCCAAGAAGAAATCTTTGGCCCAGTGATTGCTATCACTAAGTTCAAAGATGAAGCGGAAGCTCTGGAAATCGCGAACGACACCGAATATGGCTTAGGCGCAGGCGTTTGGACGCGTGATGCGAACGTCGCATATCGTATGGGCCGTAATATCGAAGCTGGTCGAATCTGGATTAACTGTTACCACGCTTACCCTGCACACGCTGCGTTCGGTGGCTATAAAAAGTCGGGTATCGGCCGCGAAACACATAAGATGATGCTGGATCACTACCAAAATACGAAAAACCTATTGATTAGCTACAGTGTTGATCCACTAGGCTTCTTCTAAATGAAGTAGTTAACAAAGAAAAAGCAGTACTAAACAAAACCCCGAGCCTTCGGGGTTTTTTATTGCATGGGCTTGCGGGTGGGAGGGTGTATATACGTGAAATTTATATTTTGAACCCATCTATATTGCGTGCTCAGGAACGTTGAATTACGGTCACTTTTCGTTCAAGTAGTTTTTCGACCGCGGTGTTTTGCTTTTCAAGACTAAACTGCTGATCAAAATCCAAGACGCGATTACAAGACTCAAGACTCGCAAACTGGTTTAAACATTCGCTAAGTTCTCTTTTAGAGCTCATTCGAGCCAAACTGCTTTCTGATGAAGAGAGTAGGGTCACTTTGCGGCCATGAAATGTTCCTTGTGGCAGAGCATCACTTTGCTGTGCTTGCTTTACTTCATGAACCGGTAAGTTAGTGTATTTAGATTGGATGTCGTTGGACATAGAGACACCTAAACTCTTAAGTCTAAAGTTTGTGGCATCGGAGCTACCTCAGCAGTGGCGACATGAGCAGACAATAACGACTCCCACGACTCACTTTGCGTCAACAATTCCGCCAAAGCAGTTTCAAAATACTCATAATCCAGTCGCTTAATGTTAATGAGTCGGTTTAAACAGAGTACATGTCGATGATTATCTAAACTAAAGAATAATTGATGCTCAGGCCAGTGATAATTAAAGGCTAGGAAAGAACGATAGAGATCGGAATTAACGATTTGAAGACCAACAATCTCAGCTTCGAGCTGGAGGGTTGTCGATTCAGGATGAAAGATGATATGCACTCTTAGATTATCATCAAACGCTAAGCTTACTTCATTTTCCGTTAGATGCAGTGCAGGCAAGCCTATTTGATGAGCAAACTTTAGCAAAATCTCATCGATAGTTTGGCGTGCTGACATAGGAATAGTCCCTTTTGAAATTTTATCAAGGAAAATATTAGATGTATCTCTTCGTGTTTATCAATATTGGTCGGTTGTTATTATATTTTGGTTTTTAATTTCGGTGAGCTAAATAGAACAGCGATAACAAATGTGCTCTGATGCATATTGTGGTGCTTCTTAGATATTTAAATATCTTTGTTCTCTAATATACCCGTCTAATTGAAAGTGTATTAAGGTGCAGTCACGATGAGTTAAATTAAATCTAATGTTAAATATGTGTTGTTGAAGAATGCGATTTATTGTCCGCTTGTAGTATAAATATAAGTTGATCTTTTATATTTTTACATAAAGAATTGTGTGAAATTAAAATGAACTAAGTCTATAAAATAAGTTTATGGTGTCATAATGAACAATTCTATGTGGGCTGGTTTTGTCGGACTATTCCTACTAAGTGGGTGTAGTCAGTCTGTGCCGATTGTAAGGGAAGGTAGCTTTGACACAAAGAGTCAGGCGGCACTCTATGGTTGGGTTTCTGTCGATGGATACTTTCCACCTTCGATTACGTCTCTTGATGTGGAGATATGTAAAGTAATTGAAAATCAGTGCTTTAAGTCTGCATTTCAGCACTACCAAGGCGTTCAATTACCCGTACAGTATTCATTTTTAATTGCACCGATTCAAGCTGGTGACGGAAACATGAAGATAATTGGAAAGCTATACTCGAATGGGGAACTTGTAGCGGAAAAAGAAAAGAACTATTTATTTTCAGTGGAGGGAAAGCAGGAAAATTTGATGCTCGTGCCAAAAAAATAACCAGATGAAAAGTAATCGGTTACATTTTATTAGACCTTACTAAATTATTAAAAATAAAGATTTGCTCTTTCCTGTTGTGAAAGTTTTGTTGTTTTTTACAAACATTAATCACATGGTTTAAGTCATCGGGTCAGTTGTTTTTTAGACTTATACTTGTTGCAAAAATAGCATTCTTTATGATTATATCTCGCTCCTTGAACACGTTGGCTTGGCGTTTTAGGCTATAAAACATACAATTTTAAGATTTTGGAAATTTCAGTTTGTTCGATAAACGATACCATAATCTATTTAATTTTATTCTAATGTATAACAAAAATCCTAAACTTTAATAACGAAATGATATTTAAGTTTTGGCTAATAATAAACGCTATCTGATAAAAATAATAAAGACGGACAGCAGAGTTTACTAAGATAAACTTTTACCTTTAGGTAAGGGTAATGCTTAGAATATTCGCTAATTATTCGGGGGGTATGGTAAGTGATATGAACTTCTATGCTCTTTTCTTTGCTTCTTTAATTGATATAGCAGTACTTAGAAATAACAACAACCAAAGTATTGCTTTGAAAGTTTCTCAACACTCGTACTGAGAAACTCAAAATAATGAAGGGTAGAAAATGGATGTGTCAGGCCAACTAAACACAGAAAAGGTCGGCTCGAGCTCGCGAAAAATTCGTAGTTTTTCCCGCTATGAAAAATCTGACGAAGTATTTCACTCAGACCAATCTCACATTGTTGTCGTTCACAATGGTCAGCTTCGAGTTCAAACAGGTGATTGCACAATCGATGTTGCGGCAGAAAACGGGGTGTTTCTATCCCAAGGGGATTACTTATTCGAGTACTCGCCCTTAGACGGGGCGTACAAAGCGTCGATTATAACCTACGACAACGAACTCGTTAGTCAGCTATTACAGAAGCACAGTGATCTTTTGATGATGCTGCCCAAGGTAGATAAAGTTTGTTCTGGCTTGTTTACTTTTGGTTTGAACATACTCGTAGAGCAAGTGCTTTCCAGCATGCAGACGCTTGAGCAACAGGCGTATCCAGATGCGATCATGTGCCTAAAATATGAAGAGTTACTCATTCTTTTGCTGCACGGCAAAGGGGGAGAATCACTCTATGCGTTGCTGTCACAACAAACTAACCGAACATCGGAACGGTTACGTCGATTTATGGAACAACACTATCTCAAAGAGTGGAAGTTGACGGACTATGCGCAAGAGTTTGGTGCTAGCTTAACGACTTTTAAAGAGCTATTTAATGAGCACTATGGCATTTCTCCAAGAGCTTGGATCAGTGAGCGCCGATTGTTGCACGCTCATAAACTCCTGTTGACGAGCAAGATGAGCATCGTGGATGTGGCGATGGAGGCTGGGTTTTCTAGTCAGTCTTACTTTACGCAGAGTTACCGCCGTCGTTTTGGAACGACGCCAAGCCGTGTACGTTCGGGAGACGATCAAGTAGCCATCGCGAAATGAAATGACTTGGGACTAAAATTTTCTGACTAATTTTGAAAGTCACTCATCAGCGTAAATTCTATTATGCGTCATGTAACAACGAACGATTAAAAATTATTACACCTCTTTCTTTCTGGATCGTTCGAGAGGGGTGCGGAGACGAACATAAATGAAAAAGCAGCATTGGCGACGCCGTTCGCTTTTTCCAGACAGCATTGTGACACAACGGAAAGTGACTGTTTTGCAGAGAGGAGCTCGATATGAAAGTGCTTCTAGATCAACGCAGGATTTCAATGTTGTGCACGTCAATCACCGACAATTGTTGAGTGAAGGCGTCATTAATTATGAACAGTTATCTTTACTTCAGCGCTTGTTGGATAGAAGCGTCGTCGATAGCCTGTGCGCAAGCCAGTTGGTGAAAACGTATCAAAAGCTCGGTGCGTCGCTTGACCGATTCGCCATGCGTTTATTTTTGGAAATTGGGTCGCAGCTCAGTGATAGCCGCACACTCGTGACCTTTGAACAAAGACTGGAATACATCAACGCGCGTCTTGGTTTTCGCTTCAATTTAGCGGTACCAAAAACGTTGATGCTTTGTTTTCATTTATCTCTAAACGAGTGGATTAACCGTCAAGTTGATCAAAGCGCTTTGCATGCCTCCATTAAAGTGGAACAGCTTATCAATCAGCTCGATATTCAAAAGGAATATTGGTCGAAACTATCGGGAGAGGACACCAGTGCGGTGTTTGTACAACAGCAACTCGATTTAATTGAGCGCCAACAGCACCAGTTGAAAGATCAACTCGGGACGTTGAGCGAACAACAGATGCAAGTGATTGAATGTCATCGTTCGTTAATTGAGAAGTGGCAACCGTCCCTAGACGAGCTTAAAGGGTTCGCAGAGTACACTTCTACGACTGCTCAGTTTATCTCTGAGTGGAAAAAGTGGTGTTCGGAAGTTCGACTTGAAGCTCCTGAGCTGAACGAAGTCTGGGATGCATGTGATGTGGTTTACAACGACCAAAATGCGGTTGCGAAAGTATGGCAGTGGTTCAAGAGCATGCAAATTGTTGGCGACATTGATCACTACTATTTTGACACTCAAAGCGGCCAGTGCGGCCAGGCTTGCAATCACCTCAGCCAGATTTAAATAGGGCGTTAAATGTTAGATAAGATGATGAAATCTTTAGCGGAAACGCTAAAGGTAGGGGATTTTATTGCCTCAGAAAATGGCTCTTACAACATCGAGGTTGATCAGTTGTCACTGACCATCAAACAACACGCATCATGGTTTTTATGGGAAGCAGCTTTACCCTTCCAGTTTAAAGAGCATCTAGATTATCAACAAGAACAAGCGTTACAACGTTGCATGCAGCTCTCACTAAAAACAATCTGTGAAGATGGCTGCGTACTAACAGCGAATGATGATCAGCAGCTGATTTTACAAAGCAAAGTGAGGATCGAGGACTGTTCGATTGAGCTGTTCTCTTCTTTGCTTTCTAAGCACGTTAATCTATGTGAGCGTTATATGGCATTATTGGAGCAAGAGCGCGTGAACCACACGATTAATCATAATGTGTGGTTGCCATGATGCGAAAAGTCTTTCCGAACATCAGACGTGCTGCCACAAAGATACTGTTGTGTGCTGTGAGCTTTGCTCCGTTGGGATTCGCACAAGCAACAGACTTACACTGGCCCGAACAACCATTCCGATACTATGCAGATAACGACTCATTAAAAGAGTTGTTGAATAACTTTGGCGCAAACTATCGCGTTTCGGTTTCTGTGAGTGACAAAGTTAATGATCGAGTGAGTGGACGTTTTACTCCTGATGATCCGGCTGAGTTCCTCGACTACTTATCGCAAGTCTATAACTTGATGTGGTATTTCGATGGTGCCGTCTTACATGTCTATAAGGCGACAGAAACGCGCTCACGTTTACTCCAATTAGAATTATTGACCGCCAGAGAGCTACGAAGCACGTTAATTTCCACTGGAGTGTGGGATTCGCGCTATGGGTGGAGAGCCGCTGAAAGTAAAGGGTTGGTTTATCTTGCAGGTCCTCCACGTTATGTCGACTTAGTTGTACAAACGGCCGAAGCATTAGAAACGCGCCTGCTGCAGAAATCGAATTCAACCGACGAGTTATTCGTTGAAATAATTCCTTTGAAGTACGCTTCTGCAACGGATAGACAAATTGCATATCGAGATCAGACCATTACGGTTCCGGGTATCGCATCGGTTTTAAAGCGAGTCGTGTCTGGTGTTCAAACTCAAGTGACGAGTGCGTCGAACAAAGAAGTTACCAGTTCAGATAAGCCTGTAAAAAGCAATAAAACCGCCTCAGTTCATGGCGGAGCAACGGTTGAAGCAGAGCCGGGCCTTAATGCGATTATTGTTCGTGATACTCAAGCGCGATTACCGCTCTATCGCAAACTGGTCGCTCAATTGGACCAACCGCAATCAAGAATTGAAGTTGCATTATCGATTGTCGACATCAGTGCCAACGATTTAAGTCAGTTAGGCGTGGATTGGCGAGCGGGAGTATCTGTCGGAAATAATCGAATTGTTGATATCAAAACAACAGGGGATGTGAGTTCGGGTGATGTGACTCTCGGTAGCGGACAAAATTTTAAGTCTTTGCTTGATTCAACCAATCTGAATTACCTGTTGGCTCAAATCCGTTTATTGGAATCTCAAGGCAGTGCTCAAGTGGTTTCAAGACCAACACTGCTAACCCAAGAAAATGTCGAAGCGGTACTGAACAACAGCAGCACGTTTTACGTCAAGCTGGTTGGTAAAGAGACCGCAGCACTGGAAGAGGTCACGTATGGCACGTTACTGAGAATTGTCCCGCGTATCGTTGGTGACAGGTTTGCTGCCCGACCAGAAATCAATCTGAGCCTTCATCTCGAAGACGGGGCAAAGATTACCGATGGTGGTGTCGACGACCTTCCTTCCGTTCGTAAAACTGAAATCAGTACGTTGGCGACGGTGAAGCAAGGACAGAGCTTGCTCATCGGTGGTGTTTATCGAGATGAAGTGAGTCATCAGTTACGTAAAGTACCACTGTTGGGAGACATCCCATATTTAGGTGCGTTGTTTAGAAGTAATACCAACACTAAACGCCGCACGGTGCGCATGTTTATTCTAGAACCGCGAATCGTTGTGGATGGTATTGGCGATAGTGTGTTGATTGGTAATGAGTACGATCTGCGACCAAGCATTGGCAAGCTCAACAACATTTCCAACAACAGTGCTGAATTTAAATCGGTCGTCGAAGTGTATAGCTGCACATCAAAGACTCAAGCAGAGCGCTATCAGCAAGACTTATTGTCACAGCAACAGTCGTCTCAATTGACGCAGTGCCAATTGCCGACAGGACAAAAGGGTTGGCGTGTAAAAGTATTGGAATGCGATGACTCACAAAGTGAGTGTGTGCGTCCATCAGAGGAGCCTTAACCGCGATGCAGCAATGGAAAATTCGTATTTTATCAGGCGTGCATTCCGGAGTTGAAGTCACCTTACCTGAGGGCGCTCTTGTGCTTGGCAGTGACGACTTTATCGCAGATCTCGTGCTGTCTGATGCTGGGGTCGAAGCTAACCATTTCACGTTGGTTTGCCAGCAAGACTCGGTCATTTTACGAGGCTGCAAAGAGGCAAATATTAACGGTGAAAACATCTCTGTTGAAGATGATGGGATCGAGTTGTCACGCCATGCCGTTGTCTCTGTAGGCGTTGTGAAGTTCGCACTGGGGTACGCAGAAGATGCGTTAATCGTGAGTAACGTCAGCGACGAATCTAGCGAACAGGATACACCTGTTGTTGCTGTACAACGCTCTAGCTGGAAAAAAACAACGCTCATCGCCTTGCTTTGTAGTTTTGTCCCGAGTGTCATTTTTGCTGGTATGTGGTACAGCCAAGCTAACGGAAACAATAATGAGACTGTCACAGAAGCAGAACCCATTGTTTTGGTGCGCAACATCTTAGGCGAGCTCAAACTTAGCGACGTTCGTGTGGAATGGAATGCCGCCGCACGCCAAGCGGTTTTGGAAGGCTATGTAGAAGATCGAACTCAGAAACTCGATCTGCTTGGTCGAATTGATGTATTAGGTATCAATTACAAAAGTGACTTAAGAACGATGGAAGAAATCCGTCGCGGGGTTCGATTTATTTTGCGAAACCTCGGCTATCACCAGGTGAAAGTCGAAAATGGGGATGAGACGGGCACACTGTTACTGACGGGTTATATCGATGATGCAAGCCGCTGGAACCAAGTTGAGCAAATTTTAGAGCGAGACGTACCGGGCCTCGTAGCGTGGAAGGTTGAACTGCAAAGAGCGGGTGCCTATATGGATACGCTAAAAGCCTTATTGACGGATGCGGAGCTACTGAAAAAAGTCCAGTTGGTTACCAGCGGTGATCGCATCGAAGTACGCGGGGAACTTGATGATATCGAAACGACTCGATTTTACGGTGTGACTCGAGACTTCCGAGAACAATATGGTGAAAAACCGTATTTAGTTTTGAAATCCATACCTAAGGTGAGTAAAGGCACCAACATCGATTTCCCGTTTCGTAGCGTTAACTTTGGTCAGGTTCCATATGTGATTCTGACCGATAACGTTCGTTACATGGTTGGTGCAAGAACGCCTCAAGGCTACCGCATATCCAGTGTTACGCCTGCTGGCATTGAGCTGGTCAAAGGCGGGCGGGTGATAACAATAGAACTCGGATACGAGGGCGAGACGAACAATGACAAATCTTGAACAAATTTTAAATAACGACAAAAACGGTGCGGAAGTGCACAAGATTAAGAGCAAGCTCTTAGAAGCACAAGCGGTGGTGAAACGTCAGTTGGATTTAGGGTGCTCACCACAGCAGTACCAATTGCTACTCAAACAGTATGAAGCTTACACCGCCGCACATGCGGTCGTTGAATCATACGAAGCGAACTAAAAAATACGAGGAAGTCTTATGTCATTTTACGATGCTAGTAACAGTGTAAACCTTGATGATGTTAAAACTAAGTTAGAAAAACAAGCGAAAGATGCCAACACAGAGGTGACGACTGCCATCAAGAACCTAGAAACAAACGCCGATGATCCATCTAAGCTGGCTGAACTTCAGCACGCGATCAACAAATGGTCTGTTGTTTACAACATCAATGCGACCACTACTCGTGCGATTAAAGATGTGATGCAGTCGATTCTCCAGAAGGTATAAAGCATGGAACGAGAAATGCGCCAATTGCTGGCTGAAATCGCGCTGATGGCAACCGGTATGCATCGTCATCAAGAAGCTAACACGATTGCGGACGGCCTTGAAGCAAGCTCTGGTTCTGAAGAGACCGTGGTGATGATTCGTACAATGAGCCTTATGAATAAAGGCTTGTACGAAGAGGCTCATCAATTGCTCGAACCACTTTGCAACGCCTATCCAGATCTGATCAGTTTAGCGGCCCTTGCTTCCGCCAAAGCTGGTTTCTTGAGCAAAGCGGAAAGTTGGGTAGAACTCGCATCACAGGGAAGCGAAGAAAGCCAAGCATTTGCTGCAAGCTTTTCTCAGGACATTAGGAACCTTGGATGATCGTTGATTCAAGTAATCTAACTCTTCAGCCTCAACCTCTGCGCCAATCGGAGTCGCGCCATTATGAGCGGAGCGATGAAGATAAGATGAATGTGCTCATGGAGCGTAATGCCAAGCAAGCGGAAGCCTCACACGCCTCTCCAAAAGAGACGTTAGAGAAAACAGAAGCGAAACTGGCGGACATCAAAGCGTGGTATGAATCACTAAAAGACGCAGATGTTGTCAGTAAACAAAGCGTCTTATCATCGTTGAATGAAGCGTTCTCCGATCCTCAAGTTAAACGAGAGGCAATGTGGTACGCCTTTTATGAGGCGAAGAGTGCAAAGGGCACCGAACACCCGCAAGCCGATTTATTAAAGGTGTTGAAGCAGGAGTTGCTAGGGGATTTTTCGGGCCAGCTTATTGCCGAGCCACCTGTCGATAAAGCAGCACTTAAAGAAATGTTGGCGCAGCATTTTCCACTTGGTGCCCAGAAAGAACAAGCCTTGTGGCACTGCTGGGCTGAGTTGAAGTCGTTACCTGATATGGCATCAACACTGGACATGGTTCGTGATGAGCTTAGCTTCATGATTCAAAAAAATGCGATGGTGAAAAACATCGTGACTCATAGTCACAAGTTAGATTTGTCTTAGGAGTACATATGATAAACACGCAGTACACCGAGGTGATGCAAACCAACATTGATAAGTTGCAGGATGCACAAGTCGAGGACGGTTTAAGTGAACGTTTCGAGCAAGCCATGTCGGTTCCCGAGGCGAATAATGGCTTGGAGGGCGGTTTGCTCGAAAACATCAGCGAGTTAAAAAATACTATCGATAACGCGAAAAGTAACCTGCAAGACAACATGAAGATGGTGGGTGATGATCCGGCGCAATTACTGCAAATGCAGTGGGCACTGACGCGCATTACTTTTCAAGAAGAGCTGATCGCGAAAACCGTGGGTAAAACCACACAAAACGTAGAAACCTTATTGAAGGCACAATAGTGATGATGAATAAAATGAGAGCGGTTTTCATCATGCTCACGTTGTTTCTGGTGGGTTGTCAGACCGAGCTGTACACCAACGTAACTCAGAAAGAGGGGAATGAGATGTTGTCGATCTTACTATCCGAAGGTGTCGTTGCAACAAAAGAACCTGACAAAGACAACACCGTCAAGTTAATGGTAGACAGTTCTCAAATCGCCTTCGCGGTAGACGCGCTGAAGCGAAAAGGGTATCCAAGAGAGCAGTTTTCTACATTGAAAGAGGTGTTTCCCAAAGACGATTTGATCTCGTCGCCATTAGCAGAACGAGCACGTTTGGTGTACGCGAAATCTCAAGAACTTTCTTCAACCTTATCTCAGATTGATGGCGTGCTGGTGGCACGTGTTCATGTTGTTTTGGAAGATCAAGATCTACGTCCAGGAGAGCGTCCAACTCCTGCGTCTGCCTCTGTGTTTATTAAACACGCGGCGGATATTGCGCTTGATTCGTATGTTCCTCAGATTAAATTATTGGTGAACAACAGTATTGAGGGGTTGAATTACGATCGAATCAGCGTAGTGATGGTACCCTCATCAGAGGTACGAGTTGCTACTCAAAACAATCAATTTAAAAGCATTTTGTCGGTTCAGGTCACCAAAGAGACGGCGAATAATTTTGTCGCCATTTTGGTGTTCTTGGTAGCTGCGCTTATCGGTTCAAATATCGCTACTTTTACTTGGTGCCGCAGGAACACAAAGCGTGGTTAAACCAGAAACACCACTCGCGCAGGTACAACATCAATTTAACTACGCGCCTTGCCAATACATCCATAAAAGTTGGATAGAACAGAAACAGCCTTGGTTATTAAATATTGAAGGTTGGAGAGATAACCCCATGTTTAACCAATGGTGCATAAATGAGTGGGCGTTATCTCCAGTTCCAGAGACGGCTTTTAACAAACCTTGCCATAGCTTGGCGTTGCTCCCAGCGGATGCGTTGAATCAACTCGTATTGATGGTGGGCGGAGCTTTACATTGTGTGGCAATGCGAGGCGTTGTTTTAAAACATCCGAAACAGGTTCTGAACAACGTCTTTGGATTGGAAGGCGCTCGGTTCTTGATTCAAAACGGGCCGATGTTGTTATCCAGTTGGCCGCAAGGTTGGCAACATCCGTTGCCAGAATCATTGGATGAGCGGTCTGTTGAAGCAAAAATGCAAGCGCTTGGATACTCCTGGATAAGGTTTGTTTTAGTTAACTCGCCAGAAGACATTGTCCTGCGTTGGCAATTCAAACTAGAACAGCAGCTCAGCGAGAGTACGGAAATGGCTAGCTGGTTGGCAAAAGATCAGCGAGATCTAGCGTATCGACTCACAAAAAAAATCGCAAAACAGGTTATTCCCCAATGGTTTCATTTGTTGAAATAAAAACAGACAACTTGCAGCTGGCACCTGGCTTAAAGGTGCTGAAAGCGAAAAATTATGCCAGTTATCTTGATTCGCAACACTTAGTTGAAGCCGCGAACTCCAAAGCTGAAAGCATCATTGCTAATGCCCAACAAGCCTACGAAACTGAAAAACAACGTGGTTATCAAGATGGTCTCGCACAAGCCAAGATTGAAAATGCGCAAACGATGGTTGAAACCCTAGCGCGTTGTAATGATTACTATCAGCAAGTCGAAGAAAAAATGACAGGCGTGGTGTTAGAAGCGGTACGTAAGATCATCGATACCTTTGATGATGTCGATACCACGGTGAGCGTCGTGCGAGAAGCGTTGCAATTGGTGAGCAACCAAAAGCAGGTCATTTTACATGTCCATCCAGAGCAGGTTGTTGATGTGAGGGAAAAGGTGGCTGGTGTATTAAGTGATTTCCCTGAAGTCGGTTATGTTGACGTGGTAGCAGATGCGCGCTTGAAAAATGGAGGCTGCATTTTGGAAACAGAAGTTGGGATCATCGACGCCAGTATTGATGGACAGTTGCATGCATTAAAGCAAGCGATGGTGAAGCAGCTCAGTGAGCGTAAAATTACGATTCATGAATAAATCTTAAAAACTCAGCACTTGCTGAGTTTTTTCATTTTAATGCCTTTAAACAAAAAAAATCCGACCATTTCTAAAATATTCACTGCCATAAATCCTTAAGAATACACCTAAGAAAGCTGCTTAGTTGATAAGTGTTGCAACCAAGCAGCGCCTCTAAAACAACAAAAATAGGATTATTTAGTCGAATGGCTAATGGATTTATAACTTCTTTACTGACAGATTTTGCCAGCCGCTGCCAACTGGAGTCGCTGGTTTTTGATGAGGATGATTGTTGTCATCTACTCATTGACCAAAACACAGCAATCACAATTCGCGCACAAGAAGATCGCCTGACACTTATTGGGCTGATTTCAGGCGATAAGCCGAGTGATGATGCTTTGCATCAACATATGAAAGATGCCTTAACGCAAGGCTCTCCAGCGGTATTCTGGGAGGCAGAAACGGGATACATCGGTTTCATACACCTGCACCAGCAACTGTTAACTGCTTCTTTTCTTGATGAATCATTAGCGAATTTCATCGAATGGCTAAAAAGTGCGAACACGCAAAAAGTAACCAATAAAACAACCGAAGTCCCGGTAACGAGTACTACTCATTTTTCCACATTAAGGGTTTAAAACATGATCAGTTTTGGAAGTGTTAGCGCATTGCAGGCTGCCATGCCGCAAGCTCGCAACGAGATACTAAACGAAGGCAAGCTGAGTATTGGTGGCAAAGAATACCAAATCAACGCAGCGACCCAAGAATTTACTCGTGCCAATCCTACTAATGGTGCGGTAGCGCGATTTTTTGAAGCGACAGGAAAACTGTTTCGCGAAGGCAGCCCACAATCGGTTGCGAAAGCCCTTACAAAAGCCGTATTTGATAATGAGCAAGGCCAAGCTCAGCGTTTACGAGCTGCTTCTTCTGTTGAGCATGGACAAATGTTCTTCAAAGATGGAAACATAAAAACCGCATCAGATGTATTAAATGCATTCGCAAAATTGGATAGCAAAACGGTCCAATCGCACTCTGCTGAGCTAAACCAGTTAGCGGAGCGAGCAATGACAGAATCAATGCTAGAAACCGATTCTGGTAAAAACCTCACATCACTGATTGGCGAAAGTGCAGCGAAGTCGCTTGCTGGACGTGTAGTAAAAGACTATGGCGGTGGTGTGTCTGCAGCGCAAAAAAATCCAGCAGGTAGCATCACTCAAATGCAAGCGGTGTTTGATATGGAGGTGATGCATCTTAAATCGGCGCAACGCCATATCGAAGGTCTAGCAAGCACCGATCTAAGCCAAGGTGTATACGCTGAAGGACTGGCAGAGGACGCGTTTAACAAAAGTGGCGTCACCGATAATGTCGAACGAGCTGCGGCGTGGATCATTAATGCTTCTAACTCTAAAGGAAACGATGCCGAAAACATTACGTCTTTACTTAAAGAGTACGCGTCTAATGGTAAAGACTTATTGAATATGGACAACTTAAAAGAGCTACACGCTCGATTGGTACCTGATGTTGAACGTGACTACCGAGGGCCAAATATTTCGGGTGGTACTTTGCCTTCAAGTATTGGCGGTGAGGGGATGCTAAAGCAGCACATTGAAGGATTTTTGAAAGAAAACCCAGTGGCGGATAAAGATCTGGGTAAACACTTGTTTGCAGGAGTCATTGGGTATCACGGGTTCACCGATGGAAACGGTCGCATGGGACGCATGCTATACGCGATAGCAGAACTTCGTAACGACTCATTCAATCCTTTGGCTATGAACGCAGAGAACAGCCTTCACGGCATCAAGTAATTTTTCTCTTCTATTCCAATTTTAGAGCGGCGATTGCCGCTCTTTTCTTATTTCTTTATCCAACTTATTCTTCATTTTTCTACCTCGCTAAAACGGCTAATAGCAATAAAATTGAGACGTTTAAATAAAGCTCTTGTGTCTATCACGCCATAAAATCGCTCTTATCCTTATGAGCTTATTTAAATAAGCCGTTATACCCAAGTCGTCTCGCTGCATCATATATTTCGAGGCTACTTAGGTATATTAAATTAGACAGGACACAACATGGATACAGGAAAGATTAATATGCTTCTCTCTGAACTGGGAGAAGTGCTGAACCTTGAGCGCGTGACAGCGTATGACGATCAAATGTGGTCACTGCATTTTGCTGAAAATAACAGTGTCGATGTTCTGCTCGTGGAGGAAAAAGGCGAGTTGTTGATTTCTAAAAACCTGCACATAGAACAAGAGGATATTACGTTAGACAAACTTCAAGTTTTACTTGAATACAACTTCTTATATCGAGAAACCGGCGGTGTGCAGTTTTGCGTTAATCCAACCACTAAAGATGTGGTTCTTCAGGTTGCCATCGCGGCCGAGAGTGAACTCACCAATATTGCTAACTTGATGATTCAACTGAATGAGCTAGTGGATACTTGGGCTCAGCTATTTCAGAACAATACGGTTGTAGATTTTAGCCAAACAGACGTACACGCATTTATTCAAGTTTAAGGCATTACACATGGTCAATATTAATACATCGCAAATGCACTCGTTGAGTCAGTTAACATCCCATTTGGCGACACAAAATCAATCTGACGATAAAGAGGTTCGAGCACACAACGGCAAAGATATTTTTGTTAAAGAGGGTGCACCAAAAAATAAAAGTATCAGCGCGCGTATTAGCCACCAGAATAAAGCGAAAGACATTGTAGTGAACCTGCTTACTAAGCAGGGTATTCCTAAAGATGTTGCGAAGCTGATGCTGAAAAATGTGTTGAACGGTGAAAACAAGTTAACGCTTGGTAGTCTGAAAAACCTAGAGAGATTGTCGTCTGGTCCGAGCTCACATTGGCCAGCCGCGCAAACGGCCTCTTCTTCCAAAACCAATAAAGCTTCATCGAGTGTCGCGCTGATCAACGAACATAAAGCTAACCTTCAAAAGCTTGGTGATTTTGCCTGTACAGACTTAAATACATTTGGTGTAAAAGGTTCGCAGTTTTATGAAACCAAAGGAAAGCCTAGATTAGAAGCGCTTCACGCGAATCAAGCGCGAATCATGCAAGATCAACGAGCGACTATGTCTGCAAACGGAGTTCAAGCTGCAGCACAAAGAGGGACCGCACCGCAATTAAGCACTCTACAGAACATTGCCAAGGCAGTACAAAACGCGAAAGCCGGCTGCTGTACTACATTTGCCTTTGCTGCCGCTGCTGAGATGATTCAAGGTATGTCAGGCACACCTGAAGGTGAGCCTAAAGTAGAAGTGGTTGCGTTTAAAAAGGGTCATTCAGGTACACACCTTTATGTACTGGTTGGTCGACAAGAGGGGAGTGATATCAAAGATCCATCAACATGGAGTAAGGATGTGAAAATTGTTGATCCTTGGGCAACATCCGCATTCGGTGCACCAATGTTTGGAGATGCGCAACGACCACCTGTTTCGAATATGTTCCCGCCAACAGAAGTCATTTTTGATAGCCATAAACTGGGTTAGTCACTCTGCAAAAGAAGTGAGCAAATACATCATGCTAATCATCTAACCTTTATTGAAAGAGCAGCCCTGAGCTGCTCTTTTTGATTACTCTGGCAACTCGTTTTTACAGCGAGATTTCTGCGGAAAACCTCACAATGAAGGCGAAAAAGTGACAAAAATAAAGCCATTACCGACATCGTTCAATCTGCAATCGTTGTTCAATAGAGTTATTGAAACAAAAGGAAAAAGTTATGAACACGATTCAACAACTGCTCTTGGAGTTTTGCCAACTCAATGAGTTACCCGAACTGAATTTTGAAGACAATGAACGTTGTCAGCTACTGGTCGACGACCGCTACATGCTGTATTTCATCGCGACAGATACGGATGACTTAATGTTGTCCGTGACGTTCGGAGGATTAGAAAAATCGGGCGAACAAAGACTAAAAGGTTTAGAGCTTCTTGCTCATGCTAATTATCAGGGCATCGGTAGTGGCAGCCTTGCACTTGCTTTAGCCCCAAATGGTCGACAGCTTGTCTTAGCGGGACGTAAACCCGTTGAGCACCTAAACACGACGAATCTTACTGCTTGGTTTCATGAGGTTATTGAACAGACTGAATTGTGGCAAGCGCGTTTTGCAATGTTGGATCAAGCGATTCCAACCACCCCTAATCATGAACAAGCTCATGTTCAATCACTTCGTGTGTAGGAGAGAAAAATGGTCAATACAACGCAAAAAATCAGCCAAAGCCCAGTACCTGATCTAGAACAGTTTCGTGCAGTCGCTGCGCAAAAAGATGACCGAGTGATCAGTAAAAGAGGTGAGGTAAAAGAACCTTCAACGTTCCACAAAGGTCACAAGTTTGCTTCTATCCACGAAGGCGTGTTGAGAAGCAAATACACTAAGTTTTTCCAAGAAAACATCAAAACTCACCTTGATTTGAAACAGGCACTACTTAAACAAGAAAAGCCTGAGGTTGCCTTGCTAGCTTACTCATTAGTTAGCCCTTCTGGTTATCGCGGTGAGCCGCTTACTGAGCGCAAAATCTTAGAAGTTGTCAGCTTGTTGGATGAAGTCAAGGTGAGCAGCGATACGTACCAGCAGCTTAAAAATACGTTTGACGCGATCAGCAAAGATCCGCGTATGCAGGTGAGTTTAGAGGCTCAGTACCCGGGGAAAATGGATGGTTTTGGTGCCGAACTGTTACAGATGGGCAAAGAAAAACTGAAAGGTTCTGGCGTTAATGCTGTCATCAACCTAGCTTTGCCTGGCGTAGGGCTATTAATTTCAACAGGACGTGAGCTGCACAAAGCGGCAGTCAATGGCGATGCTGAAGCTTACCACCATCAGCTGGAGCAAATTTCGCAGCTTCCAGGGCGAGACCAACGTCTCTCTATGCCGATGCAACAAACATTGGCTCAAGGTCATGCAATGTTATCAGCTGAAGGTGCAGTTGGGGCAACATTGGGCATGGCGACAGGGAGCTTGGGTACTTTTGGTGTGAGCTCTGTAGCGACAGCGGGTGTTACGCCGATAGCAAAAGAAGCCATTGGTTCGGCTGCCACGACTGGCATCATCAGTGGTGGTGGTTTTGTTGCGAACCAAGCTGGAGCATACGGACTAAATACAGAAGTCAAAGAACAACTCATGCAAGGTGAGATGTCTGGTGTTTTACCAAGGCTTGAAGTTTCTAATGCCAAAGGAGACTTTACCTTCAGCATGCAAGATCCAGCTTCTGTACGCGCATTAATGGCGTACCTTGGCCCTAAAGAGAACACGGCGATGACATCACCTCAAGCGCCTAAAGAAGCACAAGAGATGGAAGCTGCTCGCTTAACGTTGAAAAAGATGTTGGGATCAGAGCCAGGTGAACACTTAGTCCCTGACGTTGATCCTATCTTGAAGCTAAGTCCAGAAGATGCGCCAAGTAAAACTGAGGCAACTGCTAATAGTGCGTTTAAAAAGCTGTTGGGCGAAGATTGGGATTGGCTCATGCCTGCAGTTCGAGCGATCGATAAAGGTGAGGCGAGTCAAATCAATGAAAAGCTGACTTACAAACTGCCACTTGATGCCGAAAATGGACGAGTATACCTTGATAAATGCCCAAACCTGAGTGACGCTCAGTTGGATGCATTAGATAAACTGGGCTCACCAAGTCAATTGCGACTGATGTACTTAGCGGAAGGTTGGGTTTAATTGAAAGTAAGGGAGCAGATGCTCCCTTACCGTATATGGTGTTTTGCCGGATGTTTATCTAGGCGTTAAACTGGCCTACTGATTTCGCTTAAAAAAGCGCTCGGCATTAGCAAATAGAGATTCACAGTGCTTTTTCTGCTTGTCGTAGTCAGCCGAACCTTCTGGCATTGCGTCTAATACTTCTTTTGCGCTGTGGTATTCTTTTACCATCAACTCAAATTTATCTTCATAATTGCTTTTTTTATTCTTTTTTTGAAAGCTATCTCGTTTTTTTCTCATTTTTATTCCTCTAGATCGTGTTTATTAAAGGTCAATCTAATTAACCTCTACTTTTATAGGAATAACGAAGTCAAAATGGTTTAAATTAAGTCTAAATATTCCATTGTCATCGCGCTGATTAATATATTCCACCGCTAATGACTATTCCTAAATAGTGGTGATATATACACGACGTGGCTATGTGCGTTATGTCTTATTTTGACGCTTACTGATTGTTTTTATAAGGTTAAATTCCTTATAAACCTATCGATGTAAAGACAGCGCGTTGTGATAACCATGCTAAGAGAGCTAACTCTCGTTCGTATTTAAATCAAAACTGAGGCTATTTAATGGAAGATAAAGAATAAGTTGCTACAGGAGTTGAGTAACGAAATGACTCGAAAGAAAACTAAGAAGAGACTCGAACTAAATATTTCATCAATAGCTCACGGTTAGGAGCTGAGCTCACTATACACCGATTATAAGAAATAGATAGGACTTTCTATTTTTCTTCAGACAAAACTGCCCATGAAGGAAGCTTGCGCGTTGCAAAGCAATACCTAAAGATACAAAGGCATGCGTACATGCCTTTGTATTTGTGCCTAGCACACTTGGCGCTATGGTAGGTAGGCGCCGCCACATACTGGATTGTATGTGCCCGTGATATGTCCGCTTTTTTCACTTGCCAAGTAGCTCACGGTGTTTGCTACGTCTTCAGGTGTGGCAATTTTCTGCGTTGGTGTGAACATTCGAATGGTTTCTTTAAACTCTTCAGGAGCACCTTTTGTTGCGTCTGTTTCTACAAGACCCGGAGCAACGACATTAGACGTAATCCCGAAGGGACCAAGTTCTTGGGCGAGGTATTTACTAAAGCTATCAAGTGCACCTTTTGCACTACCATGAGCAATAAAGCTTGGTGCAGGGGCTTCTGATAAGGTGCTAGAGATAAAAATTAAGCGACCAAACTGGCTGGCTTTCATATTTTCTACCGCCAATTTTGCCGTTTGATATGCAGCGTGCATTTCGTCATTTAGCTTTTGTGAAAACTCTTCCCACGACTGCTCAGTGAAAGGTTTAGCGGTAAAGCTCATGTTTGCGTTTGAGACAAGAACATCAACGCCACCATGTTCATTTGCGATGCTGTCGAACATTCCTTGTATTTGTGCGTCATCTCGAACGTCAGCTTTTAAAGTGTACGCCTCACCACCGGCGTTTTGAATTTCTTGAGCTAACGCTTCCGCGACCGCAGTACTATTTACGTAGTTGATAAAAACTCGGTAACCATCTGCAGCGAGTGCTTTTGCTGTTGCTGCACCAATTCCACGAGCGCCACCTGTAATTAAAGCATTGCGTTTTGTCATCGTATTTCTCCAAGGTTGAGCCTGACTGTTAAACCAGCTTCTGTCGCAACGTACGCTGATAAGTTAAATTTGTCCGTTAAGCTTGCGTAAGTTCGCTACCACGCTAGAAAGTTGCTGTTTGCTGTTATCTAGGTCGGCATCAGCAAGGTTCTGTTGGGCTTCTTGCAGTACTAGCGAAGCGATATTTGCACATGTATCAACGGTGTCTAAAGATTTTTCTGTTAGCACGACTAACTTGCTTCGACTATCCGTTGGCGAAGGTTTCCTCTCTGTCCAACCGCGCTTTTCAAGCCCATCAATTGAGCGACTGACGCTCGATTTTTCTAAGTACAACAGTTCACAAATCTGACTTTGAGAAAGGGCACCGTTGTTTCGCAACAGCAACACGACACCCCATTGTTCTGCTGTCATATCAATACCAGCATCTTTGAAACGGGTAGTGAGTAATCGGTTAAACAGGCGACTAGCAAGCCCCGTAAGGTGACCGAGAGACTGATGATGGTTGTATTGGGACATGGAAAATTTCACCAAATAACATGAACGAACAATATGGTTGTATACACAACTATGTTGGGCGATGTCAAATTCGTTTGAAGAAAATGCTACTAGCTTGTGCTTATCGTTGGGTTGATGTGTCAGATTGAGGTGCTAATGAAAATTGGTGAGGTAGCTTCGAAAACTTCGGCCAGTCAAGTTGTTTGCGATTGATGCGCCGAGTTGGGGAGCAGGCTTCAATAAAGGTAGGGGAGTTGCAGTCCTCTCTTTATTTATTCAGTTTAAATGTGTTTTTTTATTTACATTACAAATGGTTAGATTTTCATTCTTTTCATTCGAAACACTTTTCTCAAGAAGTTCATGATAAATCAATGAGATTGATCTTTTTGATTGGCAATGATCAAATGTATCTTTACTAAAACTGTACGGTACAGTACAGTTTGTGAAAGTCATAAAATGGGTTTCAAACATGAAGAAGAAAGTTATCGCCTTGTCGCTTGTTGTTGGTTCGTTATTTGCTGCTGGCTGTGCCTTATACCAGCCGAATACTGTAATGACGGATAACGCATATGTTCATTCAGACGTTACGGCCATTTCACCTGAGGTTGGGGGGCAAGTAAGCGAAATCTTTGTCAAAGATAACCAGTGGGTAAGAGAAGGAACTCCTTTGTTTGTCATTGATGATGAAGACTTTATTGCCAACCAAGAAATTGCTCGAGCAGCACTAGATGTTGCGAAATCTGAGCTTACTGCAAATCAAATCAAAACGGATATGCAGTTAATGAAAATTGAGCAGGCGAAGCAAGGTATTCGCCGCGCGAGTGCAAATGCCGAACACCAAGCGGCGGAGTTTCAACGTCTTTCTCGTTTGGTACAAAAGCAATCTGTGAGCAAAAATCAGTTTGAAGCACAAAAAACGCGATCTATTGAAGCAAGCAGTAATCTTGAAACCGCTAAATTGGGCTTAGCTGCTGAGCAAAAACAGCTCGACACATTGATGACCGAGAAGTTGCAACTGACAGCACAGCGTAAAAAAGCAGAAGCAAACTTACGACTGGCTAATATTTCACTGGAAAGAACCACGGTGCGTGCACCATTTGATGGCTATGTGGCAGATAGACAAGTGCAAGTCGGCAAGTTTGTACAACCAGGAATGGGGCTCATCGTGATGGTGCCAGATTATGTTTGGATAGAGGCAAACTTTAAAGAAACACAACTTGAGAACGTTGTGCCTGGGCAAGAGGTTGAAGTGGTATTGGATATGTTTCCAAACCATCCATTGCATGGCCGTGTTTCTTCGATAACCCCGGCGACTGGTGCACAGTTTAGTTTATTGCCACCTCAAAATGCGACAGGCAATTTCGTAAAAGTAGTACAACGTGTACCAGTACGTATTGAGCTAGAGATCCCTCAAGAGTTGAGTCAACGAGTCTATCCGGGGTTGTCTGCAGAAGTATCGATCGAGACCGCGGCACAAGGATAACTGCAATGGAAAAACGTTCACCGCTGCTGATTTTGACGCTTTTTGCGATTGCTGCTTTTGGTATTAACTCCGTGATGTTTACCGAGTTATCGTATGAGATGGCGGCAACGTCAGGCTTATCTGTCGATGAAGTTGCTCTGGTTAAAGTCGGCTTTATGATTACCCAGGTATTAGGTTTTATATTCACACCAATATTGGTGCGTAGATTGGGTACGTTAATTCTCTTACATGCCATTTTATTGGTAGGCCTAGCGAGCAATCTTGTACTTTACTGGGGCGGACAGCAAGAACTGGTGTTCACTCTGACTTGGCTCTCGAGTGGCTTTTTTATGAGCATGTTAATGGTGGTATTAAACCTTTACCTGCTCCACTTTTTTGAACAGCGTTGGCTACCAGCCATTATTGCTTTAACGTTAGTATTCTCAACCTTGCTACCGATCGGCGCTTACCCTTGGGTAGTGGCCAATATTGTCGAAATCTTTGATTGGTCACTGTTGTGTGTCGTGTCGGCTTGGCTGTACTTCTCTGCCTTGGTAATTGCATGCATCTACAATCCTAAGTCGATTCAAATCGAGGCCGAAGCCAAGTCGGGCTGTTGGTTTTATTTAGTTTTTGCCCTGACAATAAGCCTCGTTGTATTTCTATTGATGAGAGGCAGTTATTACAACTGGTTTGACTCGGAATGGTTTGTTAAAGCCTCTTCGATAGCCGCGGCTCTGACTTTATTAGTGGTGTATTACTTTGTGAAAACCAGTCCTTTAAATACAGCATCAATACAGCTGCATAGTAAGTTGAAAACTAATGTTTTTATGTACAACGCTTTTTTGGCAGGTTTTGCTGTTATGGCGAGCAATGTGTTGTTTACTAGCTTTTTGAAAATGGCGTTGCAGTACAACAACCTTAATGCTGGATATGCCCAATTGCCGGCATTTTATGCCATGTTAGGTGGTATGCTAGTCAGTGTGCTGGTGTATTACTTCCGCCGTCCATTAGCGGATGCAGTCGTCCCGTTTGGTGTGGTGATGATTATACTTTCGGTACATAAGTTTAGTCAGTTACCTAGCTTTGCTGGTACGGAATCTTTGTCCGTTCCGATGATGTTGCGTGGGTTTGGTGTCGGCTTATTGAATGTGTCTGTGACCATTGCAGTCTTGATGTACTTCCAGGTCGGGCAGCGTTTAGAAGGCATCGCCAATTTCTACCTCTTTCGTACCATTGGTGGTGTGATCGCTGGTGCCGTGTTCTCACGGGTAATGCAAAGCCATAGTGCACAAGCCGCTGGAGAGATTGGCCGAACGCTAGATGATGTGAATCATGCTTTTGGTGCTTATAAAAATGCGTTGAGCAGTACGATTCTGACTCATGGACACTTGCCAAATTCGGCATTAGGAATGAGCCAAATTAGTTCTGTTGTCAAAGAGCAGGCGACCACTCTAGCACTGAGTAATTCATTATTGATGTTTATTATCTCGGTCTTTGCTCTCGCGCCAATCTTAATAATCGGTAAAAAGCTAGCGGCGAAGCGAGAGATTCACTAAGCCATAGAAACAAAAAGGGAGCGATGATGCTCCCTTTTATATTCAGTGAGTTTATCTTTGGTATAGATTTAGGAAGGCGGTGACCGCTTTTTTCGTATGTGCATCTAACTCTTCATCTGTCGGAAAATCGAAGCCAATTAGTGCCATGTTCTGGTAATCAAGTTTAATTAATGCAAGTAGTTGCTCACAAGCGAGGTCGGCATTTTCAACATCGAGCTGTGAGCTGACAGTTTCACTCTTTAAAAAGTCGATGAGGTATTGATGAATGCGATGCGGCCCTGTCTGCCAGAATTGATTTGGTACGGAATCATGTTTGTTGAAGTCAGCCGAAACGATCCGATAAAGTGATAGCATAGGATTGGAGCATACACCTTTTAGGTACTTCTTGGCGAAGTCATTCAATGTTTCTTGTAAAGGCTCCGATTGCTTGTCGGCAAGCTGGAAGACGGACTCTAAGCTGGTTTTGGTATTGTATGCTAAAACTTCAACAAATAACCCTTCTTTGTTCGAAAAATAGCGATATAACGTCTGCTTTGAGCCTCCACAAATCGCGACGATTTGATCGAGTGATGTGTCTTTGTAACCTTGCTTTATAAAAAGGTCAGTGGCAACTTTGATGATTCGAGTTCGTTTCTTTTCGGTAGATATGCGCATAAATAAATCAACCTAAGCAAAAATCCACCTTTGTTGTGGCTGGCGTGGTTTCTTACCGAGCTCTAGGTGGTTTAGAGATGAAAGTAAAACTGTCCAGTACAGTACCACTATTGACGTTAGTAAACACGACTTTTCATGAACCAAGTGCTTCATTGAGACAAGCAAAAGTAGGCAAATTCGATATGCTGAAACCTATAGCGAAGGATGACTCATTTAAAAATCTCATTACGTATAGAAAAGTGATAACCGTTCTTCGTACGATAGCCTTTACTCTCGAAATCATGTTAATTCAGCGTCTTATCGGACTCCAATGATGCCAACCAACGAAGCACTTCGGCGGTTGCCTCAATAAGATCACTTGGGATGTACTGGTCGACGTTGCCGTCCGCGTATAGTGCGCGAGCAAGAGGGACTTTTTGCATCACAGGCACACCTTCCTCCTTGGCGATTGCGACCATACGTTTGGCTACCGCATCGGTTTCCATCAAGGTAATGACGGGCAGGGGCGTTTCGCCTTTCTTGTAATAAAGGCCAACCGCGATATGTGTTGGGTTTGTAACTAATACATTAGAACGTTTAACGTTTTCGCGTTGATTGGAGGCTTGTAGCTCTTGGTGCAACTGACGACGTTTGCTTTTTATTTCTGGACTGCCTTCCATCTCTTTGTATTCGCGTTTCACTTCGTCCTTGCTCATTTTGAGCTTTTTCGTGTGATCAAATTTCTGGTACGCAAAATCTGCGGCAGCGATAACGATGAAGCCTACCGAAGAGATAATCATTAATTGTTTAATCATGACGCCAGTAATGGTCGGGACACATTCTAGCCCACAAGTTGGAATTTGCATTAAAGCGTTGATGTTACCGCGTAACGTCACCCAGATAATGCAGGAAAGAAGAGAGACTTTAAGGATCGACTTGATAAACTCAATCACACTCTTGAGGGAAAAAATGCGTTTGGCACCTTCGACGGGATTGATCTTTTTGATGTCGGGTTTAACGGACTCGCCACTAAATAGAAAGCCGAACTGCCCCATATTGGAAAAGATGGCGACGAGTGCAGCAACCAGAATAATCGGGGCGAGTAGATAGGCAATTTCTTTTGCGATGGCAATAGCGACATCGACTAGCGCATCTTGGAAGCCCTGATAAGCAAGCTTACTTGGTAGGAGAATAAGCGCGGAGATGTGCGACATGTAATAATCGGCGAACGCAAATAGTACAATTATGAGCGCCAAAATTAATGCAGACGATACGATTTCTTGGCTTTTGGCTACCTGACCTTTCTGCCTGGCATCGCGTAATTTTTTTGCGGTGGGTTGCTCTGTTTTTTCTGCGCTCATAAAGAATCCTAAGCGTTATTGCCAAATGGTATTGAGTTGTTCTGCGAATCGGGTAATGCCGTAAAACTGTACTTCAAAGTGATCCATCATTATTCCGAGATACACGATCAGTAAAACACTCGCGATGGCACTTTTTATTGGCATGGCAAGGAAAAAAACATTCAATTGCGGTGCAAAACGACTGATAAGAGCCAGACCAAACTCAGCAAGAAACATTGCCAACACTAATGGGGCAGACATCAGCACACCAAGCCACATAAGCTGTTCAAATTGTGCGTAGAAGAAGCTCACCCATGCATCACTAACGGTTGGGAAAAAGTCCACGATCGGCCAAGATGTGTAGCTTTTGAATAACGCATAGATAAAAGTGACAAAGCCCCCGCCAGAGAAGAACAGGGTAATCAACGTTTGGGTCAGCAACACTGCGGTTGGCGTCGATTGCGAGCCTAGCGTTGGATTAAACATACTTGCCATGGCAGCACCACGTTGGTTGTCGACCAGAAAGCCAGCCGCTTCTATTGCCCAAAAGGGGATAGCAGCAACAAACCCGATCAATAGCCCAATTAATACCTCTTTACCCAAAATCACTATCAGCCAAATACCGTCGGTTTCTGCGGGCAAGCTTTGCTGATTAATCATCGGAAATATAAACAGTGCGAGTGAGCAAAGCACACCATTTCTCACCATGGTGCCGCCTAGCATTTGCTTGCTCAAAATAGGCAAAAAGATGAAGCATGCCATTAACCGAGGTAACGTCAGGCTGTACAAAAATAAAGCCTGGTGTAAGTCGTGATAACTCATCGTATTTGAGGAATTTTATCCATGGCAAGCGAGGCGAAGGCGTGGAGCTCTGCCCCTAGCCACTGCGTTGTGACGAACAGCGTAATAATGACCGCGATAAGCTTGACCACAAAGCCTAACGTTTGTTCTTGGACCTGAGTTAACGCCTGAATAAGCGACACCAATGTACCAACCAACGCTGCGACTAAAATCGGCGGTAACGACAAGTACAAAACTAGGGTTAATGCTTGAGTCGTGAAATGAATGATTTCTGCAGAATGCATACTTTCTCCGTGATTAACCGTAACTCAGCACTAAGCCGTGAGTGAGTTTCGTCCAGCCGTCAAGCAAGACAAAGAGTAACAATTTGAAGGGGAGGGAAATCGTCATTGGCGATACCATCATCATGCCCATGGCGAGCAAGATATTCGATACAATTAGGTCGATAGCGATGAACGGTAAGTACAATAGAAAGCCAATTTCAAAAGCACGGGTAAGCTCACTGACCGTAAACGCTGGCAGCAACAGCAACAAGCTATCTGACTCTAAACGGTCCACGTACTTTTGAGGCCATAATGTGCGCGCAGCATCGGTAAAGAATATGGCTTCGGTTTCCCGAATATGTTTTTTCAAAAACTCTCGATAAGGCTGTAAACCGCTTTCAATGAGGCCTTCCACACTTGCAGAATCTTCGAGGGAGATATCATGCTGCTTTACGTAGTCGTAGGTTTCAAACCCGACGGGAGCCATGATGAAAATAGACAAAATGATCGCCAATCCGTACAGCGCCATGTTCGGTGGAATTTGCTGTACACCGAGAGCGTTACGCAGCAGTGAGAATACAACGGCGAGCTTGACAAACGACGTTGCCATCATCGCGATAAATGGGATCAGTGCCAGCAGTGCTAAGCTGACAATGAGATTGAGCTCGTCAGGTAACTGGATCATGCTGGCTCCTGCGTGCCACCAAACAGTTCCAGTACGCGCACACCTAAATGCTCATTAACATTAACCAGTTCACACTTACCGACGATTTTGCCGTTGGCACGCAATGTTACCGGCTTAGATACAGGTTGGTTTAGCTCGAATACGTACCCAGGCTGAAGCTGGTTAAGCTGTTCTAGAGTGATGGTTTGATGGCCGATATCAAACGTGAGTTCCACGGGCAGTTGCTGGTGGTCGGTTAACATTTCTGAAGTGTTTAGGTCATTCATATTGGTTTCTTTTTCAATAATGTGAAGAATTTGGTCATCCAGTTGGCAGCGCCAGAGATTCTGGTTAGATACTTGAAAAATGGCTTGTTGTTGGGCGATATAACAACCGTCAAAAAAGATCACATCTCCCAGTTCGAGCGAATTAAATTCGCTTAACATTAAATGGGTCTTTCCAAGGCTTAACCACACAGGTAAAGCGAGATGTCGCGCCTGAAGAGAAGCGCTGTTTGGTAGTGCATCCAACAGCACGTTTGCTCCTTCGCTAACCCACAAACAAAGAGAGCCGTTAGGTTTATTGAGGGTTAACATCAAGGTATGCTCTTGAACTTGGCTCGACTCTAACGGTTGTAACTGGCTAAGAATGGGCAACTGACCAAATAGTGCTTTGAATGCCTCACTATGCGGTTCAATCTGAGAACTCAAAAGTGCTAACTGGAGCGAGTTGGGCAGTGACTCGAATGCAGTGGCATTCAGAGTAGACTCAAGCCATTTCTGGAGTTGCGCACGACAAAAATCCACTTGGATCGTTTGCCCTCCAATCAACGTGGTTAAACGGAATCCTTCAAATGAAGGGATTTGAGAAACAGTAATCGATACGCTCTGACCATCAGCCCCTTGGAAATGGCATTGCTTTGCACAAAGTTGATTACTGAGCGCAATACTGTCTGAATCGACTTTGGGTATCGTTAACGGCGTCATAGGTCATTCTCCGCTTGCCATTCTTCATACACGCTACGTTTCTGGCGTGAGTGTTGTTGTTCATGTTGTTGTTGATCGAGCTGTTGAGTTTGTTCGCTGATCGCTAGACGAAGTGGCTGATCACCGCCAAATCGGTTTAGGCGTTCGGCAAGATCTTGTCTAGCTTGCTGGCTAATAATGGAAAGGGCATGCTCTTGTCGAATCGTCACGCTATAACCTTGCGCGTCCAACTTGATGTGGATTTCGCCACCTTTTAATTGTCCTTCACTCAGAAACAGTCGAACCTCTTTGTTGTCCGATGCGGTTGGCAGCGAAACATAGATTTTGTCCACCAATTGTTGGAGTAACGTGTTTACTTCTCGTACAGGGGCCGGCTGAGCCTGTGAAGCAACACTCTTTAAAATGACATCGCCTTGTGTTGCCGCGCTCGCAAGGTGTTGAGGTTCTGCTTTTTCGTCATCCGCTTTAACGGCCACTAGTGCGCTTTTCGTCTCGACTTTCTCAAGCGATTTAGTTTCAGAACGACTATCGGTTTTATCTGTTAGTTTGCCTGTGTCTTGTAGTCGCTGCGTTGCACGCTTATTGTGTGTCGTTTCGGTTTGTTTCGTCGTGAAGTTAGCATTGTTAATTGCATCTTGAGCGAGCGATTTCCCTACGGCCTTTTTAGGGAGAGAACCGTCGAGAGAAGCTTGTGCTTGAGAATGGGGGCCAACTCGCTCAATCGAGGATGAGCTTGGAGCCTGATCGCTCTCAAGTTTCTTATCTTTCTCATGCAATTTACTGTTTTCAATCAGGCTTTCTTCGCGATTTAGTGAAGAGCTTTCGTGCTTCTCTACATTATTTTTGGTCACAGTGTCACTTTTGTCTTTTAATGTAGCGGTATTTCTATAAGTGCTGGCTTCTTGGTTAGAAAGTTTCGATTGTTTGTCTAGGCTTTGAGATGCTTCATGTCTTAACGGAAGGCTCTCGTCTCTGCTCTGAGTGTCTTTTTTGCTCGCAACGGTAGATTCTTCTTCCTTACTAGGTTTCTCCGTCATTGCACGCTCGAACTGTGATTGAAGCTCAACCTCTCGTTCCAGGGGCTTTTTTTCTGGCGTTGATTTGTACAGCGTATTCGGTGTTTCTTCTGTTGGAGTAATGCGCATAATGAACCTTTAGATAATATCGACAGTGCGAAACTCTTCTTGTTCGAGTTCTTCTTGGTATTGTCTTTCTCGCGACTGTTCCGCGAGTTCTTGTTGTTGCAACTGAACGAATTTTTCTTTGGTTTTATGGGCTTGCCGTGCCTCTTTTTGTTTTTCTTTAAGTACCGAGCGTTCGTACTCAAGCGCTTTTTTTGCTTCGGCAACGCGCTGTTTAAGCTCGGCTTCTCGCTCTCTCAACAACGCGATTTCTTGTCTCAATGTTTCCAACTCTTTGAGAACGAGTGTTTGTTGCTTTGCTTTGGCAAAACGTCGCTCCTCTTCTTCCTGGCGCCAAACGTGATAGTCCGCTACGGAACGTTCGGCCTTTTGAACCTGTGCTGCCGAATTTGATACTCGGTATTCTTGGCGCTTAACGGCTTTATCCGCACGCTCAGCTCGAATTTGTTTGATTTCTAATAACCGTTCGATCATCGGTTCGCCATCCCTTTTAGTTGAGCGATAGCACCATCAAGATCACTTGGTTCATGCGTTCCTTGACGTAAAAAGGCCCGTATATCATCACTTTGTGCAATCGCCATATCCGCTCGGCTATCCGCCCCATGCTGGTACTCGCCAATTTTGATCAGTAGCTCAACTTCTTCGTACTTGGCTAACATTTCGCGAAGGTGAGCAGCAGACGCCTGATGATCAGGTTCAACGATTTGATTCATCACGCGGCTTGCTGACCGGAGTACATCAATGGCAGGATAATGGTTCATTGCCGCAAGTTTGCGCGAGAGAATGATGTGCCCATCTAAAATGGAGCGAGTTTCATCGGCGACAGGTTCTGTCATGTCGTCGCCTTCAACCAACACGGTGTACAGCGCTGTAATTGACCCTTTGTCAGATTGACCGGCTCGTTCCATCAGCTTTGGCAAAGCGGCAAAAACGGAAGGCGGATAGCCGCGTCGTGTTGGTGGCTCGCCTGCGGCTAGTCCAATTTCTCTCTGTGCGCGGGCGAAACGCGTTACAGAATCCATCAGCAGTAACACGCGTTTACCTTGGTCACGAAAATATTCAGCAATAGAGGTGGCAACAAAAGCGGCTTTGGCACGCTCCATGGCTGGGCGATCGGATGTCGCGACCACTAAAACCGACTTAGCCATTCCTTCTTCGCCCAAGTCATGCTCAATAAACTCTCGTACTTCGCGTCCGCGTTCACCAATCAAGGCGAGAACGGTCACGTCGACGTCTGCGGAGCGAATCAATTTTGCCAGTAGGGTACTTTTACCACCGCCGGCCGCTGCAAAAATGCCCATGCGCTGACCTTCACCACAGGTCAGTAGTCCATCAATGGATCGAACCCCAAGAGAGATTGGCTTTTCAATCAGTTTACGTTGCATTGGTGGCGGTGCATCGCGATAAACCGGATACCAAGCACTTGGTTCCTGGCTTTGCGTACCATCGAAAGGACGCCCAAGTCCGTCAAGCGTTGTACCTAACAGGTGATCGCCAACGCCGACCTCATGCATTTTTCCCATTGGGCTAACTTCTGTATTTGAGGAAATCCCAAACATATTTCCTAACGGGGTGAGCAGAGCGTGATGCTGCTGGAAGCCAACCACTTCCGCTAACAAAGACAGAGTTTGATCGGGATTACGCAACTCACACAGTTCACCTACACGAACGCCAGGGACGACAGCTTTGATAATGGTGCCGGTTACTTGCGTAACGCGCCCGCGAATTTGGATCAGACGAGTTTGCCTGATCGCAGATTGTTGGATATCAGTGATGTATGAGAAATCGTTCAAGGTAAAAATATGCGCAATGATTGATGTTGGGAGGATAGAAAGGATGAGGGGGTATTTATAGTGAATATCAGTCGGGAGTTTTTAGAAAACTGAAAACGCACTAAAAAAACACGTCTGATTTTGACAGCTTCGAGAAAGCGCACTTCCTATAATTCGCCTGTATTGTACGGAAGGAGTGCAAGTGAATGAGTATTATCAACAATCATATCGCAACAAACCCGAAGTTTGATGCGTCTATCCAAAACGGGTTGGAATCGTCTCGTACCGACGCTTCACGAAAAGGCAATTACCGCGGTGAAACGGTCCGTGTTCACAATGCCACACAATCACTTTTTGATGCGATGGAAGAGCTCACTTCACTCGGTTCCGAAAAAGCAGAAAAAGATTTGACCAAGCGTAAAGTGAAAGACAGTGGCGTTCGAGTTAATGAAGCGCACGAACTCGTTTCTGACTATCTGCGAAAAGTCCCTGATCTTGAAAAGAACCAAAAGATCAAAGATCTGGCTGCAAAAATGGCGGGAGGAAATATCTCGACCATCGCTCAATTGCAAGCTTATTTGAATGGATTTTCGGAGGAGAAAAGCCATCAATACCTTGCGTTAAAAGCCGTTAAAAAGTTTTTGAGTGCGAGCCCAGAAAGTAAACATCTACTAGCGCTGATTGACCAAGCGATTCTGAGAATTGAGCAAAACCCAGATTCTTGGGCTCAAATTGATACGGAAATTCGCGTCTCAAACTTTGCTGACGAGTACAGCCAAGAGCAAGAGTTTAGCTCATTACATCAGCTGCGCGGTTTCTATCGCGATACCGTTCATAGCTATCAAGGGCTCGGCGCCGCTTATCAAGACGTAGTGGCGCGCTTTGGTGAGCAGGAGGTATCGACCGCTGTTGACTTTATGCTGCAAGGCATGAGTGCAGATCTTAGTGTTCAAGGCAGCAGTATCGACTCGGTCAAGTTGCAGTGGTTGATGTCCGATATGCAAAAACTCAAAACTCTGAATACGTTGCAAGATCGCGTGAGTCAGTTGTTCCAAATGTTTAAACCGGAAAGGACGAGTTATGGCTTATCAAGTTTCTAATTTGATGGCTGATGTGATTGCGTTGGTAGAGCAGCGATGGGTAAGCAGTGATGAGATTTGGAAAGTCGCTAACGCAATGGAGTTGACGGCGGTACAACAAAAAATCGATTTTTTTCGAGAGTTCCACAAGTTAGTTCGCGCGATCCCTATTGACGTATTCGCCGATGAAGAACAACGACAGAATTTAATACAAGCGGTACAAAAGGCGCTAGACGAAGCCATTGATATAGAAGAAGAGGAAGCGTGGGAAGATGAGTTGGATTGATGCATCCGTCAATGAATTTTGCCGAGGAATGGGGCTCGATGCCGTCGATTTCTCATCAGCTGGACGGGTGCAGCTGGATTTTGAGCAAAGCGGTACACTACATATTGAGCGACACGGGGAGCAGCTATTCTTGATGTTGTCTCAAGCGTTATCTTGGCATCAAACCAGTGACATCATTCAAAGCGCACTCAGTTTGTGTCATGCCGATCAAGGCTGGCCTTTCGAAATTAAAACTGGTTTGTTAGATGAGCAAACGTTGGTTTTTTCCGCGCGGTTAAACGGAGAAGAGGTCACGCTTCCGACTTTAGAACAAGCGTTTACGCTTTTGGTTCGTCTACATAACGATGTGGCAGGCTCATGACTCGAGTAAGTACTTTAAATGTAGGCATAGAAACCTTCACGCATGTTACTCATAGTGAGGTTAAGGCCGATTTCCCTGAGCGGTTTCAATTACTACCGGATGGACAGGCGGTCGCTACGCATTTAGAGAAGCTCTATGACCTCAGGCCTTCAGACCAATACCTAATCGCGTTAACCAAGCCAAAATTGTTGCACTCAGAGTTGCTGCGTCCAGAAAAATACCGTCAACAATTTGATGAAACGTTGGCTCAGTTGCAAGTTCTTGCACAGGATTCAGGCTCCGCTTCTTTTATCAAAGCATCCGAAACGTTACAAAGCACGCAACTGGATCAGCGCTACCTCACCATGGCGCTCAATCTCCTTATCCAGGTCTAACCAACATGTTGAGATCCAAAGACATTGAACTGTTGCTTGTTCACGCTGCACTACAAGTTCAATACCAAAAGCCAGAGCATGCCATCTCTATTCTCGACGCGGTTTTAGAGATAGACCCGCAACACAAAGAGGCGATGCAAACGCTCGCAGTGGCGTGTTTACAAAGTGGTCGATATGCCCGTGCTGTTGAGGTATGTGAGCACTTATTAAAATCCGACCTTAAACCTGATTCGGCAGGACTCTGGTTTTGCTTAAGCCAAGCTCGTTGGAAACAAAATGACGTCGATGGGGCACGCCAAGCGCACCGACGCTATCTGCAATCTTTAAATAGTGAATCACATGAATAAGTTGATCGATATTTTAAACAAGGTAGGGCAACGTAAAGACATTATGCTTGCTGTGATGTTGCTCGCGATCGTCTTTATGATGATATTGCCACTGCCTACCGCGCTGGTGGATGTGCTGATTGGCACCAACATGAGCATTGCGGTGGTGCTGCTTATGTTAGCGATTTACATCACTACGCCGCTTGAGTTCTCAGCGTTTCCCGCAGTGCTACTGATCACGACATTGTTTCGTTTGTCTTTATCCATCACGACAACCCGTTTGATCTTGCTGCAAGGCGATGCTGGTCAAATCGTTTATACTTTCGGTAACTTTGTCGTGGGCGGTAACTTAGTGGTCGGTATTGTTGTTTTCCTGATCATTACTATTGTCCAGTTTATGGTTATCACCAAAGGCTCGGAGCGGGTTGCAGAAGTTAGTGCGCGATTCTCACTTGATGCGATGCCTGGTAAGCAGATGAGTATTGACGGTGACATGCGCGCTGGGGTGATTGACGTACACGAAGCACGGCACCGACGATCACTGATTGAAAAAGAAAGCCAAATGTATGGCTCGATGGATGGCGCGATGAAGTTCGTTAAAGGCGACTCCATTGCTGGTTTGGTCATCATTGTGGTCAACATCTTAGGTGGCGTCACGATCGGGGTAACGCAAAAAGGCATGAGTGCTTCTGAAGCGCTTGAGTTGTTTGCGATTTTGACCGTTGGCGATGGTTTGGTGTCGCAAATTCCGGCTCTGTTTATCGCGATTACGGCCGGTATTATCGTGACGCGTGTTTCTCATGAAGACTCTTCTGATCTTGGTTCGGACATTGGTGGGCAGGTCATTGCTCAGCCACGTGCGCTTCTTATTGGCGGTGTGCTTTTGGTGCTGTTCGCACTGATTCCTGGTTTTCCAAAAATTACTTTTCTGGTCTTGGCCACAGTGGTTGGTGGTGGTGGTTTCTTCCTTTTCTATCAACAGAAAAAACAGGCTGAATCCGATACTACCGACTTATCAAGCTTTGTTTCGCAAGGGGCGGGTTCACCAGCAGCGAAGCCAAGCAAACCAACCCCATCTAGAAACAGTAAAGGTAAATTAGGTGAGCAAGAAGAGTTCGCTATGACGGTCCCACTCTTGATCGATCTTGACGCGAGCCTTCAGGAAAGCTTGGAAGCGGTCGCATTGAATGAAGAGCTAGCAAGGGTGAGGCGCGCACTATATCTCGATCTCGGCGTGCCTTTCCCGGGTATCCACCTGCGTTTTAACGAGGGGATGCAAAATGGCGAATATTTAATTCAGTTACAAGAAGTTCCGGTTGCACGAGGACGAATTGTAAAAGACCAACTCTTGGTGACAGAAGGGAATGAGCAGATCAACTTATTAGGCGTGCCTTATGAGCAAGATGAAGATTTTCTACCCGGTATTTCTAGCATTTGGGTGGCACAAAGTTACGAGCAAAAACTCACGACTAGCCATGTCGGCTTTCTCACACCCGACAGAATTTTAACGTACCACTTGTCTCATGTTCTCAAGGAGTACGCACAAGACTTTATTGGTATTCAGGAGACGCGTTATCTATTGGAGCAGATGGAAGGCAGTTATTCGGAGCTTGTTAAAGAGGCCCAGCGCATTGTCCCGTTACAAAAAATGACGGAAATCTTGCAACGCTTGGTTTCTGAAGACATTTCCATCCGAAACCTTCGCGTGATCTTGGAAGCCATGGTTGAGTGGGGCCAAAAAGAGAAAGATGTTGTACAGCTGACGGAGTACATTCGTTCCAGCTTAAAACGTTACATTTGCTACAAATACGCGAGTGGACAAAACATGTTGCCCGCTTACTTATTAGATCAAAGTCTCGAAGACACAATCCGCAGCGGTATTCGTCAAACCTCTGCAGGAAGCTATTTGGCGTTAGACCCGTCAGTAACTCAACAATTTGTGAGTGATGTGAAACAGACCATTGGTGATTTAAGCCGCATGCCGAATAAGCCTGTGTTAGTTGTGTCTATGGATGTACGCCGATATGTGCGAAAGCTTATTGAATCGGAATACTACGATCTGCCCGTTTTGTCATTTCAAGAACTAACCCAGCAAATCAATATTCAGCCACTTGGAAGGGTGGGGATGTAATGAAAACAAAACTAATACTCTCGCTTGCGCAAGCGGGGATCGAAGTGATGCCATACTTTTGGCAAAAAAGTGAAATTCAACTTGGTTATCGAATTGAAGTTGAGGGCTTAGAGCTCGTTTTTCGGGTGGAGGACGGTGAAATCATCATCGTTCTTCTGAAACGCGTTCGTCCAAAATTGGGGTTGAGTAACCCCTTTGCCGGCTTATTTCTCTTGGCTGAACATGCCATTCAACTTTATCCCTCCGATTGGGTCATTCGCGGCAACGTCGATGTGTTACGTGGTAGCAACATGAGCAGCCAGCGATTGGCACAGTTCTATCTAAAAGCATGCGGTGCAAGCCATGATGAGCTAGAAGACTGGTACTGTTTACGCCTAGCAGATTATAGACCTTTGAAAAAATTGAAAAAGTAAAAACTCACGACTGTTACTGACAGCACCGATGAGATGAGCCGCTTTAAGATAGGAATCAAGATGAAGCAACCGTTTACCGATGCGATTGAGAACGCTGAGCTTGCCATTAGAAAAGCTGAAGACAGAACCGATATTTTTAACGAGCTATTGGAAGGCTTAGGTGTTGGTCCTGTTGCGGGTGATGTTTTACTTGGCGGCATAAAAGCGCCAGTAAATACCATGAAACGTGCAGAGCAAGAGCTAATAGACGAAGTCCAGCGCCGCCGGCAACAACAAAATCAGCTACAAGGTACGTCAGGTAAACGCAGAAAGCGTCCCACAGTGATGCGCGGCATGATGATTTAGAGGTTTGGAAATGACGAATATGAAAACGACTGGCTCTACGACAGGAGCAACAGACACAGCTGCGAGTAGTGCACCATTACCCACTTTCCAACAAAACTTGATAGAGGCATTTACCCCTGTACTGGGTGAAGCAGAGACTCAGCAACTTGCCTCTCTAATCTCTTCATTGCCAACTATCTCGGGACAAACGGAATCACAAAGCATCGCGCTTTATGTTGATACACTTGAAAACCTAAAAGCGAAAAATAACGCGTTTGCTGGTATATCATTGACCGACACGGCATCTGTTTGGATAAAGTCGCTACAAAGTGCTAATTCAGATGGCGAATTAACCGCAGCCGAGTTCAATGCTCAAACAAACCAAACGCTATCAAATCAGTTTCAGTCTTGGTTTAGTAAGTTACTGACGGAAAACGTAGATAGCTCGTTATCTACTGAGTTTGTTAGTCAATTTAATTTGGGCACTCAGAGTAACCAAGCGGAGCAGATCGCCAACCTCTCCGAGACAGGTCTGGCTAATGCCACCAAAGAAATTTCTCTTTTTGTTGCAGAGCTTGCTAATCAAATGAGCTCCCGTGAAGTGAGAGATGCTTCTATTTCTTTTCTTCGCAATGCCTTTAGTAGCTTAGGTTCCCTTAATCTCGCGCAACTGAAGAGCTCGGACTTCCTGTTGACTAAAGAGAGTTTCGCTCTTCAAGTCTCAGCTCAATTAAAAAGTAGTTTTCAAGGTATCGGTATTACTTTAAGCACCGATGACGCAAGTGCGCTAGCTAACAGAATTACATGGACTCCTGGTATTTCTAAACAGCAGCTTAAAGAAGCGTTAGATGAAATGGCCGCTCAAGTGAAAGGCCAATATAGCGCAGCTTATGGGGAGGCGGCTGGAACAAACAACCTAAAAGCAGCACTTAACACCGTCATTGGCGGAACCGAACCTTTGACCCTTTCTAGTCTGTTCGCCAACTTCGCGGTGAGTTTAACAAATATAGAAATCGACGACTTTTACCAGGACAGCGCGATAGCCGATGTCCAAAAGACACAAATAACGTCAGCTCAAGTTACTTTGATCAAAGAAAACACCGAACGAGACATCCGATTACAGTTTGAAAAAATAGTAAAAGATGAATCTACCGGGGCTTCATTTGCCGAGCGATACGAGGCATTGCGCAAGAACTTAGGGGCATTGAAAGAGCGTCTACTCAATATCACCGACAAAGAGAAAGCGGATCGCGAGGTGAGAGCAGAGCACTCTCTAACGGCTCGTGATTTGTTGGCCGTTGTTGAGTCTAGCATTGGAGACCGTTTTGATGAGCAAGTGCTGCTTGCACTAAATGAGCGTCGTGTTAACCGTTTAGAGAAACGTAATGACCAGAAAGAGGCATTAGAGGATCTCACAATACAGCTTAAAGTTTTTGGTGTTGTGCAATCAAAAATTCACTCTACGCAAAGTGTTGATGGGGTTTATAAACCGGGATATCCAGAAAGTAACTTCAAAGCGAGTGACTTTAACTACAGTAATCAAACGGATTTTGAAGCTTCACCTGAGTATAAGTATTTGACGGATAATAAGATAACAAACCATCGAGACTTCCTTCAAAAACAAGGTATTACTATCGGTGATGGTGCGTCGTACCAAGACGAAGAGAAGTCGAAAAAACTGTCTAATTTTTCTAGTTCTGTCAGTGCTAAATCCAAGTTGCTTAACGATGAAGTGCAAATCAAAACCACTGAGCTGAACGACACCAGTTCCCAATACAACTCGACCGTTGAAGCAATGAACAAATTTGTTCAGAAGTACCACAGTATTTTACAAGAAATCCTACGAGCCATTTAAGGATAACAACCATGACTAAACAAAACGCGACCGATCCATCCCAAATGCAAGCAGAAGAGCTTCTGTCTTTTCTGGAAGAGGGAGGCACGCTAAAAATGTTGCACGATGTGTCTCAGGACACCATCGAACACATTTATGCCGTAGGTTACAACTTTTTCCAATCGGGAAAGATTGAGCAAGCAGCGAAAGTATTTCAATTACTCAGCATGCTTGATCATTATCAGGCGCGATTTTTCATTGGCCTTGGTGCGGCTCGTCAGGAGTTGGGTGAGTATCTGCAGGCAATAGACGCCTACAGCTACGCAGCGCTAGTGGACGTAAATGATCCACGTCCACCTTTTCACTCTGCTGAATGTCACCTGAAACTGGAACAACTGACAGAAGCAGAGAGTGGGTTTTACAGCGCGAAGGAGATGTCTGCCGGAAAATCACAATATGCAGATTTGCATGAGCGTGCAGGCATCATGTTAGAAGCGGTGAGAAATAAAAAGGAGTAATTAGACTATGAGTTCTATTGCACTTGACCGCATCCAGACACAGGTTTATAGCCCTGAATCTGGCCAAGCCACGTTAGATAACGTGCAGAAAACGGCGTCTACAGCGACGCCTTCTGTGACGGTAGAAAACGTGAAGAGTAAAGATGCAGATGTACTGAACACCGGAAAAGTAAAAGTTCAGTTAGATGCACCTAACGCAGCTGTTAGCGACAAAGTGAATGATTTGACGCTAAAAGCCATGGCACAGCTGCAAAAGATCGTCGATACCATTGCAAAATCTCTCCATGCAGTTGCAGATCAAACAGGTTCGGTTGCAGTCAAAATCATCGCAGGTTCTGCTGATGATTTTGAAGTAGAGCTTGCTGCTATCACGGATAAACTGAAAAGTGCTCAAAACGAGCTGAAAATTCAGGAAGTGAAGGTCGCAAAAGCTAAGCACGAAAAAGAGATGGTGGAAAACCAAGACAAAATCAAAGAATCGGAAGCCGCTGCAAAAGAAGCCCAAAAATCAGGCTTAGCAGCGAAGATCTTTGGTTGGATCAGTGCGGTGGTTTCTATTGTTGTTGGTGCCGTAATGGTGGCAACGGGTGTTGGTGCAGCAGCTGGTGCTCTTATGATCGCTGGTGGCGTCATGGGAGCAGTGAGTATGGCGCTGCAAGAGCCAGCCGTTCAAGATGCGCTAAAAGAAGCGGGCGTAAATGTCGATGTGCTAAACAAAGTCGTAATGGCATTAGAAATCGCAGTCGCGGTTATCGGAGCTGTTGTGACGTTTGGTGGTGCAGCAGCTGGCGGTATCGCGAAACTTGCAGCAAAAGGTGCTGGCAAGATAGCTCAAAAGGTCACAGAAATCGCTACGAAAACAGCTGCAAATATGGCGAAAGTGGCGGACATGGGCTCAAAAGCCGCGACAACGACCGCAAAAGCGATTCGTTACGGAGCAGAAACTGTCGATATTGCCGTCAACGTAGGTAAAGGCGCTACGGACAGTGTTCATGCCGCTAACAATGCTCACGTAACTGAGATTCAGGCAGATATCACGGACCTTCGCGCCAAAATGACCTTAAGCCAGGCCGTCATCGACAAGCTTAAAGAAGAAATTGGCAAGTTGATGGAAGATTTCCAAGAGCTGATGAGCGTCATCATGCAAATGATCCAAGCGAAAAGTGAAACCATGCAAACGGTGTTAAGCCGTCCTGCAACGGTATAAGGAGTTTATTATGCTAGATAAAGTAGGCGGAACGGGACGCGGCGAACTGTATGGTTTAGGCGATACCATTAAAACCAACAAAGCAGAAAAAGCGCCGGAAACAAAGCTTGAAGCAGGCGCCGTTAAAAGCCAAAGTGAGTCAGGTGTTTCTGGTGCAGCACGCTACCAGTTAGAGACGCCTAAAGCTCCTACAGTGAGTAACCAAGCTCAAGTTGTTGCAAACCTAATGAGCGCTCTTGCACCGACGGTGAGCTCATTAATGAGCACAACGATGAAAGCGCTTAACGGTGAGGAGGTGATCAAGTCACCATCAGATGCGGTATCACAATCGTTGACGCTATTAACATTGTTGTATCAAGTATCAAAGCTGAGCCGTGAGCAGCAAGTGCTACAACGTGAAATTGCTGTTGAAGCAAACGTCGCGAGTTTAGAAAGCCAAGCGGCAGAACTAAACAACTCGGCAAGTGCGATGATCGCGATGGCAGTCGTTTCGGGTGTATTAGCGGGTGCTACCGCAATTATTGGTGCCCTTGGTTCTTTCAAAGCAGGGAAAGAAATCAAGAATGAAATGGCGAGCAATAATGTACTGAAAACGCAAAAAGCTGGCTTCGATCAAGCAGAAGAGTTATTGAATAACAATAGCTTGTCTAAAACTCAGCAAGATCAGGTTAAGCGTGCGCACTCACTAGCGAAAGACAATATCGCAGACACGACAGCGCAGCTGACAAGTGGTGGCCGTAAGTTCGATAAGTTGATGAGCTCAAACCAAGCGAAGAACGCTATTCTTCAAGCTTTGGGCCAGATGGCAAACTCAGCATCGAATGTAGAGCAAACCAAAGCGCAAGCGCGCAGCAAAGATGATGAAGTACAAGCGACTCGCGCACAAGCAGCCAAACAGAAAGCCGATGAAAACATTGGTTTCCAAGAAGGTTTATTGAAAGAGCTACGTGACTTGTTCCGTTCTATCTCAGATAGTCAGAACCAAGCGTGGCGAGCGTCAGTCCCAACGGTGTAACCGTCCATCTCATTAACTACAAAGCGTTGTTTATACAACGCTTTTTTTGTTTCAGTTATCTAAGCTAACAACTAGATATTGATACTTACTGAGGAATTGGTTTGTAACACAATATAACGTAGTTAAACATTTACTCTATCCCGCTTCCTTAGTAATCATCAATGATCTGATCATCATGCTAAAAGAGATTTATCTTGCATAGAAGTTGTTGTTTTTGTTGAATTCAGCTCAAAGTTATCACTCCATAGTGGCTTTGTTGCATAAAATTGAGTTAGAGTGTCATTATTACTCACAAAAAGTGTTTTTTGTAGTGGGAGTACTTAAAAGGAAAATATGGCGGTTCGACTGGTGAGTATTTGGGAACAGAATTATATAAAACTCAACTTAATAAGTAGTCGAAGATGGAAGATATCAGTTTAGCATCAGATTTAGTTATTTATCTGACTACGGTTGGAATTTTAGGTATATTCACTTGGGTTTTGTTTGTTATTTATTTGAAATCCAACTGGTTGAAGTATCTTGAAGATACTCTTGATAATGGAGTCCGATACTACACTCTGAATATATTCTTATCAGGTCAAGGTGTCCTACAATATGGCACTGTCTTTCTGAGCAAGTTTCATGCGAAACGGTATAAAATGCTAGAGAAGAGAGATAAAGTTCCAAAGCATATTAAACGATTATTTGTTCTCTCTTTCGTCTTGTTTATTTCAAGTGCCTCATGTCTTTTGTCTGGAGTTATAATTCATCATATTTATATAGAATAAAGGTTGTTTAAAAAGATTATTGTAATTGACCTGATTGTTTCTATTTAATAGATAATTTCGAATAGATATGTCTGTCTAAACATTTCATAAATGAAAAATTTTAAAAAGATTTAATTTTCTATGCGATACGGGTTGCGCTTACATCTTATATAGAGCCTTGTATGATGGCAGAATATGCTGATAAAAATGGTGATTGCTAAGCCAATCTGCAAGGATGAGAACTCAAACGTTATCAAATTGTTAACGGTTGCTATACTTAAACGGTCATCAACACAGGTAAAAAGGATGTTCAATGTTTAAGTTTAAGCAAATCGCACTTGCTGCTTCTTTAGCGGCACTCACAACTGGCTTTTCTGCGTCTGCGGAAGAAACGTTTGTCACGATTGGTACTGGTGGCGTAACAGGGGTTTATTATCCGACTGGTGGCGCTATTTGTCGCTTGGTTAACAAATCGCGAGAAGATCACGGTATCCGTTGTTCGGTAGAAAGTACCGGGGGATCGATTTATAACATCAACACCATTCGTGCTGGTGAATTGGATCTCGGTATCGCTCAATCAGACTGGCAGTATCATGCTTACAAAGGAACCAGTAAGTTTAAAGAAAGCGGGCCTTTTAAAGAACTACGCGCCGTATTCTCCGTTCATCCAGAACCGTTCACTGTCGTTGCACGTAAAGACGCGAACATCAAAACTTTTGATGATTTGAAAGGTAAGCGCGTCAATATTGGTAACCCTGGCTCTGGTCAACGAGGCACCATGGAAGTGTTAATGAGCCAGTATGGCTGGAGTAACGATGACTTTAAGCTTGTGTCTGAGTTAAAAGCAGCAGAGCAATCAAAAGCACTTTGTGATAACAAAATTGATGCGATGATTTATACCGTTGGTCACCCAAGTGGAGCGATTAAAGAAGCCACTACGTCGTGTGATAGTAATATCGTAACGGTAGCTGGACCTAATGTAGAAAAATTGGTTGCAGACAATAGCTTCTATCGTGTCGCAAATGTACCGGGTGGTATGTATCGTGGCACAGATAGTGATGTTCAAACCTTTGGTGTGGGTGCGACGTTTGTTTCCTCTACTGCTGTACCAGAAGATGTGGTTTATAACGTGGTTAAAGCGGTATTTGAAAACTTCGATGATTTCCGCCGTCTCCACCCAGCGTTTGCGAACTTGAAGAAAGAGGAAATGGTAAAAGACGGTTTATCTGCGCCTCTTCACCCAGGTGCGCTCAAATACTACAAAGAAGTAGGGCTGATTAAGTAACCGTTACTTTCTCTTCTTATTGATGTAAAACGCCATCTTTCTCGATTAATGCCACTCGTTTAACAGCGAGTGGCATATTTCTATTTCTCGTCATCCTGTACAGCGACGGAGGAGCGTGATACAGGATCTTCTATCCGAGCCCTTTATGGTCAAAATTGTTTCATTAGCCGCTCAGCGTACTGCTATTAGATCCCTAGTCACGCCAAGGCTCGCTGTAATGACACAAAAACCTCGTTCAGCGATCAGCATTAATCATTCGCGATGGCGTTTTTTATAGGAGTGTTATCTACATGTGCAAGTTTTACTTAAGCATAAACATCAATGAAAAAGTAGATAGTGATGAGAATAGAAGAAAGAGCAACAAACCCTTTAACATGATTGGGATTAAGTTGACGAGATACACGAGCTGCAAGATAACCACCCACCAACGTACCGACCAAAACAACGCTACCTGTGCGCCAGTCAATGGAACCATTCGCAACAAAAATCACGATAGCAATGAGTGAAACACACGTAGATACCAGCAATTTCAAACCGTTCATTAAATTAATGTCTTGGTGACCCGCTACTACCAGATAACTCAGAACAATAACCCCTAAACCTGCGTTAAAAAAACCACCGTAAACAGAGACACCAACAAGTAATAGGCCCAAAGCGATTGCTCCAAGTATTCCTGCGTGTTTGTGCTCTTTCGCGACAGTTTTGATAAGCATTGTTAAACGAGAACCAGTCAGGAAAAGCACGGTGGCAAACAATAGTAGCCAAGGAATGGCTTCCAAAAATAGCGATTCTGGTGTGTTGAGCAGCAGATATGCTCCGACAGCGCCACCTACTAAACTGAATGAGACTGTGAACAACAGTTCTTGCTTGTTCTTCATGATCTCTTCTCTGAAGCCAACGGCTCCGCTAATGTACCCTGCACATGAAGCATAAGTATTTGTTGCGTTGGCCATAATTGGAGGCACACCAACCGCCAATAGGGCCGGAAAAGTAATAAAGCTTCCGCCTCCCGCAATGGAGTTAATGATCCCACCAACTACGCCGGCAACGAATAAAAGCGCTAGTTCTAAAAGCATAAACAATCCTTGTTATGTTCTTTTTCATTGTTAGAGCTTTAGATGGCCCATCCCACATGCTCTAGTGTTCTGATATGAAGTTTACTTTACCCGCTCTAAAACAAAATTGTTCAGTTCTGTGACGTTTTTGATGACATGAACGGTTTTACTTTGAGAGTACCCTTCGAGACGAGACATAAAGTCATCATTCCAGAATGCAGGGCATTGCTGAAGAACTTTGTAGCTTTGTAATGTCCCTTTCAATACCGAACTGCCATCAGGCCAACCTTCGGGTTTAATGAATAGTCCTTTAAGGAGACGTTTCGTCACAAACCAATAGCTTACGGAGTATGGTAGATCAATATAAACGAGAGTATCGGCTGCATCTAAACGAGCATTAAAGGAGCTGATAGGCCCCAGACCATCTATGATCCAACGATCTGAGTGAAGTATATTGCTATGTGCTTCATCAAAAACGTTACGCTCAACGGGCTCACCGTTTGGTTTATAGACTATGGAATCTAATTGATGAAGAGGGAGATCGGTAGCAGACGCGATTGCTTTACTTATCGTCGATTTTCCGCTGCCGGGCTTACCAAAAACCGCTACTTTTTGCATGTGACCGCCTCCAAAAGAGTATTTCCCATACGGTAGAGACAGAAAACCCACCGCTATGGGTGGGTTCGATAAATATTGAGCGCATCAAATATCCCACCATTCCTATGGAATGATGATAATTCGTTGGTTAAGTTGCGCTAAGTGTGTATTCATGCAACTACTCTTATATATAGGCGATGACTTGTCAATATTGTTTTGCTTAATAAGTGAACGATTTGATAGGAGAAAGAAAAGCCATCGCGATGGATGGCTTTATCTAGGTTGAAAGAGACAGCTATTACTGCTCAACGCTCACTGGCTGTGCTTTAAACTTTTGAATCAGCTTTACGATTAGTGGACTTGCCAGTACCAATACGGCTAAAACAGTAAAGGTAAGGGTAATAGGGCGCTCCCATAGGAAACTCAATTCGCCGTCTGAAATCATTAATGCGCGGCGTAAGTTCTCTTCCATTAATCCCCCAAGGATGAAACCCAGCAATAAAGGCGCAAGTGGGAAGTTAGCGAGTCGAAGTGCAATGGCAGCCATAGCGACAATCAGCATCACGAACACATCCATGGTATTGAATGAGACCAAATAAACTCCGGTGATTGAGAAGAATAAAATCATCGGTAGAAGCACCGTTCTAGGCACCGCCAAAAGCTTTGAGATGTACGGAATCAACGGTAAGTTCAGGATCACGAGTACGATGTTGCCGAAGTACATGGAAATGATCACCGACCAGAACACGTCTGGGTGCTCAACAAACAGGCGAGGACCAGGTTGAATACCATAGGCGATCAGCGCGCCGAGCATAATAGCTGTCGTACCAGACCCCGGAATACCAAGCGTTAGCAGTGGAACAAATGAACCACTAGACGCTGCATTGTTCGCAGACTCTGGCGCGACCAAACCACGGATACTGCCTTTACCGAACTCTTCCTTTTTCTCTTTAGGTGCGAGGTTGCGCTCCATACCATAGCTTAAAAAAGCCGCAATGGTTGCTCCTGCGCCAGGAAGAACGCCAGTGAAGAAACCTAATATTGAAGAGCGAATTGAAACAGGCGCGACGTCTTTGATTTCTTCCTTTGTCACTTTCATTGAGCCAATGTTACTCAGCTTTTCCTGTTCTTCATCGCTGGTGTCTTTTGATGGTTTAAGAATGCCCATCAATGTTTCACCCAGTGCGAATGTCGCCATTGCTAGCAACAAGAAGCTAAAGCCATCCATTAAATCCGTTAAACCGAAGGTAAAGCGTTCAACGCCTACGCCTTTATCGATACCAACTGTAGATAGCATCAAACCAAGAATGGTCATCATCCATGCTTTGATGACCTGACCTTTCCCCGCAAAAGCCGCGACTGCTGATAACCCAAGCAGCATCAACGCAAAATAGTCTGACGATTGGAAGCTAAGTGAAACGCTAGCCAATGCTGGTGCTGCGACAAGTAACATAATGGCAGATAGCGTACCGCCAGTGAAAGAAGAATAAGCTGCCAAAGCTAATGCTTTACCTGCTTGGCCTTTTTGAGCCATTGGGTAGCCGTCGAATGCTGTCACCACGGTTGAAGAACAACCCGGCGCGTTAATTAAAATCGACGATGTAGAACCACCAAATACCGCACCGTAATAAACACCCGCCATCAAAATAAGGCCAGAGGAGGGCTCTAGGCCATAAGTAATTGGGATCATCAAAGCAATGGCTGAGATCGGCCCAAGCCCAGGTAACATGCCGATAAATGTACCGACGAAGCAACCAACGATCACCATCATGATGTTCATTGGCATTACTGCAGTGGATAAACCTTGTAGAATTCCATCTAACATAATTCAGTCCTTTCTTTGACTACCAGATGGTGAAAATCAAACCCGGTTCGAGGTAGATGTCCAAACCTTGAGTAAGTAATAAATAGAACGCGATCACGAATGGAAACGACGCGCCGAACAGAACGGGTTTACGTCTTTCCCCCAGCAGATAGAAGCCAGCCAATAAAAAGAAGCCAGTAGCTATAACAAAGCCTAGGTAAGTCAGGCCCACGCCGTACAGCGCCATCAAAACCAAGAAAGCGATCAGTAACTTCCAATTAAAGGTCAGCACCGCGCCACTTTGTTTATCTGGTTGTCCTGTTACCAGTAATAACAAAGAAAGGCCTGCACCAACGTAAGTCAGGATGGTTGGCAAAGTACGTGCGGTGAACGGTTCGTATTCATCACCAGGGAACAATGGAATTTGCGAGGTTTGATAACCGTAGCAAAGACAGAAGAGTAGAAAGATCATTGCGCCGACACGGTCACGACAGAGCAAATATTCTTTGGTGAAAAAGTTGGTTGAACGAGACATATTCAACTCCTAACAAAAATAAAAAAGACCGCATATGGACGTTAATGAATAAATTAAACCATTAACAATTAAGCATTTCGCTGCTAGTCGAGCTGCTTTGGGTATATAAACAAAGGAGTGTGCATGCCGATTGTCGACAATATCCATATACGGTGAAACTTAGAGTGCAAATACAGTTGGGGAAATACCAACCTCACGTTATTGGGTGAGGTTGGAATCTTAGGGACCCTGTTCGACTGTTACTTTAGGAAGCCTAACTCGCGCATTAGGTCACCCATTTGCTGCTCTTGCTCTTCAAGGAACGCGAAGAACGCTTTGTCCGCTTTGTAGTTGTCTATCCAACCATTGCGGTCACGGACGACTTGCCATTCGTCAGTGTTGTACATTTTGGTAAATGCTGCATTCCATTCATCCAGCTTTTCTTGGCTAGTACCTGGTGCAGCAAAGAATCCACGCCAGTTAGCGAAGACCGTTTCGTTACCATATTCTGTTAGCGTAGGGATGTTTGGTGCGGCTTCTAGGCGTTTTGGTGCAGTTACCGCTAGTACTTTGACTTGACCAGATTTTGACATCTCCAGTACTTCACCTAGGCCCGTAGAGAGCAGTTGAGTTTCGCCTGAAAGAAGGGCTGCCATGGCTTTACCGCCCGCATCGTAAGCGATGTAACGAACTTTACGCGCATCAAATCCTTCGCCTTTAAATGCGGCGGCAACGACGAGGTGGTCCATCGAGCCACGAGCAGAGCCACCCGCAATTTTCACTTTGCGAGGGTTAGATTCAAATGCTTTTACCACGTCTTCCCAAGAATTGTATGGCGAATCAACAGAGGCTACGATGGCACCGTAATCCGCAATGGTGGCTGCAACGGGAGTGAGATCTCTAAAGGATTGAGGGAAAATACCTGTTAGAGAGCGAACGACGATCGGTGTTGAATTCACCATCAGCGTATCTTCTTGGCGATCTGCCGTTTCAATCAAGTGCGCAATGGCTTTACCGCCGCCGCCACCAGAAAGGTTTTGGAAAGATACCGTCTCAACGATGTCTGATTTGAGTAGCACATCACCTGTACCTCGTGCGGTCATGTCCCAGCCGCCACCGGCACCTCCAGGGATCAAGAAATGCATTTTTTCTACATCAGCAGCAAAAGCGTTAAATGAAAATGAAGCTGCGATGATCGATGCGGCGAGCGTTGGTTTGATTACCTTTAACATGTTCACGTTCCTTATGTTGGTGACTCTATTTTTAGATGAGTCTTATTTTTGTTTCAGCTTTTAACTCGAACTGGATGCTGATGTGTCAAAGGTTAATCAAGTGTTAAATTGATGTCTTTAAAACGTCGATAAAGAGAATATTGAGCATAACGGGTATTTTGTTCATAAAGTTCACGCTGAAAAATTGGTTGCACATCACGCGTGCGTGCTAACAATTGCGTCATAATGGAATGACATCAAACGAATAAGGAAACAGAGAATGAAAGGGACATGTTTGTGCGGCGCTATTGAAGTGATCGCAGATGCTAAGAATGAAGTGAGTCTATGCCACTGCTCGATGTGTCGAAAATGGTCGAGTGGAGCACTCCATGCTGTGCATTGTGGTCCTAACGTAACGTTTAAGGGGGCCGAGCCAAAGCGTTATCAATCGTCTGACTGGGCGGTGAGAGGTTTTTGTGGCGAATGCGGCACAAACCTTTTCTATCATTTGTTACCGACAGGCGAGTACATTCTCTCCGCTGGTTTGTTCGACAATCCAGATTTCAAACTCACATTAGAGATCTTTACCGATGAAAAGCCCGCGTATTATGACCTCAATCCCACCTCACAAAAGATGACATCGCAGCAAGTTTTTGAGCAATTTTCATCTAAAGAATAACCTTTTGTATCCTTAATTGTTCGATAGCTTAATTGTTTTTCTTTTATATCATAATATTAAGAGGTGTTTAGTTGTCGACAATTTGCTTTTTCTTTCGCAATTACCCCTCCATTTAGCTCGTAATAGATGATTTTCATCGATTTAAATTACGACCTTAGTCTAAATTGTCGACAATTTACTTGATTGTCGACACTTTGATCGGCTACTTTATATTCAGGTTAAGAAATTGTAGACATTTTGATGTCGGTAACGTGAGTATCTGAGTATGAACTCTGAGTTGAAAACTCGTTATAAAGTACTGGGTTCTGAGAAAGAACACACCAAGTCAGAAACACTGACAGAAACACTGATTGAAGTCATTGTGAATGGCGATGTTAAGCCTGGTCATAAAATCTCGGAGCCTGAACTGGCGAAGAAATATCAAGTCAGCCGTGGCCCTTTGCGTGAAGCATTAATGCGTTTAGAGGGGCTAGGGCTCATTGAACGTATTCCTCATGTCGGGGCTAGAGTGACCACTTTTTCTCCAGAAAAGCTGATAGAACTCTATGCGGTTCGCGAAGCGCTAGAAGGTATGGCGGCAAGGTTAGCAGCGCGACATATTACGCAAGAAGAGCTCTTGAGCTTGGAAATGCTATTGTCGACACATTCTAAGCACATCGATCAAGTGGAGGGAGCCTCTTACTTCCATCAGCATGGAGATTTTGATTTTCACTATCGCATCATCCAAGCAAGCCGAAACAGCAAGCTGATTTCTCTGCTGTGCGACGAGCTTTACCACTTGTTACGCATGTACCGCTATCAGTCACCGCGCGCGCAATCTCGTCCAAACGAAGCGCTGACTGAACACAAATTCATTCTGGAAGCCATCCGTAATCGCGATGAAGAGCTTGCAGAAATGCTGATGAGAAGACACATCTCAGGAAGTCGAAAGCTCATCCAATCGCAAATTATACATACAGAAAGTTTAGACAAAGACTAGAAGGAATTCGTCATGAGCTTAACACCGGGAGCGAAGTTCAGACTCGCTATTGAACAAAACAATCCGCTACAAATTGTTGGCACCATTAATCCTTACTGCGCCATGATGGCGAAAAATTTGGGGCATCAAGCGATTTATTTGTCTGGCGGCGGTATTGCAAACGCGTCATACGGATTGCCGGATCTCGGTATTACAACATTGAACGACGTACTGGTCGATGTTGACCGCATCACTAACGCGTGTGATTTACCGCTATTGGTCGACATCGACACCGGTTTTGGAGGCGCATTTAATATTGCCCGCACGATCAAAGCAATGGAAAAGGCGGGTGCTGCTGCGGTTCATATGGAAGACCAAGTCGCACAGAAACGTTGTGGGCATCGTCCGAACAAAGCAATTGTGAGCCAGCACGAGATGGTTGATCGCGTAAAAGCCGCGGTTGACGCACGCAATGATGAAAGCTTTGTGATTATGGCTCGTACTGACGCGCTAGCTGTTGAAGGTATGGACAGTGCAATTGAGCGTGCGATTGCCTGTGTGGAAGCAGGCGCAGATATGATCTTCCCAGAAGCAATGACCAAGCTGGATCAGTACCTTCAGTTCTCAAACGCACTTGAGCAAGCAACTGGAAAGCACGTTCCTATTCTGGCGAACATTACCGAGTTCGGCGCAACGCCACTGTACGGCTGCGACGAGCTTGCAAAAGCGAAAGTCGATATGGTGCTTTACCCATTAAGTGCGTTCCGTGCGATGAACAAAGCCGCTGAAACGGTTTACAAGCATTTGCTAGAAGTGGGCAATCAGGAAGCTTTGGTTGATTCAATGCAAACACGCAAAGAGTTGTATCAGCACCTGAACTACCACGATTACGAAGACAAACTTGACCAGCTATTCTCTGAAGGAAAATAGCGGGAAAAGAAAAGATAGACGGAAGCCCAAGAAAAGATAATCGGAATTTATCTAATTCAATAACGTGAAATTCGTCTGGCTAAAAAACGCTCCAAAGAGGGCAAAGCCAGACAGAAAAGGAGTTCAAACAATGTCTCAAACTGCAGAAAAGAAAGCAGAGTTAGGTGGTGCAGGCCTACGCGGTCAAAGCGCTGGAAGCACAGCTTTATGTACTGTCGGAAAAACGGGGACCGGTCTGACTTATCGCGGTTACGATATTACTGACCTTGCCAATAATGCTCAATTTGAAGAAGTTGCACATCTTCTGTTACGCGGTCACTTACCAACTCAGAAAGAACTGGATGCGTACAAGACACATCTCTTAAACCTTCGCGGCTTACCAACTGAGCTTAAGCAAGCGTTAGAGCTTATTCCTGCTACTGCTCATCCAATGGATGTGATGCGCACTGGTTGTTCTGTGTTAGGAAACCTAGAGCAGGAAATGAGCTTCGATGAGCAATTGCATTCGACGGAACGTATGCTGGCGCTTTTCCCAGCTATCATCTGCTACTGGTATCGTTTTAGTCACGATGGCGTTCGTATCGATACAGAAGATCAAACCGAAGACTGCATCGGCGGTTACTTCTTGCGATTGCTTACAGATAAAGAGCCATCAGCGCCACACAAGCAAGTGATGCACTGTTCCTTAATCCTTTACGCTGAGCATGAATTCAACGCATCAACTTTTGCAGCGCGTGTTTGTGCATCAACGTTGTCAGACATTCATTCTTGTATCACGGCAGCAATCGGTACACTTCGTGGGCCACTTCACGGCGGCGCAAACGAAGCGGCGATGGAAATGATTGAAGATTGGCAAACGCCAGACGAGGCGGAAGCGAACATCATGAAAATGCTGGCCAACAAAGACAAGATCATGGGCTTTGGTCATGCCATCTATCGCGAAAGTGATCCTCGCAACGCGTTGATTAAGCGCTGGTCGAAAGAGCTGTCACAGCAAGTCGGTGATACACATCTATATGCTGTTTCTGAGCGTGTGGAATCAGTAATGAAGCGCGAAAAAGGTCTGTTCTGTAATGCGGACTTCTTCCATGCATCGGCGTACCACTTTATGGATATTCCGACCAAGCTGTTCACACCGATTTTCGTGATGAGCCGTTTAACTGGTTGGGCTGCACACGTTTATGAGCAACGTGCTAATAACCGCATCATTCGCCCAAGTGCTGATTACACGGGCCCAGACCATCAAGAATGGGTACCTATCGAGAATCGCTAGCGCGAAGGTCAATCAGGGCACATATGCTTTGATTGACCACCTCCTTCCTTTGTACCTCTCTCTTACAGAGGAAGGAGCCCCTCTCATCACGATGTTTCTGGAGCAATGGAAAACGTTGATGAAGGCAAGATGTACAGACTGAATGGAAGCAAACCATGAACACAAATATTAATACCCAATATCGTAAGCCGCTTCCGGGAACTCAACTGGATTACTTTGATGCACGCGAAGCCGTCAATGCCATTTCTCCTGGAGCCTATGAAAAACTCCCTTACACCTCCCGCGTGCTAGCTGAGCAACTGGTCCGTCGCTGTGATCCGAACACATTGACGGATAGCCTGAAACAGTTAATTGAACGCAAACGAGATCTTGATTTTCCTTGGTATCCAGCGCGCGTTGTTTGTCATGACATTCTTGGTCAGACCGCTCTAGTCGATTTAGCGGGTCTGCGCGATGCTATTTCGGATCAGGGTGGCGACCCTGCAAAAGTGAACCCTGTCGTTGAGACTCAACTGATCGTTGACCACTCTTTAGCGGTTGAGCATGCGGGCTTTGATCCTGATGCTTTCGATAAAAACCGCGCGATTGAAGAACGCCGTAATGAAGACCGATTTCACTTTATCGAGTGGTGTAAAACAGCGTTTGAAAACGTAAGCGTGATTCCTGCGGGTAACGGCATCATGCACCAAATCAACTTGGAGAAAATGTCTCCTGTGGTGCAAGCGAAGCAGGGTATTGCCTACCCAGATACCTGTGTGGGTACGGACAGTCATACGCCTCACGTAGACGCCCTCGGTGTTATCGCGATCGGTGTTGGTGGTCTGGAAGCTGAAACCGTAATGCTTGGCCGACCATCAATGATGCGTTTACCTGATATTGTCGGTGTAAAACTAACGGGGAAACGTCAACCAGGCATTACCGCAACCGATATTGTCCTCGCGATTACTGAGTTCCTACGTAACGAGCGTGTGGTCTCTTCATATCTTGAATTCTTTGGTGAAGGTGCACGCGATCTAACGATCGGAGACCGCGCAACTATTTCAAATATGACACCAGAATACGGCGCGACAGCTGGCATGTTTTATATTGATGAGCAGACCATCAATTACTTGAAACTAACTGGTCGAAATGAAGAGCAAGTTGCTCTAGTAGAAAAATACGCAAAACAAACCGGTCTTTGGGCTGACGATCTAGATACTGCCGTTTATGAGCGAGTACTTGAGTTCGATTTATCATCAGTAAGTCGTAACATGGCTGGCCCGTCAAACCCTCACCGCCGTTTACCAACATCGGAGTTGGCGCAGCGTGGCATTTCTGGTGCGTGGGAAGAGAAAGAAGGTGAGTTGCCAGATGGCGCAGTGATCATCGCTGCTATCACATCGTGTACTAATACTAGTAACCCAAGAAACGTCGTCGCTGCTGGCCTTGTCGCGAAGAAAGCCAATGAGCTCGGCCTTGTACGTAAACCTTGGGTGAAATCGTCTTTTGCTCCGGGTTCTAAAGTTGCACGCCTGTACTTGGAAGAAGCGGGCTTATTACCTGAGTTAGAGAAGCTTGGCTTTGGTATCGTCGGTTACGCATGTACCACTTGTAACGGTATGAGTGGTGCGTTGGATCCAAAAATCCAACAAGAGATCATCGACCGTGATTTATATGCGACAGCCGTTCTGTCTGGTAACCGTAACTTCGATGGCCGAATTCACCCTTATGCGAAACAAGCCTTCTTAGCATCTCCACCGTTAGTTGTCGCTTATGCGCTAGCAGGAACCATTCGTTTTGATATCGAGCGCGATGCTCTGGGTACTGACCAAAATGGTAAACCAATTTACTTAAATGATTTGTGGCCAAGCGACGAAGAGATCGATGTTGTGGTCGGCAAACACGTTAAGCCAGAGCAGTTTAACCAAGTTTACATCCAGATGTTTAAGCTCGATGACGCAGAGAAAAGCTCTAGTCCGCTTTATGACTGGCGTCCGATGAGTACCTACATTCGCCGTCCACCTTACTGGGAAGGTGCGCTGGCGGGTGAAAGAACACTGTCTGGCATGCGTCCATTAGCGATTCTGGGCGACAACATCACGACTGACCACCTGTCACCATCCAACGCGATCATGGCGAGCAGTGCTGCGGGTGAATACCTTGCCAAAATGGGCGTTCCGGAAGAGGACTTCAACTCTTATGCGACTCACCGTGGCGATCACTTAACGGCGCAACGTGCGACCTTTGCTAACCCGAAACTATTTAACGAAATGGTGAAAGAGAACGGTGAAGTGGTTCAGGGTTCTCTGGCGCGAATCGAACCAGAAGGCCAGGTTGTACGCATGTGGGAAGCGATTGAAACCTACATGAACCGCAAACAGCCACTGATTGTTGTCGCGGGTGCTGATTATGGTCAGGGTTCATCTCGTGACTGGGCAGCAAAAGGTGTTCGTTTGGCAGGCGTAGAAGCCATTGTTGCTGAAGGCTTTGAGCGTATTCACCGTACTAACTTGGTTGGCATGGGTGTACTACCACTGCAATTTAAGCCAGGTGTAAACCGCAATACGCTAGAACTGGATGGTACTGAACTGTATGACGTGGTTGGTGAAATCAAGCCGGGTGCAGATTTAGCCTTGGTTATTACACGTAGCAACGGTGAGAAAGTCGACGTTCCTGTTACGTGTCGCCTAGATACCGCTGACGAAGTTCATGTGTACAACGCGGGCGGTGTTCTGCAGCGTTTTGCGCAAGATTTCTTGGCGCAATAAGGAGTGGGTATGGAAAGCAAAACTCCGAATCAAATGAGCCAAATCAAAGTGCCGGCGACGTACATGCGTGGCGGTACAAGTAAAGGTGTCTTTTTCAACCTAGAGGATTTGCCTCAAGAAGCGCAAGTGGCTGGAGCCGCGCGTGACAAGCTGTTGTTACGTGTTATCGGCAGCCCGGATCCTTACGCGAAGCAAATTGATGGCATGGGTGGTGCGACCTCCAGCACCAGTAAAACAGTGATTGTTTCTCGCAGTAGCCGAGCAGATCACGATGTTGACTACTTGTTTGGACAAGTGTCGATCGACAAACCATTCGTCGATTGGAGTGGTAACTGCGGCAACTTGTCTGCGGCAGTTGGTCCCTTCGCCATTCATGCTGGGCTGATTCCACAAGATCGCATTCCAGAAAATGGCATTGTGACGGTGCGTGTTTGGCAGGTGAACATCAGCAAAACCATCTTGATTCACGTTCCAATTGTTAATGGTTTCGTCCAAGAAACCGGCGAGTTTGAGCTCGATGGCGTGACGTTTCCGGCCGCCGAGATTCAAGTCGATTTCGTTGACCCTTCTGATGGCGAAGGCAGCATGTTCCCAACAGGCAACTTAGTCGATGATTTAGTGGTACCGGACGTAGGTACGTTTAACGCCACATTTATAAATGCGGGCATTCCAACCATTTTTATTGATGCTGAATCGATTGGTTATCAGGGCACTGAGCTACAAGACGATATCAACAACGATGATGCCGCATTGGCGATGTTCGAATCTATCCGTGCGCATGGCGCATTAAAAATGGGCCTGATTTCTGATTTAGAAGAAGCTCAAACACGCCAGCACACACCGAAAATTGCGTTTGTTTCTAAACCGAAAAGTTACCTGTCTTCAAGTGGCAAAGCGGTCAATGAGTCGGAAATTGATGTGCTGGTACGTGCGTTGTCGATGGGCAAACTTCACCATGCAATGATGGGAACAGCAGCCGTTGCTATCGCTTCAGCGGCGTGTGTACCGGGTACGTTGGTTAACTTGGCTGCTGGTGGCGGTGAAAAAGAGTCAGTGACTTTTGGCCACCCCTCAGGAACGTTAAAAGTTGGAGCACAAGCGAAGCAAACTGAGCAGGGCTGGGTGGTGCAAAAAGCCATCATGAGCCGAAGTGCGAGAATACTAATGGAGGGATTTGTGCGTGTACCCTCTGATGTCTTTGAGTGAAAAGAACGGTCTTTGAATAGAACGAGAGCAATGTCAGGACATACTGGAGGAAGCAATATGTCTTCATACGAAAAAGAATATTTATGGGCGAAAAACGAACTGGAGAGTTTTTGGCGCGCTCAAGCGGAGAATATCGATTGGTTCGAATCTCCTAAAACTATCTTGAAATCTGATGAAAACGGCATAGAACGTTGGTTTCCAGATGGTGTAATGAATACGTGCTGGTTAGCATTGGATTACCATTGCGAGCAAGGACGCGGTGATAATACGGCACTCATTTATGACTCGCCAGTAACCGGCAATAAAACCACGTATACCTATAGTAACCTGCGTGACCAAGTGGCAAAAATTGCCGGCATGCTGTCTGCCCAAGGCGTTGAAAAAGGCGACCGAGTCGTTATTTACATGCCGATGATTCCAGAAGCCGCAATGGCGATGCTAGCCTGTGCGCGTTTGGGGGCGATTCACTCCGTTGTATTCGGTGGTTTTGCACCTAATGAACTTGCTGTACGAATTGAAGATGCAGAGCCGAAAGTCATCATGACGGCGTCGTGTGGGATTGAGATCAACAAAGTTATTCCATATAAGCCAATGGTAGACAAGGCCATTATGGACAGCCGATGGAAGCCAGAGAAAGTATTTGTATTCCAGCGCCCTGAGTGCGAAGCCGATCTAAACCAAGAAAGAGATCTGGATTGGCAGCAAGAGTACAACCAAGCGTTGCCACACGGTTGTGTTCCGGTGTTAGCAACCGATCCACTCTACATTCTTTATACTTCGGGTACGACAGGTAAGCCAAAAGGCGTCGTGCGTGACAACGGTGGCCATGCCGTCGCGATGAAGTACTCTATGAGCGCAATCTACAACATTCCTCAAGATGGCGTATTTTGGGCGGCATCTGATGTTGGCTGGGTAGTAGGGCACTCTTACATTGTTTACGCGCCACTGATTCACGGTTGCACAACAATCCTATTCGAAGGCAAGCCCGTCCGAACACCGGATCCTGGTGCATTTTGGCGAGTGTGTGACGAATACAAAGTAGATGCGTTGTTCTCTGCCCCGACAGCGTTCCGTGCGATCAAGAAAGAAGACCCAGAAGGTGAGTTTTTAAAACAGTATGATCTCTCTAAATTGAAAACCATCTTTATGGCAGGAGAACGCCTTGACCCTCCAACACTGGAATGGGTTCAGAGCAAAGCAGACAAACCCGTTATTGACCACTGGTGGCAAACGGAAACGGGTTGGGCTATCGCGGGCAACCCAACAGGTGTTGAAATGATGCCAGTTAAAGCGGGTTCTTCGACGAAGCCAATTCCGGGTTATCAGGTCGAGATTCTGAATGAACTTGGAGAGTCGGTCGGGCCTAACCAACAAGGCTTTGTCGCATTAAAACGTCCGCTGCCACCGAGTTGTCTGCCAACGGTTTGGCGTAACCATGACCGTTTTGAAACCGGTTACCTCAGCCAATTCCCTGGCTACTATGTGTCAGGTGATGGTGGCTATTTGGATGAAGACGGTTACCTGTTCATTATGGGACGTATTGATGACGTGATTAATGTCGCGGGGCATCGTTTATCGACAGGCGAAATGGAAGAAATTGTCGGTGGCCACCCAGCGATTGCGGAATGTGCAGTCGTGGGTATCCACGATGAGTTAAAAGGGCAGTTACCACTTGGTTTTGTTGTGCTTAAAGATGGTGTCAAAGTGGACGAGCTTGATCTTGAAGGTGAGCTTGTTGGCAAGGTACGTAGTGAGATCGGTGCGGTTGCCTGCTTTAAGCATGCACTGGTTGTGGATCGCTTACCGAAAACACGTTCGGGTAAAATTCTGCGCCGAACCATACGTCAAATAGCCGATGGTGAAAAATACACCGTTCCGTCAACGATTGATGACCCAAGTAGTTTGAACGAAATTGAACGAGTGTTAAGACGCTAATTAAAACTCAATTCTAACTAACCCCTGATCCTCGAACTCTGTAGGTTGGTTCTGCCTCTGTACGCTTATTAAGTGCAGGGGCTTTTTTGTTTGTAGATCGCGTAAACGTCTCGTGCAGGCAATTTTGTGACTTGCCAATACGGCATTTTCCTCACAAACTACAGCCATTCAATTTTTAGTGACCCTTTGTATGACCACGTTTGTAATTAAATCTGCGTGTTTTAGCGACCTTGAGTCGCTCAACGACCTTATGTTTGAGCTGCATGATGAGCATCATCTTCAATCTCCTGAGCTGTTCAAAACTGCAGAGGAGATAGAGCAAGAAAAAAGTCTTGCTCGATACATTGATGATCCTGAATGTCTTGTTTATGTAGCAAAACAAGGAGATGAAATTATTGGTTTTATCTCTGGTCATTTCTGTGAACTTGTTTCTACCGTCAGTCAGCCGGTTATGATGGGAAGTGTGGATGAGCTCTATGTGTTACCTGAGTTTCGGAAACAAGGCACAGCTCAGGCATTGATTAACAAAATTGAGTCAACGTTCTCTGATTACGGTGCAAAACAGATGTTTGTTGAAGTATGGCACTTTAACCAGGGTGCAATCTCTTTGTATGAAAAACAAGGGTTTGCACACCATATTCACTATCTAAGAAAGCCGTTGAGCTAATGGCCATGCTTAATTTTAATATTGTGATACACATTCTAGCGAATTGAAATCATTCAGTTCGTCAATAGACTTTTCTCTATAAGTTGCTCGCAATGTTAGTAAATTAATATGCGCCCACATTGGTATTGGCGTTTTTGTCTGCTTGTTTATTAGTAGCACGAGGATCGTGCTTACAAAAACAAGAGGACAATATTTTGAAACTAACAAAATCGTTACTTGCGTTGGCTGTTTTGCCAATGTTCGCAAGTGCTGATGATTTGTCACAGAAACAATATCACACTATACAACCCCAGATCGTAGGCGGCATCACTGCTGATCCTAGTGAGTGGAGATTCTACACCCAAATTGTGGGCCGTTATGGTAACCGATCATATTGTGGTGCCAGTTATATTGGAAATGGCTACGTCCTGACTGCGGCCCACTGTGTCGAGGGTGATTCACCGAATCAGATTGCGGTTAAAATTGGTGGCGTCGTTTACAATGGCACTGACGGTGTTCGAGCTAACGTGAGTGAAATCCACATGCACCCGGCATATCGCCGAGCAACGCTTTCTCACGATCTCGCAGTCTTAAAGTTAGACTCTGTACCTCAAGGTGTTGCCGCGGTTGAAATTACCGATGGCAGTCTAACGCAATACGCCAGTATCGGAGATTGGCTTACAGTCGCAGGTTTAGGGAGAACCTCTGAAGGAGGAAGCTCCCCATCTCGATTGCAAGAGGTTGACGTTCCGCTCGTGTCGGACACGACTTGTCGTCAAGCCGGTGGCAATTACACAACCGTTGGAGAAGTGTCATTCTGTGCGGGAATTCCTCAAGGTGGGATAGATTCCTGTCAGGGAGATAGCGGTGGCCCAATCGTTATTAATCGTGGTGGCGTAATTACTCAACTTGGTGTGGTCAGTTGGGGGATAGGTTGTGCTCGTCCGGGTATGTATGGTGTTTATAGCGATATCGCCGCCATGCGTAATTTTGTTAATGGTGTCATTGGCACGACTACACCTCCTAAAGAGAATGTTTCTGTTGGGTATACCACCGAACAGACATTGGCATCATTTAATGTTGGCGAGTTGCAGCAACATAGTTTTGTTATCAAAAATTCAGGTAACACGACGTTCACTGTAGAAAACGTTCGCGCGTTTGCTTCTGGCGTTGCTGATGCTGCCGTTATTGCAAATGATCAGTGTTCTCAGGCGACGTTAGCAATGAATGCAAGTTGTCGTGTCGATGTCGAATTTGGAGCAGCTCAGGCGGGAGAAGCAAGAGTTGCTTTGAACTTCAACGTTGATAAGACCAGTACACAATATCAGGCACTAGTGTCGGCTCAAGCCAAAACAGTGACAACGCCTCCAACAGATAACTGCGCAGCAGAATGGCAAGCGAGTACGGTGTATCTCAAAGGGGATAACGTTACTTGGAATGGCAAAGTGTGGCAGGCGCAGTGGTGGACTCAAGGCGATAACCCAGCAGACTCTGGACCTTGGGGTGTTTGGCAAGAAGTTCGCGACGCACATTGCAAGTCTAACTAACCATCAAGCATTCAAAAGCTGATTCGTTGGTGACTTGAGGTAGAATTCATTCTTGGTTTCAACGAACAGCGCATAGTTATCATAAGCAGGGTTTATTGTTTTCGAATAATAAGCCCTTTTTTATTGTTCCAACTTTGAGAACCCATAAAATGTGTATGACTTTATCCTGACGCTACCTTCATATAACTGGCAGAATTGCGATCAACATTTCATGTTTTGTCTGACTTTTGTCAGGTTTGCATTAAATTACTCTCCAATGAGCTTCAAGATCATGCTTTATTCGATCAACGTTGTTTGGCATAACTCGTTACTTAATTTTTATCGAAAAAGATAAGATTAACTGCCATTATTCATTGGTTATCATAATGTTTACTTAAGGTCATATTTTGTGTTGAGACAGCTGTTATTACTCATCCTTTGTTTTATTTTGTTACCTGTTTCACCAATCTCTACGGCTAAAGCTGCAGCGAGCGAAGTAAAAGGGGCGCTCTGCGTTGTTCGTGCTGACGACAAGTTAGTGCTAGTTCATGAAATATTGACGGATAAGATTTCTCTACCTGGTGGGACAATTATTGATGGAGAATCCCCCAAAGTTGCTGCGCAAAGAGAAACGTGGGAAGAAACGGGTTTAGTGGTCACGGTTGGGGAGGAACTTGGCAGAACAGACACCGCGGTTTATTACGATTGCATATCAGACTCTGAGATTATTGCTTTTTCGATGAACAATTCCTTAGGTGGGAATGAGTTACCTATTTGGTTTGCTCCTCACTACGGAGTAGAAATCGCATCTGCAATGTTACTTGGACCATCCGAGCTGCCATCATTTTTGTACCGCTATCCCGCTCAATGGCCACAAGCCATTCAGTTTTTTGAACAAGCTACTCAGCAGTCCGCATCTTATGTGACTCAGCTGATCGAATCCGCGCCTTCATTTCGTCAGATTGAATTGAGGTGGATGAAAGACTTACAAAGCTGGGTAGGGGCTTTATCAGACACGAGTTTCGAGGTAGCGAATCAGATCTCAAATCTTGTTATAGAACTGACAGAACCTACGATACTGCTTTTTCTATTTCCGTTAGTAATGATGCGTTTTGGCAGTCGATTTGTATTCCGACTCTTTTTCGCTATTAGCGCGACGTCCCTGATGGTACTTGTAGCTCAACAGGGCTTTGCGCTTCCTCGCCCGCATGTCTATATACCAATGATGGAGTTAACACACAGCTTTGGATTTAGTTTTCCAAGTTTGCCTATTGCCGTTTGGTTTTGTGTTTTAACCTTTTTATTTCAGAGAACACATTATTTCGGTTTGAATGGTACGACCGCTGTTATGATGCTCATCACGCTTACTATTATGTTATGTAAGTTTTTCCTTGGTAGCGCCTTTTTCTTAGATATGTTGTTTGGTGCGGTGTTAGGAAGCTTGGTGGCCTGGCATGTTCTGCGATTGGAAACAAATCAAGACGTGAATGTTGATCAAGTGCTGAGCTCAAAAGGCGTCTGGTTCATTATGACTGCGGTAACGGCGGTCATCTCTGTTATCTGGCCATTACCTGTGTTTGGCCGCTGGTTAGCTATTTTAATTACGGCATCAGCGTTGGTTATGACGTTTAGAGAGTCAAAAGTGCATTTGGATTCTCGTCAGATGATTTTTGTAACGCTTGCGTTGGTATTCGTTGAGCAACTTTATTTATACTCAAGCTCTGTTGTCTCGTTTAGTGGTTTGTGGTCATTGGTATTGTCGACGTTGCATTATCCATTGTTGATGTTGCTGTTTATCTTGCTTGCAAGAAAGCTGATTCATGAAAAACAACAGAGAGAAACAGTGCTAGATTGATGGTTGTATGCTTTCTTTCTCAGGCATACGAGTAAAAAGAAAGCCTTGCTTTACAGCAAGGCTTTCTTGTACGTTGAGTAGCTCAACAATGTGGCTTTGCGTATATCTGACGCCATGGCTGAGTTAAAGGTAATAACGTTGACGCAATAGCGGCGGAGAGAATTAAGCGTTAAGGACGAATTTTTCAATCGCTTTAGCTACACCGTGTTCATCATTACTTGCCGTAATGTAATCAGCGATTTGTTTGGTCTCTTCCATTGCATTTGCCATCGCGATACCAAGGCCAGCGTACTTCAGCATGTGGTGGTCATTTTCAGCATCACCCATACAGATCACTTCTTCCGGTTGAATACCTAGATACTCAGCAATTGCAGCAACACCAATACCTTTGTTGCTCGCTGGGTTAAGAAATTCCAGGAAGAACGGAGCGCTTTGAACCACCGTAAACTCTTCACGCATTTCAGACGGCAGCGCAGCGATGACCTCAGTTAACTTACTTGGCTCGGCAACCATCATTGCTTTGATGATTGGATGATCATCTTCTAGCGATTCAAAATTAATCTCTGTTACATTTAAGCCATTAATGTTGGCTTCGATGTCAGTGTATGGGTTTTTCTCATTGGTGATCAAGCCATGTACTTGGCTGAATGCGTGCACATAAGCGCCTAATTCTTTCGCTTTACGAGCGACTAATTTTGCTGCCTTACCATCAATGATTTGCTGGTGGATGATTTCATTTGTTCCTACGTTCTTAACCATAGAGCCATTGTAGAAAAGGACAAAATCTTTATCGGAATGGATATTCAGTTCGTCGAGCTTGCCTTGCATTCCTTCTAATGGGCGACCAGAAGCGAGAACGACAGTAACGCCTGCTTCTCGAGCCTTTGCGATCGCTTGTTTGTTTTCTTCAGAGATTGCTTTATCACTATTAAGCAGTGTGCCATCCATATCTAATGCGATCAGTTTATACATCATTTCTTACCTTAAAGTTTTTGGGAACTGTAAGTGAATAAGGTTTGGTATAACGCTAACCAGAAACCTACGCTCACCGCGACTATGAAACTACAAAATGGTCTATTTTAACAATTAATTTTTGGTTTAAATTGACCTAGACACGTGTGTCCATTAAGGTCTTCGCCTCGAAGTATTATGAGTTGAGTGAGTTCTACGTTGTATAAGCTAAATGAGATGTTTGAAACCATCCAAGGGGAAGGGGTTTTCACTGGAGTACCTGCTGTTTTTGTTCGCCTTCAAGAGTGTCCGGTTGGTTGCTCATGGTGCGATACCAAACAAACTTGGTATGCAGATGAGAATGACCAACGTCAAATTGGTGATATTTTGGTGAAGACGGAAGATTCTCCGACATGGTGCGTCGCATCTGCCGAGAACATCGTAGAGCAATATCAACTGCAAGGCTTTAATGCTAAACATATCGTGATTACTGGTGGGGAGCCTTGTATTTATGATCTACGCCCTTTAACAAAGGCGTTTGAGGATATGGGTTGCCAATGCCAAATCGAAACCAGTGGCACATCAGAAGTCATCACGTCAGAAAATACATGGGTGACCGTGTCACCAAAAGTGGCGATGAAGGGTAAACTTCCAGTTCTCAATAGCGCGTTAGAGCGTGCGAATGAGATTAAGCACCCTGTTGGTACACAAAAAGACATCGACCACCTTGATGAGCTATTGGCAAATGCGAATGTCGCGGTTGAGACTATCATTGCATTGCAGCCTATTAGCCAAAAGCCTCGTGCAACGCAATTGTGTATTGAAACGTGCATTGCTCGCAATTGGCGCTTGTCTGTTCAAACTCATAAATATCTAAGTATTGCTTAAGAGCGGAGAGAGAAATGAAAAAAGCCGTTGTTGTTTTTAGTGGTGGTCAGGATTCCACGACTTGTCTGGTTCAAGCACTTAAAGAGTTTGATGAAGTTCATGCCATTACTTTTGATTATGGTCAGCGCCACAAGTTAGAGATAGAAGTGGCACAAAAGATCGCAAAGGATCTTGGTGTTAAAGCGCATAAAGTGATGGATGTTGGCCTTTTAAACGAACTTGCGATTAGCTCTCTCACGCGCGATGACATTCCTGTCTCACACGAATTGCAAGAAAACGGTCTACCAAACTCTTTTGTTCCTGGCCGTAACATTCTATTTTTAACGCTCGCAGGAATCTACGCCTACCAAATTGGGGCTGAAACCGTAATTACTGGCGTGTGTGAAACTGACTTTAGTGGTTATCCAGATTGTCGTGACGATTTTGTGAAAGCAATGAACACGGCTTTGGTGAAAGGGATGGACCGTAACCTGACGATCAAAACACCGTTAATGTGGCTAAATAAAGCAGAAACGTGGGCGTTAGCTGATCAATATGACGCGTTGCAACTGGTTCGTGAAAATACGTTGACCTGCTACAACGGGGTCATTGGTGATGGTTGCGGTGAGTGCCCATCGTGCGATTTGCGCAAAGCTGGCTTAGATGATTACCTAAACAATAAAGAGACCGTAATGCAGTCTCTTGTGAACAAGCAGGCTGCTGACGTTTAGTCGTGCCTTGCTTTACTGGCTAACATAGTCAGAACTTAGGCTAATTGGCTCATCGTATGCGTCTATAATGATGTTTTTTCCCTGCTTTTTAGCCTGGTATAAAGCTTGGTCTAGTATCGAATAAAGTTCATCAAAGTTGGTAAGCGGCATTGATGTTGATAGATAGGCCAAGCTAGCAGTTACACTCAAATCACTATTATTTACCGTGCGTACGCACTTCTCTGAAATCGTTTTGTGTAGGCTTTGCACCCGGAAAGGAACGTCAATTTCATCGACGTTTTTCAATAATAAGATAAACTCTTCTCCACCCAAACGGCCGATATACTCTCCCTTATTGAGCTTAGCTTTAAGCACTTGGCAAACTTGCTGTAACACCAAGTCGCCAGTCGGATGACCGTATTGATCATTTATCGTCTTAAAGTCATCAAGGTCGATTAATGCTAAAACATAGCGGAAGTCTTCGTCCGCTTTGGAGGTTTGACCTTTGATGGTCTCTATAATTGCCGCTCTATTCAACGCACATGTTAGACTATCTATTTTGGCTTTTTGTCGTGTTTGTCGCTGAAGTATCAATGCCAGAATGAGCAAGACCAACAAACAGGAAACCACAAAATTATAAGTGCGCTTTTGATCGGTAAGCTTCTCAAATTGATGCTGATTTAAGCTTTTTTCATTATTCAACCGAGCGACTTGAAGATCATATTCGTACTCTTTCTTTGTGAGGTCTAATGCCTCTAATGCTTTAATATTGCTAGCGTCTCGGTTGGCCAATTCAATGTTTGAATAGGCTTCGTGGTGCTCTAATGCCAGTTTATAATCACCTTGGGCTTGGTACGCTTTGGAAAGGAGTAATTGAGCTTGTGCCTGTAATAATGGCCTAGAGTTATTGATCGCTAGTGTTAACGCGACTTTGCCATGTGCAATCGATTTTTCAGTAGCATGGTTTTTCAAATACGCGAACCCAGCAGCTAAATGCCCTTCCGTTTCGAGGTGCGTATTTTCATACGTTTCAGCAATGTCTAAAGCTTTTCTAATGTAATCTACGGCGGTATCCAGTTGCCCACTTTCGGCTAAAACCGCAGACAGCCCTAAGTAGCTTAACCCTTGACCATATGGGTATTGGAGCTGGTTGAGTATTGTTAATGCATTTTGATAATGATTGATGGCTTTATCGAATTCTTTGGATTTCTTATACATTGCCCCAAGGCTATGTTCGACCTGGGCGACTTTGAGTGGTGTCCCTTCATCTTGACGAGCGAGTAGGGCTTGGATGAGATATTGTTCTGATTGTTCAAACTGCCCAAGCTCTGCTAGCAAATTTCCGACGTCATTGTAAATGCCAGAAGGATCGCTTTGAGCAGACATGTTGGCCAGCAGCTTTCGATAAAGGCTCAGCGCTTTTTCATAGTCACCACGATAGTTATAGTTATTCGCTACCACACGTAACGCGAGATCAATAGGGAAGTTTTCTTGGTGTTGTTGACTTAGATGGCTTTCTAACGACGAGCAATAAAAGTTTGCTTTGTGATAACGACCTTGTTGATTCAAGGTATAACAGAGCTGATAGTTCATCAAAGCTTTGCCTTCAGAATCTGAAGTCTGCTTCATTTTTTGTCGCAATGAAGAAAAGCTATTTACTGAGGCGTCATAACTACCATGCTTACGTTCATTTAAGGCAAGAATGTACTCTGACTCTAACTGAGCAAAGTTATTGTTGAGAACTTGGCTGCTTCCATAGTACGGCTGCTTTATGTTCGACATGTATTCATAAATCAGCCCGCTGACGTAGAGTTTTTCGCTGTGCGATTTCGCGGTGTGGTATCGATCTTGAAGCATGCTTAATGCTGAGTCAGGATTACTTCTCAATGTGGTTTGATAAACGGCGTGCCACTGCGTGATATTTTGTTCTGGCTCAATATCTTGAGTGTCACTAGCATATACCGGGGCGAGTAAGAGTGACGCAAGCAAAGGATAGAGCGTGCGCATATTTAAACGTGCCTTATGTTCTTTTGTTGCTTTGGAATTGGAGAATAATAGCGCTATTAATTGATCAGCGTTGTGATTGAGTTGGGTGTACGAAGAAAAAGAATAGGAAAACTATGCACTTGGTCGACATATCAAAAAAAGAGCATAAAAAGAAAGACCCCAACATAAAGTTGAGGTCTAGAAGTCGTTATGCAATGTAAAGCTTAGCTAGATCTTGAGGCTCCATTTCTTTGCCTTCTAGCTGATCGTTCCAGTTAGTACCAACAAGAACACCATCTTCTGCAAGAGTTAAAAGCCAATCTTCAACAAAGATATCTAGTGGGATTTCTAGTACAGTGAAGTCAGCCCATTCTTCAACATTGTGCGCTTCTGCATCTTCTTTAGAAGACCAGAAAGGCATGACTTCACTGTTTTCGAATTCAGTTGAATCGCAAGATAGCCAACCTTCTTCATTGCGTAAACCCCAAACCAGTTGGTTTTCTTTTGTTTCTGCAACAAAAAGGTCAAGGTTTGCTTGGATATCTGATGTAAGTTTGCTCATTTCAAAACTCTCGTTGTTATGACGCCGCTAGGGTAACACTAAAGTGCCGATTCCTAAAGCATAATACGGTTATTGCAATGAGTAAAAATAAAGGAGCCGAAGCTCCTTTTCTTATGTCGTTCTAGGTTTATTAATGCTTGTTTGAACAAACATTAATACAGATATTTTTACCTTTCAGGGAGGGTAGTGAATATTGTCCACTCTTTTTTAATCTCGCCTTTATAACCAACGACAGAAGCAGTTACTCGGCGGTTTAAAGCGTGGCTGACTTCATCGGTACCTTGTTGCGCTAGGTGAGTATCACCAAAGCCAACAATACGAACTCTGCTCGGTTCGATGTTGTAGCTCAATAGCGCCTCACGGACATTGCGTGCTCGTCTCTCTGATAGATCTTGGTTGTGCTGAGAGCCACCAACTTTACTCGCGTAGCCGTGCAGTTCGATCGACGTAGTAGGGTATTCTTTTAAAAAATCGGACAGTTCACGTACTTGTCTTCTGAACACGGGATTGATTTCATCAGAATCATTGGCAAAAAGTATTCTCACTTGCATGTTATCTGATGCTTTAATGTATTCGCCGCAACCGTCATTATCGACTTCTGAGCCTTCCGGTGTGCCAGGGCACATATCTCGAGCGTTGATGACGCCATCGTTATCTTCATCTTGAAGGTCAGCAATTTGCTCTGCACTTGGTACAGGTCGATAGTCATACTCGTCTTCAGCAACAACCTGTTGAGTAACGGCGAGAAGGCTTAATGCAAATAGAATTTTCATTGGTTTCATGATCAGTACTCCACCTTTTCATTCCATTCCGTAGGCACATCGACTCGCAAGGCATTTAACAATTGGCCGGTCGCATTCATTACACGGTATTTCGCGTATTGCTCTGAATATCGAGCATCCAAGTAGTTTTTTCTCGCTTCAAATAACTCGTTTTCAGTATTTAACAAATCCAAAAGGGTTCGTTTACCGATGCGATACTGTTTCTCGTAGGCGATAACTGTTTCAGATGCCGAATCTACGTGATCCGCTAGAAACTCTTTTTGCTGAAGCGTTAAATCTAGCGCGCTCCATGATAGACGAAGCCCTTCTTCAACGCTGCGGTATGCGCGTTCTCGTAAATCTTTGGCTTTGTTTAGTTGATAGGCAAAGTTTTCAGCATTGGCGACATCACTACCACCATTAAAGAGGTTGTAACGCATACGCAGCATCGCTGTCGTTTCATCGCTGCTTCCTTCGATACCGCTTGCATCATCACGCCACGTTTGAGCCGCTTCTACAGATATCGTTGGATAGTAAGTTCCCTTAGATTGCTTATATTGGAACTTAGCTGAGTCTACATCTGCCATCGAAATTTTGATTACTGGATGCGATTCAAATGCCAAGTCAATTGCTTCATCTATGGTGTAGGGAATAAAGTTCTGGTCCGCTCGCGGAAAAATCAATCCTTGTGGGGACTGTCCGACAAGGCGTGTAAACGTGGTGTGGCTGTCATATAAGTTGTTCTGAGCCGCCACCAAGTTACCGTGAGCTTTTGCTAAACGAGCTTCTACTTGAGTTAGGTCAGCGGTAGACCCAAGTCCTGAGTTAACTCGCTTTTTAATGTCTTCGTAGATCTTCTTATGAACCTTCAAGTTGTTTTCTGAAAGTGTAAGAATTTCATAAGCTTTTACTGAATCTAAGTAAACCTTTGCCACTTCGAGTGCCGTGTCTTGAGCATCAGCGAGCAGTTGATAACGAACTGATTCTGCGTCAGCTGCTGTTCGATCCATATCGTTAAGTGTCGCAGAACCGTCCCATATCAACTGGGTTAGTGTCACGGTCGCTTCTTTTCTTGTCAGATCCGTTGAATCTCGCCCTGCTTCTGCTGGGTTAATGCCTTCATAACCGATACCGGCGTCTAAATCTACGGATGGGAGGTAAGCACCGCCAGATGCTTCATTCACATACTGCTTGCTAACGAATTCATTGAACGCACTTTTGATGTCAGGATTGGTTTTTAATGTGTTTTCAACCGCTTGCTCTAGTGTTTGCCCAAAAGCATGACTAGCTGCGAACACACCAATGCAAAAGGCGTTGGCACGAGTCCACTTCACTGTGATTCTCCTAGATAATAATAAAATTTCTCGAGGTGAGAGGGCTTATAAGTGGGATACCTATAAGGGCGTCAATAATTTAGCGCACAATAACATTAATACACGATGAAGTAACCTGTTGATTCATTGTTCATTTGTTTCATTCTTGATAAATCAATTCATTTGGTGGGTCTAAATTTTGAATAAGGATCCCGATTTTAAAGTGAAATTGATGTTTAACAAGAGTTGAGTGGCTTTTATTAAAACAAGACAAATATGCGCATAGATTCCTATTGATGTATGACACATAATTACTTAATTGAGCATCAAATTGCTGTTATTGCACTATATAATCAGGCAATATATAGCAAATTAGTATTGTTAGTCAAAAACTTGACAGTTATTTAGGGTTAAGATTTATATGGATCGTACAGCGTTAGTGTCACTCGGTAATCAAGTCGTCGTAATAGGTTTAGATGGGGAGCTGAGAGTCCTAACAGAAGGACAACAGCCCCTACCAGGTGAAGTGGTAGTGGCAACGACAGATGCTGCACCTCTAAATTTGAACATTCAACTAACTGAAGAGCAAGGCTCAAAAGATATTTCTGATGATGTGGCACGAATTATTGGTGCTATTGAGCAAGGTCAAGACCCTTCTATAGTTGATGAAGAACTCGCGCCAGCTGCGGGTGAAAACAGTGGTTCAAGTTTACAAAATAGTGCCACGATTGCACGGGATGGCACTGAAGTACTGGCCTCAACAAATTTTGAAACTATTGGCTTGGAATCCCTCGGTTTATCTGAAACACAAGCGTTGACCTTAAATGACTTTTTCGCAACAAATATAGAAACCAGTGGAGATGGCTCAAATAAACCACTTACTAATTCTCCAGTGACATTAAGCGCTATCGAAGAAGATAGCGATCCCATCACGATAACTACCGAAGAATTACTATCGAATGTCGATATTGACGATGCTGATACTCTTATCGTTACAAACGTCACTATTGAGAGTGGGAATGGCACTTTAATTGATAACAACGATGGATCTTGGACTTATATCCCAGAAGCTGATGATGATACTGAAGTGTCATTCTCCTATGACATCATTGATGACGATGGGGGTGTTATTAATGGCACTGCTAATTTAGATATTAAGCCTGTTAATGACGCGCCAATAGCGACTAACGATGCTATTCAAACTGACGAAGATTCCCAGGTTGTCATTGATGTGCTCGCTAACGACAGTGATATTGAAGGTGACGATTTATCCATTACTTCTGCTTCTGTATCAGAAGAGCAAGGTATCGTTGAGATTGTCGATGGTAAGCTTGTTTTCACTCCGGCTGAAAACTTCAATGGTAATGCAACTATTAGCTACACTATCTCAGATGGTGAGCTAGAGGATGAAGCTCAAGTCTCGGTAACAGTAAACTCAGTTAACGATGCGCCTATTGCCCTTAATGACGCAACAATTACAGAGGAAGATACCTCAGTAACGATTGATGTGTTGCCAAACGACACTGACATCGATGGCGATGCGTTAAGCATCGAATCGGCGTCTGTGCCGAGTGACCAAGGTCAAGTCGAGATTATTGACGGTAAACTGGTGTTCACGCCAGCCGAGAACTTCCATGG
>NZ_JAKKCN010000009.1:0-100254 GCF_021728155.1 Vibrio sp. J2-4
TAAATTTTGGACACTTGCTGATTACAAGCGAGTGATACCACTGCGGAGTGGTAGTTCAGTTGGTTAGAATACCGGCCTGTCACGCCGGGGGTCGCGGGTTCGAGTCCCGTCCACTCCGCCACTTATAGTAAGCCTCAGTCGAAAGACTGGGGCTTTTTTCGTTTTGGTTACCCGACTTACCTTAACCCCATTTCCATATTGAAACCTTGCATCGACATACCTTGCATCGAGAGGCAGACTTCCCTCTTCGCTATGCTTTCTAAGCCCTGTCATGAACTAGTTGATGACAGTCTCGAGCTCTCGTTTTGAGTACCAGCACGTGCTTACCAAAGATTCCTCTATAACATATTAGAAATATCTAGCTATGTGACAGAACTTAGTCGTTCGAGGTGTCGCTTTGTTTCTATCTCGAAAACAGAACAACTTTGAATATAAGTTCAGTGTCGCTGAGATCAAGTATGAGGACTCTAAACTTCTGCTAAGGGCTTGAACAACCTGAGTGCTAGCTCAGACCTTAGTTTGGTGGGATTTCAAGCCCGTTTGGGGGAGTGATCTCGCAATCATCCTCAATGCTTCTTTCTCTATAAAAATACAAACTCGCTCATTGCTAAGTATTGTGGAAGTTTAGCTTTGATGTTTGCGAGGAGCCTATATTGCCAAGGGAAGAGAAGTGATACAGATGAAAATGGGTAAATTAAAAGGCTCGTCTATGAATACTATCTATCGGCAATAGTTAGTATCTATGAAAATGTAGCGTAGCGATTCTTAGTATATTTGAAGGTATATCAAAGAATAAGGAGCATTCGTCCTTGAAGGGGAGTCTGAAAATTAGTTATGAAAAAAGCAGCTAGGTAGCTGCTTTTTATCTATTAAGTTACGTGTCTTTAAGAGTCCACTGGCTCCGTATGTTCCGGAGTGGTTATTGCTTGGTTGTTCTCTTCCATCTTTTTCTCTTCTGCTTTTGCTTTTTCAATCATTGGGGTGATTGTTGAGCCTTGAATGAGGATAGAGAAAACAACGACGGAGTAGGTCATTACAAGAATAATCTCTTTTACATCGATTAACTTATCTTGAATCACCCAAATACCAGATGGAATAGAAAGTGCCATCGCTAGCGCCAGGCCTCCGCGTAAACCGCCCCACGTCAAAATACGCACTGACCATGGATTATATTTTCTGTAACGTTTAAAGCCTATGTAAGAAAGAAATACACTTAGATAGCGAGCTGCTAGTACAAGAGGGACTGAAATAGCCATCATGATCCAGTCTTCTTTGTGAAATTCAAATAGCAGCATCGACATACCGATCAGTAGGAATAACACGCCATTCAAGAACTCATCGACGAGCTCCCAAAAGTGGTCAAGGTGGTCTTCACTCTCTTTTGAAAAGCCGATAAAGCGTGTCCAGTTGCCAATCATAATACCGGATACAACCATCGCGAGTGGGCCTGATACATGGATGTATTCAGCAAATGCATAACCTGCCGTTGGGACACCAATGGTAAGTAACAATTCCATTGAGTGATCATCGGTGGCACTGATTAAGTAGTGGAATAGCAAACCGAGGACGAAACCATAAGTGATACCACCGATAGCTTCTTGGATGAAGAGTAAGGTGACACTACCTACAGTTGGTGCCTCAGTACCAAATGCAATCGTAAATAGAGTGACAAAGATAACCAAACCGAAGCCGTCATTGAAGAGCGACTCTCCTTCAATCTGGGTGGAGATACGTTTGGGAGCATCGAGCTTTTTAACTATAGCCAATACAGCGATTGGGTCAGTTGGCGATATTAGAGCACCAAATAGTAAGCAGTAGACCAAATCAAATTGGATGCCAATTAACTGACAGAATCCGTAGAGCGCAAACCCGATAAAGAAAGTGGAAAATAGGGTGGCTCCGAGAGCCAAAACGGTAATTTCCCATTTTTGATCTTTAAGGTTCGGGAGTTTGATGCCTAATCCACCCGCAAATAGTAAGAAGCCAAGAATGCCCTTGAGCAAGAAATCTTCAAAGTTGATCCTTGTGACCGTTTCTGTCGCAATTTCGGTGAGGTGGAACCAGTTGTTTTGACCTGCAATTAAGATTAGAAGTGAAAGCACCATTGAACCTGCGGTAATCGCAATGGTGGTTTGCATCTTTCCTATCTTGCTGTTTACAAAAGCAATTAGCATTGCAGCTGCGGATAGAAAACATAAAGTATGATAGACCGACATAGAGCTCTCTATTTGTAACATTTTATGAATGGGATTCTCGACTGATGCTGCTTAAATAGCAAACATTTTTTCGCGATTATTTTGTAAGTTAAGAAGGAGATAAAATAATCATTAATTCCACGTTTAGACGTCTAGACTCCTGAAGTTTGTGTGATAGGATGGAATGATAACTAAAGGAATGAGGTTGTACTGTGGGAAGTAATGTAAGACAACAGATTGAAGCTCAATTGAAGCAACGTATTCTTTTGATTGATGGTGGTATGGGAACCATGATTCAGGGATACAAACTTGAAGAGCAAGACTATCGAGGAACGCGCTTTGCGGATTGGCATTGTGATCTAAAGGGTAACAACGACCTGTTGGTTCTAAGTCAGCCTCAACTTATCAAGGAAATTCACGCTGCATATTTAGAAGCGGGTGCAGATATTCTCGAAACCAACACGTTTAACGCAACAACCATTGCGATGGCTGACTACGAGATGGAAAGCCTAAGTGAAGAAATTAACTTTGCAGCTGCCAAGCTTGCACGTGAAGTTGCAGACGAATGGACCGCAAAAACACCCGATAAACCGCGTTATGTCGCAGGGGTTTTAGGGCCGACGAACCGGACTTGTTCTATTTCTCCTGATGTAAATGACCCCGGATATCGAAATGTTTCTTTCGACGAGTTAGTTGAGGCTTACTCTGAATCGACTCGAGCGCTGATTAAAGGTGGTTCTGACCTTATTCTTATCGAGACCATCTTCGATACTCTTAACGCTAAGGCTTGTTCATTTGCTGTTGAAAGTGTGTTTGAAGAGATGGGTATTGAGTTACCTGTGATGATCTCGGGGACTATTACTGATGCTTCTGGTAGAACATTATCAGGTCAAACTACAGAAGCGTTTTACAACTCATTACGTCATGTTAAACCGATTTCGTTTGGTTTGAACTGTGCGCTGGGCCCAGATGAGCTTCGTCCTTATGTTGAAGAGCTTTCGCGTATATCAGAATCTTTTGTTTCCGCTCACCCAAATGCCGGGCTTCCGAATGCATTCGGCGAATACGATTTATCGCCAGAAGATATGGCTAAGCATGTTCAAGAGTGGGCTCAAAGTGGCTTTTTAAACTTGATTGGTGGGTGCTGTGGTACAACTCCTGAGCACATTCGCCAAATGGCACTCGCGGTTGAAAATATCGCCCCTCGTCAATTACCTGATCTTCCCGTTGCTTGTCGCTTGTCTGGCTTAGAGCCGCTTGCCATTGATAAAGACTCTTTATTTATCAATGTCGGTGAGCGTACGAATGTAACTGGTTCTGCGCGTTTTAAACGCTTGATTAAAGAAGAGCTGTACGATGAAGCGCTCGATGTGGCTCGTCAACAAGTTGAAAATGGCGCTCAAATTATCGATATCAACATGGATGAAGGCATGTTGGATGCACAAGCTTGTATGGTTCGATTTTTAAACCTTTGTGCGTCAGAACCTGAAATCTCAAAAGTACCAATCATGGTCGACTCTTCCAAGTGGGAGGTTATTGAAGCCGGCCTTAAGTGCATCCAAGGCAAAGGCATTGTTAACTCGATCTCTCTCAAAGAAGGCAAAGAGAAATTCGTTGAACAAGCTAAGTTGATTCGCCGTTATGGTGCGGCTGTGATTGTGATGGCGTTTGATGAGATTGGGCAAGCAGATACACGTGAGCGCAAAGTTGAAATTTGTACCAACGCTTACCGAATTCTCGTTGATGAAGTGGGCTTTCCACCAGAAGACATCATTTTTGACCCAAACATTTTTGCCATTGCTACGGGTATCGAGGAGCATAATAACTACGCGGTGGATTTCATTGAAGCCGTTGGCGATATCAAACGTGATTTACCACATGCGATGATCTCGGGTGGTGTTTCTAACGTCTCATTCTCTTTCCGTGGCAATAACTATGTACGTGAAGCGATTCACGCGGTGTTCCTCTATCACTGTTTTAAAAATGGTATGGATATGGGGATTGTGAATGCGGGTCAGTTAGAAATCTACGATAACGTGCCTGAAAAATTGCGTGAGGCTGTGGAAGATGTCGTTCTTAACCGTCGTGATGACGCCACTGAGAGATTGTTAGATATCGCGGCGGAATATGCAGGCAAAGGGGTAGGTAAAGAGGAGGATGCCTCTGCACTTGAGTGGAGAACTTGGCCTGTTGAAAAGCGTTTAGAACACGCGTTAGTGAAAGGAATAACCGAGTTTATCGTTGATGATACCGAAGAGGCACGTGTCAATGCTTCAAAGCCATTAGAGGTGATTGAAGGCCCACTCATGGATGGGATGAACGTCGTCGGAGACTTGTTTGGTGAAGGTAAAATGTTCCTTCCTCAGGTCGTAAAATCGGCCCGAGTGATGAAGCAAGCGGTAGCGCATCTCGAGCCCTACATCAATGCAGAAAAGCAGGTGGGACAAACAAACGGTAAGATTTTGCTAGCGACGGTCAAAGGTGATGTACATGATATCGGGAAAAATATCGTTGGCGTTGTATTGCAGTGCAATAACTACGAAATTATAGATCTTGGTGTCATGGTTCCTTGCGAAAAGATCTTAAAAGTAGCGCAAGAAGAGGACGTCGATATTATTGGTTTATCAGGGTTGATCACGCCTTCATTAGACGAAATGGTGCATGTTGCAAAAGAGATGGAGCGTCTCGACTTTAACTTACCTCTTCTCATCGGTGGTGCAACAACGTCAAAAGCCCATACAGCAGTTAAGATTGAGCAAAATTACAAGCATCCAGTGGTTTACGTGAACAACGCCTCACGTGCAGTGGGCGTATGTACTTCTCTATTGTCAGATGAACGTCGCCCTGAATTTGTTGAAAAACTTGAAGCTGATTACGAACGAGTACGTGATCAACATAATCGAAAGAAACCGAGAACGAAACCAGTGACATTAGAAGCGGCTCGAGCGAATAAAGTTGCGATCGATTGGGAAGCTTATACTCCTCCAGTGCCTGTTAAGCCTGGGATTCATATCTTCGATGATTTTGATGTGGCTATATTACGTCAATACATCGATTGGACACCATTCTTTATGACTTGGTCACTTGTGGGTAAGTATCCAACAATTTTCCAACATGAAGAAGTTGGTGAAGAAGCAAAACGTTTATTCGAAGATGCCAACGAGTTACTTGATCGAGTTGAGCGAGAAGGCCTGTTAAAAGCGCGTGGAGTGTGTGGCTTATTCCCTGCTGCGAGCGTGGGGGACGACATTGAAGTTTATGCTGATGAAACTCGTACCGACGTTGTGAAAGTATTACGTAACTTGCGACAACAGACCGAGAAACCAAAAGGATTCAACTATTGTTTATCCGACTACATCGCACCTAAAGAGTCGGGTAAACATGATTGGATAGGGGCATTTGCTGTCACTGGTGGTATTGGTGAACGAGAGCTTGCTGATGAATACAAAGCACAGGGAGATGATTACAACGCAATTATGATTCAAGCGGTGGCGGATCGCCTAGCCGAAGCGTTTGCTGAGTATTTGCATGAGCGTGTCCGTAAAGAAATTTGGGGTTATGCTGCGGATGAAGATTTATCTAACGATGATCTCATTCGTGAAAAATACCAAGGTATTCGCCCTGCACCAGGTTATCCAGCGTGTCCTGAGCATACTGAAAAAGGACCGCTTTGGGAGCTACTTAATGTGGAAGAGAATATTGGCATGACTCTAACGTCCAGCTATGCAATGTATCCGGGCGCGTCAGTCTCTGGTTGGTATTTCTCTCATCCTGACTCACGTTACTTTGCGATCGCACAGATCCAAGAAGATCAGCTAGAGAGCTACGCCGATCGCAAAGGGTGGGATAGGATCGAGGCTGAAAAATGGTTAGGGCCAAACATTAACGGTTAAATTGATGTTTACCTCGTTCAAATGTAACAACTATTGAAACAACAAAGGGCTGCAGATACGCAGCCCTTTGTTTTATTGAGTTGAACTTACTTCTCAAACAACTCGGTGTGGAGTTTTTGTATGGCTTGTTTCGATACCGATTCATGGAGCAAGAAGCATAAGTTGTGAGGGCTAGCGCCATAACAAATCATGCGTAGGTTAAAGTCTTCTAGCGTGCCAAAAACCTGTTTCGCGTAGCCTTTACTCTCACTCATGTTGTTACCAATGAGAGCAACGAGGCATAGGTCATGTTCAACTTCTACCTTACATAGCTCTTCTAACTCTTCTCGTACAGCTTGCGGCAGCTGCGGCGCGCCGCCGGATGTATCGGTTTGATCAAGTGTTAACGATACACTGATTTCAGATGTCGTGATCAAATCGACAGAGATCTTATGCTTTGCAAGGATCTCAAAAACCTTTGCTAAGAAGCCGTATGCGTGGAACATGTTGGCGCTGCGTAGCGTTACCATGGTTTGGTTACAACGCAAAGCTAGCGCACGGAACAACGGCGAGCTTTCGGCTTGGTGACGAATCCAAGTGCCCCCTTTTTCTGGCTCTTTCGATGACCCTACAAATACCGGAATGTCGTGGCGCAATGCGGGTACTAGCGTAGAAGGGTGAAGGATTTTAGCGCCAAAGTTAGCCATTTCTGAAGCTTCACTAAAGCTGATCTCGGGAATTGGTGAGGCTTTTGGCGCAATTCGCGGGTCTGTTGTGTAGATGCCCGGTACATCAGTCCAGATTTCTAACCCTGCCGCTTTGACGCTCTCAGCAATTAAGGCGGCGCTGTAATCGCTGCCTCCTCGACCTAGTGTTGTTGTATTACCTGCTTCGTCAGATCCTATGAAGCCTTGAGTAACAACAACGGATTGTTGGCAAAGTGGTACGAGTTTATCTTGCGCAAGCGTCGAAATTGCTTCAATGTTTGGCTCCGCGCGACCAAAGTTGTCATCAGTACGCAGCACATCGCGGATATCAAAGCGCACTGCTTGAATGCCTCGCTCACACATTAACTGAGTTAGAATGTGCGTCGACATGAGTTCACCACATGCGACTAAATGATCGGTTAACTTCGCACTAGCTTGGATAGATGCAGCCTCGGCCAGGCTGGTTACGGTATCTAATATGCCATACACCTCGGCAGCAGTTTTCGTGCTGTCTTCGAGCTGAGTTAAAATGGCGTCATGAATGTTGGCCAGATTTTGCAGCAGCTCAGTACGGTGCGTTTGATCCTGTACACCATTGGCAAGTTCCACCAATAGGTTGGTGACGCCAGAACAAGCGCTGCTCACGACCAGGCGAGTATTTGGATTGTTTTCGATAATGGTGGCGCAACGACTCATTGCCTCAAAATTGGCAACACTGGTTCCACCGAATTTAGCTACGTTAAATGCGCTCACTGCGTTCTCCCACGACTTCCTAAAAAATTGTACATCCAATGTTTAGTGAGAAAAGGAACAGAGCAAAAAGAGAGGTATTTAGAATGCTATTTGAAAAATTTACCCTCAGAAGCCCTTCATCAGACTGCGCTGATGACAGTTGATGGGATTCAGCCCAATTCAACCGACAAGTCAAATCCTGCAACTTTGACTTACCTCGGCACTACTCCCCCTCAATGATTGGTGTTGGAATTGCGGTTCCACAAATCATCTACCTGGGTAGCGCTCCTCTTCTACATAAAGCTCAAACATTGAACGGTTTTGAGGCCTTAATGTCAATCAATATTTCAACCTTTATGGTGTTTTTTATTAACGATTTTGTGACACTGGTTTGACCTCCATACTTACGGCTAATTGCTGATAGAGGAAAAATCTATTAGGGTGAAGAACCCTACACCTGAGCCATGTTATTGAATAGAACTTTTAGAATGCTCAGGATAAAAGATAATCAAGGAGCTGACATGTCGATCCAAAGCTTTATTCCACCTCACCGTATTTTAATGGGACCTGGTCCTTCTGATATTTATCCTCAAGTGTTACAAGCACTAAGCCGTCCTACGGTAGGTCACCTTGATCCTCTGTTTATCGGTATGATGGATGAGCTCAAGCAGCTATTGAAGTATGCCTTTCAAACTGACAATGAATTCACTATTGCAGTTTCAGCGCCAGGTAGTGCAGGGATGGAAACCTGCTTTGTAAACTTAATCGAGGAAGGCGATAAAGTGATCGTCTGCCGTAACGGTGTATTTGGTGAACGCATGCGCGAAAATGTCGTCCGTGCTGGTGGTGAAGTTGTTATCGTCGATGATGAATGGGGGACGCCTGTTTCCATTGATAAAGTCGAGCAAGCACTCGAACAGCACCCAGATACAAAAATTCTTGCTTTTGTGCATGCGGAAACCTCAACTGGTGCAGTCAGTGATGCTCAAGCATTGGGTAAGCTGGCGAAACAGCATAATGCATTATCTATTGTTGATGCGGTGACGTCACTTGGTGGTGTGCCGTTAAAAGTGGATGAATGGCAACTGGATGCGGTTTACTCTGGCAGTCAAAAATGTTTGTCATGTGTACCAGGGCTCTCACCAGTGACGTTTTCTCCTGCCGCGATTGAAAAGATTCAAGCAAGAACAACACCAGTACAGAGTTGGTTCCTCGATCAGAGTTTAGTTTTGGGGTATTGGAGTGGAGAAGGCAAGCGTAGTTACCATCATACGGCGCCAGTTAATAGCTTGTATGCGCTTCATGAAGCTTTATTGATACTGAAAAATGAAGGATTAGAAAACGCTTGGGCTCGTCACCAACTGATGCATGAAAAACTCAAAAATGGCCTACAAAAGTTAGGCTTTGAATTTGTTGTGGACGAAGCTCATCGTTTGCCGCAATTAAATGCGATTTACGTGCCTGAAGGAATTGATGAAGCAAAAGTTCGTGCTCACTTGCTAGAAACCTATAACCTAGAAATTGGTGCAGGCCTCGGGGCATTAGCCGGTAAAGCGTGGCGTATTGGCTTAATGGGTTACGGCGCTCGACCTGAAAACGTTGCACTGTGCTTAAAAGCATTAGAAGAGTCACTCACTGAATAAACTATACCGCAATGAGATAAAGAAAAGCGAAGGTCATCCCTTCGCTTTTTTGTACTTATTACTCTGCACCTGAAGTGGGTGCTGGTGAGGCAGAGATTGCTTGAGAAGGTGGTCGGTAATTGACGTCACTGAAATCAATCTTCGGGAACAAAAACTGCGCTTCAGCTCTGATTTGCTCCGCTTTACTTGAGTCATCTAAGCCTTGGTAGGCCAAAATCAAATTATTATAAAATGCAGGGCGAGGCTTATCTTTGATGATTTTTAGCGACCAATCGATATAAGGCTGAATCAAGGTTGCGTCTTGTTGGTACAGCCCAATGTTTAAAAACGTGCTATAGACATCCCAATCAAACCTGTCTTTCCAAACTACAGGGTTACTGACTTGATTCAGAATATCAGGGTTAGTTGGCCTAGTGGTCTCAAACTTCGTCAATACATAGTTCGTATGCAATGCGCTTACCATGTAAAACGTAAACGTAACGGGAATTACCAAACTAAAGACTCGCAGCAAGCTTTTGGTCACATTACTAAAGCCGACTTGTCGATAACGAGAGACGCGCTGATCGACCCAGTACAGCAGGATAACGAAGATCAACCAATGTACGAGAGAGTGGTAGAAAGGGTATTCCAGTTGTGAGTGCAATACGATAGGTATAAACAAGGCCAGCAACGCAAGACGAGTTCCGCGTTTGGCTTGATAGATTCGATACAGTACCAGTGCCATCGCTAAGAAGATGCCGAGTATTGGCAGCAAACCACCTTCTACTCCCCAGTAAAGTAGCTCGTTATGCGGATGATCCATGGCTGGCAAACCAGCTGGGTAATTCTCATTTAGGGCATGTTGACGAGCCGTATACAGCATGTACTCAGATTCAAACTTGCCATATCCATAGCCAGTAAAAGGCTTTTCAATCACCATGTCTAATGTTTGCGGAAAAGTATACGCTCGAGGAGACTCCATATTTACTTTTTCTGCGGCTAACCCACCTCCATCAGGAAAGGCAAGATGCATGACAACTACTGAGAGTAAGAGCCCACTTACAAGCGACGTAACCCAGCGGATAAAGCGCCCTTTGGTTGCAAAGCGGTACATGTATGGAATGACCAACAACACGGCGATGACCGAGGCTAACCAACCAGTGCGTGAAGCCAACGCCACAATTAGTGGTAAAGTTAAAACTGGCACGGCATAGAGAAGGTAAACATCGCTTAACTTACGGTCGTATTTGTAGGGCTGACGTGTAAGTAAATAGCTGGCAATCACCAATCCTGTCGCAAGAAAGCTGGCCATTACATTGGGCTGTTGGAAAATACCATAAGGACGATTGGCCACCGTGTCGTAACCAAACGGATTGCCTGGTTTGAGATACAGATATTGTGTCAGACCAAAAATGGCTTCGATAACAACCGCAAGGACAATGAACCATAACAGGCGTTGGCGATGTTTATTACTGAAATGAAATTGTTGTAAGACAATAAAAAACAGGACGCCACACCACAGACCAATGAGCTTGTTGGCTGCCAAACTGCTATTCGCATTTGGGTACAGAATGGGCACCGTCATGATAAGAGCACTAATGAACAAGCCGATGGTTAATTTTGAGTAACGTAGCGCTCGATTATTCGCGAGTTGGTAGCACCCAATGCCTAATGCAAAGCTAAAAGCAATCCAAGTTGTCGCATTGAACGAAAGCGAAAGCCCCGAACCGCCGGGGTTGGGCATGAAAAAGTGCATTGCCAACACAAATAGTGTTGCCAAGGCAATGAGAAACTTGCGATTGAGGGGAACCTGTACTTTTTCGGGAGAAAGCTTTGTTCCACTTACATGTATAGTAGCCATAGTTATTGCGTTGTTTTGAATGAAAAAAGACCAGCACTTGCTGGTCTCGGTACTTTACCTGTTTTTTCTACTTCAACATAGGCTTAAGGAAGTGAGCTGTGTGCGAACCCTCGATTTGCGACACATCTTCCGGTGTGCCTTGAGCGATTATCTCGCCTCCACCCTGTCCCCCTTCAGGTCCTAGATCGATAATCCAGTCCGCAGTCTTAATGACATCTAGGTTATGCTCGATCACCACGACAGTATTTCCGTGGTCGCGAAGTCTGTGCAATACAGTGAGCAACTGCTGGATATCATGGAAGTGCAGGCCGGTTGTTGGTTCATCCAAAATGTACAAGGTTTTTCCTGTATCACGCTTGGATAGCTCTCTCGCTAGTTTCACACGCTGAGCTTCACCACCGGAGAGTGTCGTTGCCGCTTGACCTAGGCGAATGTAAGACAAGCCAACATCCATTAGAGTCTGTAGCTTACGTGCTATAGCAGGTACGGGTTCAAAGAACGTTCGGGCGTCTTCGACCGTCATTTCTAGCACTTCATCAATGGTTTTGCCTTTGTAACGTACTTCAAGTGTTTCACGGTTGTAGCGCTTACCTTTACATACATCACATGGCACATAAACGTCTGGTAGGAAATGCATTTCAACTTTAATGACACCATCACCCTGACAGGCCTCACAACGACCACCGCGTACGTTAAAGCTAAAACGTCCAGGCTTGTAACCGCGAGAACGCGACTCTTGTGTGCCTGCAAACAGCTCACGGATTGGGGTAAAGATCCCCGTATAAGTAGCAGGGTTGGAGCGAGGTGTACGACCAATTGGGCTTTGATCGATATCGATAACCTTGTCGAAGTGCTCTAAACCTTTAATCGATTTATAAGGTGAAGGCTGAGCCGTTGTCGCTCCGTTAAGTTGGGTATGCGCAATTTTAAAGAAAGTATCATTAATCAGCGTTGATTTACCTGAACCAGATACGCCTGTAATACAGCTGAATAACCCAACAGGAATTGAAAGATTAACGTTTTTAAGGTTATTACCTGTTGCGCCTAATAGCTCAACCGTTTTTTTCGGATCTCGCGGTGTGCGATCTTTCGGTACTGCGATTTCTTTAACGCCACTTAAGTACTGACCTGTCAGAGAATTCGGATTTGCGATTATCTCTTCCATGGTGCCTTCCGCGACAACATGACCACCGTGTACGCCAGCGCCAGGACCGATATCTATGACATGATCCGCACAGCGAATAGCATCTTCATCGTGTTCTACCACGAGTACGGTGTTGCCTAAATCGCGCAAATGAGTGAGCGTTTTTAATAAGCGTTCATTATCACGCTGGTGGAGACCAATCGACGGCTCGTCCAGAACATACATCACACCAACGAGACCCGCCCCAATTTGGCTTGCTAAACGAATACGTTGTGCTTCACCACCAGAGAGCGTTTCGGCGCTGCGAGACAGGTTCAGATAGTTCAAACCAACGTTAACCAAGAACTGCAGGCGATCGTTGATTTCCTTCATCACTTTTTCAGCGATTTGGGCGCGTTGACCCTCCAGTTTCAAGGAATGGAAGAATTCCAATGCATCAGCAATGCTGAGTTCAACAATCTCAGGCAGTGTCGTATCAGCAATAAACACGTTACGTGCTTCAAGGCGCAGACGAGTACCACCACAGCTTGAACAAGATTTAGTGGAGATGTATTTCGCAAGCTCTTCACGGACAGAGTTGGATTCTGTATCACGATAACGACGTTCGAGGGTATTCAGAATACCTTCGAATGGATGGCGCTTAACGCGAATATCGCCACGATCGTTGATGTATTTAAACTCAATCTCAGTGCGGCCAGAGCCCTTTAGAATGACATCTTGCGTTTTCTTTGGCAGAGAATTAAAAGGTGCATGGAGATCAAAACCATAATGATCGGCCAATGAGGTGAGCATTTGGAAGTAGTAGTAGTTCTTTTGATCCCAACCGCGAATCGCACCTTGTGCCAAGCTTAATGAATCATCTTGAATTACTCGGCTTGGATCGAAGTATTGCTGCACACCCAAACCATCACAAGTGCCACATGCACCAGCAGGGTTGTTGAATGAGAAAAGTCGCGGCTCTAACTCTTGCATGCTGTAACCACATTGTGGACAAGCGAAGTTGGCGGAGAAAATAATCTCTTCACCGTCGCCATCCATTGGCGCGACAACCGCAATTCCGCCTGATAACTCGAGCGTGGTCTCAAAAGATTCGGCTAAGCGCTGTTGCAGATCGGGACGAACTTTAAAGCGGTCTACCACGACTTCAATGGTGTGCTTTTTATGTAGCTCTAGCGTTGGAGGATCAGATAGATCGCATGTCTCTCCATCAATACGCGCACGAATAAAGCCCTGAGCTGCCAGGTTCTCAAGCGTTTTAACATGCTCACCTTTACGCTCTTTGACAATAGGGGCCAACAGCATCATTTTGCTGCCTTCTGGCATCTCCAGAACTTTGTCCACCATTTGACTGATGGTTTGTGCGGCAAGAGGGGCATGGTGCGTTGGACAGCGGGGTTCACCCACACGAGCATACAACAGACGTAAGTAGTCGTAGACTTCGGTAATTGTACCGACGGTTGAACGCGGGTTATGAGAAGTAGACTTCTGTTCAATAGAAATCGCGGGTGATAACCCTTCAATATGGTCTACATCGGGTTTTTCCATCAGAGACAAAAACTGACGAGCGTAGGCAGAGAGAGACTCCACATAGCGTCGTTGGCCTTCTGCATACAATGTATCGAAAGCGAGAGAGGATTTACCGGAGCCACTTAGTCCAGTAATGACAATCAGTTTATCGCGAGGGATTGTAAGATTAATGTCTTTGAGGTTATGGGTTCGGGCACCGCGAACTTCTATTTTATCCATCGTTTTTGCTCTATGTATAACCAAGTGGGGCAAGTATTACATAGTGTGAGAAATGTGCAAAGAAAATTACTGGATAAAAAAACAGTAAGAATAAAAGCCCAACATAATGCCGGGCTTTAGAAACAATAATTTCGTACTACGACGATGCTTTATACCGCTTTTTGTGTTGCGTGTTTACCTAACTCAGAGGCTTTTTCATCTTTTAGATAAAGGTTTTCAAAACAGTAGTTGGTTGCTTCGATGTAACCTTCAACACTACCACAGTCAAAGCGTTTGCCTTTGAATTTATAAGCCAAGACACAGCCCGCTTTTGCTTGTTTAAGTAGCGCGTCAGTGATTTGAATTTCACCACCTTTACCTGGCTCTGTGTTTTCAATCAGTTCAAAAATATCGGGAGTCAGGATGTAACGACCAATGATCGCAAGGTTGCTTGGTGCCGTGCCTTTCTCAGGTTTTTCTACCATGTCGTCTACGCGGTAGATGTCATCTTTGATCATTTCACCAGAGATAACGCCGTATTTGTGAGTCTCATCTTCTGGGACTTCTTGTACGGCAACGATAGAACAACGGAACTGTTTAAATAGCGCCACCATTTGAGCTAGCACGCCTTCTTCTTCGTTGACACAAAGGTCATCAGCAAGAACGACGGCAAATGGTTCGTCACCCACCAGTTCACGCCCGGTCAGAATCGCGTGGCCTAAGCCTTTCATCTCGCGTTGACGGATGTAAGTGAAGTTTGCAGATTCAATGATTTCACGGATATCTACCAATAGCTCTTCTTTATTGGTACCGCTAATCTGGTGTTCTAGTTCGTAGTTCTTATCAAAGTGGTCCATGATAGAGTGTTTGCCACGACCTGTCACAATACACATGCCGTTCATACCAGCTTGAATTGCTTCTTCAACGCCGTATTCAATAAGCGGTTTATTCACGACTGGCATCATCTCTTTTGGCATAGATTTCGTTGCCGGTAAGAAGCGAGTGCCATAGCCTGCAGCAGGGAACAGACATTTTTTAATCATTGGGGGAATATCCTATCTCGTTATTATCAAGAATCTGCGCATAACTTTAACACGAGAGGCGTCAATGAATCATGAATAAAGTAGGAAAAAGTGTGAGACTTAGTGCGGAAAAAAGATGAGCGACTCGTCATTTTAGTCATAAGAGTCGCGGCATCGCATCATGACATTAAGTTTTGATCTGCCCAAGCAATTGCCTGAACGCGATTCTTCACTGATAGCTTTTTGAATATCTGATACAAGTGCGATTTGATGGTGAATTCACTGACAAATAATTCCTCGGCCATTTGGCTGTTTGAGGCGCCAGCTTGCAAGCAACGCAGTACTTGCAGCTCGCGAATGGTTAGGTCTACCGTGGCTGGGGCAGTATGAGTGTTAATGACGTTACGGTAATAGTGTAAAAGTTGACTGGTTACATTACGCGGCAGCCAGTTTTGACCGTTAACAATGCCTTTTAATCCTTCTCCAATTTGCTCTAGCGTATCTTCGGAATAGAACAGCCCCTTTAATTGACCAAATGAAAGCAGCTCATCCGTGGTCAGCCTTTTAGGGACATTGAACACAACGGTTTCAAAGTTCTTCCATACCAGCGGTAAGTTTTTGATCGATTGAACGAGTGATTTATGTTCACTGAAGTCGATCAGTAGGATTTTATTACGATGCTGTGGCTTAGCTTCCATGAGTGCTTCGGTTGAAATCACCGGGATGCTCATATCAATGTACTTTTCGAGTGCTGCCACCTTTTTTTGCGCATTATCTTCCATACTGATCAGAAATAGCTTTCTTGCGTAAGCCGACTTTCTCACGTGTTCAAATCTCCCAGTGTTCAATAAAGGCCATAAGTTGGCATTAAAGAGAGGTTATAACCATAGCTTTACTGAATAAATGCGTTCGAATTCAAAGCTTCACGAAACGATGTCTGCAACGCGAATCAAAAATGCTACATGCGTAAGTTGAAATGCGATTTGGGTTCTAGTAGGTGACTCATTAGATCACAATGGTATTAGACTTTAATCAAAACATTAAAGCGTGCTATTCTAATGCGCTAAAATTTTATATATCCAGAGTGAAACGGAGCACATCATGGCCAGCCGTGGAATTAACAAAGTTATTTTGGTGGGGAATCTAGGTAACGACCCTGAAATTCGTTACATGCCGAACGGCGGTGCAGTAGCAAACATTACTATTGCGACTTCTGATTCATGGCGTGATAAAGCGACTGGCGAACAGCGCGAAAAAACGGAATGGCACCGTGTTGTGTTGTTCGGCAAACTTGCGGAAGTAGCAGGTGAGTACTTGCGTAAAGGTTCTCAAGTATACATTGAAGGCCAACTGCAAACGCGTAAATGGCAAGACCAAAGCGGTCAAGATCGCTACTCAACTGAAGTCGTTGTTCAAGGCTTCAACGGCGTGATGCAAATGCTTGGCGGTCGTGGTCAAGGTGGCGGCGCACCAATGGGCGGTCAACAGCAGCAGCAAGGTGGATGGGGTCAGCCTCAACAACCAGCTCAGCAGCAGTACAATGCGCCTCAGCAACAGCAACAACAGCAGGCTCCGCAGCAACCACAGCAGCAGTACAATGAGCCACCAATGGATTTTGACGACGATATCCCGTTCTAAATTCTGCTTATGCTTGAATCGAAAAGGCCGCGAATATCGCGGTCTTTTTTATTGTCACTATCTAATGATCTCAAAGGCTTATCTCAGCAAGGTTAGGCGTAACAATAAAACTTATCAATGAGTGTGATGTTCTTTATGCTCCAGCCTCTCACTATCAGACGAATCCGATTGTTTGATGAACTCTTATCAAGTATAAATATTTCAATAAGGTATATGATGAATAAAAAAGGAATTTGGTATTCATGAGGTATACCCCAACTCTTAAGTTAAGCACACGGCTGGTGGCTTTTGTCACCATGATCGTCATCTGCGCCATGTTTATCTTGTTTGTCGGTGGCACCCTCTCTTTTAAACGTCTTGGGCAGGAATATCTCACCCATTATTTAGAAGGGATCGTAGAGGTGGTCGACAAGGAGATGGAAGATCCTGACGCTGCTTATTCTATGCAGCGCTGGATGCCGAAAATGCTGCAGGCTTCCAATATTGTCGAAATGACATTGTCGACCAACAATGCGGTTGTTTATCGCTTCAAAGATACTTCTCATCAAATGGAAGCGTCAGTCTTGTTTGAGACAGAATACCAACTGACTCACAATCAAGATTACACGATTCATTTTAAAGCGATCCCGCCTTACTTAGGTTACAGCTACTCAATGCAGGCGCTTTGGTCGATCACGCTTGCCGTTATCTTGATCATCTTCTGTTTAATGCGCGGCGTTGCGTGGCTTAAGGAGCAATTAGAAGGCTCTGAAATGCTCGAAGAGCGAGGCAGGATGATCCTTGCTGGTCGGGTAGAGCAGTATGCAAAAGGCGACAAAAAAGAATGGCCTTATACTGCCAGTGAAGCGCTCGATGTATTAATTGAAGAGTTACAAGATGCGCGTCAAGAGCGAAGCCGATTTGATACCTTTATTCGAACTCAAACCTTCCTTGATAAGTTAACAGGTACAGCCAATCGAGTGCTGTTTGATAGCAAACTGGAATCGGCGTTACTAGAAAGTGGGGCTCGCGGCGCCGTTTTGCTAGTACGTATTCAAGACTGGAAACTGGTTGAAGAAGAGCAAGATAAGCAAATTACGGATGAGTTTATTGTTGAAGTTGGGAGTTTATTATCCAACTTAGTTCAGCGATACCCTGATGTTGTGTTTTCTCGTTATTACGATGCTGATTTTGCGTTATTTCTGCCGCATCAAAGTGCCAAAGATGTGGCTAATTTGGCATCACAATGCATTCGCCAGTTAGAAAAATTAATTCCGCCAGAGCCACTCGACCCAGACAACTGGTGCCATATAGGCATCACTACTTATAAAGAGGGTGAGCGACACAGCCAAATCATCGATGAGGCAGAGACAGCTTTGCGTAGTGCGCAACTACAAAATAACAATAATTGGAGTCGCTTCAAAAAATGGAACCACGATGAAGAAGCTCGCGGAAGTGTGAGGTGGAGAACGTTATTTGACACAGCACTTACACCAGAAAATGTGATACTCTACGCACAATCTGTGCACCCAATAAGTGACGCGACGCATAAAAAATCATTATATGAAGAGTTAACATGCCGGATTCGCGATCCTGAGAATGGTATTGTTAAAGCGTCTCGGTTTATTTCTGCGATCAGACAGGTTGGTTATGAAGCGCAAATGGATAAGTCAGTTATTAATAAATTCTTAAGAGAATTTAAGGATAATTTTGATAACTCAAGATCGTATGCGCTCAATTTGAATGTAACGCCTTTTTCTAACCGAGAGTACTTTAAATGGTTTCGTGATGAACTCTTACAGTTGTCACGTGAACAGAGAAAGTGTCTCAGTTTTGAGTTTGTTGAAGCACAATTTGTAAGACACTTAGACTTTATGCGACCAGTCGCTAAAATGCTGGCCGGTTTAGGGTGCTACTTAATGGTTGGGCAGGCTGGACGAACCATCGTCAGCACTCACTATTTAAAAGAAGTGGATATTCGTTACCTTAAACTTCATCGCAGTTTAGTAGCAAAAATCGACCAGCGACATGAGAACCAGCTATTTGTCCGCAGCATGCTAGGTGCCGCGGCAAACAGTAAAACTAAAATCATAGCAGTGGGAATTGAGAATCAAAACGAGCTCAACACGTTAATTGAACTCGGGGTTTATGGTGGGCAAGGGCGCTACTTCTCTGCAGAGCAGCAGTTTCTTCCTCGTCCACAAGCATTGCCAAGTTCTCAATCAGAATCCCAAGTGAAATTGGGAAGACGAAATCGCTGGCGTAAAAAATAAAGATAATAATCATGGATTTCAAAGCACTACTCGACAAGCTCAAACGATCATCTGGTGGTGGTCGTTCCTGCTTTTTGGTTATTCAGCCAGACGCCGTTTATTTATCATCTTCAATAAAAAGTGGCCGCCCATACCAATTTGATATTTCTGAATCCAATTGGGAGAAAGCCGTAGAGCAAGCATTGAGCGTTGCTGCGAGTGCGTATGATTCTCTAACGGTTGTCCTTTCTCATAACTATTATCAGATGTATCAAATCGACAAACCTGTCATGCCGCGCCAAGAATGGCCTGCAGCATTACCGTTTTTGTTGAAAGAACTGATCTCTGAGCGTGCCGTTGACATCATTGCCGATGCGGTAGAGCTACCCAATTCAACCAAAGTGCAAGCTTACGTCTTATCACGAAAAATGTTGGATAAGATCGTGTTACTGGCCAGTCGCGCCCAGTTGCCATTAGAAGCTATTCTTCCTGAAGACGACATTTGGGGAGAGACCGCAGGTGAACTAGGTAACTTCCTATTATTACAACGCAGTGTGCGTGGTCACTTCCGTATTAGCGCTTTTGTCGAAAATACTATCGCGTTCCATCGTTCGATTCGAAGTGTGACGCCACCGTTAACGGGGGTTCCGTCTAGCGAGTTACAGATGGATAGCCTCTCGTTAGAACTGCAACGTTCGATTGATTATCTTTCTTCTCAGTTGCGCCATGTGCAGCTGCATCAATTGAAAGTGTGTTGTGATGAGGAGGATGAGAGTGAGCTTGTTCAGTCTCTGAACTACCGTTTAAGCACTAAAGTTTCTCCGTTATTACCACCAGAACATGAGTTATCAGGACACGTTTTAGCAGATGCTGCTGCGGCTTCTAATACTCGACGCGTTAACTTATACCCTGATTACTTAAAGCCGAAAAAAGAGCTCCTGACACTAAGAAATATCGCGTTATCTTGGGGTATCGCGGCTGCGGCCATTCTACTCTCTTACGGCTATGTGACTTGGCAGAGCAGTGGTTTAGAAGATGAAATTGCTATTGTAAAAAGCAAAGGCGATATCATGAAGTCAGAGCTTGAACGCTATCAAGTCAAACTACGTAAGCATCAACCCGACAATAATAAGCTGGCAGCTAAAGCCCGCTTAGAGCGTGAAGTCAAGGCGAAGCGAGACTCGCTTAAAGCCGTCGGGAAATACGATAACTCGCAGCGCACGGGTTACTCTGGCGTGATGCAATCATTAGCTAAGCTAGGAAACCAAGAAATTTCTTTGTCCGAAATTCGAATCAATAACCATACCTTAGATCTGAAGGGACTGGCGAAAAAGCCGAGCTCAGTACCAAGTTGGGTTAACCAATTTAAAACTGAGATTAGCTTGGTTGGCCGGACATTTGACGACGTCAAAATTGGCCGAAATGATAAGGATATTGTGACGTTTGAGCTAAAAACGCGCGAGGATAAAGAGAAATGAACGAATTCTGGCTCTCATTAGAAGAGCGCTTTGGCGAAATGAGCGCGCGTGAAAAAGTGCTCATCGCGCTGTGTGGTTTAGTTGTCGTGATCATGTTGCTTTTTACGCTGGTACTGGAACCAAAGCTTAACGAGATCATCAGTAATGAGAGGCAACTAAGCAATTTAAAGCAAGCCAATCAAAAGATTGAAATCGACACGCTACGTATTCAAGCGCAGCTGAAGAAAGATCCAAACGCTGAGATTGATCGCGCGATATCTAACCTGCTAACAGAAAGTCAGCACCTTTCGATGCAGCTAGCGGAGATCATCGAACACCTTATTACACCTTCGCAAATGGCTGAGCTGCTGGAAAATGTATTAGAGCAGCAAAGTGGCATTCACCTTTTGTCTTTGCAAACTTTGCCATCTGAGCCAATTACGGAAGATAAAGAAGCATCGCAATACTCTGGTTACTACGTACACCCTGTACGTATGGAGCTGACTGGCGACTACTTTTCTATTGCCAATTACCTAAATAAATTGGAGAGCCTTCCTGCCAGTTATTATTGGCGCAGCTTTAGTTACAAAGTCGAAGAGTACCCGAAAGCGAAGCTTGTGTTGGAAGTCTACACACTAGGATCTCGAGAGGAGTTTATTGGTGGTTAAAAAACTCATCATCTCATTGCTTGTCATGGCTGCGGCAGGAACCGCTTGGGCGAACCAAGATCCAACGGCACCACTTGGCTGGGAAAAGCCTGCGGTTGAAACGCCAGCGAAACCAAAAGCAAAACAGTACCGACTGCCTACGCTCAACAGTATTGTGTGTAAGCCAAGTACTGCTTGTGTCGCGATTATGGATAACAAGCTTGTTGAAAAAGGCGAGCTATTTAAGGGTTATCGCGTCGCGAGCATTAATAGTGAATTTGTAACTTTAAAGCGTGGTAACCGTCAGTGGGACCTAGAGCTTTTTGGTTTAAACGTAAAAAAATAATAACCAGAGCCTGATCAGATATGCGCAAATTAGTTGTAGGAATAACGATTGCTTCTTTAATGGGATGTTCAATGGGTCATCGTGACCCAGTGGAAGTTAAAGAAGCGCTCAATGAATCTATCAATCAAGCGAACAGCCGCACGTTAGAAGAAATTCCTTCTTCTGTCGAAGCGGACCTGATGCCTAACTTAGACTCGAATGTTGCTTCAGAGCAAGGCACCTCGAAGCGTTTCCGTATTCAAGCGAATGCGGTCGATGCACGAAGCTTTTTTGCCTCGCTAGTCAAAGGCACTGAGTACAGCGTGGCGATTCATCCAGCGGTACAAGGTAATATCACCGTCAACTTGTCAGATGTTACGTTGGATGAAGTCCTGAGCGTTGTACAGAACATGTATGGCTATGATGTGGTGAAGTCTGGCAAAGTTATTCAAATCTACCCTGCTGGTATGCGTACGGTAACCATTCCTGTTGATTACCTCCAGTTCAAACGCTCTGGTCGATCATTGACGAGCATTGTCACGGGCTCAGTGACCTCGGCTGGTACGTCTAATTCTGGCGGTAGCTCAGACAGTTCTGACTCATCAGACTCTGACAATGGAAGTAACAGCGGCGATAGCTCGACGACTTCTACGGGCGGTACGCGCATCGAAACCATCACTGAAAGTGACTTCTGGCCGATGCTGCAGCAAGCCGTTGCGAATCTAATTGGTTCAGGCAAAGGACAAAGCGTTGTCGTAACACCTCAAGCAGGAGTGATTACGGTTCGAGCGTTTCCAGATGATATTCGAGAAGTCCGTGAGTTCTTAGGTGTATCGCAGGAGCGCATGCAGCGTCAGGTCATTCTTGAAGCTAAAATTCTAGAAGTGACGTTGAATGATGGCTACCAACAAGGCATCAACTGGTCGAACTTATCGGCGTCAATTGGTAACTCGGGTAGTGTCGTAGTGAACCGCCCTGCGTCGGCATTACCACCGTTGGATGCGATTGGCACGCTATTGGGCGGCCAAACCAACGTGACTATCTCTGATGGCAACTTCAATGCTGTGTTGAGTTTTATGTCTACACAAGGTGACTTGAACGTTCTTTCGAGCCCTCGTATTACCGCTGCCAACAACCAAAAGTCGGTCATCAAAGTGGGTACCGATGAGTACTTTGTTACCGAGCTATCGAGCAATGCAGGCAACGGTGAAAATTCAAATGCCGTTCCAGAAGTGGAATTGACACCATTCTTCTCAGGTATCTCTCTCGATGTGACTCCGCAAATTGATAACAAAGGCAATGTGTTCCTGCATGTTCACCCTGCGGTTATTGAAGTCTCGGAAGAAGTGAAGAAATTGAACTTGGGCGGTGAGTTCCAAAACATCCAATTGCCATTGGCAAAAAGCTCTATTCGTGAATCAGACTCGGTTATTCGTGCTAAAGATGGCGATGTTGTGGTTATCGGCGGTTTGATGAAACAGCAAAATCGTGAGCTTGTTTCTAAAGTCCCATTCTTAGGCGATGTGCCCGCATTGGGGCATTTGTTCCGCAACGTAAATAACGTGACTGAGAAAACAGAATTGGTCATCTTGCTAAAACCGACCGTAGTTGGTGTGAACTCTTGGCAGAAAGAGCTAGAGCGCTCTCGTGATCTGCTGCAAGAGTGGTTCCCAGATGCGCAATAAGCGCGGGGAAAGGTTCCGTTTTTCAATGAGTTTGTGATTCGAGTATGTACTTGTCACATTTTGGATTTCGAGTTCAGCCTTTTTCGTTAACCCCAAACACAGAGATGTTCTTGGGGTTAGTCCCTCACTATGAGGCGATCCAAACCATTTTAGCCGCTGTGCAAATGGGAGAAGGAGTGATTAAGGTGACGGGAGAAGTCGGCACCGGAAAAACCATGGTGTGTCGTAAGTTAATTGAGCAGATTGAATCTGAAGTCGAGCTGATTTACTTACCTAATCCAGTTTTGAATGGAGAGCAGTTGCAGTTTGCTGTCGCCAGAGAGTTAGGCATCGAGAACGATGACCCGCTACGTATTGTTTCTCTCATTCAAGAACACCTGATTCAAGTGCATTCTGCGGGAAAGAAAACCGTCTTGATCGTCGATGAAGCGCAAGCTCTTTCTCCACAAGCTTTAGAAACATTGCGTCTGTTCGGTAACCTAGAAACGGAACAAGATAAACTCATTCAACTGGTATTATTCGGACAACCTGAGTTGGATGAGCGGTTAGCCAGCCACGAGCTAAGGCAGTTTCGTCAACGTATTACGTTTAGTTGTCAGCTGCGTCCTCTTTCTATCGATGAAGGCGTGGCTTACATCAATAATCGTTTAGACAAGGCAGGCAATGGAGCGCACATTTTTTCTATTGAGCAGAAAAAAGCGATTTGGCGTTCATCCATGGGGATTCCACGTTTGATCAACCAAATTAGCCACAAGTCGTTGCTTGCGGCATTTAATGATCGTTGCACACTATTAAAAAATCATCACGTTTACGCAGCTATGCACGATACGTTTGATGCCCGTAAACCTAAGTTTAAAACACCCGTATTTTGGGGATGGAGTCAACCTTGAGTGCCATCAATAAAGCATTATCAGAACTCGCTGAAAAAACATCACCGTCAGAGCTTACTCGTGCGGACATTCCCAACGTTTCACGCAGTAAACCTTGGCTTTGGCTCGTTGCTGGTTTCTCGTTAAGCCTTGCGGTGGGCGGCTGGGCGGTCTCTCGCGGTCCTATCCCTTCAGGCGAGCTTTCATCTGCTCAAACAGAAACCATGCCATTGTCGTCAGTGAATGCTTCGTCAATCACATCATCAGAGAGTACTCATTCGCCAACGAGTAAAATGACGCCCGAGACAGCCCATGTGGTTTACACGAAGCCAGTGATACAACCGGCTGCGCAACAGCTTCATATGCCAGAGACTGATAGGTTCACGCCAAGAGCGGAGGTAAATGCGGTCTCTGAAGATGCAGTGCTACTCGCGCAAGTGGCAACGATGCCAAGCGATGAGCAATCTAATCACGTAACCCGCACGACAGCAGAAAACAGTTCAATGCGTATTGAGCAGGTTGAGCTGACGCACCGCCAGTTATCTCTTAAAGCGGTTAGCCGAGCGGAAAAAGCACTGGATGCTAACGATATGCAAACGGCGTTGTCGGCTTATGCTGAGGCGTTACGGTATGAGCCAATGAATGCAGACACGCGTCAAAAATTATCGGCGTTGTACTTTGGCAAAGGCGACACGCGTAAAGCGTATGAGATTATCCAAGAAGGGATCAACCTTGACACGAACAACCAAGTACTTCGTTTGGCCTTGTCTAAGTTGTTAGTGAAAGCTAATCAACCTGAAGCGGCGCTGAGTCCGCTTGTGCATTTGCCTCCAATACCAAGTCGAGATTACTTGGCGATGCGTGCGGCATTGGCACAAAAACACAAGCAGAATGATATTGCGCTTGAGAGTTATCAACTCCTTACTCAACGTGAGCCGGAAAATGCGCGCTGGTGGCTAGGTTTAGCGATTCAACAAGAGCGCGCGCTGACGTTTACCGCCGCGATCAACTCTTACAACCAAGCTCTGGGTAAAGTTGGCATTTCGAATCAATCGCAAGCGTTTATTCGTGACCGTTTGAGCATCTTGAAACAGCTGGAGAATGCACAATGAAAATTCAGTTGAGAAAACGCTTAGGCGATCTTCTGGTTGAAGAAGGCATCGTCTCTGAAGAACAAATCCAGCAAGCACTAAACGCACAACGTAGTACCGGGCAGAAGCTAGGCGATGCGTTAATTGATCTCGGCTTTATTACTGAGAAGCAAATGTTGGACTTCTTGTCCCAACAACTTGGTTTGCCATTGATCGATCTTGGTCGTGCCCCTGTGGATGCGGAAGCGGTACAGATTCTACCTGAGGTACACGCACGTCGCTTACGTGCGATGGTCGTTGCTCGAAATGGGGACACGTTGCGCGTTGCTATGAGTGACCCTGCAGATTTGTTCATCCAAGAGTCACTGATGAATTTGCTAGGTGAATACAACCTTGAGTTCATTGTGGCTTCAGAGCGCCAACTCATTTCAAGCTTTGACCGCTATTATCGCCGCACTAAAGAGATCGCTTCTTTCGCGGAACAGTTGCATGAAGAGCATAAAGACGAGCAAAGCTTCGATTACGGTATTGATGGAACCGACAGTGAGGAAGTTACCGTTGTAAAGCTGGTTAATTCCATGTTTGAAGATGCGGTACAAGTCGGGGCATCGGATATTCATATTGAGCCAGACGATCAGATATTGCGCTTACGTCAGCGTATTGATGGTGTACTGCATGAAACCATCCTGAATGAAGTGAATATCGCATCGGCTTTGGTTCTTCGATTGAAGTTGATGGCGCACCTAGACATCTCTGAGAAGCGCTTGCCACAAGATGGCCGATTCAATATCAAAGTGCGTGGTCAATCAATCGATATTCGTATGTCGACGCTACCAACGCAATACGGGGAGTCCGTGGTAATGCGTCTGCTTAACCAGTCTGCTGGTTTGCGTCCATTAGAAGAGTCAGGTTTGCCGCCAGATTTGCTTGCTCGTTTACGTCGACAGTTGGCTCGTCCGCACGGCATGATCTTGGTGACGGGGCCGACAGGTTCAGGTAAAACCACCACGCTTTACGGCGCATTAAGTGAGCTCAACGAACCTGGGAAAAAGATCATTACAGCAGAGGACCCGGTTGAATATCGCCTGCCTCGCATCACTCAGGTACAGGTAAACAGTAAGATCGACCTGACTTTCTCGCGTGTGCTTCGAACCTTCTTGCGTCAAGACCCAGACATCATTCTTGTTGGTGAGATGCGTGACCAAGAGACGGTAGAAATTGGTCTACGAGCTGCACTAACGGGTCACTTAGTATTGAGCACTCTTCACACCAATGATGCTGTCGACAGTGCGTTACGCATGATCGATATGGGCGCACCGGGTTACTTGGTTGCTAGTGCGGTCAGAGCTGTGGTGGCGCAGCGTCTTGTTCGCCGTGTTTGTCCAGATTGCAAAACAGAAGACCATCTAGACGATTCACGCCAACAGTGGTTAGCTGGGCGTTTTCCAAACCAAGTTGGCACCACTTTTTATAAAGGTGCAGGCTGTCAAAACTGTAACTTGACTGGCTATCGAGGCCGAATCGGTGTGTTTGAAATGCTCGAACTGGAGCAAGAAATGATGGATAAACTGCGCGCCAATGATGCGGTTGGCTTTGCCCAAGCCGCGCGTCGCTCAGAAAACTATAAGCCGCTGCTTGCCTCGGCGATGGAACTGGCGCTGCAAGGCACCGTCAGCTTGGATGAAGTGATGACCCTAGGTGAAGGTGACGCTTCTGGTAAGACTGATCCCATTTTCATATAGGTAAGTGAATGCCAACTTTTCGTTATCAAGGTCGTACTCTAGACGGCTCATCCACTAACGGCAAAATCGAGGCAGTGAACTCAGAAGCTGCAGCGGAAGCGTTGATGAACAAAGGGATCATCCCGCTCAATGTGCGGTTAGAGAAAGAGTCGGCAAAAAGCCAAATGAGCTTGTCTAAGCTATTTGTGCCAGCCATTCCATTGGAAGTGATCATTCTTTTCTCTCGCCAGTTGTTTAGCTTAACTAAAGCGGGCGTACCGTTGCTGCGTTCTATGCGTGGCCTGCTGCAAAATTGTGAAAACAAACAGCTCAAAGAGGCACTGGAAGATGTCGTTTCTGAACTGAGTAATGGCCGAGGTTTGTCTTCTGCGATGCAGCAACACAGCAAAGTATTCAGCCCACTGTTCGTTTCTATGATCAACGTAGGTGAGAATACGGGTCGACTCGATCAAGCACTATTGCAACTGGCGAATTACTACGAGCAGGAACTCGAGACTCGTAAACGCATCAAAGCGGCGATGCGTTATCCGACGTTTGTCATTATCTTTATCACTATCGCCATGTTTATATTGAATATCTTGGTGATCCCTGAGTTTGCATCGATGTTTACGCGCTTTGGTGTTGAGTTACCACTGCCGACGCGTATTTTGATCGCTACTTCTAATTTCTTTGTTAATTATTGGGTGTTGTTGATTGTGGCAATGATTGGCGCGTTTGCGGTTTTCAGAGCCTGGGTGGCGACGGCTGATGGTCGGGAAAAGTTCGATAAGTTTCGGCTTCGGCTTCCAATTGTGGGCGATATCGTTAATCGCGCGCAGCTTTCCCGTTTTGCCAGAACCTTCTCGTTGATGCTTAAGTCAGGCGTTCCACTTAACCAGTCTTTAGCTTTAGCCGGGGAAGCTCTGGGGAACCGCTTTTTAGAAAATCGAATTCTTGAGATGAAATCCGCGATTGAAGCGGGTAGCACCATCTCAGTGACTGCCATCAACAGTAAAATCTTTACCCCTTTGGTGATTCAGATGATTGCAGTAGGGGAAGAAACCGGTCGTATTGATGAGCTGCTGCTAGAAGTGTCGGATTTTTACGATAGAGAAGTTGATTACGATCTAAAAACACTAACCGCAAGAATAGAACCGCTACTTTTGGTGATTGTCGCCGGCATGGTCATGGTGCTAGCACTGGGTATCTTCTTGCCAATGTGGGGAATGCTAGACATCATCAAAGGCGGCTAATAGGTGGTTGAAAATCAAAGTCGAGCGACGCTAATCGTTTTTGGGGTAATTGCTACCATCATTGCTGTTGGCTTGGCTGCCAAATTACGTCCTGTTACCGAGCAGGCGCAGGTGACTGGAGCGAAGTTGGCGAGAGTTTGGATGCAAGATAGTGTTCAGCGTTATCGTCAAGCTTGGCTCGTAAAAGGCGAGCCAGAACATATGCTGATGGATGGTTTTAATCTCACGATGACTGAGGGCGGGCTAGTATCTCCCTTTACTCAACAAGGTGTTTTAGATTGTGGTTATTGGCTAGCAGTGCATTATCCACAACGTAAAATAATGACCAATAAGCTAATAGATATCAGTGGATCCATCAAAACTGATCGTTATGTCTGTCACTATACTTATGAAAATGGTCAGTCGATTGTAGTTATTTCAACAGCTAATCAACTGAAAATAGACGTCGAAATGTCGGCGGAGTGAATTTTTTGACACCTAATCACTATAATTGGTATTGAAAGTCGGTATAATGCAATCATTACCATAAGTAAGACGCTGTAATAGAGGGTAAACAATAATGTGTTTTTCTCATTGCAGCATGAACTGAATAATGGCGAATCGTCATTCTGCTCAAGCGGTAGATACAGTATCCACTTCACGGTCAGTTTTAGTGAACGTTGCTGCCCCAAACCGTTTTGACAATATCCAAAATGGTCGCGTGACCTAAACGAAACTTTGCAGTTGTACTGCATGCTTACATAGAGAGAGTAAACAATGAAAAGACAAGGTGGTTTCACCCTTATCGAATTGGTAGTGGTAATTGTAATCCTAGGTATTCTAGCGGTAACTGCAGCACCACGTTTCCTTAACTTGCAAAATGATGCGAGAGAGGCTTCTTTACAGGGGCTTAAAGGTGCTATTGATGGTGCCGTTGGCATTACCTACGGAAAAGCGGCGATTGAAAGCAAAGAAACTATCGAAGCTGATGCCTCTGCCGATCCGAAAGTGGAACCAAATGTTGAAGGTATCAAGATTAACTTCGGCTATCCTACTGTTGAAGGTTTAAACACTGCAGTTACAGGTTTAACTGAAGACTGGAAAGCATTTGATTTGAGCGGTAGCGCTGTTGCGGGCACAAAGTACTACACTCTGAAAAGTTTCGACACTATTCCAACATCTTGGACTGAAACTAAAGGCTGCTTTGTTAAGTATACTGAGGCTACAGGTACTACAAATGCAACCGCAGCAAAAACAAAAATCGTAAATGATGATTGTTAATGATTTTTTAAAGGCCAGCTAGTCTGGCCTTTATCTCTTTATTTTGATTAATCTCGGAATAGTTCATATGCGTAAATCATCGGGTCTTAGTGCAATTGAGCTTGTGGTTGTGCTGGTTATCTTAGGTGTAGTCGGTTATGTGGTATTACCAAGATTTATCAGCTTTGAACCAGAAACTTACGAAGCAAAGTGGGAGCAAACTAAGCAGACCGCAGAGCACGTTTCTGAGACGCTAAGCAACAAAGAAACTTACGATCGAATTGAAGAAGAGATTGGTCGTTCAAAAGGGCAAAATAACTAGATATTGGTTATTTGTTCGTCTGTTCACACTTCGAATCGAAAAATTATAAACCTATCATTAATCTCATAATTTCATCGTATACTTATCTTGCTTGTTCTAAGCCTAAGGTTGGGTTATGAAAATTCGCAGCTCTGCATTAGGGTTCACGTTAATGGAGTTAATCCTCGTGATTGTGCTCCTCTCTATCCTTTCACTTTTTGCAGCCAGCCGTTTTGTGGGCTCAGGCAGCTTTTCTGCATATGCATTACAAGAACGCGTGATTTCTGTGATTCGCCAAGTACAAGTGAATCGTATGCAGTCGAATGTTGCAAGTCCTGACAACAATTTTCGTTTACAAGTTTCTAGCTCATGTGTTGGCTCGGTTGCTGCCTGTGCACTAACAGGCAGTGCACAAGATGCTCGTAGTGACGTAGTTATTGATAAATCCGCAAAGTTTTCACTGACCAATGCCGTAACTAATCCAATCGAGTTTAATTTGTTGGGTAATCCTATAAATTCTGCGAGTGGTGGAGTTTCAATCCTGATTGAAGATAAACATGGTCGAAGCCGCTGCCAAGTTGAAATTAATACTCAAGGTTATGTTTCAAAAGGTACATGCTCATGAAGAAATCTAGTGGCATGACTTTAATAGAAATGATCATCGCAATTGTTTTAATGGGTATTGCGATGGTGGCGTTTACTTCTTTTCTTGTCCCTCAAATTCGAGATTCAGCCATTCCTCATTATCAAACTCGCGCTGCCGCCTTAGGCCAAGGTTTTATGTCTCAGATATTGGCGCGAGGCTTTGATGAAAACAGTGATTTTGATGGCGGCACCATTCGATGTGGTGAGAATGGAGTGAGCTGCACTGACGTAAATAAATTAGGTGCGGATAAAAAACTAGACGGTTCCTTGGAAACAACGCCTAGTGATTTCAACGATGTCGATGACTATATCGGGTGTTGGAGCACATCTACAACTGCTTCTCAGTGTGATGGTATCCCTAGAGGGAATATTAGTGATGTACTTGGTGCGGACAGTACTGAGCAGTACAAAAACTTTAGATTAGAAGTTAGCGTTGCCTATGATGATCTGACGGATAAAGCTCCCGATGAAATAACCGAATACAAAAAAGTAACATTAAGGATTTTTGCGGGGAACACGCAGCCCCTTACTTTAACAGCTATTAAGGGGAACTACTGATGAAAGATCGTGGTTTCACCTTAATGGAAATGATAGTTACGATTGTGGTCGGCAGCTTCATCATGTTGGGGATAGCTGGGTATGTCCAGTTAGGAATGAAAGGTTACGCTGATACTATCGATCGCCAACGAATACAAACACAGGCTCAGTTTGTTTTAGAAAAGATGACGCGTGAAATCCGCCATGCTGTACCTAATAGTTTTCATGTTCCAAAAGGAACAACTAATTGTCTAGAGTTTGTGCCGATTGAATATTCTGGTTTTTACACGTTTAAGAATAATGACTTAGAGTTTTTGCTAGGTAATGACTCAACGCTTAATCCTATTCCTGTGAATCGCAGGATGGTGATAAATCCGAGCCGATATGAAGATTTACAATCAACTTCTTCGCAAAATATAGCCATTGGTGGTTTATCAAAAAACGGTAACGTTTTTGTCGTTAGTGGGGCGGCAAATACGATTGCGGGCAACTCTGTTTCGAGCCGTCTTTATATTTATAAAGAGAAGTCAGAGGCTCGCTACTGTTTTGATAATAAAGAAGTTAGGCGGAATGATATTACGGTTGCAGATAGTGTCGACACGTCCGTAAGTGGTATGCGTTATCTAGAGCCTACTCTGCAACGAGGTGGTTTAGTTCATATAAATCTAGAGTTTGAGCAGGATGGTGAACGTAGTGTGTATCAACAAGATGTGCAGGTGCTCAATGTCCCATAGAAGAAACTCCAGCGGAAATGTACTAATCATCGTGTTATTCGTCATTATTGTAATGGGATATTTGGCTTCCTCTTTAATGAAAGTGACATGGTCGAATCAAAGCGGATTAACAAGAGAGTTTTTGGGAACAAAAGCTTGGTTTTTTGCTCAGTCTGCAAATGAGTGGGCACTGACTCAGCTATATCCTTTAAACGACACTAACCCTGATGTGGCCGATTTTTGTGCCAATACGGTAAGTGGCGCAACACCAAATGTTACACAAGGCACAGGTTGCCAATTAAGTGCTATGACATGTTCAAACATTGGTACCTTTAATGCAGGTACCTCTGAAGCTGAATCTCTGTTTAGAGTGCAAGCCACAGCAGTTTGTGGTTCCGGGGTTGCACAAGTACAGCGACAACAAGAGATTTGGGTTAGGGAGTAAAATAATAATGAAAACGATAAATGCTTTATTAGCACTCATGCTCATGCTGCCGAGTTTTGTGTATGCTTCACAGTGCTCAGTTAAAGGTCAAAATAACTTTACAGTAAGCTTTGATGTCGAGGGAGATGATGAATATCAGGCGGTTAACTTAAAGCAAGGAAACCACGGGTATGTACTTTGGTATACAGAGCATAAAAGAAGTAATACCAATAACTATGACTACTTGTTCAATGAGCAAGAGCTAATTGATGATGTTGATTACAACATAAAGATTACTCATCAGGCTGGCTCAAATACATTGAAGTATTACCGCAAATTTGAAGGTGCGGCGAATTATAAGCTAATAGAAGTCCAAACCGTGAATTTGGAGAGTGGTCAGCATTGGGTTATTGATGTTGGAGATGATGTTGACAACATTCAGTGTTCTAACTCTGTGGACCCTGGTAATCCAGGAGGGCCAATTAACCGTTCACCTGATTTTGAGTTTGGTACGGTCGATAATAGCACCTGTAGCATGGTAGGTGGTAAGTACACATGTACTATCAACTTTGAAAACACGTATGACGCAAGTCATTCTAAACCACTCGTGTTTGTCATGCCGACCATCGACAAAGCCTTATCGAGCAAGAATCCTCGTAAAACAGAGTATCCATCGAGTGTCTCAGTCGTTAACACGACACACAATTCTGCAACTATTGTGCAAGAATTCCCGCCGCATCAAAAAGCAGATAGAAATGTCACCTTTTTAGGTAAGAATAGTTCTGAGGTACAAAAGGAGTTAGCGAAGGTTGACTACTTTGTTATCGAACCTGGTGTTTTAGAGCTTAATAATGGTGCAAAAATTGTAGCGGGTACTATCAAGACCAACGTTGCTGCATCTCAATATAAAAATAATAAAAAAGGCATCAATGAGCAGAATAATGGCATCACCATTGATTTTTACGACTATGGTTTGACAGGGTTTGATGGGAGGCCAGGCGTGTTAGTTCAGCCACAAACCAAAAATAATGATGGTACTAACAACTGGTTTACTGGTATGGCTAGGGATGCGAATACAACGTCCTTTAAACTCGCTTTGGAAAAATCAGAAGTTTATAAGAAGAATAGCCAAGGACATGAAACATTCAATATTCTTAACGATAATGAAACCGTGGCGTTTGTTGCTGGTGAAGGCTTTGGTTATATAAATGGGCAACGTTTTTGGTTAGGGCAAGGTAAAACCAAATACACGCTAGCTCAGAAAGATCCCGTTATTGACCCAGTAGTTGAGGGCTGCAAAGTTTATACTCCGTTCCCAGCTAGCGCTGGCTTTGAGGCTCCGCCCGTTCTTGTCGCGAACAAAAACTCAAGAAATGGTAACAATGGAGGATGGTTACGTCGCTGTGATGTTACCAGTAATTCAGTAGCCTTTATTGTTGAAGAGGATATGCACAAAGACAAAGAGCGAGGTCACTTAAGCGAAGATGTTGGTTGGTTTATGTTTGAAAAACCAGCTGCTTTGGATGTTTGTGAACCGTTCCGCTCTCCAGTACAAACATGGTATGACGCCGATAATCCTAACTCAGGTCTTGGAGAAGGGCGACTATATATTTCGGGGTCTGCACAAATCAAAGGTGCGCGAACAATGGATGAGAATGGTGACATCATCCGCATCGTTGGCTTTGATGATAGTAAAGTATCCGGAGACCTTACTGGCCCTGCTCCAGATTATGAACAGCGCATAAATGCAGGTTGTGATGGGACTCGTTGTTGGGGTAATTCAGATCTGAAAGTACCGCGAGACACATTGGAGAGCTTTCCTAGTTCAAACAGTAGTGGTAGCACTTGGATTGGCACGCCTCAGACTTGGAGAAAAGGGCGCCAAGTAGAAGGTATATTGAGTATAGGTAGTGAGTTAACTTTGATGAGTGGCACCTATTGGATTGACCGTCTCGAAATTAATAACTCTGGAAAGTTACTCGTACCTGAAGGGCAGGAGGTCGTTCTCAATGTAAAAGAAATGAACGTTGGTGGCTTCTTGGGTATGGATATCAAAAATATTGAAAATAACAGCCAGTATGAAGGTTACCTGCGTGTTAATGTCTATGATATTCCTTTCTCAAATCCAAATGCGAGAGTTGATTTTAATGGCTCATCAAAGTTTATCGGTCTGTTGTATAGCGAGGCGCAAGATATTAATGGCAATGAGTCCGTTCAACTAAGTGGGACAGAGTTTTATGGTGCCTTGACTGCTGTTAGTGTAGAGCTAAACTCAAGTGCTCAAATTATTAGGTCTTCATCATGCCTAGCACCTACAAACCAATATGAGTTCGACTTGAGTCCAACTTCTCAACTCGCATTGATGTGCGGTGATGATGCTCCCGTATTTGACATAATTACGAGGAACTCATCAGTTCCCGTAAGCACTAGCATTGATATTTCCATCCCTAACTCCGATGGAGTGGCTTTTAAAGTACAAGTATTGAAGGGAAGCGGTAGCTTATGCTCGATCGCTAGTAATAATGATACGTGTAGGTTCTTTAGTAATAACGAAGGGGAGCTTAAGTTAACAGTTTTAGCGGATGAAACCGATGCACTATTGGCGAAACAACGTTACAAATTAAATGCAACAATGGTGCAAGACATGAACAAATCTAAAGAGGTTAGCTTTAGTTTTGTCCCTTATAAATTTGATATCAAGTCTAGCAATCAAGATAAATGGGATAACTCTGCTATTCCAATGATTGCAAACAAACCTGTTGATATAGATGTTCGAGTACTTGCGTGTCCGCCATCGTCAGATTCGTCTTCTCCGATTGTGCTCAAATATAATCATTCATTAAAGGGTGATGATGTATCTTCTCTAATTACAATGCCATCAGCGAATCAATCCGGTGCTATCTCGCTGTCTGGTCTAGATTTTAAGGACGGCCTAGCAAAATCTTCAGTTACGTTTACGGATTCAGGGGAAGCAACGGTAACCCTAAAGGATTCAGAGTTTGATTGTGATAGTTTTGATGAGCTAAAAGACTCCGATACAAAAGAATGTCAAATCGACGGCGGTCTCTTAAGTGGGAAGTTTTCTGTTAAATCGCGTCCATGGAAGTTTTCTGTTTGCCCTCAGAGCACTGAAGGTGAGTATGTTTCCGCAAATGGTAACAGTAAGAGTGGTAATGCTTTTGTTGCCGCTGGTCAGCTCTTTTCTGTTCGAGTCGCACCGCTAAAATACAATAGCCCAGAGTGTAGCGAGCAAGAACAGTTAACCCACAATTACTTTTTATCTGAGGCGTCTGCTGAGTTATCGTATACGCTCGATTCTCCAGTTGGTGGTATTTTAGGCAACTTGACTGGCACATTGGTACGCAATGTGTCTGATGATAAAAAAATTGCCTATAGCTATGTTTTTTCCGATTTAGCCTATTCAGAGGTTGGAAGCATAAATTTGTCTGCCTTGGAAACTGGGGCTTTTTATTCTTCAATAGAAGTTGATGGAGATAAAGGGGTCAAAGGTTCTCGTAAGATAGGGCGCTTTTACCCTGATAGCTTTGTGATCAATTCAACGAAATGGGATGCGCCAAAAAATCAAGGAAACATTTCGTATATGGGACAGAAATTCGATTTGGCAGAAGTGTCGATACTCCCATACGGTATGGGTAGTAGTGCGCCATTGAAAAACTACCACTTAATTGATGGCAGTTATCAAGCTAAGCTTGCCGTTCTGGGGGATGGAAAAGTATCAAGCAGTTTAATTCTCGATACATCGTTAGGTGATTGGCGAGAGAACCCTGATGTATCGGAGACTTCACAGTGGTATTTGCAGGACGCTTTTGCATATGTGACTAAGCCTCTCGATGAAAATGGGCCTTTCAATACAAATGATCGACTCTCAAAAACTACAGAGTTTAGTCTTGAAATATCGGGTAAAGACCCTGTTAGATTTAAAAATAGTTCTTCCGAGAGCTACAATGTATCTGCTGTACTTCCTAGCCAACCTCCTGTTAGGTTTGGACGAATGCTGTTATCTGATGTCGGGGGCTACCAAGGCCAGGAATTGACAGTTCCCCTCTCTGTTGAATTTTGGAATGGTGAGCGTTTTACAGTAAATGAAGAAGATAACAATACCTCTGTAATGAATTTTATTAAAAAACAAACACCAGTTTGGCCTAATGATGGTACTGATTGCTCGGTTATTTTGGAGGGGAATGCGACGGTTTCAGAGGGAACAACACGAAAAATTAAGGTCAAACAAAACTTGGCTACATGTCAATCTGCGATCCGTCAACAAGCTGAACTATGGTTAGGGCTAGACTCGGATGGTAGCAATATCCCTTGGCTCAAGTACAACTGGGATAATAAGAGCCCTGGTGAAGAAAACCCATCCTCCGTCGTCACCTTTGGTATTCACCGTGGTAACGATCGTGTGATTTACCGTGGTGAGCCTGGGTTAACCGGACAGTAACAACTTAGGTTTTTGGCCTTAAGTTAGGAAACTGCAAGAAATTGAGGCTTTCTGCTCATGTTTGTGTACCAATACCTTGCTGTGACAGCGAGGCATTGGTACATTTAGAGCAATTTTTGTCTTCTATATTTTTGCAGGATGAGCGAAGAGTATGTTTAAGAAACTTCGTGGCATGTTTTCTAACGATCTATCTATCGATTTAGGTACAGCCAACACTCTAATTTACGTAAAAGGGCAAGGAATTGTCCTTGATGAACCTTCTGTAGTTGCTATTCGTCAAGATCGTGTAGGTTCTGCAAAAAGCGTTGCTGCAGTCGGTCACGCAGCAAAACAGATGCTTGGTCGTACACCTGGCAACATTTCCGCTATCCGCCCAATGAAAGACGGCGTAATCGCTGATTTCTACGTAACCGAAAAAATGCTTCAGCACTTTATCAAACAAGTGCATGACAACAGCATCCTAAAGCCAAGCCCACGTGTTCTTGTTTGTGTTCCTTGCGGTTCTACCCAAGTTGAGCGCCGCGCAATTCGTGAATCAGCACTCGGTGCTGGTGCTCGTGAAGTTTACCTAATCGACGAGCCAATGGCGGCAGCAATTGGTGCTGGTCTGCGCGTGTCTGAGCCGACAGGTTCAATGGTGGTCGATATCGGTGGTGGTACAACTGAAGTTGCCGTTATCTCTCTAAACGGTGTGGTTTACTCATCGTCTGTACGTATCGGTGGTGACCGCTTTGATGAAGCGGTAATTAACTACGTACGTCGTAACTACGGCAGCTTGATTGGTGAAGCCACGGCTGAAAAGATCAAACATGAAATCGGTTCTGCTTACCCTGGCGATGAAGTTCAAGAGATTGAAGTTCGCGGTCGCAACCTTGCAGAGGGTGTGCCACGCAGCTTCAGCCTGAACTCAAACGAGATCCTAGAAGCGCTTCAAGAGCCGCTATCTGGCATCGTCTCAGCGGTCATGGTTGCACTAGAGCAGTGTCCACCAGAGCTTGCTTCAGACATTTCTGAAAACGGCATGGTTCTGACTGGTGGTGGCGCGCTACTGAAAGATCTCGATCGTCTATTAATGGAAGAAACCGGTATCCCTGTGGTTATCGCGGAAGACCCACTAACGTGTGTTGCGCGTGGTGGCGGTAAAGCACTAGAAATGATCGACATGCACGGTGGCGATCTGTTCTCTGAAGAATAAAGGTTTAGGTGAAGCTCATGTCGGGCTTCACCTTCATTTCTGCTCTCTCTGTAATTCAAACATGCTCCATACCTAAAAGTATTTATTTAAGTATTTTTAGGTTGCCAAGTAAGGCTCAATAATCATGGAAGCAATCAGGTCAAAAACAAGATGAAACCGATTTTTGGCAGAGGTCCGTCTCTGCAATTACGTCTGTTTTTTGCTGTCATCGTGTCGGCGAGCTTAATGCTGGCTGATAGTCGTCTAGATACGTTTTCCAACGTCCGATACTTATTGAACAGTATGGTTGCGCCCATTCAATACGCAGCCAATTTGCCTCGCAGCATGTTCGATGGCGTATTTGAACGTTTTAATACTCGTCAGGCATTAGTTGAAGGCAATCGCAACTTAAAGCGAGAAGTGCTACGCCTGAAAAGCGAGCTGATCTTGCTCGATCAGTATAAAGAAGAAAACCAACGTCTACGCAAATTGTTAGGCTCTTCATTTGTCCGGGATGAAAAGAAAGTCGTAACTGAAGTGATGGCGGTTGATACTTCACCTTATCGTCATCAAGTGGTGATTGATAAAGGACAAATAGACGGAGTGTACGTCGGACAGCCAGTGATCAACGAAAAAGGCATTGTTGGTCAGGTCACGTTTGTCGCAGCGCACAACGCACGTGTTCTGTTGCTAACGGATGCGAAAAATGCGATTCCTGTCCAGGTGATCCGTAACGATATTCGAGTGATCGCGTCGGGCAATGGTGAAATGGATGAAATCCAACTGGAGCACATTCCAACCAGTACTGATATTCAGGTTGGCGATCTATTGGTGACATCCGGCCTAGGTGGGATTTACCCAGAAGGGTACCCAGTCGCGACGGTTACCAATGTGGATCACGATACGCGCCAAGAATTTGCGTCAATCAAGGCTGAGCCAGTTGTAGAGTTTGATCGTTTACGTTACCTACTGCTGATTTGGCCGAATGAAGATCGTCAACACAAAGTGCTGCGATCCAATGTGGATGAAGGGTTAGAGCAAGAAGAACAAGAGGTAACTGATGGCCAATAATGTAGTGAGCAGCCGAATGGTGATTGGTGTCAGTTTCTTCGTTGCGCTGGTATTACAAACCATTCCGTGGCCAGGTGTGTTGGATGTTTTACGTCCATCATGGTTGTTCCTTGTCACGTGTTATTGGGTGTTGGCACTGCCGCACCGAGTGAACGTTGGAACCGCGCTAGTGCTGGGCTTATTATGGGATATCTTGATCGGCTCAACGCTTGGAATTCGCGGCATGATGATGTCGATTGTCATCTATCTGGTGGCGTTGAATTTCCTATTGATTCGTAACATGGCATTGTGGCAACAGTCGATTTTAATTGCCTTTTTTACTGCGTTATTGGAAGTTTTGATATTCTGTGGGGAATATTTGAACCAGGACGTAGTATTTAATCCATTATCTCTGTGGACGGCAGCAATAAACTGTATACTTTGGCCATGGATGTTTTTATTAATGCGACGAGTTCGTCGTGCATGGCACGTAAGGTAAAGCGGTGAAGAAAAGCCTATCTCTCGTTCTCGCTTCGGGTTCTCCGAGAAGAAAAGAGCTGCTTGCTCAACTAGGTTATGACTTTGAGATCGTATTGCCTGATATTGAGGAAGCTAAACAGGCTCATGAGCAGGCACGAGAGTACGTGCTGCGTCTTTCTTTGGAAAAAGCTCAGGCAGGCTTAGCATTAGCTAAGCCTGATTCCGTTGTATTGGGCTCTGACACGGTCGTAGTATGCGATGACCGTGTGCTAGAAAAACCAAAAAGTTTTGAAGATTCAAAGCGTATGCTTACTGACTTATCCGGTCGTCGTCATCAAGTGATGACTGCGGTGAGCGTCGTATCATCGGAACAACAACATTCAGTGGTCGTCACCACTGACGTGTGGTTCAAACAACTGACTCACGAAGAAATCGAACAATATTGGCAGTCAGGAGAGCCATGCGATAAAGCTGGAAGTTATGGTATTCAAGGACTCGGAGGGCGATTTGTCACCCGAATCGAAGGCAGTTATCACGCTGTAGTAGGCTTACCTTTGTTCGAAACCGATCAGCTAATTCAAGAATTTTTATAATTGTTTTGAGGTGTGCACATGAGTGCAGAATTGCTGCTTAACGTGACCCCGAGTGAAACTCGTGTGGCCATGATTGAAGGTGGAGTACTACAAGAAATACATATCGAGCGCGAATCGCGTCGCGGCATTGTGGGCAATATATACAAAGGCAAAGTCAGCCGAGTACTGCCAGGTATGCAAGCGGCTTTCGTCGATATCGGTTTAGATAAAGCGGCGTTTTTACATGCGTCAGATATTGTCCCGCATACCGAATGTGTGGCAGAGAACGAAAAACAGCAGTTTCAAGTCCGTGATATCTCTGAGCTGGTACGTCAGGGACAAGACATTGTTGTACAAGTGGTCAAAGATCCGCTCGGCACGAAAGGCGCGCGTTTAACGACGGATATCACATTGCCTTCACGTTATCTTGTCTTTATGCCGGGTGCCAGCCATGTTGGTGTCTCGCAGCGTATTGAGAGTGAGAAAGAGCGCGAGCGTCTGAAAAAAGTGGTGAACCATTACTGTGATGAGCACGGTGGTTTTATCATTCGTACCGCAGCGGAAGGCGCAGATGAAAAAGAGCTTTCTCAAGACGCGGCATTTCTTAAGCGCTTGTGGCTAAAAGTCATGGAGCGTCGTTCAAAATACAAAACGCGTTCAACGCTTTACGGTGAACTTGGTTTGGCCCAGCGTATTCTGCGTGATTTTGTCGGCACAGAGCTCGATAAAATCATGGTCGACTCCCGCCTCGAATATGAAAACCTGAAAGAATTCACTTCTGAGTATGTACCTGAGTTAACAGACAAGCTTGAGCTTTACGAAGGTGACAAGCCAATCTTTGACATGTACGACACCGAGAATGAAATTCAGCGTTCTTTAGAGCGCAAGGTTGAGCTAAAGTCGGGTGGCTATTTGATCATTGATCAAACTGAAGCTATGACAACTATCGACATCAACACTGGTGCATTTGTTGGTCGTCGTAATCTCGAAGAGACTATCTTTAATACCAACATTGAGGCAACTCAGGCTATTGCTCGTCAGCTGCGTTTGCGCAATCTCGGCGGCATCATCATTATCGACTTTATCGATATGGCGTCTGAAGAGCACCGTCAGCGAGTGCTTACCTCATTGGAAACCGCACTGGCTAAAGACCGAGTAAAAACTAACATCAACGGCTTTACTCAGCTCGGCTTAGTCGAGATGACGCGTAAGCGCACACGAGAAAGTATTGAACATATCTTGTGTTCTGGCTGTCCTACTTGTGAAGGCCGTGGTAGCGTGAAAACGGTTGAAACCGTGTGCTTTGAGATATTACGCGAGATTACTCGTGTAAACCGTGCTTACGACGCCGATAATTTTGTTGTGTACGCATCGCCGTTTGTTGCTGAAGCGCTGTTGGGTGATGAGTCTCATGCATTGGCTGAGCTCGAAGTATTTATTGGCAAGCAAGTGCGAGTTCAGGCTGAGCCCCTGTACATTCAGGAACAGTTTGACGTCGTAATGATGTAATTTGGAACATTTGTGAATTCTGGTGTTAACCGTTTTGGGCGTTTTTGTGCGTGGAGTTTAGTTACTGTACTGGTGTTATTAGCCATATTAGTAACCACACTGCGCGTCACATTGCCACAACTTAACCACTTCCAAGATGAGATCAAAACCTGGGTCAAGCAAGACACAGGTTTTGACTTTTCTATCGCCAACGTCGCAGGGACGTGGCGCAATAACCATCCCTCGATCGCGCTACTCGGTTTAGAAGCGAACCTGCCGAATATTCAGGATGCACGCTTTGCCGTTGAAGAAATCCAAATTGAATTCGATCTCATTCAATCTCTTTTGCAACTCAAACCGGTGGTCGCAGACCTCACCATCCATAACCTCGCTCTGGATATTCACACCGTAGACATTCTGCCGACCTCTAGTCGTCAAGAGCAGGAGTCGAGTGTGGATAAGAGCGAAGTGAAGCTCATCGACCAACTCGACTCACTTCTTTTACGTCAGTTTGAAGACTTCACCATTACCGACTCACGGATTTGGTATAAATCGGTATCTGGTGAGACTCGCCGTTTAGATATCGAGCAGCTCCGTTGGAGCAACCAAGGCAAGCATCACTTAGCCGAAGGCACCGTGAACATTGCCGATGTTCGTCTGAATTCATTGTTAGTGAGCGCTAACTTTAAAGATCATGGTTCGCTACGTGATGTGTCTGGTGAGTTTTACGTAAGTGCCCAAGATGTCTCAGTGACGCCTTGGTTAACCACTTACATGCAAGAAGAGTCGGGTGCTGAGTCGGGTAAGGTCAGCTTAAACACTTGGCTGACGCTGAAACACAGCCAACCGAATGATGCGTATGTTGAACTGTTGCCTTCTGAGCTGGTGTGGAATGAAAACGGTCGTCATGAGCTGTTTATCGAGTCAGGTATTTTCAATCTTCGACCAGATAAACAAGGTTGGAAAGTAAATGGTCACTCACTTCGGATCCGAACCGACAACACCCCTTGGCCGGAATTAGACGCAGCGTTTGATTGGCAACCGAATGGTTGGACGCTCAACCTTTCTCAACTCGATATCGAAGCACTTATTCCGCTCATCAAATTGGCTCCAGAGTCAGAATCGACCAGTGACCTTATCAACAAATTGGCACCGAAAGGCCGAGTTGAAGATGTTCGCTTGTCCATGAACGGTGGTTTAGACACGTTACGCTACTCCGCGGAACTGGATGAACTTGCGATGACGCAATGGGAACTGCTACCAGGATTCCATCATGTGCAGGGCAGTGTATCTGGTGATTTAGATCAGGCAAAAGCGAAAGTAACCGTCATTGATGATGTATTTCCGTACGGTGATGTATTTCAAGCTCCGCTGAATATCAAACAAGGTGAAGTCGATATTATCTGGCAACAAGATGAGAGTGGCTGGCGCTTGTGGTCTGATAAAGTGACGGCAGCGACACCGGATCTTCAAGTACTAGGAGCATTCCGTCTTGATTTTCCAAAAGAACAAAGCCCATTTTTATCGTTTTATGCTGAAGCAGATCTCTATAACGCAGGTGAAACATGGCGTTACCTGCCGACTCTGGCACTTGGACAAGACTTAACGGATTACCTATCGACTGCGATTCAAGGCGGTAAAGTGAATACGGCTAAGCTGCTGTGGTATGGCGAGTTAGGGGATTTTCCTTACAAAGATCATAATGGCATGTTTCAGGCGTGGGTCGGTTTAAAAGACGCGAAATTTAGCTTTGATACGGCGTGGCCAACCATCACTGATCTGCAGCTGGACTTGCTGTTTGAAAATGATGCCATGTATTTAGATTCAAAGTCCGCCACGCTAAATGGTGTTCATGCCAAGCGTATTACTGGGCGAATCCCTGAGTTGGCGGAGGGTGGACACATTGAGATTGAAGCCAAAGCGAGCGCGCCGGGTAATGAAGTTCGTGACTACATGATGGCGACGCCATTGGTGGACTCGGTCGGGGCAGCGTTGACGGCGCTGCAAGTGAGTGGTCCGGTTTACTCTGAGTTCCAGCTCAACATTCCGTTTGATTTTGAAAAAGAGTCCCGTGCTTGGGGTTATGCCGATTTAACAGAAAACCGTGTCGATATTGAAGCGCCGCCAATGACGCTGGAGAAAGCCACAGGGCGTATCCACTTCGATAATGATGTGGTCACCACATCGGGTTTGTCTGCAGAGTTGCTTACCCAGCCTATCTCCCTCGATTTTCATGGTGAGAGTGCGGAACAGGGCTACAATGTGACGATTAATACATTAGGGGATTGGGACGTTGAGCCTCTCAAACCTTATGTTGGTGAGCGTTGGTTAAAGCTTGTTTCTGGGCATGCGCCGTGGCAAATGGACATTGACTTACAACTTAATGATGTAGGCTTCACCTATCAACTTGATGTGTTGGCGCAGCTAAATCGTTTAGCGAGTCAATATCCCTATCCGCTAGCGAAACAAGTTGGCGAGTCCGGGCAAGCAAAACTACAGGCATCCGGCAACCAAGAAAGTATTTCAGCAAGACTACAGATACCAAATGCTAAGTATCAAACCGAGATAGATATAACTGGCGACGTACCTGTTCTGACGGCGACTCATTTAATGGTCGGCAAAGGTGGTTTCAGGATCAGCCCTATTGTCGGACACGATGCATCAGTGCGTGTCGCTGAGCTTAATTTAGACCAGTGGGCAGAGCTGGTTCAGGGCTCGGAAGGTAAGCAATCCTCATCTGTTCTGGCAAGCATGAAGACGCCGAGTATTCCATTGCCGACACGGATTGATGTTGAAACGCCAAACTTGCAGCTTGGTGGGATTGAGTTTCATGATGTGGACTTCTCCGCAAGCAAAAAGAATTTGAGCTGGCAACTCGATGTGGACAGTCAAGAGGTTAAAGGTAAGGCTAACTATCTGAAACCGTATGACTTATCGGTCTCTTTGGAGCACTTGCACCTGTATATTCCAGGGTTTGAAGAGATGACCAAAGAGCGTAGCTCGCTCTTTGCCAGTGAGGATCAAAACGCGCCTTTGATTACCAATTTTGACCGCCAGTTTCACGCTGAGATGCCAAACTTAACTTTGAACATCGATGATTTTTGGTTGCAAGGTTACAAAGTGGGGAAGGTGAATGTTGATTTGCAGCGTCGCGAGAACCGTTTGGAGTGGAAAAATATCACCTTTAGCAGCGGCAAAAACCGCATTGATATGAGCGGTTGGTGGGATCTGACAAAAGAGAGTAGCCATTCCAACTTAACCATGAAAATGAAAGGTGATAACAACACTGATCTTATGGAGCGCTTTGGTATCACATCGGGTATTCAGCAGGCACCATTTGAGATCAATGCCAATATGGAGTGGGACGGCGCGCCTTGGTCGATGAAGACACAAACCTTGCAAGGGAATGTCTCAACGGAATTTGGTAAAGGCGTGATCAGTGAAGTCAGTGGTGCGGCACGCTTGTTAGGTTTGTTCAGCTTGGATTCTATCATCCGTAAGATGCAGCTCGATTTTACCGACGTATTCGATAAAGGCATGGCGTTTAACTCGATCACGGGCACGGGCAAAATCCAAGATGGCGTGTTTATCACCAACGATATCGTGATGGATGCCTTAGCAGGAGAAATGCAGATCCGCGGCATCGCCAATATGAACAGCAGAATGGTCGATGCGGAAGTGAAGTTCACCCCAGACATCACATCAGGCCTACCAATGCTGACCGCGTTTGCAGTAGCGCCACAAACCGCGTTGTATGTTTTAGCCATCTCAACAGTGATTTCTCCGGTGGTTGAGGTCTTCACTCAAGTCAATTATGAAGTGAAAGGCCCACTAGACTCACCAACGGTAAAAGAAATTTCTCGAAGTAAAGGTGAATACAAACTGCCAGAAAAGCTGCGTGAACAGGCGAAATAACTCACCGACTAAAATGGAATAGGGAGGAAACACATGGAACGTGTTGGCATTATTCAAATGACATCGGGTCCAGATATCACTGCGAATCTGGACTTTATTGAAAAACAGTGTGCTTTGGCGAGTAAGCAAGGTGCCAAGCTTGTCCTTACCCCTGAAAATACGGTGCTGTTTGCCAACCGCGAAGCGTACCATCAACATGCAGAGCCACTTGGGAGTGGCATGATTCAACAGCGGCTCTCTGAAATCGCAAGAAAGAACCAGTTAACACTGATTGTCGGAAGCATGCCCATTCAAACCGCAAAAGGTGTCACGACCACAACGCTTGTATTGCCGCCGCACGGTAAATGCATTGCTCACTATGACAAACTGCATATGTTTGATGTCGACGTAGCCGATGGTTATGGTAGTTATCGTGAGTCGGATACGTTTATGGCGGGTAATCAAATTGTAGTGGCGGAAACCGATATCGGCAGCGTTGGATTGAGCATCTGTTACGATCTTCGTTTTCCTGAGCTTTATAAAGTATTACGCCAAGAAGGCGCGGATATCATTGTGGTGCCTGCTGCGTTTACCGCTGTGACGGGGCAAGTTCACTGGGAAGTATTATTGCGAGCTAGAGCGATTGAGACACAATGTTGGATTTTGGCGAGCGGACAAACTGGAACGCATCCATGTGGACGAAAAACATGGGGACACTCAATGGTCGTTGACCCTTGGGGACGTATTCATAAACAGCTTCAGGATGAAGTAGGCTTGTTAGTGACAGAGATAGATTTGTCACAGAGCCAACAAGTAAGGCAGAATATGCCGCTGACTCAACACAGTCGCTTTCAAAATGAATTGAGACGGAAATAAAAGAGCTAACTATGAGCACAAACCAAATAGAACAGGCACTCCTTGCCCCAAATGGTCTGACAGAACAAGACATTGCTGACACGCTTGCCAGCATTGCGACGCGCCAGATCGATTATGCGGACATTTACTTTCAGTCCAGCTGGCACGAGTCTCTGGTTCTAGAAGACAGCATCATCAAAGATGGCTCTTTTAACATTGATTGTGGTGTTGGTGTTCGTGCGGTAACTGGTGAAAAAACCGGCTTTGCCTACTCTGATCAAATTCAGCCTGAAGGTCTGAAGCAGAGTGCAATGGCGGCGCGCGGTATTGCTCAACAAGGGCAAAATGGCAAAGTCCAAGCGTTTAAACGCACCGAAAACCAAGCGTACTACGCGGCTGTGAATCCATTAGCTGGGTGGGAAAAGCAGCAAAAAACAGAGTTGCTCAAATCTCTAGATGCTTACATCCGCACTAAAGAGCCATTGATTAAAGAAGTCTCGATCAGCATCAGCGGTGTGCATGAGCAGATGCTTGTTGCGGCAACAGACGGTACTTATGCAGGCGATATTCGTCCTTTGGTGCGTTTGTCTATTAGCGTGCTCGCTCAAAAAGGTGAACGACGTGAACGAGGTAGCGCTGGTGGCGGTGGCCGTTTTGGTTACGATTTCTTTTTAACGGAAAGCAATGGTGTGAAACAAGCTTTCCATTATGCAGACGAAGCGATTCGCATGGCGCTGGTAAACCTTGAAGCAGAAGCCGCACCAGCAGGCATGATGCCAGTGGTATTGGGCTCAGGTTGGCCAGGCGTATTGCTACATGAGGCGGTAGGTCATGGCCTAGAAGGTGACTTTAATCGTAAGGAATCTTCGGTTTTCTCTGGCAAAATGGGTCAACAAGTGACGTCTTCACTGTGTACCATTGTTGATGACGGTACATTAAAAGACCTTCGTGGTTCACTCAATGTGGATGATGAAGGGGTGAATGGCCAGTACAACACGCTTATCGAAAATGGTGTGCTGAAAGGTTACATGCAAGACAAGCTAAACGCGCGGTTAATGGGTGTGAACCCAACAGGTAATGGTCGTCGTGAGTCGTATGCACACTTGCCGATGCCGCGTATGACCAACACCTACATGCTTCCAGGTGAACATACGCCAGAAGAAATCATCTCGACGGTAGAGAAAGGGTTGTATGCGCCAAACTTTGGTGGCGGTCAGGTGGACATTACTTCGGGTAAGTTTGTATTCTCCGCATCGGAAGCGTACTTGATTGAAAACGGTAAAATTACGCGCCCTGTTAAAGGTGCGACGTTGATTGGCTCAGGTATCGAAGCCATGCAGCAAGTCTCTATGGTCGGCAACGACCTAAGTATCGACAAGGGCGTTGGCGTATGTGGTAAAGCAGGTCAAAGTGTGCCAGTTGGTGTTGGTCAGCCGACCTTGAAATTGGACTCACTGACGGTGGGTGGCACTGAGTAACTCATTCGAATCGTTATAAAAAGAGCGCTCATTAGAGCGCTCTTTTGCTTTGTGAGTCGGTGTCGATTATAGATTTTCTTCAGCAAATTCCGCCAAGCGGCTACGAACCACGCCGTTGAGGTGAATATTTGCGCTGCCTTCAAAGTTCTTGAAGCGCTCAACCATGTACGTCAACCCTGATGTCACTGGGGTGAGGTAATGAGAGTCAATCTGCGCCAAGTTACCGGAGCAGACGATTTTTGTTCCTTCACCACAGCGGGTGATGATGGTTTTGATTTGTGATGCGGTGAGGTTTTGACACTCATCAAGCAGTACAAACGCATTTTGGATCGAACGGCCACGCATAAAGTTGATCGATTTAAATTGAATGTTGGCTTTATCGCAGATGTACTTCAATGAGCCTTCAGTGCAGTGATCGTGTTTATGTAGCGCTTCCAAGGTATCGGTCACCGCCGCTAACCACGGCATCATTTTCTCCTCTTCTGAGCCGGGTAAGAAGCCGATGGATTCACCGATGTCTGGCGTGTTACGCGTCACGATAATTTTATCGAACATGCCTTTTTCAATGGTTTGCTCCAGTGCTGCTGCCATGGCTAATAGCGTTTTACCACTACCAGCGGCACCGGTTAAAATCACTAGGTCAATATCCGGGTCAAGTAAGGCATCCAACGCCATTCCTTGGTAGATGTTTTTTGGTGTGATGTCCCAAGCCTTACGGTGCATCATGCGTTCACGGCTCAGGTCGAGTAGCGTTAATTTGTCTTCATTGATGGTTTCCACGCGGCCAGCAAAGTCGCTGTCTTCATCAATCACATATTGGTTAATAAAGGTTGGTTCAAAAGGTTCACGATTGAGCTTGTGATAGGTTTTTCCGCCCAGCGCATAACTTTCCACTTCCTCAATATCACTCCAGAAGTCCCCCTCACGCAGTTGAAAGCCTTTGGTGAGGTATTGAATGTCGTCAATCAGTTGATCGGTTCGGTAGTCTTCAACAAAACGTACGCCAGCGCCTTTGGCGCGCAGACGCATGTTAATGTCTTTCGTGATCAGTACCACTTCACGTGGTGCTCGTTTGTTTTGCAGATAAAGCACCGCATTGAGTATGCGGTTGTCACCGGCTTTGTCGGCGAAGGCTTTGACGGTTTCCTGCAGTTCGAAATCCGCCAAAATGGAAATGGTGCCTTGGTCGGGGCTGTCTTTAGAAACAGGAATACCTTCAGAAATTTCATCGGGCGTTGCTTCTTTAAACAAATCTTCCAAAGCGCGAATAGCCACGCGAGCGTCTCTTGCGACATCGCGTTTGCTGTCTTTGATTCGGTCGAGTTCTTCCAACACGGTCATGGGGATAACGACATCGTGTTCTTGGAAAGAGAAGATGGCAAAGGGTTCATGAAGAAGAATGTTGGTATCAAGTACAAACAGTTTCCGATCGGTATCGCCCATAGCGTCTCCTTGCCGTAATACGGCTCTGCATGCGAGTGGTTAGGTCGTTCTCAAATAGGTGTGAAGCGGCCTAACTCTGATTGCTTGCAATAGAGGTTGTCGGGCTGATGTCGGTTAGTGTGCAACCGAGTAGCAAGACAACTTACTGCAAACCCGTGTTGATCCTAATCGTGTACTAACGCGCTTAAATCATATGCAATGGTTTTAAACGCCCCTCACTAGAAGTATACGTAATATTTACGTTCTACAACTTAATAATTGGCATGAGTATTTTACAATTTGATTGCATTTATAGTTTGGGAAAAAAAGTTTCCGCTTGATGCGGTTTCGGCGTGACCTAAATCACAGCTTCAAGTAAGATTAGCGACCTTTTTCTGCGTATAGGCTACGTCCGATTTATCATGTTGAGCTGGCTTAAAAATACTCAGTTCATACTGGAATGACGAATGCTATCGGCATAGCAGAAGCCAGAATCAGATCTAAACTATTATCCATGCCTACGGGCATGAGTAGACCAACAAGAAACACGAATCAAGAACTAATAACGAGGTAGTCAATTCATGACATTTGCTTTGGGGCAGCGCTGGATTAGCGATACGGAAAGCGATTTAGGTTTAGGTACCGTTGTAGCAATGGATGCTCGTACTGTGACATTGATGTTTGCAGCGTCAGAGGAAAACCGAGTTTACGCACGTAACGATGCACCTGTTACCCGAGTCACCTTTAACGTTGGTGATGTCATCGACTGCCAAGAAGGTTGGTCTCTAAAAGTTGAAGAAGTACTGGAAGATGAAGGTCTATACACCTATTTCGGTACTCGTGAAGACACGCAAGAAACCGCCGTTGTTCTGCGTGAGATTTTTCTGAGCAACCAAATTCGTTTTAATAAACCTCAAGATAAGTTGTACGCCGGTCAAATCGATCGCATGGACAACTTTGTTCTGCGTTACCGTGCGCTAACCAACCAGTTTGAGCAGCATAAGAGCCCAATGCGTGGCCTATGTGGTATGCGTGCAGGTTTGATCCCTCATCAGCTTTACATCGCGCACGAAGTTGGCCGTCGCCACGCGCCACGCGTATTACTGGCGGATGAAGTGGGTTTGGGTAAAACCATCGAAGCGGGCATGATCATCCACCAGCAAGTGCTGTCTGGCCGTGCAGAACGCATTTTGATTGTGGTACCTGAAACACTGCAACATCAATGGCTGGTTGAGATGATGCGTCGTTTCAACCTGCATTTCTCTATCTTTGACGAAGAGCGTTGTATCGAAGCATTCGCGGATGCAGAAAACCCATTTGATACCCAGCAATACGTGCTGTGTTCTTTAGACTTCCTACGCAAGAGCCGCAAGCGTTTTGAACAAGCACTGGAAGGCGAATGGGACCTATTAGTTGTCGATGAAGCGCATCACCTTGAGTGGAGCCAAGATAAACCGAGCCGTGAATACCAAGTGGTAGAAGGTTTAGCCGAACGTACTCCTGGAGTGTTGTTACTGACGGCAACGCCAGAACAGCTTGGTCGTGAAAGCCACTTTGCTCGTCTGCGTTTGCTGGATCCTGACCGTTTCTACGATTACGAAGCGTTCATCGAGGAAGAAGAGCAATACGCGCCTGTAGCAGATGCGATTACTTCACTCTTCTCTGGTGAAAAACTGCCTGATGAAGCGAAAAACCAGATTACTGAATTGTTGTCTGAACAAGACGTAGAACCACTTTTCCGCATAATCGAGAGTGAGACTGACGAAGAAGCGAAAGCGTCAGCGCGCCAAGAGTTGATCGACAACTTGATGGATCGTCACGGTACGGGACGTGTTCTGTTCCGTAATACACGTGCTGCTATCAAAGGCTTCCCAGCGCGTAACGTGCACCTGATGCCAATGGATATTCCACCGCAATACACCACGTCAATGCGTGTTGCTGGGATGATCGGCGGTAAGATGAGTTCGGAAGCACGTGCAATGAAGAACCTTTACCCAGAAGAGATCTTCCAAGAATTTGAAGGCGATGATGCAAGCTGGTGGCAGTTTGACTCGCGCGTGAATTGGTTACTTGAAAAGGTAAAAGAGAAGCGCAGCGAGAAAATTCTGGTGATTGCCTCTCGTGCAAGTACGGCTCTGCAATTGGAGCAAGCACTGCGTGAGCGTGAAGGTATTCGTGCGACCGTCTTCCATGAAGGTATGTCGATCCTTGAGCGTGACAAAGCAGCCGCTTACTTTGCGCAAGAAGAAGGTGGTGCACAGGTTCTTATCTGTAGTGAAATCGGCTCTGAAGGTCGTAACTTCCAGTTTGCCAACCAACTTGTCATGTTCGACTTGCCATTCAACCCAGATTTGCTTGAGCAACGTATCGGTCGTTTGGACCGTATCGGCCAAAACCGCGACATCGACATTCATATTCCTTACCTGAAAGGTACCTCGCAAGCCATTCTTGCTCGCTGGTTTGATGAAGGTTTAAACGCTTTTGCAGAAACTTGCCCAACAGGCCGTGCCGTTTACGATAAGTACTCTGATGACTTGATTGAAATCCTTGCTTCTGGTGACACCAGCACGCTGGATGAGATCATTGAAGCGTCAGCAAAAATGAATAAAGAGCTGAAATCCCAATTGGATCAAGGCCGTGATCGCCTGTTAGAAATGCATTCAAATGGCGGGGAAAAAGCACAACAAATCGTTGAGAAAATTGAATCAACCGACGGCGATACCAATCTGGTCACCTTCGCACTTTCTCTTTTTGATACGATTGGTTTGAACCAAGACGATAAAGGTGAAAACGCACTGATTGTGACCCCATCTGAGCACATGATGGTACCAAGCTACCCAGGTCTGCCATACGAAGGAGCGACGATCACGTTTGATCGTGATACGGCTTTATCTCGTGAAGACATGCACTTTATCAGTTGGGAGCACCCAATGATCCAAGGTGGTATCGATCTTCTGATGAGTGAAGGGGTGGGTACGTCTGCGGTATCTCTTTTGAAAAACAAAGCGCTACCAGTCGGGACCATTCTTCTTGAGCTGATTTATGCGGTAGATGCGCAAGCACCAAAACGCAGTGGCATCGCGCGCTTCTTACCGAAAACGCCAATCCGTTTGATGATGGACTCGCGTGGCAATGACTTGTCTGCTCAAGTGGAATTTGAAAGCTTTAACCGCCAGCTCAGCCCTGTAAACCGTCACTTAGGCAGCAAGTTGGTCACGTCGGTACAGAAAGACGTACACCGCTTGATCGAAGCCGGTGATATTCTTATTGAAGAAAAGGTCGAAGAAGTACGCAAGCAAGCTCATCAAGATATGCAGCATAGCTTGAATGCAGAACTTGAGCGTTTGCAAGCACTGAAAGCGGTAAACCCAAATATTCGTGACGAAGAAATTGAAGCCATTGATGCACAAATTAAGGAGCTCACTGGTTACATCAACCAAGCTCAAGTGCAGCTCGACTCGCTACGTTTGATTGTGGTAAGCCACAACTAAGTAAGTTTTTATTGCTCATTAAAAAAGGTCTTCAGTTGAAGACCTTTTTCTTTATTTGCGGTTTAGTTTCTTTATGCAGAATGCATTACTCACTCATAGCTAACTCATTTACATCAACCATTTCCACCAGATAAATACAGCCAAGAAGCCAAACAAGTAAATCAGGCCTGCAATCGACAACCACTTCAATTTAGGTCCAACAGCCAGAGGTTCAGGTAACTCGGTTTTGCTCACTAATGTGTAATTTAGCAGAGCAAAGAATGGTGTGGTCATAAAGGCGAGGATCATCGCAAAGTTCAGCATAGGCAATAACGCAGAAGCCCAGAAAACCACAATACCCAATGCAAATAAGGCGACCACCAGCATGATCGCTGAAGTGGTTTTAGGGTTCGTGTCTGGTTGCGAGCGCAGTAGACGTTGAGAGTCAGAAATAACGCGCGAGTAGCCATCAATAACGGTAATCGTGCTGCCAAAGATACAGAAAAACGCAATTACCGCTATCAAGTAACGAGACCATTCGCCAATCGTCGCCGCATATAAGCCAACCAATTGATGGGAGAAGCCAACGCCAGAACTTTCAAGCGCAACGCCAGATCCATAAAGCATCAAAGAACCTAATGATACAAAGATAATGGCAAGAAAAGCCGTGCCAATGTAACCGACATTAAAGTCAAATAGAGCAGAGCGATACGTTACTTCTTGCTGGCTTGATTGGCGTTTTAACCACGCAGAGGTCAAGCAGGAGATCTCTATCGGTGCTGGCATCCAGCCCATTGTTACGACGATAAAGCCAATTGCCGCAATCGACCAAGGTGACGTTGGCTCGAAGTTGGCCACTTGCTCAACAGGGTTACCAAAGGCGATAGAAACGGCAAGTAAAGTCGCGATGGTTAACACCGACATGATCACCTTAGATAGCGTATCGAGCGCTTTGTAATGGCCAGCAAATAATATGATCAGGCAGGTGACAATCACAATGATACTGAGTGATGCCATTGATAGTGAAAACGGAATGAAGTAGCCCAGCAAGCTAGCACTAAACATCAACAAAGCGGCGGTATTGATTACGGCTGAGACCACGCTCAGAAATAGAAATAGCCATAGATAAGGCCGACCTAATTTCGCGTAGCCCTCAACCAAGGTGAGCCCTGTCCCCATGGTGTACTGTACACCCGCTCGGAAAAAAGGGTATTTAAACAGGTTTACGAGCAGAATCAGCGCCGCCAGTTGCCAGCCATAAATCGCACCAGCTTTGGTTGATGCGACGAGGTGAGAGCCACCCACCGCAGCAGATGCCATTAATATGCCGGGGCCTAACGAACGAAAAAATAAGGAAAGTTTGGATTGGGGTTTATCTATAACGGCGGAGTCCATTGCTTATTGTCCTTTTTATCTTATGTACCTTTCTAAAGAGATACATACCGCAGTACATGACAAGCTGAGCGCTCGCCCTATACTGCGCAACGGTAATGTCTTTTAAATGCTGTGTTTTGATGTATTTATTTTAAGTATTCTTTGCGAATATCATGCTGTGTGCATCTAGCACTCTATTCAGTTATGCGTCTTGTTGTCAAACTAAATTTACAACGTGCTATTTTTAGTTTTTATGCTAAAGGATTGACTTTGTGTTATTGGTTTGAACTTTTCTTCAGAACCCTGCATCTGGGTGCTATTTGGGTATATAATCGCGGCGTTTTTATTTTGTAGAGATCTCCCATGGCAATGCTTGAATATACCCCTCCCACCGATCCTTGGGTCGATATCGTTTTTGAGGATGACGACATTCTGGCAGTGAATAAGCCATCTGGGTTACTGTCTGTTCCTGGTCGACTTGCAGAGCATTACGACAGCATGTGGAGCCGCCTCAAGGAAGTGCATCCAGAAATCCAAGTAGTGCATCGCTTGGATATGTCGACATCAGGGTTGATGCTGCTGGCGAAAAACAAACCTTCGGAGCGAGCATTAAAAAAGCAGTTCCAATATCGTCTCACCCACAAGGTGTATTACGCACGTGTTTGGGGGCATGTTGAGCCGCAAGAAGGGAATATTGATCTTCCATTAATTTGTGATTGGCCAAATCGTCCGCGACAAAAAGTATGCTTCGACGACGGCAAGCCATCTCAAACTTTATTCCAAGTGGTGAAGCGTGAAGTGCACCCTGATAGCACCCATACGACCGTTGTGCGACTACTGCCCATTACTGGTCGATCGCATCAGTTACGCGTGCATTTGATGGCGATTGGTCATGCGATTGTGGGTGATGAGTTTTATGCAAGCGAAGAGGCGTATCAGTTTTCAGAACGTTTAGAGTTGCACGCTGCGGAGCTAAGTTTTTATCATCCAGCTACGGATCAGCTGAGCAGTATTTTTGTACCTTGTGACTTTTATCCTGAAGCCGAGGCGGCGATCTTTAACTATTTTTCGCCAGAACGTACATTGCCTGATTATAAAACGTTGCCACACCCTTAATGCCAACCGCAGTCAACAACGGTTCTTTCTAGTTCGCTATTTCGTTACTGTGGTTGATGTATCCTGTCTTTCAGCCGTGAATAAGGAGTTGTTATGTCTTTGCCGACCATCGTATTTTTGGACCGAGCGACCATCCCAGAACATATTGAGATCCCACGACCTAGCTTTCAGCACCACTGGCGTGAGTACGACTTAACCGCGCCAGAGCAGGTAATAGAAAGGTTAGCAGATGCAGATATCGTGATTAGCAATAAAGTCCTGCTTGACCAAAATGTATTAGAGCAACTATCACAATTGCGGATGATCGCGGTTGCCGCAACTGGTTTTAACAACGTCGATGTGGACTACTGTGCTAAGCATGATATTGCGGTTGCCAATGTACGTGGTTACGCGACGCGTTCGGTACCTGAGCACGTGATGGCGATGCTGTTTGCTTTACGCCGAAATTTATTTGGTTACCATCAAGATATTGCCGCTGGCGAATGGCAGCGTAATAAGCAGTTTTGCTTTTTTACGCACCCAATCGGGGATATAGGTGGTAGCACACTAGGTGTTGTTGGCAGCGGCGCTTTAGGGCAAGCGACAGCACAGTTAGCGAATGCGCTAGGCATGCAGGTGATCTTTGCTGAGCGTAAAGGTGCACCGGAATGTCGACCTGGTTATGTACCGTTTGAAGAAGTGTTGAAACGTTCTGATGCGTTGACTTTGCACTGTCCGCTCAACGAGCATACTCAGAATTTAATTGGTCAAGCAGAGTTGCAACAAATGAAGTCCAACGCCATTCTAATTAATACGGGGCGTGGAGGCTTGGTTAATGAGGAAGCGCTGGTGGAAGCCTTAAAACAGGAAGAAATTGCAGCGGCTGGTTTTGATGTTTTTACACAAGAACCGGCTGATGAGAGCAATCTGCTGATTGCCAATATGAGTTTACCTAATTTGTTACTGACACCGCATGTTGCATGGGGCAGCGACTCATCTATCCAACGTTTAGCGGAAATCTTGATTGAGAACATTAACGCTTTCGAGCGCGGAGACCGCGTTAATCGCTTAGTGTAACGCTGACTGTAAAACCAAAGATAAAAAAAGCAGACATTGACGTCTGCTTTTTGCGTTTAAATCGAATGCTCATTGCTTGAGCCCTCGAATTAAAACTCTTCTTCGTTTAGACCTTTTAGGATCTGGAAGATTTCGCGGTACGCTTTTGCTGGTTTCCCAGCCTTTTTCTCTTTCGCTGCTTGGCGAGCCAATTGGCGTAGACGCTGACGATCCGCTTCTGGGTACATTTCCATTACGTCATCAATGGCTTTGTCGCCTTCTTCCACCACGCGATCACGCAGAGCTTCAAGCTTGTGGAATACCGCCGTTAATTGAGAGTGCTTGTTACGAATCTTATCCAACGCCGCTTGGATTGGCTCTGGATCTTCATAACGCATCAACTTACCAATACGTTGTAATTGGCGACGACGTGCTTCGTTTTTAAAGCGTTGCGCGTCTGCAATTGCTTCTCGCAGGTCTTCGCTCAATGGAAACTTTTCGAGAACTGCAGGTTTGAGGCCGACAAGCTCCTCACCTAGCTTTTGCAGTTCTTCCATGTCTCGCTTCATCTCGGATTTGCTTACCCAGATGATCTCTTCTTCTGGTTCCCATGGCGCTTTTTGATTCTTACGTGCCATTTCAGTTGCCTGTGTTTTGATTAATATTATGACTATTTTAACAAGAATCGTGGGGAGAAAGCGAAATTCTTGTTATCCTATTGTTCATCAAAGACAAGATGTGAAAGACAATGGATATTAAACAGCAGGTTGCTGAGCAACGTACCGAGCTAGAGCAAGCCGTCGCAAGAGCCTTAAAACTTGCATCGGCAAAATCTGACGCCGCCGAAGTCGCAATTACCAAAAGCACTGGTTTAAGTGTATCTACTCGCATGGGCGAGGTAGAAAATGTCGAGTTCAACAGCGATGGTGCGCTGGGCATTACCGTTTACCGAGGTCAACGTAAAGGCAGTGCTTCCACGTCTGATTTAAGTGAAGCTGCTATCGAGCAAACCGTTATTGCGGCGCTGGATATTGCGCATTACACATCTGAAGATCCATTTGCAGGGCCCGCAGCCAAAGAATACATGGTGCAAGAGATCCCCGAGCTTGATCTTTTCCACCCAGACGCCCCTGATCCCGATTATGCTGCCGATGTGGCGATCGCCGCTGAGAAAGAAGCGTTAAGTTATAACAGTGCAATCAAGCAAAGTGATGGCGCGAGTTATGATAGCCACTACGGTGTAAAAGTGTATGGTAACAGCCATGGATTATTAGCAAGCTATGCGTCTAGCCGCCACAGTACCAGCTGTTGTGTGATTGGCGTTGGTCAAAATGGCGAAATGGAGCGTGATTACAGCTACACAGTGGCACGTCATCGCGATGACTTATGGACACCAGAAACAGTGGGTCGTAAGGCTGCAGAGAATACGATTAACCGCTTAGATGCGCAGCGCCTAAAGACAGGTAAATACCCAATCATGTTTGCCGCTGATGTTGCAACTGGCTTGATTGGTCACCTAGTTATGGCGATCAGCGGTGGTAACCTGTACCGTAAATCTTCTTTTCTACTTGATCACCTTGGTAAGCAAGTGCTTCCTGAGTGGTTCAATATCTCGGAACGTCCACATGTATTACGTGGTTTGGCGTCAAGCCCATTCGATAGCGAAGGCGTATATACTCAAGACCGTGAGATCATTACTGACGGTGTGCTAGCAACTTATCTGTTAACCAGTTATGCCGCACGTAAAATGAAGATGGCGCCGACAGGTCACGCTGGTGGCATCCATAACTGGTACGTGAAATCGACTGGTCAAAACTTCGAACAAATGCTCAAAGAGCTCGGCACTGGTTTGTTAGTGACAGAAGTGATGGGGCAAGGCGTGAACGTGGTAACAGGTGATTACTCTCGAGGTGCTGCAGGCTTCTGGGTTGAGAACGGTGAAATCCAATACCCAGTATCGGAAATTACCATCGCTGGTAATCTGAAGGACATGTTCAATAAGATTGTTGCCGTAGGTAGCGACGTTGAAACGCGCTCGCAAATTCAAACGGGTTCAATCTTACTGGATGCGATGAAAGTTGCAGGTGAGTAAGCTTTCCTAGTTCAGAATTAAAAAAGCCTGATGTGTTCATCAGGCTTTTTAGTTTTTGCAGTTAGGTAATCAGTATTGTGGCAAGCCCTAAGAATACTGATAAACCAATTACATCCGTTACGGTCGTTAACGCCATACCACCAGCTAAAGCTGGGTCGATGTTCATTTTCTTTAAGAGGATTGGAATCGTTACTCCGGCAACCCCAGCGACCAATAAGTTAGTCAGCATCGCGGCGGAAATGATTCCTCCTAGCATCCAGTTACCTTTCCAAGCGACAACAATGCCGCCAATAATCAGCGCCCACATGATGCCGTTGAGTAAACCGATCGAGGCTTCTTTCATCAACAGTTCTCGTTTGTTCGAGTCACCGATATGACCAAGAGCAAGACCACGAATCACTAGTGCGACGGTTTGGTTACCAGCGACACCACCCATGGAAGGAACAATCGTCATCAATACGGCAATGGCCGCCATCTGGTCTAGCGTGGCTTCAAACATGTTAGAAACAGAAGCGGCAGCGAGTGCGGCCAACACGTTGGCCCCAAGCCAGATACTGCGTTTGCGAGCTGATTTTACAACGGGTGCGAAGGTATCTTCGTCATCGTCCATACCTGCCATACTCATCATCGAGTGCTCGGCATCTTCACGGATAACGTCAACTACGTCATCGATAGTGATACGGCCAACGAGATGCTGATTCTCGTCTACGACAGGAGCAGAGACCCAGTTACGACGTTCGAACAGACTAGCAACATCTGAATCACTGGTATCGACAGTGATCGCTTCGTCAGCATCTTCCATGATGTCGACAATTTTGACATCAGGCTGGGTCGTGATCAGCAGAGTAATGGGTAGTTCACCAATCAGTTTGCTTTCTTCATCAATGACATAAAGTGCATCCGTTGCTTCTGGTAGTTCACCTTTCATACGCAGATAACGTAAAACCACGTCCACATCTACGTCACCACGAATCGTGATAACGTCGGTGTTCATCAGTCCACCTGCAGTGTCTTCTGGGTAGGACAGGGCGGTTTCGACACGCAGACGGTCAGAGGAGTCCATTTGCGACAGGACTTCGCGTGACAGGTTGTCTGGCAAGCTACGCAGTACATAAGCCACGTCATCGGTATCCATGCCTTCTGTCGCTTCTGCAAGCGCTTCTGGTGCCATTTTGGATACGAGACTATCTTTGACGTCTTCGTTCAGTTCGTCGAGGATTTCACCGTAGTCTTCAGGGTCGGTGAGTTGCCAGAGAACTTCACGGCTTTTGCGTGGAGAGGCTTCTAAAAGGTGAGCGATATCCTCAGGTTCCATGTCCTGTAACTGACGACGAACATGGACGAAGCGGCCATTTTCTAGCGCTTCTGTGACTTCTTGGAGGGCTTGGTGAGCTTGGTCGAATTCAATTTGCTCTGCCATTCATTCCTCCCAATTCCTGATATTTACAATGCGTTGAATAATAACTTAATTCTAGGCGCCTTTTAATAACAACTTATGATACTAAGCAAATTTATTTATTGGAGCAGTGAGGGGAAGGAGAGTGAGAGGTAATAAAAAAGCGAGTAAATTACTCGCCTTCATCAAATTTATCTTCGATTAAGTGGCAAACGGCATCCAGTGCTTCTTCTGCTTGCTCACCCGCAGCGTGGATTGTGACGTACTGTCCTTGAGCAGACTCAAGCATTAATAAACCCATTACGCTGTCTGCTGTGGCGGTTTTGTCTTCTTCATTGTCGATAGTGATGACCGCTTCAAAGCTCTGGGCCAGTTCGACCAGTTTGACGGCTGCGCGAGCATGTAAGCCAAGGCGATTTTGAATCAATACTTTACGACTTAACTCCACAGCTACTCCTTAGTGTTTTTCTCTAGTGAGGTATGACGAATTTGCACTTGGTGTCCTTTATTGGCGAAGTACTCACCGATTTGCTGAGTTAAGTACACCGAACGATGTTTACCTCCGGTACAACCTATTGCAACGGTCAAATAGCTGCGGTTATTTTTCTCGAGCAGAGGTAACCAATTCTCTATAAAGTTTTCAATTTGGTATTTCAAACTTAACACCGATTGGTGCTGCTCCAAAAATGCGGCGATAGGGGCATCCAAACCCGTAAGTGGGCGCAACGCTGGTTCCCAATGTGGGTTGGGTAAGAAGCGAACGTCGAATACGTAATCGGCATCGGAAGGCAGGCCATATTTGAAGCCAAAAGACTCAAATACCATAACAAGCCCTTTGCGATCTCTGCCTTCAACACGCATACGCACGGTTTCACTCAACTCATGCAAAGATTGTCCGCTGCTGTTCAGTACAAGATCGGCATGTGCTTTAAGTGGCGTTAAAATTTCTTTCTCACGCTCGATGGCTTGGTCAAGAGAGAGAGAGGTGCCACCTAAAGATAAAGGGTGGATTCGGCGTGTTTCGCTGTAGCGTTTGAGTAGCGTTTCCTTATTGGCGTCCAAGAAAAGCACGGTCACATCAAGCTCTGTTTTCAACTGCTCCAGTGTACCAGTCAGTTCTTTTAGCTTTTTAGGGATATTGCGAATATCAATGCTTACCGCAACATTCTGCTTGCTGTCAGCAATAGAATGAACAAATGCGTCCAGCAAATTCACTGGGAGGTTATCAACACAGTAATAACCTAAGTCTTCCAGTACGCGCAGCGCAATACTCTTACCGGCACCTGAGTGCCCGCTAACCACGATTAGTCGCATGATGTCCGTCCTGCTTATTGGTGAATCATGATGTCGTAAAGTTCTTCATCACTCTGAGCATTGCGCAGTAGTTTCAATACTTGCTTATCGCTCAGACGTTCTGCCATAGAGGATAGAGTCTTGAGGTGCTCTTTGCACTGTTCTTCTGGTACAAGGAGCGCAAAAAGAAGGTCGACAGGTCGATTATCAATCGCATCGAATTCAATGGCTTCATCACATTGCAGCAAGACAGCAATAGCCTTGTCGCTCGATTGCATTCTAGCGTGTGGGATCGCAATACCGTTTCCGATACCAGTACTGCCCATTTTCTCTCTGTTGAGCATGCACTCGAACAGTTCGGTAGAATCTTGGCCCGTTTGATCAGCCACGATGCGGCTGATCATTTCAAGGGCGCGTTTTTTACTCGTGCAGTGGACCGCACTCTTGGTGCAGTCCAATGACAGTATTTCGCTCAGTTGCATGATTAATGACTGTTTAGTTTTTCTTTGTGCTTATTGAGTTGGCGAACCAATTTATCTACCAGCGAATCGATCGCGGCATACATATTTTCGTCATCAGCTGATGCGTGGATTTCGCCTTGATTTATATGAAGCGTAGCTTCCGCGATTTGAGTGATTTTTTCAACTTTTAGTACAACATGTACTTGATTGATATGGTCGAAGAACCTTTCGAGCTTCTGAAACTTAGAATTTACATAGTCTTGCATTGAATCGGTAAGATCAACGTGATGGCCTTGAATATTGATTTGCATAGACTTTCCTTTTCAGTTAGTGCCTTATAATAGGCGTTTACGCTGACTTGAAGGGGCAATTCCCAAGGATTCTCGATATTTGGCTATCGTACGTCTCGCGACCTGAATCCCTTGGTCAGCCAGAAGAGCAGCAATCTTGCTATCACTCAATGGCTTAGCAGTATTCTCTGCTGCGACCAGTTTTTTAATGAGTGCGCGAATTGCTGTTGACGAACATTCTCCGCCGTTGTCAGTACTAACATGGCTAGAGAAGAAGTACTTCAATTCAAAAATGCCACGTGGTGTATGCATAAATTTTTGTGTTGTTACACGAGAAATCGTGGATTCATGCATGTCCACTGCCAAGGCTACATCATTTAGTACCATTGGCTTCATGGCTTCCTCACCATACTCGAAGAAATCTTGTTGATGTTCAACAATACATCTTGCAACTTTGAGTAGCGTCTCGTTTCTACTCTCTAAGCTCTTAATTAACCATTTTGCCTCTTGCAAATTGCTGCGGATGTACTGGCTATCCGCGCTATTGCCTTTGCCTAATTGAGCATATTGTTGATTTACTTTTAATTTTGGAACGCTATCTGGGTTGATAGAAACGGTCCATTTGCCGTTGTCTTTAAAAACGGACACATCTGGAATTACGTACTCGGTATCATCCGGTGTGATACGGCTACCGGGACGAGGATCTAACTGCTGGATAAGTTTGAGGACTTCACGGAGATCGGCTTCTTTCAGCTTAGTCTCTTTGATGACGAGCTTGTAATCACGGTTCCCCAGGTGATCAATATGATCCGCAAGAATCATTTTGGCTTCAGCAAGCCACGGTGTGTCTTCTGGGAAAGTCGCTAGCTGTAGCAGTAGGCACTCTTGTAAGTTGCGTGATGCCACACCGAGCGGATCGAACTGCTGAATACGTTTACGAACGGCTTCTACTTCGTCTAACTCAATCTCTTCGTTATCGAAGCTCTCATGAATTTCTTCAGGAGATAGGGTTAGGTAACCGTAGTCGTCAACAGCGTCAATAATCGCTAATGCAATCGTACGATCGGTTTCACTGAATGGTGTCAGGTCAAGCTGCCACATTAGGTAGTCATGCAATGATTCCGTGGTTTCGCCTTGGTAGACAGGCATATCATCATCAAGAGCTAAGCCAGTGCTACCGGTATTCGCGCTGTAGACGTCATCCCAAGTGGTATCGATTTCAAGTTCAGAGCTGATCTCTGACTTCTCAATTACGTCTGAACTGTCTGGAACGTCAATGTCTGCTGGTTCGTTAGCACTGTTGCTATCAGCAGCCTCGACCGCTGATTTATCTTCACCGTTTGCTAGAGGCTCATCTTGGCCTTCTTCAACTTCCAATAATGGGTTTGAATCCAAGGCTTCTTGGATTTCCTGTTGAAGATCGAGTGTCGACAGTTGCAGTAAGCGAATCGCTTGTTGCAACTGTGGCGTCATGGCTAACTGTTGACCTAGCTTGAGTTGTAATGAAGGTTTCATTCAGTGTTACTTACCTTGTAATGCTCAGAATCTTACCGTTCCTAATATAATCATAGACGGAATTGTTCGCCGAGATAAACTTGTTTCACCTGTTCATTATTGAGAACTTCTGCCGGAGTTCCCGATGCAATTAGGTGCCCTTGGCTTACGATATAGGCTTTTTCGCATACGTCCAGTGTTTCACGCACGTTATGGTCAGTGATTAACACTCCGAGGCCGCGATCGCGTAGATGCTCGATGATTTTCTTGATGTCATTAACCGAGATTGGGTCAACACCAGCGAAAGGTTCATCCAACAAAATGAATTGAGGGTTGGCTGCTAAAGCGCGAGCGATTTCCACTCTGCGTCGCTCACCCCCCGATAGTGCCATACCCGCACTGGTTCTGATGTGCTGAATGTGGAATTCTTCCAACAAATCTTCCAGCTTATCTTGGCGCTCTTCACGTGTCATTTCTTGACGAGTTTCGAGTACGGCCATGATGTTATCTTCCACCGACAGCTTACGGAAAATCGACGCTTCTTGCGGAAGGTAGCCAATCCCGAGACGCGAACGACTGTGCATCGGCAGAATACTGATGTCTTTATCATCAATGGTAATGGTGCCTTCATCTCGTGGCACCAAGCCGACAATCATATAAAACGAGGTGGTTTTACCTGCGCCGTTTGGGCCTAGCAGTCCAACAATCTGACCAGATTCAACTTCCAAGCTAACATCGGTTACGACTTTGCGCTTTTTGTAGCTTTTCGCCAAGTTTTTCGCACTCAGTACTGCCATATTAGTTCTCTATCTGATTGGGTTGCAAAATGGTCGTAACGCGCTCTTCCTTAGAGCTATCAGCGACTAGCTTTTGTTTACCAATTTGGTAACGAATCGAAGAACCTTTAATGGTGTTGTTGTCTTGTGCCAGTTGCGCTTGACCTTTCATGGTCAATTCGTCTGTAGAAATACGGTAATCCAGCTCCACAGCTTGACCACTCAGTGTCTTACCATCGTCCATCAGCTGAGAAAACTTGGCAGGTTTACCAAATGCTTGAATCTGTTTGATGGCTTCGGTTTTAGGATCGCGCGTTACCACGATTCTATCAGCACCGATATTGATGCTACCTTGCTTAAGAGATACATCGCCTTTAAAGATAACCTGGTTACTCTTCATATCCACCTGTTGGGTGTCAGAGTTAATGTAAACCGGTTGTTGAGTATCCGACTTAAGTGCCAGCGCTTGAGGCGCCGCCAATACCAGTGCCAGTAGGCTAAGGTGTAACGGTTTCATATCGACCTTGAACTTCGTCTGTCAGAGTTGCGGTATGCTGCTTTAAGTTGCCTTGCATTGCGCCTCCAGTAGTTTCAAATTGTGGCCCAACCAACATGACTTGTTGATCAGCTTTAAAATCACGATTGGTTAGATTAATGACTAACTTGTCTGTTGCCATGGTATCAAAACTCGCACCTGGCAGAAGATTTTGCATTAAGACCTTGTCATATAACGTTAAGACTTGGTCTTCATCTAACACGGCTCTTGTGGCCGTCACCTTCCATTCAATGACGCTACCTTCACGGTAAACCATCAAAGTCGGGTTATTAAAAATGGTATCTCCACTTTTAGCATAATGGTCTAAGTTCGTGGAGCGGATGATGTAACTGCGGACACCATCTTCACCATAGGTGATGTTTTCCAGTCCAGTACCACTGAACATGGGCAGTTCAGAATCTGGTGCTACTTGAATTGCGTCGTTGCCTTTTGGGGTCAGTAGGTAATAACCGCACCATGCGACAACGAAGATCAAGAGCAAATAAATAAGGCGAGTAAAACTCATATAATGAAGGCCTATCGTTTAGCTCAGTACTTCCCTGACCATTGCCTTTATTTGTGTAATAAATGATTTAAATGTTTGTGCTGATATTACATCACGCCAGCTTTTAGTAAATCGTGCATGTTCAGTGCACCCACAATTTTTTCGTCTTTACATAAAATCAGAGCGTTAATATTTTTATTCTGCATCAAGTTCAAACCTTCAACCGCTAGCATATCAGGGTGCGCTGTGGTTGGATTTGTCGTCATGACTTCGCCAATCGCGGTCGTATGAATATCAATGCGTTTGTCTAAGGTGCGACGTAAATCACCATCGGTGAATATACCAAGCATAGCATCGTGTTCATCGACGATAGCGGTCATGCCTAGCCCTTTTTCTGAAATTTCAAGCAGGGCATCGCGAATCAATGCGTTTGGAGAAACTTTAGGTAACGCTTCTCCAAAGTGCATAATATCAGACAACTTAAGCAGCAGTTTTCTCCCTAACGCGCCACCTGGATGAGATAGAGCAAAATCTTCGGCAGAAAAACCACGCGCTTGGAGTAGGGCTACGGCTAATGCGTCTCCCATTACTAATGTGGCCGTGGTACTGCTGGTCGGTGCCAACCCTAGCGGGCAAGCTTCTTGAGGTACCGTAATTTGTAGGTGCAAGTCAGACAGTTTTGCCATATTGGATTCTGGCTTGCCTGTCATACTAATTATCTTGATGTTCAGGCGTTTTAATACCGGAAATAGAGACAGAATTTCGTTTGACTCACCAGAGTTAGAAATTGCGAGCACAATATCTCCAGGACTGATCATGCCCAAGTCGCCATGTGCTGCTTCGCCAGGGTGAACGAAAAACGCAGAAGTCCCCGTGCTTGCCAGAGTCGCAGCAATCTTGTTACCAATGTGGCCTGACTTGCCAATACCCATAACGACTACTTTGCCGCTGTTGGAAAGGATCAGTTCGCACGCTTTCTCAAATTGATCATCAAAGTAGGTATCCAGCTCTTGCAGAGCAGCAACTTCGATATCAAGAACTTGTTTAGCAGCAGCGCGAAAATCAAATTGATTGGACATATCAGTTCTCTACTTATTTATCGTGGTAATTAAGCGGCCATGTTTGCGAATAAGTACACTTGATAACCTAGGAAGCATGCAAACAAGATTGCACCTTCAATACGGTTAATACTGCGTGATTTACCCAAACACATCGCGACAAGTAACAGTGAAACGCCTAACATGACCCAGAAGTCACGTCCCATCGCGTACTCACTCAGTACCGATGGATTAATGATGCCAGGAATGCCCATTACGGCCAGAATATTAAACACATTCGAGCCAATAATGTTACCGACGGCCATGTCGTCTTCACCTTTTAAAACACCAGCAAGCGATGCTGCGAGCTCAGGTAGACTAGTGCCGATGGCAATGATAGTCAGACCGATGACAAGATCGCTCATGCCAAAATACTTTGCAATAATCACCGCGTTATCCACTAGCATGCTTGCTGCCAAAGGAAGCAGTATCAGGCCAATAACCACCCACATGATCGCTTTAGGGTTGCTGACGCCTTCTGGGATCTCTGACTCTTGGTCATCAAGAAAAACATCACCTGATTTTTGTTCTTTGCGGCTGATCTGCAACATAGCAAATAAAAATGCCCCAAAGAGTACAAACAATAAGACACCTTCATAAAAACCGAGATGGCTATTCCAAAGCAGAATACCGGCGAGTACTGTTACTGCAATCATTAATGGCAGTTCCCGGCGGATGACCGCGGAGCTAATCGACAGAGGCTTTATGAGTGCTGTAATACCTAGGATTAACGCGATGTTCGCGATGTTTGAGCCTAAAACGTTACCCACTGCAGTATCGGTTTTTCCGTCCCAGGCTGCGGTTGCAGAAACCATCATCTCTGGCGCAGAAGAGCCCATCGCAAGGATTGTCATGCCGATGACAAGAGGTGAAATACCGACGTTGCGGGCTATCGCTGCAGAACCAAAAACAAGTTTATCTGCACTCCATACGAGCAAAACAAGACCGACTATAAGCAACGCTACGGCTTCGAGCATGAGAATTCCTAAGTATTAAATAAGTAAAATGAATAACCGCTAATTTTGACCTTTTGCGGCCTAAAATGGAAGATAAACGACGAATAAATTAAAGGTTAGTAACGAAAATGTATGCAAATGTCGTTCATTTAAATCAGCAATTCTTGTCTAGGATTTAAACACTTTGCGCTGATTTGATCGTAATCCACAAAAAATTGCAGGTATATACTCGACTTTATTTAATTGAACAGTGCTTTAAATTCAAAGCCAATGTGCTTATGATTGCAGCCTAATAAATGTACCGACGTTACTTTATTAAACGTGAAATTCAACTCCGTTGTGTGTCTGGTTGATGATGCCGTGAGTTGCAACGCTCCGACAGTAGAAGAGATGATATGTCGAACAACGATTTAGTCACCGTGAACAACCTCACTTTTTCACGGGGAGAGCGCAAGATCTTTGATGGTATTGATCTGCATGTTCCTGAGGGCAAAGTGACGGCCATTATGGGACCATCGGGAATTGGTAAAACAACACTGCTGCGTTTAATTGGTGGTCAGTTGTATCCCGAGCAAGGAGAGATCTGGTTTGATGGCGACAATATTCCCTCTCTCTCGCGTAAAAAACTCTACCATGCTCGAAAGAAAATGAGCATGTTGTTTCAATCAGGAGCTTTATTCACTGATTTGAATGTCTTTGATAACGTCGCCTTCCCATTGCGAGAGCATACGAATTTATCTGAAGAGCTGATTCGTACCATGGTATTGCTTAAGCTTGAAGCCGTCGGTCTACGCGGCGCGGCACAACTGATGCCGAGCGAGCTATCGGGTGGCATGGCAAGACGCGCTGCGTTGGCGCGTGCGATCGCCCTAGACCCAGATTTAATCATGTACGATGAACCATTTGTCGGACAAGACCCAATCACCATGGGTGTCTTGGTTGAGCTTATTAGTAATCTAAATCAAGCGTTAGGTTTAACTTCTATAGTCGTTTCTCACGACGTGCCTGAAGTGATGAGTATTGCCGATTGGGTTTATCTGATGGCCGATGGCAAAATTATCGCTTTTGGCACACCAGAAGAGCTTAATCAGAATCCTGACCCTCGCGTTCAGCAGTTCTTACAAGGTGATGCTGATGGTCCTGTACCGTTTCGCTTCCCTTCTCAAAGTATCGAAAAGGACTTATTTGATGGTCGATAACTTTATGCATTTTGTCGCCTCACTAGGTAGACGAACGCTCTCCATCTGCGGAGCATTTGGTCGTGCGACTTTCATGCTGATTGGGGCACTGTTTACTAAGCCACAACCGCTCAAAAGCTTTCCTCTGCTCGTTAAACAACTTTATTCCGTAGGCGTCCAGTCTCTGGCGATTATCGTCGTATCTGGGTTGTTCATTGGTATGGTCTTGAGCCTACAAGGCTATGTTGTGCTGGTGGATTACGGCGCAGAGGGCAGTTTGGGGCAAATGGTGGCGCTCTCATTGCTACGTGAATTAGGGCCCGTTGTCACTGCACTTCTGTTTGCTGGTCGTGCAGGCTCTGCGTTAACTGCAGAGATAGGTTTGATGAAAGCGACGGAGCAACTCTCTAGCCTTGAAATGATGGCGGTAGATCCTTTGAAAAGAGTGATCGCGCCACGTTTTTGGGCTGGTGCTATTTCAATGCCATTACTGGCTATGATTTTCATGGCTGTGGGTATTTGGGGCGCTCAGCTTGTTGGTGTTGACTGGAAAGGTGTTGACCATGGCAGTTTTTGGTCAGCGATGCAGTCCTCAGTTGAACTAGGACAGGATATTGGTAACAGTATGATCAAATGCTTTGCGTTTGCAATTACGGTTACTTGGGTCGCTCTATTTAACGGTTATGATGCTATTCCAACTTCGGAAGGGATCAGCCGAGCAACTACGCGCACTGTTGTGCATTCTTCTTTAGCAGTACTGGGACTAGACTTTGTACTGACCGCATTGATGTTTGGGAATTAATCATGCAACAAACACGTAAAACTGAATTATGGGTTGGCAGCTTTGTATTAGCGGGAATTTGCGCGATTCTTGTGATGATTTTTCAAGTTGCTGACGTAAAAAGCATTGGCTCTGGTGATACTTACACCCTCAAAGCTGAGTTCGATAATATTGGTAGTTTAAAAGTTCGCTCGCCAGTAAAAGTGGGTGGGGTTGTGATTGGCCGGGTAAGCAATATTTCGCTTAACCCAGATAACTTATTACCTGTTGTAACTCTATCGATCAATAGCAAATACAATCAATTCCCAGAAACGTCGAGCGTACAAATTTTGACGTCTGGCTTGATTGGTGAGCAATACATTGGTTTAGTACCAGGCTTTGTTTTTGACGATGAAGTCATGCTGGTCGATGGCGATACCATCGAAGACACCAAATCAGCGCTCGTGCTTGAAGACTTAATTGGTCAAGTGCTTTACAGCGTAGGTGGTTCAGACGATTCAAGTAAGGAATAACTATGTTAGCGAGATTATTACTTTCAGTTTGTGCTGTGTTTAGCGCGTTTGGTACAAGTGCAGCAGAAGTGGATAAAACTGAACCTTATAAGATGATGAAGCAAGTGGCTGAAGTCACGTTCGAAAGATTAAAAGCCGAGCAGCCGAAAATCAAACAAGACCCAGATTTACTCAAGGTGATTGTTGAAGAAGAGCTAATGCCTTACGTCAACTACCGCTATGCTGGGTTAAAGCTCCTAGGTCCAAACCTAAAAGGAGCGAAACGTGAAGACGTACTTGAGTTTATCGATGCATTTCGCGCGTACTTAATTGCTTCTTATGCCCAAGTGCTAACGCAATACAGTGACCAAAAAATTGAATTTGGTCCTGAGCCTAGCATTGATGACTCTAAGCGTATCACCAGTATTAAAGTTGATATCATCGATACGCCGCGTCCAAACATCAAGCTAGAGTTCAAATTGCGTAAAGACAACAAATCTGGTGAGTGGGAAGCGTTCGATATGATTGCGGAAGGCATCAGTTTACTCTCTAGCAAACAGTCAGAATGGAATAGCAAAATTCGTCAAGAAGGCATTCTATCTGTCGCGAAAGATCTAGAAAAATTAGCTGCGGAACCGATTCGCTTTGAGGCGAAGAAATAATGGCTCAGACTCCCGCTCAGTGGCAATTAGATCAAAATATTCTTAAGCTAACAGGGGCACTTGATAGAGATACAGTGCCCTCGTTGTGGGCGTATGCTCAGCAATGGCAACCAGCTCAAGCTGAGCTAGAATGCTCGTTAAAAGAGATAGAGCGCGTCGACTCTGCAGGAATGGTGATGTTAATCCACTTATTAGAGCATGCAAAAAAGCAAAACTGTCATATAATGCTCAGTTTCGTGCCGGCGCAACTGCGCACTTTGTTTCAACTGAGCAATGTTGAATCTTTAGTGGCCAAACACATACAGAATTATCAGGGGTAAATTGTGGATAGCGCAAAAGTACAACAGTTATTAGAAGAAGCACTAAACCTTCAAGAAGTGCATGTAAAAGGTGAAGGTAGCCACTATGAGGTGGTTGCTGTTGATGCTTGTTTCGATGGAATGAGCCGCGTTAAGAAGCAGCAGTTAATTTATGGTCCTCTGATGGAATACATCCAGCGTAACGACATTCACGCATTATCAATTAAAGCGTTCACACCAGAAGAGTGGGCTCGTGATAAGAAACTGATGTCGCTTTAAGGTTTATTGATGGAAAAGTTTCGAGTTATTGGGTCAGATAAACCACTCGTTGGTGAAGTGACCATTTCCGGTGCAAAAAACGCAGCACTGCCGATTTTATTTGCGTCTATCTTGGCGGAAGAGCCTGTAGAAGTGGCAAACGTGCCACACCTTCGTGATATCGATACAACCATGGAACTGCTTAAGCGTTTAGGCGCGAAAGTAAGCCGTAATGGTTCTGTTCACGTCGATCCAAGTAGCATTACTGAATACTGCGCACCGTATGATTTGGTGAAAACCATGCGTGCTTCTATTTGGGCTTTGGGCCCGCTCGTAGCGCGATTTGGTCAAGGTCAGGTTTCTCTACCTGGCGGTTGTGCTATCGGTGCTCGTCCTGTTGATCTGCATATTTCTGGCCTAGAGCAGCTTGGCGCAACGATTACGCTTGAAGATGGTTACGTTAAAGCTGAGGTTGATGGTCGTCTAAAAGGTGCGCACATCGTGATGGATAAAGTCAGCGTAGGCGCGACGATCACCATCATGTGTGCTGCAGCACTTGCTGAAGGCACTACAACGCTAGACAACGCGGCGCGTGAACCTGAAATTGTAGACACCGCGGATTTCCTAAATAAGCTTGGTGCAAAAATTTCTGGTGCAGGTACAGATACGATCACGATTGAAGGTGTTGAGCGCCTAGGTGGTTGTAAACACAACGTAGTTGCCGACCGTATTGAGACAGGAACATTCCTTGTCGCTGCCGCGGTATCTGGTGGTAAAGTAGTATGTCGTAACACTAACGCTCATTTGCTTGAAGCGGTTTTAGCCAAGCTAGAAGAAGCTGGCGCGCTTGTTGAAACGGGTGAAGATTGGATTTTAGTTGATATGACTGATCGCGAGCTGAAAGCAGTGAGTGTACGTACAGCGCCGCATCCAGGCTTCCCAACCGATATGCAAGCGCAATTTACGCTACTAAACATGATGGCGAAAGGCGGCGGCGTGATCACTGAGACTATCTTTGAAAACCGCTTTATGCACGTACCAGAATTGATGCGTATGGGCGCGAAAGCCGAGATTGAAGGCAACACCGTTATCTGTGGTGATGTTGAGTCATTAAGTGGTGCGCAAGTCATGGCAACCGACCTACGAGCTTCGGCTAGTTTGGTCATTGCGGGCTGTATTGCTAAAGGCGAAACCATCGTTGATCGTATTTACCATATCGACCGCGGTTACGACAAAATCGAAAATAAACTGGCTGCACTTGGCGCAAATATTGAGCGAGTGAGCGAGGCAAGTTAAACTGCACCACAGGTAACTTGGATATCAAGAGAGCCGAAACCTGAGTTTCGGCTTTTTTATATCACTCTCATGACCATAGTTATCCTTTATGGAAAGAGAGAAATTAATAGCTGTATCTGGCAAAAGCCGGTTCCTGGAGAACAAGAATGATTGCACTGTTACGTGTATTTGCTGTCGCTATCTTTGCGATTGTTATGTTTATTGGTGGTTGTGGTTACTGCCTATTAAGCCCCCGAAACCCTAAGCACGTTTTCACTTTTGGCCGCTTGTTTGCCAAGATGTCTCGTGTATTTGGGATTAAGTTAGAGCTGCGTATTCCTGAAGATGCGTATTCACGCGGCCAACATGTTTACATTGCTAACCACCAGAACAACTGGGACATGTTTACTGTTTCTGCTGCTGTGACTCCGAAAGTTGTGACAGTAGGTAAAAAGAGCTTGGCTTGGATGCCACTGTTTGGTCAGCTTTACTGGCTTACGGGTAACATTCTGATTGACAGAGCGAATCGCTCCAAAGCAAAAGGTACTATCGATCAGGTAGTGAGCAGCATGAAAGAAAGTGATGTTTCGGTGTGGATGTTCCCTGAAGGCACGCGTTCTCGTGGACGTGGTTTGCTGCCATTCAAAACAGGTGCTTTTCATGCGGCAATTGGAGCAGGCGTACCAATCATTCCTATCGTATGTAGCTCGACGAATAAAATTAAGCTGAACCGTTGGAACAATGGTCATGTGATTGTTGAAATGCTACCTCCAATCAGTACTGAAGGCTATGGTAAAGAGGGCATTCGCGAGCTAGCAAATATCTGTCGTGAACAGATGAAAGAGAAGCTTGAATCGTTAGATGAAGAAGTCAAACAGCGTAATGCCGCTTAAGTTTTGCTGCGATATCATCACTAAAAGACAATAAAAAACGGGTAGCCTGAGCTACCCGTTTTTTTATGTTTGTCAGCAAGTGCCATTATTTGCGAACTGCAATTGCTTCAATCTCGATACCAACATCTTTCGGTAGGCGAGCGACTTCTACACAAGAACGTGCAGGGTAGTTTGCTACGCCGTGCTCATCAAAGAACTTGCCGTAAACTTCGTTCACTGTGCCAAAGTCGTTTAGGTCTTTAACAAAAACCGTTAGCTTAACGATATCTGACACTTTAAGGCCTGAAGATTCAACCACAGCCTTTACGTTTTCTAGAGACTGACGAGCTTGCTCTGCGATATCAGCAGACACTTCACCTGTCGCTGGGTTTACTGGGATTTGGCCTGAAGTAAGAACCATGTTACCTAGATCTACGCCTTGAACGTAAGGACCGATTGCTGCTGGTGCAGATTCAGTGTGAAGTACTTTCGTCATTTGATTTTTCCATCAGTTGTAGGGAATAAAGATTCTCAGTTTGCCTCTAAACCCGTGGTAGGTAAAGAGTAAAATACCCCGGCATTGCGGGGTATTTTAAACGTATCACGCCTAGTCGTACGGTGTGTTTATCGTTCGGTTACGATCTCGCGTGAGAAAACTTTCTCGCAGTACTTACACTTTAGGCGGATTTCTTGTTTCTTTTCGAATACGCTAAAGCTGCTTTCTACTGGCTCATTGTGAGAAATACAGTTTGAATTTGGGCATTCGAAGACATCATTGATGCGCTCTGGAAGCTCTAACGCGAGCTTTTTCACCACTTCATAGTTTTCGATTTGGTTCACGGTCGCGTGAGGAGCATACAGCGCCAACTTGCTCGCTTGCTCTTCATTAATAAACACATTTTCTATTTTCAGTAGATCTTTATGACCGAGTGCCGATGATGGCAAGTTCAGACCAATCGTAACGCGCTGTGATGAATTGTGCATATCGAACAGTCTTAATACTTTGATGCCGATTTGCGCAGGGATGTGGTCGATGACTGTGCCATTTTTGATTGCTTCTACCTGCAATTGAGTTTCTTTAGCCATGGGTTTTCTCCTCGATTACAGTGTTTCGTTTAGAACAAGCGCCAACAGTGCTTGGCGAGCGTATACGCCATTTTGAGCTTGCTGGAAGAAGTAAGCATGAGGCGTTTTATCAACATCGGTTGTGATTTCATCCACACGTGGTAGTGGGTGGAGTACTTTTAGATTTTCGCGCGCCCCTTCGAGTAATGCCGCTGTCAAAATATACGCCGATTTAATGTGCGCGTACTCCGATTCATCAAAGCGTTCTTTCTGTACGCGCGTCATGTACAGAATATCCAGTTCAGGAATCACACTCTCCATGTCTGTGTGCAGGCTATATTGAATGCCTGCTTCGTCTAGCTCTTCGCAGATGTAATCTGGCATTGCCAATGCTTCTGGTGCAACAAAGAAGAAGCGGATGTTATTAAACTTCGCTAATGCTTGAGTCAGAGAGTGCACCGTGCGGCCATATTTTAGGTCACCGACGAACGCGACGTTCAAGTTGTCTAGACGACCTTGTGTTTCCGCGATGGTGTATAGGTCGAGTAGCGTTTGAGTTGGGTGTTGGTTTGCACCGTCACCAGCGTTGATCACTGGCACGCCATTTGAGAATTCAGAGGCCAAGCGAGCGGCGCCTTCTTGTGGATGGCGCATCACAAAGGCATCGACGTAAGAAGAGATGACCTGTACTGAATCTGCGAGTGTTTCGCCTTTTTTCGCCAGAGAGGTATTACCATCATTATCAAAGCCAATCACGTCACCACCAATGCGTTGAATCGCTGTTTCAAACGACAAGCGAGTACGCGTTGATGGTTCAAAGAAACAACTGGCAACGACTTTGTTTTTAATCAGTTCTGGTCGAGGTGCTTTTTTAAGGCTGCCTGCTGTTTCTACGATAAGTTCCAGCTCTTCACGTGAAAGCTCTGGAATAGAGATGATGTGCTTCTGGTAAAGCGAGTTCGCCATGATCTTCTTCCCTATAACATTGATGACTACATCCAAATTGCCGAAAGGAATTTTGGACATAAAAAAACCTCCCCAAATGGGGAGGTTTTAAAATTCAATAGAATTAACGAAAATAACACCACGTAAGCGTAGTCGCTTAGCTAGAGCAAATCGCGTTTTCATGTCGGCAATTAGCTTGGTCATTTCTTAATCCTCAGACAAATTGCCGAGCATTATACGCTGAACTTTCGTGAGCGCAAGCGATTACATCATGGTTTTTAGCGGCTGTTTTGGCTTGCTAGTTTAGCTTCCTAATGTCGCTACCATCACGGCTTTGATGGTGTGCATACGGTTTTCAGCTTCGTCGAATACGATGGAGTATTCTGACTCAAATACCTCTTCTGTTACTTCAAGGCCTTTCATGCCGTATTTTTCAGCGACTTCTTTGCCGACGGTGGTCTCATCATTGTGGAAAGCCGGAAGACAGTGCATGAATTTCACATGTGGATTACCCGTTTGCTTAATCACGTCCATATTGATTTGATATGGTGTCATTAAAGCCACACGTTCATCCCATGCCTCAGCGGATTCACCCATAGATACCCAAACATCGGTGTAAAGGAAGTCACAACCCTTCACGCCTTCCTCCACGCTTTCAGTTAATGTGATTTTTGCACCAGTTTGCTGCGCGATAGTTTGGCAAGTTGCCACCAAATCTTCTTCAGGCCAGAACGCTTTTGGTGCGACAAGGCGAATATCCATGCCCATTTTAGCGGCACCCACCATGAGCGAGTTGCCCATATTGTTGCGTGCATCGCCTAGGTAAGCGAAGGTCATTTCATGCAGCTGCTTACCGCGTCCGTGCTCTTGCATGGTAAGGAAATCGGCAAGGATTTGGGTTGGGTGGAACTCATCAGTCAAACCATTCCACACTGGAACACCAGCATAAGTGCCAAGCTCTTCAACAATGGATTGGCCAAAGCCGCGATATTCGATGCCGTCATACATGCGACCTAAGACGCGTGCGGTGTCTTTCATTGATTCTTTATGGCCAATCTGAGAACCAGAAGGGCCGATGTAAGAGACTTGAGCGCCTTGATCAAAAGCTGCGACTTCAAACGCACATCGGGTACGAGTCGAAGATTTCTCAAAGATGAGTGCAATGTTTTTACCTTGAAGTGTCTTCTGCTCTGTTCCTGCATATTTTGCTTTTTTTAGCTCTGCAGACAGTTCGAGCAAGAACTGGATTTCTTTGGTTGAGAAATCCAATAGCTTCAAAAAGTTGCGGTTACGTAAATTGAAAGCCATAGCTCGTCCCTTAGTACGTGTGATTGAATTAATAGAATGCATTAAAACATATAAATGCTTTGTTTGTGAATAATTATTTTTATGTAAAACTAAAAAAGGTTGATGCATTCACATCAACCTTAGTTTTTATTCATTTAATGTAAAAGGACGAATTGGTTATATATCGTCTCGTTCTATCGGACAACTCATGCAGCGGGCGCCACCACGGCCACGGCCAAGCTCGTTACCTGGGACTGTCAGTACTTTGATACCAGCTTTGTCGTATTTTTCGTTGGTGTATACATTGCGTTCGTAACCAATCACAACGCCCGGTTTTACGGTAAGAACGTTATTGGCGTCATTCCATTGTTCGCGCTCAGCTTCATAACTGTCACCACCCGTGGTGATGATTTTCAGCTGATCTAAGCCAAGAGCAGATTCAATCGCATGTAGGTAGTTATGAGATGCTTCAACATGCATTTCACCATTGCCTTTTGGTGTTAAGCGCCATGTGTCGAGATCTTTGCGCATGATCTCTGGGTAAACAGAGAACGTGTCCACATCCATATGGGTCATAACGGTGTCTAAATGCATGCATGAACGGTGTTTAGGCAGATCAATCGCAATCACTTCGGTTGCTTGTCCTGCCTTAAACAGGCTCGCTGCAAGGTTTTCTACACCTTGCGCGGTCGTGCGCTCAGACATACCGATCAGAACTGCACCTTTACCAATAACCAACACATCACCGCCTTCGACATTCGCATTATCATAATGCAGATCATCATCACCGAAGTATTTGATAAAGTCTTGGCCAGCAAAAATTGGGTGCCAACGATAAATCGCACGTAAGTGGTTTGTTTCACGTTGGCGTGCAGGCATCATCATTGGGTTGAGCGAGACACCACCATAAACCCAGCATGAGGTATCACGCGTAAATAGGTGGTTAGGTAGTGGCTCAATAACAAAATCCAGCGGACGCTTCATTTTTGGCAGCATAGAAGATGAGGTGATCGGCAGCTCTGAGTAAGCTAAGCCACCTAAAAAGATGCTGGCAAGGTGTTCATCATCCATTTCTGAAAAATATTGGCGTAGGTCTCGCGCAAAGGTTGGCCCGTAACGAAAGTCAGAAATCTGAGTATCTAGCAGCCACTGTTTTGCTTCTGGAACGGCGAGGGTTTCGACCAGTAAATCGTGGAGGAGAAGCACTTCTACATCTTGATCGCGTAGCGTGCGTGCGAACGCATCGTGCTCTTCACCGGCCGCTTCTACAGCAAGAACATCATCAAACAGTAACTCATGACAGTTTGATGGAGTTAAGTGGGTTAGGGCGCGCTCTGGGCGATTTAATAGAACTCGTCGAAGTTGACCAACTTCTGATCCAACGTACAGCTTGCTCATTTTGTATCCTTACAAATTTTCCAGCCGTTAGTTATGACAAGCTTCCTAGAAAGATGCAAATCACTACACTTTGTCTATATTCTGAGTTTTTATTGTTTTTTAGATTTTAGTTTTGGGTATTTTTCTTATGAAGTCTTAGTTTAGGTTTAAATTCTATTTTGTGAAATATGGAGAGCGTGCGTTTTTATTCTAATTTCCCCGTTGAGAAAGAATACATGCATAGTGCATAAAACGTGCATTTTTATTCTCAATTATGCATTGTTAAAGTGAATTTATTCGTTATGCTTCTTCGTTTTACACGTGAGTGTATTCAAGAAAGCGCCATAAACACGCACAGAAAGAGAAAATAACCGCATTAAGTGTCAGTTAGGATGTTCTGAATATTAAAAAATGCCATTTTTTGTTAATTTTTTGTTTCTTTGCGTGGTCGGTTTAATATTTATATTCAAATAACCGATAAGAATCGCGGTGGTATGATGTTTGTTTGTGGCTTTTCATCGCAATCCATGCCATATTTCACCGGATCAGCATACTCAGTATCGGGTATAGTGTTTCTATCAAGTAACTAATCTGGAGCCAAAACATGTCTCACGAAGATGAATATCTATCAGTAGAAGAATTAATTGAGATTCAAAAGGAAGAGACTCGCGATATCATTGCAGCATTGCTAGAAGATGGCAGCGATCCAGATTCGCTATACGAAATCGAGCACCACCTGTTTGCAGAAGATTTTGACACGCTAGAAAAAGCGGTTGTTGAAGCATTCAAGATGGGTTTTGAAGTGCTTGAAGCGGAAGAAACTGAAGATGAAGATGGCAACAAGTTGCTTTGCTGTGACGCAACCATGGAATCAGCATTAGACGCAGAAGCCATTGATGCGCAAGTTGAAAAACTGATTCACTTGGCAGAAAAATACGACATCATCTACGACGGTTGGGGTACGTACTACGAAGGCGAAGATGCGCTTTACCCTGAAGAAGATGAAGACGACGAGTAATCAAAGCTCACCTCTTTTAGAAAAACCAGCGTTTAACGCTGGTTTTTTTATACCTTGAAAATGGCATCCAACAACAGATGAATGTGGAGGTGATAAATAATTCACATTGAGTTTATAGGGGGTTTCTCCCTATAATGCGTGAAAATTGATCTAGCGCAAGGTGTATATGCAACTCTCACTCGCCGGTTTATGGCAAGTCTCTCCACTGACGGACCTCTCGATTCCACAGGATGACATCACTTTTCCCGCCCCTTTAAGTCTAGTCCTGCCTGATGAATTGACGGAGGAAGCGATCCGTCAACAAGAATGGCACCTGATGCATGACATTGAAGTGGATGAGGCGATGATGGCATTTCCTGCAGTGGAAATGGTAATGGGTGGTGTTGATTACCATGCGGAGGTACGTTTGAACGGCGTGGCTGTGTTTGATTGTGATGGCTCGCAAAGTGTGTATAAGAAAGACATTCGCCCATACATGCAAATGGGGCGTAATCGCTTTGAGATATTGTTCCTAGAGGAAGAAGAAGATCTTTTATTCGATGAGGATAAGCCAGAGCTGTGCCCGCTTTCTGAACATCAATATAAGAAAAGTGATGAGCGACTGGGCGTGTGGCAAGAACCGTACTTGCAGTTTATTCGCAACGTGCGTTTAGAGCGCGTGGCAACCGAGCAGATTTGGCACCATGGTGGCGGGTGTGAATTTAAGGTCGATTTGTATTACCAGACATTTGCACCAGGACTAGTGTCAGCAGCGGTAAAGTTTAATGGCATGACTTACCATATCCCAATTGACGTTCGTGCAGATCACGCCAGCGCACTCTTTCAGATTGAAGCGCCAAAGTATGCTGATCTTAATGACCCTGATCCAAATGATCTCTATCAGTTGTCTGTTGAATTGGATGGACAACGCCAAAACTTCACTGTTGCATTGAGCCAGGAGCTTTGCGTTACCCATGTTGTGCTTTAACGTCTGATAATATTTTTTATTACAGTACCTTAAGCATTACGACTTCACATGCATCATGCCCTGTTTGCCCAAGCGGGGCATCGAGATGCTCAAAGCCTAGCTTTTCATACAAGCCTACCGCCTCTCTTAGACATTCTGTTGTCTCTAAATAGCACTGCTGATACCCAAGCTGTTTCGCCAGTTGTAAGCTCAATGCGACGATGCGTTTGGCTAAACCGTGTCCTCGTGTTTGAGGTAAGAAGTACATCTTTTGCAGCTCACACACATTTGGCTCACCAGCTAAAGGGGCAAAGCCACCGCCACCAACGATCTCTCCGCGATGTTCAATGACCCAATAGGCGGCCCCGTTTTGATTATACACCGAATACATATCGTCAAGCGTTGGATCTGCCACACCATAACCTCTGTCTGCGGTTAAGCCGTATTCTGCGGAGACTTTACGAATTACGTCTGCCACTTGCGGATTGTCTGCTTTGGTAAGAGGTCGAAGGGTGTATTCCTCTGCCTGACACACTTTTGTTAGCCCTTTTAGGTAAGTCTCTAGACCAAGTTTGAGTTGTTCTTGCTCACAGTCATCAAGTTGTGTAAGCAACTGCTCAAAAAAGCTGTTTTGCTGTTGGTCTAGTTGCGCTAACGCCTGCTGTCCTTGAATTGTGAGCACTACGAGTTGGCTTCGTTTATCTTTCGGGTTTTCGATGCTCTCAACCAAACCTAATTTAATCAAACCAGTAATGGTGCGGCTTGCATTGGACTTGTCGACACTAAGCTGCTGCGCCAGTTGGTTGATGGTCAATGGCTGCAATTGGATTTCACCTAATGCGTGCGCTTGTACCGGGGTAAGAGCGACATCGCCGCATTGTTTATCGAGCATACCAAGCAATCGGACGGCTTGACGGGAGTAGTGTCGGAGTTGACGAGCGTTCATTATCACTTACCTCTAAAAATAAAGTTGCGCACCGCAATTAAATTAATTGCGGTGCGCAACTTTGTCAATGATAAATGTCATTTGGCTCGTTAGGAGACGTAGTGAGCCTCCATGTTTAAGCGTGGTGATGTAAACAAAACTGCGGTGCTGGAGTTTTTGCTGATGATTTACGCATCCATACTTTCTCGTGGAAGTAGTAAGCCACCGTATTCAAACTCGGCTCTAGCATCGCCATTACGCCGCCGACAAATGCATCACCTGTTAGTAAGTAAACCACGGTAAAAGCGACGCTGAAGTGCACGGTCGCAAAGCTTGCGGTTTTTAATTTGGTCATCCACTGACGAGCTTTAAGTGCTGGGACTTTTGCCCATGCCTTTTCATGAAAGTAGAAGGCTACGGTGTTCACTGAAGGCTCAATCATGGCAATTAAACTACCAATTAAAATGTCGCCTGTGAGTACGTAAGCGACACTAAATGCGATAGTAAAATGCAGTGCTGCGAAAGTTAGTGTCTTTTTCATGATAATTACTCAATCGTGTTTGTTTCGATGAGTTTATTATCGATAATAATTCTCATTAATGCTAATGGATGATGAGTATTGTTGCGATAGGGGAAAGCTATTGATGATGGTTTTTGGTGAAAGATATACAAAAAAGGTTGACCATGATGGCCAACCTTTGGATTCAAAGTGAGAAGTGTTAGTTCTTCTCTTTCACTGAGGCTTAAAGTGCAGCGATCGTTGTCTTCTGCTCTTCTAGCTTAGCTAGTGTCTCTTTGTAGCCTTCAAGCTTCTCACGCTCTTTAGCAACAACCGCTTCAGGTGCTTTCGCTACAAAGCCTTCGTTGCCCAGTTTGCCTTCGATACGCTTGATTTCGCCGTGCGTCTTCTTGATTTCGCCATCTAGACGAGCAAGCTCTGCATCTTTGTCGATCAAACCCGCCATTGGGATCATCAGCTCAGACTTGCCAACCAGTGCCGTTGCACACGCTGGAGTTTCTTCGCCAGCTTCAAGCACGCGTACTGCTTCTAGCTTCGCTAGAGACATCAATACTTGTTTGCTTGCTTCTAGACGAGAGGCGTCTTTCTCATTCGCTGCTTTCAGCATAACGTCTAGAGGCTTGCCTGGGTTGATGTCGTACTCAGCACGTAGGTTGCGGATGCTAGTAATGAACGCTTTCACCCATTCGATATCGTCTAGCGCTTCTTGGTGGAAGTTTGCTTCGTCAAACTGAGGCAGAGTTTGTAGCATGATTGTCTCGCCCTTAACACCGTCAACTAGTGGCTTGATGCTTTGCCAGATAGTTTCTGTGATGTAAGGAATCACAGGGTGAGCTAGACGTAGCGTCTTCTCAAGTACCGTGATTAGTGTACGGCGAGTACCACGCTGTTGCGCTTCAGTACCTTTCCATAGAACGGGTTTAGTTAGCTCTAGGTACCAGTCACAGAATTGGTTCCAGATGAATTCGTATAGCGTGTTCGCAGCCATATCTAGACGGAAGTTGTCGATATGGTTGTTGAACGCTTTCGCTGCGAGTTCAAACTGAGATTCGATCCACTTGTCTGCTAGTGAGTACTCGATCTCACCTTCACCAAAACCACAATCTTGCTCTTCTGTGTTCATCATTACGTAACGGCTTGCGTTCCATAGTTTGTTACAGAAGTTACGGTAACCTTCAAGACGCTTCATATCCCAGTTGATATCGCGACCTGTTGATGCCATTGCTGCAAGGGTGAAACGCAGTGCGTCTGTACCGTATGCTTCGATACCGTTTTCAAACGTCTTACGCGTGTTCTTCTCGATCTTCTTCGCTAGCTGAGGCTGCATCATGTTGCCACAACGCTTCTCTACTAGAGACTCTAGGTCGATACCATCGATCATGTCGATTGGGTCAAGTACGTTACCTTTCGACTTAGACATCTTGTCGCCGTTTTCGTCACGGATTAGGCCGGTAACGTAAACTGTCTTAAATGGCACTTGTGGTTTGCCATTTTCGTCTTTCACGAAGTGCATGGTCATCATGATCATGCGCGCAACCCAGAAGAAGATGATGTCGAAACCAGTTACTAGAACGTCTGAAGGGTGGAATACTTTCAGATCGTCAGTTTGCTCTGGCCAACCTTGAGTACCGAACGTCCATAGTGCAGAAGAGAACCATGTATCCAGTACGTCTTCGTCTTGGTGCAGTTCAATGACTGATTCTAGGTTGTTGTTCTTACGAACTTCTTCTTCAGTGCGACCTACGTAAACATTACCTTGGTTGTCGTACCAAGCTGGGATGCGGTGACCCCACCATAGCTGACGAGAGATACACCAGTCTTGAACGTCACGCATCCAAGAGAAGTACATGTTTTCGTATTGCTTAGGAACGAATTGGATGTCGCCGTTTTCTACTGCTTCAACCGCTGTTTTTGCTAGAGGCGCAGTACGTACGTACCATTGGTCAGTTAGCATTGGTTCGATAACCACGCCACCACGGTCGCCGTAAGGAACTTGTAGATCGTGATCTTTCACTTCTTCAAGTAGACCTAGCTCGTCGAATTCAGCAACGATAGCTTTACGCGCGGCAAAACGCTCCATACCGTGGTATTTAGCTGGTAGCTCAGTGCTGTAAGCGTCGCTTGCTTCGCCGTTAGTGTTGAATACTTCTGCTGCGTCGCGGATGTTCGCGTCGAAAGTCAGAATGTTGATCATTGGTAGCTGGTGGCGCTTACCAACTTCGTAGTCGTTGAAGTCGTGCGCAGGTGTGATTTTCACACAGCCAGTACCTTTTTCCATATCTGCGTGCTCATCGCCCACGATTGGGATGCGACGATCAACGATAGGAAGGATGATTTCTTTACCGATAAGATCTTTGTAACGTGGATCTTCTGGGTTAACTGCAACACCCGTATCGCCTAGCATGGTCTCTGGACGAGTCGTTGCAACAACGATGTAGTCTTTGCCATCCGCTGTTTTAGCGCCATCTGCTAGTGGGTAGCGGAAGTGCCACATGTTGCCTTTAGTGTCTTTGTTCTCTACTTCTAGATCTGAAATCGCTGTGTGTAGCTTTGGATCCCAGTTAACCAGACGCTTACCGCGGTAGATTAGATCGTCTTCGTATAGACGTACGAATACTTCTTGAACGGCGTTAGATAGACCATCGTCCATCGTAAAGCGCTCACGGTCCCAGTCTACTGATGCGCCAAGACGACGAAGCTGCTTAGTGATAGTGCCACCAGATTCGCCTTTCCATTCCCAGATTTTGTCGATGAAAGCTTCACGACCGTAATCGTGTTTTGTTTTGCCTTCTTCTGCAGCGATCTTACGCTCAACAACCATCTGAGTTGCGATACCAGCGTGGTCAGTACCTACTTGCCAAAGGGTGTTTTTACCCTTCATACGTTCACAACGGATAAGCGTATCCATGATCGTATCTTGGAACGCGTGGCCCATGTGTAGGCTACCAGTGACGTTCGGTGGCGGGATCATGATGCTGTATGATTCTTTAGTAGTGTCACCGTGTGGCTTAAAGTAGCCTTTCTCTTCCCAAGTCTGATACAGAGCTTGTTCGATTGAAGTTGGGTTGTATGTCTTTTCCATAGCGCTCTTTTAATGGATACGTTGATGGTTGAATCTTAGTCAATCTTTATAAGTGAGGGATCTTAACAAGATCGCCTTAACTATAAGGATTGACCGTTAAGGATATTGAATTTCGATCGTTTGCAGCTGGTAACCTGCTTGACGGTAAATTTTATATCTTTCTCTTGCGAGTTGTTTAGCTTTTTCTTCGCAGGGCACGAAGTCTACCACTTGAGCAAACTTGTTCGCAAAGGTTGTCTCATTTTCCGCCAAATTAATTACCAATTGACGATTCCAAGACGGCTTTACACCGTTATGGCCGATCTCAATATTGGTGGCGTATTTCGGTCCTTCGCCTACGAGATTATGTGCCATGAACTTGTCTGCATCAACTTGCCAAAAGGCTTCAGCGAGCTGCTCGGCGTGTGGTTTGTCTTGGCAGTTTAAATACACTTTAGCGCCTTGGCGGGCAAAGTGCTGCGCCAAAAACACAATGTACTCTTCAAAGCCAGCCACCGTTGCTTGCGGGCTCTCTTCGTTAATGATGTAGAAGGTTGCAGTTTGCATCATTCTCTCACTTGCCTTGGGTCTCTTCCTAAGACCATCTTAAATCCCATTTTCATTTTAGAAAATTAGGATAATAAAAAAGGGCCTTGCGGCCCTTTTAGATTTTGTTCAGAAATTACTCTTCTGTCTCTTGGCCGCTGCGGTTCAAAAGGAATTGGACAAGCATTGAGACAGGACGGCCCGTTGAGCCTTTCGCTGCGCCTGATTTCCACGCAGTACCTGCGATATCGACGTGAGCCCAGTTGTACTTCTTCGCGAACTTAGATAAGAAGCAACCCGCAGTGATAGTACCAGCAGGGCGGCCACCAATGTTTGCCATATCCGCAAACGGGCTCTTCAGCTGCTCGTGGTACTCATCTGCCATTGGTAGACGCCATGCACGGTCACTCGCTTGCTCTGAAGCGTTAACTAGCTCATGAGAAAGAGGGTTGTGGTTAGAGATAACGCCACTGATGTGGTGACCTAGTGCGATAACACAAGCACCAGTTAGGGTTGCAACGTCAACCACGCAGTCTGGTTCGAAACGCTCTACGTAAGTCAGTGCGTCACAAAGAACAAGACGACCTTCTGCATCCGTGTTCAGAACTTCTACAGTTTGACCAGACATTGTCGTTAGGATATCACCTGGACGGTAAGCATTGCTGCCAGGCATGTTTTCACAGCCTGCTAGAACACCAATAACGTTAATTGGTAGGTTTAGCTTCGCTAGCGCTTTCATTGTACCGAATACCGATGCCGCACCACACATGTCGTACTTCATCTCATCCATACCTTCACCCGGCTTTAGAGAGATACCGCCTGAATCGAAGGTTAGACCTTTACCTACAAGCACGATAGGTTTTGCATCTGAGTCAGGGTTACCTTTGTACTCGATGATAGACATCATAGATTCGTTTTTAGAACCACGACCGACTGCTAGGTAAGAGGTCATACCCAGTTTTTCCATCTCTTGCTCACCAATGATTTTGGTGGTTACGGTTTCGTAATCGTCCGCTAGACGACGAGCTTGAGAAGCAAGGTAAGCTGGATTAGCTACGTTTGGCGGCATGTTGCCAAGGTCTTTTGAGGCTTTGACACCAGATGCGATAGCGAGACCATGAGTGATTGCTTTTTCACCCAAGTTTAATTCACGACGCGTTGGTACATTGAAAACAAGCTTGCGCAGTGGGCGGCGAGTCTCAGGTTTAACGCTCTTGAATTGATTAAATGTGTATAGACCATCTTTAGTCGCTTCTACAGCCTGGCGCACTTTCCAGTATGTATCACGACCCTTAACATGCAGTTCAGTTAGGAAACATACCGCTTCCATTGAGCCTGTCTCGTTAAGTGTGCTGATCGTCTTTTGAATGATTTCCTTGTACTGGCGCTCGCCAAGTTCACGCTCTTTGCCGCAACCGACAAGTAAAACGCGCTCTGACAAAACACCTGGTACTTGATGCAGTAGCAGCATCTGACCAGGTTTACCCTCTAGATCACCACGGCGAAGTAGTGAACTGATGTAACCGTCACTGATTTTATCAAGTTGTTCGGCTACTGGAGAAAGGCGACGTGGTTCAAACACACCAACAACGATACATGCGCTACGTTGTTTCTCTGGACTGCCACTTTTTACACTGAACTCCATGCGTACTCCTACATCCTGAAGACAAATTGCTCTAAATGTTAGATAATGATCGCTTACTTGTTGAATTTTAGCTCCAGGCTTACATGCAGAGCTGATTAAGCGACTAACATCTAGTTTATAATTTTTAAAAAAATAAATGGTTCAACGGGAAACTATAGTGATTCGACCAAAAAAACAAGTTTTGTATAGGTAATTTCAGCGTGATTATTGTTAGATATTTGATCCGCGAAACACTCAAGAGCCAATTTGCGATTTTTTTCGTACTTTTTTTGGTGTTTGTAAGCCAGAAATTCATAAGTGTTCTTGCTGATGCTTCTGATGGGGATATTCCTGCTGGATTGATTTTCTCGATTGTTGGTTTGAACATGCCAGCAATGGGTCTGTTAATGCTGCCTTTGAGTCTGTATATCGGCATATTGATCACGTTTGGTCGCCTGTATGCAGAGAGCGAAATTGTCGTGATGAACGCGACAGGTATTGGTAACAAATTCCTGGTACAAGCGGCCTTGTACTTAGCACTGATTACTTCTGCTGTAGCGGCTTTCAATGCATTGTGGTTATCGCCGTGGTCTCAAGACCGTGTAGAGCAACTTTATGAACAAGTGGCGGCAGAAAACAGCGTTGACTTGCTAAAGAAAGGGCAATTCCAAGGCACGCCAGATGGTTCATCGGTTGTGTTCATTGATGACATTAAAGACAATACATTGAGCAACGTTTTTGTCGCGCAGATGCGCCCGAGAGATTCAGTATTGCCGAGTGTGATGTTCTCGTCCTCTGGTGAAGTAAAAGAACTGTCGGACGGCCGTCAGGTCATCACCATGAAAGAAGGCACGCGTTATGAAGGTGTGCCGACTCGCGTTGAATATATGATCACAAAATTCGATGAATACGAAGGCGTTATCGGCCAGCGTGAGGTCAAAAAGAAAGGGCGAGATTGGGAAGCGTACCCAACGGTTGATTTGATTGGACACCCAGACCCAGAAGCACAAGCAGAGCTGCAATGGCGAATTTCGTTATTTGTGTGTATTCCACTCTTAACTATGCTGGTTATTCCTTTGTCGGCGGTGAATCCGCGTCAGGGACGATTTGCCAAAATGGGGCCCGCGATTCTTATTTATCTAGCGTATTTCCTGGCGATTAGTGCAACAAAATCTGCATTAGAAGATGGTGACATTCCGGCGGCAATCGGCATGTGGCCAATTAATGCGATGTTACTGATTGTCGCAATCATGGCGAATATGATGGACAGCGTTGCTGCTCGACGAATAAAAGACAAATTCCGTAAGAAGAGGCTCGCGTAAGCTGTGTTCAAAATCTTAGACCTTTACATCGGTAGAACCATCATCTCTACCACTGCCTTGGTTTTAGCGACGTTTGTTGGCTTATCGGGCATCATCAAATACGTAGAACAGTTACGTAAAGTAGGGCGAGGCGTGTATGACCTCACTCATGCGTTGTACTTTGTGTTGCTCAGTGTGCCGCGTGATATCGAAATGTTCTTCCCAATGGCAGCATTACTCGGTGCCCTGATTGGTTTGGGTATGTTGGCGTCAAGCTCTGAGCTGGTGGTGATGCAAGCTGCTGGTTTCTCAAAGTTGGATATCGGGTTATCCGTGCTCAAAACGGCGGTGCCACTTATGCTTATCGTTATGACGTTAGGGCAATGGGGCGCTCCAGAAGCACAAAAGATGGCTCGTGACCTACGATCCTTTGCGATATCTGGAGGTAGTATTGTCTCAGTTCGTTCTGGAGTTTGGGCTCGTGACGCAAACGACTTTATCTTTATAGGTAAAGTCGAAGACGACAAGCTTTATGCTTTAAATATGTGGCGTTTTGATGATGATAAGAATCTACAAAAAGTTATTTTCGCCGAAGAAGTCGACTATCAACAAGATAACAACTGGTTGATGCGCGACGTACAAATCACGGATATGAAAAATGAAAACGTGATTTCGAAGCAAGACATCGAACAGATGGAATGGCATACGTCATTGGCTCCAGATAAGCTAGCTGTGGTGACGGTAAAGCCTGAAGAGTTATCACTGAGCGGTTTGTATGATTACGTGACCTATCTGAAAGCATCAGAGCAAGATGCGTCTCGCTATGAATTGGCGTTTTGGCGTAAGTTGACACAGCCGCTTTCAATTGCCGTGATGATGTTGATGGCGCTATCGTTTGTTTTCGGTCCACTCAGAAGTGTGACCATGGGGGCAAGGGTATTGTCGGGCGTGGTTGCCGGGTTTACTTTTTATATATCCAGTGAGTTCTTTGGCCCATTAAGCTTGGTGTATGGCATATCCCCTGTGTTTGGTGCATTGGCCCCGAGCCTAGTGTTCTTAGCGATTGCGATTGCGCTGCTGAGAAGAAAGCTGTAGCTGAAGTATCACCGAATAAACCATGTTTCATCGGACTAAATGTAAAAGGAAGGCATTATGCCTTCCTTTTTTGTATTCCCGGATAAGTTAGTTTGCCTTAGGCAACACAACAACCTCTGTTTTTGCCCAAATGTCGTGGAACCCACGTTTCTTGGGATCAATCGGTACAGTCAGGTTTGCCAAACCAAAGCCAGATGTTGCAATGCGAATCAGGGCTTGAGTGACTGTAATCGGCGCGCCGTCTTTGGCATTGCGAACTCGAAGTTTCCAAGCGCGCATCCCAAGTGTTTGTCCTGCTCGCGTCCAGAAGAAGACAAAGAAGTATATCCACACAACCGCAAGATACAGTGTAAACAGAGGGCTTAATATAGGGTGCTTCCCGAGCATATCAGCGGCATCTGCGTACTCGCCATAGCTCAACAGCCCTGCTGCATTTAGTGCAAATACAACGGCCATAACAATACCTGCGGCCATCATTTCAATTGCGATAATAATCAATGTGTCGTAAATCAACGCTGCAAGTCGACGAAAGAGACCAGCAGGTGGAAGAGTTGTAGACGTTGTCATTATTCCATCACTTACCTTAAAAATTGTGCGTCAGAATATAGATTCCCTCACCAAGAGAAAAGAGACCTAACGCACAGAGTCTTTAATTATGCTTAAACGAAGTGACTTTTCTGCTGTGTGTTATGAATATATACCATGACGTACAAGGCCTTTCGGTAACCTATTTCAACTGAATTTTACTTGCCTAACCATTAGCTTTTTGGTCTGTAACTAGATTAGACAGATGAGAGAGTTGGTGTTTCTCATCTTCGGTATAATGCTGGCTCAAGGAGAGCTCTAAAGCTTTTTCTGATAGCTTGGTTGCAGGTGATAAAAACAACTTGGGGTGCATACTAGAGAGAGCTAGCAAGGCTTTTTGTAGGCGAATCTGTATTTGGAGTTGCGCTGCACCATCGTGCGCGATTGGCAAAAAGACATCATCAAATAAATCTTGGCAGCTTAATGCGGGCACAAATAGCCTAGGGTATCGAGTCTTGGTGGGAGGTTCGCTGAGTAACTCTCCCCATAATGAAAGCGCTCGTACAGAACGCCCAAGAACATCAATCGCGGTACCGTTATCATTCACTGCGGGGGAGAGAGCTCGTGAGGCGATCTCCGCCATGACGACTAATCCAAAACGAGGATCTTGATCATAGGAACGCTCCGTTCGAATCGTGAAGGCCGCAGTTATTTCGTTTTCGTCTGGCAACGCTCCACAAACCCAAGCCAATGGTTGACTCACATACACAAAACTTCCTGGTTGTCGTTCAAGATAGATGGTGCATTGGTTTGCTTCAGCAATACTATCGAGATGATGCATATCAACATGCTGTAAGTAGCCAATTTCTTGGCTGAAAATAGGCTTGCTTCCTCTGGGTTTATGTTCTGGATGGCTCCATGGGTGAGCGCCTAGCCAGCGTTCCCGACCACGTTTTCTTATCGCATCTAACAAAGCTTGTTCCACGTAGGAGGTAGTTTCACTGACTCTCCCTAGTACGGAAAGGTGCTGAATCCAACGTAGCAAGGTGAGTATGATCATCACGATCACGGCGATGGTAACGATGAATAGGTAAATTTGTGCTTGTTGATGATAGGCGCCAATGCCTAGCGCGATAATGCCTACCAAACTAAATAGAAAAGAGCCAAGAAAGGTCGCCAAAGCATTTTGTGTTGTGCTGTCTTCCATCAACAGTTTTGTCGCTCGCGGCGTTACCCCTGCACTAGCGGCACTGTACGCTGAGACCATTATATTGAGCGAGAATGTGGTCACCGCAAGCATGGAAGTCGCGAGGATATTTAATATGTTGTTAAGCAAATCCTTACTGACGTTGATTGCAGGAGGCAGAGTAATGAACTGGTTTAAAACAATGGATATTAGGGCGGTGGCGACAGCAAGTAAGGCATAAAGTGATGTGCGAACCCACAATTTGCGCGTCATTTGCTTCAGTAACCATTGCCATTTTGACCCAGTCATTCGCATGCTCCTATTCAGTTCTTACCCGAAAGTCGATAGAAAATTCAGAACGTTATTCTTGCTTAAGCATAGGTTAAATCTTCCTCGTTCTACTTGGAATTTCATGCATCATGAGAGTAAGAAAGCCGCTTGCTTCAAAGAACGGTGTTCTTGAGGTGTGAATTACCAAGATTCTGTTACCTTAATTGATAGATACATTAAAAGTATGTGATAGAAAAGAGGTAGCCATGATTGTAATTACAGGTGCAAGTAGCGGTTTAGGGGCAGAGCTGGCAAAGCGTTATGATGCGGAAGACAAAGAGACGTATATCATAGGAAGAAACACAGAAAAACTATCCGCATTAGCTAAACAACTCTCTCATAACGTCGGATATCAAGCTTGCAACCTCTCACTGCATCAAGATGTGAAACACCTATTTGATGGGATGAAACAGCCGCCTGAAATGGTCATTCATAGTGCAGGAAGTGGTTATTTTGGCGAACTGGAAGAGCAGGAGCCGGAAGAGATTCAAAAACTGATTGATAATAACCTGAATTCTGCGATTCATGTGTTAAGAGAGTTAGTAAAGCGTTACAAAGATCAACCGATAAAAGTGGTCATGATCATGTCCACAGCCGCTCAACAACCAAAAGCGCAAGAGTCTACGTATTGTGCTGTGAAGTGGGCTGTCAAAGGATTAATCGAGTCGGTTCGTTTGGAGTTAAAAGGAAAGCCGATGAAAATTATCGCGGTTTATCCTGGTGGTATGGATACGGAATTCTGGAAGACAAGCGGCAACACGATGGACACGAGTCACTTCATGCAAGCGGAAGATGCTGCCGAGATGCTCCATACGGCTTTGTCGAGCATTGGGAATGGTTATGTTTCTGATATTACAGTGAATAGAATTTAAAAAGAGTTGCGTATACTCATTTTCACCTGGATCAGTAGTAGGAAATGGAGCGTACGTTTCTTATCAGTACAGCTTTGTCACACTTTGTGGCGAAATTATCAGCAAACGATAGTTATTTAAGGTATTTCTGCTTGCGCAGGTCAAAAGCTTCCGTATAATGCCAATCATCAAAGGGCAATAGCCCAAAGATGCCGGTGTGGTGAAATTGGTATACACGACGGATTCAAAATCCGTTGCCTTCGGGCGTGGCGGTTCAAGTCCGCCCACCGGTACCATAATTCATATGATAAAGCCTCGACGTAAGTCGGGGCTTTGTTGTATCTAGGGTTTGTGAATTCAAATCCAGCGTGGCGTCAGGAATGCCAGGCCCAGTCAGTCCACTCTTTACTGCTTTCCATTTTTACTTTTCTAAAAATAAAAAAGCGCGAGGGATTACCTCGCGCAAGCTACTACATGATAATAGTAGGGAACAGCTTATAGAGCTGTGAACAAGGTGTTCTGTGAGTCAGGTGTCCAATCGGCTTGAGAGACGTGTGGGACGTTGACGAGATAACGTTTGCCAGAGTACGTCACTACATCTCCCTCTTTATATGAAACATTCACTTCCCAATTTGTTGCCGGATCAGCATTGGTCCAAAGGCTAGAGGTTGGGGAAGGTGCCCAGTCCTGCTGTGCGTTATGGCTGGTCACTGCTTGGTAAACGGTGCCTAAATGTAGGACGTAGTCGCCAGCGTTGTAGCTATGACCAACTTGCCAGTTTGGTGTGTAGTTATCCATCGTATCGAATACATAGCCAGCTTGTTTTGCTAGTCGGATAAATTCCGCTAATTTAGGTAAATTCTTGGTTGCACCCATTCCTCGCTTACCATCTTCAAACAAAAACTCATGCGTTAGAATAATGACCTTGTCTGCGTGGAGTGGTGTACCACATGGAAACTCTTGTGCTTTTGAATTGATAGGGTTGATGGTGGTAGGAGCACAGTTGTTCAATGCTGCATCTACGTAACCTAGGAAAGGTTCTGCCTCTGTTAGACTGTTGGCTGGCATTGCTATCCCCCAGTTTTCAGGTGCCCAATCCACATCCCAACCATGTGTTTGATAGCCTTTATTAGCCAGAATGTTTTGTACCGCAATTGAGGCTTTCACACTGTTTGATGGGTCGTTGATATTACAAACGTAGCCTGGTTCCCAAGGTTTAAAGTCATCAGACGTTGCACACAATCCATCGGCTTTGAAGTCTTTAGTTACGCGCCAGCCGTTGGTGTAGGGCAGTCTAGCAAACTCTGTTGCCTTATAATTCGGGTAGCTTGTAATGTTAGGCAAATACTTCTCTAACACAGATAAGTTTTCCGTAAACATTGAGGCATCGTAAACAGGATCTTGGTACGAGTTAAGCTGGTGGTCGCCGGTAGCATTACATTCTGCTGCGCTATTAGGTCCAAACTCATCAACGCAGTTATGAACCATATGATCGTAACTATGGTTCGCGACAATATGACCAGTGTCTAATGCGAGCTTTAAGGCTTCTAGCGAACGGTCTTCATTCTCATCACCAATTCCGTCTAAGTGCCAAGCATTAAAGTAAAACGTCGCTTTGATATCTTCTTGGTTAAGTACTTGAATAACGTCAATAGACGCATTGATTGGTCCATCATCAAACGTTAGATAAATGGTGCCTTTAGAGTCGGTTTGAGCAAATGAGTATTGTGATAGTGCGGCACTTACAAGCGTTGCAATAGCCAATTTATTAAATTTCATTCTCTATTCCTTTTTAGAAATTAATAACGACGTTGTCAGTAGTAATATATTGATAATTTGAAACCTAATGTGGTGTCTTAATTTATTTCCTGGTTTTTATCCTAGACCTAAATAATTACTAAAAAACAGGTCGTATTTTCTAAATTGGGATTGTGTTCACGAATAATGCAACCGGTTGCGCTTTTTTGTCTTGGTTATTTTTGCTACAGTTTTTGCAGGTTGAAATTTACACAACGGGAGTAAGGCTATGAAAAAGATCCTTTTATGCTGTAGCGCAGGGATGTCAACCAGTATGCTTGTTAAAAAAATGGAGCAAGCTGCTGAAAATAAAGGAATTGAGTGCAAAATTGATGCGATGTCAGTGAATGCATTTGAAGATGCAATTAAAGAGTACGATGTTTGTCTTCTCGGGCCTCAAGTACGTTTTCAGCTAGAAGAGCTAAGAAAAACGGCGCAAGAGCATGGTAAAAACATTGATGCGATTTCTCCTCAGCATTATGGAATGATGAAGGGAGAGGAAGTACTAGAGCAAGCATTAGAATTAATTAACTAAACCATAGTTTTAAATTAAAAAAGATAACTGTACATCAAATATAAATATTTGATGCGGGATTCTTTTGCCTAAAATAAGGATGGATTCTATGAAGCTTTATGACGCAATTATAGGCGCAGTCGAAAAGCATATAGCCCCTATAGCAGCAAAAGTGGGGAATCAGCCCCATGTTCGAGCAATGAGAGATGGTTTTATAGTTGCAATGCCGTTTATTATTGTCGGTAGTTTCATTTTGATTTTTGCATTCCCACCATTTGCCGAAGACACGACCTTTACTTTTGGTCGAATTTGGCTCGATTTCGCCACCACACATTTTGATACCATAATGATGCCCTACAACATGTCGATGGGTATCATGACCATTTTTGTTTCGCTCGGCGTTGCTTATAGCTTAGCTAAGGCTTACAAGATGGATGGGATCACGAGTGCTGTATTGTCGCTGATGTCTTTTTTACTCATCGCGGCCCCAGCTAAAGATGGCGCGCTGTCTATGTCACACATGGGAGGAACCGGGATCTTCACCGCAGTGATGTGTGCATTCTTCTCGGTAGAGCTCTACCGTTTTATGAAAAAGCACAACATTACGATTCGCATGCCAGAGCAAGTTCCACCGGCGATTGCACGATCATTTGAAGTGCTGTTACCAGTCTTAGCGATATTCATTACCTTATACCCACTTAGCCTTTTCGTGCAAACCCAGTACGACATGCTGATTCCAGATGCGGTCATGGCAGTCTTTAAGCCTTTAATTAGTGCGTCTAACTCATTGCCTGCCATTATTGGCGCTCTATTGCTTTGCCAACTACTTTGGTTTGCGGGTATCCATGGTGCTGCAATTGTTGTGGGGCTGCTTTCTCCAATTTTCTTGACCAACATTGGTGCCAACATCGAAGCCTTTGTTGCAGGTGAACCGATTCCAAACGTATTTACTCAGCCTTTCTGGGATTTTTACATCTTTATCGGTGGCTCTGGTGCAACACTTGCTCTTGTTATGCTGATGTCATTTAGCCGTTCTGTTCACCTAAAGAGTATTGGTCGAATGAGTGCGGTGCCTGGCTTCTTCCAAATCAATGAACCTGTGATCTTCGGTAGCCCAGTTGTGATGAACCCGACCTTGTTTATCCCGTTCGTCTTCGCTCCAGTCATCAACGCTACGATTGCGTACTTTGCTGTGCATGTCGGCTTTGTGGGTATGGGTGTCGCTACAACGCCTTGGACAACACCTGCACTGATAGGTGCTTCGTGGGGTAGCGGTTGGACCTTTGCGCCAGTATTGCTCGTCATTGGTTTATTGATTCTTGATCTAATTATCTACTTCCCATTCTTCAAAATGTTTGAGAAGCAAATGTTGGAGCAAGAACTACCAACGACGAAAGAAACTAAAGATGAGGCGCAACCTTCAGGCGAAGGCGTTACTGCTTAACTGTGCTTAATGGGCCGTAATTGCCGCGGCCCGATCTTCGGAGAGAAAATGATGGAACAAGAATTGGTTGTAATGGAGATCATCTGCAATGCTGGCGAAGCCAGAAGTTTGAGCTACGAGGCGTTGCGTTTATCTAGAGAACAAGATTTTGATGCGGCTGAGGAGAAGCTCTCTCAAGCAAGAGAGTGCATTAACAAAGCCCACTTAATTCAGACTCAGTTGATTGAGGAAGATCAGGGGGAAGGGAAAGTCCCGGTGACGTTAGTGATGGTACATGCTCAAGATCACTTAATGACCACGATTTTGGCTCAAGAAATGGCTGTAGAAATCGTTGCACTGAACAAAAAAATCTCGAACAAATAAGGGGAGAAAAATGTCTAGAGAGGCGATCAAACTTGCCATTATTGGCGGTGGTAGTAGCTATACCCCTGAACTGGTTGAAGGGGTTATTAAGCGCTTAGAATATTTACCCGTTAAGAAGATTCATTTTGTGGACATTGAGTCAGGAGCTGAGAAGCTTGAGATTATCAAAGGTCTAGCGCAGCGAATGGTTGATAAAGCAGGTGCAAAGATTGAGATAAAAGCAGACTTTGATCGTCGTGCTGCGATAAAAGATGCGGACTTTGTGATGACGCAGTTCCGTGTGGGTGGCCTTACTGCTCGTGCTAATGACGAGCGAATTCCAATTAAATACGACGTCATCGGCCAAGAAACAACAGGCCCTGGTGGGTTTGCTAAAGCACTACGAACCATCCCGGTTATTCTTGATATATGTAAAGATATTGAAGAGTTGGCACCCAATGCATGGATGCTCAACTTCACCAACCCTGCGGGTTTGGTCTCTGAAGCCGTCAGTAAGTACACCAAAGTAAAGAGTATTGGTTTATGTAATGTGCCGGTTTCGATGGAAATGATGATCGCAGAAATGATGGAGTGCGAGCCAAAAGAGCTACAACTTGAGTTTGCCGGATTAAACCATCTCGTTTGGGTGCACAAAGCATGGCTCAATGGAGAAGATATTACTCAAACAGTATTAGAGAAAGTCGGTGATGGTGCTAACTTCAGCATGAAGAACATCTGGGAAGAACCGTGGGATCCCGCATTTCTAAAAGCGCTGGGGGCGATACCATGTCCTTACCATCGTTATTTCTATCAAACCGATGCTATGCTCGCTGAAGAGAAACAAAGCGCGGGTGAAAAGGGCACTCGTGCTGAGCAGGTAATGGAAACAGAAAATGCGCTATTCAAGCTCTATCAAGATCCTAATCTCGATCATAAGCCGAAAGAGTTAGAAGAGCGGGGTGGGGCTTATTACTCAGATGCATCACTAAACTTGGTTGATTCAATTTATAACAATCGTAATAGTATTCATGTTGTTAACGTCTTAAATAACGGAGCGATTAACGGCCTCCCCGACGATGCTGTGATTGAGTGTAGCGCGGTGATTGGTAGTTGGGGCGCGAAACCTCTTGCGGTTGGTGAGCTGTCAAACAATATCAAAGGATTACTCTATCAAGTCAAAGCATATGAACAGTTGACAATAGACGCTGCTGTTGAAGGTAATTATGACAAAGCGCTCATGGCATTAACCAACAACCCATTGGTGCCAGACATTGGTCGTGCCAAGTCAATTCTGGATGATATCCTAGCGGTGAACGCTCCGTATTTACCTCAATTTAAACTAACGACGTTGTAGTACTAAGGAAGGGCGCCAATGAAAGTCATTTTTAATGCTGATGATTTTGGTTTAACGAGAGGTGTAAATAACGGCATCGTAAAAGCTCATCAGCAAGGTGTTGTTCATTCAACCACCATGATGGTCGGTATGGATGCTGAGAAGCATGCTTTAGAGTTGGCTCGCCATAATCCAGACTTGAGAATTGGTGTTCATCTTAGGTTTACAGCGGGAGTGCCTCTAACTGGGCACCCTAATTTGACCAACGGTCGAGCGCATTTTATCAAATACGACGAACTGTGGGGTAAGCAGGACTTCGAAACTCAGGTCATTTATGACGAAGCAAAAGCTCAGGTGGAACATTTTTTATCGCTTGGGTTAGAGCTAAGCCACTTAGATAGCCATCATCACGCGCATACTCACCCTCAAATTTTGCCCGTTATTAAAGAGGTAGCGAGTGAATACCGAGTGCCACTGCGGGGCACTGGCTTGTGTCAAGAATCGATGACAACAAGGTATGTCTTTACTGACGAGTTTTACGATCAAAAAGTAAGTTTAGATGGTTTGATGGCGCATTTATTGAGTCTAAAGACAAACTATGATTTGGTTGAGGTGATGTGCCACCCGGCAGAGGCCGATCAAGCGCTGATTTTAAAGAGTGGTTATGCGCTTCAGCGAGAGCTAGAGTTACAAGTTCTAACCTCTCCCATTTTAAAAGAACAGTTAGCTCAACATGGTATAGCTGTCACGGATTACTCTGAGCTCGTTTCTACCAATCAAATGGTCGGTGTATGATTAAAGGCTGCCAGCTTCGCCCCCTATAAGCACCTTACGAATTGCTGGCAGCCGTTCTACACAAACGGATATTTAATAACAATTGCAGTTGGACCCAATAGCATTATGGCAAGGATTAAAGATGTCGCCGAACTCGCCGGTGTAAATCGCTCTACCGTTTCTCGAATCATTAATGGGGAGGGGAAGTTTCGCGAAGAAACTCGAAAAAAAGTAGAGCAAGCTATGGCGCAACTGAATTATCGCCCGAGTGCGATTGCTCGTTCACTCGCAACCTCATCCAGTAATATGGTTGGCTTATTGGTGACTTACTATACGGGGGGCTTCTTTGGAGAGATGATGGAGCAGGTTCAGACTGAGCTGGATATTCATAAAAAGTTTCTGATTACCGCTCAAGGACATCATTCTGCAGAAGGTGAAAAGGAAGCCATTCAGCGTTTTAATGATCTGCGTTGTGATGGCTATGTCCTCCATAGTCGTTATTTGTCAGATGATGATTTACGTGAATTAGCAAAACAGCCTACGCCTTTCGTTCTTCTGGATCGCTATGTTGAAGGAATAGAAGAGCGTTGCGTTACTTTTAATCATCATCATGCAAGCCGTATTGCCGTCGAGCATCTTTTAGCTGGTGGTCATAGAAAAATCGCCTGTATTACCGGTCCATCCCAACGTCATAATAGTTTATTAAGAAAGCTTGGGTACGTTGACGCGATGAAGGACGCAGGTATCGATATTGACGAAAGCTGGTGTGAAGAAGGGAATTATGGTCGGCAAAGTGGTTATGATGCAATGGCTGCAATTTTACAACGACACCCTGAAGTTACTGCAGTCTTTTCTTGCAGTGAGGAAATGACGGTCGGTGCAATGCAGTACTTACACGAGCACAATATTTCAGTACCGGAGCAAATCTCTTTAACTAGCTTTGACAGTGTCGACCTTTGTGAAAGCCTTTATCCTACAGTGTCGGCAGTGCACTTTCCTATCAGTGATATGGCCCGTGTAGCGGTACAAACATTAATGGGATTAGTCAAAGGTCAAGAAATAATAGATAAGCCAACGTTCGAGGCTCAGCTTAAAATACGCAAAGCAGATCGAACCTTAAAGTAGCTTGCTTTTGCTCATTAAATGAGTAATTAGAAATGACCATCTGATGTTTTGATACTTACTGATGAATTTATTCACAAAATTTACTAGTATTCTAACTCTCTTAGGCAACGTAAATCAGTAGTGAATAAGTGGCAGCCATTAAACTTACGGTCGATCGTATTCAACCCGGATTACATATCCGTCTTCCGCTAAAGTGGAACGATCACCCTTTTCTACTCAATAGTTTTAAGATTAAAGATCAAGAACAAGTCGAGATGATCCGTCACCTCGGTGTAAAGTTCGTTTACTTTAATCCAGAGCAAAGTGATGCCGCACCACTTCCAGTCGACCAGATACAAGCTGATAGAGTAACGAATGAAGCGTCGCTAGATCATGAAACTCAAAAACTTTGGCAAGAAAAACAAAACCGCATAGAAAAGTTAAGTGCGTATCGTCGACGCGTTATCCAGTGCGAAAAAGAGTTTGAGCGCTCTCTTGCGCGTATGCGCTCGGTCATGACGAAAATTCGTAATCGTCCAACAGCTGCCGTTGATGAAGCGAAGCTTCTTATTGAAGATATCGTCGAGAAGTTAATGTGTGATGATAATGTCACTCTACACCTGATGAACGGTAAAAATGAGTTTGAAGATATTTATTTCCATTCGTTGAACGTTGCTGTTATCGCCATGATGATTGGCCGTGCTAAGGGGTACTCAGCTGCGCAGTTGAAAGAGCTTTCATTCTCAGCGCTATTCCACGATATCGGGAAAATAAAAATTCCTACCGCAATATTAAGAAAGCAAGCACCGCTGACGGAACCAGAAACTAACTACTTAAAGTTGCACACCAAATATGGAGTAGACCTTGCGAGTCAAATAGAAGGTTTTCCCGAAGTTGCAAGAGTTGTGATTGCACAGCACCATGAACTAAGAGATGGGTCTGGCTATCCCAAAGGTCTGAAAGGAGATGAGATCAACGAGTTTGCTCAAATTATTGCTGTAGCTAACGCATTTGATAACTTGTGTCATACACCTATAGTCTCAGAGCAAAAAATTCCTTATACCGCACTCTCTCATTTATATAAGAACTGTAAACACCTATATAAAGAAGAAAACCTGAATATCCTGATTAAGTTTATGGGCGTGTTTCCTCCAGGCACTGTGGTTCAGCTTTCCAATAATATGGTGGGCTTGGTTATCTCAGTGAATGCATCGCATCTATTATTCCCAAATGTATTGGTTTACGACCCATCAGTGCCAAGGACGCAGGCACCAATCATTGATCTTGCATCAAAGGATATAAAGATAGTTAACGCGATTCATCCGTCTAAATTGCCGGAGAAAATCAAAGAGTATCTTAATCCGCGTTCACGCATTTCTTACTTCTTCGATAGTGATGAGTAGTTATCCACAGATTTTTGTGGGTAAGCTGTAGAAATCTTGAGTGTTATTTCGGGGTAATTTTTAGGTTGGATGGAAAGTATCCACTTGGCATGTTTTTTTAGAAAAAATGTACTTTTAGTATTGCCAAAGAAAATCTTCTCCCTATAATGCGCATCCATCGACACGGCAGACGCCACAAGGCTTCAGCAGAGTCGAAGAGGTGAAAAGCTTCTACGAAAATTAGTTGAAAAAAAGTGTTTGACACTCTCAATTATCTCGCTAGAATGCACCTCCGCTTTGAGAGAAAAACTTCTCGATAAGCAAGCTCTTTAACAATATAGACCTATCAATCTGTGTGGGCACTCGTTGATGATAATCCAATTAGAAGCTTCGGCTTCAAATTAGGTTTCAATGATACGAAGTGACCATTGAGTCGAAAGATTCAGCACAGTCAATTCAAACATTACTTATGTAATGTTCAGTATTCATTGGGCCGACAAAATCTTAAATTGAAGAGTTTGATCATGGCTCAGATTGAACGCTGGCGGCAGGCCTAACACATGCAAGTCGAGCGGAAACGAGTTATCTGAACCTTCGGGGGACGATAACGGCGTCGAGCGGCGGACGGGTGAGTAATGCCTAGGAAATTGCCCTGATGTGGGGGATAACCATTGGAAACGATGGCTAATACCGCATGATGCCTACGGGCCAAAGAGGGGGACCTTCGG